>NZ_CP055153.1:4800000-6000000 GCF_014075995.1 Adhaeribacter radiodurans | reverse complement strand
TTAAAATAACTATCTGAATAGTAATAATTCGGGGTTTATTTAAATTTTAATGATTCCTAAGACTATCTGAAACTTAGTCCGCAACTGGTACATGGTTTGTAAGTGCCCCATTTTTCGGACAGTGTAGATGAGACTATTCTCATTGTTTTTACTACCACTATTATGAAGTAGGAATGTGGTAAACTGGCTGCGCTGAAGGAGTGTGCTGGGGCGAGTTTTCCATATTCCCACTTCTGCTTTTCAGCAACCACTCGTTTGGGGTCAGATTTCCTAAAGCTTCATGCGGCCTACGGGTATTATATTCTTCTAGCCAATTTTCTGTCAGTTGCCGGACTTCCGCCAGTTCAAAAAACAGATAAGCATCTAATATTTCCCGGCGATAACTGCCGTTAAAGCGTTCGATAAAGCCATTCTGCATGGGTTTACCCGGCTGAATATAATGGATGTTAATTTCTTTTTCTTTACACCAGTTCGTAAAATCAACACTAGTAAACTCCGGGCCATTATCTACCCGGATGGCCGTTGGCTTACCGCGCCAGTCAATCAGCTGCTCTAAGGTGCGAATCACTCTTTTGGCGGCAATTGAAGTTGCTATTTCAATGACCAGTGCTTCCCGGTTACAATCATCTAGCACATTCAAGGTCCGAAACTTATTACCTGATGCTAAGCTATCACTCATAAAATCCATGCTCCAGCTACTGTTAATCTCTACCGGTTGCAGCAATGGTTGCTTTACTCGGGTTGGTAGCCTACGTTTTCCTTTTCTTTTTTTGTTGAACTTTAACAGTTTATAAACTCGGTATACCCGTTTGTGATTCCACGGCTGACCGGCTCTTTTCAGATAAGCTAACAGCTTCCGAAAACCATAAGCTGGATGAGCAGCAGCTAACTCCTGCAAGGCAGTGATCACTTCGGAATCATCTTTACAGCTCTTGTAATAAAATTGAGAACGGGTCAGACCAGTTAAGTGGCAGGCCCTGACAACGGGTAAGTCGTAGTCCGAGATGATTTCATCGGTTAACTGCTTTTGCTGCCAGAGCCCCAACCTTTTTTTGTGATGACCTCCTTCAGGATAGAGTGATCCAAGCTTAAATCGGCATACATTTTCTTTAACCGGGCATTCTCCTCTTCTAACTCTTTGAGCCGCTTTACATCCGAAGCTTCCATACCTCCGTATTGGCTCTTCCACCGGTAAAAGGTAGACCGGCTAACTTCTAATTCCCGGCAAATGTCTTCTGTCTTCCGACCCGACTCATTTTCCTGTAGCGATTTGATAATCTGACTCTCGGTAATCCTTGTCTTTTTCATCTTTTCAGTTTTAAAGTATCCATTTTCTGTCTCCTTTCAAACTGTCCGATTTTTAGGGATACTTACAGGTTAGGGCAAATTCGGGTATGAGTTAGTGCATAAAGCGGTAAGAACCTCTGTTGTCTCAACTAAAAATGTAAAAGTGTTTTACCTCGAAACACTATAAACTTACTCCCAATTCAGGATATTGAGTTTGTAGCTTACTGCCTTTATTGCTATTACTCGCCTGAATAAAGATACAAGGTTCGCTATCTTAAATGTAACAAGCCTGCCTCACTTACTTTTAAAATCAAGTGCTTCATACTCTCATTTTAGTACTGCTTGGGAGTGAGCCACTTTTTTTAATTCTTTCATTTCTTTTTCTGGGTTCTCTTTAGACCTGAACAGTATAATTACGTTACAAATGCTTAAGAACTAAGTTTTTGTGTCCCGGAAACTTGCTGAAACCACCCGCATTTTTTATATTTATTCAAACGTGTTGCTGACTGCTATGATAAAACGTTTTACGCTGCTTTTATTTATATTCTGGTTGGTGGGTTTCCCCTCGTTCGCCTCCCGAATACTCGTTGCCATGGACGACACGCAGAAAGACCACCTGAAAGCGTATGGCGTTACTTACTGGGTTTTACAGCATGAGCAGGAAGCCGACTGGCTTCTGAATTACCGCGGCGGTAGTTTTGGTTTCCAGCACGCCCCAGAAACGGAAAATGAACTGCGGGTGCGGGGTGTTTCTTACGAAGTAATTTCGGATGCCCAATACAACCAGATAGTGGCCCAGATTGCTGCCCCGGATGCCAATATGGATGTAATAAAACTAGAAAAAGCGCCCCGTATTGCCATTTACTCACCTAAAATAAAGCAACCCTGGGACGATGCCGTTATGCTGGTGTTAACCTACGCCGAAATACCTTACGATTTACTTTTCGACGAAGAAGTATTAGAAGAAAAATTATTAAAATACGATTGGCTGCACTTGCACCACGAAGACTTTACGGGGCAATACGGAAAATCGGTTCGGTGGCAATGGAACCAAGATTGGTTTCAGGCGCAAAAGCAGGAATCCGAAGCATTGGCTAAAAGATTTAATTTTGCCAAAGTACCGCAAATGAAACTGGCCGTAGTGCAAAAAATTAAAGCCTTTGTGGCAGGAGGTGGGTTTATGTTCGCGATGTGTTCGGCCACTGATACGTATGATATTGCCCTGGCCGCTAACGGAGTAGATATGGTAGATGCCCTATTTGATGGTGATGGCGTGGACCCGCAAGCGCAGCAGAAACTGGATTTTACAAAAACGTTTGCTTTTAAAGATTTTACCATTGTGTCCAGTCCATACGACGGGGAATTTTCGAGTATTGATAACCAGCGCCGGGAGCGGAATGTGTATCAGGATAACGATTTTTTCTCGCTGTTTACTTTTTCGGCTAAATGGGACCAGATTCCGACCATGCTCACCCAAAATCACGAAAAAATTATCAAAGGTTTTATGGGGCAGACCACCGCTTTTAAAAAGCAATATGTGAAATCGGAGGTGGTAATAATGGGCGAGAACAAAGTAGCCAATGAGGTGCGCTACATGCATGGTACCGTAGCCAAAGGTACCTGGACTTTTTACGGTGGCCACGACCCCGAAGATTATCAGCACATGCCCGGCGAAGATCCTACTGATTTGGCTCTTCATCCTAACTCACCAGGTTATCGCCTTATTTTAAATAATATTCTATTTCCAGCCGCTAAAAAGAAGAAGCCTAAAACTTAGCTGGTTTTTACCTTTTATTTTTAAGTTTCTGAGATTGACTGTTTGTCTTTGGAGCTTTTTCAAGTCTCCAGGCGGCGGTGCTATTTACCTCTATTACTAGCAATATCAGAGCTACTAGCAACCACCACCAGTTTGGCTATTGAGGGCCTTTTAGCGTTCTGGTGCTGCAAAGCAGCATGGCGCAGTGTAACGAGCCAAGGTTCGCTAAACTGCTCTAAAGAGCCAAACGAGTCCCGCCGGCTAGGAGGTAAACTTGAAATATCAAACTAGTTAGCACCACCATCTGGAGACTTGAAAAAGCTCCAAAGAAAAAACATTTACTTAACTTATAGGGCAGGCACTAGCAACGTAAAACCTATTACTTAAAACTTTTAACATTTTAACTAGTTTTAGGCAGCTCTATTTCATTTTCTTCTTCCAGTTTTTTTCTGATTTCTACGTTTTGCTCCCGGAGTTGGGGCTCTCTCATCGGGCTTTCACTGGGGCGTTCATCACCTAATAATACTCCCCATTGATTCATTTTATCGGTGCGGTCGAATATAACTTTTAATATAGCAATAATTGGCAAAGACAAAAACATACCGGCTATTCCGGCTATAGCCCCACCGGTAAAAACGCCTATTAAAGTAGCCAGTACATTAATTCTAACTTTTGAGCCCACAATGCGCGGCATTAAAATATTATTATCCAGAAATTGAGCCCCGGCAATGGTAATTAATACGGTAAAAATAGGCCATAAATCCTGCGAAGAAGCCAGCGTTAACAATACGCCCAGAATATTCCCAATTAAAGCGCCGATGTATGGTATTAAATTTAGAAATGCGAATAGTACCCCAATAAGTAAAGCGTGCTTTATGCCTACCAGAAATAAGGTGCCACCTACCAGTACCGTCATGTACGTAATTTGAATGAGCAAGCCAATCAGGTAACTTTTTATTATAGTTTCGGTTTCCGACAAAACTTCCCGTACATGTTCGTTGCGTTCTTTCGGGAACCATAAGAATACAAACCGTATAATCAGGTTTTTATAGTAAAGAATTAAAAAAGTATAAAGCGGCAGGAGCGCAAAGAAAAGTAAAACCGAAGTAACGGAACCTACGGCTCCCTGAAGCAAATTGCCGGCATAGCTCAATAGTCGGTTGCTTTGCTGGTTAATAAACCTTACTTGTTCATCCGGAGAAAAGCTGGTTTTCTTATTTATCCAGGCGCTTAAAGCCGAAAGGTGGATGTTTATATTGTTGCGGATAACCGGTAAATCGGCTAATAGATTACTGATTTGAGAGGTGAAGAACCAGATGATAATGCCAAATACCGTAACAAGTACCAGAACACTAAGCGTAATGGCTAATACTTCGGGTAAGTGTTTATTAAAAAAACGGTAAACTGGCAACATAACCATGCTAAGGAAAAAAGCCATTAAGATGGGGGCAATAATGGGTTTACCCAATACTAATATCCAACCTAAAAAAAACAGTCCCATCAATTCAATTGAACGACGGACTGTAACCGGCATAGTTTTCATAAAGAAGCTTTTTCTTTCAAGTTAATTTTATAGTGGTGTTCTATTTTATAATTGGTTGGTATCCAACAAGTTTTTAATTTAACGTAATTGCGGGTAGTTTGGGCAGGCTCCGAAAACAAAAATTGCCTTTATAAGTTGGCGTTCATCAAAAAGATTTACTTTTTAGAAAAATATACGGTAATCTAGAGCTTAATTTTAGATAAAGGAAGAGCAGAAAGGCTACAATTTACTAATCGCTACTTGGTAAAAGTTTAAATTTAATTAACCCCAAAGTGGCTATACGTCGTTTATGCGTATATTTTGCCGCTAAATGAATTACTAGTTCCCCCGCTATGAACCTTAACGAAGCTTTAACCATCCTTTCGGCCATGATAACGCCGGCCGTACTGATAGTTGCCAGCGGTTCTTTAATCCTGACCACTTCGCAGCGCCTTAGCCGCTCCGTAGAACGGGTAAGAACCTTATCGGATCAATTGCGAAAATTAATTATGCACCCGGAAGAAAGTAATTGGTTTGAAGATGAACATAACATTTTGGTTGAGCTAATTCATTATGCCAGCAGAAGAAGCCGTTTGTTGCAGCAATCGCTTACTATCTTATATATCACCCTTGGTACTTTTGTTGCCATTAGCATTACCATTGGTATTCTGGAGTTTTCGGGCATGCAACACACCTGGGTGCTTACCCTGCTCACCGTATTGGGCGCCGGTTTTTTATTTTATGCGAGTATTTTACTTATCGTAGAATCGCAGATTGCTTTTAGAGCCGTGAATTACGAAATGAATACCGTACTAAACCGGGTAAAAAGGTATAAAAAATCGAAAGCCGACTAAGTTAAAGTTAACTGATCAACCAGGTAGATTCAAAAATATTGAAAACCTAACTGGTTTACCCGGGTATTATTAAAGAACAATCCATAGATGAAGGATGGAAATTCTAAAATTTAAGACCAACGTAACCAGTCAGGATGAGGTAAATAAAGTAACGCCACTGTTAGATAAACTAGATGGAATTAGTAAGTGGCAAATCAGTACCGATTCAGAAGAAAATATATTGAGTATTTCGGGCGATAACGTAAACCCGCAACAAGTAGAAAATGCCTTAACCGAAGCAGGATTTACCGGGGAATTTTTGCGCGTTTTAGGCATTAGCGGCGAAGAGCTATAACGGGAGCCTAAACCGCAAATTATTGTAGACTGTCCACTAACCCCCGACTCCGGGAAAGAAGCTTTCAGCTTAATTAAAAATAATACGTTAACGGCTGTTAAGGGCAGCATTGCCCTAAATCTGGAAGGATACGGTTACAACTGGCTGGGGGTAGGTAGTGCTATCCGGTAAAGAATAATGCTTTATTCTTATTACATCCATAAAGTAAATTTTCTTCAAAGAAATATAAATACTGGCATACTTTACCAAAAAGTAAGTGCTGGAAGGTTAGAGATTTACCTGGATGGAAGAAATCAGGTTGATTTTTAGTAAAAATAAGGTTCTGGCCCGAAACACAGCAAACCTAGGGAAAGGCTTCGGAGTAGAAAGAAATTCAAATAAAATAACATCCCCAATTTCTTATCTGAGCAATGAAAGACCTTAACGATACTATTGATTCTCCGATAGAAGGCGAATATACTCGCCGCGATTTTTTAACCAACGCGGGTAAAGGCATTTTGGCCGCTACCGTGCTGAGCAGCATTGCTTCCTGTACTGCCGATGCGCAGGAAGGAGGAAGTAAAAGCCCCACGGATAAAGATATTCACGCGAACTCGGTTACCAAACCCATTGAATTAAAACCACTAGAAGATAAATCGGAGAAGCCCCAGGAACCATTACCCGCCCCTTTGGAACCAGGTAAACGGGTAGGTTTTGCCTTAGTGGGCTTAGGCAACCTAACCTTGGCCGAACTGTTACCCGCTTTTGGGGCTTGCCAGTACGCCAAAGTAACGGCTTTAGTAAGCGGCAACCCCGAAAAAGCAAAAAAAGTAGCCAAGCAATACGGGGTACCGGAAAAAAGCATATACTCTTACCAGAACTTCGATAATATCAAAAATAATCCGGATGTGCAGGTAGTGTATATTGTGCTGCCTAACTCCATGCACGAAGAATTTACTATTCGGTCGGCGAAAGCCGGTAAGCATGTGCTGTGCGAAAAACCTATGTCTATTAATTCGCAGTCGGCCCAACGCATGATTGAGGCCTGCGAACAAGCCGGTAAAAAATTAATGATTGCCTACCGGATTCAATACGAGCCTAATAACAAAAAGGCTAAAGAATGGACCCGTAGCGAGAAAATGGGCAAAGTAAAAGTGATTGATGCGGCTAATAATCAAAATCAAGGCGATCCCGGACAATGGCGTTTAAAGAAAGCATTAGCCGGCGGTGGTTCCTTGCCCGACATTGGTATATATTGTTTAAATACTATCCGGTATTTGCTCGGCGAAGAACCCGTGCAAGTAACGGGTACTATTTACAGCACTCCCAACGATCCGCGGTTTAAAGAGGTAGAAGAAACCGTATTATTTCAGCTCCAGTTTCCTAGCGGGGTGCTGGCTAATTGTACTACCAGTTATGGCGTGCACGATGCGCAGTGGTACCGTTGTTATGCCGATAAAGGTGGTTATTTTGGCTTAGATCCGGCTTTTTCTTATCAGGGTTTACAGATAGATGGTGCGCAGGTGCAGGATGGATTAGACCTGAAATTAAAATCGAGTGCCGGAGAGAAGAACCAGTTTGCGTTGGAAATAGACCATATGGCGCAATGCGTACTGCAAGATAAAAAGCCTTTTACTCCCGGCGAAGAAGGCCTGCAAGACCACCTAATCATGGAAGCCATTTACGAATCGGCGAGAACCGGAAAACCCGTTAAATTAAAGAAAATAGATAAGCAAGACGCCTTTCGGGGCACGTCGCCGGATGATTTGAAAATAGCCTGAGTAGTAAAATAATTACTGCTTCGGAAATATACGGAGAGTAAAAGATTATGCAAGGATAGACGTATGCCCGGTTGATGGAAAGCTTTTTTTATGAAAGATAAAGTAAGTGTCGGGTACCACATTTCCCACGAGCAATTTAAACCTAGTCAGTTGCTAACGTTGGCGCAGCAAGCCGAACAGGCTGGGTTTACGCATGCTTTATCTTCAGATCATTATTACCCGTGGAGCCCAGGGCGTGAGCGGTTTTGCCTGGAGTTGTCAACTCTTCATGCTAACTCCTTCCATTTAGGTAATAATTGCTTTAGGTATCGAGTGTTCTCTTAACCAAGGGTTTGAAATTTCATCTAAAGCCTTAAATTTCGCTTTTCTTTTACTCTAACGCATATACCTATCAAAACAACTTTACTTTTTATCTTTGCCTGAATCTTTACCAGCTATTAAGTAAGGGCTCAAGGTTGTGTAGCTATTCGGAGTACGGGTGGTTTGTGCACAATGGCTTCCCATCCGGATAGTGTTATGTCTACGGGTAGTTGGGTGTTGGCAACAAATAACCGGTACTTTAAATCTTTCCGTCATTTTAAGGGCCGGGAAGAATAGAAAGAAAGACTACAATTAGGCACCGAAGTAATTAACCATCAATTCGCGATGGATATTTCCTTAACCCGTAACATAAATAGCCGTTGGTCGGTGATGGTGGATGTGCCGTTACTCTTTAATTCGCGGTCTTCTTTGTATGAACATGGCCGTACGGAACGCGGCGTGATGCATTCATCCGGTATCGGTGATGTTCGGGTAGCGGCTTACCGCTGGCTTTTAAATCCGGCGAAGCATCATCAGGGTAATGTTCAGGTAGGTTTAGGTTTAAAACTACCCACCGGCGATTATGATTACAAAGATTACTGGCAGAATGTAGGCCCAAATGGAATTAAAGAACTGCGCACCGTTGATCAATCTATTCAATTAGGGGATGGCGGCACAGGAATATCGGCCGAGGTAAATGCTTTTTATTCTATAACCACTGGCTTAGGGGTTTATGGTAATTTTTACTACCTGGCTAATCCTCGGGAGCAAAACGGTGTGCGTACCTACCGCGAATTGGTAAGCCCTACTTTAGCCAACGAAGCTATTATGAGTGTTCCGGATCAATACATGGGTCGAGCCGGCGTTAACTACTCGTACCGGGGAATAATTTTATCTGCAGGCATGCGTTTAGAAGGTATTCCGGTTTACGATTTAATTGGCGGTAGCGGCGATTTCCGGCGTCCGGGTTACATTTGGTCAGCAGAGCCAGGCTTGACTTACCAAATGAAAAAAGTAAATCTTTTTGCTACGGTTCCGGTGGCTTTAGTCCGTAACCGCACTCAAAGTGTAACCGATAAAGAAAATTCAGCTATCCGGCAAACATTTGTGCAGGGCGATGCAGCCTTCGCCGATTATTCCGTTAACCTTGGCTTTTCAGTAAGGCTATAAAATTTAAAATCTTTTTAATAACCAGAAAGCCACTTCGTAAAGGAGTGGCTTTCTGGTTTATTCAACTTTTTTAATCTGATTTTTTGCTACCAAAAGTTTATATCTGGAAGGTTAGCGGGCTCGTATGGCTCTCTAAAAAAATTAAATTATTCACTTTCTTCTGATAATATAAATAGATGCAGAAGTGCTTAACAATACTTTAAATTAAACGTAAATAATATAAAATTACACAATACTAAGGCAGGTAATTAATAAACAGGATTTTATTTAAAATTTTAAAGTTCTTGTTAGACTCTCTTTTCTATTTAGGTTATCCATGTATTTAAGATAGTAACCATTACCTGGATCTATCAGCTTACTGCTTATTTAAATAAAGATTTTCTAGTTTAACTATATTCATCTTTTAATATGTGGGTATGATAGTGTTCGAGAAAAATAATATTGAATTAGAAGTCCATCCGCAGTTTAAAATTATGGAGGTAAGATGGATGGGCGTATTAGAAGAGGAAGAATTAAAAATAATGATTCATAAGATAGTAGAAGTGGCGAATAAGTATGCTATAGAAAATATATTATTAGATGCTACTTACGTGGAAGCTTCTAAAAGCATAGCTATTTACGATGTACGGGTGCAACAGCATTTTCAACAAAAGTTCGCCATGCCTACCGTTAAAAAAATTGCCCGAGTTTCGTCCGGATTTGCTTCTTACGATGAAGCTATATCGCAACATTATAATACTTTATTACAGTACAATCCGGCTAATTTTGAGTTCCGGAATTTTAATCACCATTATGAAGCCATGGACTGGATCATCGGGAGGTAAATTATTTCCTTAAACTTAATTGTTACCTCACCTGAATAAAATAAAAGACTGGGCAAAAAATTGATTTTATATACATGCTATCCGGATCGTAGTAAAAAGATTTAGTAATTAATAGCTTATAAAAAACAAGTTTAACATCTAATATCAAATAGTAAGGAGTAGTTGTTATAACAGATTTTGGTGTTGTCCTTTGGAGCCGGTTCCCGTCTCCAGGCGGCGGTGCTAACTTGTTTGATATTTCAAGATTTGCCTCGTGGCCGGCGGGCCTCATTCGGCTCTCTCGGGCGGTTTAGCGAACCTTGGCTCGTTGCACTGCGCCATGCTGCTTTGCAGCACCGGAACGCTAAAAGGCCCTCCACAGCCAAACTGGTGTCTTTGCACTTAGCTACGGCTTTTCTTCACATTCTGTATAATTAACTTGTTTTATTAAGGAGAAGGAAAATAGCTTTTATGATTGATAATAATTTCAAGATTAACGGAATTAAATTTCCTGTTCTACTTCCTCTCTCAGCAGATTCTAATAAATCCGACTTAATACAAGCTAATACTACTAAAAAAGTAAAAGCCGTAGCTAAGAATAGTTAACATCAGTTTGGCTGTGGAGTACCTGCTAGCGTTCCGGTGCCGCAGGCATTCCGCAGACGGAGTCGAGGAAAGAAAGACTAGCGAGGGCGGAAGAGCCAAACGTGGCCCGTCGGCCAGGAGGCAAACTGGTTACTTGTCAAATCGCATTAGTACCAATAAATGGAGGCTTGAAAAGGCTCCAAAGAAAACGCTTACCAGCAAGTAAAATCTAGGATAGCTCTTTGATAAGATTTGGTATAATATCTTGATGCTTGTGTCTCTTTACTTAACAATAGCTTCAGTATTTTTTCTTTAAAATATAATCCCGGCTCATTGCCAAGCTTTCGAAAGGTTCGCGGCTGGTTTGGTCTTGCTCTACAAACCAATACTTTAATCCGGCTATTTCCCTGGCGGCAAAAATCCGGTCGAAATTAATAACACCGTGGCCCACTTCGGCAAATTGCTCCGAACCTCTTTCCATATCTTTTACATGCCACAACGGAAACCGCCCGGGATGTTTCTGGAAATAAGCTACCGGATCTACGCCCGCTTTGGTAATCCAGAAAAGATCGGCTTCCATTTTTAGTAAATCTTTATCTGTGCGTTCCAATAAAAGATCATAAGGAACAATGCCGTCTATTGCCGGAAATTCAAAATTATGGCTATGATAACCTAACTGGATTTTTACTTTTTGGCAAGCCTCGCCCGCTTTGTTTAACTTATCGGCTAATTCTTTATAAAGGTCAAGGCTGGTGCGCTCTTCTTTAAATAACCAGGCACAAACCATATACGGAATGTTCATGAGAGCGGTATCTTCTACGGCTTTATCCCAACCATACCACAAAGTACCTTTGGCTTTATCAATGCGGCCGGTTTCAAAGTGAGCGCTTATAATAGTAAAGCCTAAGTCGGTACAAATTTTACTAAATTCTTTCGGAGTTTTGCCCCAGTAAGTACCATCATAACCAAAGAGTTCTAATTGGTTATAACCTAATTTAGCCAGCTTAGCTAAAGAGCCGGTTACATCTTTTTTAAGATATTCCCGGATATTCCAGAGTTGAACGCCTAATGATTTTGGTGGGAGAAAAGGCTCCAGGTTAGGCAGTATAGAAAGGCTCGTAGCCCCTAGTGCAAGCGATTTTACAAAATTTCTTCTTTGCATAACCTGTTGTTTTTTATCCGAAAACCAGTTTAAGGTACTAAAATAAACTTATGATTACCAAAAGCATTTGAGCAGAAATAAGGTAGAAAATATAGATACCTTACTTTATTAAATTTTTTTTAGTAAAAAGATTGATTTCAAAATTTTAAGGCCTTGCTGTTCCTAATTGGATTTACTTTATTTTCTTAAGGCAAACACGTTCCTTTTTAAATATTAAAAACGGTATATGTATAAACCTTTTAATTTTTTAATGGATTCGTTGAGATTATTATAAAAAAAATAAAGGTTTATTAAAGCTAAGCATCTATTTAGCCGGGATTTATAGATGTATTTGAAAGTTAATGGTTTCCTGAAAGGTAAAGGGTTGCAAACTTCCCAGGCATAGATTACATTTGAAATAATTTAATAAATGTATTTTTAACACTTAAATATTTTAGAAATCTGGTTCTACTTTGAGGTAAGTTCTCTCCTGAAAATAGTTGAAGTGCTATTTCATTTCTAAAGCGAAAGTTAAAACTAGGTAATTGTAGTAACTCCTGGTTTATAGGTTAATTTTTAAAATATTTTAATTCCAATCTATTGTTAGGCACACTGCCATAGGTTTAAAAATTATAAGACGAAAACAAGTAAAATTTATAACACCTTTACAATGAATAAAATAAAATTAAGTTTGCTTTTTCTGGTCAGTGGTTTTTCTGCATTTGCCCAGAATTCTATCAAAATTAATCCGGCCGGAACAGGCAAGGCTGAAGTAAAAATTAATAAACACATTTACGGCCATTTTGCCGAACATTTAGGCGCTTGTATTTACGGTGGCTTTTACGTAGGCGAAAATTCCAAAATACCTAATACCAACGGGGTTCGGAACGATGTGGTGGCGGCCCTTAAAAATTTAAAAATTCCTAATTTACGTTGGCCGGGCGGCTGTTTTGCCGATACCTACCATTGGAAAGATGGTATTGGCCCGAAAGAAAAACGCCCCACAATTGTAAATACCTGGTGGGGTGGTGTAACCGAGAACAACAGCTTTGGTACCCACGATTTTTTAAATATGTGCGAACTTATCGGCACTGAACCTTACCTGGCCGGTAATATTGGTAGCGGCAGCGTGCAGGAACTCGCCGATTGGGTACAGTACACTAACTTCGACGGCGAAAGTCCAATGTCGAAGCAGCGTCGCGAGAACGGCCGCGAAAAGCCCTGGAAAGTTAAATACTGGGGCGTGGGTAACGAAGCCTGGGGTTGCGGCGGCAACATGACCGCGGACTATTATGCCAACGAATACCGCAAATACGCCACTTTTATTACAGATTGGAACAAATCCGGCGACTTGTTCCGGATTGCTTCCGGCGCCAATTCTGCCGATTACAACTGGACCGAAACTTTAATGAAAAATATTCCGGGTACTTTGTTAGAAGGGGTAGCCTTGCACCATTATTCGGTAATCGACTGGAATAAAAAAGGGCCTTCTACCGATTTTAACGAGCAGCAGTATTTTACCACCATGCAAAAAGCTTTGCAAATGGAAGAATTAGTAACCAAACATTCGGCCATTATGGATAAGTACGACCCACAAAAGAAAATTGCCTTAGTGGTAGATGAGTGGGGCGGCTGGTACGAAGTTGAACCGGGTACCAATCCGGGCTTTTTATATCAGCAAAATACCATGCGCGATGCCATGATTGCCGGGGTAACCTTAAACATTTTTAATAACCACAGCGACCGTGTGCGGATGGCAAATCTGGCCCAGGCTATTAACGTGTTGCAAGCCGTTATTCTGACGAAAGACGAAAAAATGATATTAACGCCTACCTACCACGTAATGGAAATGTACAACGTGCACCAGGATGCTACTTTGCTACCGATAGAAATTAAAACGAAAGATTATGTAATGGGTGATAAAAAGCTGCCGGCTGTTTCAGCCTCGGCTTCCCGCGATGCCAAAGGACTAACTCATATCTCGCTAACAAACATTGATAGTAAAAATGCTCAGGAAGTAAGCATCGATATGCCCAGTGCAAAAAATGGTGGTGTAACCGGTAGAGTATTAGCTTCCGGAAAATTGCAGGATTATAATTCTTTCGAAAACCCTAAAAAAATACAACCAGCTACTTTTAAAGATGCCAAGTTAAACGCCGGTAAATTAACCGTGAAAGTGCCGCCGTTTTCAGTTGTTGTGTTGGAAGTAAAGTAGTTAAGTAAGCGTAATTACGCGAAAGACTAAAGAGTTATTCTGAAGTTTCCTTCGGACAGGCTGTAATTCATTTAGAAATTCATGGGGCTTGAAACAGATTACCCGAAACCCATAACGTGCCTGGAACACTCGTGCTTCGCCAATTTAATTTTTAGAGTAAGCTTTATCCAAATACTTAGCAGAAAATGAATTTAAACCTCACTTCTAATTCATAATTCTAATTTTTGATTTAGCGAGGCACGAGTTTTAGTTTGGATTTTAGCTGCCAGAGAGAATAATCCTTTATAAAAATTTAAATATCAGTGCAATTAACGATGCGGAAAAACTGTGTAATAGCCTGTTCAATGGCCATTGGTTTATTTACTAATTACCAGGAAAGTAACGCCCAAACCAAAACATTTACGGTAAAAGCCAACGAAGTGAAAGCCTCGGTTCCGGCTACTTTATGGGGAGTTTTCTTCGAAGATATTAACCTGGGAGCAGATGGGGGAATTTACGCTGAATTAGTAAAAAATCGCTCTTTTGAGTTCGATACTCCTTTAATGGGTTGGAAATTGCTGCAAAAAGGAGAAGAAACAGGCAGTTTGCTGGTAAATAACTGGGGCGAGTTAAACGGGGCAAATTCACGTTTTATCCGGATTACTTCTAAAACCCCAACCGGTAATTTTGGTTTCTCAAACGAAGGCTTCCGGGGAATGGGCATTAAGAAGGGAAATCAGTATGATTTTTCTGTTTTAGCCAGCCAACAAGAAGGTGCTGTTTCGCTGGTAATAGAATTAGTAAATAGTAAAGGCGAAAAATTAGGATCAACCACGGTTACGCCGGCTGGTAAACCCTGGAAAAAATATAATGCCAGCTTTACCGCTACTGTTACCGAACCCAAAGCCGTTTTAAATATTTATGTTAAAGGACAGGGAGTGGTGGATCTGGATATGATTTCTTTGTTTCCGAAAGATACCTGGAAAAACCGGCCTAATGGTATGCGTGCTGATTTAGTGCAACTTTTAGCCGATATGAAACCAGGCTTTTTACGCTTTCCGGGTGGTTGTATTGTAGAAGGCCGGACGTTAGACGAACGTTTTCAGTGGAAGAAAACCATTGGTCCGGTGGAAGACCGGGGCTATTTGATTAACCGCTGGAACACCGAATTTAAACACCGCCTTACCACCGATTACTATCAATCGTTTGGTTTAGGTTTTTACGAATATTTTCAATTGGCTGAAGATATTGGGGCCGAGCCGCTTCCTATTTTAAACTGTGGCATGGCCTGTCAGTTTAACACCGCCGAAGTAGTACCGCTGGAAAGTTTAGATCCTTACGTGCAGGATGCCCTGGATTTAATTGAATTTGCGAACGGCTCTGCGGATACAAAATGGGGTAAAATACGGTCCGAAATGGGTCATCCGGCGCCATTTAATTTAAAAATGATGGGCGTGGGTAACGAAAACTGGGGAGAGCAGTACATCGACCGGTTAAAGATTTTTACCCAAGCCATCAAGGCTAAATACCCCAATATTCAACTAGTGAATAGCTCGGGTACTGACCCGAATGGCGAGCGTTTTGATTATTTAAATGGCGAGCTACGGAAAATGAACGCCGATATTATTGACGAACATTATTACCGGGCACCGCAGTGGTTCCTGGATAATGCCAAACGTTACGACAACTACGACCGCAAAGGACCTAAAATATTTGCCGGCGAATATGCCGCACAAAGTGTAGCCATTGCTAGTCCTGATAATAAAAACAACTGGCAATGCGCTCTCTCCGAAGCAGCCTTTATGACGGGTTTGGAGCGCAACGCCGATGTAGTAGCCATGGCGTCGTATGCTCCTTTGTTTGCCCACGCCGAAGGCTGGCAATGGACTCCCGATATGATTTGGGTAGATAATTTAAAATCCTACGGTACGCCTAATTACCAGGTGCAGAAATTATTTTCGACTAACAAAGGAACGAACGTAGTACCCTTATTACTCAACAACGAAACCGTAACCGGTCAGGAGGGTTATTACGCTTCGGCGGTACTGGATAAAAATAAAAAAGAGATAATCTTGAAAGTAGTAAATGCTTCGGATAAAACCCAAGATACGGATTTTGTAATTGATGGCTTAAACAAAGTAGCTGCAAAAGGCACCGTAACCGTACTGCGTAGCGACCAACTGGACCAGGTAAACTCTTTTGAAAATCCAACAGCCATTAGCCCGGTAGTAAAAGATATAACCGTAAAAAATAAAAAAGTAAAGGTAGCGCTTCAGCCTTATTCCGTGAACGTGATCAAGCTAAAGTTTTCTTAATAAAAAATAAACTTTCCTTATTAAGTAGAGCTACCATTAGGACTCAAGTAGAAAATTTAAAGGGAAAAGCCAGAAAAGCATTAGCTAAGAGAAACAGACAGCAGTCGGGGCAACGAAGGCCTGCTAGTTTTCCAGTGCCTTTAGGCATTTCGACGTCAGGAGAAAAGGAAAAGTAGCCCGCCCGAGTGCCCCGACGAGGCCCGCCGGCCACGAGGCAAACAGGGACCGTTGGACAGCATCAGCACCATCAACTGGAGACGGGAACCGGCTCCAAAGATAAGCAGTCGGTTTTAGGAGTTTTTTTCGAAATGTTATTTAATATCGGAGAAGATCGAAGAATCAGGAAAAACTCGATTAAAATATCAAAACGAGTATGAAATCAATATTTAAATTTTTGCCTGTGCTCGGGCTACTTTCAGGAACAAGCCTGGCTCAAACCTCCGGTTACAAAGATTACCCGATTGCAGCGGTAGACATTAATAAAGTAGAACTAACGGATAATTTCTGGCTGCCGAAAATTAAAACGGTACAAAATACTACCATTCAGTTTGGCTTTAAAAAGTGTGAAGAAGAAGGGCGATTAGAAAACTTCCTGATTGCCGGTGGTAAAATGGAAGGTAAAACGCGGGGGAAAATGCCTTTCGACGATACCGACGTGTATAAATTAATTGAAGGGGCCTCTAATTCTTTAATCAGCGCTCCGAACAAAAAACTGGACGCGTACCTGGATTCGGTTATTGCTATTATTAAAGTAGGGCAGCAACCCGATGGTTACCTCACCACCTGGCATAGCATCGACCCGAACCATCCGCCAGCCACTTGGGTAAAACCTGGCCCGAGGTGGAAGAGTGAGGCTATGAGTCATGAATTGTATAATGCCGGCCATTTGTACGAAGCCGCCGCTACGCATTACATTGCTACAGGCAAGCGTAACTTTTTGGAAATAGCCCTCCGGAATGCTGATTTACTGGTTAAAACTTTCGGACCGGAACCAGGTAAATTACAACTCCCACCCGGCCACCAGATTGTTGAAACGGGATTAATTAAATTGTACCGGATTACCGGGAAAGAAGATTATTTAAAACTTGCCAAATTTTTCCTAGATCAGCGTGGTGTAAAATCTAACGGGCGGGAACTCTACGGACCTTACAGCCAGGATCATTTGCCAGTATCCCAACAAACCGAAGCAGTAGGGCATGCCGTACGGGCAGTGTACATGTACGCCGGTATGACCGATGTAGCCGCTATTTACGGCGATAAAGCTTACCTGAACGCGGTGAAAACCATTTGGGATAACATGGTAGGCAAGAAAATGTACGTAACCGGCGGTTTGGGAGCCCTCTACGAAGGCGAATCTTTCGGGAAGAATTACGAATTGCCCAATAAAACAGCTTACAGCGAAACCTGTGCGGCAATCGGCGATGTGTATTTTAACCACCGTTTGTTTTTACTCACCGGCGATAGTAAATACTACGATGTTATTGAGCGAACCTTGTACAATGGACTAATTGCCGGTATTTCTTTATCCGGTGATAAATTCTTTTACCCAAACCCACTGGAATCGGATGGCAAATACGCTTTTAACTTTGGCTCCTGTACCCGCCAGACCTGGTTCGATTGTTCTTGCTGCCCTACTAACCTGGTTCGTTTCGTGCCAGCTATGCCGAGCTTAATCTACGCTACCCAAAATAACAATTTATTTATCAACTTATTTGCCGCAAATAAAGCTCAGGTTAAGGTAAACAATACTAATGTTACCGTAGCGCAGCAAACCGATTACCCATGGCAAGGTAAAGTTACCGTAGCCGTTGATCCGGAAAAAGCCACTAATTTTAATTTAAAAATCAGAATTCCGGGTTGGGCCCGCAATGAGGTTGCTCCGGGTAATTTGTACGCGTATGCTGATAAAGTGCAGGGAGAAGTTACGGTAAAAGTAAACGGCCAAAAAGTAAATATTACTCCCAATCAGGGTTACGCTGTTATTAACCGCCAATGGCAAAAAGGCGATAAAGTGGAGGTAGGGCTTCCCATGAACATCCGGCAGGTAATTACCAGCACCCAGGTAAAAGAAAACCAAAACCAGGTAGCCCTGGAATACGGGCCGTTGGTGTATTGCGCCGAAGCAGTAGATAATAATGGTAGTCTGGCCAAAATCCGGATGCCAGCTAGTGCGCCTTTAAAAGTTGAGAAAAGACCTGAATTGCTGCAAGGAGTAAGTGTTATATCCGGTCAGTTAGCCGGGCAAAAGTTTGTGGCCATTCCGTACTACGCCTGGTCTAACCGGGGAGTAAACGAGATGAAAGTATGGTTACCGAAAGCTAGTCCGGATAACAAAAATTAAAATTAGAAGCTGATATTTTGCAAAGGTATTTAGGGTACCGTTGGCGGAGTAGAGCTGTTTAGTTTATTATTTATTCTATCGCGAGCGTTCCACTCGTGAGAAGTATCGCCTGGCCACTGACGGGTAGAAATTTAACTGAATTACTTTTAAAGAACGTTTAATAGTATGCCCGGCCAGAGGCCTACCGGATGGTTAGACACAAGCGTGGACGCTCGCGCCAGTTTAGATATTAAATAGATTGTTGGTCCGACTTTCCAGGAAAACTGCTTAACGTTTGGCTTCACATTCAATAATTAAAATGAATATCAGGTTTAAAGATTTTCTCCTTATTCAAGTTCTAAATGAATAAACCTTAGGTAAATAATATTAGGATGCGTTCTTCAGACTTGGTTTTAAGTTTTTTTCTGTGTTTTCTTAGTCCGTGGTTTGTGCAGGCGCAGGTAACTACGCCACCTACAGAAACTAGCCAAAGCCAGGAATTACAGAAAAATATCTCCGTACACGATCCGGTAATGATTAAACAAGACGATACATATTACTTGTTTGCTACTGGTCGGGGGATTGCCGTTTGGTCGTCGAAAGATTTACAGCAATGGAAGCGCGAAGAACCGGTATTTTCATTGGCTCCGGAGTGGGCAGTGCAAGCCATTCCTACTTTCAAGAATCATATCTGGGCGCCTGATATTAGCTACTACAAAGGCACATATTACCTGTATTATTCGGTTTCGGCCTTTGGTAAAAATACTTCAGCTATTGGGTTAGTTACTAATACTACCCTGAACCCGGCAGATAAAAAATTTAAATGGGTAGATCATGGTCAAGTAATTCAATCGATACCCGGTAAAACTAACTGGAATGCCATTGATCCTAATTTAGTAACCGATAAAAAGGGCGATGCTTACCTGGCTTTCGGTTCTTTCTGGGAAGGTTTAAAATTAGTTAAATTAAATAAAGACCGGAAAAGTCTGGCGCAAAGTATCGAGAGTTTACCAACCATTGCCAGCCGCAAAACGGAAGGGACTTCTGCCAATAATTTGCCTACTGCTGATAACAAACCAGTAAATGCGGGCGACAACGCCATTGAAGCACCTTTTATATTTAAAAAGAACGGGTACTATTATCTTTTCGCTTCTATTGATTATTGTTGTAAAGGGGTAAACAGTACTTATAAAATAATAGTAGGTCGGTCCAAAGAAGTGCAAGGTCCTTACCTGGATAAAGTGGGTAAAACAATGGCTCAAGGCGGCGGTTCCATAGTGCTTGCCGGTAACAATAGCTGGTACGGGGTGGGGCATAATGCGGCGTACACGTTTAACAACCAGGGCTTTTTAATTTTTCACGGGTATGATGCCGCGGATAAGGGTAAATCTAAATTGCGCATCGAACCTTTAACCTGGGATGAACAAGGTTGGCCGGTAGTTTCAGGAAATACCTCGGGGAAATAGATTAAATTGTTACTTTTAAAGCCAATTAGTAAATTTTTAAAAATAAAAGCTATACTTTAAACTTTCCACTTTCATACGTAAAACTAGAAAATGAACCTTCGACTGAAATTACCTTTTTCTATTCTGGGAATCTTTTTATTGTCCTTAAGTGCCTGTAACAATGGTAGCAAAAACCAAGCGGCCGAGTCGGATAACAGCCAGTCCACCGATTCTACGGCTACAGCTTCGTCTTCGTCGGAGGACGTAAGTTTACCCTCCAAATCTGATTTTCAGAATGTTTTTGCTGATAGGAAAACGGACTTGTATGTGCTGAAGAACAAAAATAACGTGCAGGCGGCTATTACCAATTATGGAGGACGGGTAATAAGCTTACTAGTTCCGGACAAATCCGGAAAAATGACCGACGTAATTGTGGGCTTCGATAAATTAAAACCTTTTACCGAAGGAGGTGATACCTATTTCGGCGCTTTAGTTGGCAGATATGGCAACCGGATTGCGAAAGGAAAATTTACCCTTGATGGAAAAACGTACACCCTCGCTACCAATAACGGCCCGAACCATTTACACGGCGGTAAAGTAGGTTTTTCGCGGGTTATCTGGGATGGCAACCAAAGCAACGACAGCACTGTGGTGTTAACCTATGTATCTAAAGATGGGGAAGAAGGTTATCCGGGTACTCTAACTTCTAAAATAACGTACACCCTCAGCAGCGCAAATGAGCTGAAGATAGATTACGAAGCTACTACCAATAAAAAAACGGTAGTGAACTTAACCAATCACTCGTATTTCAACTTAAACGGTGCGGGCAGCGGTACCATCCTGGGCCACCAATTACAAATTAACGCCGACCGGTATACGCCCGTAGATTCTACTTTAATCCCTACGGGTAAAATAGAAGCGCTGGCTGGTACGCCGCTCGATTTCAAAAATGCTACTGCCATTGGTGACCGGATTAACGATGCGCATCAGCAAATAAAATTTGGCAAAGGCTACGATCATAACTACGTATTAGCTACCCAAAGAAGCGCTACTTTAAAGCCAGCGGCTGCCGTGCTCGGCGATAAAACCGGGATCTACATGGAAGTATCTACCCAGGAACCTGGTATCCAATTTTACAGTGGTAACTTTTTAGAAGGTAAGAATCAAATAAAAGGTGGCAAGCAAGACGAATACCGCTCGGCCTTTTGCCTCGAAACCCAACACTTCCCTGATTCCCCGAATCAACGTAATTTCCCTTCCACGGTATTAGCGCCGGGGCAAACCTATAAAACTTCCACCGTTTATAAGTTTTCGGTAAAGCAGTAAGTAATGGAGAAGTGGGATAATCAAATTTTTAAAAATTTGATTATCCCACTTTGCTGTTTCGTTCTACAGGAATGGTATATTCTTTAAAAAGATTACTTCTGAAGTATACTATTCCTCATTAAAAATTACTTTCGTTAAGCTTACTACCTAGCCGTACCCGCAGTTTTACTTTAAAAAAGATACAAGTATCTAAATATTAGCTGTTAGATTTTTGTGTAAATTATCTATAAGTCAGCAATTTATTGCAGCAATATCAGAATCAAGTAGATTAAATTAACTCTGGCCAGGTACTTGGGATATGGGCAAAAGCAGGCAGTGAGGACACTGCCCACGGGCGATTAGATTGTGGTGCTGGTTCCAGTGTTGGTGACTTCATAAACGACTTTGGTGCCGTTCCGATGCCATCGTTTGTGTCTTCACAAACGATTTTACATGTCAAACGACTTTTTGCGTGCCTTCGCAAACAACTATATTTACCTTTTGCGAAAGCCCGCTAGAAGAAATATTTCCTGCAACAATCAAGGTTTATTCCGGAATTTACTTTTATTTAAATCACGTAGTCCTCAGGTAGTAAATTTTAAAATTTTATATTTCCCGGAAGATTAATTGTTCATCCTTCCTTACTCTATACGCTAAATGATGAAGTATATAGGTCAAACCCGGATATTAGTCGCGGTAGACTGCATTATATTCGGTTTTGATGGTACCGATTTTAAATTATTGTTAATTCAAAGAGGGTTTGCGCCGGAAAAAAAGAAGTGGAGTTTAATGGGCGGGTTTATTCAGCCGGAAGAAACTTTGGAAGTAGCCGCTAACCGGGTGCTAAAGCAATTAACTGGTTTAGAAGACGTGTACCTGGAACAATTACCCGCGTTTAGCGGTCCGAACCGCGACCCCGTGGAAAGAACCATTGCCGTACCTTATTTTGCTTTGATTGATATTCATAAATACGAAAAGCAAATTAGCCACGAGTACCACGCCGAATGGTTTTTACTAAACGACATGCCGCAGTTAATTTTCGACCACGGCGAAATGGTAGAATTAGCAAAAAAACGACTGCGCTACAAAGCTGCCTTGCATCCGGTTTTATTTGAATTATTGCCCGAAAAATTTACCATTCCGCAATTACAAGCCCTGTACGAAGGTTTGTACGAAGCTGAATTTGACAAGCGCAATTTCAGCCGGAAGCTTTTATCAACTGGTTTGCTGGTGAAGCAAAATGAAAAAGACAAAGAAAACTCCCGCAAAGGCGCCTTTTATTATAAATTGGATAAGAGAAAGTACTCCGAAAACTTCCAGGCATTTCTAAAATTTATTCCGAACCCAGATAAATTTCTGGTGTAACCCATAATTTAAAAAATTTTTAAAATTTTCGTTCACTGATACAATACAGCTATGAAGAAATTACTCTTAATAATTGGTGTTACAACAAGTGTATGGGTATCTGCTTGTTCAAACGAAAAATCCGGAACCAGTAATACATCATCTGAATCCGGAACTTCTGCCAACACGGATTCCAGCACCACCAATCCCATTAATTCTGAATACGGCACCCCGAACGCTTCCGAAAACCCGGTAGATTCTGCCCAGAGCGCCAATCAGGATACAGTCTCAAATTAACCTTATTTCTTAAAAAAAATATTTTGGTAAAAAAAGCCGAAAAGAACCCGGATATTTTTTTCTAAAAATAATAAGCGTTAATTTGACATTTTAAAATTTTTTATGGATAAAGAGGCATATGTAATTGGGATTGATTACGGCACGGATTCGGTAAGATCGGTTGTGGTAAATGCGCTAAATGGGCAGGAAGTTGCTGCTGCCGTGTACCAGTACCCGCGCTGGCAAAAAGGCTTGTATTGCATCCCCACCGAAAACCAGTTCCGGCAACATCCTTTGGATTATATCGAAGGTTTAGAGCATACAGTTAAAGCTTGTCTGGCGGAAGCCGGACCGAAAGTAGCCGCAGCAGTAAAAGGCATAGCCGTTGATACAACGGGGTCTAGTCCGGTAGCCGTGGATCAATCGGGTACCCCGCTGGCTTTGCTGCCGGGTTTTGAAGAAAATCCGCACGCAATGTTTGTGCTCTGGAAAGACCATACGGCCGTAAACGAAGCCGCCGAAATAAACGAACACGCTAAAATTTTTGATACAAATTACCTGCAATACGTAGGCGGAATTTATTCTTCGGAGTGGTTCTGGGCCAAGTTATTGCGGACTTTACGCGCCGACGAACAAGTGCGAGCCGCTGCCTATTCCTGGGTAGAGCACTGCGATTGGATTCCTTTTCTGCTAACCGGCGGTACCGAAGTACAGGAGATGAAACGCAGCGTGTGCGCCGCCGGTCATAAATCGTTGTGGGCCGCAGAATTTAATGGTTTACCCCCCGAAGAGTTCTTTGCCTCTTTAGATTCTTTGCTGGCTGGTTTCCGCGAACGTTTGTTTAACGATACTTATACCTCTGATAAACCGGCCGGTAAACTAAGTGCAGAATGGGCGGAACGTTTGGGGTTATCTACGGACGTAATAGTAGGAGTAGGGGCTTTCGATGCGCACATGGGTGCTGTTGGTGGCCAGGTTGAGCCTTATCATTTAAGCAAAGTAATGGGTACTTCTACCTGCGACATGCTGGTTGCCCCTTTAAATGAAGTAAAAGATAAACTGGTAAACGGCATTTGCGGTCAGGTGCCGGGTTCAGTTATTCCGGGTATGATGGGTATGGAAGCTGGCCAATCGGCCTTTGGTGATACCTACGCTTGGTTCAAAAAAGTTTTACTCTGGCCTTTGCAACAATTGCTTGCTCAGTCAAAAGTAATTAACGCTGAAACGGCAAATGATTTATTAGCTGAAATTTCTGCCCGCATTATTCCGGAACTTAGCGCCGAAGCAGCTAAAATACAAGTGTCGGGAAACCTGGAATATGTCCTCGACTGGCTCAACGGTCGACGTACTCCCGATGCGAACCAGCTTTTAAAAGGCGCTATCTCGGGATTGGGTTTAGGCAGCGATGCTCCCCGCATTTTTCGGGCTTTAGTAGAGGCTACTTGCTTTGGCGCTAAAAAAATTGTAGACCGGTTTAACGAACAAGGCGTGCCGGTGAAAGGCTTAATTGGCTTGGGCGGGGTGGCTAAAAAATCGCCGTTTATCATGCAAATGATGGCCGATGTGATGAATATGCCTATCCGGATTCATAAATCGGAGCAAACCTGCGCGATTGGAGCCGCTATGTTTGCTGCTACTGCTGCCGGTATTTACTCTAGAGTAGAAGAGGCTATGGCAGCCATGGGGCAAGGATTTGACGCTGAATACTTCCCGGATGCCGAACGGGCGAAAGTGTATGCCCAACGTTATGAAAAATACACCGAATTAGGCGGATTTGTGGAAGGCCAGTTACGCACCGTAAAATCACCGCTGATTTCTGATTTACCCGAAACGGGCACCAAAGCCCAGGAGCCGCACACCAACGAGGAAAAGCAAAAAGAAGATACTCTGGAAACGGCTTCTAATAATAGCAATTAAAAAATATGAGTATCTACGCCCACATTCAGGAAGAGGCCTACCGGGCCAATATGCAATTACCTAAATTAGGATTAGTACTATTTACTTTTGGCAATGTAAGCGCCGCCGACCGCAGCCAAGGCGTTTTTGCCATCAAGCCTAGCGGTGTACCCTACGAGGACCTGACCCCCGGAAAAATGGTTATCGTGGATTTTGACGGCAACACCGTAGCCGGCAATCTTCGTCCTTCATCGGATACCAAAACCCATGCGGTGTTGTACAAACATTGGGACAAGATTGGCGGCATCGTGCATACGCATTCTACGTACGCTACCGCCTGGGCGCAGGCGCAACGCGATATTCCGATTTACGGCACCACACACGCCGACCATAATACTGTAGACATTCCGTGTGCGCCACCCATGAGCGACGAAATGATTCAGGGGGATTATGAATACCAAACCGGTTTCCAGATTATGAATTATCTGCAGGAGAAAGGCATGAGCTACGAAGAAGTAGAAATGATACTGGTAGGCAACCATGCACCTTTTACCTGGGGCAAAAACGCCGACAAAGCGGTTTATAATAGTGCCGTGGTGGAAGAAATCGCTCGGATGGCTTACTTAACAGAACAGATCCGGGCAGACGTACCCCGTTTACAGAACTCCTTAATCAAAAAACATTTCGAACGTAAACACGGACCGCATTCTTATTACGGACAATAATCTTAGACCATAGTCCATGGTCAATGGACCACAGACATAGGTTTTTTGATACTAAGTCTGTAAACCGATTGATTGCAGTAGCTGTAGGGCGAACTTAATTAAAATTTAAAAATTTTTAATCTCTTCCATGGACCGTGGCCCATGGACTATCGACTAAAATACATGATAAACTTAAAAGAATTGGAAGTCTGGTTTATTACGGGTAGCCAGCATTTATACGGTGAAGAAACGTTAAACCAGGTAGCCGAGCATTCGCAGCAAATAGCCCAATCCTTAGATCAGGCCGAGCAGATTCCGGTTAAGGTTGTTTTTAAACCCACCGTTAAAACTACTGAAGAAATTTACCGCATTTGTCAGGAAGCCAATGTGGCCGAAAAATGCATTGGGGTAATTACCTGGATGCATACTTTTTCACCGGCTAAAATGTGGATTACCGGCTTAAAAATTTTACGAAAACCTTTGCTGCACCTGCATACCCAGTTCAACCGCGATATTCCGTGGAATTCTATTGACATGGATTTCATGAACCTGAACCAAAGCGCTCACGGCGACCGAGAGTTCGGTTTTATGGTATCGCGGATGCGCATTAACCGCAAAGTGGTAGTTGGTCATTGGCAAGACCCTGAAGTACTGAGCCAGGTAGGTGGCTGGAGCCGGGCAGCAGCCGGTTGGTACGATTGGCAAGGTGCTAAATTCGTGCGTTTCGGCGATAACATGCGCTACGTAGCAGTAACTGATGGCGATAAAGTTGAGGCCGAAATGCAGTTCGGGTTTTCGGTAAATACCCACGGCATCGGCGATTTAGTAAAAGTAATCAATGAAGTTCCGGATTTGGCAATCGAACAGCTTATTCAGGAATACGAAGCAAGTTATACCTTAACCGACTCGCTACGTAAAGGCGGCGAGCAATACACTTCCTTGTGGGAAGCCGCCAAAATTGAAATTGGCTTACGTACCTTTTTAGAAGAAGGTAACTACAAAGGCTTTTCCGATACTTTCGAAGATTTGCACGGCATGGTGCAATTGCCGGGTATTGCGGCCCAACGGTTAATGGCCCAGGGCTATGGCTTTGCTGGCGAAGGCGACTGGAAAACGGCCGCTTTGGTTCGGGCCATGAAAGTTATGGGTAGCGGCTTGCCGGGTGGTAACGCCTTTATGGAAGACTATACTTACCACTTCGATCCCAATAATGCTTTAGTACTTGGTTCGCACATGCTGGAGGTAGATGAAGCTATTGCTACGGGCAAGCCTTCCTGCGAAGTACATCCCTTAGGTATTGGCGGTAAAGCCGACCCAGTGCGGTTGGTATTTAACGTAGCCGGTGGACCTGCTTTAAATGCCTCGGTAGTAGATATGGGTAACCGTTTCCGGTTAATTGTAAACGAAGTAGAAGCTGTAGAGCCGCAGCACAATTTACCTAAATTACCGGTAGCCCGCGTGCTTTGGAAACCATACCCAGATATGAAAACCGGTTGTGCCGCTTGGATTCTGGCCGGCGGAGCGCACCATACCTGCTATAGCCAAAATTTAAGTTCCGAAATCCTGCAGGATTTTGCCGAAATGGCCAACATAGAATTCGTTTTGATCGACAAAGAAACCAAGCTGAATCAATTGCGCAACGAGTTGCGCTGGAGCGAAGTGTACTATCAGGTAAACAAGAAATTTTAAATTTTTAAAAATTTAGGCTTTAAACTTTTGATGTAAATCAAATTCTGGAAGAGATGATCCTTTCCAGAATTTGATTCTGGTATTTAGATTTTAGCTGATGAAATCTTCCGTTAAAGTAGGCAGTGAGGCACTGCCTACGGCGGGCTCTTGGATTGCGCCTTCTATGCCGCCGTTTATGTTAATGCCCTCGTTTGTGTCCTCACAAACGACTTGCGAAGAAATATTACCAGCATCGCTAAATATTTAAAAAATTTGCCCGACCATAAGCAATCTGCTGGAATGCTTATGCAAGATTTAGATTAAGGTTCTTTAAAAAACATAATCCGAAACTATTATAACGAAAATTTAATCTTATCACTTTTAATTAATCCGGCATGAGCAAATTCGCTACCATTGATTACGTTATTTTTTTCGTCTACTTTATTGTAGTATCCGGTTATGGCTACTGGGTTTACCGGCGCGACCGCAACGTAAACGCCGACAGTAAAGATTATTTCCTGGCCGAAGGAACCCTTACCTGGTGGGCCATTGGCGCTTCTTTAATTGCTTCTAACATTTCAGCGGAGCAATTTATTGGTATGAGCGGGAATGGTTTTGTGGTAGGTATTGCCGTGGCCGCTTACGAGTGGATTGCTGCCATTGCTTTAATTATTGTGGCTGTCTGGTTTATTCCGGTATACCTTAAAAACCGGATTTTTACGATGCCGCAGTTTTTGCAGAACCGCTACAACAGCACCGTAGCTTTAATTATGGCTATTTTCTGGCTGTTCCTGTACGTTTTTGTAAACTTAACGTCTATTTTATACTTGGGAGCATTAGCCATTAATAATTTGGCTGGTGGCGCTAATTTTCATTTGATTGTAATTGCCTTAGCCATATTTGCTATTATTATCACGCTGGGCGGGATGAATGTGATTGGTTATACCGATGTAATACAAGTAACCGTGTTGATTTTGGGAGGTTTGGCTACTACTTATACTGCTTTAACACTGGTAAGCGAAAAGTTTGGTTTAGGTAGCGATGTGATTGCCGGTTTTAACGCTCTCTTGCGAGACTCGCCGGAACACTTCCGGATGATTATTGATAAACCTGGACCGAATTCATCACAAGCCGATATTAATAAATACCTGATGCTACCCGGTATTGCCATGTATTTTGCCGGTATCTGGATTGTAAACCTGAACTACTGGGGTTGTAATCAATACATCACTCAACGGGCTTTGGGCGCTAACTTAGAAACTGCCCGTACCGGTATTTTATTTGCCGGTTTATTAAAGTTAATGATGCCTATTATTGTAATGTTGCCGGGTATTGCGGCTTACGTGTTGTACAAGAATGGTTCTTTGCAGGAAGAAATGGCGCCGGGTGGGGTATTCAACGCCGATAATGCTTACTCCGCTATTCTGGGCTTTTTACCAACCGGCATGAAAGGTTTGTCTTTAGCGGCATTAACGGCAGCTATAGTGGCCTCGCTGGCTGGTAAAGCCAATAGTATTTCCACCATCTTTACTCTGGATATTTATAAAAAGTACATCAACCCAACATCCGACGAGAAAAACTTAATTCGGATTGGTAAAATTACTATTATCGTGGCCATGCTGTTCTCTATTTTCCTGACTTGGGACGATTTACTAGGCATTGGCGGCGAAGGTGGATTTACTTTTATTCAGAAGTATACCGGTTTCATCAGTCCGGGAGTATTTGCCATGTTTTTACTAGGTATGTTCTGGAAACGTACTACGGGCACCGCAGCAGTAGCAGGTTTGCTAACCGGGTTTATTTTATCGGTAATCTTTAACAACTACGCCCCAGCCTGGTTTGGTAACGAAACTTTCCTGTACACGGCTTATCCCAACGGCAAAGGTGGCTATGAAATTCCGTTCCAGATTTGTATGGGCTTAGCCTTTCTGTTTACCATGATTGTCATGATTGCGCTCAGCTTAGCTGGTCCAAAAGTAAATCCAAAAGCCTTCGAACTTGATAAAACCATGTTCCGGGTTTCTAAACCTACTTTAGCTTTAATTGTAATTACGATGTTACTCATCACGGTGCTGTACGTTCGGTTCTGGTAAAAAAGCGAAGCAAAAATTTAAAAATCGGGCTGAAAGGCTCGCTTTTTAAATTTTATATTAAAAGATATTGCCACCACGAAGCACATTCCAATACCAACAAGTTACCTAATAGTAAACAATAGCTACTCGCAACGACACCAGTTTGTCTGTTGAGCGCCTTCTAAGGTTCCGGTTCTGCGCAGCAGAATTCCGCAGACGGAGTCGAGGAAAGGAAGCTTAGACCGCCCGAAAGAGCCAAACGAGGCCCGCCGGCCACGAGGCAAAACTTGAAGCTTACAAGTTAGATAGCACTTGAGCCTGGAGACGGGAACCGGCTCCAAGTAAATAGCCTTCATCAAAAAAGAAATTTTAAAACGCTCCCGGTCTTCCCTTTAAAGTTACATCGCGAGCGTCCCGCTCATGAGAAGTATCGTCCGGCTTCTGATCAGTAGGAATTTAATTACTAATAGGGAAAAGCTTACGGGTTCGCCCGGCCAGAGGCCTCCCAGATAGTAGACACGAGGCTAGAGCCTCGCGCCAGTTACATATTTGAGAATTCAATAACCTTGTCTACATAGGTCGATTCTTTTTAAAGATAATTCTAACTTAACGACTTTAATCTAAAATTAGGAATCATCTTAACAAATAAGAAACATTCCTAGTATTAGCTAAAAAGAAAATAAGTTTGAACCAGAAAAGTGCGCGAACCCAGTTTAAAAATCCGGTGTGAGAGAATACTTACTATTTATTGATACCGAAGCTTCCGGACTACCTAAAAATTGGAACGCCCCGTTTTCCTTAATAGGTAACTGGCCGTACGCGGTACAGGTATCCTGGTTAATTTACACGCGAGATGGACAGCAAATAAAATTTGAAAATCACTACATCAACGAAGGCGATTTCGAGATTACTCCTTCAGCTTTTAACGTGCATGGCATTACCCATGATTTTTTAAAAAAACAAGGCGAAAGCAGAAGATCAATTTTAACATTATTGGCAGATGATTTACAGCATTATCAACCGCTGGTAGTGGGTCATTTTATGAAATTTGATGCTTCGGTACTGGGTGCGGATTATTACCGGATTGGCTGGAAAAACCCACTAGATCTTCTGCCGACCTTCTGTACGATGGAAGCTACTACTTCTTACGTGCGAAACCCCCGGATAAAATATTTGCGGCTGGGCGATTTGTATTACATTCTTTTTAAAAATAATTTAGAACAACAACACAATGCGCTGGTAGATGTCCGGGCCACCGCCGATTGCTTTTTTGAACTGGTAAAAAGGTGCGAAATTGATCTGCCTGCCATTTTGCAGCAGGAAATAAAACAAAAACCAACACCAGCCACCCTGGAAATAAAAACTCCTCCCCAAAGAATAAAATACGGTATTGTTGCTTTCATTTTATTTTTGTTAACTCTTTTACTGTATTATTGGCTATGACCGACCGATTTCAAGTTCTAAAAAACGCTGTTCCCTTTAACTTATTACCAGATGAGGTATTAATGGGAGTAGTGGATTTGCTGGAAGAAGTAAAGTATACCAAAGACACAACCGTTTACCATCAGGAAGTGAGTAAGCTGCGGGGAGTTGATATTATAGCAGCCGGCGAATACGAATCTTTCTTTTACGATAGCGCCCAAAATAAACGTTTATTGGAGCATCACCGGACCGGGTATTGTTACGGTGGTATTTCGGTGTTGCTTAACCGCCGCAAATCCCTGCGTACGGTTATTGCCAAAAAAGGAACTGTAGTTTATTTCTTGCACCGCCGAGATTTCCGGGCACTTTGCCAGGCTTACGACGCATTTTTTCATTTTTTCACTACTGATTACGGCAAGCGCATGCTCAACGATGAGTTTGCGCATTTTGCGAAACGCCCGGCGGCTTTCGAAGAAAGTTACATTGCCTCGGAGCAACTATATTCCCGCAAAATTGAAAGCCTGGAATACCGCGAAATAGTGGCGTGCCCGCCAGAAACGCCTGTGTACCAGGTAGCGCAAATGATGGCTGAGCATAAAGTAAGTTGTTCGTTTGTGGAGGAAGAACCCGGAAAAATCATTGGTTTTGTAACCGATATTACCCTCCGCGATAATGTAGTAGCCAAACAAGCCGATGCGCAGCAACCGGTTAAAAGCTTCATGGACAATCCTATTGTCACCATTAATGCCCAGGCTTATATCTACGAAGCTATTTTGCTCATGTTCCAGACGAATACCCGCTATTTATTGGTGGAGCAAAACGGACAATTTAAGGGTTTCCTGAGCCGCAACCGCTTGTTAAGCGAACAGGCGCAATCGCCGTTCATGTTTATTCAATCGGTAAAACTAGCGCTGTCACTGGATGAATTAAAAGGTAAGTGGCAAAAAGTACCCGAAATAGTAACGCAGCTCTTAAGCCGAGGCGTGAACGCCGAAATTGTGAACCAGGTAATTACCACGGTAGCTGATACCATTGCTTTAAAAGTAATTCAGGGCGTGCTGGACGAAATGGGTACGCCGCCGGCGAAGTTTGTTTTTATGGTATTGGGCAGCGAAGGCCGTAAAGAACAAACTTTAAAAACGGACCAGGACAATGCGATTATTTACGAAGACAAAGCTAACGAGCAACGTGAACTGGTGCGGGAGTATTTTCTAAAATTTGCCGATTTAATTTCAGAACGATTAGATAAAATAGGCTTTAGTTTTTGCACGGGTGGTCTTATGGCGAAAAATCCGAAGTGGACGCATTCTTTGTCGCACTGGAAACGCAATTACGAAAGCTGGATGCAGGAAATTGTACCCGAAACGGTGATGAATTTCTCTACTTTTTTCGATTGCCGCTACTTGTACGGTGAAAAAGCTATTATGGACGAATTGCAATCTTTCCTGAACCAGGAACTGCAGAAACCCATGGAGCAACTTTACTTTCACCTAGCCAAGAATGCTTTGCAATACGAACCGCCGCTTACATTTTTCCGGAATATCAGAACATTTACCGTAGGTAGCCAGGAGGTTTTTAATATTAAAAAAGCCATGACACCCATCGTGGATTTGGTGCGGGTATACGCGTTACAAAATCGTATTTTTGTTACCAATACCGGCGAGCGACTGGCGGCTTTAAAAGAAAAAGGCATTTTCACAGAAAAGCAGTATCTGGAACTGATTCAATCGTATTATTACCTGATGAGTGTTCGCCTGAAAAAACAAGCCAACCAGATTACGCGCGACAAAGCCGAACCTGAAAATTACATGGACGTGCGCAGCCTCACCAAAATTGAACAGGTAACGATTATCGAAATTTTTAAAATTATTAAAGATTTCCAGGCCGGAATAAGATTGAAGTTTACGAATAATCTTTTTGGTTGAGACGGTAATGCTACTCTATAAATTAAAAACCCTGTTACTTTTTTGTAACAGGGTTTTTAATTGCGGTTACTACCATTAAGTTAGGTGGGGTAAAGAACAGGAAAATCAATAGCCTATTTTACTCATTGCACCAACGTACCAAACAGACGCTGGTTAACAGGTGTAAGCCATAATTAATGGCCTAAGTAAATTTACTTCATCCGGCTACTGATTATGTCGCAGGCTACTACTCCTATAGTTAAGAGTATAGCCGGACAAATTAAGATAACAGTAATTAATAAAGGTGACGACATTGTATTAAGCATTAAGTTTAAGCTAATTTACGAATATTAAATAAATTAGATATATAATATGCTTAATATTGTTTTAAATTTTACTATTTTAATTTTATAAGGTAAAAACAGAAAGTTAAAACCAATAAAATTAAGTTATCCTGAGGGTAGTTGAGAAATAATGCTCATACCTTAATAGAGAAGTTATATAGGAAAAGCTAAAGCTTTAAGTAAACCCTTAAAGAAGAAAGCATTTAAATTAGAACAAGTAAGGACAGAGTAAAGTAAAAAAGAAAAATTAGCCGGAAAGAAAATTTATTAATACCGGCTAATTTACGTTTTACAATAACTTATCTCGTGTGCAGAAAAGGCGACGAGTGGTACTTAACCTAAAGGAAAATGAGTTTAGGTTTTACTTATTACAGTTTCGGAAAGGGAAGCTGCCTGTATGGTTCTTTTTTGTCTTAAAAGCTACTATAAATTACCTGTTTTATGTTCCGGGAGAGTAAAACCTCCAGAAGAAAAAGTGTTATCAACTACTACTTTATAGCTCTTAGCCTTATGGTTTTTAGCGCGATAAAGCTTTTTCTTTTTTAACTTTTTCTGATAAATGTAATAATAAGCTGCTAAATAAAGACAAATTAATAAACCTAAAAAAGGAATGCTCCACAAGAGAAATACTACCATATTTTAGTTGTTTCGCGTTTAATTCCTTTTACTCCTTTTTTCAAATAAAGATTTAAAAAACACGCGGATTATTTAATTATTTTTATAATATAAAATTAAAAGATAGTTCTGAATTTTGCCCGGCACTTATTTTTGTTTAGTCATAAAGTCATATTTATCTGGAAGCAAGAGGGTTAATACAAGTAATATGTAAAGGTTTGCTTTTAATTAGTCCATAATAGCTAATAGTATTTTTAACTTGATTTACCTGTCGGAGCTTTAGTCAAAAATTGAAATCATAAAAGAAATAGGAATAAACCCATTGAAAATACAAAAACCAATTACTATTTACTGATTAATTACGGTTTTTACTGGCTCCCCGGCTGGTTGGTCAGAGGTATAAGGAAGACCTAATAAAGTAGTAATGGTTTGGGCGAGCTGTTTAGTGTAGTACTGGGCAGGTTGTTTTACTTCGCCGAGTGCCTTAGTATCCGGGCCAATAGCTATGAACCAAGTTTCATCGGCTTCTCCTATGTTGGAGCCGTGATTTTGCCAGGATTTTCTGGTATTTCCTCGTCCGTGGTCGGTGGTAATTACTAGAGTGGTTTTGTTGCGGTATTTCGGTGAGCGTTGTAACCAGGTCCAAAGGTCTTTAATAAACGCATCCGTTTGATGCGCTGATTTTAGATAGGCTTCGTAATTGCCATTATGAGCAAAATCGTCGGTTTCGCCGTAAGCCAGGTAAAGAACCCGTGGTGAATTTTTTCTAAGATGTTCCAGAGCGTAATGGTGGGTAAAGGCATCTAACCGCACACTCGACCAAGGACTGGGTACCTGAGCCTGCAACCGGTTCAGGAATTTTTCGCGGGAAGAAAGATGCGGTCCGCGGGCGGTATCGAAACCAGCATTTACCAGCAAGCCAGACCGTTTTACGTTTAATATATACGGGAAAACATCCCAGGAACTAAAAGCAGCTACTTTTTTCCGAAATCCTTTTTGTTGGTTAATAAACTCCAGTACGCTTTTATTCGGGTTATCTTTTTTATCATTACTATCTACCCGGCGGTCGTCGGTAAAACCGGTCAGAATTTCGTTATAACCGGGGTAAGAGAACCGGTGTCGGTTATCTACGTTTACTTTGTTGTCGTGCTTGCGATTACCGTAAATTTGGCCTTGCGTGGCAATGGTTGTCCAGATAAATGGCAGTAATTTTTTGCGACGTACGAGTGCGTCATCGTCCCAGAACTTGCTTTTCAGGGCTTTTTCATCCGATACGAAATCCTTTTCCGAAATTAAATCTTCGTCGGCTCCGGTAAACAGTTCCCGCCAGCGAAAGCCATCCAAAGTAACTAGAACAACATTTTCGGTTTTTAATTTTTTTTGGGCCAGTAAGGGGTGGTTACTTAAACAAAGAAAGCCTAAAACCAGGAACAAAGCTTTATTACGCATTTTTAGGTGTATATTTTAATTTTTTTAACTTAAAACATCTATTAGTATTCAAGCCCACCAGTCAAACCGCACCAAAATAAAAGATAAGATTTACAAGTTTAGGTAGCAATACCTGCAAAAGCAAAGGTTTTAATTGTACCTTTTTATCAGTTTTAATTCAGTAATCTAATCCTGTTTTACAATAGTGGGTTTATCTTAATTTACTAAAGCTAACTCAGCAGCATAATGTTTAATTATTTGCTACATGAATTTTGTATAATAAGTGGGTTTGTTGTTTGACCGGATTTTCGGTTTTAAGAATGAATTAGGCAGAACTAAGCAAATAGTATAAAATTCTGTAATTTGCTGCCTTAAAGGTAAATCCATAATACTCAGTAATTTCAATCCATCTCATCTATGAATGAAAAAGTAAAAATCCGGCAAACCGAAGTATTATCTGATAATTGGTACACCCTGCGAAAAGTTACCTACGATTATTTAACGGATGAAGGTGCCTGGCAAACCCAAAGCCGCGAAGCCTACGACCGGGGCAATGGCGCCACTATTCTGCTCTATAACAAAGAACAAAAAACGGTAATCTTAACCCGACAATTTCGCTTACCCACTTACGTAAACGGAAACCCAACGGGTATGCTCATTGAAGCCTGCGCCGGTTTGTTGGATAAAGACAACCCCGAAGAATGCATTAAACGCGAAACCGAAGAAGAAACCGGTTACAAAGTTTCGGAAGTACGAAAGATTTTTGAAGCCTACATGTCGCCGGGTTCGGTAACCGAAATCCTGTATTTTTTTGTGGCCGAATATGCTAAGGAAATGAAGGTGAACGAAGGCGGTGGGGTAGAACACGAACAGGAAAACATTGAGGTGCTGGAATTACCCTTAGACGAAGCTCTGCAAATGATTAAAACTGGCGAAATAAAAGACGCTAAAACTATTATGTTATTGCAATACGCTAAACTCGAAAATCTGCTGGGATGAAAACCGATAAACCTTTACTAATATTAGTGGCCGGTCCGTACCGGTCGGGCACTAACGACGAACCCGCTAAAATTGCCGCTAACGTGCATCATATGACTACTGTAGCCCTGGAGCTTTACCAAAGTGGGCACTTGCCGGTTCTGGGCGAGTGGTTTGCCTTACCCTTAGTAGAAGCTGCCGGCTCTAAACAAATCGGCGACGAAGTATTTAATACCATCTTCCACCCGATAGCCATTCGATTAATAGACAAATGCGATGCCGTGCTCCGGGTAGGCGGACCTTCGGCGGGAGCCGACGAAATGGTAGCTGTTGGAAAAGCAAAAGGCAAGCTTATTTTCTATAACCAAGCCGATATACCAGTGGTGGAAGGATAACGTATTTACTAAATGGCAGTTGGAAGATTTGTTTCTAACCGCTATCAACTTTGCTGTATTTGTGTTTTGGTAAGTGAAATACTAAACTGGTAAAAATACTCGAAGTCAGGGGTAAGGCTTCCAATTACTAGTCCAGTGAGCGAGTACCATTTACGGAGCAGCAGAGTCAAGGGTAGCACAATCGCTGGATGAGAGAAAGTAAAAGGCATTTAGTTTGTCTATTCCTTTTTATTAATTGGGGTATTGTTAACTATAAATAATACCCTTTAAATAAAAATACGCTGGCCAGAAATTCTTATAAAGATTCTGACCAGCGTATTTTAACTTAACCGAATTTTAAATGTAAATCTATAACTCCTTGATTTCAATGTTTTTATAATATGCTTTGTTGCCGTGGTCCTGTAAGGCTATATAACCGGTGTTAGCTTTTGCGTAATCCGGATAGTCTTTCCATTTACCTTCAGCGCGTTGTTTTTTCCAGGCTTCGCTGTTACGGTCAAATTCCACAATTTTTTCGTCGTTTAACCAATGTTCTACGTGGCCATTATTATAAATAATTTTGCTGCTGTTCCATTCTCCCACCGGTTTCAGCTTTTTCTTTTCGTTGGCCGGGAACATGGCGTAATCGGCACCGGCTAATTGCCAATTTTCTAATTTTTCCGGAAAACCAATGTCGTCCATTACCTGGTATTCGGGACCGGTTTCGTAAGGGGCCTGGTATTTTTTATCTTCTATAACATGGTACATTACCCCGCTGTTACTACCTTTATCCACTTTCCAATCCCAGGTTAATTCAAAATTACTGTATTGTTTATCCGATACCAGATCACCGCCGTGGGCATCTTTAGCTGCACCCAGGCAAACCAGGGCACCATCCATTACAGTCCAGTTTTTTACTTCGCCGGTTTTGTTATAGCCGTGCCAGCCAGCCAACGTTTTGCCATCGAACAAATCAACAGCTTGATTAGAGGCACTGGCCGTTCCGGCTGAATCAGTAGCGGCTGAATCAGAGGGAGCGGAGGCTTCGTTGGTAGTAGCAGTTTCGGTTTTAGCATTTTGGTTACAACCTGCCGCTGCCAGGGCAAGCACGAACAAACTCATTTTTAGCTGTTTTTTTTTCATGTAGTATAAGTTTTATGTGGAGTAGATTTAACGGGCCAATATAGTAGTTACCCGCGGTATTTAGTTGTTTTTATTCTGAACAATTATTGTACAGTAGCTAATGCAAGAAGCAATTACGTTATGTCTTGAAGTTAGGTAAAGCCGCTCTGGTATTGGGAAAGTTGAAAACCAATGCGCTTTGCTTCAAATAAGCAACTACCATTTGCCGGCAATCAAATAGGTAAAAAAAATTAAATAGATCTAATTAGCCATTGGTACAATGCCTGGTTCAATATCTTTTACTTTTTTAACTGAAGCGTTTGTTGCATATTTCCAGGTTGATAAGTAAAGTTAATGCTGGCAGAACTAGTAAAATTAACAGTAAAAGGAATCCTATCCTGCGGTTGGCCTTCCCCTAAAGCTACCAACAAAATTTCTCCTTTAAAAGGTGAAGCTTCCGAAATAACACGATACCGTACTAACCGCATTTCGGAGCGTTTTTTATTTAAAATATTCAGTTTCCCGTCGGGGTAAAAGGTTAATTTGCTGATGTTCCCTTCTGTTAGATTCCCGGTTCTTTCCCATTCTCCTGTTAAAGAGAAAGCTTTATCTTTTGATTGGGTATAAACTGGCTTTTCAATAGTTCTGTAAGAAGCCAGTAAAAAGCTGATAAATAAAATTACTGCTTTCATGGCGCACCAAAATACTTAGTTTAAAATAGAACTTAATGTATACGTTATTTTGATACAGGAAAGATGCTCAAATCATTAAAATTATATAAAGTAAGTTCTTATTCGGTCTTAACTTTTCCGGAGTAATAGTAAATCTCGCCACACTTGTTTATATTGGTTCCTTACAACCACCCTCTTTCGGAACATTACCCATTTATGTTTAAGCCTATGAGAATGAACATCCGGTACTGGAGCCTGCCAACCATTTTATTTTTAATTTTTTTACTGAGTTGTTCGCAAAAAAAGCAAAATGCAGCTACAACTGCCGAAGCAACCACCAAAAATAAAACTGCTGCCGAGACTTATTATACGCTGGATGATTTTAAGCTGGTCAAAAAGTTTGATACGCACGTTCATATTAATACCACGGATGCTGGTTTAATAAAGCAAGCCGAAGAAGATAACTTCCGGCTGTTGACGATTAACGTAGATGCTCCCGGATACCCGGATATTACCGAGCAACAGCGATTGGCATTAGAACACGTAAAAGCTTATCCGGAAAGAATTGCTTATGCTACCAGTATTTCGGTAAAGGATTTTAATGCTCCCGATTGGCAGAATAAAACAATTGCCTATTTAAAAGATTCTTTCGCCAAAGGTGCAGTGGCGGTTAAATTCTGGAAAAATATCGGCATGGAGCTGAAAGATAAAAATAACAAGTTTGTAATGGTAGATAATCCGCAGTTTGACCCCATTATTGATTTTATTTCTCAGAATAAAAGAACGCTCATTGCTCACTTAGGCGAACCGCGGAACTGTTGGTTACCAATCGACAAAATGACAGTTAACGGAGATAAAAACTATTACCGGGAGCACCCGCAGTACCACATGTATTTGCATCCGGAATATCCTTCTTACGAACAGCACATACAAGCCCGAGACCATATGCTGGAAAAACATTCAGATGTAACTTTTGTCGGTGCCCATTTAGGTAGCCTGGAATGGAGCGTAGACGAACTGGCTAAGCGCCTGGATAAGTTTCCGAATATGGCCGTAGATATGGCCGCCCGGATTCCGCACTTTCAATATCAATCGGTAAAGGAGCGGGAAAAAGTCCGCGGGTTCTTTATAAAATACCAAGACCGGCTAATTTATGCCACGGATTTTGTTTTTAACAAAGATAGAAACTCAGCCGATGTCAGGAAACAAGCCCACGAAACCTGGTCCAGAGACTGGAAATTTTTTGCTTCTGACGAAAATATGAGCGTGCCCAGTATAGAGGGAACGTTTAACGGTTTAAAATTATCCCGGGAAGTAATTGATAAAATTTACTTTCAAAATGCAGAAAAACGATTCTCCAGTGTAAATCCAAAATGATAGTAATACCAAATTAGTAAAGAAGCACAAGTGCGAAGATAGTAGAGGTCAGACTTTCGTTTAGTTAACTTGCCTAATATCAGTGAATTATTTTAGTAGTTTCGGTATGGTAAAAGTTACTTAGATGTAGAGTTATTTACTAAATTCTAGTAGAACCAGGTAGTTAACACCGGTTTGGCTGTGAAGGGTATTTAACCAAACTGGTGTTTATTATTCTTGGGTATTCTGTTATTCTTAGCTTAAATGGCGTATTTACTATAATTTGATATTAACTTCTTATCTGCCCATTGCCTTTTACCACCCATTTATAGCTGGTTAGTTCTTCTAAACCCATGGGGCCACGGGCATGTAATTTTTGCGTACTAATACCAATTTCGGCACCTAAACCAAACTGCGCTCCATCGGTAAAGGCAGTGGATGTATTGGCGTAAACGGCAGCGGCATCTACGCTGTTTAAGAATTGCGCTACATTGGCGGCATCTTCCGAAATAATGGCTTCGCTGTGTTTTGAAGAATAAGTAGCAATGTGCATTAATGCTTCTTCTAAATTAGCTACGGTTTTTAGAGCCAGTTTTAACGACAAAAACTCAGTACCGAAATGCTCTTCTTGGGCAGGTTTTAATAAATCTTCCGGATATGCTTCTTTTAAAGCAGCGTGCGCCGGTGCATCCGCAAAAATTTCCACTTGTTTTTCGGCCAGGAGAGCGGTTAAAGCGGGCAAATCGTTCAAGCGGTTTTGGTGAACCAGCAGGCAATCCAAAGCATTACAAACGCTTACCCGACGGGTTTTGGCATTGGCAATAATGGCTTTGCCTCTTTCGAGGTTACCGGTTTCATCGAAAAAGGTATGTACAATGCCGGCTCCTGTTTCTATTACTGGTATTTTGGCATTTTGCCGCACCAAATCAATTAAAGCCTGGCTACCGCGCGGAATAAGAACATCTACGTAGCCGCGGGCTTGCAGTAAAGCTTCCGTGGCCTGGCGGTCAGGCGGTAATAAAGCAACAATGTCCGTATCTACCTGGTGTTGGGTTAATACCTGGTGAATAACCGATAAAATAGCCGCATTTGAAGCAGCAGCATCGCTGCCTCCTTTTAAAATACAAGCATTGCCCGTTTTCAGGCACAACGAAAATACATCGAACGTAACATTGGGGCGTGCTTCGTAAATAATGCCGATTACCCCTAATGGCACACTTATTTTTGATATTTCTAAACCATTTGGTAAATCTTTCTGCAACAGGGTACGACCAAGCGGCGAAGGTAAACTGGCCACATTGCGGAGGTCTTTGGCAATATCTTCCAGGCGGGCAGCCGTTAGTTTTAGCCGGTCGTATTTAGGGTCGTTAGAATCCATACGGGCCAAGTCTTTCTCGTTTTCGGCGAGTATAAAAGGCGTTTGAACTACGGCTGCATCGGCCAGGTCCAGCAGAATAGTATCTATTTTTTCGGCTGGCAATAACCCCAGATTCTGACTGGCTTTTTGGGTATTTTTAAAGGTATCTTGTAAGGTCATCATTTCTGAAATAAAACAAACTAAACTTTAAATGTTTATTTGTTTTAAGCTACATTATTGCGTTTTAGGCTTCTATTTTCTGTATTTCAGCCTTTACTATACAAATTATAAAAATGTATTTTTGATATACAACTGCTTTTCTTTGAAGCCTTTCCAAGTCTCCATGCTCAGGTGCTATTTTGCTTAATTGCTTCAAGTTTGCCTCCTGGCCGGCGGGCCTCGTTTGGCTCTCTCGGGCTTGTCTAAGCCTCCTTTGCTCGTTCCTCGCAATGCCTGCGGCACCAGAACCTTAGAAGGACCTCCATAGCCAAACTGGTGTTAATTATTCTTAGCTACTTTAATTGCGTGTATTTCTATTTTTAAGAGATTTACACAAATGTGTTCTGCTATCCCAATCAAATAGAAGTAATTTCCTAACAGTTTTATGTTATTCTATTTGAAACTTTTACTTAATCATTTATTTACCCAACCTCTGCATTTAGAAATAGATAATCGTAGTGCACGAGTGGTTTTTGGTTTTGCTGGCCCAGGCGCTCATGGGCCTTGTCGGAGCTATACTCAGCAATGCCTTGGCCGATTAATTTCTGGTTTTCGTCGAGTAGTTTAATAATATCTCCTTTCTGAAACTCACCAATAATTTTAATAATACCAACGGGTAGCAAACTAGTAGCTTTTGCCGAAGTAAGAGCAGTTTTGGCACCCGCATTAATTTGCACGGCTCCTTTGGCGTAATTCTCGGAGTGAGCAATCCATTTCTTGCGGCCCGAAGTGGTTTTACTCGGAATAAAGCGGGTATTTACTGCTTCTTCGTTTAATACTTTCGGAAGAATATTCTCGGTTTTACCGTTAGCAATGTGTACTGAAATGCCTAGTTGGGCAACTTTGCGGGCCATGTGGCTTTTGGTTAGCATACCACCCCGGCCAAACTGCGAACGTTGGGTAGTAACAAAGGCCCCAAAACCAGTGGTTTCGGGTTTAACTTCGGTAATTACTTCCGATTCAGGATTTTTTGGGTCACCGTTGTAAATACCGTTTACGTTGCTTAAAATAATTAAAGCATCGGCATTGAGCATAGAGGCAATTAAACCAGCCAGTTCATCATTATCCGTAAACATGAGTTCGGTTACTGAAATAACGTCATTTTCGTTTACAATTGGGATAACATTGTTTTGCAGCAGCACCTGAAAGCAGTTTTTTAAGTTAAGGTAATGCTGACGGTCGCGGAAATCTTCTTTGGTAACTAATACCTGCGCACAAATTAATTCGTGTTGGCTGAAAAGTTCGGAGTAGGTATTTATGAGTTTTACTTGTCCTACGGCTGCCAGTAATTGCCGACTGGTAACGGCATCGGCTTTTTCTGAAATTTTAATTAAACTGCGGCCCGAAGCCACTGCCCCCGAAGACACCACGATTACTTCCTTGCCTTGTTTTTTTAATTGCGTAATCTGCTCTACCAGGTGCTGCATGCGGGCAATGTCGGGCATGCCGTTTTCCTGGGTAAGTACGTTTGAGCCTATTTTTACAATTATTCTGCGGTAGGAGAGCGCCATAAAGTATTCGCACTAAATTTACTGGCGGCAATGTTAAGTGTTTCTGCGGAATATTGCAGCACAATTTTTATTTCATCCGGCAGATTACTTAATTTCCAGGCTAAAATAGCCATTTGTTTAGCTCGTTCGAAATGACTTTACTTAGCAATTTTATTATTCAACACAGCCTTTTATTAGCTGATTCTTTTAAGCAGGTCACCGGACAAGTGTTATTGGAGGGAAGTTTTACCCCCGAAGAACTGGCTCAGAAATTATACCAAGCCACCTTTGTATTGTTGTCGCATGGTACACAACCCGATCCAATATTTAATTATGCAAACCAAACGGCTCAACAGCTTTGGGAAATGCCTTGGGATGATTTTACCCAATTGCCTTCCCGTTTATCGGCCGAACCCGTGGCGGTAGCTGAAAGACAAGCCATGTTGGAAGAAGCTAAACAAAAAGGATTTATCTCTAATTACAACGGGGTGCGCATTTCGAGTACCAGCCAGCGGTTTATTATTAAAAAGGCCATTCTCTGGAATATTTACGATACTAATGGTACTTACCAAGGGCAGGCTGCTACTTTTAAGGAGTGGGAGTTTTTGTAGAAGAGTTTATTTTATGGTCTTTGAAGAGAATAGCTGCCCTTTAAAGATTAGGAGGGCAGCTTTCGATATTAAAAAATAACTACTGCTTAGTACCAAAATGCTCACTATGGCGCGGAAGTTACTTCCGTGCCTCTTGTTGAAAATAAGAAAATAGTCGTTGCTATCAGGAAAGAGCGGGTAAGGCACGGAAGTAACTTCCGCGCCCTATTTGCGAGAAAATGTAACCAGACAACCTGATGAGGTTGAATGGAATACCTTCCTTTGATTTAGCATGCGGCTTGAGAATAGCCTAAAACAGGAGGGGAGCTTTCAAAATTTAAAAAATTATCGGTTCTAACTACTGCTTATTACTAAATTGTTTATCAGCGAAGTCCAAGTACTGCTGCCAGTCATATAGGGTAACATCGTGTTTGCCGCTGCGGTTGTGGTAGCGAACTGTTTCACCTACTGGCTGGTTTAAACCGGGCATTTCGGGAGTTTCTATGCCTTTCTTGCTGAATAAGGCGTATACTGGGCCAACTGCCTGCGCACTTAAAAACTCACCTTTCGGATCCGACCATTGGTCTTCCTGGGCGCTGGCAACGTACAATGGGCGAGGTGCTATTAGAGCAAGTAATTGATGCTGATCAACGGGCAATTGGTTGGGCTTGTCGTTAAATTTCTTGTAATTAGGGTTAAACCAATGCGGAAAAGCTGAATTTAAACGAGCCACGGTTTCGCCGTACCAGCGTCGGGCCAAAGCCGCTCCTCCTTCGCCGGATTCGTTAGAGATAATCATAGCAAAGCGGGTATCGTTCGCTCCTGTCCAGAGGGCCGCCTTGCCAATGCGGGAATGTCCTTGTAAAGCAACTTGCTTCGCGTTAATGGCCGGGTCAGTTTCGAAATAATCCATAATGCGGCTCATGCCCCAGGCCCAGGCGCCAATTGCTCCCCACTCATTCGGCTGAATTTGTAAGGATTTGCTTAACTGCGTCCGGATACCGGTCTTATATCCTTCAGGGTAATCAGGTTCCAGGTCGCCGTAATACGCCGTAGCCAAGCCATAACCTCGGGTTAATATTTCTTCTACCACCCAGCGGCTGGCTTGCAAACCTCGCGTATTTTCGTTGGCTTTGTTACCGGTAATACCAGCATTCTTATCCTCGGCTACCCAGCGGGAAGTAATTTTAATTTCCGGGTCGGTATGCACCGTGTGATTGCCTTTAAAATTTAGACCGGCAAAAATAGGAACGGGTCCTTTGGCCTGTTTGGGTAAATACAACAACACATCCATGCTTGCTCCGGTATCAGCTGGCGTAAAGTAAATTGTAATTTGTTTCCGGATAGCTTTGCCGCCCAAGGCTTCTTTGTCTTCGGAAGTTACTTTAAAATGTAGGCCTTTCGGTTTGCCCGGCAATCTGCCGTAAACATTATCGGCGAATAATTTTAATAATGCTGGCCGCTGAATGTTGTTCCATTGCGTGGTAGTAGTTATTTTCTTACCATCGGGAGTTTGCAATAGTGGAGGCAATGTATAAGTGCCTACTTTTGTTTCGTCGTAATTAAATGTTTCCTGGGCATGTAGGTTCTGAGTAGGTATACCCGCCAAAGCAATTGCACAAACAGTAAAACAAACAAGCAGTTTTTTCATATTTTGCCATATTTAGAAAGAAAGATAAGTATTTACCCGGAACCCATACAAGTAGCTTAGCTTTTTCAGAGCTTTATTATTTTAACACAACCTCGGAAACTGAACAGGTAAGCTTACTTTTTAATCACCACGGTTGTTTCTGGAAATTAATATTTAGAAGAAACATAAGATAGGGTTTATTTTGTTTTTCTATAAGTTAAGAATGTTTTTTCATTGTGAGTCTATTTATGAATTTTAATGAATCTTACTCAGCCTTAAAAGCGGGTTTTATCTTTTTACTGGCGCTTTCTTTTATTACTAGTTGCCAGAGCAAATCAGAGAATAAAGTGAAAGTACCGGAGAAAGCAGTTAGTCAAAAAGCAACCGTTGTTTTAAATCAGGTGGCTGATACGGCAAAAACCAAAATGGTTTGGATAAAAGGCGGGACTTTTCAGATGGGTTCGGAAGAGCCGGAATTTCCGGATGCCAAGCCTGTACACGCTGTTACGGTAAACGGGTTTTGGATGGATGAGCATGAAGTTACCTATGGGCAATACGCCGAATTTGTAAGAGCAACTAACTACAAAACTGTGGCGGAAAGAGCTTTAAACCCCGCCGATTACCCGGGCGTTCCTGCTGATAAACTGGTGCCTGGCTCGGCGGTATTTTCTGCTCCTGCGCAAGAAGTAATTTTAGATAATCCGTTGCAGTGGTGGGAATATGTACCGGGAGCTAACTGGTTTCAGCCCCAAGGCCCGGAGGTAAGGGTAAAAAATTTAAAAAAATCGCCGGTGGTACAAGTTTCCTACGAAGATGCACTTGCCTACGCTCACTGGTCGGGCAAACGTTTACCCACCGAAGCCGAATGGGAATATGCGGCCCGTGGGGGCAAAGAAAAACAAAAATACTATTGGGGCAGTGAGTTAATGCCGGGTAATAAATGGGTGGCGAATATTTACCAAGGAAATTTTCCGGATAAAAATACCGGCGAAGATGGCTTCCTGGGCGTGGCTCCCATAAAATCGTTCCCGCCGAACGCTTACGGTTTATACGATATGGAAGGCAACGTGTGGGAATGGTGCAGCGATTTTTATCGTCCGGATTATTACAGCCAAAGTCCTGCTAAAAATCCCCAAGGCCCAACTGACAGTTACGACCCAGATGAGCCTAATGTAGTAAAACGGGTTCAGCGCGGAGGTTCTTTTTTGTGCAGCGATCAGTATTGTATCCGGTATAAAGCCGGCAGTCGCGGTAAAGGCGAAGTAACCAGTAGTTCCGATAATCTAGGCTTCCGTTGTGTGAAGGATAAAGTAAATTGAATGAGCCTGGGGCTGGTAAAAGCAACTTTATTATAGCGTTTTAGCCCTATAAAAAGTACTATAACGCAAGCTCTTTAGCAGAAGATTTAAATCAAGTTGGTAATACTGTAGGGATGCTGTATTTAAAGTAACTGCCTTTGGTTTATACTATTTGGTATAAGAAGGCAAATACAATAAGAAAGATAAAATCCTTGGTATTAGGTATATTCTGAATATACTTTGTACCAAGGATTTTACTTATAATCAGTCTTCCAGTTCTCGGCATACAAATCCGGCCTTGTTCAGGCTTTGGATAATAACAGGGGCTTGAATCCGAATGGCTTCGACCCGGAGAATGTAATCGCAATCCTCCAGATCAAAATTCCATTTTTCACCGGAGTGCATCAGGTTATCCAATACAGGTTTTACCTGATTCACGCGCTGGTGGGTAGTTACCGATGTTTGAAATACCAGTACCTCTTTCATGCAAGCTCCCGGGGTTTATCTTTGCCAAAAATAAGGCGGTTCTATGCCCAACGAGCGCAAATACACAAATCCCTGCGCGCGGTGGTGAATTTCGTTATCGATGTAATATAAAACAGTAGACCACACTGTGCCTTCGTACTGGCCAAAAGCCAGAATAGTCTCCTGAAATTTCTCTTCCGGAATTTGCGCCCACAATCGGTTAATTTCATCGGTAGATTGATCCCATAAAGCCAGCAACTGCGCTTTGTTGTTTTGGTGATCTAAGTGTTCGTTTAATTCTTCTGTATTCCCACCCACAATTTCCCGGAGACCAGGGGCGGCAATGGCTAGCAACTCCTGCACCATAGCGGCAAACGGGCGCATACCGCCAATAGAGTACTCAAAAAAATCTTTTTCCGGAAAGGCTTCTATTACCCGGCGGGTTAAGCCCCGGTGGCCTTGCCAGTGCTCTAATAAGTTTGCGGTTGAAATAAAGGATGCGGTTTGGTTTTTTTCAATAGTTTGCTCCATAGCTTAGTTTTTGTGGTGAAACAGATGATTTATAAAACAAAGCTACAGCCCACCACTGACAACGGTATGGCAGTCGTATTCCGGAAATTTTTAAATTTTTTACTTTTTTTCTTCTCTTGAACTCACGTTAAATAAGAAAATAAGGGTGAAAGGAATATAAGTGTATCGGTTAGAAGTAGAAGCTCAGATAAGAAAGCGTTTAAAAGTAATTTAGTAATTAGGCAAAGCGAAAGTAGCAGCACTAGATATTACTTGGGGAATCTGGATCATTAAATTCCTTTTTTACTCGTGGGGCATCCGGAAGCTGGGTATCTAAAGATTCGCGGTAGCGCAAACAACCCCGAATAAACTGCGGCCAGGCGGGTACGGCTATTTCGGGGATAGTCTTCTCGGGTAAAAGGTTCCACAGTTGCGGATGGTGCCAGCATAATTCGTGCATAGTGCTATCGCGGTGCGCCCGAATGCCCTTGCGCAATTTCACCACTTCTGCTATGAGTTCTTCCCGGGTAAGATGGGTTAAATCTTCGTTCATAAACCTTTTATTTATCTGTAATAAATAGCTAAAAAACAGTTTGCCGTAGTTTTGTATTTTATCAGAGTCTGACTTTTATAGTAATAAAACTGTTGTTTTAAATTGTAATAGTTTATTTTACCTGTGCCAATAAACTTTGGCAATTATAATAAGTTAGTGGAAGCAAGCTTAGCTTCTATTGGTGATTTAATCTTTTGATTGAATATCCCCTACTTATCATCTATCATTTAATTTGTCTTCTTACTTACTTTATATTTAACAGATTTAATATCTTACAACTATCAAATTGCCGTTCTGCGTAGAGCTAGCGAAGCGCTCTAGGCATTTGCAGATGGACAATCTCCTGATTGGCATTCTAGCACAAACAATATATTTGATAAAATACTACTATATGAAAAATATTTACATCTTACTTCTCAGTACCACATTGGCTCTACCAACTTTGGCGCAGCAAAATCCTCTTTCTACTAAAGTAGACCAGGGCGCCGATAAAGTGGAGCAAAAAGTTATTACCTGGCGTCGCGATTTTCATCAGAACCCGGAACTAAGCAATAACGAGAAACGAACAGCGGCAATTGTAGCCAAGCATTTGAAAGCCTTGGGCATGGAAGTAAAAACCGGAGTAGCTAAGACCGGAGTGGTAGGTATTCTGAAAGGAGGTAAACCGGGGCCGGTTATTGCCTTACGCGCCGACATGGATGCTTTGCCGGTTACCGAACGGGTGCCATTGCCTTTTGCATCTAAAGTTAAATCTACTTACAACGGCCAACCAGTAGGAGTGATGCACGCCTGTGGCCATGATTCGCACGTGGCTATTTTAATGGGTGCCGCTGAAGTACTGGCCGGAATGAAAAATGATCTTAGCGGTACAATAAAATTTATCTTTCAGCCCGCCGAAGAAGGAGCGCCTTTCGGGGAAGAGGGCGGCGCGGAGTTAATGATAAAAGAAGGCGTATTAGAAAACCCGAAAGTGGATGTGGCGTTTGGTCTGCATATTAATTCGCAAACAGAAGTTGGTAAAGTTACCTACCGTCCGGGCGGTACCATGGCCAGCGTAAACGACATGAAGATAACCGTAAAAGGTAAACAAGCGCACGGCGCTTACCCCTGGTCTTCCGTCGATCCGATTGTGGTTTCGGCTCAAATTATTAATAATTTACAAACTATTGTCAGCCGTAATTTAAATGTAACCGAAAACCCGGGTATTGTAACCATTGGAACTATTCAAGGCGGCAACCGGTCGAATATTATTCCGGAGCAGGTAGAAATGACAGGTACACTGCGGGCTCTAAGCGCCGAAGATGAGAAAATGATTATTGCCCGCGTAAAGCAAGTGGCTACAAAAACGGCCGAGAGCGCCGGTGCTACGGCCGAAGTACAAATTCCGTTGAGCATCCGCTATCCGGTAACGTACAACCAGCCAGCCCTAACCGAAAAAATGCTGCCTACATTACAACGAACGGCGGGCACCGAAAATGTGGAACTGCGCCCGGCAGTAACCGGTGCCGAAGATTTTTCTTTTTTCCAGGAGAAAGTACCTGGCTTGTTTGTTTTCCTGGGTGGTATGCCCAAAGGCAAAAAGCGCGAAGAAGCGCCTTCCCACCATACCCCCGACTTCTTCATCGACGAGAGTGGCTTTAAGTTGGGCATAAGAGCTCTTTGTAATTTGGTATTGGATTACCCGGGAAAGGTTAATTCTGGCGGTGGAAATTAAGAAAACAAAAACTATTAATGTTGCTGTAGTATTAGGCGAAAAATTACTACTAAAATGATTTATAATCTATAGTTCATGTTTTCCTTCTCGCAAGTCCGGATTGCCCGCCCAACAAACCAGTTACCTAAAGTTATTCAATTTTATACCGAAGGTTTAGGGCTGGAAAAGCTAAGTTCTTTTACCAACCATGCGGGGTATGATGGCGTGATGCTGGGTTTGCCCGATAAACAATATCATCTGGAGTTTACGCAACATGTGGCTGGTAGCCCTTGCCCGGCTCCAACTAAAGATAATTTGCTGGTTTTTTACATTCCGGATCAAGCCGTTTTAGATGCTGCTGCTACGCGCATGCAGAATCTGGGTTATTTCCCAATTCCGCCCGAAAACCCTTATTGGAATAGCAAAGGACTTACTTTTGAAGATCCGGATGGCTGGCGCGTGGTTTTGTTTGCCGGTACCTGGGGTGAAGAGATAAAAAGAGGTTAGTAATGGGAAAATTAAGTTTTTAGTAAATTCAGCTTGCCAAGTTTTAAAATTAATGGCTCTTTGTTAGATCTAAAGCGGCACCATGACACTCCATAAGCGATCGAACTCGTAACGAAAATCGGTAACTATATTTTTGGCTGAAGTAATTACCAGGTTTTCGTGGTTATATTTGGCGGCACTGCGGGTCCAGTTATACGAACCGGTTAGTACCAGGTAATCATCAACAATAGCAAATTTGTGGTGCATGTGGTTAGGTGAATTATCTACCCGAATAGAAATACCCGCCTGCGCCAGTTGTTTGATGTCCGAACCCATATCAAATAACTTTTCATTATCGGTAATAATTTTAATAGCTACCCGGTTGCGGTGCGCCTGTAAAATAGCCTTTGTAATGCGATCGTCGCTGATGGTAAAGACACAGATTTTTAGAGAAGTACGAGCAGTTTCTATTTGCTCCAGAATGGCATTTAAGCAATCAATGCCCGGACTAAAATATACTTGCTGTATTACTTTCTCAGGTTTCCGGAAAAGAGACGAAAAACTTACCATATTCTAATTCTGCCCCGAATACGGACCTCCCATTTGGCTTATTACCATTATCTGCACTTTTTGCGCTTCTTTTATATTATAATCAAAAGCCATCCGCCGGTAATTAATAGCGTCGATAATAGTACCAATAAAACAAAGTCCGGCCGTAAAAAAGTATAAAATCCCCATACCGATACTGCCAATTACAAACCGTTGAACGCCGGCAAAACCTACAAAGCCCAATAAGGTAGTAAATAAAATAAGTTCGGGCGTTTTGCGGCGCGCCCGGTAAATATCGGCGAATTGCTGCGCCTGTTGGTCATTCATATTTTGAAATATGCCTTGCAGAAAGGCCATTTCATCGGTTTCTAAATAAGGTAAGTAGTTTAAGATATTAGCCATGGTTGTTTGCGGTTACGGTAAAATAAAACGGTTCAATTGGTATTGTACAACAGGTAAGTTAAGCGGAAGAGTTAGTCAACTTAAAGCAAGCTATTAATTTTGGTTAATAGACAATTTAGTAAAATCTATAACTTAAATTGCACCGTTACCCGCACGTTTTCGGCTTGAGGCTGGCCTTGTAATTGGGTAGGCTGCCAGCCTGGCCCTTCTTGAATTACCCGAATAGCCTCGGCATCGCAGGCAGGATGTAGGCTTTTTAGAATTTTAAAGTTAGTTAATTTGCCTTCTGTCGTTACCGTAAAGCTTACCTCAACTATACCTTCTTGATTTTGTCTCTTCGCTTCGGCGGGATAACGTAAATTCTCCTGAATATATTGGTTAAAGGCTGGCATCCCCATTTGAGGCTTGGTCCGGGTAAGTCCATTTGTAATTTCTTTTACTGCACTGTAATGAATGGTTGCTGCTTCCGGTAACTGCTCCTGATTAGTAAAAGTAGTGGCGCTTTGTAAGGATATACTATTTATTGACTTACCCGTTAATGCAGCGCCGGTGAGTGCTCTTTTGGCCGTTAAGCTATTTTTAGCAATAGTAGTAGGTAATGGAACATCTGAAGCCATTTCAGAAGCATCTGCCGTTTTGTTAATCATGGCATCTAACACTATCGCGGTATCAATCGGGAAAAGTGTTTCTGCCGGTGCCGACGAATGAAGTGCAATTTCAGATTTTTCCTTTTTTATGGATTTAGCAACAGTGGCTTTCCGGGTTGGGGAGCTAACTTTACTCTTTACCGGAGCAATAGGTTCTGGTTCAGTAGGCTTTATAATGGGGTCCGGAGGAGCAGAAAGAGCCACCTGCGGTTCTTCGGCTTTAAGTTTTGTTTGAGTTTGTTGAGCAACTGAGCTTTCTGGGGTGGCCGTTAAAGTAGGTCGTTGCAAGTATCGGAATACACCAAAACTCACGAGTAAAATTAAAAATCCGGCGGCTATCCGCAAAGCTGGTCCGTAAAAAGACCGGGCTTTTAAACGTGGTTCCGACTGAACTTTACTTTTTATTTGCTGGCTTAACTGGTTTACGGCATTTTGAGTTTGGCCCCGGTTAGAAACAGCTATACCGGCCAATACGTCGGTGCATAGGTCACAATCCAGCAGGTGCTTTTCTACCTGATGCCGGGCTAGGGCCGACAAGTTTTCTTCCTGGTACAGCCGGAGCTGTTCCAACGAAAAATGCCCGTCGTCGGGTAAAAGCCATTTTAAGGTATCAGGTTGGGTCATGATGCTTCTCCACGTAAATTTTCATATTCCGGCGCCCGTTCTGAATATAACTGCGCACTCTGTTTAGGTCGTAACCCGTTTGTTCGGCAATTTGCTGGTAACTTTTCTCCTGCAGGTAAAATAATTCCAGGCAAAAACGTTGTTCCGGGGGCAAATCGGCTAAAGCTTTTTCAAGCAATTGCCAGTCTTGTTCCTGGTTTTCGTCCTCATTATTACCTAGATGCAAATGCTTACTAAATTGCATAGATAAAATGGGCTCGGCATCTAACGAGAGGGTAGGTTTACTTTTTTTCGCCCGTAACTGCATCAGGCAGTGATTTTTAGCTGTAGAATGCAGCCAACTTTTAAAATTAGTAACCTGGTGCTTTTTTAGATTTTCTATTAGCTGTTCAAACACTTGCATGGTCGCATCTTTGCTTTCGTCTTCGTCGGGCAGGTATTTGCGGCAGATGAGGTAAACCATTTCGGTATAACGTTCAAATAATTCTCCTACGTAGGCCAAGTCGCCGGTTTCCTGGTAGCGTTGTACCAGTTCCCGGTCGTCGGGTGGTTGCGGGTTTTTCGAGAAGAACTTAAGAAACATATCCGGCAAGGTAAAACTATCCTAAATAAAAGCATTTATTCCGGAAAAAAATATCAATGGGCGTGTGTAATTCTTTGAGTAGCTACATCATGAAAGAAATTTACGTTCTACGGCCATGAAAAACTACTGGTATTTGTTTGCTTTACTGTTGCTGATTACCTCGTGCCGGAGCCTGGCCCAAAACCGGACTCTTACCGGACAAGTAACCCATTCCCGCTATAATCAGCCTTTAGCCGGCGTAAACCTAACCATAAAAGGAACCAGCCTGGGTACGCTCACCGATTCGGCTGGCACCTTTACAATTCAGGTACCCGCTTCTGCTCGTTCACTGGTAGTAAGTCAGGTAGGTTACATTACCCAGGAAATTAGGCTCGGTACTCAAAAACGATTGAATATTAAGTTACAACCGGACACCAACACCTTACAGGAAGTAGTAGAAGTAGCGTTCGATCAGGCCGAACAGGCCGTGAAAGCAGCAGCGAATATGATGAGCAGGATTCAAATAAAAGCGAGCGTTGGCCCAATGAACTCCAGACGGATATTGATTGATTTACCCCGGACAAATTATAACACCGAAGAATACGACCGGGTAGAAGAAAATATTTTCTTGGAAACTACCCGCAATCCGCTTTCAACTTTTTCGATTGATGTGGATGCTGCTTCGTACAGCAACGTGCGTCGGTTTTTAAACAATGGGCGAAAGCCGCCCAAAGATGCCGTACGCATTGAGGAGATGGTTAATTACTTTAAGTATAGCTATCCACAACCAAAAAAGGAAGACCCGGTAGCTATGATAACGGAACTGGCAGCTTGCCCCTGGAACCCCGATAATCAATTGCTACACATCGGCTTGCAGGGCAAAAATATACCCACCGATAACCTGCCGCCCGCTAATCTTGTTTTCCTGATTGATGTGTCGGGTTCTATGGCTTCGGAAGATAAGTTGCCGCTGGTAATTGCCGGATTTAAATTACTGGTAAACCAATTGCGTCCGCAGGATAAAGTAGCCATTGCGGTATACGCCGGAGCCGCCGGCTTGGTACTTCCACCTACTCCGGGTAACCGTAAAGAAGTTATCCTTTCGGCATTAGAGAAGCTGGAAGCCGGAGGCTCTACTGCGGGCGGCGAAGGCATTAAGTTAGCTTACAAGGTAGCACAGGAAAATTTACTAAAAGAAGGCAATAACCGGGTAATTTTAGCCACCGACGGCGATTTTAACGTGGGCGTATCGAGTACTTCGGAACTGGAACGGCTCATTGAAGAAAAGCGGGAAAGCGGCGTATTTTTAACTGTTCTGGGGTTTGGTACCGGCAATTTAAAAGACAGCCGGATGGAAAAGCTGGCCGATATTGGAAATGGTAATTATGCTTACCTGGATAATATTCAGGAAGCGAAAAAGGTATTTGTGAATGAGTTTGGCGGCACATTGTTTACCATTGCCAAAGATGTAAAACTGCAACTGGAGTTTAACCCGGCCTACGTAAAAGCTTACCGCCTGATTGGTTACGAAAACCGGAATTTACACAACGAAGATTTTAAAAACGATAAAAAAGATGCCGGCGATTTAGGAGCGGGTCACACTGTAACGGCACTCTACGAAATTATCCCGGCCAGTAGTAAAAAATCTTCTACGCCATTAAGTGAAGTTGACGAACTGAAATACCAGCAGGTAAAAAGCCCTCCAACTGCTTTTGCCGGAGAGTTACTAACCTTAAAATTACGTTACAAAGCTCCTGATGGAAATACGAGTAAATTACTCGAGAAAATAGTAAATACAGATGTTACCACTAAACCGTCAGAGAATTTCCGGTTTGCGGCAGCCGTAGCTGAATTTGGCATGCTGCTCCGCGATTCCGAACATAAAGGTCAGGCAACTTACGCCAATGTACTTTCTTTAGCAGAAGGAGCGAAAGGGCAAGATCCGGAAGGTTATCGGGCTGAGTTTGTTCGTTTAGTGAAGACTACGCAATTACTGGATAATGGTATACCGGAAGCGCAGGTTGTTCCTAAGGAGAAGTAAATTTTCTAGCTACCTAACGAAAGGAAGTGCTTTCTGGGATTGGGATTACTACTTGGAGCCTTTTCAAGTCTCCAGGTTGCGGTGCTGATGCGGATTGAATAGGCTGAGTTTGCCTCATGGCCGGCAGGCCTCGTTTGGCTTCTTCGCGCAGTGTATCCCTCCTTTCCTCGCTTCGCTGCGGAATGTCTCGTTCCTCGGCACCGGAAGACTATAAGGCGCTCAAAAGCCAAACTGGTGTCAATTATTCTTAGCTGCCGTTGTAGCTGCCGTTGTAGTAACTGTATTGTTTAATAATCAAGTAAATTTAAAGCTCCCCTCCTAAGCTTAGGTGGGGTAGGGGTGGTTGATTACTAAGTTCGGTAAAAGTGGGAAATAAAATTTATCCTAGCCAAGTAATAAAGAATCACTACAATCCTTTAAAATCCACTTACTTCGGGAAGCCGGTGGCATCCAGGCGGGGAACAATTTTTAGGGCATTCTTATAGTAGAGTTTTTTTAGAACTTCGTCGGGTAAGTTTAAGCCGTACATTTTCCAGAAGGCGTGGCGTTTGCGGTAATAATCGAAGTATTCATCGTTGGTTTCGAGAACCCGGAAGTACGTATGGTATTCGGTTGGGGCGTAAATATCTTTTCCGAATAAAACGCGATCCTGGTATTTAATAAACCATTCGCGGGCAAAATGTGGTTGCCGACCTAGTTCCGCGAGTACCGCACCAATCTCGGTGTACACGTTGGGTAACTTATCTAATAACTTACCCAACCTGGCTAAATCGCCACCAAGCCAGCCCAAATGCGCGTTAATAAATATGGTTTTAGGGTTTTTCGCAAATAGACTGTGTTGCTCCTGCATTACTTGCTCCCAACTGGGGTATTCGCTACTCGGGCGGGCCCGGTTCGGAAATTGTTTTAATTCCAGCCAGCGCTCGTTGTTTTTATCAATCGGGTCGAAAAAGGATTGAGGTTCACCAGTATGAATAAGCACGGGGATTTTTAGTTCGGCGCACTTTTGCCAGATGGGGTTTAACCTTGGATCATCGGTCGGGATTCTTTTACCGTTTTTATCTTTCACGGTCATGCCCAAATTTTTAAAGATTTTTAATCCTTGGGCGCCATTTTTCACGTCTTGTTCTAATTGGGTAGCGGCTTTTTCGCCAAAGTTCGGGTCGTCGATCTTACTAAAATCCACATTGGCAAATACTACAAAACGATTTGGGTAACTTCCTTTTAAATTAGCTACTCCGCTTTTAAGTTCGCTGCCGCTGCCGCCGCTCAAATTAACCATGGTGCGCATATTTAAAGCATCCATCTCCTTCACTATTTTGGTCATTGCCTCTTTGCTCATGTTGGAGTTTTGGTGGCTATGCACATCAATAAAAGGGTACTTAGCTTTGGTTACCGGGTGTTCGGGCACCACCAGCGTAGATTTAGGCTCATATTCTTCAAAGCTCATTTCCTGAGCTTGCGCGATTAGTGAAATAAAAGAAAAAAGTATGCCGGCCAGAATTAAAATGAATTGTTTGTTGCGGATCATAGGGTGAGTAGTGGAATGTGGTTTAAATATAAGAAAGAGTTATTAATTTTTTTTCTGAACTTCCATGCACAGTCTCATGGAAGAAGTTACTATCTATTAACTTGGTGGCCTCATGGCCGGCGGGACTCGTTTTTGCTTTTCGGGCTGTTTAGCGAATCTTTCCTCGCTCCGCTGCGGAATGTGGCTGCGCCACACCGAATCGCTAAAAGGCCCTCAAAACAAAAATTGGTATTGTTTTATTTGGTAGATATTAACCCGCCAGTTGCAGTAGTTTTTATTTCGATGCAATTGGCTAAACTATCACAAGTCAACCATCCCTGCCCCTCCTTAGATAAGGAGGGGCAGGGATGGTTGACTATACTTTCAGTATTTAACTTTTTCTGATTTACATCCTGGTAAATAAAGTATCCTCTATTCCGAATAGAATTACTTAGTATTTGATGCAACTCTATCCTGCTGCTACTCTCAACCAGAAAAAGCAGTAGCTAAAAGCAACCTGAACCAGTTTGGCTATGGAGGGCCTTTTAGCGTTCCGGTGCCGACGCAGGAGGCATGGCGCAGTGCAACGAGCCAAGGTTCGCTAAACCGCCCGAGAGAGCCAAACGAGACCCGCCGGCCATGAGGCCTTAGAGAACTAGAAAGTAATGGCAAAAGTGAGACTATGCTAAACAAGCTCAAATACAAGAAAACCCTCTAAAACAAAATAAGCTACAAACAAAAAAAGGCTACCCTAAGGCAGCCTTTTTTGATATTAAAAATTTTAAAAAATTACTCAGCAACTTCAGCAGCTACTGGAGCATCAACCGGAACAACCGATACAAAAGAACGGTCTTTGCGGCCTTTTTTAAATTCTACTTTACCATCAACTAATGCAAACAAAGTATGGTCTTTACCAATACCCACGTTTAAACCAGGGTGGTGCGCAGTACCGCGCTGACGCACGATAATGTTACCAGCTATAATAGCTTGGCCACCATAAATTTTTACACCCAGTCGTTTGCTATGCGATTCGCGACCGTTGTTCGACGAACCTGCTCCTTTTTTGTGTGCCATTTTCTTTTATCTTTTAATTCGGGAACCCGAAAGTTTTACTAATTTAAATTACCTTTAAAATACTTGCTCTTTCTAATTAAGCAATGCTCTCGATTAATACTTTGGTATAATCCTGGCGGTGACCGTTTTTCTTTTTGTAACCTTTACGGCGTTTTTTCTTGAAGATAATTACTTTATCTCCTTTAACATGGCCAAGTATTTTACCGGTAACTTTAATGTTTTCCACAAACGGTGCTCCTACATTAAGAGTGCCGTTGTCGTCGGTTAATAATACATTGGCGAACTCTACGGCGTCACCCTCATTGCCGGAAAGCTTGTTGGTATAGATGAACTTGCCACCTTCTACCTTGGTCTGACGACCTGCGATATCAACTATTGCGTACATGAAGCTTACTTTTTTGGTTTTATAATTAGGGGGCAAAGGTAATATTTGTTGCCGTAATTACCAAATAAGCTTTATTTTAATTTAACTTATAAATCCAATATTTACTTCACTCATTTACAGTATCTTAACCTGCTTTCAGCTTGTATTAAAAAACTTACTGTGCATAAATTGGTTTATTTATACACATTCTAAGTGTGAATATCTGTGGAGAAATAGTGGAGAAATAAATGATCTTTTGGGGAATGAAAGAGGGGTTCTTCCGTATATTTGAATCAGATTCACCTTTAGAAACGCGCAGCGGAAAGTACAAACCGGTTATCCCGCTGGTAATCAGAGTGATTTAGAAAGTACCTATTTCGTTTACCTTTAATTAGTATCTATGGAGCCTATATTGCAAGAGAACCCGAATAGATTCGTTCTATTCCCAATTCAGAACGACGCCATTTGGCAAATGTACAAGAAAGCCGAAGCCAGTTTCTGGACGGCCGAAGAGATTGACTTATCGGCGGATAATAAAGACTGGGAACGTCTGAATGATGGCGAACGGCACTTTATTTCGCACGTTTTAGCCTTCTTTGCGGCCTCCGATGGTATCGTGAACGAAAACCTGGCTATAAATTTCATGCAGGAAGTGCAAATGCCCGAAGCCCGCTGTTTTTATGGTTTCCAGATTATGATGGAAAACATTCACTCCGAAACTTATTCCCTGCTGATTGACACTTATATAAAGAATCCGGAAGAAAAAGACCACTTATTTAACGCGCTCGAAACCGTAGATTGCGTGAAGAAAAAAGGCGAGTGGGCTTTAAAATGGATTAATTCCGAAAACTTTACCGAGCGTTTAATCGCGTTTGCTGCCGTAGAAGGTATCTTTTTCTCCGGCTCGTTTTGCTCTATCTTCTGGCTCAAAAAGCGTGGCCTGATGCCAGGTTTAACGTTTTCGAATGAGTTGATTTCCCGTGACGAAGGACTCCACTGTGATTTTGCCTGCTTGCTGTACTCGATGTTGGAAAACCCGCTACCCGAAGAACGCGTACAAACCATCATTCGCGACGCGGTTTCTATTGAACAAGAATTTGTAACCGACGCGCTACCCGTAGCCCTGATAGGAATGAACGCCAAACTGATGAGCCAGTACATCGAATTTGTAGCCGACCGGCTGCTGGTGGCGTTGGGCTGTTCTAAAATTTATAATGCCACTAATCCTTTCGATTTCATGGAAATGATTTCGTTACAGGGAAAAACAAACTTCTTCGAAAAACGCGTTGCCGAATACCAGAAATCGGGGGTAATGAGTGAGCGGACGGATAATGCGTTCTCGCTCGACGAAGATTTTTAATCAAAACATAACGAATGGGGCAACCGGAAAAAATAGCGAATAACATCTCGAAACTTTCCGGCCTCTTCGTCTCCCTTAAAAATCAAAAATTTTTTACTAAATCCTCGCCTGAAGGGGCTTTCCGCAATCAGGCTTTTACCGGGCGTTCTGCGCCTGGCCGGAACCCTTTAATCTATATTTTTACAGACTATGTTAGTTATAAAAAGAGACGGCCGGCGCGAGTCCGTCAAGTTCGACAAAATTACGGCCCGAATAGAGAAACTCTGCTACGGCCTGAACATGATTTATGTATCGCCGATTGAGGTGGCTAAAAAGGTAATTGATGGCATTTACGATGGTGTAACCACCGTAGAACTCGATAACCTGGCCGCAGAAATTTCGGCATCGCTCACCACCAAGCACCCGGATTATGCCATTCTGGCGGCCCGGATTGCGATCTCAAACTTGCATAAGGTTACAGCTAAGTCGTTCAGCAGCACCATGAAGCGGCTGTATACCTACGAAGACCCTAAAACCGGTGAAAACGCGTCTTTAATTGCGAAAGATGTGTACGAAATTATCCGGAAAAATGCTGCTTTGCTCGACTCCAGCATTATCTACGACCGCGACTACAATTACGATTACTTCGGCTACAAAACCCTGGAGCGTTCGTACTTACTGCGCATCGATGGCAAAATTGTAGAACGTCCGCAGCACATGCTCATGCGGGTAGCTATTGGTATTCACAAAAACGACATTGATTCGGCCTTGGAAACGTACACCCTGATGTCGGAGAAATGGTTTACCCACGCTACGCCTACTTTATTTAATGCCGGTTCACCCAAACCTCAGTTATCGAGCTGCTTCTTGCTTACCATGAAAGAAGACAGCATTGCCGGAATTTACGATACCCTGAAAAACTGCGCCATGATTTCGCAGAGTGCCGGTGGTATTGGTTTAAGCGCGCACAGCATCCGGGCAACGGGCTCTTATATTAAAGGCACCAATGGTACTTCTAATGGTTTAGTACCAATGCTGAAAGTATTTAACGATACGGCCCGTTACGTAGACCAAGGTGGAGGCAAGCGGAAAGGTGCTTTCGCGATTTATCTGGAGCCGTGGCATGCAGATGTATTCGAGTTTTTAGAATTGCGTAAGAACCACGGGAAAGAAGAAATGCGCGCCCGCGATTTGTTCTACGCTCTCTGGATTCCGGATTTGTTTATGAAGCGCGTAGAAAGCAACGGCGACTGGAGCTTGTTCTGCCCGAACGAAGCCCCTGGCCTGCCTGATTGCTACGGCAAAGACTTTGAGCGTTTGTACGAAAAATACGAGAAAGAAGGCCGTGCCCGCAAAACCATTAAAGCACAGGAACTGTGGTTTGCTATTCTGGAAAGCCAAACCGAAACCGGTACGCCGTACATGTTGTTTAAAGACCACGCGAACAGCAAATCGAACCAGCAGAACTTAGGTACTATTAAGTCAAGTAACTTATGTACCGAGATTATTGAGTATACTGCGCCCGACGAAATTGCCGTGTGTAACCTGGCATCTTTAGCCTTGCCGCGCTACGTAAAAGACGAGAACGGCCACAAGGTATTTGACCACCAGAAATTATACGAGGTAACCTACCACGTTACTAAAAACCTGAACAAGGTAATTGATATTAACTATTACCCGGTTCCGGAAGCGGAAAAATCGAACATGCGCCACCGGCCAATTGGCTTGGGTATTCAGGGCTTAGCCGATACGTTTATTGCCTTGCGCATGCCGTTTGAAAGCGAAGAAGCCGCCCAGTTGAACAAAGACATTTTTGAAACCATTTACTTTGCAGCCATGACGGCTTCGAAAGATTTGGCGAAAAAAGATGGTCCGTACTCTACTTTTGAAGGTTCGCCTATTTCCCGCGGTATCTTCCAGTTTGATATGTGGGGCGTTACGCCGGAGTCGAAGCGTTGGGATTGGGAATCTTTACGTAACGAAGTAGTAGAACACGGTGTGCGTAACTCGTTACTGGTAGCGCCAATGCCAACTGCCTCTACCGCGCAGATATTAGGTAATAACGAAAGCTTTGAGCCGTATACTTCTAATATTTACGTACGCCGCGTACTCAGCGGCGAGTTTATGGTGGTGAACAAGCACTTACTGAAAGATTTAATTGGCTTGGGTATCTGGAACGACAGCATGAAGAACCAAATTATCTCGGCCAACGGTTCTATTCAAAATATCCCGAACATTCCGCAGAACATTAAAGACCTGTACAAAACCGTTTGGGAAATTAAGCAGAAAACCATTATTGATTTGAGCGCCGACCGTGGAGCATACATCTGCCAAAGCCAGAGCTTGAACCTGCACGTACAAAACCCGAACTTCGGTAAACTGACTTCGATGCACTTTCACGCCTGGAAACGCGGCCTGAAAACCGGTATGTATTACCTGCGCACCAAAGCCGCCGCCGACGCGATTAAGTTCACGGTAGAAAAACAAGCCGCCGAAACCCTGGAACCGATGAACGTCGCCAACCAGAATCAAAGCGACATGGCCTGCTCCCTGGATAATCCAGACGCATGCGAGGCATGTGGTAGCTAAATAGTAAAATTTAAAATTGATTCTAATTTTAAGAGGTCACTAATTTATAGTGACCTCTTTTTTTAACCTATTGCTATGTATTTAGATATTCCAATAAACAGCCAATCTGTACTATTTAAACAGCATTTAGATAATTTTAGAAATGAGAGAATCATCTTTTCTGGAATTTTTGGTATAGGAAAAAGTTATTTTTTAGAAAAATATTTTGATGCTGAGAGAGAAGATTATGTAGCTATTAATTTAAAACCTATCAATTATTCTATTTCAAATAATGAAGATATTTTCAGATTGATAAAATACGACATTTTATATGAGTTAATATTTACTCACGATTTACAGTTAGTTGTTGAAAGTGTTGATAGAAGTACTGCTTATGGAGTTTTACTTGAAGATAAAGCCCCAGATTTGCTGGAATCTTTTCTTCCATTGATTCCTCTTTTAAATAAAGAAGCACCAGATTTATCCCCACTTTCAGTATTTATCAAGAAACTGTTGCCAAATTTTAGTGAAATCGAAAAAATACGGAAAGACGTAAACTTAAATTTTAGATTAGAAGAATTTGTAAAAGAAATTGATAAGAATTTCTTATTTGAATCAGATTTTATCACTTCATTTATTGAGAAAAGCTTAGATACCCTATCTAATAAAGATAATAAAAAATCTAAACTTAAGGTTTTAATAATTGATGATTTAGATAGGATTGACCCAGAGCATACATTTAGACTATTTAATATATTTAGTGCTCATTTAGATTATCATAAGTCTACGGTAAATAAGTTTGGATTTGATAAGGTAATTTTTGTTTGTGATATTGACAATATTAGAAACTTATTTACTACTCGTTATGGTGCTAATGTTGACTTTACAGGTTATATAGATAAGTTTTTTAGTACAGAAATTTACTATTTTAATAATGATGAAGAAATTGCTACAGCTACAAATAGAATTTTAGAGAGCATAGATTTCGGGAAGTATAAAGAGTTTTTTAAAGAGCACTTATTTAAATATGATGACGATGATAGTCTGCTATTTTTTTTATTAAAAGAGTGTATACTAAGTGGTTCGCTTAATATTCGAAGAATAAAGTCAGCTTATGGTAATAAGTTTAATTTTTCTGAAAAAGAGTTGAAATTAAGAAATCCTAAACATATATATAACATCCATGTGCCAGTCACTATTGCTTTCGAAATTTTAGTTTGGCTATTTGGAAGTATTGAATCATTAGATAAGGCATTACAAAGATTAATTCGTTTTGGTAAAAGTAGAAATGTAAATTATTCAGGCTCAGAAGTTTCTGAAGAAACCTTAGCAGGTCATTTTATAACTTTATTAGATCATCAAAATCATAAATTCATAATACATACTAATATAAATGTTGAATCACCAACTTTACAATATAAATTAGCATTTAATGCTCATGAAGTTATAAAATATAACCTTATAAAGTATGGCGATAGAAGGAATCAATACTATGCAACGATAATTTCAGATAATGAAGAAAGTAGAATAGATCCTAATATTTATTTGTATGAAATTATCTATCAATCTTTTCAATTATTAAGAGAAATTAATTATTTAAAATGATATCACCATGGCGCGAGCGTCCTCGCTCGTGTCTAACTATTTGGTAGGCCTCTGGCCGGGCTAACCGATCGACCTTTCCTAAAAGCAAATCAGCAACAAATTTCTACCGGCCAGAGGCCGGACGATGGGCATCACGAGCGTAGACGCTCGCGATATTTTTAAAATTTAAAATTTTTTGTTTTTAGCTATCTAATACTTGCCAGTAAAATATACCATCAGGTGTGTTAAGCCCGTATAAGTCGGGATATGTCGCGGGCTTATAAAACGTACGAAGGCGGGTTGTTTTTTGTAACGCTTACCGTAGTGGGCTGGATAGATGTGTTTACCCGAAGCGAGTACTGCGATACGTTGGTGCAGAATTTAAAATACTGTCAGGAAAAGAAAGGCTTGCAGCTCTATGCTTATTGCATCATGAGCAGCCATGTGCATTTAATCGCTGCTGCCGAAACGGGTACGCTTAGTGATATTCTGCAGGATTTTAAAAGTTATACCGCTAAACAATTGCTCCAGCAAATCCAAGATAATCCGCAGGAAAGCCGCAAAGATTGGCTGCTCTTTTTATTCCGGCATTTTGCCCGCAAAAACAACCACAACATCGAGTTTCAGTTTTGGCAACACCACAACCACCCAATAGATTTAGTAAATAATAAGCTGGTCGAGCAAAAAGTAAATTATATTCACCAGAATCCAGTAATAGCAGGATTGGTGAATGAACCACAAGCTTTTACTTTCAGCAGCGCTAATCCCTTAAGTCCATTAACAGTGCTTCCGGTGTAAAAAGCAATTAATAATAAAATAGTTTTACTCTATAATAGTAACTACAAGTTGCTGGTAATAGCATAATTGGTAGCTTATTTAACTTCTAAAGCAATAGACAAACTGTTATACTTTCCTGAATTGTAATCCAATCAGCACTTGCACTTGCTCAAGTAAAAGGTTTACGAAGATTTCTTATATTTAGAGTAAGCTTTTAACTGGGCTTCGAAATTGGTTTTAGCCGTTTTAAACAAATCCTGCTTTTCTTTTCTCGTTAAATCTTCTTCTAACAAAGGCCGGATCTGCCTTTCTATTACCAGCTTTAGTTTGTCTAAGTATGCTTGTTTTCCGTCAATTCCCTGCGTATAAATCAGCAGATAAGCTTTATTGGCTAAACTAAAGAACTCATAAATACTGTCGTCGGAGTAAGTGAGCTGTTGCATCTTATCCAAAACGGGGTTAACTAAAGTATTAGAACTCATAACGGAATAGTTTAAGCTAGAAGAAAATAAAACTTTTCTACGTACAATATACCACGCGCAGTGACTGGTTAAATATCGCTTAAATAAATATTTACTACTACTATATACGCTTATTTTTTAAGAATTATACAATATTTTACTCAGATAGCATCTAATTTAAACCAATTAGGAAATTATTTACTAAAAAGTAGAGATAATTGCCTTAAATGGTATAGTTTATTTACTTGCCTTGTAAATATAATTTAACAGAATTTTATCCGGAAAAAGTAGCAAAATTTACTCTGTCAGATATTAAATGAAAATTAAGCGGAAGGATTGAGCTTGGTACATAAAGCAAAAAGAAAAACGGTTTAGCAAAAGTATTTAGTTTTACTCTCACGAAACCGTTTTGTATACTAATGTCTTACGTGAATTTACCGGACTTTCTGCTTAAAAGGTAAACTCCATTTAGTACGGATTTTAGCCCCTAAATCTTTAACGAACCCCTTACTTTTTGCCATTTATTTCGGACCGGTTCAGTTGTACCATTTACCGGAATAATCTTTTTAGTGCTTTTACTTTTTACTTTAGGAATAGTAATTTTTAATAATCCGCTCGTGCATTTTGCCCAAATGCTGTCGGTATCTGCATCATCGGGTAGTACATAGGTCTTATAAAAGTGAGTGCTTCGGTAAGTAGTTTTTTTAGTAAACCACCCGCTATTTGTTTTATGTTTTTTCTTGCCCCGAATGGTAAGTACCTGGTTCTCTACTTCTAATTTAAGTTGTTTTCGACTCATGCCCGGAACCGCAACTTCCAGAATATAGCTATCTGGGGTTTGCCGAAAATTATTATCGGGTAAATAAGGGCTACTTCCCGGTAAGTTTTCTATTGGTCGGTCAATTAAATAATCCAGCGGATCGGAAATCCAGGGCAGCGTTATTTGATTATTAAACAAAGTCGGCTTCATGGCAATACCTTTATTTATTTTGTTACCAATTAAAACTTAAGCATTTTATAAAACAAAAAAAGGCGGAAAGCCCGCCTTCTTAATTAGTGAATTTCAATTTGTTTAGCCGGTTTCACCTTGGCTTCATCTGTTTTAGGAACAGAAATATGCAAGATACCATCCTGATATCTGGCTGAAATTTCTTCGCCTTTCACTAGTCTTTCGGGCAAGTTGAAAGAGCGGGAGAAAGATTGATAATTAAATTCGCGACGAGCAAAGTTGCCTTTTTCGTCTTGTTCTTCGTAGTTATTTCCTTTCTGCGCCGAAACCACCAGCAAGTTGTTATCTAACTCTACTTTAAAATCTTGCTTGTTCATGCCAGGGGCAGCTACTTCCAGCTCAAAAGAATCGTTGGTTTCTTTTACGTTAACAGCCGGAACAGACCAGTTATTAGAATGTTGGCTTACCGGCCAGTTAAACCAATCCCTTGTTAGCATGTCATCAAAAAAAGAAGGGATGGCTGGAAATAAACTTCGATCATTTTTCATTAAAGCTCCCATTTTTAATTCCTCCTTTAATCTTATAATTAAACCTGATTTTTAATGTTAACATATTAAAAGCAAGCTACTTGCCAAGTAAAAATTCTGAAAAGTTGACAGGTTTTCTGACCAATTTTCCAGCAGAATTCCTGAAAAAATTTCAGCCTTACACCTGTTCCGGAAAATAACCGAAGGCAGATTTGTCAGGTTTATTTACGTAAAAGCATTGTCTTTTAAAATAAGTTAGATTAGTAAGTATAATTATTTTTGAATATTTGAACTATAGAATATATATGCTGGTTGAGGCTTTTATATAAAGACTTAAAGCCATTCATGAAAAAAGAATTACTGTTTTTATTTTGCTTCTTTCTATTTCAAATTACCGGCTTTTCTCAAAAGTTATACATAAAAGCGGGTGCCGGCTATAACTTTAACCCTGGAAAAAATATTGTTAGTACCAATGTAACGGTTCAAGGTACCAATACTCTATCCGAAAATGTAGAAGGTTCTTACGGTGCTGGTGTTACCAAAGCCATAAGCGTGGGTTACATGTTTACCCCTAATTTTGGAATTGAAGTGGGTGGCTCGCATGGGGTAAGCAATAAGTATGATTTCTTTTATGCTGAAAATAATTACCAGAAAGTTCGGGAAGACTCAAAAACGTATGCGCGTTCTACCACCTTTAACGCTGCTTTGGTATTAACAACAAATCTTGCTCCTATTAAGCCCTATTTAAAAGCCGGAATAGTAGCTGGTAAGCCTAAAATGTTTGTGGATAGCAAATTAATGACGAATGATCATAAGTTTGAATTTGCCTACGAATCAAGTGGTAAGACTACGTATGGCTTTGGGAGTGGAGTAGGGTTTACTTATCCCTTTTCTTCTAAATGGATGCTCTTCACCGAAGGTACTTTTACCTCGCTTTCTTTTTCTCCTGATAAAAGCGAAATGACCAAATATTACCAGGACGGAATTAACTTTTTAGGGCGGGTGCCCTTATATAACAGAGAAACAGTTTATAAAAACGCTGTTGCAATTGATACCGACCCCTATGCCGATAAACAAAGTAAACCAAGAGAGCAATTAAGAAGCTATTCTCCTTTCAACGCTATTGGGGTGCAATTGGGCTTACAGTTTAATCTGTATTAAGTAAGGTTAACCAAGGTAATTTTACTTTTTCACAATTTGGCTGCAAGGACCCTCGTAGCGGATAAATATATTAATCCATACCGCGCGAGATAACCGGAACATGATGGGCAACAAACCTATCACAATAACGCCAATCGTAACCATTACCATTCCTAAGGTTACTTCTTTTACCAGTAAGCTTAACACAAACAAAACAACTAAAAATATGCCGGTGCTAAAGCCGAAACTCACGTACATGGCACCGTAGTAATAGCCGGGTTCTGGCTCAAAGCTTTGGCCGCAACACGGGCATTGCGGGTACATATCTGCAAAGCGCTTACTATACAAAGTACCCGGCGGAAACATACTGGCTTCCCGGCAGCGGGGGCATTTAGCTGTAATGACACTGTATAACCACGATGGCTTCTGATTCTTCATGTTGGTAACCTCCAAAAAACGTATACTTACTTTTTGCGCAAAAGTGTTCGGCAATAATCGCGTTTTAACCGGACAAAAGTAAAGTATTTAAATAAGTAACTCACCTACATAAAACAGTTTTAATAGGTCAATACCGGTCAGCAAATAGGCGGTTTATTCTTCTGTTATTTCTACTACCCGCCCAATCTGTCCATCTTCGAGCCTAACTTTTATGCCCCGCGAGTGGAAAGCAGAACTGGTAAGAATATCTTTTACAATACCTTGGGTGCGTTTGCCACTACGTTGATCTTTCTTGAGAATTATAGCTACTTCCAGACCTGGGTAAATATCGGCTCGATTGGTTCCGTTCATAATTAAAATACAGGTAAAAGAAAAAGTAAACTGCTAAATTAAGTAATTATACTGGTTGTACTAGCGCAAAGTAAATAGAAGAAGAGATACTATGTTGGACGCAGACTTTTAATTAAGCGTATGTATTTAATGGACTAAAAGCTGACTGCTTTATAATGCCTTGAGTGTTACCCGCTTTTTTGTCGCATTAGCAAACCTCCGTGGCCATCGATTTGTATCCTGATATAATTACTTAAAGATTAGATATAAATTTATTATACAATTATTTTATAACTAATGCCTTATTTATCAAATAATTGTAATTTTACAGCTAATAATTAAAAAATATTATATAGATTAAAGTTAATGTTTTGCAAATTCGGCCGGATTTTTGGTAAGTTGCAGAATGTTGGGAAGAATTTGGATATAGTATATAGATCTAAACTCAGAGTCAATAAAACTATTTCAACAGTAGAATGCTCCTTTAAGGCGCTTTTTAGTAATATTTTAAAATAAATACTTTATAATATCCTACTTCATTAATCATTTAAGCTAAGTACACGTATATAGATTTTATTTATCTGATAGCTGGTATTAGTTAATAATTTGGTGAGATATTAAAGAATTTAGGAATATAATTAGAGAGAATGATAAAAATCAGTTTTAAGTGGAAGAGAAATTCCTAATTTCGTACATATAAATTATAATATATTAGTCTATGGCATATAATTGCTTGACCGATCTGAAGTTTGCATTGTAATGAAAATTAAATTATACCAGCCATATCTTATTTATGCTTTTGGAATATTAGCAGGATTTCTTACTTCCTGTTCTAAGCCAAAGCAGGAATTAAGAGAAATTAAATTAGCGATAAAGCACCTGATTGAAGATGTAGAAGATCTATCGCAAGTGCATTTAGCAAGTGCCGTAACCGAGGAAGTTCGATTTGATAGAATAGAATTACCTAATACAAAAGATCATCATACCAGTGTTACAGTAGGTCCGGACGGGAAATTATACGCGAGTACTATAGACGGACGCATTAAACGATTTACTATAAAGCCAGATGGTACACTAAGTAATCCTCAAATTATTTATTCTTTACAGGATGTAAGTGGTAAACGCACTCCCCGCATAACCATAGGTTTAACCTTCGATCCAACTTCTACTTCTACTAATTTAATTGCTTGGGTAACGCACAGTACTTTTATGTTTATGGATGGCCCGGACTGGGACGGTAAATTAACCCGTTTATCTGGTCCTAACCTGGAGAAAGTGCAGGATGTATTAGTAAACCTACCGCGGTCGGCGAAAGACCATTTAACTAACAGCATTGCTTTTGGTCCGGATAAAGCCCTTTATTTCTGTCAGGGTAGCAATACGGCTATGGGCGGGCCCGATAGTACCTGGGCAAATCGCCGGGAACATTTACTTTCTGCTGCTATTTTACGACTGGATTTAAATAAAATACAAGAAGCAGTACTGCCTATAGATGTAAAAACCGATGATGGTGGCAGTTATAACCCCTATGCTCCTGATGCTCCCTTAACTCTGTATGCCACGGGTATTCGTAACGCATACGATTTGTTATGGCACAGCAACGGAGAATTATACGTAACTACCAATGGATCGGGGGCGGGTGGTAATACTCCTGCTTCTGTTCCGGGTGCTCGTCGGCCAGATGGTAGTTTTTACTCGGGACCTAAAGTGCCTGCCATTACCAACGTAACAGACGATCAGAAAGATTACTTATTACGTGTAGAAAAAGGAGGATATTATGGGCATCCTAATCCGAGCCGTGGTGAGTATATTATGAATGGAGGTAATCCTACCGCTGAAATAGATCCAGCCCAATTTAACCAATACCCGGTGGGTATTCAGCCTGATCCTAATTACCGCGGGTTTGCCTATGAGTTTCCGGTGCATAACTCACCTAATGGTATAATAGAATACAAGGGCAGCGCTTTCAAAGAACAATTAAAAGGAAAAATTTTGATAGTAAGATTAATGGGCAACCGCGATATTATAGTGTTAGCACCTAACGGTCGTCATAAGAATATTAGCCGTGAAACTCCTGGTAGAGCTATTCCTGGATTTGCCGATTTTATGTTGCCCCTTGACTTAACCGAAGATATTAATACGGGAAACATTTACGTGTCGGAGTACGGCGGAGATGGCCAGATTACCCTTCTGAAACCTATACTTAAAGAACCGACCTCTATGATCACCTTTAGCAGCTTCTTTAATTAGCTGACTACTGTTTTCCCCTATTTAATTTTGTTTGCAGTTGTTCTTACCTTTATAGCTAAAGTTTTTCGCTAAGAAAGTAAGATTTATGAGTAGCAAAATAAAAAGTAAATATGGTAGAGTCTAAAGGATCATTAGCTTTCTGGATATAATAAGAGATTGGCCCGGGCAAACTGTTTTAGAAGATAAACAGTTTGCCCGGGCCAATCTCTTATTAGTCAAATTCTATAACTCATATTTCGTTATTTTCACGGGCTGCTCGCTGGCCTCTTTCCCGCAAGTGATCCGGAACTAAATCTGATTCGTTTTCAAAACCACGCGTGTTGGTTTCATTACCATTTTCGTCGGGCAATATTTTATTCGTTAAACTTAATGCATCTGAAGTTAACTCAGGCAGTACCTGGTTGGCTAATGCCAGGATTTTAGCGGGTACATTGGTTAATACTTCGGCTTCGCCGTAGCGACAGGCATCTATAATTTTACGCGCCGTTTTTTCTACACTCGACGAAATTAACAAACTGGCTCCAGCGCTGGTAAACCAAGCATATTCTTTTTCAGATTGCCCTTTCACCTTGATGTTTAAGTTGCTGCCCGTACGAGTTAATCCTGGATTTACCGTTGTTACTAAAATTCCATCTTTTTTTAATTCTTGGCGAAATCCATTCGATAATCCAACCAAGGCAAACTTGCTGGCGCTGTAAGGTACTAAGTGCGGAATACTTACCTTGCCACCCACCGAAGCAATGTTTACAATGCGGCCTTGGCTACGTTCTTTCATATGCGGCACAGTAGTCCACATGGTATAAAGCGGTGCCCAGAAGTGGGTATTTAGAGCTTCTTCAAAATCAGTTAAGGTCATATCCGTCAGCGGACCAGCCTGAATAACACCTGCATTATTTATGAGCACATCAATGCGCCCGTAGTATTTTATTACTTTCTGGATAAATTGCTCTACCTGCACACGGTTGGTTACATCGCAGGGCAAAGCCAGCACTTCGGCTCCTTTTTGCGTTAACTCTTGCTCTGCTCTTTTTAGTTGATCTTCGGTGCGGGAGCAAATGGCTAAGCGGGCACCTTCGGCCGCTAACTGCCGGGCCAGCACCAAACCAAGTCCGCGTGATCCGCCGGTAATAACTACTACCTTACCTTGAAAAGAATATTTGTTTTGTTCCCGGGCCAAAGCCCGGATGGCCACAATTGCGCCAATGCCCGCAGTAGCCCAAAGCCATGATTTATTACTTGTTGTCATATATTTAGAATTAATAGCTATTCCCTATTTATCTAGTTAAACAAGGTTTCCGTTCTACGCGAACTACAATTAGAAAGATGACTTTTTCGCCAACTATTCTCTTTACATCAGGTAGTCCTTTCGTGTTAATAATTTAAAATTTCACTTGTGCTATGCTTTACCTGGTTAAAGAATGCTGGATGTAATTGTACCATTCTATTTTAAAAGCACATTACTGCTTGCTTTAAACCATTAGACTGGAATAAAAGTAAATTTTTAAAATTTTTTAAAATTTAACGCTCAAACTTGCTCATTACTGAACCATTTGTATTTATTATCGAATCTGGCGACTTAATCTAAATTTTACCTTTCAACTTTTAAGTTTTTGCATACCTTTGCGCAATTTATACTTACAGCACATGCCCCGAGATACCAGCATTAAATCCGTTTTGATTATTGGTAGCGGCCCCATAATAATTGGCCAGGCCGCCGAATTTGATTACTCCGGTACCCAGGCCGCCCGCTCCTTACGCGAAGAAGGCATTGAAGTAACACTCATTAATTCTAATCCGGCTACGATTATGACGGATAGTGTTACCGCCGACAATATTTACCTGAAGCCACTGGAAAAAAAGTACATTATCGAAATCCTGCAAAAGCACAAGATAGACGCCGTGCTACCTACCATGGGTGGTCAAACGGCTCTAAACTTAGCGATTGACTGCGAAAATGCCGGTATTTGGAAAAAATACGGTGTACGTATAATCGGGGTGGATATTAAAGCCATTGAAACTACCGAAGACCGGGAAAAATTTCGGTTAAAGATGTTAGAACTGGGCGTAAACGTTTGCAAAGGCAATACTGCTACCTCCTTCTTGGAAGGTAAAGAAATTGCCCAGGAAATTGGCTTCCCGTTGGTTATCCGGCCTTCGTTTACCTTAGGCGGTACCGGGGGTGGCTTTGTGAATACTCCGGCTGATTTCGATAAAGCTTTGAACCGCGGGTTGCACGCCTCGCCCATCCACGAAGTGTTGGTAGAGCAAAGTATTTTGGGCTGGAAAGAATATGAATTGGAGTTGCTCCGCGATAATAACCAGAACATTATTATTATCTGCTCCATCGAAAACTTCGACCCGATGGGTATTCATACCGGCGACTCGATTACCGTAGCGCCCGCCATGACTTTACCCGACACCGTTTATCAGCGAATGCGCAATTTAGCCATTAAAATGATGAATGGGATTGGTCAGTTTGCCGGAGGTTGTAACGTGCAGTTTGCCGTAAACCCCGAGAACGACGATATTATTGCTATTGAAATTAACCCGCGCGTAAGCCGCTCTTCGGCGCTGGCTTCTAAAGCCACTGGTTACCCAATCGCCAAAATTGCCGCCAAACTAGCCATTGGCTACAACCTCGACGAGTTAAAGAACGCCATCACCAAAACCACTTCGGCTTTCTTTGAGCCGGCTCTGGATTACGTAATTGTAAAGATACCGCGCTGGAATTTTGATAAATTTAAAGGCGCCAACAAGCAATTAGGCTTGCAAATGAAATCGGTGGGTGAAGTAATGGGCATTGGCCGTACTTTCCAGGAAGCTTTACAGAAAGCGTGTCAGAGTTTAGAAATTAAGCGGAACGGTATTGGCGCCGATGGCAAAGAATTAACCAACTACGACCAGCTGATTGAAAGTTTAACTTACCCAAGCTGGAACCGCTTGTTCAGCGTGAAAGACGCCATGCGGTTTGGTATTCCAACTTCTACTATCCAAAAAATAACCAAAATAGATCCGTGGTTTTTGCACCAGATAGAAGAGCTGGATTACGTAGAAAAACAACTCCGTAAATACACCCTGGATACTTTGCCGGTGGACTTATTCCGGAAAGCGAAACAACAAGGCTACGCCGACCGCCAGATTGCGTATCTGCTTAACTGCCTGGAAAGCGAAGTGCACGCGAAACGGACGGAGTTAGGCATTAACCGCGTATTTAAATTAGTAGATACCTGCGCCGCTGAATTTGAAGCAAAAACCCCATATTACTATTCTACTTTCGAAGGCGAAAACGAAAGCGTAGTAAGCGATAAAAAGAAAATAGTTGTACTGGGTTCCGGACCTAACCGCATCGGGCAAGGTATCGAGTTTGATTATTCGTGCGTGCATGGCGTATTAGCGGCTAAAGAATGTGGTTACGAAACCATCATGATTAACTGCAACCCCGAAACGGTTTCCACAGATTTTGATATTTCGGATAAACTCTACTTTGAGCCGGTTTTCTGGGAACACATTTACGATATTATCCTGCACGAAAAGCCCGTTGGCGTGATTGTGCAGTTAGGTGGCCAGACTGCCTTAAAGCTGGCCGAAAAGTTAGACCGCTACGGCATTAAAATTTTAGGTACTTCCTTCGAAGCCTTGGATTTAGCCGAGGACCGTGGCGCTTTCTCTACCTTACTAAAAGAAAATAACATTCCGTATCCGCCGTTTGCTTCGGTACAAAGTGCGGATGAGGCCTTAGTAGTTTGCAAAGATTTAAAATTCCCGCTGTTGGTTCGGCCAAGTTACGTGTTGGGTGGCCAAAGCATGAAAATTGTAATTAACGAGAAAGAACTCGAAGCCCAGGTAGTAGATATTGTAAAAGATAATCCGGGTAATAAAGTTCTGCTCGACCACTTCCTCGATCGGGCTATCGAAGCCGAAGCGGATGCCATTTGCGACGGCGAAGACGTGTATATCATCGGGATAATGGAGCACATAGAACCGGCGGGTATTCACTCCGGCGATTCTTACGCGGTGTTGCCACCCTTCGATTTAAGCGAAAACGTTATTCGCCAGATAGAAGAGCATACTAAGAAAATTGCTTTAGCTTTACGTACGGTTGGTTTGATTAATATTCAATTTGCGATTAAAAACGAAACGGTTTATATAATTGAAGCGAACCCCCGGGCTAGCCGCACCGTGCCGTTTATTGCGAAAGCTTACCAAGAACCTTACGTAAATTACGCTACCAAAGTAATGCTGGGCGAAAAGAAAGTAAAAGACTTTGACTTTAAGCCGGTAAAAAAAGGTTATGCCATTAAAGTACCCGTATTCTCGCACAGTAAATTCCCGGAAGTAAACAAAGAACTCGGCCCCGAAATGAAATCTACCGGCGAAGCCATCTACTTTATTGATGATTTGCAGGATGATTATTTTATTAACGTCTACTCCGAGCGCAATTTGTATCTGAGTAAATAAAATTTAAGGATTAGGTAATTTAAAAGCAGGGCTTACGATCCGTAAGTTCTGCTTTTTTTATTATCTTTTGGTGTGAAACAGGTGCGTAAAAGTACGGGCAAAGCAGACTTGAATTGTTTTTTCTAAAATGAAAAAATCCTTTACTTCTTTTCTTTGGTTAAAAATATGCGCCAGTTTACTACTGGGTTTATTTATTGCCACGCTGGGCCGCGACGAAAACTTATTTTATCTTTTATCGCAGTTGTGGTACATGCAAGATTTACTTTTTGCTTCTTTCGCTACCTTCCTTCTCATTCAATACCTCGCGGTTATTACTAATTATAGTTTCCGGCACCAGGAATTAAAGGCATCGGCGGTGTTACAGCAAACAGTGTTAGGATTGTTGGTTCCGGTAATTCTGATTAGCGGTATGGTGCAGTTGTACTATAAACTGGCTTATTCGCCGGAGGAGTTTAACCAAAATTATTACCGGTATGAATTTCCGGTTATTGTGTTTATTCTGGTGTTGCTCAATTTAGTTTTTTCTTACTTAAAGCTGCAACCGCGCGTTCAGGTAATCACTACCCCCGGATCGCCTACTACTCCCAATACTAATATAACCGTACCCGAACCTAAACCTGCCCCACCGGCCATACCTTCTTCCACGGCCAATCTGGAACCGGTAAAAACCGTAATAGTAGAGCACGGTTTTAAAAACATTCCCATCCCTGTTCAGGATATTGCTTTTATTTATAAAGAAGAAGAATTCCTAGGTTTGAAAACTTTTGCCGGTAATACCTACCGGGTATCTCAAAGCTTAGACGGATTTTACCAGCAATTACCGCCGTATTTATTTTTCCGGGTTAATCGCCAATTTATTATTAACCGCAGGGCCTGCAAAGCCTTTGTCCCGGAGCAATTTGGGAAGCTGTCGGTAGAGCTTTTACCCGCTTACAAAGCACCCGTAACTATTTCCCAGAAAAAAGCGGCAATTTTTAAAAACTGGATAGCCGAACATCAAAATTAATTCTTTCTACTTCGGATGTAAGTTCACCTACTTCGCAGGCAGCTTTTCATACTTCGCGTATTTCTTAAAAATTTAGCCTGGCTTGGCGCTATACCTTTGCATAAAAAAACAAAAAAGCCATGCGCTATTTATTTATTGGATTACTGGTGTTATGCAGCTACCGGGGCGTTTGCCAGGATAAAGCTCCTGAACTTACCCCGAAAAAAGTATTAGGCGTTTCGTACGGGTATTGGCACCAAAGCCGGCAAGACCAACTGTTTTCTAACCGTATTTACAAGGGTTCGGCTATACCTAATCTTGGGGTACATTATCAAGTCAGAAAAAAGAAACATAAGCATCAGGTAGAATTTGGCGGTCAGGTTTACGCTTTAAGTAATAACCAACCTCCTTATAGTTTCACGGATGGTTCCGACTCGCAGGTGTACCAGACCGAACCGAGCACAGCTTTTACGGTGAACTTAAATTACCAGTATGCTACCCGTATTGTCGCGTTTAAGAAGAACCAATTGTGGTTGGGGTTATCGGCGGAAAACCGGATAAACGCCGCTTTTATGAACTACGGCCTTTCTACCGCTTTTCTGTATACTACTTTGTCGTCGCTGGGGCCCAATATTCAGGTTGAGCGACTGCTATCAAATAAAAATTTACTAAATTTTCAAGTGCAGATTCCCTTGGTGTATTGGGCCAGCCGCTCGCCTTACGCCCTTAACGACGATGAGTTTATTCAAAATCAGCAATCGCATCAAACTTTAGCTACTTTGGTAAATTTACTGGGAGATGGTAAGGTGCAAACCATTAGCGCCATTCAAAAAGTAAATTTCAGAGCTAATCTGCAACACCAACTTACGCCAAAATACGCGGTAACCGGTGCTTACCAAATAGAACTTTTAAGGTTAGACCAGCCGAGCAGCCTACGATCCGTAACCAATGCCTTTCTTATCGGACTAAATATCACTTTATAAATCATGCGAAAAATTTGTTTTATTTTTGGACTGCTGGTAGCGTTCGGAATAACATCTTGTGAAAAAGAATACTTTGAACCCCAAGGAAATGACTCGGCCGAAGCCGTACTGGAGCAGGTAAACACCATCTTTCTGGAGTATTATCCTTCGTTTACTATTCGTAATGTAAACTGGTCGGCTCAATATAACCAAGCCAAGCAAAACCTGAATAGTAGCAACGATAAAGAAGTACTGCACCAAACCTTACTACAATTACTAACGCCTTTAAAAGACGGCCACGTAGCGTTACTGTCCGAAAACCGGCCAGCCTTTCACGGCAACGACAAACCCGATGATGGGAAATTTCAGCCGGAATTAATTCAAAACCAATACATTCAGCAAGAACTCTTTGTATCAAAAGATAAGGATACAGAATATTTTTACGGTTTATTAGCCAATGATATTGCTTACATTCATTTTAAAACGGTTTACGGCGAATGGTCGGTGTTAAAAGATTTACTAACCCAAAAACTACCCCAGAACAAAGGTTTAATTATTGATTTACGGCGCAACGAAGGTGGTGATTTTACCTATGGTTTATCGGGGTTAGAATATTTAACCGACCAGAAAACCTATGTTTTCCGGTCTAAGACGAAAAATGGTGCTGGTCCGGAAGCGTTTACTCCCTGGTTTAAGTGGTACGTACAAGGCAAAAGAGCCTATACCAACAAAATAGTGTTAATAACCGACTCATATACCTTTAGTGCCGGCGAACGCCTAACCATGGCTATCCGATCTTTACCAAATGTGGTCCATATTGGCGAAGCAACCAGTGGCTCCACGGCTTCGATTATGTTTAAAGAGTTAAACAACGGCTGGTTTATCGGGCTGCCCACCCAAATAGTAGAAGATAACCTTGGCATAAACCACGAAGGCAAAGGCATTCCGCCCACCATTAAAGTTATTAACTCCGACGCCGGTAAAGATTTAGTACTGGAAACCGCTCTTAATCAATTCTAAATTCTTTATTTTAATTTTTTAAATTTTCTCTAACCCCTTACTGGTTACTTCTTCCGGAATTTGGAAGAAGTAACCAGTAAGGGGTTAAATTTTCTTTTTACCTTTGCCCGCGTGAAAGCAATTCGCAAGTTATTAGTAAAACTGCTCGGTTTTGAGAGCTATATCCGGCTGGTAAGTAAAATTTACCTGCAGTTAGTAGGTGCAGGATGGTTGGCTAAAAAGTACCCGGAATTATTTTTTTTAAAAAAAATAATTCGTCCGGGCTTTTATTGCCTCGATATTGGCGCTAACCTGGGCTACTACTCTACTTTTTTATCGAAAATGGCGGGACCGCAGGGCAAAGTATTGGCCGTTGAACCAGTACCTATGTTCCAGCAAATTTGGCGCGACAACGTAAAAGCGAGTGGCGTGCCAAATTTAGAATTATTACCCTACGCTTTGGGCGGCGAAAATACCCGCATTCAGATGGGAACGCCCGAGCGCGACGGCTTGCTGCACCACGGCATGACCAAAGTTACTTCTTCGGCTGACGAAAAATACGCCCGCCTTTACGAGGTAGAAATGAAAGTGCCCGACGAGTTGTTCCGCAACTTAAACCGGCTCGATTTTGTTAAATGCGACGTAGAAGGATTTGAATATCAGGTTTTCAGCCACCTGCAAGAAACTTTGCAAAAGTTTAAGCCATTAATACAAACAGAGTTAAATGGTACCGAAAACCGCACCGGAGTAATAACTTTATTGCAGAATTTAGGCTATCAACCGTATATTTTATCTGCCACGCAAACGTTAGTCCACTGTGGTGATGCGCAAAAGCTGGCGCACCATCCAGGTGATTTTTATTTTAAACATTCTTTAGCACCATGAAATTTTTCATAATCTTAATTATAACATTTTTTTTAATGCGGCTTTTAATGCCCTACATTATCCGATGGGTATTACAAGTTTTTGTGAAGCGCACCATCCGCAAAGGTGGTTTTACCGGTACTTTCGGCCAACCTCCTTTTCAACAGGGGCCATTTCAACAGCAAAATCAAGCTCAGGAAGGTAAAATAAATATTGACTACGTACCCAACGAAAACAAAGCCAAACCAAGTGGGGGAGAATTTAAAGGGGGCGAATACGTAGACTATGAAGAAGTAAAATAATTGCCTACCTTTCTTTTTGAATAAAACTTTAGTTGGGTGTTGAGCCTGCAAACCAGTAATCTTAATGAAAAATCCAGCCGTTTCGAGTAACGCCAAGCAACCCCTAGTTACAAGCCCCATTAATCCGCGGCAGCCATTTAATTTTAAAAAAAATGTATTGCCGCATGTGCTGGCGGTGCTATTATTCCTGGCTTTAACGGCTGCTTATGTGGCGCCTATTTTATTCGAAAATAAAAGTTTGGTGCAGAACGATATTCTGCAATCTAAAGGCGGCTCTAAAGAAATTCAGGATTACCGCGACAAACACAACGGCCAGGAACCGCTCTGGACAAATTCCATGTTCAGCGGCATGCCGGCTTACCTGATTACCGCCCGTTTCCCCGGCGATCTTTCTTATATTTTTCATAATGCCTTTACCCTGGGCATGCCAGCGGTGGCGGCTAATATTTTTTTAACGCTGGTTTGCGCCTACATTTTATTTGTGGTAATGGGTATGAGTACATGGCTCGCCATTGCCGGGTCGTTTGCCATGACTTTTACTTCGTATAACCTGGTTATTCTGGCGGCAGGGCACAATACCAAATCGTTGGCCATTGCTTACATTCCGCTGGCGCTGGCCGGTTTGCTTTACGCTTTCCGGAAAGGTAACCGGCGTTTGTGGTTGGGTGCAGCTTTGTTCACTTTTGGTTTAGCCATGCACATCCGCTCGAACCACATGCAGATAACCTATTATTTGCTGTTGCTGGTACTGATTTTTGGAATTGTTTATTTAATTGATGCGGTAAAAAATGGTTGGCTGCCCGATTTTCTGAAGCGAGTAGTAGTTCTGGGAATATGTGCAATTATTGCGGCCGGAGTTAGTTTTGGTCGCTTGTACACCACCGCCGAGTACACCAAATATTCCATCCGCGGTAAATCTGAACTAAAAGCACCAAACAGCGGCACTGGACAATCAACGGGTCTGGACCGGGATTACGCTTTTAACTGGAGCTACGGAGTTGGCGAAACCATGACTTTACTGGTACCTAATTTCTACGGCGGGGCCAGTGTAGGATCGTTAAGTAAAAACTCCGAAACTGCTAAGGCCATGATTCAGAATGGTATTCCGGAAGTACAAGTAGAAGAATATTTAAAAAGTTTTCCGTTGTATTGGGGCGACCAGCCGGGCACGAGTGGTCCGGTTTACGTGGGTGCCATTGTGTGCTTTCTATTTGTGTTAGGATTATTTGTCGTAGAAAAACGCATGCGTTACTGGTTATTAGCAGGTACTATTTTATCTATTCTGCTATCCTGGGGCAAAAACTTTCCGGCGTTTAATTATTTTATGTTCGATTACTTCCCAGCTTATAATAAGTTCCGGGCGGTATCCATGACCTTGGTAATTGCCCAGATTACCATGCCGCTATTGGGCATTTTTGCGCTGTATCGCTTTTTATACAAAGGCGATGTTAAAGAACCCCAGAAAAAGTTATTGTACGCAGCGGCTATTACAGGTGGTATTTGCTTGCTGGTGTTTTTGTTTGCCGGAATGGGCAGTTTTTCAAACCCCAATGACGAACGCTCCTTGCAACAAGCCTGGCTCATTAACGCCGTACGCGCTGACCGGGCGGGTATGATGCGCGGCGATGCAATTCGGTCGCTAATTTTTATTGCCTTAGCTGCAGGAGCCTTGTACTTTTATTTACGGAATAAATTAGCTGTCACCTCAGCGGTTATACTAATCGCATTTTTAATTTTAATCGACCTCTGGACCGTAGATAAACGTTATTTAAATAACGATAACTTTCAAACGAATTTAACGGAAACGCATTTTGAACCAACTCCGGCCGATCAATCAATTTTGCAGGATAAAGATTTAAGTTATCGGGTGCTTAACCTCGGCGATCCGTTTAACGAAGCGCGTACCTCATACTTCCATAAATCCATTGGGGGTTACCACGGGGCTAAAATGCGCCGCTACGCCGATATTATCGAGCAGCATATTGCCCAAAACAACATCAAGGTTTTAAATATGCTCAATACCCGGTACTTTATTACCGGCGACCAGCAGCAACCTGTGCAGCGAAATCCACAAGCCTTAGGCAATGCCTGGTTTGTGCAGAAAATTACCAAAGTAAACAGCCCCGACGAAGAATTAGCGGCCTTAAAAGCTTTTGATCCGGCCACGGAAGCAGTGGTAGATGTTTCTAAGTTCCCTGTAAAACAAACGCAGTATAGTGCAACTGGTTCTACGGTAAAACTCACCAGCTACGAACCCAACGATTTAAAATATGACGTTTCGGCCGCACAAGAAGGTTTAATCGTTTTCTCAGAGATTTATTACCCCGAAGGATGGCAAGCGTACCTCGACGGCAAACCAGTAGAACACATCCGGGCCAATTACGTGTTGCGGGCCATGCCGGTACCAGCCGGTAAGCACACCATAGAATTTAAGTTTGAACCTGCCTCGTACAGTTTGGGCAATACCGGTTCGCTTATTTCTTCTATTTTAATGATTTTAATTATAATTGGCGGTATTGTTTACGCCGTAAAATCAGAGAAAGAAGAATTAAAAGAATCCGCCAGATAGTTTTATAAAAATCTTTTTGTTTGTCCTTCAGCGAGAAGCTATTTAGCCAGATAGTTTCTCGCTGAAGGACATTATTTTTAAATTTTTTCTTTTTTGTATTTAGAAAAGTAGGTTTGAAACTGCCCGCCGCTGCCCCCCTCCAACTTATTTCGGAAACGCTCTTGCAGGAGAAGCAGATTACCTTGTACCTGAAGCGGGAAGATTTGCTGCATTCAGCTATTTCGGGAAATAAGTGGCGGAAACTCAAGTACAACTTAATTGAGGCCAAAAAACAACAGAAAAACACATTACTTACTTTTGGCGGCGCTTACTCTAACCACATTGCGGCCGTAGCTGCTGCCGGACAGGAATACAATTTTAAAACCATCGGCTTTATTCGCGGCGAACCGCACGAACCGCTTAATCCAACCTTACAGCTTGCCCAAAATTGTGGCATGCAATTGCATTACCTCGACCGAACCACGTACCGTCAAAAACAAGATCCAGCTTTTCAGGAAAATTTAGAAATTCAGTACCCAGACGCTTATTTTTTACCCGAAGGAGGCACCAACTTGCTAGCGGTAAAAGGCTGTACCGAAGTTATAGCGGATATTCCTATTCAGTTTAATTACATCTGTTGCGCGGCGGGTACCGGGGGCACATTGGCAGGAATTATTGCTAGCTTGAACGGGCACGCGCAAGTTTTAGGTTTTCCGGCGCTAAAAGGAGGAGAATTTTTGACAAACGATGTAGCTGCATTCATTAAACAATACAACGGCCAAGAGTACCACAACTGGCAATTACAAACCAATTATCATTTTGGTGGGTATGCCAAAGTAAAACCCGGGTTAATTGCTTTCATGCAAGCTTTTAAAGCAACGCACCACATCTCATTAGAACCTGTTTATACCGGTAAAATGCTGTACGGTATTTACGATTTAATACAACAAGATTTTTTTAAACCCGGCTCTACCATCGTTGCCATTCACACCGGCGGCTTGCAAGGCTTAGCTGGCTTTGCGCAGCGTTTAGGGATAGTTTTTTAGAAGTAAGCATAGCATAAGAAGCTTATTGAAGTTGGCAAGTAAAATTGCTTTAAACAATTATGGCTTTATTGCATTAGTAATTTTAAGAAAGTAAATTCTGGAGCGTATTAAAAATACTGCCGGATTTAAAATGCTGTTATTCTTGTTTTGTTCGTTTAAATCAAAAACTTTAGTTAATAAATATAATTCTTAATGCTCCGTTACATTATTAGACGGTTAATTCCGTGGATATTAATAGCAATAATCGGCTTTTTCGTCTGGCGAAAATTGGGATCGTCTTTTTCTACAGATAAAGCAACCGTAAAAATAACCCACAATACCATTCTGGAAAAGATTGATGATTTGGGTAATCTGGAACTGGTGCGCTATAATTTTAAAGATGTAGTGGAGTACGAGAAAGAAGTTTCGCAGTGGCTGCCAAATTCTAAAAGCGTGTTAATTGTAGCCGGCGAAGCTGTGGGTTGTATCGATTTGCGGCAGGTTACCGCTCAGGATATTACATTCACTAACGATTCGGTGATTACCGTAAAATTACCCGAGCCCCAAATCTGCTATTTTAAAGTAGATCATAATAAATCTAAAGTTTTTGCGATGCAGAATACCTACTTTCAGGATGCTGAATTAGTTGACGAAGGTTATAAATTTGCTGAAAAACACATCCGTCAATCAGCTTTAAACTCAGGTATTTTACAGCAAACCGCCGTAAATGCCGATAAAATTCTGAAGCCTTTACTGGAAAGCTTAACCGGTAAACAAATTATTTTAGAGCACAAACATACTACCAAAGCACCGCCCGTTTTACCAAAACGCTAAGACAAAGGTTGAATTAAACTAATACAAATAGATGGGGATTGCTGATGTAAATCTTTCTGAATGTTTAATAATCTTCTGAATTACCTCTTCAAGGGTTATTACAGATACTAAACCTACAAAAAGTAAAATGTCAAATATTTTAGTAACCGGCGGGACCGGAACTCTGGGAAAAAGGGTAGTAGAGTATCTTTTAAACAATGAAGATTTGCAAATTTATGTTTTAACATCTAAGGAAAATCCAGGTTTACCGGCGCAATGCCAAACAATTACTGGTAATTTAGCAGCTAATACTAATCTAAAGACGGCGTTAAATGATATTGAAATTGTAATTCATTGTGCGAGCAATCCCAGAAATCCGCAGAAAGTAGATGTGGAAGGTACTAATAACCTTCTGAATGCCCTTAATAGAAGTAAGATAAATCACTTTATTTTTATCTCTATTGTTGGAGTAGATAAAACCGATTACTCCTATTATCAGGCAAAATTTAAAGTAGAAAAAATGATTAAAGAAAGCGGCGTTCCGTTTTCAATTCTCCGGACTACTCAATTCCATAACTTGGTTTTAAATATTATTCACTCGCTGGAGCAAAGCCAAAGCCACATTGTTGTTCCTTCGGGTTTGCAGTTTCAATCGGTAGCTGTTCAGGAAGTTGCCGATCGTTTAGGAGCTTTGGTTAAAGAAAATCCAGCTGGTTTGTTGCCAGATATGGTTGGTCCGGAAGTGCTGACTTTTGAAGAGATGGTTAAAATTTACTTAAACAATCAAGGACAAAATAAGGAAGTAAAGCTTCTTCCTTTAGAAGGGGAGCGAATTAATTTATTTCGCTCTGAGGTAAATATATCTTCTTCCGAAATTAAAGGAACTATCAGGTGGAAGCAATTTCTTCAAGAAATTAAAATAAAAGCTTAAAATAGTAAACTAAGCTAGATATATGAATTAAAATCTAGCGCAAAATTTCCTGCAACGCATCCCGAATCAAATCGTTTTCGTAGCCTTTACCAAGTAAAAACTGCGTGAGTTTGTGTTTGCGAAGGGCAGCATTCCCTTCTTTCTCCGTACGATTTTTCTTCTCGGTCAGGTATAATAAATTCTGCCAATAAGTATCTGGGTCAATTTCTTTCATGCCCTGGCGAATGCAGTAATCAGAAATGTGGTGTGCTTTTAGACCGAGCATAATTTTACGACGGCCCCAACGCTTTAAACTATATTTCCCGCGCACATACGCTTTAGCAAAACGCTCCTCGTCGATGAGTTTTTCGGCGCACAACCGGATAATGGTTTCTTCTACCTCTTCAAACTCCAGACCATATGAGTATAGTTTATTGCGGACTTCCTGCTGGGTGCGTTCCTGATAAGCGCAATAAGCGGCCGCTTTTAGTAAGGCTTCTTTTACCGTATAAGTTTTCTTTTTCCGGGGTTCCTGCAAGGTAATTTGTGTTAGTTTTAAATTTTAAAGCTTCGTACAATCAGAAAAAATAGTGCTAAGCTTCTATCGAAATAAAGCCAAAATTAAAGCAATTTGGCTCTCCCCTTTAACAGATTTTATTAATAAACAGTTTAGCAGAAGAACTTTAAAACTGGACGGTATAGGAACTATTAAAAAATAAGTTAAATTTTAAAAATATAATTAGTTAGATATAATAAAATAGCAGTAACTAAACGCAATAGACATCAGTTTAGCTAGTGAGGACCTTTTAGCGTTCCGGTGCTGCGCAGCAGCATGGCGCAGCGGAGCGAGCCAAGGTTCGCTAAACCGTCCGAACTGGCTAAACGAGGCCCGCCGGCCATGGGCAAACTCAGCCAGTTCAAGTTAGGTAGCACTGCAGTCTGGAGACGGGAACCGGCTTCAAGTAAAATAGTGGCAAGTCAACCACCCCCAACCCTTCCTTATCCAAGGTGGGGAGCCAAAAACTAAAAAAAACTATTTTAAGTTTAACTGCTAATTGTTATTTCTCCGGAATATTGGTTTCGTTAATAATGTACAACGGGCGGTTACGCACATTCTCACTCAAGCGACTGATGTATTCCCCAATGATGCCAATGGCAATGAGCTGCACACCCCCCAGAAATAAAATACTAATCATCAACGACGACCAGCCTGGTACGTAATCGCGAATGATAAAGCGGGAATACAGCGTGTATAACATCACCAGAAAAGCAATACCCGATACCACAAAGCCACTAACCGTAGCCATTTTTAAAGGCAAATTAGAGTACGAGGTTATGCCATCCAGCGCCAACCGGATCATTTTGGAATACGAGTAACCACTCTGACCTTGGTGGCGCTCCGGGCGATCGTATTCCAGAAAGGTTTGCGGAAAACCAATCCAGGCAATCTGGCCACGGATAAATTTTTGCTGCTCCGGCATTTGCTTGAGTGTATCTACCACTTTGCGGCTAATAATCCGGAAATCGCCTACATCTACGGGCAGGGGGGTACGGGTAAGGCGGGTTAGCAAACGGTAAAAAAAGCGCGCAGTCGATTTTTTTAAAAAACTTTCGCCGGCCCTGGTTTTGCGGCGGGCATAAACCACATCGTGGCCTTTCTGCCATTGCGCGTACAAAGCCGATATCAATTCCGGGGGATCCTGTAAATCGCCGTCCAGAATAACCACAGCCTGACCCCGTACTTTATCCAAACCAGCGCTAATGGCAATTTGCTGCCCGAAGTTGCGACTAAAATCCAGGTAGCGTACCTGCGCGTCTTGTTGCGCCAGTTGTTTAATTAAGGCTAAAGATTGGTCGGTGCTGCCATCGTTTACAAACACCAACTCGTAGGCAATCGCCATAGGCCGAATGGCCTGCTGTAAGCGTTGGTAAAGCACTAATATATTAGCGGCTTCGTTGTAAACTGGTATAACAACCGATAACTCCACAGCGATTTTTAAGTTTAAGCTAAAGATACAGTAAATGCGACCAGGCTCTTGGGCGGGGTAAAGGTAATTGGTATTGCCTACGAAACAAAAACAGAGCGAGGCAACGCTATTCTTTTAAAATCCATCTACGGTATACATTTACCGGTTTCCAGTTTTTAAGGCATGCCACTACGACTATTACTTTTTTTAAATTTTTTCTTTTTTATAAGCCCGTTAGTAGAAGCTGGTTTATTTAAAGGTCGGGTTACCGATGCGCAAGGGGACGGGCTGGCATACGCAAACGTGTACGTTAAAAATTCGACCATTGGCACCGCTACCAACGAACAAGGCTATTACCAGTTAACGCTGGCGCCGGGTACCTACCAGATGGTTTACCAATACGTGGGCTACAAAGCGCAAGTAGATACCATAGAAATTACCACGGAACCAGTGGAACATAATGTTACCTTACAACCTGATGTATACAACTTAAACGAAGTAGTGGTGCGGGCCAGTGACAAAGACCCGGCATACGCCATTATGCAGGCTGCCATTGCCCGCCGCAAATACCACCAAAACGAAGTGGCCGCTTATAGTTGCCGGGTGTATACCAAGGGCCTGGGCCGCTTATTAAAAGTACCGAACCGGGTGATGGGGTTTAAGGTAGACGATGTAAAACCTGGCATTGTGTATTTATCCGAAACCGTATCGGAAGTAAATTTCCGGCAACCCAACAAAACCCACGAACGCATGCTATCGAGTAAGGTAAGCGGCGATACCAAAGGCTTTTCGTTTAATCGGGCCTCACGGGTAAATTTTAATTTTTACGACAACTTGCTGCGGATTCCGGGGCTGAGCGAACGGGCTTTTGTTTCACCGTTGGCCAATAATGCTTTTTTGTTTTACCGGTACAAACTGATCGGTACATCCGTCGAAAACGGCCAAACCATTAACAAAATTAAAGTAACGCCTATTCGAGGCAACGATCCGGCATTTAACGGTTTTATTTACATCCTGGAAGATAGTTACCGCCTGTACAGCACCAGTTTAAAACTCACCCAAAAATCGCAGATAGAATACGCCGACACGTTACGCATCGATCAAGTTTTTGGGCCGGTAAAAGATGGTATCTGGATGTTGTTTTCGCAAAAACTAACCGTGCAGTTTGACTCGTTCGGGTTTAAAGGCAACGGCTTTTTTACCACCGTCTATTCTAAATACAACGTAGTACCGGCTTACAGCAAACCCGTAGCGATAGCTCCCCCCGCCACCACGGCAAATGCTCCGGCTCCGGTTGAACCGGAACCGCCCATCATCAAAAAAAGTAAATTAAAAAAATTAGCGAAGCAAAAGTTGGCCAATTTAGATTCTACCACCACCTTTATTCAGCCTAAAAATGAATTAATGCGCGTGGAGCCCAACGCCAACAAACGCGACACTGCTTATTGGGACGATATCCGGCCCATTCCGCTCACTTTAGAAGAACAAAAAGATTACGTGAGCAAAGACAGTTTGCAACAAATTCAGGAATCTAAGCCGTACCGCGATTCAGTGGATAAGCGAGGCAATCAGTTTGAGGTAGGCAACATTTTTCTGTCGGGTTACCGCTACCGCAATTCTTTTAAGCATTATAGCATTTCCGTTGATCCGTTACTGGCTGTACTCAATACCAACTCTATTTTGCAATACAATACCGTAGAAGGCACGGTTTTAAACCTGGGCGTGCGTTACCGGAAAGGCGAAGAAGAAACCAACAAAGGCTTAACCATTGCCCCTACCCTGCGTTACGGTTTCGCGAGTAAAAAACTGTACGGCAGGTTGCTGACCAACTATTACTACAATCCGCACCGCTTTGCCCAGATTACTGCCGAAGCAGGGCACTTTGTCGCGCAATACAACAGCAACGATGCCATTTCGCCGTTCTGGAATGCTTTGTACACTTTACTCTACGAACAGAATTTTTTAAAAATTTACCAGAAAACCAACCTGCTCCTTAGACACAACCTCGAAATACGGAATGGAATTTACTTAACTACCAGCCTGGAGTACGCCGACCGGCAACAATTGCAGAATGCTTCTGATTTTACTTTCAAGGATTACACTAATAAGCAGTTTACCTCCAACATACCCGTAAATGCGGAATTACCGGATGCTTCTTTTGCCCGCAACCAAGCTTTGGTGGGTAGCGTTACCTTGCAACTGCGCCCTGGCCAAAAATACATTAACCGCCCCGATGAAAAATGGATTCTGGGTTCGAAGTACCCTACCTTCCGGATAAATTATACCAAAGGATTTTCCAGAATTCTGGGCAGTGATGTAGATTTCGACCGGGTATCGCTGAACGTGAGCGACGAATTAAATTTAGGTTTGGTGGGTGCTACCAGTTATTCTTTTCAGGCAGGTACTTTTTTAAATAACAAGCGCTTGTATTTTACGGATTATAAACATTTTGCCGGTAACCGCATTCTTTACGCCGGCGCTTTCGGAGGATTTCAGCTATTAGATTATTACCGCTACAGCACCCGCAACCGCTACCTCGAAGGCCACTTTACCCACGATTTTAATGGTTTTATTTTCAACAAAATTCCTTTATTCCGGAAATTGAAGTGGCAGGAAGTATTTAGCGCGAATTACTTACACACTCAAAGAGCCGGTCATTATATAGAATTAGGCGTGGGCGTAGAGCATATTTTTAAGATTCTGCGCGTCGACTTCTTTACCGGTTTCCAAAGCCGCGAAAAGGTAGGGTCTGGTATCCGGTTAGGTTTTGGTATTTAGTAGTAGATCGATTTTTTAAATTTTTACCACTACCAAATTGGGTTGTTCATTTGTAAAAGCAACTTAGAATACACCAGCAATCATTACATTTATTAATCCCTAGTTCGCGCTCGTACTCTCGTACTTTTACTTTACGTTTTTTCAGGATTGTCCTGGCAGAAAAATTTAAACAAGCAGATTGATTAGAAAGGCCTGAGTAAACTAAAATAATGGCAAAAAAATCGAGCTCAACTTTTTAGTAGTTTACCTCGTTTACTCAGTGCAAACCATTGGTCAGAATAAAACTATGAAAATGTCTTTTTTATCTAATACCCGGAAAAGTTTGTTAGTAGCCAGCGCTTTTGCCTTTTTGGTAAGCTGCTCTTCCGATAAAAAAAATCCCCGGGAAGATTATCCGGCAGGTGAAGATGGAACTGCCGAAGCTATTGTGGGCGATTCGTCGAATTTGAATGAACCACGGCCGGCTCCCATTGGCGATACCGCCGAGAATGCCAGCCAGGCTAATCAACTCGGTGAACCTAACGTCGAAAACGTAGATTCTGCTGCGCGGGGCCTGAAGTAATTCAGGCTTTTTTATTTTATTTGGCTGTTACTATAATATTGGCGTGTTGCTCTCCTTGAGCGGGGCAACTGGTGCAAGGGTAGGGTAAAACACTTGTTAAAATTACCTGGTATTGGGTATTGGCTACCGTTACCAAAGTAGTATCTGCTGAGCGAAGGCGTAGTTTACGGGTATCAGTAGGTAAAGCTTCGCCAATTACTAATGCTGCTGTGTCGGAACGCTCTTGGTCTTTTTCTAACCATAAACGAATAATTGCATTGCCGTAACGAATACAATTTACATTCTTAGGACAGCGGCTTTCGTTTATTTCAGCTAAGTGTACCCGTACTTTATCAGTGTCTGTGTTGTTATCGCTGGTTGTCGTTAATTCCAGAGTTTCGTTCAGAGCAATTTCTACTTCCTGGTTTAGTTTTCCGCTTTTTGCGGCAGGTAGTTCTTCTTTATCGCAACGGGTAAATATAAAAATTGCCAGTAAAGGTGCCAGAAAGGTTCTCATAGTATTTCAGGTTAAAGAAGGTACTTTTCTTACTTAAAAGAGTCTGATTCGCCCGAAAAGGTTGCAGGATAAAGGTTGTTTTTAATAATCGGTTATCTGTTTTAAATAATTTTCTAAATGCCTAAGGTAATCTTCTGTTAAAAAGCTTATCGTAACTGTGGTACCGTCCTTACCCAGGCTTTCTTTTTCTAAATTTTTGTTAGTAATCTGATTAAATACATGCGGCGCCATGTGCCGGTTATAGCTTTTCTAAAATACAATCAGAATACCTCTGTTCTCTTTTTGGTATGCCTGAATGTTCACCCATTCGTCTTGGTGGTAAAAAATGGAGGGTGTGTCTTCTATTGGTGCACGAACAAAACGCTGGTGATTATTTGCCGCTAATTCAATTAAATGTCCTAGAATTTCTTGCCGCGACCATTTATCGGGCTGTGGCCGGGTTTGAAAATCTGCTACCGAAATCTGCCTAAACTTACCTGGTAGTAAATCGCATAAATAATAGATTCTATCAGCTATTTGTTTCTGCAAATTTACTTTTTTACTACCTGTTATTTAGCCTGATAGAGTTATTTTCCTGCATGAGTGGCTAATTTTGTAGTCGGTATTTTTTTTCGGACGGGCAGGTTATAGATTATTATCGATAAAAATATTAATCCGTAAGCAATAGCTTTTTCGGAACTGGTTTTTTCCTGAAAGTACAAGAAAGCAATCAGAAAGTTAATAATCGGGTTAATGTACATTAAAATGCCTATCGTACCTGATTTTAATTCTTTCAGAGCGTACATGTTCAGGAACAAAGGCAAAATGGTAAACAAAAAACTTAACACGAATATTGCCCCGTAAAACGAAAGGTTAAGTTCAGGGCTAGCTTCTGTTCCTTTAAAAAACGAGTAAAACGGACCCATGCAGGCAAATACAATAATCAGTTGCAAGGTGAGCAATACCAGTTTATCGTACTGCTTTAAAACTCGTTGGGTAATTAAAAAGAATGCGTAACTCAGGGCTACGAGTAAAGAATAAAATAAATTGGTGAGCTCTCCTGTACCAATCAGAGAGCAACTAATAATACTGATGCCAATGGCCAGCCATTGGTTGGAGCGTAGTTCTTCTTTTAAAAGCAGATAGCCCAAAAGCGCGGTTAAAATAGGACAAAGCAGGTACGAAAAAGAACCCGTCTGAATATCGATATGGTTGATAACGTAGATAAAAACCAGCCAGTTTACCATTAGCAGCAAGCCACCCAGCACCGTAAAAAGTATTAGCCGGCGTTTATTGCGCAAGGTTTCGGACTGGTAAGCGAGCCACGTTTGCTTTAAGCTGTCGCGCCGGAATAAAAAGGTAATGGTTGCTAAACCCAGCATGGCAAATAACACCCGGAAATACAAAATCTGCCCACTCGGAAAATTTGCTACCGCTCGAAGCGGGAAAACAATAAACCCCCATATGGTAAAAGCAAGTATGGCAGCAGAATAGTACTTGTTTGGTTTCACTACAACATCATGTAAATCCAAGGCAAAAGTAGCGGTTTTTGATGGTACCTGAACAAAAAAAGTAAAAATGATTTGCATGTTTTGTAATAATAAAGCTAAATAGCTTAATTATTTTCAAAGAAGTTGTTCTTGTGTTTCTAATTTTTTATAAAATACTGGGTGTTGATCAACCGATTCAGCTAATTTTACTTTGGGATAATGCTATCTGGGTGCATTTATAAATAAAAAAGTAACCATGCACTTTGATTTTTAGTTAGCCTGTATTCTACCAGCTAAAGTCTATTTGGTAATAGCCTGGTAAAAGTAAAATAAGTTAGTTGTAATGGAAAAAAGTGCCGTTAAACACGATCCGTATGCGGTTTTAAGAATACCAGAGTTTCGGTTGTTTGTTTTGGGTCGGTTATGTTTAACCTTGGCTTTGCAAATTCAGGCCGTTGTAGTTGGTTGGCAAATTTATGATCTCACGCAAGATCCGTTGGCTTTAGGATTAATTGGTTTAGCCGAGGCTATTCCGTCTATTATAGTGGCGCTATACGCGGGACACGTAGCCGATAGCACCAGCCGGAAAAAAATAATTATAAGTTGTATTTTGGTGCTGCTCTTCTGTTCTACGGGTTTGCTGCTATACTCCTTTAACATTCACAAGAGCATGGCCGTTTTCGGAACGGTTCCTATTTATTCGATTATCTTTTTAAGCGGAATTGCCCGAGGTTTTTTCGGGCCGGCTACTTTCTCGTTTATGCCACAATTGCTACCCGATAAAAATTTTTACATAAATGCGGTTAGCTGGTCGAGCACTACCTGGCAGGGAGCTTCGGTAGCAGGACCGGCCATTGGCGGCTTACTTTACGGCTTCTTTGGAGTTCAGGCTTCGTACGCGGCCGACGTGAGTTTAACGTTGCTGGGTTTTTTATTTTTCTTTTTAATTGGTTCCAAGCCTTTGCCCGCAACTACCGAACGTTTGCCTATTAAAGAAAGCCTGCTTTCCGGAATCCGGTTTGTATTTAATAACCAGATAATTCTAAGTGCTATTTCCTTGGATTTATTCGCGGTTTTATTTGGCGGTGCAGTAGCTTTGTTACCAATTTTTGCTTCCGAGATTCTACACACGGGGCCACAAGGTTTAGGATTTTTGCGGGCGGCTCCGGCTTTGGGTTCCGTTGCCATGGCCGTTTACATTACTCATAATCCCATAAAGATAGATGCCGGCAAGAAAATGTTGTTTTGTGTAGCAGGTTTCGGCGTGTGTATGATTTTGTTCGGTTTATCTACTAATTTTTACTTTTCGCTGCTTTTGCTGGGGCTAAGCGGAGCATTTGATTCGGTTAGTGTTATTATCCGATCTACGCTCATGCAAACCTTAACTCCCGAACACATGAAAGGCCGGGTATCGTCGGTAAATAATATATTCGTAGGTTCATCCAACGAAATTGGTTCTTTCGAATCTGGTTCGGTGGCTAAGCTGGTGGGGGTAGTTCCTTCGGTAGTTTTTGGCGGCTTTATGACCTTGCTGGTAGTAGCCATTACAACTTTTAAAGCGCATAAACTTCGAAAACTGAATCTCTGAATCGCGGATTAAACGGATACCACGGATTATGCGGATTCTTTTCTTAACGTAATTTTAACTATTAAGAAGAAAAGTAAATTTGAAGATAAAGAGTGTTTAAGGGTTCAGAACAATGAAGTTCCCAAACCTCCCCTCCTAAATTTAGGAGGGGTAGGGGAAGAGTTTTTTTAGTGCGAAATCACTTTAAGTAGCATAAATCTACACTGCATACATCTACGCTGCGCATAAATAATCCGCGAAATCCGGGTAATCAGCGAAAATCTGTGATTCTATTTAATAATATCCTTTACTTTTTCTACTATTTTGCCTACAATGCCCGTTTCTTTCTTAGACGCGTTGTCCTTTTTTGCTTTATGCGGGCGGCTGTTGCCGTAACTTCCTTTAGTAATTTTTCCTTTTTTTGATTTTATATCACCTTTTCCCATAATGGTAGTTTATTTTAGATTGTGAACGAAATAAAACTTACGATAAAAGTAAAGGGTAGTTGCAAAACCACTTGAACCAAAAATAATAAAATAGGTACTTCTTACCAAGACATATTGCCTGAAACCACTTGTAAGAATAATCAGGTGATACTTCTTATTCCGGTTGCGTATTAGTAATTTTGCGGATTAAAGCCAGGCAATTTTTTGTGGCTTTCTTTTGTTTCTTCTATAGCTGTACGTACAAGTACCGGCTTTAACTATTCTATGACAACAGAAACTATCAATCAAATAGATATAGATACCCTCGACCCTAAAGAATTTATTATAATTAAAGGAGCACGGGTGCATAATCTAAAAAACTTAAGCGTAGCCCTGCCTCGTAACCAGTTTATCGTAGTAACTGGGTTATCCGGTTCGGGTAAATCTTCGCTCGCCTTCGATACGCTGTACGCCGAAGGGCAGCGGATGTACGTGGAAAGTTTGAGTTCTTACGCCCGGCAGTTCTTGGGCCGCATGGATAAACCCGACGTAGACTACATTCGGGGTATTAGTCCGGCCATTGCCATTGAGCAAAAAGTAAGTATTAAAAATAACCGGTCTACGGTAGGTACCAGCACCGAAATTTACGACTACCTCAAATTATTATATGCCCGCATCGGAAAAACGTTTTCGCCTGTTTCCGGAAATCAGGTCCGGAAAGACAACGTGGCCGATGTGGTAGATTTTATTTTTAATTTAGAAGACGGAAGCCGGATAGTAATTATGGCGCCTTTGCAGGTGCAAGCCGATAGAAAACTGACCAAAGAGCTAGATTTGCTTCTGCAAAAGGGCTATTCCCGAATTTACAATAACGACCAGGTGTTATTTATTGAAGACGTTATCAGCGCCGATGCTGCTGATATTACCGGCGACGTGTATATTTTGGTAGACCGGGCCGTGCTGCGCAAAGACGACGAAGATTTACAATTCCGGATTTCCGATTCCGTTCAAACCGCTTTTTTTGAAGGCCACGGCGCATGCCACGTTTTATTCGGCGACCAGAAACGCGTTTTTTCCGATAAATTCGAACTTGATGGAATGACCTTCGAAGAGCCATCGGTTAACTTTTTCTCTTTTAATAACCCTTACGGGGCCTGTCAGCGCTGCGAAGGTTTTGGTAATGTATTAGGTATCGACGAAGATTTAGTAATTCCAGATAAATCTTTGAGCGTATACGAAGGCGCCATTGCGCCTTGGCGCACCGAGAAAATGAGTGAATGGCAGCATCCTCTTATTAAAAATGGCATCCGCTTCGATTTTCCGATTCACCGGCCTTTTAACGAACTTACCGAGGAACAACAACGGCTTCTCTGGACGGGCAATCAATACTTTGATGGATTGGATGCTTTTTTTGCGCACATCCAGGCGCAAACGCATAAAATACAATACCGGGTAATGCTAAGCCGCTACCGGGGCCGCACTACCTGCCCCGATTGCCGGGGCACGCGTCTGCGAAAAGATGCCAGCTACGTAAAAATAAACGGTACCAGCATAACCGATTTACTTTTAAAACCCGTTACTGGCGTACTGGAGTTTTTCCAAAACATCCAGTTAACTGAACATGACTTGCAGGTAGCCGACCGCTTAGTAATTGAAATTACAAACCGGTTAAGCTATTTGGTGCGGGTAGGTTTAGGTTATCTTACTTTAAATCGTTTATCTTCTACTTTATCGGGGGGCGAATCGCAGCGTATTAATCTGGCTACGTCATTAGGTAGTGCTCTGGTAGGTTCAATGTATATTCTGGATGAGCCTAGTATTGGCTTGCACCCACGCGATGCTGAGCAGTTAATCGGGGTTTTGCGCTCGTTGCAGAAAATAGGCAATACCGTAATTGTGGTAGAGCACGAAGAAAAAATGATGGAAATAGCCGACCAGATTATTGATATTGGTCCGGAGGCCGGTTCAGGGGGTGGTAATCTAATGTTTCAGGGTACATATCCCGAAATTCTAAAATCCACTGAAACGTATACGGCTCAGTATTTAAGTGGTAAGCGCCAGGTAGAGGTGCCGGTAAAACGTCGCCAGTGGCGTAATGCTATTGAAATTGTGGGTGCCCGCGAGAATAATCTTAAAAATATTACCGTCAAATTTCCATTAGATGTAATGACGGTAATAACCGGGGTGAGTGGTTCGGGCAAGTCTACGCTTATTAAACGTATTCTGCATCCGGCCCTGGCTAAAGTACTGGGAGGCCATTCCGATGCAACGGGTAAGTTCGATAAAATTCAGGGGAGCTATAGTAAAATATCCCACGTAGAATTTGTAGACCAGAACCCGATTGGTAAATCTTCGCGTTCTAACCCGGTAACTTACGTTAAAGCTTACGACGCGATCCGTACTTTATTTGCCGACCAGCAGTTAGCTAAAGCGCGAGGTTTAAAGCCATCGCATTTCTCGTTTAATATTGAGGGTGGCCGCTGCGAAGTGTGCCAGGGCGAAGGTCAGGTAAAAATTGAAATGCAATTTATGGCTGATATTTACCTTACCTGCGAAGCTTGTCACGGTCAAAAATTTAAGCAAGACATTCTCGAAATTAAGTACCACGATAAAAATATAGCCGAGGTACTCGACATGACGATTGCCGACAGCATCGAGTTTTTTAAGGAGCAGCCGAAAATTATCGAAAAATTAAAACCACTCGACGATGTAGGTCTGGGATATATCCGGTTGGGTCAATCTTCTAATACGCTTTCCGGGGGCGAAGCGCAGCGGGTAAAACTGGCTTCGTTTCTAACCAAAGGTGCTACTACTCATTCCGAAGGTATTTTGTTTATTTTCGACGAACCCTCTACCGGGCTGCACTTTCACGATATTAACAAGCTGCTTACCGCCATTAACGCGCTTATTGACAAAGGTAATTCGGTAGTAATTATTGAGCACAACATGGATATTATTAAATGCGCCGATTGGATTATCGATATGGGTCCGGAAGGTGGCACTAATGGTGGGCATTTACTATTTGAAGGTACCCCGGAAGAAATGATAAAATTAGAAGGCAACGCCACCGCCGATTACCTGCGAGAGAAGCTGGTTTAAACCTTAATAATTTAAATTTCAGGAGAGTTGGGGAAGCAATTTAGTTTTCTCAACTCTTTTGCATTTTAAGTGAGTCTAAATGTACAAGTTAAGTGTTTTCTCTTTTAACTTATTTCATAAATTAAGTGGCACAATTAGTAACTCTAAATACTCTGTAACTTACCCTTATGAAAAAAATATTTTACCTAATCTGTCTTACTCTTCTTTTGATTTCTCAATTAGTATCAGCTCAGGAAAAGAAGAATATTGGTCTGCAATTCCGGGTTTCCCCTTTAAGCTTACTGGACCCGCGAGCAGCAACAGTACAATTAGGAATACAGGCAAATGTTAAAAACCGGTTTGGGTTTTCTGTAGATTATGGCTTACCTTTCAAAAAGCTTACTGAACAAATTTATACGAACCCTGACCTGCAATTCGAGCAACATAAGTATCATAGAATTAGGGCCGAAATAAAATATTTTATGCCGCCTTCCTGGATTAAAGCCGGCGAAAAATCCAGGCCTTATTTTAGCGGCGAAGGTTTCTTTGGTCCCGAAAAATACCGCAAAAAAGACGACTGGCTCTTAAGAGACAACGAAGCGTATCATTACGAATATTCGGATATTACCCGTAAAATGCGGGGAGCTTGCTTAAAAGTTGGATTAGAGTATGCAATCGGGCGAAGAGTATTGTTGGATGTTTTTATAGGTCCGGGATTACGCCAGATTAAAATTGACCACCATACCTTCGGCGAAGAATTGCGCGAGTACGACGCACCCGTTGATTTTTACATTGAGCCGGTAGATAAACGGGAAGGAACCTTTACCCGCATTCACCTGGGTTTAGGTTTTAAAATCGGGTTTGTAATAATCTGATTTTACTTAAATACGTGATTTTAATAGTCTTTTAGATAATCGCGCGACAAGTTTTAGGCATTTCCCCGCAAAATCCGTAATCTTACGCGTTAATCGAACAAGGAATAACGAGCAACGAATAACAAAAATAAGCCATGAGAAAAAAAATAGTAGCCGGTAACTGGAAAATGAACAAAACCTACGACGAAGGTCTGGCGCTGGTCTCCGAAATCACCAACATGGTGCAGGACGAAGTAAACAACGAGGCAATAGTAATAGTTTGCCCTCCGTTTCCGTTTCTGGCTGGTATTGGTAAAGCTTTAACCGGGAACGAAAAAGTAAAATTAGGTGCTCAAAACTGTCACCAAAACGAAAGTGGTGCTTATACCGGCGAAGTTTCGGCGGTAATGCTGAAATCAGTGGGAGTGGAGTACGTTATTTTGGGTCATAGCGAGCGTCGTCAGTATTTTCTGGAAGATAACCAGTTGCTCGAGGCCAAAGTAAAGGCAGTTCTAAAACAAGGCCTTAAACCTATTTTCTGCGTGGGCGAAACACTGGACCAGCGTGAGCAGGACCTGACTTTTGAAATTATCGAAACGCAATTGAAAGAAGGCCTTTTTCATTTGAGCAACGAAGAATTTGAGAATGTGGTAATTGCCTACGAGCCGGTTTGGGCTATTGGTACCGGAAAAACGGCTACCAGCGCGCAGGCGCAGGAAGTACATGCCTTTATCCGGGAGCAGATTGCCCGCCACTACGATGCGCAAGCTGCTTTAGATACTACTATTTTGTACGGAGGTAGTGCCAACCCAAGTAACGCTCAGGAATTATTCTCTCAGCCCGATGTAGATGGCGGTTTAATTGGAGGAGCTTCTTTAAAATCCCGCGATTTTACGGATATTGTAAAATCCTTTTGATATAAATAGTACAATTGGTATATTTTTGGTAATACAGGAGCCCGGGCGTGAACGTCCGGGCATTTTTTTTGGTTTAAAGGGTACTTATTTTTAATTTAGAGCTATGTTGGTAAGCTTACTGTTGTCAATTTTCTCCTTGCTGCTATCTCCTTCAGCGGCGGTTTCATCCAGATATATTACTAAAGAAACAATTACTAAAATAAACCGGGAACCAGATTTTTGCCGCATTTACGGCTCTGTGTTTCTTACTTCTGATCCTAAGTATAAAAGAATGGCTCGTTATGTTGTTTACCTGGAAACAGAAGAAGCTTTTGCCAATTTAATGGTATTTAAAGAAGAAAATAAGCTGTTTGCCGATAAACCTGGTTTGTGGTATCCCGCTCCGGCGCACGATTTTGCTGATTATGTTTTATTTGTAACTACTAACCGCGCCTTTGCTGATTTCTCGGTTTACTACACCAAGTCACGTTCTTTTGCCGGCTGCCGGCAATAAAAATAAACCAAAGAACATCCTGATTTGCTTAAAATAATCGTTTTAAGATTTTAGTATTAATTATCTAAATCTTATTTTCCTTAACTTAAAATATTGCACCTAACCCTCTCCTCATGGATTTTATACAAGTTTCCATTACGGCTCCGTCCGAATTAGTAGATATCCTCACCGCCGAATTAAGTCAGTATGGGTACGATACCTTCATGGAAACCGATAATGGACTCGATGCTTATACAACCGAAGATATTTTTTCAGAAGCTGATGTAGTTGCCGTATTCGCGCGCTATAACCAAAATGGACGTATTACCTACAATATCCAGAAAATTGAAAAACAGAACTGGAACGAAGAGTGGGAGAAAAACTTTGAGCCTCTCCTAATTGGTAATGTTTGTTCGGTACGGGCATCGTTTCATCCTAAGCCGGAGCAGGTTCAGTACGATATTATTATTAACCCAAAAATGTCGTTTGGTACCGGCCACCACGAAACCACCACGCTCATGATTGAAAATCAGCTTACCATCAATCATCAAAACAAAAGAGTATTGGATATGGGTTGTGGTACCGGCATTCTGGCTATTATGGCCTGTAAATTGGGGGCAACCAGTATTGTAGCCGTTGACATTGAAGACTGGACCGTAGAAAACGCACGCGAGAATGCTGCTATCAATGATTGCGCTTCTATTGAAGTTCGCCTTGGCGATGTGCAGCAGATTGCCGCTGATACTCTATACGAGATTGTATTAGCAAATATAAACCGGAACGTTTTGCTCGATGATATTCCTGCTTATGCAGCTAAAATTTTGCCGGGCGGAGCTTTAGTGGTAAGTGGGTTTTACACCGAAGACCTGGATTTAATTAAAGATAAAGCTTTAAGCTCTGGTTTAACTTTTATTTCTGTTCGCTCTAAAAATAACTGGGTATCGTCGGTATTTACCAAACAGCCCTGAACTACTTATTGATTGTATGAAGCATTTATTACTATTTTTCTTTTTGCTGCTGCTTGTTGCCGGTGGGCCAATACTGGCCCAAACGCAGGCAGTTAAAACTTTCCAGGACCCGGCACAATTTATACCGCAGGTAAAAGCATTAACGGCTCCCACGCGCAATGAAAACGCCATTAAAGTTGCGGCTCAACTGGAGCAGGTATGGTCGACTAATGCGCTTACCAGTGCTCAGCAAACCAAGGTAATGGATATTGCCCAGAAAATGCAACTAAAAAAAATGAAAGCTAGGCCTTACTTTGAAAACTTTTTTGGGGCTTTGGTAAGTGGGATAAATGCTCAAAAACTAAGTGGCAGTAAACTCGACGAGTTTCTGAATGTAACCGGCGAATCGCTGGAGAAAGATGATGTTAAAGGCTTTGAGAATTTTCTGGTTACCGCTTATTCCTTTTTGAATAACAAGTTTATTTATAAAGCAAATTATAGTAAACTACTGGCCCAAAATGGCTCTTTTTCGTTTGAGTACCGGCCGGGAGCACAATTATCTCAGAAGGAAATTCAGGCCGCTTTACCGGAGATTACGCCCGTTACCAGTGTACCAGTAGTGAATGATTTACCACCAGCACCAGTTCAGGAAGCAACTCCATCTGCTAATTTTCCGATTTCTACTTCCGCCGAAGATGATTTTTGGAGCAAAGCTTCTAAGCCTAAAAAAGCACCGGTAAAAAAAGCAACTACGACTAAAACACCGGTAAAAAAAGAAACAATAATTAAAAAAACAGAACCGGCTAAATTAAAACCTGTTGAACCGGAGGTTGCTTATACTGTTCCGGCTACCGGGGCAGTATTGGTGCTGCAAAACGTTGATTTACTTTTTTCTACCCCCCACGATTCATTATTACTCAAAGACGTAAGTGGAGCAGTACTGCTTACCCGCCAGACTTTAGTAGCTACCAAAGGCCGTTATGAATGGAGCGAAGGAGGTAATACGGCCTCCGCTACGTTTCAAGGCTTTCATTTTGATATAACTAAACCCGGCCTCAAAGCCGAAAAAGTAACCCTTACCCACCCGGCCGTACTCGAAAAACAGGTACAAGGCGTATGGGAATACCGCAGCGTAAAAGCGGCCAAGGGGGGAGATTCGGGTTATCCTAAATTTATTTCTTACACCAACGATGCCCGCTTAAAAAGTATTGGGCAAGGTATTACCTACGTGGGTGGTCTTACTATGGCGGGTAAAAAAATAATGACGGGGGCTCTGGATAAAAGTTTATCTAATATAATAGTAGAGCACGAAGGTAAAGTACGTTTCAAAGCTGCGGCAGCTAGTTATGCGCTTTCCGATTCCCTGATTTCAGCGCAGATAGCTTCGGTGGTGTTATATCGGGGTAAAGATTCCATTACGCATCCGGCTATGCGCCTTAAGTATGTTAAGCCTAAGCACTTATTAACCTTAATCAGTGAGGAAGGTGCTTTTAAAAAATCTTTGTTTTTTGATTCGTACCACCAGATGGAAATATCAGCGGAAATGCTGACCTGGAACATAACTACTCCCCAGATTAACTTTTCCATTATTAACGCTAAAAACCAGGTGCCTGCCCGTTTCGATTCTAAAGAGTATTTTACTTTAGACAGATGGCTGGCTATCCAGGGTACCGCCGATTTTCACCCGTTAAAAGTAGCCGTAAGTTTTGCCGCGCGTCAAAAAACAAATCAGTTTTATACTTCCGATTTGGCCCGCGATGTGCAAATGAAAGAACCTATTATCCGGGGGGCCATGAGTACGCTGCAAAAACAAGGATTTATTAATTTTAACGGCGCTACCGGTCTGGTTACCATTAAGCCGAAAGCCTGGCATTATGTAAGCTCTTCACGCGAAAAGAAAGATTACGATTTTATTACTTTAAGTTCGCTGGCACCCAGTGGTAAAAATGCCACCATTGATTTAAGTAAAAATGAATTGCTGGTACGGGGTGTAGAAAAATTTTATTTTACCGGCGATTCGGGAGCCGTATACGCTAAGCCAGATAGTAACCAGGTGCGGATTTTACAAAACCGCGATATTTTATTTAATGGTAAAGTATATGCCTCTTACTTCCGGTTTGTGGGTAAACAATTTACTTTTAATTACAAAGATTTTCTGGTGGATATGGCCAAGATTGATACCATTGCTTTTGCTACCCGTGGCAAAGTAAAGGGCATGAAAGGCGACGAAAAAGTAAGGGAACAATACCTGGCTAACCATTCTAATAAATCAAGCGGTAAACTGTATCTGAACCGACCGGATAATAAATCAGGTAAAAAGAAAACGCCCGGTTATCCTACCTTCGATGCCTTATCGCCGTCGTATGTTTATTTTGATAAGCCGGATATTTTGGGAGGAGCTTACGATACTACCGTTTATTTTGCTATTCCACCTTTTAAAATGGATAGTTTAAGCAGTTCTAAACCCAATACCATTGCTTTTAAAGGACGCTTTCATTCCGGAGGAATCTTTCCGGATTTTAACACCACTCTCGGTATTATGCCCGATCAATCGCTGGGGTTTGAATACCAGGTGCCTAAAGATGGCTTTGCAGCCTATGGGGGTAAAGGTAAATTTTATAATAAGCTAACCATGAGCTTTAAAGGCTTGCAGGGAAGTGGCGAGTTAAAATACTTAACCACTACTTTGCAATCGAATGCCTTTACTTTTTACCTCGATAAAACCTTAACTCTGGGTACAAAGGCCACCGTAGCAGAAGGAAATATCGGGGATGCTTATTTCATGCAGGCCGATTTTAAACAATACGCTTTGGAATGGTTACCGAAGCGCGATACCATGAATATCAGTACCACTACGGATGCTATATCCATGTATGAAAACAAGTTTAAGTATCGGGGCATTGTAATTGTTACCCCTAAGGGTTTTGCCGGCGATGGTGAACTACAAAGTACAGATGCTATAATCAGCTCTCCGGTTTTGAATTTTAGTAAAACTAGTTTTACTGGTAAAAATGCTACTTTCGAAGCAAAATCTAAAACTCCGAACAAACCCGTAGTGCGAGCTACGGATGTAAAACTAGAGTTTAATTTAAAAGACGATATTGCTACCTTCTCGCCGGAAAAAGCTGGTTTTGCCAGTACAGCCTTCCCGTTTGCTCAGTTTAAAACATCGTTGAGCGGGGGTAAATATGATTTCAAGAAAAAAGTTGTAACCCTGAACCAACCTAAAGGAGCTGCTTCGGATAAGGCTTACTTTTTATCCACGAATCCTGATCACGGAAATCTTAAATTTAATGCTTCTTCGGGTATATACGATATTGCCAAACAAACCCTGGAAATTGGCGGCGTGCCGTACATTGCTTCGGCTGACGCGCATATTGTGCCGGACAGCGGGCAGGTATTTGTTAACGAAAAATCTGATCTGAGACCTTTTAAACAGGCAACGGTTATTGATACGGTTAATAAGTTCCACAAATTATACCAGGGAGAAATTGATGTTATTTCGCGCACGGAGTACCGCGGAAAAGCATTGTATGATTACGAGAATGCTGATAACCAAACCTTTAAGCTGCAGTTTGGCAAGTTTGCCATGCACAATATGAAGGCCGAAGAAGTAAAGCCGGAAGTGAAGCCCAAAAAATATTCTGCCTCTGAATTAATTGCTGCCGCTGATTCCATTGAAAATCCTCGCAAGCCTGTATCAGTTGCTAAAAAAGGATTTTTACAAAAAGTAGGTTTGGGTAAAACCACAAAAGCTGCCGGAGCGCCTGTTGCTGCTAAACCGGTTCAACAAGATTCATTGGCTACAGACCCTATTGCGACTGACCCAATTAAAGAAGCAGAACCTATTGCTAAAGCAACCTCTAAAAAATCACGTAAGAAAGCAAAAGCAGAGAAGCAGGTTCAGGAGGCAGGTTCGAAAGCTGCAGCAGACAGCATCACCAGCAACTTGCTAGCCAGTGCCGAACCTATGCGGATAACAGGCAGAAAACGCCGGAAAGCGCCAACCTTCGATACCAGTCCGTACACTTCGTCAGTAGCAACTATTGAAGAGAAGGATAATTTCTTTATTGCCCCGAATGTACAATTTAAGGGCAATGCCACCATGAACTCGAACAAAGAGCACCTGGATTTTAATGGTTTTATTAAACTGGGATTTGCGAAAGAATCGGGTGCTTCTGAATGGATGCCGTATATTGCCTCAGACGTAAATCCGAAAGAAGTTAAAATAAATATTGAAAGCAGTAAAGGCGACGAAGAAGGAGCTACTATTACTGGTTTGCACATTTCCAGCACTTCCGGTAAACTGTACCCAACTTTTGGCTCCAAAAAAGTAGACGAAGCCGATTTGGATGTATTTACCATAGATGGAGTATTATCTTTTGATAAGGCTAACCATCAGTATAAATTAGGTAAAGCTAAACAAGCCAACGCTGAAGCTTATGAAGGCAACCTGATGACTTTTAACGATGCTACTTCTGAAGCTCGTTATGAGGGTAAAGTTAATTTAATTCAATCTACTAAAACGCTGGGCTTAACTACTTCCGGAAATATCAAGGCCAAAACAAATCAGAACAAGTACCATTTTGATGCTTTTATGGCGTTTGATGTAGCGATGCCCGAGTCGGCGTTAGCCGCAATGGCTATAGCTATCACTGATAATAACGGTGGTGCTCCGGAAGCTGTAGATGCCGGTAGTGCCAATTTACATTATAAATTAGCAGAGTTTATTGGCAACAAAGGCGTACAGGATTACATTGCTAAAACAGCTTCCGGGCACGTGCCATTACCGGCCATTTCGACAAAACTGGTGCATAGTCTGGTTTTCAATAATGTACAATTACACTGGTCCGATACTACTCAAGCCTGGTATAGTAAAGGTAAACTAGCTTTATCCAACATCCTTAAAAAGGATATTAACGCGCAAATACCAGGTTATATTGAAATTAAGCGTGGACCAGAAAGCGACATTGTAACCATTTACCTGGAGCCGATTCCATCGTTGTGGTATTACATTAGTTACGCTGATGATGTAATAACCGTAGCTTCCGCTGATGATAAAGTAAATGGCATTATTGCTTCCAAAAGTTCGGGCAGTTTAGCTGCAGGCGAGTCAATGGAGAAAACCGAATTTGTGAACTACTTCCGGAAAAACTATCTGGGATTGCCACCAATTGCTGCCGATGAAATAGCTCCGGGAAATGCCCCGGCTGATGATTTTATGGAACAAGGCGAGGCAGCTCCTAAAAAAGGCCGCAAAGATAAAAAAGCAACCGCTGATAAGCAGGATGAATCAAACACCGATATAGAAGCCGCTCCAGCTGAAGAGAAACCAGTTAAAAAGAATACTAAAGAAAAAGAGAAGGTAGCACCGGCGAAAGAAGAATCGGATTTACCAGGCGAAGCTCCGCAAGAGAAACCTAAGAAAAAGAAAAAAGCGAAAAATGAAGAAAATGATGCTTTGCCGGATATTGAATAAGTAAATAATTGCTAAGTTTTAGAATAAAAAAGGCAGTAAGTTTACTGCCTTTTTTATTTGGTTTTTACTTAACAGGCTATTCTATTATCTTGAGGCGGTAAACCCTAACTGATTGTTAAAAATGACCGGGTTATTTAAAAATTAGTAATCCCAGTTTTTAGGTTTTGCATGAGGTTATTAGCTTTAGAATGGTAAAGTTAAATAGGATTATTACGGATTTAACTTTAAAATTTTAAAGGAAATGCTATTGCCTTTTGTACTTTTATAATCTTACCGAAACCAGTTGCCGTAAAAGGAATAAACGGCTTCTTTAATAATACTATGAATATACTTTGGATAATCGGGCTGTTGCTCGCCGCTTACTTAATTGGTTCTATTGCCACTGCTGTTTGGGTAAGTAAACGATTTTACGGAATGGATGTACGCGAGTACGGTAGTAAAAATGGGGGAGCAACCAATACTTTTCGGGTGCTGGGTAAAAAGCCAGGCACATTTGTGCTACTGTTCGACGTATTAAAAGGCTGGATCGCTACTTCATTAGCCCACATATTGGTACAGGTGCAGGCTATATCACCAGAAAATTTAATTTATTATCAATTAGCATTTGGTATATTAGCTGTAATTGGGCACGTATTTCCGATATATGTAGGCTTTAAAGGTGGCAAAGGCGTGGCTACTTTGTTGGGTATGGTATTGGCCATCCAGCCGCAGGCCGCGCTTATTTGCATCGGTATTTTTATTGTGGTGCTGTTGCTTTTTAAATACGTGTCGTTGGGTTCTATGATTGGAGCTCTGGCTTTTCCGTTATTGTTGCTATTAATTCCAGAATTTCATCCGGATAAACCGGTGCTTACTATTTTTGCCTTCTTACTGGCCGGGTTGGTCGTTTATACTCATCGTAAAAACATTAACCGATTAGTAAATGGCGTTGAAAGTAAAGTACCTATTACGCTTTTCGGCAAACGTTCTTAATTTTTTAAAGCTGCATTTAGTAAATTTAAATTTTTGATTCAGGTATAACTGCTAGTAGTAACTATTTTCTGATAAGAGCGAATTAAATAGTCTCGCCTGTAAAGCGGCTAGAGAGCATTTAAATTATTTTAAAGTTACTTAGTTGCAAGAAATCAGTTGCTTTATTCTCTTTGCTGCCTTAAAATGAAGGATTAATAGTTAAGGTAATAGTAAGTGTTTTTTTTATCTGATTCTACTAATATTTAATCTCTATTAAAACCTAATACTTAAAACGCTCCACTCTATAATTTATGGATTATACTTCTTATATCGAAGCCAACAAAAATCGGTTTATTTCGGAATTGTTTGATTTGCTCCGGATTCCTTCGGTAAGCGCCGATCCGGCTTTTCATGGGGATGTATTGCGGGCAGCCGATTTTCTGTCGCAAAAGCTGCGCGAAGCTGGTGCCGATAAAGTTGAAATTTGCCCAACGGCCGGTTATCCCATTGTTTACGGGGAAAAGATTATTGATTCCAGTTTGCCTACGGTTCTCATGTACGGACATTACGACGTACAACCCGCCGACCCCTACGAACTTTGGCATTCACCGCCCTTTGAGCCAGTAATAAAAGACGATAAAATCTACGCACGTGGCGCCTGCGACGATAAAGGTCAGTTATACATGCACATCAAAGCTTTCGAGATGATGATGCAGCAAAACCAACTGCCTTGCAACGTTAAATTTATGATTGAAGGAGAGGAAGAAGTAGGCTCCAATAACCTGAATACCTTTGTGCAGCAAAACAAAGAGCGACTGCAGGCCGATGTTATTATTATTTCGGATACCGGAATTATTGCTAATGATATTCCATCTATTACATCGGGCTTACGGGGATTAAGTTACGTGGAAGTAGAAGTTACCGGACCTAACCGGGATTTACATTCGGGTTTGTATGGCGGTGCCGTAGCAAACCCGATAAATATTTTATGTAAAATGATTGCCTCTCTGCACGACGAAAACAACCACATAACTATTCCCGGTTTTTACGATAATGTGCAGGAATTAACCGCCGAAGAACGGGCGGAGATGGCCCAAGCTCCATTTAACGTGGAAGAATATAAAGCAGCGTTAAATTTAGGTGATATCCATGGCGAGGAGGGTTACTCTACCATGGAGCGTAATTCTATTCGGCCAACCTTGGATGTAAATGGCATTTGGGGCGGTTATACTGGCGAAGGTGCTAAAACAGTAATTGCATCTAAAGCTTCGGCCAAAATTTCGATGCGCCTGGTACCGAATCAAACTTCAGAAGAAATAACCGAGAAGTTTCATAAACATTTTACTTCTATTGCTCCTAAAAGTGTGAAAGTAATTGTAAAACCGCATCACGGCGGCGAACCGGTAGTAACGCCTACTGATTCGGTGGCCTACCAGGCAGCCAGCAAAGCTTTCGAACAAACTTTCGGTAAAAAGCCCGTTCCAGTCCGAAGCGGTGGCAGTATTCCTATTGTAGCCATGTTTAAATCAGAATTAGGCTTAGATACCGTATTAATGGGTTTTGGCCTCGACTCTGATGCAATTCATTCGCCCAACGAACATTACGGTGTTTTTAATTTTTTGAAAGGCATTGAAACCATTCCGTATTTTTATAAATACTATGCCGAGATGAGCAAAGGTTAAATTATAGGTTGTAAGTAATCTGATTAAGTAATTTAATTTTAACTCCCTTATAATTAAAATATTTCATTTAGTAATTTTCTTGAAATGCATATAAAAAAGAAGGCCAGTAATTATTACTGGCCTTCTTTTTTATTCTTGTTTTTGCACTTACTTACTTACCAGTTGGTAATCTAAAGCCCACAGTGGCTTGGTATAAAGAATTACGGGCATTGGCTAATTCATCGCCATTATCATTTTTAGCTAAATGGCTGATACTGCCATTGTAACGTAGTCCAATGGTAATACCCATTGGCGCCTGAAAACCTAAACCAGCAGCGTATCCAATTTCTAACTCAGCTAAATTATCTTTGTCAATTTTCTTATAGCTTTCAAAATCAACACCGTTAATGGTTTTTTCAGTATTGTCCTGAATGCCTAATAAATAAGATAATTGCGGACCAGCTTCAAAGAAAATTGGACCAGCATTTACTTTTAGTAAGATAGGTAAATCTAAATAGCTGTAATTTACTTTTCCTTCGTAAGTAACTTGGTTACTTTGGCTAGTTATCGGATCAATTTCATTTACAGTAATATCTGCGTACTTGTAACCTTTCATAGAGTATAATAACTCTGGTTGTAAGGAGATAAAGTTATCGCCGGATAAAGGAATGTTATAGCTAATTCCGCCTACAAAGCCTATCTTATTTTTATTTAAATCTTCGTGTTTTAAATCGCCGGCTAAGTTAGATAAATTCGCACCCAGTTTAATTCCAATTTGGGCATGCGAAGCAAAAGAAATAGTAAAGGCAGTAAATAGTAAAAAAGCAATCTTTTTCATAGTAATAAAATTTAAGTTAATCGGTTAATTGGTGTTAGTCTTAATTGAATATTGTATTAAACTTATATTGTGTATTATGGTAGGTATACGTACATAAAATAAAATGTTGCGTTTTAGACCAAATAAATGTTATTTTTATTTAAATTGAGAATAAGTGGAAGTTAGCTAATTTGCACTTAAGTAATTTATACTTAAGAGACAATAGACATTTGTACCACTTGCTTTACCAGCAAGCGTAAGAAACAGAAAGGATATTTTTACTAATTTGAAGCTAATTTTATGCCAATAATCAAAAATGATCAGAAACTGCCTAATACTTAGGTTGTGGTTTATTGTATTAGGATGTTTTAGCTGCCTACTGGCTTTTGCTCAGGAGAAGATTCCAATTAGTATCGGTGCATCTTATTTGCAAGGCTCCGTGCTGGTACATAGCCCTAAAATAAGGCACTTACAAGGAGTAAATCCTGTTGGAGCCGAGATAAATCTGCAATACCAAACTACCGGCACTAAATTTTGGCATCAATTATATAAGTACCCACGCATTGGTATTTCACTTATTGCTTTCGATTACCAAAAACCTATTTTAGGGAAGTCCCTGGCAGCCAGTATTTACCTGAATAAATATGTTTATCATCGGGCTCAGGATCAAATAAGTATACGGGTAGGCACCGGATTGGCCTATTTTAGCAATCACTTCGACTGGCGGTTAAATGCTACCAATAATGTAATTAGTGCTCCTTTAAATGCTGTTATTCAATTTAGAGCAGAGTACGAACGAATACTTAGTCCGAAGTTCTCACTTTTGCTGGCTGCCGGAATTAATCATTATTCAAACGGTGGTAATGCCAAGCCTAATTTGGGAATTAATATAGGTACCCTTAGTCTGGGTTTAAACTACTATAGCCAACGTTCGTTTGAACCGCTGGTACAAGCATGGCCTCCCCCCGGAAATAAGCTTTCTTTTACTATTAGTGGTAGTGCCGGTATAAAGCAGCGTGACGATTTTGATACAATTACTTACACGGTTAAGTCGGTTGCGCTTTCGGCCATGCGGCAGTTAAACCCAAAAAGCACTCTACTAATTGGTTTGGAAGGGTTTTATGATCCTTCGCTCATTCCGCGACGCAACTGGGATCCGCGGGTAGAACCAGGTACTTCGCCGGATATTCGGAGAGTAGCATTGAATTTTGGTCATGAATTAGCCATTGGTAAATTAGGATTTGGCACGTATGTGGGCTGGTATGCCTACCGGCCGTATAAATCAGATGCTGCGTTTTACCAGCGGCTGGAGACCCGCTATCCGCTTACCCGCAATATTTACTTGGCTGCCGGTTTAAAATTACACGACCTGATTAAAGCCGATGTTATTGAATATCGGTTAGGATTTCGCTTTTGGAGGAAGAAAAACAGTCCACGGTCCACAGTCGATAGTCCATAGACCACAGCTCACTATTGATTAAAATTTATAGTCTATCGTCTATCGACTATCGACTGTGGACCGTGGACTATGAACTAATAAACTATCCAGCCCAACCTTCGCGGTCGAGGCTCCGGTACTGGATGGCTTCAGCTAAATGTTCTATACGGATATCTGGAGAATCAGCTAAATCAGCAATAGTACGGCTTACTTTTAAAATACGGTCGTAAGCGCGCGCCGATAAACCTAAGCGTTCCATAGCGGTTTTAAGTAAAGCTTTGCCGCCCGCGTTTATCTCACAAACTTCTTTCACCATTTGCGAAGGCATCATGGCATTGGAGTGAATATTCGGAAATTCTTTAAAGCGTTCTTCCTGAATTTTACGCGCTTTTATTACCCGCTCCCGAATGGCTTCGCTGCTTTCAGCTTTGCGCGATTCTGTCATTTGGTCGAAGGTTACCGGCGTTACTTCTACGTGCAAATCAATCCGGTCCAGCAAAGGCCCGCTCACTTTATTTAAATAACGCTGCACCACCCCTGGACCACACACGCAATCTTTATCCGGATGATTGTAGTAACCACACGGACACGGATTCATGCTGGCGATGAGCATAAAGTTAGCCGGAAAATCAATGGTCATTTTAGCCCGGGAAATAGATACTCTTCTTTCTTCAAGCGGCTGACGCATTACTTCCAGTACCGTGCGTTTAAATTCCGGCAATTCATCCATAAAAAGAACCCCGTTGTGCGATAAAGAAATTTCGCCGGGTTGCGGTACCCCGCCGCCACCTACTAAGGCAACATCTGAAATAGTATGGTGCGGTGCCCGAAAAGGCCGCGTGGAAAGCAAAGAAGCTGATTCGCCAAGCTTACCGGCCACCGAATGAATTTTAGTGGTTTCCAAAGCCTCGTGCATGGTAAGTGGAGGTAAAATAGAAGGCAAGCGTTTTGCTAACATGGTTTTACCAGCGCCTGGAGGTCCGATCATGATGGCGTTATGACCACCGGCGGCCGCAATTTCCAGGGCTCGCTTAATATTTTCCTGGCCTTGTACGTGCGCAAAATCGGCTTCGTATTGGTTAACCGTAGATTGAAAAATATCGCGGGTATCTATTACTAAGGGCGTAATATCTATTTTGCCATCAAAAAAATCAATGGCTTGTTTTATATTTTCAACCCCAATAATGTCTAAATTATTTACTATTGCTGCTTCGCGGGCATTTTGTACGGGCAATACAAATCCTTTAAAACCTTCTTTGCGAGCCTGAATGGCAATAGGCAGCACTCCTTTTACCGGACCTAAAGTGCCGTCGAGCGATAGCTCACCCATAATAACATACTCACCTAAACGTTCGCCGCGCATTTGGTCGGAGGCGGCCAGTATACCTAAAGCAATAGGTAAGTCGTAAGCGGAACCTTCTTTTCGAATACCCGCCGGAGCCATATTAATAACCACTTTCTGACGGGGCATGCGGTAGCCATTGTACTTCAGCGCGGATTCAATGCGTTGCTCACTTTCTTTAATCGCATTATCGGGTAAGCCAACCATATAATACTTGGTGCCGGGAGTAACATTTACTTCCATGGTAATGGTGTAGGCATTTACGCCTTGCACAGCGCTACCAAATGTTTTTACGAGCATGAAATCGCGTATAAGTTAGAATATAGGGAATTAGGTATGATTGGAAGCGGAACAGGAAATAAGGTAAATAAATTCCAGAAATTTAATTTCCGGGAAAGTATTTAATCAGATATAATTAAAGCTAAGTTTTACTTAAATCTATCCACAGCCTTTACCACTTGGATACTTTAAAAAGCAAAAGCACAAGCTTATTGCGGAGCCTGTGCCAAAAGATAAATATGTGCCACCGCAGCTTGTTTGGTAATAAATCTAAAATTTGCAATATGGTTACAAAGCTTATTTGCCTACTACACTTTGCTCGATTAGTAAAATCAGAATATGAATAACTTTAATGTGAATTTCCTGAATGCGATCGGCGTAGCTAAAATGAGGAACCCTGATTTCCACGTCGCTCAGGGAGGCGAGTTTACCACCATCTTTACCCGTAAGGCTAACTACTTTTAAACCTTTTTCGCGGGCAGTTTCGGCAGCTTTTAAAACGTTACCGGAATTGCCGCTGGTACTAATAGCCAGTAAAACATCTCCGGGATTTCCTAAGGCTTCGAGGTAGCGCGAAAAAACAGAATCGTAACCGTAATCATTACTTACGCAGCTCAGGTGGCTAGAATCAGAAATGGAAATAGCGGGCAAAGCCTGCCGGTCGTGGCGGTAACGGCCAGACAATTCTTCGGCAAAGTGCATCGCATCGCACATAGAACCTCCGTTGCCGCAAGATAAAATTTTGCCTTTGTTTTTAATGGCGTGGCTCATGAGCTGAGCCGCAGCCTCAATGCGTGCCGTTGTTTCCGGCTGGGCGATAAAAGAATTTAGTAAATTTTGGGCCTCTTTTAATTCGGCCAGAATAGTATTAGAAAAAGTAGACATGCAATTAAATAGGGTCAGAGTTTTTAGGCGATGACCGGTTGGGGTCCTGACCTGTTGAAAAACCAGGTTTTACAATTATTGTATTGCGATCGTAAACAGGAGTAGACGAATTCAAAGGGGCCGCACCAGTACTGCTATCGGTAGTTCGGCTGCTTTTATACTGTAGCATCTCTTGTTTCTGGTCGTAGAGTAAAGCTTTTAGTTCGTTTATTTTGTGTTGCGTATGAACCTGATCGCGTTTCAGGGTGGCAATATACAGATTTTCTACGAGGAGTTCGAGTAGCAAAATAACTCCGCCTACAATATAAAAAGTAGTATTAAAGTTAGGGTTAGCATCCTGGCCTACTTTCAATACATCCAGATAAATCAGGGTGGCAGCTATTAGGTATATAATTACAAGTACGTTTACAAATTTCTTTATCGCTTCCATAAGGATTTTTCTTTATGAGTGATGCTTTAGTTATAATACGTAAATGCTTTGCTTCGGGTAATAGTTATTTATTTAAGGATTATAATTTTATCCTGATGTAAGTATTTATAGGTGACTGTTAATCAAGAAAAAAGACAAAACTAAATAGGGTTGGAAAAATAAAGATAATAAGTTTTAAAACGCTGATTTGTACTTTAAGAAATTACGCTGTTGGTAATTTGCATTTGATTGAGCCGGGCGTATAAACCATTTTCGCGTAACAATTCTTCGTGCGTGCCGCGCTCCCGGATTTTACCTTTTTGCAGCACAATAATCTCATCGGCGTGCTGAATAGTACTCAGCCGGTGCGCAATTACCAGCGAAGTCCTGTTTTTCATCAGGTTAATTAAAGCTTCTTGTACCAGTTTCTCCGACTCAGTATCCAAGGCCGAAGTAGCTTCGTCCATAATTAAAATAGGCGGATTCTTTAAAATTGCCCGGGCAATACTAATCCGTTGCCGCTGTCCACCCGATAATTTACCGCCTCTATCCCCAATGATTGTCTGGTATCCGTCAGGGGTTTGTAAAATAAAGTCGTGGGCATTGGCAATTTTAGCGGCGGCAATTACTTCGGCTTCGGTAGCACCCGTTTTATTAAAAGCAATGTTGTTAAAAATGGTGTCGTTAAACAAGATAGATTCCTGGGTAACTACGCCCATTTGGTCGCGTAGGGAGTGCAGGGTACAAGTTTTAATATCTACGCCATCAATAGTAATAACTCCGGAGGCGGGGTCGTAAAAGCGCGGTAGTAAATCAGCCAACGTAGATTTGCCGCCTCCCGAAGGACCTACCAAAGCAATGGTTTTCCCTTTCGGAATAGTAAGGTCAATATGCTGCAATATCGGTTCGGTGCCGTAAGCAAAAGAAACATCGTGAAAAGTAATCGAATCACTGAAAGTGGGTAATGTTTTAGCGGTAGGTAAATCTCTGATTTGCGGCTGGGTATCAATAATGGCCAATATCTTATCGCCCGAAACTAAACCGCGCTGAATGTTGCTGAAAGCCGTGGAAATAGATTTGGCGGGCACCAGTACCTGCGAGAAAAGCACAATGTAGGTAATAAACTCACTCGCCGATAAATCGGATTGTTGATTGAGAACCAGCGTACCACCGTAAAACAAAATGCCCGCTACGGCGGCTACCCCCATAAATTCTGAAATAGGAGAAGCTAAGCTGCGTTTATTGGTAATGGACGTAATTATGCGGGCGTACCGGTTATTATGTTGACTGAACTTATCAATAACATATTCCTGGGCGTTAAAGGCTTTAATCACACGCATACCGCCTAAGGTTTCATCGATTATACTCAGAATAGTACCCAAAGACTCGTGCCCTTCTACAGCTCGTTGTTTTAATTTTTTAGAAATAGCTGAAATAATGTATCCTGAAACCGGCATTACCAATACCGTAAATAAGGTAAGTTTAACCGACATGGTGAATAGCATGGCAAATAAACCCACAATAGTAAGCGGTTCACGTGATACTACGTTTAAAGTACTGATAACGGAATTTTCAATTTCCTGCACGTCGGTAGTCAGGCGGGTCATTATATCGCCCCGGCGTTCGTTGGAGAAAAAGCCCAATTGCAATTGCGTAAGGCGTTCGTAAACGGTTAAACGTAAGTTGCGCACTACTTTGGCCCGGATAGCTCCATCTAAGCGCAAACTCAGGTATCGGAATAAATTGGCGAGTAAGTTTGATACCAGAATTAAAATACAAACAAATTGAAGAGCTCCGCTTTTTCCACCCTCCTGAATTATCTTCCCGAAATAGTAATTAAAATATTCTTTAGCGAAATCAAGACTGATGGAAAACTCCGGTTTTTGAAGAATAACTTGAGCTTTTGAAGTATCTACGGTTCCAAAAAGAACTTCGAGCAGAGGTATAAGTAAGGCAAAGTTAAATAAGCCAAAAACGATTCCGAGAAAAGTAAATATAAAATACTGCGGTACAAACCCACTAAATGGTCGGGCAAACTGCAGAATTCGCCAATAGGTTTTCATGCCGGCAAAGGTAATATAATTAGTCCATAGTCAATAGTAGATGGTTCACAGATGACAGACCATAGTGTTTTAGAACGCTAAGACTTAAACTAAGTGTAATTATTTTCTGAACGGACAATTATATGGCTTATCAGAGCATATAGCGGTAATATCAAAAAAGTGTACTTTAGTTAATCCTAATGGTAAGTTGATTTAAAGATGACGAATTGATAAACTAAAATTGATTAATAATCAAATAAATACGGCTATGGCTATCGTCAATGGACTGCGGGCTAAAAACCAGATTAAAACTCATGCAATCGTTGGGGAATATTCCAGCGGAAAGCCACAGTAGTATAAGCCGTATTGGTAGAGCGTATAGCCAGTTGACTATCTACTTTCCGGAAGATTTGTTTTATATCCAGAAACATGTTGTGCCGTAATTGCCACGAAGCCGTTAAGTCTATGTGCAATTGATTGGTAGTAATTCCCTGCCCAACTTTATTATTGTATTCCTGCGCCCGGGAGTTGTAGGATAGTAACACGTTATTCCCATAATTTATGGTATCGGTATCAGCTCCGTAGTGGGTGTAAATAGCTTTAGCGGTTAAGTTTAAACGTCCTACAGGCTGGTAGCGTACAATGCCAATCCATTCGTACAGGTTAGCGCCCATCGGGTGGGCGAGGGGTTGTTGATAATGTTGGTAATTAGTAAATTTATTTTCGTGCTGATACGTATAGGGGCGAATAAAATTAAATTCGGCTTGGGCATCCAGATTATCTACTCCAGCCACATCCAGGTATTTGGCACCTAATTGAAAAGCTTGCTTGTTACCCCACCAGCCGTTCCTGGCCCGCACGTTCGTTAGCGAAAATTCATCGAGCATTAACTGGCCGTATACCTGAGCCGTTTGCAACAAATTAGCTTTAAAATCGAAGCCTAACAGGGCATTGTCGTTACTGCCCAGCATAAGTTCTATACTCCGGTAAAAAATAATAGGATTCAGGTATTCTAACTCAAAATGACCTTTGTCGCGGGCGTAAACGACCGATTCAAAAACACCCACGTTAATATTGGGCGTAAAATTAATACCGAGGTGGTGGTAAGCGAAGTATTTCTTGGGTAGCAATTGATCCCTAAAATCGTAATCAGCATTCATTTCGGTGAACAAATTAGTATACTGTAACTTCCAGACGTTCACGTTAAATTTTAAGAAAAAATAAGCGGGTGCATAATCTGAAAGTACCAGGGAGCGGTAGCCATTACCAATAAAATTTTTGTCGTGGCCCAGTTGTACACTTACGTGTTTAGAAGCGGCGTAATTAAGGTAACCCCTGGCGGTAGTAAAATCATAACCTGCAGTTTTATCGTAACCGACTGATTTAAAAGGTTTGAAATAGCCTTCGTGTGGTAAAATGGTATCCCGCACAATCCGGTCATTTACGTATTCCGGAAACCGGGCCTGGTTATCGGTTACAAATGTGTAAAAACTTAATTTATCGTCGAGTTGGCCTTCTAACTGAATGCCGCGGGTATTAACGTAGCGCAAGCCTTCTACATCCGAGTCCAAGCCTCCTTCAAAATGAATAACTGGGTTAATGCGTAAAGTAAAATCGGGTATGTCTACGGAATATAAGTCGGCGGGCTGCCGGAAAAAATAACGCAAAAACGGTTTACCGAAGTTAGTTTGGTTTACCCGGTCGGTATAATTCCAGTTATCATTAAGTAAATAAGTAGCATTAAATTGGTCAGAGCGGGAGAGAGAGTCGCTTCGCCGGAAAGCTGCCTGTGCCAGGTCGGCAACTTCTTTCCGGAAGTATGGTTTAATACCTGTATGCAGGTTAGGAGCCTGCTTGCTGAATTTAATCTGAAAACGTTCTATTTTATGATACGTATCGGTGTCGAGTGGTACATAAGTGCTTTGAGCAAATGCTGCTGAAACAGAAAATAATAAGAAAAATAATGTAACTAGTAATCTCATAGAGAAGGAAAAAAGGTAACAACCAAAGTTTTACAATCCAAAATTTACTTTTCTGCCTTCTGTTTTTATGCTCGGCATAAAGTAAAATCTACAATATTAAAATAAGGATATACTATAAAATAGAACGCATAGTTTAATTCATTCCGGTATAAATTAGCGTACCATTCTTTAAGCCAATTAAATTTGGGTAGCGCAATTTCTGCACATTTCTTTTTATATCAAGACTTATTATATATGATGCCTTCAGATTCTGTTAATATTCTTACTCAAGAGCCATCAGTGGCCAGTCAATTTATTTCTGAACTGCGTAATGTGGAGGTGCAGCAAGATAGTATGCGGTTCCGGCGTAATCTGGAACGGCTAGGAGAGATAATGGCTTATAAAATTTCAACCCAATTAACTTACGCTCCGCAACAAATTCAAACCCCACTGGCTATCTGCGAACAACAATTACTGGTTGATTACCCCATTTTAGCTACAGTATTGCGGGCCGGATTGCCTTTTCACCAAGGGTTTTTAAATTATTTTGATAAATCGCCGAGTGCATTTGTAGCCGCTTACCGGATTGAAGCTACTTCCGAAATAGCCGTAAACGTGGAGTATTTAGTTGCGCCTTCGCTGGAGGGGCGCGTTTTACTGCTCGTAGATCCCATGCTGGCAACGGGCACGTCGCTGGCGCTTACCTATAAGGCTATGTTGCGGTTTGGTACACCTAGCCAGGTACATATTGCGGCCGCCATCGCCAGCCCCGAAGGAGTAAATCATATCCGGCAGCAACTTCCTCATGCCAGGCTCTGGTTGGGTGCCTTAGACGACCATCTGAATGACCGTTCTTACATTGTACCCGGGTTAGGCGATGCCGGTGATTTATCTTTTGGGTCAAAGATTTAAAAATAGTAATATTTTTATTTAACAAAAAGTCTGGTACTTTTCTTGTGTAACAATCCGCACTACAATTTTTACACGTACTTAGTACGTTATATAAGTTACAACTTAATAAATAAACTAGTGCAACATCTGGCTGCTGGAATAATGAAATATTTATCTGTTTACCTCCTGAGCATGGTTAAGTTTTTTGGCGGACCGCTGGCGGGGGTATCCATGGGCTTATCTTTCTGGATGACCTTATTGTTGAGCGTAACCGGCATGATGACGAGTGTATTTATCTTTTCGCAGATAGGTATGATGGTATCGAGGTGGTACGTTGAAAAACACCGGGCTAAGAATAAACCGGTTTTTACAAAAAAAAGCCGGAAAATTGTCCGGATTTGGCAAAAGTTTGGTATCCAGGGTATTGCTTTTTTAACACCCGTTATATTTAGTCCGGTAATTGGTACTATCATGGCCACGGTACTGGGAGCCAGTCAGCGTCATATTTTATTGCATATGCTCTGGAGCGCTATTTTCTGGGGAGTAGCTTTTACTTTTGCACTTCATGAGTTAAGTCACCTTAATCTTCCATTTCTTCATCATAAATAATAAATATGCTTTGTAGCTGAAAAAACAGGTAAGAGTATAGTTCTCTTACCTGTTTTTTTTGCCCTAAATTTTTCTTCTCACACAAAAGTTACCATTCAGAATAATTTGCCTAGGTTTAATTACTAAACTTTTTGCTTTTCGGTGCCTCCCTGCGTTAAAGTATTTTAGTAAATTTTTTACCCTTTTCGATTCAGCTTTAGTTTCTTGTTAAACCGTTAGGGAAAGTCTGGCTTTCTTACATTTTACTTTAAAGATTGTTGTTGCTTGTTTTTGCCAAAAACCAGGTAAACAGTTCTGTATTTTCTGGTTTTGTATCTATTTATTTTTTAGCATTGGGGAGCCTTAGCCCGGAGCAACAGAACAGATGCCCGAGCTTGTATTATTTTAACTTTATAACTTTGCAGTTTAATTGCCTATGAATTATCGCAAACTTGGCAAAACCAACTTAAATGTATCAGTTCTTGGATTTGGTGCTTCGCCTTTAGGTAACGTGTTTGATGTAGCCGACGAACAAGAAGGCGCAAGAGCGGTGCATTATGCCATTGACCAGGGAATTAATTTTTTTGATGTTTCTCCTTTTTATGGTTTAACCCTGGCCGAAGAACGACTGGGTAAAGCCTTGGTAGGAAAACGCCAGGATATAATTTTAGCTACCAAATGTGGCCGTTACGGTTTACAAGATTTTGATTTTTCGTATAACCGAATTCTGAAAAGCATTGATGAATCGCTAACAAGGCTTAAAACCGATTATGTAGATGTTTTGCAACTCCACGATATTGAGTTTGTGGATAAGAGTCAGATATTAAATGAAGCTATACCGGCAGTTCAGAAAATTAAAGAATCCGGGAAAGCCCGCTTTATAGGCATTACGGGTTTACCGGTACGCTACCTCGCCGGAATTGCCCGGCAAGTAGAACTGGATACGGTACTTTCGTGGGCGCATTATAATTTGCTGGAAGATGAAATTAACGAAGAGTTAGTACCGCTTTCCAAAGAAAAAGGCTTTGGCTTAATGAATGCCGCCCCTTTAATGCAACGTATTTTGTCGGATGCGCCTTTGCCCGAGTGGCACCGCTCGCCGCAGGATGTTAAAGACGTGCAACCCAAACTGCTACAATTATGCGAAAGCTACGGCGTGCGGTTAAGTGATGTAGCCATTAAGTACGCCGTAGATCACCCGGCTATTACCACAACCATTGTGGGTATGTGGGAAGCGAAGCACGTAGAACAGAACATAAAAGCTCTGGATTTAGAGATTCCGGCTGATTTAATGGAGGAAATTTTAAAAATTGTAACTCCGGTAAAAAACCAGATGTGGTTCGAAGGCAAATCAGAAAATAATATCCCAAAATCATCTTCGGGGAAATAGAAAAATTTAAAAAATGAATATTGTGTAGTATCTACTGCGCTTAATGAGGAAATACTCTGCAATGGACTTACAACCTATTACTTACAACATACAACTTGCTAAACATGAAGGCTTTATTTTTAGTGGAACCCGGTAAAACGGAAGTAAGAACTATAGAACCCGTAAAACCAGCACCCGAAGAAGTTCTGTTACGGATTGGAATGGTGGGGTTCTGTGGCGGCGACTTAAATGGATATCGGGGTTTATTTGAATTGCAGGAGTACCCAAATATTCTGGGCCACGAAGTAGGGGCTACAATTGAACAAGTGGGCAACCAGGTACCGGCGGAGTTTAAACCCGGCATGCGCGTTACGGTTTACCCGTATTTAAACTGCGGTACTTGCGTGTCGTGCCGGAAAGGCCGCCCGAATGCTTGTCAGGATAATAAAACCATGGGCGTGCGCCGGCCTGGTGCCATGACGGACTACATCAGCATTCATTGGAAGAATCTATTTACATCTGATAAGTTATCGCTCCGGGAACTAGCTTTAGTGGAACCACTTACCGTAGGGTTTCACGCGGCCGCCCGGGGCCGGGTTTCCGAAAATGATACAGTAGCTGTAATTGGGTGCGGAATCGTAGGGCTGGGAGCGATTGCGTCTGCGGTTAACCGGGGTGCTAAAGTAATTGCCATTGATATTGATGATTCTAAAATGGAAATTGCTAAGAAGATAGGCGTAGCGCATACTATTAACACTACCAAAGTAGATCTGCACCAGGCTTTAGCCGAAATTACCGACGGCGACGGCCCCGATGTAATTATAGAAGCAGTGGGAAGTCCGCAAACGTATCGGGCCGCAGTAGAAGAAGTAGCCTACACCGGCCGGGTTGTTTGCATTGGCTATGCTAAAAAGCCAGCTGAATTTAATACGGGCATTTTTGTGCGCAAAGAAATTGAAATTCTAGGCTCCCGTAATTGCCTGGGCGAGTTTCCGGAAGTAATTAGCTACCTAGAGTCCGGCAAATTTCCGGTAGAGACGGTTATTTCAAAAACAGTTTCCATTGATGAAGCGGGCGCGGCTCTAGCCGCCTGGTCAGATAATCCGGGACCCATCACCAAAATAATGGTAGATTTTGAAAAGTAGAACTAAGTAGCCTTGCGGCTTAAGTTGTTATAAATATTAACTAAAGAATTCCCCATTTAAAACTTATAAATTACAACGTAGAACATCCTCCTTTCATGATAAAATCCTGCGTTACTATTGCCCTCGTTCCGCAAATAAAAACCGGACCTTGGATATATTGGGAAGATTTAGAGGCTAGCATTACAAAAGCAGCCCAACTTGGGTTTGATGCGATTGAGCTTTTTACCGCTTCGGCGGATGCCGTAGATACAACAACTTTAACTCAATTACTGGAACGTTCCGGTTTAAATTTAGCGGCGGTGGGTACCGGTGCCGGAAAAGTTATCCAGGGACTTACTTTAACCGATCCCAATCCGGAAATCCGAAAACAGGCCGTTGCTTTTATCTCGGATATGATTTTGTTTGGGGCAAAATTTAAAGCGCCCGCTATTATTGGCTCCATGCAAGGTAATGTAGCGCCAAGCGGAGACCGGTCCCAAACGCTGGAATGGCTGGCAGAAGGATTGACCACTTTAGGAAAAATAGCCGAAAGCAACGAAGTAAACTTAATCTATGAGCCACTAAACCGCTACGAGACGAATTTAATCAATAATCTGAGCGACGGCGCTAAATTTTTAAATTCTTTAAATACCCGGAACGTAAAGCTATTAGCCGATTTGTTCCACATGAACATCGAAGAAAGTTCTTTGCCGGAAAGCATCCGTAATAACAGAGCCGCTATTGGGCACATTCACTTTGCCGATAGTAACCGCCGACCAGTTGGCTACGGTCATACTTCGGTACCTGAAATTGCAGCGGCATTGCAAGAAATAAACTACGATGGCTATTTATCTGCCGAGGCATTTCCCTGGCCTAACCCGGACGATGCCGCCCAACAAACTATAACAGCTTTTAACCAATTTTTTAAAAATTAGTAAGTATTCAAACCACTCCCAAAATATGCAGCGATTTTGCTTTGCTTTAGACTTAGTAGATGATCCGGAGTTAATCCGGGAATACGAAAATTACCATAGCCCTGGTAACGACTGGCCCGAAGTAACGAAGAACGACCTAGATGCCGGCATTATTAATTTGCAAATTTACCGGACTGGTAACCGCATGTTCATGATCATGGACACCGACGATGATTTTACCTTCGATAAAAAAGCAGCATTAGATGCTACGGTGCCGAAAGTGCAGGAATGGGAAAAACTCATGTGGAAATACCAGGTGCCTTTGCCTTGGGCCAAAGAAGGTGAGAAATGGGTATTAATGGATCAAATATTCCAGTCCGGTGCAAAAAAGGCTTGAGTTTTTTACTAAATAAAAAAGCTGGTTAAACACTTCCATCTGTTGAACAATGTTTAACCAGCTTTAAAAATTAAAAATTTATCTAAACAGTAGCCTCGGCGTGGTGCCGGAGTTGTTCGATGGCGGCAATCATTAACTCGTTATCAATTTCGTGTACTTCTACCCCTTTGCCAATTTTAGTAAGCAGCATAATAGTTAACTGACCACCCAAGTGTTCGCGGAACTCCTGTAAACCGCGCAGTAAACTTTTAGGATGTGTATCATCTTCGAGGTGCGAAAGCATTTCGGGGGCAAATAATTCAAAACCAACACCGGTAATTACTTCCAGAATTTGTTTTAATTCGTCTTCGGTAATCATGCCTTTGAGATACGAATACGTTGAGTCCAGGGCAATGCCCATAGCAACAGCTTCGCCGTGGCGGATACGGTAATTACTTAATTGCTCCATTTTATGCGCCGACCAGTGACCAAAATCTAAGGGGCGGGAAGAACCTTTTTCAAAAGGATCGCCGCTGGCAATGTGCTGTACGTGCATTTCAGCGCACCGATGAATCAGGTACTGCATAGCTGGCATATCGCGTTCAGCCAGTTTATGCGTATTTTCTTGTATAAATTTAAAAAATTCGGCGTCTTTTATGAGCGATACTTTTATGGCTTCGGCAATACCAGCACGCCATTCCCGATGCGTTAAAGTACGCAGAAAATGAAAGTCGTTGATTACGGCAAAAGGCGGGGTAAAGGTGCCCAAGAAGTTCTTTTTACCGTAAGCGTTAATGCTGTTTTTTACACCTACCCCCGAATCATTCTGTGATAATACCGTAGTAGGAATCCGGATGTGGCGGATACCCCGGTGCGCAATACCGCATGCATAACCTACCATATCTAACAAAGCGCCACCACCAATAGCTAATACGTAGGAATGCCGATCGATTCCTTTTTCGTTAATGGCATCAATTACTTGCTCCGTGTAAATCGGATCGTTTTTACATTGCTCGCCACCCGGAATAACCATAGGCTCGGCAGCGAGTTGTAAAACATCGGCGTACTGCGACGTATAATTTTTTATATCCTGTGTTAATGTGGGAAGCGCTTCAGCTACGTGATGATCCAGGACAAATAAAACCTTCCGGCCTTCTCCACCGCCCGATGCAATTACATCACGAAGCAATAGGTTCCGGAGTGAAAATAAGTTTTCGGTAAAGTGAACAGTATAATTATACGTTACCTGAAATGTTTGCTGAATGGGGTATATCTGCATGAATAAAAATTCTAAAAAATGCCGCTTGCTTTACGGCTTGTTATTGTACAGATAACAAATTTAAAAATAAAAAAGTGGTTTTATAGGAAACGTTTTTTTAATTAAAATTTAATCTGCTAGCAACCGCTGGGTTTATAGTTAAGTAACAGCAAATTGTTTAGCCATAAACCGCGATACCGGAAAAAGCAATAATACTGCCAGTCCGTACAACCATCCTGCAAAGCCCGCTGCCAGAGTAGCATCCAGGATAATTAAAGATAAAACGCCGGCTTTTACCGCTAATCGTATTTCTTTTGGTTGCAAGGTTTTTACGGCTTTTAATAAGGGCAGCATTATTAAATAAGCAAAAAGCAAGGCAAAAGGCAAGGCCGTTATTAGAGAAAAGTGCGGTAAGAAGGTTAAAGCACCAATACTTAAAAAAACTAAAATGTATAAAGCCACGGTGGCCTGTAAAATAGGCCGGCTACCGCCATGCACTTCACCCCGGCTGATGACCGTTATATTGGCAATATACACAATCGGAATAAAAGCCAGATACCAGTAATGCTCCAGACTGGCCGTAATAGCGCTCATACCTAGTAGTAAATTGCCGCCCCGGCAAGCGCCCATGTTAATCGGCCCGAGAAAACCCTGGTGTTTGCCCCAGGCATCGTACAACAAAGCCAGACCAGCCACCACTGCCGCAATAATACCGCTGGTGGTAGACACGATAAAAGCCGCTCCAATGCCGAGAATAAGTAATAAAGCCCCCAGAATGGTAGCGCTGGCCTTCGAGGCTGCTCCACTAGGTATAGGTCGTTCCGGTCGCTCTATCTTGTCTAAATCCGCATCAAAAACATCGTTAAAAACTATCCCTCCGCCGTATAAACCAATGGTAGATAAAACCAGCCAGCCCAAGTCTGACGCAAGCGGGTGGTACAAAGAACCGTAAGCCGAACCAACTTCTTGCTGAATCAAGCGTACGGCGCCTGCTGCGGCAAAACCCGCCAAGATATCTGCCACAGCGGTAACAATATTAGCCGGGCGCATAAGCACCAAATGCGCAAAAATGCGGTTCATAAGCGAAAAGAGTATGAAAGTAGTAAGTTCTAAGTAATAAGTTTTACGTTTATCCTATTCCGGATAGAGCAAAAATTAGAATAAGCTTTATGCTGTAAATATTAAGTTTATCCTTTAATAAGCAAACTTAATATTTACAGCATAAAGCTTAATTACATGGCTTAGCGGATGATGTTAGAAGTAGGCGTATTCGGCTCATCAATACGAGGCGTTTGGCCCCCGCGTAAAATCGAACTTCCGGAAAACTTCTGACTTTGGTCAACTGGTTGCGCTTCGAGCCAATCGCTTTCCGGCATTTGTCCGCTTTGGCCAAAAGCAGCCAAGGCATTGCCGTAACTTACCAAACGCACCTGTTCTTCTGGTATCCCGCGCTCCAGCATTAAGGCTACTGTTTTAGGTACTGCTAAAGGATCGCTGATGCCCCAATCGGCCGCTGAGTTAATCATGATTCTTTCGGGGCCGTATTGCTTTACAATTTCTACCATGCGTTCGTTGCCCATTTTGGTGTGCGGGTAAATAGTAAATGCGGCCCAAAAACCCCGATCCAAGACGTCTTTCACGGTTTCTTCGTTGTTGTGGTCCACGATTACCATACCCGGATCAATGCCGTGCTCCAGAGCTACTTCCATGCTGCGCAGGGTGCCTTTTTTCTTGTCGCGATGCGGCGTATGGATTTGTACCGGCAGGTTTACATCTTTAGCGATTTCGAGCTGCAAGCGGTAGTATTTATCTTCAGCGGCAGTTTGGTCGTCGTACCCAATTTCACCCACGCCCACTACGCCTTCTTTGGCTACGTACAAGGGCAACAATTCCATTACTTGTTCGGCTAGCGCTTCGTTATTGGCTTCTTTCGAATTTAAACCAATGGTGCAGTAATGTTTAATGCCAAATTGGCTCGAACGGAAACGCTCGAAACCAATTAAATGGCTATAATAATCTTTAAAGGTGCCGGCTTCGGTGCGGGGTTGCCCCATCCAGAAAGCTGGTTCAATAATCGCCACAATGCCGGCTCGGCGCATAGCCTCATAATCGTCGGTGGTGCGCGAGGTCATGTGGATGTGGGGGTCTATTAGCGGGAAAGGACTAGTAATGTTCATATTATTTATATTATAAGATGATAAATAGATAAGAATCAGGAAAATTTAAAAAATACTTGCCTGAAGTTTAATTATACAGATTGAGCAGCTACGGCTTCGCCGATGGTATTCCAGGTAAGTTCGCCGCTGGCAATTTTAGCTTTTAAATCCGGCACCGTTTCGAGCATGGTTTTAGCCTCCGGAAAATTACTTTCAGCGCAAACTAAAGCAGCGGCTTGTTGTTCCAGTTCGTTGGGTTGCGTAAATAATTTCTGAATATCCGGCCAAATAGTTTCGTCTACGAACGGCCCTACGTTGCGCCAAACTTCCGGGCTCAGGGTACGACCGGCGGCCCAGCGTTCGTGAGCAAAATCCGAAAGCGTTTGCGTTAATTTTAAATTCCGGCGATTTTCTAGACCATAAATCCGGTACAAAGGCCTGCTGGTAAAAATAGATTTTAATACCAACTGGTTCCAGGCTTCTTCGGGCAAGTAATCGTGCGGATACGGATTCTGCAACGCTACGGCTTCAAAAACCAAAGTCATGTTAGTCCGCACGCCTTCGGCCATGCGTGGTACAAGTTTCTCCGGATAAGGCAAAATGGGCAAAGCAGCGTATAAGGCTACCAGCTCGTTTACATCGGCGGTGGCAAACAATTTATCCAGCGTTTTTACATATTCTTCCGGCGATTGGTGCGGCAACGATAAAGCTAATAAAGTACGGGCGACTTGGTCGGCCGTCCAGCCTTGGGGATTAAAACCCGGGCGTAAAGCTTCGGCAGTTGCTATATCGGTTTCAGTAACTTCTAATTTCTTTTTCCCAACAAAACGGGGCACCGTACTAAAAGCCTGGAAAAATTTGCTTTCGGTTTGCGCTTCGGCTAATTGTTTTTCGAGCCAGGTAATTCCTTGGGGCGTGGTGGCGCGGGTAAGAAGTTCCGTTAAAAAGTTTTTTACAGATTCTTGGTCAGCTGTTGGCATATCAGAAAAGAACAGTTTTAAGTGAAAGCAGCTTTTCAATGGTAAATGCATACGCATTTTGCCACCTAAAAGGTATTGATTATTTACTTTAGCACTTCAAATGTAATAATATTTACTTCATTTACTTTGGAACGGCAAAATATTAGGTTTCTTTTATATTATAAATGATCTTTATCATTGTCTTTAGGCCTGGGTTCAAAAACCATAAATTATTAAATTTTTTGATTTTTGAATCCTTCTGGTTAGTAAGCAACAGAATTAGTTTTGTGGTCACATAGCTGATTGAATAACTTTATTTTCTACTATGGCCCTACTATGGCGCGGAAGTTACTTCCGTGACTTACAGATTAATGCAGATAGGTAAACTTAAAAAGTTCTCGTTCGCATAGCAGCAGCAGTTGCTTTGATTGCTTAGTGGAGTTATTTCATTGCTTGGGTTCTGTTCTTTTTGTCTTGACACAAAAAGAACCAAAAAAGTCAAGACGCTAAAAACTCGCTGACCGCTCAAACAGTTTAGCGTCAGTTCTTGCACCAGGCAACAGCCGTTTGTTTTATAGCTAATAGAATTTTTAACATAAGTAAATGAAAGAATAATAAGGTTTACTTCTTTGAATTGATAGTTGTTTTTTAATTTAATCAGAGATTTAACCTTGTTCTTATACTCAGTACAGTTTTCTTCTTTTTAGAACGTTCCGGACTAGAAAGCAAAAAGCACTTACCTTAGAAAGTAAGTGCTTTTTGCTTTACTAGCCTGCATATAGATTACTATACCAGGTATTTAAAAAATTACTTTATAGGAGAGTAATCGGTAGGTTTCATGTAAACCGATTCTACTTTGGTGGTTAAAGATCCGCCGCCTTTTACTTCGGAAGCTGCTTTTACTTTAACCCATTCTGGGTCGTTCCGGAAAGCTTCAAAAGAGGCTAAACCGGCTTCCTGACTTTTATGCGCTAATAGATAAACCAACGTATTATCCGCGCCGGGCTGACCTGCTACCGGATGGAAGTAAACAATGTTCTCCATACCGTATTTACTAAACAAGCCCATGGTATGGTCCCGGAAACGGGCATCCAGGTTTACTAAGTTATTAGGTGTAGTGGTGTACGTACGCAGCTCAAAAGTACGCTCTGGACTAGCTTGCTTTAATGTAATAGCCGGCGAGTAATCGGTAGTTTCCATGAACAATTGGTCTACTTTGGCTACCAATTTGCCATTTTCTTCCGATTTAGAAGCTACTTCTTTCCACTCTGGATCGGAGCCGAAAGCTTGCCAGGAAGCATCGCGCGCTTCGCGGTTCGGGTAAGCCAGAATGTAAATCAGTTTATTGTCCGGATTTTCCAGCGGCAACCAATAGCCAATGTTGGTCATGCCGTGTTTTTCAAAAATCCGGGTAGTATTGGTTCGGAAACGGTTTTCCAGATCGGCTAATTTGCCTGGATGCGCATAATAAACCCGCATTTCAAAAATCCGGGTATCGCGGGCAGCCGCGGGCACAGCAGAAGTACCAGCGGAGGATTGTGCTCCCGAGCCAGATTTACAACCAGAAACAATTAAAATACCAGCAAAGGCCAGTAGTAGAAAAGAGTGCAATTTACGCATACGATTAAAAGTGTAGAAATTTAAAAATGAGCAGGTTTTTAAGTGTGAGCAAATTAATTACTTACTAAACTATGGTTGAAAAAAAACGAACCGGTACAAGTATAGTAATTATTCCGTTAGAAAACTTAGGCACGAAGCTGCTATTTATACTGATTTTTTCGGAGGTGAATTTTTGAGGCTGGTTCAGACCAACAGCCAATAAGCCAGGCCAGCCGCTGTAAATTGCATCGTTAAATTATCGAGCCCGTGGTTGCTTACAGATTCAATGGCGGCTCCGCCTAATCCACAAACTACGGCGGTTTTTAAACAATCCGGCAAAGAGTAGCCAATAAAGTAAAGCCCCATAAACGATACTACAATGCTCACAACTGCCACCGCCGCTGAACCTTCTAAACTGCGGGTGGCTTTTACGCCCAGCAGCGAAGGTACCTGGTAGCGGTGTTTGCCCCAGCGCGAACCCACCGGTTCTCCTACGGCATCGCCCCAACCACCCACTAAGTACCCGATAAAAGCAAATTTTAAAAAAAAGAGGTTAGATAAAACGCCGCCTAATGCCGTTGTTACCAAAGGGATTAAAATAAACAATGTGCGATGCGGTCGATCCGATTCGCGGGCCATTACCTCGTAAAACGAAAAGTTATCGCCTTTAACAACCGCGAACAACACAAATAAACTTACAATACTGCCGAACAAAATAACGGCGGGTAAGCCGTACTTTACCTGAAAAATGCTGGCAGTAGAAAAAATTAAAAAATGAAATATTTTACGCGTATAAGCCGTGCGGACCTGGTGCTGTTTTTTTAAATAAGAAACCAATATAGATACCACCAATACGTAGCCAAAGATAAATGGCCCCAATTGCCAGATTAATTCCGAAGTTGGAATGGCGCGGTTAATAAAGTTTTGCAGCATAATACAGCTCGGGTAAGTGCGTTTTATCGAGTACTTATTATGGAGGGTAGAAGTTGTAATAGATTGTTTAGACGAAAGGAGGACATGTTTTTCTTTGGAGTCTTTTCAAGCTTTACTTAGAGCCGGTGCCCGCCTCCATGCATTGGTGATATCTAACTGGCGAGCTTCAAGTTTTGCCTCCTGGCCGGCGGGCCTCGTTTGGCTCTTTCGCGCGGTGTATCCCTCCTTTCCTCGCTCCGCTGCGGAATGCCTCGTTCCTCGGCACCGGAAGTCTACAAGGCGCTCAACAGCCAAACTGGTGTCTTTGCTTTTAGCTTCTGCTGCTGCCAAATTGGAAGTAATAGGATTTGTCTTTAAGCAGAAAAGGCAGGTATTCTGGTGGATACCTGCCTTTTGTAGAGTTACGTAGAGATAAATTTTAGCGCCTTGGTTGGTGTCTTCACCAAACAACTGTGTTCTTAAGCCTGCAAGAAATAAATTTTTAAAAAATTTCTTTAGCGATGGCCGCGGTAGCTTCCGATTTACTCATGGTATAGAAGTGCAGGCACGGAACCCCAAACTGTACCAATTCTTTGCATTGCTGCGTAGCCCACTCAATACCTACCTGGCGAACAGCTTGTGGCGTTTGCGCTTTATCAATGGCCTGCACCAAATCATTAGGAATATCGATGTGAAACAAATTAGGCAACATGCGCAACTGGTTCTTCACGGTAAGTGGTTTGATGCCCGGAATGATAGGTACGTTGATGCCGTTCTCGCGACAAGCTTTTACAAAGTTGACATACTTTTGATTATCGAAAAACATTTGTGTGATGATGTACTGGGCGCCCATGTCTACTTTCATTTTTAAAAATTTTAAGTCGATTTCCAGATTGGGGGCTTCGCTGTGCTTTTCGGGGTAACCGGCTACTCCGGCGCAAAAATTTGTAGGAACCGGGTTCGCAATATCTTCGTCGAGGTAAAGGCCTTGGTTTAGGTTACATACTTGTTTTAGTAGTTCAGAGGCGTACGCATGGCCATCGGGGTGCGGCCGGAACTGGGTTTCGGTTTTAATGGAATCACCGCGTAATACCAGCACGTTATCAATGCCCAGAAAGTTAAGGTCCATTAAAGCGTTTTCAGTTTCTTCTTTGCTGAAACCCCCGCAAATAATATGCGGCACGGCATCTACATTGTATTTGTGCATAATAGCGGAGCAAATACCAACGGTACCCGGCCGTTTGCGAATACTAATCTTTTCGAGCAAGCCATTTTCCCGTTCTTTAAACACGTATTCTTCGCGGTGATAGGTAACGTTAATAAACGGCGGCTTAAACTCCATGAGCGGATCGATGCCGTTGTAAATAGACTGAATGCTGGTACCTTTTACCGGCGGTAAAATCTCAAAAGAAAAAAGCGTTTTTTTCGCGTTTGCTATATGTTCGGTTACTTTCATGTCGGGAATTAGGAATCGGGCATTAGAAATTAAGAATGGCCTAAATTGTTGTTATAGTAACAATCTTCCAGCAATTCTAATTTCTAATTCCCAATTTTTAATTTATTTAATTATCGTACCCCAAGTTAGGCGCCAGCCAGCGTTCGGCTTCACTTAAAGTCATGTTTTTGCGCTTGGCGTAATCTTCGGCCTGGTCTTTATCTATTTTACCTAAGCCAAAATAACGCGCTTTCGGGTGCGAAAAATACATGCCAGATACTGCCGCAGTTGGGTACATGGCCATGCTTTCGGTTAAGGTAATGCCGGTATGTTTTTCGGCTTGCAGCAGTTCAAATAAGGTAAGCTTTTCGCTGTGCTCGGGGCAGGCCGGGTAACCGGGTGCCGGACGAATACCCTGATATTCTTCAGCAATTAACTCATCGTTGGTCAATTGTTCCTGCGGGGCGTAACCCCACAATTCTTTCCGTACTTTTTCGTGCATTAACTCGGCGAACGCTTCGGCCAAACGGTCGGCCAAGGCTTTAATCATGATGCTATTGTAGTCATCGTGGTCGGCTTCGTATTGGGCAATCAATTTGTCGATACCGAGTCCAGTTGTTACCGCAAAGCCACCTATGTAATCGTTTAATCCGCTTTCTTTCGGAGCAATAAAATCAGCAAGCGCTAAATTGGCTACGCTGCCGCCCTTCTTGCCTTGCTGCCGTAAAGTCCGGAAAGTTACCTGGCTTAGTTCCCGGCTTTCATCGGTATACACTTCAATATCGTCGTCGTTAACGGAATTTGCCGGGTAAATGCCAACTACAGCATTGGCTTGCAATAATTTTTCTTTTACTACTTTTTTAAGCAGTACCTGCGCATCTTCGAAAACCCGCACGGCTTCAGCTCCTACTACTTCGTCCGAGAGAATTTTAGGATATTTTCCGTGCAGTTCCCATGCCTGGAAAAACGGCGTCCAGTCGATGTAATTTACAATTTCGTTGAGCGGATAATCGGTAAAAACCTGAGTGCCCAGTACTTTAGGCGTGTACACGTCTTCGGCGCGCCATTCAATCGGAAACTTGTTAGCGCGGGCTTCGGACAACGTCACAAACTGCTTGTCTTTCTTGCGGTTCAGGTAGCTGTCGCGCAGTACTTCGTATTCAGCCTTTACATTTTTAGCGTAGGCTTCTTTTTGTTCGGGTTGCAACAGGTTCCCTACTACGGGTACCGTGCGCGATGCGTCCAGTACGTGTACTACCGGTCCACTGTAATTCTGATCAATTTTAACGGCCGTGTGCGCCCGCGAAGTGGTAGCGCCGCCAATAATGAGCGGTGTTTTAAAATTCAGTCGTTCCATTTCTTTGGCTACGAACACCATTTCGTCCAACGAAGGCGTAATTAAACCGCTTAAACCAATAATGTCCGCGTTAATATCGATAGCCGTCTGCAAAATTTTATCGCAGGATACCATGACGCCTAAATCCACGATTTCGTAGTTATTACAAGCCAACACCACACCTACAATGTTCTTTCCGATGTCGTGTACGTCGCCTTTTACCGTAGCCAGTAATACTTTACCGGCATTCTTACTTTCGTCGCCGGGTTGTTTGGCGGCTTCAATGTAGGGCAGGAGGTAGGCCACTGCTTTTTTCATTACACGGGCACTTTTTACTACCTGTGGCAAAAACATTTTACCTGCCCCAAATAAATCCCCAACCACGTTCATACCTGCCATTAACGGGCCTTCGATTACTTCCAAAGGACGAGCGTATTGTTGACGCGCTTCTTCAATATCAATATCAATGTAATCGGTAATACCTTTTACCAGCGAGTGCGTTAAACGTTCCTGCACAGGAGCGTTGCGCCAGGCTTCGTCCTTTACAATTTCTTTGCCTTTGTTTTTTACTTTTTCGGCGTGTTCAATTAAACGCTCAGTGGCATCGGGCCGGCGATTAAACAATACATCTTCTACTAACTGAAGCAGGTCTTTCGGAATTTCTTCATACACTTCAATCTGGCCGGCGTTCACAATGCCCATGTCCAAGCCCGCTTTAATAGCGTGGTATAAAAATACCGTGTGAATCGCTTCGCGCACCAGATCATTACCCCGGAAGGAGAAGGAAACGTTACTTACTCCACCGCTTACTCGTACGCCCGGTAAATTTTCTTTTATCCAACGGGTAGCATTAATAAAGTCGATGGCGTAATTGTTGTGCTCCTCCATGCCCGTAGCCACGGTGAGTATATTGGGGTCGAAGATGATGTCTTCGGCCGGGAAGCCCACGTCTTGGGTGAGTATGTTGTAAGCGCGCTGGCAAATTTCGATGCGGCGTTCGTAATTGTCAGCCTGACCTTGTTCGTCGAAAGCCATTACCACCACGGCGGCGCCGTAACTCAAAACTTTGCGGGCAACTTCTTTAAATTTTTCTTCGCCTTCTTTTAAGCTGATGGAGTTAACAATGCCTTTACCTTGCACGCATTTTAAACCCGCTTCAATTACACTCCATTTGGAGGAGTCAATCATGATGGGGACGCGGGAAATATCGGGCTCGGAGGCAATTAAATTTAAAAAATGAACCATGGCTTTCTCCGAATCGAGCATGCCTTCGTCCATGTTCACGTCAATAATCTGAGCGCCATTTTCAACTTGTTCGCGGGCAATGGCCAAAGCTTCTTCGTATTGCTCGTTCAGAATTAAACGGGCAAATTTCTTGGAACCAGTTACGTTGGTGCGTTCGCCAATATTTACAAAGGTAGAGCCTTCAAAAATAGTGAGTGGTTCCAGACCGCTGAGTTTAGGCAAGGGCGGCAATTGCGGAATGGCGCGGGGTGGGTATTTAGCGGCTTCCTGAGCAATAGCTTTAATGTGTGCCGGCGAGGTGCCACAACAACCACCAATGATATTTACAAAATTATTTTCCAGAAAGTCATGAATATGCGCGGCCATTTGCTCCGGCGTTTCGTCGTACTCGCCAAAAGCATTTGGTAAACCAGCATTTGGGTGCGCACTCACGTAAAATTTAGCTTCTTTAGCCAAGGTTTGTAAGTGCGACCGTAATTGTTTGGCCCCTAAAGCGCAGTTTAAGCCTACACTCAATAAAGGTAAATGCGAGATGGAGAATAAAAATGCTTCTACCGTTTGACCTGATAAAGTCCGGCCGCTGGCATCGGTAATCGTACCCGATACCATAATCGGAATGCGTTTACCGGTACGTTGCGAGTATTGGTCAATGGCAAACAGCGCCGCTTTCGCGTTGAGTGTATCAAAAATAGTTTCTACTAACAAAGCATCAACACCCCCGTCTACCAAGCCTTCTATCTGGCCAGTGTAGGCTTCTACTAATTCGTCGTAAGTAATAGCCCTGAAAGCCGGGTTATTTACGTCCGGCGACATGCTGGCCGTGCGGTTGGTCGGGCCAATAGAACCAGCCACAAAGCGCGGCTTGTCCGGATTTTGCGCGGTATATTCATCGGCTACTTCCCGGGCAATTCTAGCCGACTCGTAATTGAGTTCGTACACTAGGTCTTCCATGTGGTAATCGGCCATACCCACGGTAGTAGAACTAAAGGTATTGGTTTCGGCAATATCGGCGCCGGCGGCAAAGTAATTAGCGTGTATCTCCCGGATGATATCGGGCCGGGTAATGGATAGTAAATCGTTATTGCCTTTCAGGTCGTGCGGGAAATCCCGGAAACGTTCGCCGCGGTAATCTTCTTCGGTGAGTTGGTAGCCTTGAATTTGCGTACCCATAGCGCCATCCAGCACCAGGATGCGTTTTTTAACTTCTTCTTCTATGCGTGTCATCGTGTTATAAGCAAAAAAAGATTAACCCTTCTGGAGGGCGTAATTTTTTGCTTATCAAGAGTTTTGAGCTGAGTTTTTCAGGCGGAAAGCCTTTTCTACCCTCATCTTCCCCCACGGTGTGCACCGTTCGGGGCTGGAAGTAGCACCCTGCCAGCCAGGGTTGCTAAGACATCAACGGGCCAAGTCCCTCCGTCTTTCTTGATAAGTTTGGCAAAGATAACACGCTGATTTTTATTGTGCAAATACCAGATGTATTTATAAATAATAGGAGCTTAAGGTATATTCTTGTGAAAAATTTAAATATCAGGCTAATATTAACAAATTAACAACCGCATCAGACTTTTGATTTTTTTAATTATGCTACCAGGTAAAAGGTTAAACTTAGATGAGATTGGACAAACCCGGAATGCTATTCAATCTGTTTGTAAAATAGAGGAAATAAGCCCCGAATCAATAAAAGAGGCTATCGTAATTCGAGGCTTATTTTCAGGAAGCTGGCATAATAATTTACTCAATAAGTAACTTGCCGCTTTGCAGTACCTTACCATTGTCAGCTAAAATCCGGTAAAAATAAATTCCGGTGGTAACGGGCGGTAGTTTAATGCGGGTATTGCCGGCGTTTAATTTGGTTTGCAGGATAACCTGTTGCAGGGCATTATACAGCCGGTACTGCACCCGGGGTACCTCGAGTTTATTCTTTACCCAAACAAAGTCCCGGGCCGGATTAGGATAAGCCGTAAACAACTCACCTGTGCCTGGGTCAGAGATGCCAGGGCCTTCCCCAAGGCCGCCGCTTACTAATGGGGGTGTAGCTACCAGAGTAAGGGTAAAATCTTGCTGGATTAAAATGCCATTTACTTCGGAAATACCGCGTAAAACTAATATATACGGCTGGCTTCGTCCCCACGATTCTTCGGGGTTTAAGGTTATTTCAGCTAAAATACCATCTTCCGTAGCAATGGTGTCCATTGGTATAGAGGCAGAATCAAAAAATAACTCGGAGTAAGCATACAGGTTTTTTGCCTGGCCGGTAGTTTTGTATTTTACTTTTATTTTAATAGGCTGCCCAGCAGTAAGAAAGATCTGGTTTTCATCGGTAATAGATAATTCCGAACGGTTTTCGATGGAGAAGGAATGAGTGAAATTATCCGGGGCGGGAGTAACGTTAATAATAAAATCGCGCATAATGGTGCCCACCAGGAGTTTGTTCCGGTATTCGTTTACACGCACCGCAAAACTGTATCTTCCTAATTGCTCCGGTTTGTCCCAGATAAATTCGCCGGTTTTTGCGTTAATACTTACTTGCGGTGGTAAGGTGTAGCCTTTTACATTTTGTATTAGGCCAATGCCATTGTCGTTTAAAGCGCCACTTAAAGGAGTTATAAGTTCGTATACTAAGCTATCACCATCTAAATCAAAGGTAGCCAAACTGTGCCGGAACGTTTGATTTTGCACCGCGCACGGAATCATACCCATGATAAAAAGCTGTGAATGGTTTGTAACATCAAACGGATCGATTGAGAACTGCGCTTTAATGGTTAAAGCTTGCTGATCAGAATTAGTAAGATTAACTATATTATTGGTACGGCTAGGGGAATAGTAAACTGCTGTAAAGGTGCCTGGTCCGGAAAAAGTATATTCAAAGAAATACAAATTTTGATAAATAGAACCACAGGAATTAGAGATCGCGATTTTACTTGTTCGGGCGGAAGTAATTTTAATTCCATCGCCTAAATACAAGGTAGCCGCCGGTTCGTTTGCCTGACTATTCCTGTCAGTAAAAGTTACCAACTTAAAGAAATAGCGGAGCGGGTTAGCTCCAGCCGTAGTATCGGCTTGATAGGTAAGCTGACCACCCAATAAATGCGTAGCCTTGGCGGGTAGAACCACCAGGAAAAATAACAGCAAACAACCTGATAAAAAGCGGAAAGTAGCAGCCATAATTTAGTAAAATTTAGAGATAGTAGTGCCTTGTTACTATTAATAAAATAAAACTGCTTCCCTCTTAGTCAACACCAAGACCTTTACTAGAAAACAGTAATAAAAATAATTCTGGTTAATACTAAATTAAAAGTGTAATCACTGCACCAAGGAAGAAAAAAGTCTGTAATGATTTTACTTAATGTACTTTATCTTGTTGATTTACAAAGAAGTAAAATGCTTTCTGGTTATCTTTTTTATTCCTGTTAGGTAAGTTTAGTAAAAGCAATTATTAGTGCTTATTGTAATTCAAGATCGAAACACTATTTACTATTTGCCACCAGGTTAGCCAACGTAGAGTAACCTTAAAGCAAGGAATTTATTTCTTCCGTTTAATATAAAAAGCTTAGGTTGAAAATAAGCTATGCCTGGGCTATGAGGTAAGAATTAGAGGAATCCAAGTAGCTAAATAGCTAACGGATAAAGTACTAGAAATAAGGTAGGTTTGAAAAAAATATTTAGGGCTGGGTAGGTTCTACGTGAATGAGTACATCGTACACCGAAGGTTTCTGGCGCATAACTTCGGCTTTTACCGCGTGGGCAATATCGTGTCCTTCACGTACCGATAAATCGCCATCTACAATAATATGTAAATCCACGAAATACTCGAAGCCCATTTTACGAACTAAACATTTATCTAAGCCTTGTACTTGAGGAACTTTAGCCGCAATAAGGCGCACTTCGTTCGCAAACTCAGAAGGAGGTGCCGCATCCATGATTTCGGTAAAAGCCGGCATAAAAATGCGATACGCATTTATAACAATTATCGCTGAGGCAATAAGAGCCGCCCAATCATCGGCGCTTTCGTAGCCTGGCCCCCCGATTAAAGCAATAGCAATACCAATAGCAGCCGTTAAAGAAGTAATAGCATCGGAGCGGTGGTGCCAGGCATCCGCTTTTACCGCCGCACTTTCTATTTCGGAGCCTACCCGGTTGGTATAACGGTACATGCCTTCCTTTACTAAAACAATAATTACTAAAATAATTAAGGTAAAGGGTTCCGGCGTAACGTGGGGCGTAAGAATATGTTCCACGCTTTGGATGGCAATAAAAATAGCCGCTGCAATTAAAGATAAAGCTACTACAATAGCTGTTAAGGGTTCGGCTTTACCGTGGCCGTACGGATGGTTAGAATCTGGTTTTTTAGAAGCCGCTTGCAAACCAATCCAAACAATAAATGAAGTAAACACATCTGAAGCCGATTCAATGGCATCGGCAATAAGCGCGTACGAATTCCCAAAATAACCTGCTAAGGCTTTTATAGCTACCATGCCCAGATTAGCTATAATACCCAACAAGGTAGATCGTAAACCTTTTTCGACGGGATGAGCAGAAGTGGTACGCGGTTGGGTCATGGGTGTTTATTCCGGAGCAAGGCAAATTTGGTTACAAAGGAGTGCAAAGGTAAGCTTTTTTATTTTCAACCGGGAAGAAGAGAGAGTATTTGATAAGCTTATAAAAACCTTGCTCCGTAAGATAGATAAGGCGGCGCATTACTCAGGAAAAAACTACCTGAATTAGTAATTCACAATTGCCAGAAATAGCAGAAATTACATTCTCGGATATCGTATTGTACTTTCCAAAAATATGACGCAAGTATTCATCCTTGATTCTTTTAGTAAATCCGGATGGTAGTGTTATTTAATTGTCCCAGCTCGCTGACGAATACCCGCCTTTACATAAGCAAATTACCTGATCCGTTCAAAGATCAGGTAAATAGAAATTTAGTAAGATTGAATAGCCGCACGGAACTTAACCAGAAATAAAATATTAAATAAGGGAAATGCCTTTTATTGGCGGATGTAAACTAAGAGCCGGCGCTTATTTGTTTAACCATGCCCGAGATACCGTTCTTTTCTAATTGCGCTTTCACTTCTTCGGCTTCCGAGCGATTGGTAAATTTTCCTGTTACTACCCGGTGTACTTTTTTACCATTTACGGTATCTTCGTTCATGATAGTGGGTAGCTGTTGAGTAAAGTTTTTGATTTTATTGGAGTGCAACTTAGCCTTATCCGGATCGGCAAAAGAACCGGTTTGTATAACAAAGTAATAATTTGTAAGAAGAGGACTTGCAATGGGAGTAAGTAATTCTTTTTCTTCAGTATCATCTAAGGCCATTAAATCAGTAGCCTCTTCATTATTTAATACCTGAACTCTTACCTTACTGGTACCCGTTACATTTATCCGGCGGGCAGCAGCTTCTGATAAATCAATGATATGGCCTCTTCTCCAGAAACCACCCCGATCGTTTATACGCACCACAACGCTTTCATTGTTGGCTATATTGGTAACTTTTACTTTGGTGCCGAAGGGGAGAGTATTATGGGCGGCGGTCATTTCATTTTTATTAAATCTTTCCCCGCTGCTGGTTTTTCTGCCTTGATGTTGAGAGCCGTACCAGGTGGCAGAACCCGTAACGGATGAACCTTTTTTTTGAGCAAATCCCTCGCTCGTCAGGCCACAAAAAACGATAATAAGAAGGCTGAATACATAAGGTAGTTTGTTTAACATCATGTCTTCATTAATTGGTGTAAAAACAAAGATAGAATAAAATTTTATAAAAACTACATTATAGCCCTTTTGCGTGGCTTTGTGAAAAGGGACGTGGTAGATACGGCACTTTTTAGATAGCGCATTGTACGGGTTTAAATCCAGTATTTTTATTAGATAAGAGCTATTTAGAAGCTTTTTTAAGGTAAATAGCGCCTAAGAAGTAATCTTAAACGTACTATTAGTATTCTTGTAAAAAAAGTAAATTTATTTTATAAATGAAGAATTTGTCTGGTGATAACGCCAGATTTTATCGGCCGCTTTCAGTTATAAATCTATGGATTTTGGTAAAGTATCGCACCCTGAAATAGTAAATTTCGAATTACCACCTGCTTCTCCGGCTACTCCAACCTTATTGGCGCAACTAACCCATGCTACTTACCTAAAACCGAAAATTTATTTAGGCTGTCCTACCTGGGCGAATAAATCTTGGTTGGGAACCTACTATCCGGCCGGATTATCGGCCAAAGATTTTCTGCCTTACTACAGCCAACAATTTAATACGATTGAATTAAACACTACTCATTACCGTATACCCGACGAAGCTACCGTAGCTAAGTGGTGCAATGCTGTTACCCCGGAGTTTAAGTTTTGTCCCAAATGGCCCAAACAAATTAGCCACGAGCAGGAACTACAAGGCGTAGAAAGTGCCACAGAAGCTTTTTGTACCGCTTTACTGAACTTTAAAGAAAATCTGGGAGTATCGTTTTTGCAACTGCCACCTAATTTTGGACCAAATCAATTTGAGGTATTAGATAAGTTTTTAACTGGTTTGCCGCGGGAAGTTCCATTGGCGGTGGAGTTACGCCATCCGGCGTGGTTTACCGACCAGGTGGCGTTTGCGGAATTAGGCGCTTTATTAGAAGCTTGCGAAGTAAGTACAGTTATTACGGATGTGGCTGGGCGCCGCAATGTGCTGCACCAACGCCTGACTACCGCTACGGCTTTTATTCGTTTTAATGGGTATTTGCATACTGCTACTGATTATGCCCGCGCCGATACCTGGATAGAACAATTAACTACCTGGATGGAACAAGGCTTGCAAACTCTGTACTTTTTTGTGCACTACGAAGAAATTATTCATTCGCCTAAATTAATCCGGTATATGTTGGAGAAATTGGCTGCGGCGAGCGGCGTACCAGCCGAAGGCGCTAAACCCATTCCGCAACCAGTACAGGGCTCTCTTTTTGACTGAATAAAAAGCAATCAGATTTTAAAAGTGTGAGTATTGGTTGGTATTAAATCTGCTGCATTAGATAAACAAAAAAAGGAGTCAATTTTACATCGACTCCTTTTTTTGTTCTTCAAGAAAACTAAAAAACTACAGTTTAAATAAATCGTCTTTCAGGTTCTTGTTAACTTCTACGCTTTGCACCGTGGTACTGATAAGTTGGTTGCCGGCGTGCAATTGGGTTAAGTACGGGAATTTTATGCCATTTACATCGCGGTAATCGGTTACTTCGGTTACCTGGGTGGCGTTGCCTAAATCGGTAGCGGTAACCACAATTTCGCGCATCTTTAAACCAGTTTCTAAATCATAATACTGAAGAAGGTGCTGACCGCTCGGTAATGATAATTCTAAGCGATAGGCCCGACGACCATTGATTCGCTCCAAAGTAGATAAGTTTTTCTTTACACCTAAAGCATTATACCGCAAAAAGTTGTTCAGGCCGTATTGTATTTTTTGCTCCTGTACTTCTTCCGGGCTCATTACTTTCGTACTGTTCTGACTTATAACTTTGCCTTTGTTACCATTAATAATGGTTCTCTGAATTTCCAGATCCCCTACTTTAATAATTTGCACCATTTTATCCGGACCTTTAAAGTATTGTGTATAAGTTAAATTTGCCCCCGTAGAAGTAATGGTGCTTTTAATAGTCATGTCTTTTACTTTATCCAGATTGGCGCGACCGCCTAAGGCTTGCACGTAGGCATCTAACACTTTATCTGCGGTAGCTCCAGCGGGCAATGCCAGAGTAGTACGCTCGGCCTTTTCGCCCAAAGGTGAATAATATTCTAGGGTTCCATCTTTGTCAAAGCGTTTAATGCGGTCTTCTATCTGGTCGGCGTTACCAACTACCAAAATAACTGTCTGGTCGGGGGTAATATATTTTTGAGCTACCTGCTGAATGGCTTCGGGAGTTACGGCTGCTACCTTTTTGAGGTAATCGCGGTAATAATCTTTAGGCAAATTGTAACGGGCCGTATTAATCGCAAATAAAGCTACCGTATTAGGGACTTCCAGAGAGCGGGCAAATTCACCGGTTACAATATTCTTGGTTTTTTGTACTTCCTCGGCACTGGCCTTTTCGGTACGCAAACGGTTCAATTCAAACAAAATCTCCTGTACGGCACTATCGGTTACGGCATTGCGCACGTTGGTACTCGCCGAAAATTCGCCAATGTATTTACTAGGGGATAAATCGGAATAAGCACCGTACGTATAGCCGTGTTTTTCGCGCAGGTTCTGAGTTAAACGCGAGAAACTACCGCCCAATAGATTATTTAGAACGCGGCTGGTAACTGCATCTTCCGAGCCTGGTTTTAAATTAGCTGTATTCGCTACCGAAATAACGCTTTGCACGGCTGCTGGTCTATCGACAATGGCCACGCGCGTTCCCGCAGCCGGAGTTGGAGTAGGTAAAGTGCTGCGTTTAATTTCGCCTTTTTTCCAGGAACCAAAATATTTCTTTACCAAAGATTTAGCTTCTTTCACCGAAATGTCGCCCACAATGGCTAAATAACCTACATTGGGTTTGTAGTAAGTATTATAATATCCCTGAACATCGGCTAAAGTAATATTATTAATCGATTGCTCGGAAGGAACCTCACCAAACGGATGATCTTTGCCATACAGCAAAGAGCTACGCACCAAACCTTGGATTATATTAGGGTTTGCTTTAGAATCTGCTAAACCAGATAAGGTCTGTTTTTTAATTTTATCCAGTTCTTCTTGTTTAAAGTTAGGGTTGAGCACTACATCCGAGGCCAATTCCATTAATTTATTCAAGTGTTTCTTTAAAGATGAAGCCGCCAAACCGTTGGCCGAAGGAGCTAAACTAGCTCCAATGTAGTCAATTTCTTCATCGAGTTTTTCTTTGCTGCGGGTTTTGGTACCGGTACGCAGCATAGTGCCGGCAATATCTACGTAGCCGTTTTTATCGCCTTGTACAATAGGATCATTATCTAACACCAGCGATAGAGAAACGACCGGTAGTTTATGATTTTCGACTACAAAAACTTTTAAACCATTTTTAAGTTGAAACGATTCGGCTTGCCCTATTTGGATGCTGGGAGCCGGACCGGGAGGAGGCGGGGTTTGATTTTGCGCTTGTAACGCCGATGAAAAAAATACAGAAAGAAGTAAACCGAAAAATATGCGTTTCATTTTTATTTAATTGAGTAATGAGAAGGCTCTCCTGGCAGAAGAACAAGAAGGCTAAGAAGAGCCAAATACTTTTGCTAAAAATTAATTATTTGATTTTGGTAAATAGTGCAATACCACCCGATTCTCGCGGGTAAAATATTGGTTCGCTACACGAGCCAGATCTTCTTTGGTTACTTTTAAAAAGTTTTGCAGCTCGGTATTAATCAAATTGGTATCCTTGTAGAACAGGTAGTAATTGGCTAATTGCTCCGCCCGGCCGGCGGCCGTAAAGTTTTTCTGCACAAAAGTGTTTTCTATTTGGTTACGCAGCTTCTGAAACTCCTCTTCGCTAATTTGTTCTTTCTTTACACGTTCTATTTCGGCATCCATGCTTCTTTCTACTTCATCAATGTTTACCCCAGCGTTAGCTACGGCAAATGCCAGAAATAAACCTGGGTCTTCGAGCTGCATCGGAAACGCACCCACGTACACGGCTTTTTGCTGTTGGTCAACTAATGCTTTATTCAGGCGGGAGCTTTCGCCACCAGTAAGCAAGTTGGTGAGCATGGTAATAGCGTAGTAATCCGGGTTGGTTTGTTCCGGAATATGGTAGGCTTGTACTACGGCTGGCAACTGAACATTATCAAATACAATCTCGCGTACTTCCTGGGTTTTAGGTTGTTCTTTTACAGTTAACCGCGGAATTTCTTTTGTGCCTTTGGGGATGGGGGAGAAGTATTTTTGAATTAACTCTTTGGCCTGGTTAATATCTATATCGCCGGCAATACTTAGGGTAGCATTATTGGGCACGTAAAAAGTTTTGTAAAAATCAATGAACTCACTCAGCGAGGCCTGATCAATGTATTGGGCGGAGCCAATAGGAACCCAACGATACGGATGTTCCGAAAACGCATTGGCAAAGGTTTTCTCCAGAATGGTGCCGTAAGGCTGGTTATCAATGCGTTCTTTTTTTTCTTCTTTAATTACGTTACGCTGGGTTTCCACGCCAGCCTCGTCAATTTTGGCGCTCCGCATCCGCTCCGATTCCAACCATAAGCCCAGAGCCAACTGATTAGAAGGTAATACTTCGTAGTAATACGTGCGGTCCTGGGTGGTATTCGCGTTAAAAGATCCTCCTGCGGTTTGTACTAAGTTGGCATACTCTCCGCGTTTAATATTTTCGGAACCCTCAAACATTAAGTGTTCAAAAAAATGGGCAAACCCGGTACGGTTCGATTGTTCGTTTTTAGAACCTACGTGGTACATTACCGATACAGCCACAATAGGGGTTGATTTATCGGGTTGCAGAATTACGTGCAAACCATTATCTAAGGTATATTCAGTAAAGTTAATCTTATTGCTTTGCGCCTGCGCCAAAAAAGCTGTGCAAAGCAACAGACAGGTAATAAATTTTCTTTTCATAAAAGCGTTGGAATAATTAAAAATTTAAAAGTGGGCTGAAGATAAATAAATTAGTATTGTAGCTGATAGTTCTTCGGGATTGGATGGGAAACAAATTTACACAAAAGTGTATTTATTTACGCATAGCATAAAGTGAGTAAAGTTTAAAAATAGTGATTAACTCAAGTAATTTCAAATATTTAAGCCTGGATAGATTTGTCTTCGTAAAAAAAATAATGATTTAGTAGTCAGAAACGATGGTGAATTTTAGAAAAAGATAGGGTAGATCTATATAAATTGCCGGTTTACTACCAAAGGAAAAGTAATTCCGTTTACTAAACGGGAATAGTTAATTTTCCTTGTTTTACAGCAATAATATTTTTATTCTAATTATGAATACTGAAGAAAATAATCAAAGCCAGATAGAGCAGTTAAAGCTAAGCCAAAGTCTTAACCGGCGAAAGTTTATTTTTAAATCGGCGCAGGTAGCGGCATTATCCCTGGGTTGGGGAATGTTAGGAAAGCAGAAGGCGCTAGCGACTGAAAGAAAGGTCTCTCCGGAATTTTTGCCTGATAAATCGCCCTTACCCGCTGGCAAACATCCGGATTTAATACTATTAAGCGATAAGCCTTTAAATGCTGAAACGCCGCCGCACCTACTCGACGATGCTATTACGCCGGCGGATAAATTATTTATTCGGAATAACGGTTTGGAGCCCACTAATATCGACGTAAAATCCTGGACTCTAACCATAGACGGGGAATCGGTGAAAAAGAAAACTGTATTTACCCTGGAAGACCTGAAAAAGAAATTCAAGCATTATACTTACCAACTGGTGCACGAATGCGCGGGCAATGGTCGTTCGGAGTTTAGCCCAGCCGGCAGAGGAAATCAATGGACTACCGGAGGCGTGGGTTGCTGCGAGTGGACAGGAGTACGCTTGCGCGATGTTTTAGAAGCGGCTGGTATAAAAGACGATGCCGTGTATATTGGTTATTACGGAAAGGATACCCACCTGAGCGGTAAGCCCGGTGAAGTGCCTATTTCGCGGGGAGTACCCATGCGTAAAGCCTTAGAAGACGAAGCTTTAATTGCCTGGGCTATGAACGGAAAAGATATTCCGGTCGTGCACGGCTATCCGTTGCGGGTACTATTTGGCGGCTGGCCGGCTTCTACCAGCGGTAAATGGTTAACCCGTATTTCTATCCGCAATAAAGTACACGACGGCGCTAAAATGAATGGCCATGATTACCGCTTACCTATTCACCCGATTGCGCCCGGCGCTAAAATACCGGAGGATAACGAGCATTTCCGGATAATTGAAGCCATGCCGGTAAAATCGTTAATTACTTACCCTAAAACCGGAGCGCAAGTAATTGCCGGAAAACCTTTAGAAGTGCGCGGTCATGCTTGGGTAGGTGATTTGCAAGTGAAGGAAATGCATGTTTCTATTGATTTTGGGGCTACCTGGCAAAAATGTAGTTTAAAAGAACCGCGTAACCGCAATTGTTGGCAACATTGGACTGCTCAAATAGATTTTCCGGATAAAGGGTACTACGAAGTTTGGGCTCGTGCTACCGATAGTAAAGATAAAATGCAGCCCATGTTGGTACCCGCCTGGAACCCGGGTGGCTATTTAAATAATGCCTGCCATCGTATTGCTGTTCAAATTATTTAAGCATTTAGATGCAGGCAGTAAAACAGGATAGGAAAGAGAAGGAATAAATATGAAAGAAATAAATTATCAAAGGCTTAAACCGAAACTAGCTCTATTTTGGGCAGCAGCTTTACTTATAACTTTATCTAGTGTTACAACCAGCCATTCCAGGGAGCAAGAATTAATGCCCCTTAACGGTTCTATAAGTCGTACGGAAACAGTAAAAGATAGCCTGGACACTAAAACCGGTTTAGTTTTAGCTCCCGGCTTTGCAATAATAAGTACTACTTGTGTTCGGTGTCATTCGCCCAAGCTGATTACCGAAAAGCGGGCTACTCGCGAAGGATGGCTCGCTACTATCCGGTGGATGCAACAAACCCAAGGTCTGTGGGATTTAGGTAAAGACGAACCGGTTATATTAGACTATTTAGCTAAAAATTACGCACCTAAAAACGAAGGTCGCCGGCCTTTGCTTAAAACGCCGGAATGGTATAAACTAAATAATTAAACAATAAAGAAAAGAGTAATAATCCGCGAAGAAGGCATTCTCTCCTATGGCTTCTTCGCGGATTATTTAATTTTTTTATGGCTATTTAAGTCAAATCAAATGGCAATAAGAAAAAATAATTTACTAATTCAATCTCCGTTACTTGTTAAAATTAGATAGTCACAAATAACTGACACCAGGTTGGTTATGGAGCACTCGCTAGCGTTCTGGTCTTGGCAAGTTGTCATGGTTCCATGGACAAAGTCGAAGAAAGGAAGAACAAGTGCGAGAGAATTAAATCAGGCCTACCAACAGCAAAGCATACTAGCTACTAGCAAAGTCGCATTAGTACTGCTAAACGGAAGTTTGAAAAGCTTTAAAGTAAGAATTTTAAGATACCTGAAACAAAGTAGTATTAGTTCACCGAAGCTAAAGACAAATACATTTTATGCTGTTTGGCCGAAATGGCTCCTGCTAATTGCTGATTGAATTGGTCTTCAATCAGCAATAATTTTTTGGCCTTTATTTCCGGATTATTCGCGTACATTTCTTCTACTTCCTGAGTAGCTACTAGTTTCTGAAAAGTAATGTTTTTAACCCGAATATAATCGGCTTCATTTAACCCGATTTTAACCGCTAACTGGCGGGTTTGATCAATTGCCTGAGTTTTTAAGCGTTCTTCATTCCCTCTATCTTTTTTTACAAAAGTAAACGCAGAGGCTTGGGCAATCGTGAAGGATACAATCAATAAGGCGGTAGTAAAAAATTTCTTCATTGGTAAGTTGGTTGGTGTTTGCTGGTAGCGCTTGTTACAGAATAATCGGGTAATTCTTTATTTAGAAAACAAGGACCAAAACAAGTAAATTAAGTATTGCTTTTTGGTAAGAGTAATTGTTCTGGTCATAATAGAGTTATTTAAATCTTTAATTTTTATGGTTTAAATCCTAAACATTATATTATCCATGATACTGCTATCAGCACTTATATAATATTTGTAATAATAAATATAGTGTAAAATAGATGAATATATTTATTAAAGTCAATATATATTCAACTTATTTTATATTTAACTGGATTAATTTAGGTTAACTGCTTACTTAACTCGCTGAATTAGTGAATCAAGCCGACGAATGAAAAGAAGCTACCAGCCTAAGTTGTTTCTTATTTTATCTTTCAAAAATGAAATTATAGTTATTAATCTCTTAGCGGGGAGAAACAGGAACAATCGATTTAGTAAAAAAGAATAGCAATTTAAAGGCAAAGAATCCTCTTTAGTTTTTCGGAAAAGAGTAATTGTCATTCAGTTATTCAGGGTCAGAATAAAATCAGCTACGTTTAGTAAATAATTTCTAATAAGGGAGGTTTTAGCTTTAAATTTATCTTACTACTTTAAGCAATTGATCTTTAAAAATTACTGCATGAGAGTAGCGCTTTGTTTATTGTTACTGTTTTTGCCGGTGCGCCTTTGGGCGGCAGATTCCGTAAGTGTTGTTTCGCCGGATGGAGCCACCCGAGTAGTCGTTGAGAATAAAGATAAGCTGTATTATGCTGTTTATTATAAAGATAAAGCGCTGTTGTTGCCTTCGGCTATTAAATTAAATGTAGCCAACTTATCTCCCCGAACCCATAAGCTAACTGTCAAGAAAACTTCGGTACGCACGCAGCAATCAACCATTGAGCCACCGGTACCGGAAAAGCGAAAAATTATTCCGGATGTTTACCGCGAACTCACCGTCCGGTTTCAGCAACCATTTAGCTTAATAGTGCGCGTTTATAACGATGGAGTAGCCTGGCGGTGGCAAACCCATTTTAAAAAAAGTATCCAGATTGAGAGTGAACTGGCCGAATTCAATTTCCCGGAGTTGGAAGAAGTATACTTTTCGCCGGTAAAGAAACGAGACGATGCGGATATCTACCATACCAGTTTTGAGGAGCTTTATCAGGCTAAACCCCTGGATAGTATTACTACCGAACACCTGATTTTTACGCCTACTTTAGTTGCCCCGGAACAAGGCCCAAAAATCAGCATTACCGAGTCAGATTTAGAGACATATCCTGGCATGTTTCTGCGGGGTACCGGTAAAAATAAATTAACCGCCGATTTCGCGCCTTACCCGCAAGAAGAAAAAATTACTGCCGGCGAATTTCCGCAAGCCATTGTTACCAAGCGGCACAACTTTATTGCCCAATCAATTGGCAGTCGTTTTTTCCCGTGGCGGGTGTTATTAATTGCACCCGAAGACAAAGATTTACCCGTGAACGATTTGGTTTATCGATTGGCTTCGCCTTCGCGGGTAAAAGATGTTTCCTGGATTCAACCGGGTAAAGGAACCGACGAATGGATAATCGGGATTAATTTATTTAATATACCATTTAAGTCAGGAATAAATACGGCTACCTACAAATACTATATTGATTTTGCTAAACGATTTGGTTTTGATCGGATTATGATGGATGCGGGTTGGAGCGATAACCAGGATTTGTTTAAAATTAATCCGAACCTGAACATGAACGAGCTGACCGCATATGCCCGCGCCCAAGGCATTAAAATATGTATGTGGACGCTTGCTCTAACGTTAGAAAAACATCTGGAACCTGCCTTATACCAATTTAATAAATGGGGGGTAGATTTTATTATGACTGATTTTATTGACCGCGACGATCAGAAAGCAGTTGATTTCTATCATAAAATTGCTGCCGCTTGTGCGAATCATAAAATTATGCTCATGTTTCACGGAGCATTTAAGCCGGCTGGTTTTACCCGTACCTGGCCCCACGCGCTTACCCGCGAAGGAGTATTAGGTTCCGAATTTAATGGTTGGAGCCACAAACCTACTCCGGAACATAACGTGCAATTGCCTTTTATCCGGATGACGGCCGGCCCGATGGATTATGAACCCGGTTTACTGGATAACGCTACCGCTAAAACCTTCCGGCCAATAAATGAAAAAGTTATGTCGCAGGGAACGCGTTGCCATCAGTTAGCCATGTTTGTGGTATACGATAGTCCTATGCAATTCTTCTCCGGTAATCCTTCGCAAGGGCTCTTGGAGCCTGCTTTTATGGAACTACTGGGCAGTATTCCTACGGTTTGGGATACTACCAGAGTACTGGAAGGCAAAGTAGGCGATTTTATAATAACGGCACGTAAAAAAGGCGCTGATTGGTACATCGGCGGCATGACCGACTGGACCAACCGGCAATTTACTGTAAATCTGGATTTTTTACCTGCTGGCACCTACGAAGCTACTATTTGCGAAGATGGAGTAAATGCCGACCGTTACGCTTCTGATTATATTTTACGTACTCAAACCGTTTCTAATACTAGTTCGCTTCCTATTAACATGGCACCGGGTGGTGGTTATTTGGTTCGTTTACGAAAAAAGTAAAATTATTTTTAAATTACAACTTCAGAAACTTCTCCTGGCGGGTTTGGCGGCCATCGGCGTAAACCAGCACGTAAAGCCCTGGCTGCAAGCCTGAAACATCTAAATCAATTAAATCGCTGTTTGCCTGATAGGCTCGGTTATAGATTCGGTGCAACCTGCCTACTACATCGTACACGTAAATTTGTAGCTGACCACTTTCCTGGGTTACGTATTGGAGCCACAAGGTATTGCCCTCTACTGGATTGGGAGCAATGGCTACACCCGCTTGTACTTCCCGGCTAATACGGGCAATGGGCGAATAAGCAAATATTTGGTTGGCACTAACCACTTTTAACCGATAATAACTTACGCCGGGCAAAGGTTTAAGATCGGAGTACGAGTAAGGAGTAGAAGTGCCTGAAACGTTAATGGTGCTTAGTTCGTGCCAGGTAGCGGCATCTTTGCTGCGCTCCACCACAAAATAAGCAGCCGAATTATTATTGAGAGTCCAGGTGGTACGTACTTCTGTTTCGGAAATTACTTCGGCAGCAAAGGTAAGCGACTCCGTTGCAGGCGAACAATTAGTAACTGGTTGCGGAATCATGCGGCCCGGACCACATTGGTTAGAAATTACGTTTTGAGCCATTGTAAACTGACCCCCGGCAATATCGGTACGGGCATCCAGAATGCGGTTTTCCTGGCCGCGGTTTACGGCGTAGTGCATAACCGTGCCAGGTTTGATAACGTGGTTTAACTGATGACCATGGCCCATTTCGTGCAGCGTAACTGTTTCAAAATCTACCTGCAAGGATTGCGGCGAAGCAAGACTGTAATTCCAGCGGGTTGATTGATTAAAAACTACATCCATTTCGGCCACCCGCCATTGGTCAGCCGTTTCATCACCGCAGCCGGAGTACCTACTAATACAGCGGGCCAGTACTCCGCGGGGCAGCTCATCATCCTCATCGAAACAAACTAAATTAATATCATCATCGGCAGCAACGGTTTGAGAAGCCACTGTTCCGGTGTTCCAGTTAATGCCCGTATGGCACGACCAGGTATTTAAAGCCCGGGTAAAGGCGCTTTTAGCAGGTTCATTCTGGGCAAAATCAGGAGCAAACTGAAAAGTATAACCGCCTAAACCATTGCTATTTACTAAACGAGGCGAAAACAAGGCATCCTCATGCACTACCTGCGATATAGAATATTCAATTACCAGGCGCTGAGTGCTGTTAACAGTAAGTCCTTCATTATTAGTAATTTGAATATCGCCGCTACCCGGAGTATTATTGCTTCCATTCTTGCCCGGTACCCGCACCTGGATTTCCGTATCGGTCCAGAAGATGTAATCGGCCGCCAGAATATCAATAAAGCTGCCGCCACCATCATCAGCATTCCGGAACTGCACCGAACCAGCACCGCGGGTACTACCAAAATTTGATCCCCGAATTGTAAGCAAACTACCAGTACCAGCCGTAAGGGTATCCGGGGTAAAACTGCTGATAGCCGGTGCAGCCTGGGTACGCAAAGCGCCTGAGGGTGCCTGCGTATTGCTAGATCGGTTGAGACCAGGCATTTTTACGGAAGGATTCGGGCGAATACTTTTAAAATTAGGTTGGGTTACTTGCCGCAGAGCCGGGTACAACTCCTGCATGATAGTAGAATAAGTTTTAAAAGGCTCCGTGGCTTGCTGAGTAAGTACATTGTACCGGATAAAACCTTGTGAACTACTGTAAACCGTGTATAAAGCTTGATTTTGGCTAGCTGGTAATACTTTAGATGGAGCCGGGTTCAGGAAGAAAATACCCTGATCATTGGTTTTTAACTGTAAAGTACCGGAAAAAACGTGGTACGAATCACCTAGTTTACCCCCCTCGGTAACAATGGCCAGAGTTTCGGGAGCACTCCCTTTTATTAATTTATAAAGTTGTAACGTATGGCGGGTGTATATATTTCGGTGCGCCGCATCCCAATACGCCTGCTGGCCTATTACTTCGGCTTCTACAATTAAACTGGCTTCGCGGGAGCGTTCTTCTAAAGTAACCGGTGTTAGCAAGCAGGTTTCCTGGCCGAAACCAGCCAGCGGTAGTAGCCAAGCCATGACCACGTAAATCCAGAAATAAGCTTGCCAATTAATATTTATGAAGGATTTTGATTTTTCGGAAACAGAGACCGGCATGAGCAATAAGTAGGTTAAATTAAAGTAAAATACTTAATATGCCTGCCCTAATGGCGAGCATAAGTAAAGCCAGCTTTATAAAGTTAAAATACCTGTGCCTTAAAATATTGTACGTACGATAGATTGACAGTAAAAATAATAAAGCGTCAAAAATAAGTAAATTATACTAAGCAGCACCGCAATAGATTCGGGAAAATCAAGATTTAATAGCGGATTATATAAGATAGTACCCTTAAAGAGTAGAATTAAAAAGTAATAAAAGTAATTAGAGGAGATTAGATGCTGGGTAAAATGTCTTTTTTTGCGCAAGCAGGCAAATTTTAGGTTAAGTCAAAAACCAGTATAAAGAGGAACATTAACAGCAATACATTTTTGTAAAACCAGGGCGTTGGTTCTTCTTTAAAGTAAGATATAAAGATAGCTCCTCTCTGCAAAGTACGGCAACGCTTGCACCAACATATTAAAACTCAAAAGGAGAAACGTTGGGTTTCTCCTTTTGGGCAAACATTAACTATTAATAAAGCTATCTTTAATCTTCGTTGATGTTGATAGACTGGTTAAAAGAACCTGACCAATCTTTCCGGTCCGGGAAGAAGAGTTTTTTATATTTTTCGAAAACGGCAGCGGGTTGTTTTACGCCGTTCAGAGTAAAGCCATCCTGATTGATGTTAATCGAAAGATTTTTACTATTCTCATCAATCAATTTATCTTTTATTAACTCTTTCTTTATTTTTTCGAATTGCGCAGCCCTAGCTCTGTGTTCTTTTTCCCGCTCTTTATGCTCTTTCATCCGAATTTCGTGTTCTTTCATTCGGGCTTCATGTTCTTTTAACCGTCTGCCTTCATCTGCCTTCATGCGGATAGCGAGCTCTTTCATGCGGACTTCCTGTTCTTGCATGCGCTTTTCGTTTTCTTTAGTTTGTAGTTCCAGGTGTTGACGCATGCGGGCTAAATGATGCAGTCTTTCTTCTTCGGCACGACCGACATTAGCCGCGTGTTGCCGTAGGGTTGTGCTATCTGCATCAGAATTATAATAGAAAAAGTGGCCTTTTCCTTTTCCGGTATATACTTCCACTACTCCATCTTTGCCTTCGTCGCCGTATTTGCGGGTAGCATCTTCTCCTTTTAAAATGTTAATTCCCCGGATATTATCATCGGTAAGTCCCGGAAGCGAATTTTGGCCTTTGGCTTTGTGTGTTTTTTTGCCATCAATTACCACCAGGGTTTTATCTGTTACCTCATCGGAACGTAAGTATTCTAATGGATTTTTTACCTTAGCGGGAAAAGGCGGAACAGGTGGAACAGGTGGAATAGGAGGAAAAACCGCATATACAGGTGATGCTGGGGGCACCGGGGGAACGGGTACATCAGAAAAGTGATCGAAATCGCCGCTATAAGAGAAAGAAAGCTGGTTGCGATCTAATTCTAATCTTTCTAATGCCTTCTTGGTTTTGGCTAATTGCTGCGGTACGGCGGCGGGTTTTAAAACCGGCGCTTGCTTGGTAGCTTCTAAGGCAGCATCAATTTCTTTCCGGAAATCGGCAATGTTGGCTTTTGGTATCTTTTGGCCGTCTACGTAGAGCTCGGTAATATCGCCTTTTTTATTTTTTATAATTACCAGATCACTCTTTTTACCACTTACAGAATCAGTAAGGCTGAGAATGGTAGCTTTTAAATTACCGGCTGCTTCCTCGGGTTGGGTAGCAAGTACTTTTTCGGGGGCACTTACTTTTGTTAGAATGGGTACGTTTACTTTTTTTACTGTTTTAACCGCTACATTAAAACCAGCTACGGCACTAACCGAAATAAGCGTTAAGCCAACAATAAGAACGCAAGCCGCCAGAAAACCTTCCGAAAAAGTAGGCCGGCGACTAGGTTGCTGCACCAGCCGTTTAATGCGGCCAAGCAGAGAGCCATCTTTACCGGCAAAAGCTAAAGTTAAACGCGGAGCTTTTACGGCAATGGTTTCGAGGTTAGCCAAAGCCCGGGCGTAAACAAGCGGATTACCACATAAAGCAATGGCCTGATCGTCGCAGCAGTTTTCGCGTTCTACCCGCACGTAATCGCTCATCCACCAAATTGCCGGATTAAAGAAAAACAAAATTTCGATTAAAGTCTGCAGCATGTTTAGCAGGTAATCTTTCCGGTAAATATGAGCTAGTTCGTGGGCCAGAATAGCTTCTACCTGGTCGGGGCTTAGACTGGCAATGGTACCAAAAGGTAATAATATAATAGGCTTTAAATAGCCAATTACCAACGGTGTTTTTACTAAAGCCGATTCAAATAATTGTACGGGCTGATTTACGCGCAGGCTTTGCGCCATATTTGCTAACCGGGTATTCCAGGTGGTTCCTAAAGCATACGTTTTGTAATGTTTTAACCGTTGCACGTAAGCCAAACCACCTAAAAATTTCAGTAGCATGGTTAGCATACCCAGCAGCCAGATAAGTACTACTACCGGTAAATGCTTACTGAAATAATACTTAAAATTTACTAAAATAGCCCCCCGCAGCACCGATTTTGCACTACCAGGATTTGAATTGGTTATAGCCGATGTTGTTTTGTCGGCCGGGTTATTTACCAGTGGCTGCGTAACTTTTTGGGTGGGAATAGTAACTGTAACGGGTTGTTGTACCTGCTGATAAGTACGAATAAATGTAATACCGGCTATAGCCAACGTGGAGAATAATGCGGTGATTGCTACGGCGTAACGAACCCGGGCCGAGTGGCGATGCAGCAAGATCATGAGTACCGATAAAGTTACGGCAATTAAAGCACCTTGCCAGAGTGAGTGCAGAATGGTCCAGCCTAGGGCTTCTACCAATCGGGGAGTGATAAATGCGGGTAAGTAATTCATTTTTGACCCCCTTCCAGTTTATCTAATAAATGGCGGATTTGATTTAACTCATCTTCGGATGTGCGATGATTGCCCAGAGCTTGTAACACTAACTTACTCGCCGAGCCCCGGAAAGCTGTGTCCAGAAACTTATCGAGTAGTTGTTTTTGGGTATCTTCTTCGGGGAGCAAAACCTGGTATACATGGGAGCGGCTACTTTTATCGGCGGCGATAAAGTTTTTCTCGGCCATAATTTGCATGATTTTGAGCGTGGTTGTGTAACCGACTTCTTTGGATTCGTTTTGTTTCTCGTTTACAAAGCGTACCGTGTTAGGTCCGTGTTCCCATAATATTTGCAGGATTTCCAACTCGGTTTCGGTGGGTTTTACAGGTTGATTATCAGCCATAAATAACAATGTTAAAGAGTGAAGAACTACTTTGATTCAAACATATACGAAATAATTCGTACTTCCAAATAAATTATACGAAATTTTTCGTACTTCTTCGCCTACTTTGATTTGGACGTTTTATTAAAGCTGATTTTTGATTGACTTACCTATGGCGAATAATGCTTTTACAATACTATCATATCCTGTCTTTTACACTCTTAATCAACCAGAATAAAACTTCTGCTGAATAAAAAGTACTTGAACTCTTTTTTAAAGTATTCCTCTACCCAAGCACATGCTTCTTATTAACTACCTACCTTAAATAGGGCAAAAACTAAATTGACCTATTTTAAGAAACTTGCTGTGTTTTTAAAAGCTTATGTTAGTGATGTAATGCTTTTTACCTTTTTAGTAAACAGGTATTTGTAAAGGCGTTTTACCTTTGCCTGAGAAAATTATTAAAATAGCGTTCATTAAATTTTATGAAGAAATTTTTACTATTCCTAGTGCTGATTGCTGCTGTAAGTGGTTATTTCTATTATCAGAATCTAGTATCTAGCCCTAAGTATTCTTTATTGCAGGCCCACGAAGCTCTGCAAGACCATGACATGCCTGCTTTCGAAAAATACGTGAATGTTGAAAGTATTACCGGTAATCTGGTAAACGACATGTCGAAGCAGAAAGGCTGGATCGGTATGTTAAATCCAGGAAGTATGGTGTTAAAGCAAGCTTTGCAATTTATGAAACCGCAATTAGCGGGAGTGGCCCGTAAAGAAGTGCAGAAATACGTAGAAACAGGTTCTTTTGCTAAAGATCCAAGCCGGGATAAAAAAGTAGATATTTCTTTTAATGGTTTGTGGAACAAAGTAGTAAGCGAAGACAGTCAGTTTAAAGGAGTAAAATATACCCGCGAAGAAGGCGAAACAGCATTGGTAGGCTTAGAATTTACTCAACCTCGTTACGATACTACTTTGGTGTTGGAAGTGAAAATGCAGGACAAAGGCGACTACTGGCAAGCTACCGAAATTACTAATACTAATGACATCCTAAAAGGCGTGGCTCGTTTGCAAGCACAAAAGCTGAAAAAGAATTTGTTGGATTAATATTTTGGTTAGCTCTGATTTATAAAACCAATGAAATTGAAATCTTACTTTTTACTTGTTGTTTTAGTTTGTATCTTTTTTGTAACGAAGGGACAGAATATAAAATCTTTGGAAGCTGTTTCGAAACAAGATGCTAATCCGGAAAACCAAGCAATTATTTACGGGAGTTTTGTGCAAAGACTAGGCTTTAGCAGCGGCGGGTTTGCGCAGGATATTCGGATAATGAACGTAGAAACTAAAGAAATTTTTAGCTTCCGGGTTAAACCAATATTTAAGTCAGCGAAAGAAAATGCTTTTTGTTTTTACATTAAGCCAGGTAGTTACAAAATCCTGAATTACTGGTGGACGGAAAGCAAATGGTATGGTGGAAAAATGTTTACCGAATATATCTTCAAAGGCATAGAATCATCAAAAGTTGCGGATAAGCTTAAAAAAGGAGAAATTCAGGTAAACAATTTAGAGCAATACTCCTTTAGAGTTACGGATAGTTCCGTTCATTATTTAGGCACCTGGCATTTTGATAAGGAGCTTGTTTCTTTTAGTAATAACAAGGAGCAATTAGATATAACTATCCAAACAGAGTATCAAAAAATTAACTGGGTTCAGGCTAAACCAGAAATCCCGGAATAGTAAATAATTAAATCATAATACGTATATCCATGTAAAACCTCTTGCTTACTAAAAGCAAGAGGTTTTTGTTTATTGGCATAGTTTAATCCGGTTTGTGAAGACACAAACTGTGGCGTAGTAGCAGGCCGTTTATAATTGCCTAAAGCCTGCTGTTAGTGCCCTTGCTGCCAACTTTTGCGTGGCTAAATACATTAACTTTGAGTTAGAAATTGTATGCTGCCAGATATAAGTTCTGTTGTAGCTGGTTTAATAGCTGCTAAAAATAAGTTGCAGGTGTTGCCATAAATACGCGCTTAACATCCAAACGCCATAAAAAATTAATCCCAGCAAAATCAATAAGGTTAACCCAATCAGAATGAGAATACCGGTGCCACTGCCCGCGTGTTTACCTTCCTGATAATGGCGGCGCAGCAAGCGCACGTTCCTATCATTGGCTTTGTACACAAAATCAAAGATGTTCCCGATTAACGGAATACTGCCGATTAAGGCGTCCAGAAAAATGTTAATCAGCATTAAAACAACTACTTTCCGGCTAACACCGTGTCGAGCCATGGTAAAGACCAAAGCTCCCGAAACCGCGTATGTAGAAAGGGTGCCCGCTAAAGGTATAAAACCTAAAATAGGGTCTAAGCCAAATTTAAACTGGGTACCAGGTAATCTAAATTGACTGTCCATTAAACGAGCCAGGGATTCTACCCATTTTAAGCGCTCGTCAGAAAGTGTGGTGGTTGTGGTTGGTGTGGGCCGCATTTTTACTTTAACTATTTATCTTTTATAACGTTTTTTGTATCGCAATGGCTGAAGCATAAACCACAAGGTTACCTGCCTGGCTTACTTACTTTATGAAGCAACTACTAACATCTGTACGCATTACGTTTATAACCGGAAATATTTTTTTAAAATCGTTATCACAAATACTTTTACTTTTTAGCTTTTTATTGGTTACTCCGTTAACCAAGGCCAGCACCGTCGCCGACTCTAGTTCTATTAATCCTTCTAAGCTGTTTTACTTTATTTTCGATAACGATGCCACGTTTAAGGTAGATTATTATTATACGCAAGGAATTGGCGTTGTGCATTACAATCCAAGTTTTCGGAAGTCGTTGTTAAATAAAGTATTACTACAGCCGGGTAGTGCCTACGCCGAAAAATTTTATGGCCTGGCATTTAAACACGATAGTTTTACTCCAACTAATATTCGCGATTCTAACCTTCGAATTGGGGACCGTCCGTATGCTTCTTATATGTTCGTGAGTCAACTGGCGGGTAGTACTCATAAAAGTAGTCACGAAAGATTTATTAGTTCTCTTGATTTAGGGGTAATGGGGCCAGCCACCGGAGCGGGTAAATTTCAACGGGTAATTCACGAATACCTGCACCATGGGATACCACAAGGATGGAAATACCAGATTAAAACCGATATAGTTTTAAATTATAACCTGGAGTATCAGAAAGGGCTCGTGCATACCCAACCGCTGGAATTGATTGGCGAAGGAGGAGCCAGTTTAGGTACTTTGTACACCAATGTGAGAGCAGGCACTTACCTGCGATTTGGTTGGATGAATAGTAATTTCTCCGACTTAGGCATTAGTAACAAAACGGCTCGTAGCCAGGAAAACTTACGAAAATTTCAGTTTTATGCCTTTGGGCGGTCGCAAGGAAAGCTGGTAGGATATAATGCTACCATGCAAGGCGGAATTTTCAATTCAAATAATATTTATACCTTGTCAGCCAAAGAAATTTCCCGTACGGTGTTAGAAAGCCAAGCTGGTTTAGTTTGTATTATTAAAGGCTTACGCCTGGAAAGCGCCGTAAATTTTATGTCCCCGGAATTTAAAGGCAGCCGTCGCCACAAATGGATGCACTTTAACGTGGGCTTTGCTTTTTAGACACTGGATGTTAGATACTAGATACTAGACGCTAGACATTAAACTGTTAAATACAAGATAATTATTTTAGTAAAATTTCCATAACACTCAGGCCGGTTTAGAATATCTAAAGTCTAGTGTCTAATATCGAGTGTCTAACTTCTTACTTCGGCTCGTACGTACGAACAATTTCTTGCAGGTATTTAAAAAAGGGAGCGGCAAATTCTTTGCGTTTTAAGGCAAACTCCACGTTGGTTTTTAGAAAATCGAGTTTATTGCCAATGTCGTAACGTTTCCCTTCGATAGAGCAGGAGTACAGTTTTTCGGAATTTAGTAAATGCAGCATGGCATCGGTTAGCTGAATTTCATTGTTTTTCCCTTTGGGTGTTTCTTCGAGAGAACGGTAAATTTCGGGCGTTAAAATATAACGTCCAGCAATGGCCAGATTGGATGGGGCTGTTTCTACGGCTGGTTTTTCAATTAAAGTATTTAATTCCATAATGGAGTCGCTGATATTCTGGCCACCCACTATGCCATACCTATTTACTTTATCGTGCGGCACCACTTCCACGGCAATTACGGTAGCCTGGTATTGCTGGTAAATATCAATGAGCTGTTGCGTAACCGGAATAATAGAATCGATTACAGTATCGCCGAGTAATACCGCAAATGGCTCGTTGCCAGTGTGGCTTTTAGCGTGATAAATAGCATCGCCTAAACCGTTAATTTCTTTTTGGCGAATAAAGTAAATATTAGCCATTTCAGATAAACGGCGCATTTCTTTGTACAGCGCTTCCTCGTTTTTTTCTTCCAGGCGTTGTTCCAGCTCAAAGCTGCGGTCAAAATGATCGGCAATAGCGCCTTTGCCTTTGCCGGTAATAATTAAAATATCTTCAATGCCGCTATCCACGGCTTCCTGCACCACGTACTGAATGGTAGGTGTATCAATAATTGGAAGCATTTCTTTGGGCTGCGCCTTGGTAGCCGGCAAAAAACGGGTGCCGAAACCGGCTGCGGGTATTACTGCTTTTTTTACCATTTTATTTTTAGTCCATAGTCCATGGTCGGCAGACCACAGCTTGTAAATGTTTAGTATAATATTAGACGATAGTCAAGCTTTGAATCTTTAAATGTTGAAGTGTTAAATGGTGTAGAAAAACGTACAGCGTAATGCGTTTAACCTAACGTTAAAGAGCCTTTCAACTTTCCAACCTTCCAACTTTTAAACCTTTAAATCTTTAAACCACCGTCGGTTTTATAACCCGGGCGTTTACCTTGCGCATTTCGGCAACGAGTTTATTTAGCATGTCGTCGTTTTCGTATATGCCAATTACTGAGCCGCCAGAACCCGTAAAAGTAGCCGAAGCACCGCATTTTCGGGCAGTATTAACCAACTCCATATTGCTATCGCTAATTTTCATAATCTGGCAGCGCTGATCAAAATTCTCGTTCATTAGTTGGTGCAGGGCGGTATAATCGCGTTCGAGCAAAGCCGTTTTGCCCGCATCAGCGAGGCTGGCAATTTGGTTTAAAGTATTAATTACGTGGGGGTCGCCTTTATCGTAACGGGTTTTAATGTCGTTCAGCACTTTGCCCGAAACTTTACCTAGTTCCGTTTTATAGGCAATATATAAGTTAGGCAGCAAATCGGGATCCAATGGTTCGTACAAGCCGTGTTTTTTCTCGGCAATTATATGCTTATCAAAATTCATGTACACGCAGCCCTCATACGTTTGAATAACGCGGTCCTGTAAACCTGCATTAATGCCTAATTCTTCCGTTTCTACGGCCAAGGCCAGATTAGGTAAAATCTCCTGCGGAATATGAACGTTATAAAACTGCATTAAGCCCCGCAACGTGGCAATAATTATGGCGCTACTGCCTGCTAACCCAATCTGGCGCGGAATAGAAGAATTATACCGGATAGTAAAGTTTTTATTGTCGAGCTTTATTTGTTGCTGCTGGCAGTATTCCACAAATTTTTTAATAGCTGCTTTCAATAAGGGTGCGCCGCCGTGGTAACCCGTTAAGTTTACCTGGTCTTGTAACTGAAATATATTTTTAAACTGATTAATGTCTTGGGGTTGAGGCTCAATTACCAGTTCCGGCGTTTGATAAAGTAAAATATGAGCACCAAAATTTTTAACAATCAGCGAAATTGTTTTACCAAAATAACCATCCGAGGGATTTCCTAAAATAGCGGCTCTGGCATAAGCGCGGGCTTCAATAATCATATCGTAAATAGCAGTATAAATAACCGGAAGCAGAAAAGTACTACAAAAGAGCCTAATTTACCGAATAAAATCAGGTAAAAATATTTTTGAGGTTTTTAATAAGCTACGGCGTAAAAAGCAAAAGCACGTAAAGTTGATAGTAAATCGAAAGTAAAACAGAGGTTTTTTCTTGTAATATTATGAAAATGCGCTAGTTAATAACTGTTGATTAATTTTAATAGCTTCTAAAGCTACCTATTTTATATATTTTATTCTCCTATACTGGTGTATTTAGTAAGTACTCCCACCGATTGGTGCAGTTTATAAGTAAAAAGATAAAAATATTAAGATAGAAGCTAGTAGGTTTTTATGTAGTTAAACAATTGAATAACAATAAAATACTACAATAATCTCCATAATATGTGTAATAAATAAATTTTGTCCAGTTCCTTAACAGAAAAAATAAAAATAAATTTATTGTTTATTAAAAATTTTTATTACTTTAATCCTATTATAATGTACAGCAAATAAGAATTGGCTGGTACTAATGACTTTCTTCTCTCCCCAACTACACCATCAGGATACACTAAAACCAGTGTTCTTGATTTTTGTAGCTATTTAACAAGAAATACTATGCTAATTATAAGAAAATTATACTGTTAATTAAAATTCTACCCTTCTTTCTTAACCTCAATTCTTAACTAATTTCTAATTATTACAGAATTAATTATTATTATCATGGAACAGGCTTACCTCTATTTCTTACGCAGAACACCGCAATGGTTTAAGATTTCTCCTGCACTTTTATTAACAGGGCTACTATTTTTTCAAGCTACTTTTTCTTATGCTCAATGGACCCGCAAAGCCGATGCTCTTCGCAAGCGCTCCGAGTGCCCCAGTGTATTGTACAAGAATAAAATTTACATTTTTGGGGGGTTTGGGGAGTATCCCAATTTTGAGCCAGCCAGCGAAGTATACGATCCTGCCGCAAATAAATGGACCTTACGAGCTTCCTTTCCTTCTGGTAAAGCAGTAAGTCACCAGGGAATAGTGTTAGTTGACGATAAAATCTGGCATATTGGTGGGCGGGCAAGAGATACTAACGGACCAGTAACCAGCCAGGTAATTATTTACGATATTACGAATAACCGGTGGCTAAATGGTCCGCAACTCAAAGATCCGGCTACGGGAAGTGCTTTGCCTCTCGGTGGTGGTGGAGCCGCCTTAATTGGCCGAACGATTCATGTTTTTGGAGGATTTGCCCCTACTATTTGCGTAGATCAAAGTAAATACCACTTAACCTTAGATGTAGATAAGTGGTTAGCTAACCCAAGTTCTACTAAATGGGAAAACAAAAGTGCCCCTATGCCTATTCCGCGTAACCACTTTAGTACCGTTGTGTTGGGAGGTAAAATATATGCTATCGGCGGCCAATACCGGCACGATTGCGATGCCACCGAACAAGTTTACGTTCACTCATACAATCCGGTAACCAATGCCTGGACCCGGCTTACTAATTTACCCGCTCCGCGTTCGCATGCAGAAATGGGTACTTTTCCGGTAGATGGTAAAATATACATGGTGGGTGGGCAAGGACCAGGAAATGCAGGACAAAATACGGTATTTGTGTTAAACCCAGATGCTAACAATGGCCTTGGTTCCTGGACAAATGCTACTCAGTTTAAATTGCCGAGTAACTATTTTGGCATGTCCGGGAAGGTGGTTGGTACTAAACTAATAATCTCGCATGGAGCATTAAATGGTAGTGTTTCTAACGAGCGCAGAGAAACATATTCGGCCTCTTTTACCCGTAACACTTCCTATAAGTTTGGGTTTGTGGCCAAGTGCTTGAGCAAAGCGGTAAATTCTAATACCAAAACCACCATCAAGAATTTGCTTTATACCATTGAAGGTCAAAAAACCTATAGCTTATCTTCTAATGCCAGTTGGCTAAAAATATCAAAAAATGCTACCGGTTTAGCGGTTCCTACCGGAGTAGATATGGAAGCTATTATAGATGCTACCAATTTAGCAAAGGGCAGTTACTCGGCTACTATTACAGTTAGAGGAACCGGAACGGGTACTACTTTTACCAGCGCCAGTTTTTGCGTAACCGTAACCGTAGGTGGTGGCAGCACCACTGGTCAGCGTATAATTAGCTACACTTTAGTAAATGCCGATACAGATAAAGACATTCAAACCATTTCCAACGGCGCAATTGTAAACCTGGCTAACTTTTCTACTAAAAACTTAAACATACGGGCCAATACTAATCCTAGTACGGTGGGTAGTGTAAAACTGGTTTTAAGCGGTGCTCAATCCCAAAATAGAATAGAAAATGGTGCCCCGTATGCCTTGTTCGGAGAAAACAATGGCAATTACACGGCTTGGGTACCCCGGTTAGGAAGTTATAGTTTACAGGCTACGCCGTATTCTGGGGCCAGCGGTAGCGGAACGGCGGGTACTTCCTTAACTATTACGTTTAAAGTTACTAATTCCAGCGGAAGCCAGCCGCTAAGTGCCACACAAGCGCAGGCTAGCCGAAAAGTAACCGGTACTGGCAATTTAGTAGCACCGGAAAAACAGCAATTAGAGTTACAGGTGTATCCTAATCCTACTGCCGGAAGTGTTCTTCAGGTGCAAGTGCGCGGATATACCAGTCAGGAAACGGTTAACATTACTCTGCACGATGTTCTAGGCAGAATTGTTCAATCCAAAACGTTAAACGCTGACGTTAATGGGGCTGGCAAAATTGAAATTCAGGTCGTAGGCTTTAAACGCGGCTATTATATTATAAGTGCCCAAGGCGTTTCTGGTCGAAAGCAGATGAAAGTACTGGTTGAATAAAAGGGATTGGAGCATACAAAATAGTAAAAAGCGACTTCCTTCGTTCAAACCCGGCAGGTTTTCAAAACCTGCCGGGTTTATACCGTTATTGTTTAAACTTCATTTAATAGGAAACCTCTAAATACGATTGGGTATAAGTTTTAAGAACTACAGACGAGTAAGCTAGGCGGAAACTTATTTTTCTACCGAAAAAAAGTAAATTAAGTATCTGCCGCCATAATACTTGTGTTTCTAATCAGCGTCTCTTAGTTTTTGCAAGGTTTGGTAGGTTTGCTCTAAAGCTTTTTTTTGCCGTTCTACCATTTGGTGAATCGGTTGCGGTAAATTGGTTTGTTGTAAGGCGTTGTTATAGGCTTTTTGGGCCCACTCTTCGCCGAAAAGGTTAGAATCTAGTATGCTGTTATCGTCGCGGTTAGTAAGTGCCGCTTTGGCATCTATCCATTGTCTAAAAATTTTGCCTTTGGTGGTTGTACTGGTTTCGGCCGTACCTCCGTGGTTTTTAATTATTTCATTTAACTCCTGCGCAAACTCCGCCCGCTGTCCCGCTAAAGTTTGGTAAAGCTGCCGGAGTTGCGGATTAGTCGTTTCTTTGGCGGCATGCTCGTACCCTTTGTGGCCATCGTTTATAAACTGCGTTAATTCTTGGAGTATATCCACTACTTTTTGATCGGCGGTTTCCATGGTAGTAAGAATAGGTTTAATTTTGAAAACGAGAACCGAAATAAAGAGTTGAGTTTTGTAGGTTGGCTTTTTTATTTTCAGAATAATTTCTATTTGGGATGAAATAGCAGAATAGCAACAAAACCGCCCTCTAGGGTAAGGTAAGCACTAATTCCAGTAGTTCCGATTGCCCATCGTCATTATCCGTAACGGCCAAAGCCCGGTACTGATTATTTTCTATTTTCTGCAAAATACGAACAGATTCTACTTTACCCAGGTAAAACTGACCGGTTGTATCTGTCAGGCGAGCGGTGTAAAGGGTTGGGTCGGATGCTTGATTCATCGGAATATATCCGGCAAAACTGCCCAAAACTTCGCCATCTAGGTAAGCATCATTCGTGTTTTCTACGGAAGCAGTAATAAATAATTTGTCATCGAAAAAGCTGGCACCCGAAAACCCTGCTTTGTACCCATTTATTTGGGGTAATTGCAGCGGAACTACCGTATAATTGGGTAAGTTGCCGGTAGGCTGCAGCAAGTACGTTATAAAGGCTGGTAACGAAAAAGTAAGCAAAACATCTGGCCCGTTATTTATGGACCGTTGCAGTAAATACAAGTGCTCCGAAGAAGTGGCAGCAGCTTCCAGGTTTAAACTGCCACCTGTGGTAATGGTAGTATCTGCTTGCAAAACCTGGTAGAGGTTCCGTAATGAAATTTCCTGAACCACTGGTGGAGTTTCTGAGGCATCGGCGAGTGGAACCAGATAAGCCATATCACGCTTAGAAGTAGAACCAGAACCAAAAGCAAGTAAATAGGTGGTATTATTAAAAGTAAAACTGGTTAAGCATTCTAAATCGGGTTTAAGCGATTTGGGAATACGGCCGGTAATAAAGTCTTCGGTTTTCAGTAAAGAATAAGTGGTAGTTAAGTCCCAGGTATTAACTTGTAATTGGTAGAGCAGCGGACTATCATCGCCAATTATAAATAATTTATCCCCAATTACTTCTAAGCCCGATGCTGAAGGTAAATTAAGTAATAATTGCTGGCGGATAAGGGTGCTTTGCATAGCAGACAGATGGTGATGCGGATTAGTTTTTTCTACTGCAGGAGATTTCGTTTTGGGTTGGCAAGCAGAAGCAAGCAGCATAATTATTAACCAAATACTTACGAAATTTTTTAAATAAAGAACCTGCATAAATCAAAAATTAACCTATTACTATTTTACTCCTATGCGAAGTAATTCCTTAAAAGTACTGGGTGCTTGCAGTAAGATACTCTTATGCAAATTACTTTGTTGTAGAGTTTAAGGGAAGTGGATATATAAAGCGCAAAAGGTGAGATATTTAAGTGCGAAATTTTACCCGAAAGCAGCCATTAATGGCATAAACTTGTGACGAGATGCGGCAGGCAATTCATTTTAAAAAGTAATTAGTTCATGGTTAGAAATAACACTATGAGCGGAAAGAATTTTTTCTTAGTTTATTTGGACTAATTCTAAACAGTGATTACATTTGTATCATTCCGGTACAAGCAGAAGAGACCGGTTGAGGTAAGTGTATGGGTACGAAATGTAATTTGATTGAAATATTCCGGACAGCGCAAGGTGCCGTTTACCAATGTAACCGCCGTAACTGTTATTGGGTGGAGTTTGCTGGTGGAATATCGCCGTTTTCTTGTCAGGATTTTAAATTACTCAAAAAGCATATCGAAGCCATTAACGTAAACGAAATGGTTCAAAACCCAGATCGTACTGCCGATGTAGTAATTTTAATGCCGCACCGTTCAGAACGTTGTTTTGTTTTAACCCTTACCGATGTTTTGCAATTCCGGGACTTACTGCAAGGGGCTAAAGTTATGATTGAGCTTAACAGCTTAGTTTATGAGAGCCTGCACGCTATGGCGGTTTAAACGGGACCTTACTATCAAATACCTCTATTACCAGTACTTTACATAGTTTCTTTTATTTAGATTAAATCTGTATTTGGTCAAAACCAGAGGGTTTTAAAACATTTTTCAAAAAAATAAGTTAAATTTAAGTCAGGACTTTAGGTAGTACCTGACTTTTTTTATGAAAATAGAATAATCATGAAAGACTTACTCAGACTTAGAACTTCGCTTACCGAAGAAATAGAAACGCTCTTAAACGAGCAAATAAAAGTAGAAGCACACTCTTCAGCCGTATACCTGGCTATGTCGTCGTGGTGTAACCGCAACGGATTTGATTATAGTGCCGGTTATTTCCAGAAACAATCTGGCGAAGAACGGGAGCACATGCTTAAGTTATTTAATTTCGTGAATGATATGGGCGGTCATGCAATTTCGCCGGAAATAGTAAATATTCCGCAGGAATTTGAATCTTTCCGGACGGTATTTGAGCAGGCTTTGCAGCAAGAAATTTACGTAACGCAGCAATTTAACCGGATGGCCGATGCTTGTTTCAAGAGCAAAGATTTTATGACTTTTCAGTTTATTCAATGGTTCTTGAAAGAGCAAATTGAAGAAGAATACGTTGCCCGTCGTGCCCTCGAATTATTTGATGTAATTGGCGAAGAAGGTACCGGTCGTTACGAAATTGATAAAGCCATACCTAAAGTTAAATACGAAGATTAATTAAGGTATTGCTTTAATAATGCTTTTAAGCCTGTTTCCAGCAAAGGAGACAGGCTTTTTATTTGCCGGTTTTATTTTTTTGATTTTCTGTTGATTAGCTTTTCCTTACCAAGCACTACTTGCTTATATTAAACCATGGCAAACGGCAAATTGAATAAGACCAGTCGTGTTTTTGGTATGGGTTTTTCCGATAATGTTTTGTCGGTGGGTGTTTACCGTATGAAAACTAATAAACAATTTATCGGCGATGTATTTACTATTATATCCTTCGGCAATCAATTTAACAATTTCCCGTTCCCGTTTGCTGAGTAAGGCCTGCGGTCTGAAGTAGTCCTCTTCGGAGGAGCAGAAAAAGGACGTATCATCTTCGGTGCAAACCACCGAAGCAACTACATCGTCGGTTTTTTTCCAATGAGTAATATCCGAGCCAGTACCGAGTAAATGCGTAATATTTCCTTTGCGGTCGAGTTGCAATATGCTATTTTGTTCTAAAATTCGGACAATTGTGCCATCGGGCTTAACCACGCGATAATCGCCACTAAATCTGTATTTTTGCCGTTGTGTAACCGGTAAGGCTAGTAAAAAGTCCCAGATAAGTTTAACTAGTTTTAGCGTTTTGGGCAGGTCGCCGGGATGCATAATTTGCGAAATAAACGGAGCTCCTTTATTTAAGAAATAGTGCGCTTCGTAGCCTAGTACTTGTTTTACATTACTACTGATAAACGTATAATGCATGGTGCGGACATCTAAAATCCAGGTTAAACAGGCGCCCATGTTCAAAAACTTTTGCAGAATAGAATTGCTCTGAATAAAGTCGTCGTAATTTATTCGTACATCATCGTACGATTGGTTTTGCCATATTTGCAGTAACTCGTCAAAATTATTCGGGTGCCGGGGAGCGGCAATGGTGGTATCTGCCAGAAAATCGCCAGTTGAAGTTTTCATCAAAGAAGACTGATAATTTGTAAATGCCTCACTCCAGTATGGCCGGGCGAAGTAGTTAAAAAGAACACCAGATGTGGAAACCCAGATTAAAACTTTAACCTGGGAAAGGGAAGCAAACCATTAAACAAGCAACAATACAGTTAAGAACAGTATATTACTTCAGAAGAATCTTAAAATTTAATAGTTAACCGTGATTAAAATCACCGAAGAGAAAAGTAGGGTAATAGTACAAGTTGCTCGTTGTAGTAAAACAGCAGAATAAAAATATTTATAAAGCTTTAAGTTACTTAGGGTTAATATACTAAATTAAATACAGATAAGTGTTTAATAAGTAAATATTTATTCCGGGAAGGATGCTACTTTAGTAGTAAGCACCCGTTTAAGGTTTAAATACTATTATGTTGCAGTAAAACTTAGTTTTGAAAAGTTTTAAGTAATTATTGTTCAATATTTCCTTCCGGTGCGTTACTTGGGTGAGATACAGGAAAAGTTGGTGTATGGGAGGGGGTTTTAGGAGATGTTAAAAGGTATTGCCGAAATAACTGGGGTACCTGGTATTCCATTACATCGTGGAGCCAAACATTTTGCGGCTGAATGCTCACGATAGGGGCAAATTTGCAACGATCAGTACATTCGGTTTTAATAATTTCTATAGAATCTTTCAGGCCGGCACTTTTAGCCTGCTCCCGAAAAAGCTTGCCTACATCTTTTCCACCGTGCTTTTTGCATTTACTTCCGGCGCATACGTAAATAACTTGTTGCGGTATATCAAAAGGTTTACTCATAATAAAAAAAGATAAACTTGTAAACTGTAACGTAAACTAGCAGTTTTAATACAATTGTTTTTTAATTTTTGTTTTCGCTTTAGGTAATTGATTTTAAAATCAAGATAAAGTGAACAACAATTTACTAAATGGAATTAACGCAAAATTCGCCTGAATAGCCTTACATGATACAAACGAGTAAACACCGGGATTTTTATCCTGAATTTATTTTTCAAACGTCGCGCAGCGGCGGCCCGGGCGGCCAGAACGTAAACAAAGTGGCCTCTAAGGTAGAACTGCGTTTTCACGTAGCAAATTCCGAACTACTTACTCCTGAAGAAAAAACAATGTTGCTGGAGAAACTAGCTAATCGTATTACCGGTGACGGATATTTACAGATAATCTGTCAAACCGAACGTAGTCAGTTAACGAACAAAGAAATGTGCGTGAAAAAGTTTTACGAATTATTGCAAAAAGCTTTTACCCGCCTTAAACCCCGTAAAGCTACTAAACCCAGCCGGGCAGCCAAACAACAACGTTTAGAAAGTAAAAAACACCACGCCGAGAAAAAAGCCACTCGCCTTAAACTAAAGCCCGGTGATATTTAAAATTTACTTTTTTCTGCTTTAGTAATTCTTTGATCTAATTGAGTAAATGAATGGGGTATATTTTTATCTGAAAAATAGCTTTTAGCTAAAATCTTTAATTGCCTCGCTTAAATCATACACCGGTTGATTCTTGATTTTTCGGGCGATAATGGATGCGCCGGCCGCCGAACGGTAACCACCCGCACAATGCACCATGATAGGTTTGTCAGTTGGAATTTCACTGATACGTTCGCGTAGTTCCGGTAAAGGAATAGGAATTGCCGTCGGGAAAAATTTTCCTTCTTTTACTTCGTTGTGGTTCCGAATATCAATTATAGTAAAAGCATCCGGATCTGATTTGAAAACATCCGTATCTGTTATTTCCGATTTTTCGGTTTGGTTCTCCGGATTTACTAAAGCGCCTTTAATATTGCGTTCGTAGCCAATCTTAGCCGTTTTAGCAATAATAGTTTCTAAAGTTAAAACAGAATCAACAATCAAATAAAACTTTTCCTCCGGCCCAACTACCGAACCTAGCCAGGTTTCAAATTTTGCTCCATCCTGCAAGTTTATAGCCCCTGGAAAATGGCCTTGCTTAAATAATTTATCTGGCCGGGCATCAATTATTAAGGTATTTTTATCTAGTTGGTATTGAGGAGGCAAGTGGGGCACTTGATTTACAGCTTGCTTATAAGTAGGAGCGCCATGTTTATTTAACTCAACAGCATGGCCAAAGTATTTAGGCACAAAGAGCTGATCTGCGAGTAAATAATTTACAAAGTCTGCTTCACTAGTAGTCTGCAAGGCCGGGTTGCTTTTTTTCTCTGCTCCAATAGAACTGCGCTTAGCGTCGCTCATGCCTTTGCCGCACAACGAACCTGCTCCATGGGCAGGATACACCACTACAGCGTCGGGTAAAGGCATAATTTTTTCACGGACAGAATAATACATTTGCCGGGCCAGTTCTTCGCGTTTCGCCGTAATGCTGCCCACGTTTTCCCGTAAATCAGGACGCCCCACATCGCCGATAAATAAGGTGTCGCCGGAAAATAGCGCTACAGGTTGGCCTGCTTCATCTTTTACCAGCACCGAAATGCTATCCGGCGAATGCCCCGGAGTATTAAGGGCATGCAAGGTAATTTCTCCTACCTGAATACTATCGCCCTCGTCAAAAGCCTGGTGTTCGTAAGTGGCACCGGTAAGTTTACTGGCATAAATAGTTGCTTCTTTGGTATGCCCAATTTCCTGGTGACTGCTCACAAAATCGGCGTGCGGATGCGTCTCTATTACGGCTATAATACAAGCATCGTGCAAATTTGCATATTCGTAATAAGGCTGCGGATTACGGGCCGGATCAATTACTGCCATCTGGCCTTCGCTACTTATTATATAAGAGAAATGGGCCAGACCTTTATCTTCGAACTGCTCTATTTTCATAAATAACCGCTTTACATTACAGCGGCAAGATACGACTTATGAAAATAATTTGCCGAATAAGCTTTTCTGTTCTTCTATTTTAAAGCCGGCTTGCTTTACTTTTTCAACCACTTCCTCCGTAGAAACTCCTTCGCCCTGTACTGTTAGTATTTTCTCGGGGTTAGTTGTATCTACTTTCCAAGTGGTATTATCTGGTAAAGAATCTAAAAATGGCTTGGCGGTAGCTACGCAATTACTGCAATTGATATTGGTTTTAAATTTTAAAGTTTTCATAAGGTGTTCTATTTTGTATTTTCTATCACAAAGATAAGTTGTCCCCTAGCCCTAACTGTTACATTGTTTTAACGAAAATGTATAAAATTAAGGTGTCCTATTTATAGGAAGTAGTAAGGCAAAGTGATATTACTATTACTGATAAAAGTTATTAGTGAAAGTTGCTAAACTTTAAAATTTGTGAATTGTCTCTGGTTGTAGCCAGAGGAAGTAGAATTATAGTTTTACTATTTGAACCGTCAGATTTCCTTCGGCATTTACTACGGCTTTTATCGAAGTTGGCGTCAGGTAAATATTATCCGGGGTAAAGGAGCGGATGTTACCTTTAAGCAAAATAGCATCGTTTACGCGGGCCGATTGGTCGAGAGAGTTTTGTAGCAAGGTACGGGCTTGCTCGAGTTGCGTTTTAACCGGAAAATTAATTTGATCCTGAATGTTCCGGATAAATCTGCCTTTGGCCAGCCAACTAGCTGTTTTTAATAGTTGATCTTTCGTTTGCAAATCGTAATCCACATCGCGGATGCGGATACTGGCAGTAGCAGCATCGTAGTAAGGGATACCTTTTAGAAATACTTTACCAACAATTTTTTTAGTAAATAGGCCGGTTTTTGCTTTACCGTTCACGTCTAGCATTACTACTAACTTATCGCCGCTACCGCTTATCTCGGCGTTGTTGATTGTAATTTGTTGTTTGCCGTTCTCGAAAGTAAACGTTTTACCAGCAACTTGTTCTTGTATTAATTTGGTAGCGTGCGGGTAAGGTACTTCGCCAATCAAGCCTATTTGTACATTATCGGCCAGGCGGTTGTCTGTAATAAGCTTGGGTAAATTAGGATTTACTTTTACTTGCGGTTTGCCATTCGTTACCGTTTCGATAAACGAGTTAAAACCAATGCGCATATTCATTTCACCATTCGCAGCCTGCAGCGGGGAGATTCGGATGTCTTGCGGGGTAACGGTAAGCCAGGCATTATACGTTTTATCTAACTGAATGGGCTCTTGTAATTTTAACCAGGCTTGCTGTACGTACTGCCGGATGTTGAGCCGGTTCTGAATTTCCTGATCCAACATTCCCGATAAGCGCGCCATCTGGTTCTGCATGGCGGGTTCTATAAAACGGGCTAAACCAATTTTTAATGGACCTATCGTTAGAGTAGGTTTGGTGGCACCCCAATCAAAATCGCCGGTAGTAACGGTTTTAACTTTATAATCTTCAGTAAAAGAAAGCAAACTTTCGGTTTTTACTACCACATCAAATTCCGTGCTTTCGGTTTTATCAATTACCGGACATATTTTGCAGGCTTCCCATTTCCAGCGTCCTTTTGCGAAAATATGCAAGGGCAATGTAAAGTAAATTTTATTCTGCTCGGCCCGCATACCTAAATTACCCATTTTACTTACAGTTATGGCCATATTATCGCCTTCCAGGTTATCGTCTTTATACAAAATACCACTTAGTTCTTGATTCAGCTTGGTTTCGAGGGTAGTAGCCTGAAAAGAAATGGGCACCGTAATCGTGGACAGTTTCCGTTCAAAAGCCGGCGCAGCCGTTACCTTCTGATCGGGAGCCGTTGTTTTGATAGTTGCCGTTTGCTGACAACCCGAAATAAGTAAAGCGCTGGTAACGAGTGAAAATAAAAAAGTATAACAATGAATGATAAATCGCATATTATTTATGTTCAAAAAATGCTGCAAAGGTAAAATAGATTATAAAATCCTGGTGCAAAGATAAAATGAAAACACCAGGCTGAACAGGATGGTTTAGTTTTTAACAGGAAGGGAATATTATAAACATAAAAAAACCGGTAGTTTTCAGGCTTACCGGCATTGCAAAGAATAATATTTACTTTTTCTAGAACACAAACCCCGCTCTGATACCAGAATTTGCATAAGCACCCGAGTTCCAGGAGGAATAACCTTTAAACGTTACATCGGTAGCGGGTTCCTGCTGCACTATTTTTACATCTTTATACTTGCTGTAACTCACAGAATAGCCAAACTCCAGGCCAAGGTAAAAGCGGGTTAATACATAATAATCTAAACCTACTAAGCCACGTAACCCAACTGCATTAAAATTTCTGGCATATAAATACCCTTCATCATAATTATTGGAAGCGGCGTAATTATACCACCCTTTTCGTACTTCAATTTTGTCTGAAGTATTAATATCCGTTAAATTCTCGTGGTATCTGCCGGCTGTAAGTGCGAGCTCTGTACCAATATAAGGAGATAATCTAGAAGTGCCTTTAAAATGCTTTTCCAAGCCAGGATTAATAGTGAAAGTGTTTCCGGAACGAGTGGATTTGTAATTATTTGAATAAGCATTGTTATTTGAATTATGCTCATAATTAAAGCTAAGACGAAAGGCCTTATTATTTTGATAAAAATAGCGTCCTCGGATTTGCGATAGTATATTTCCTAGTGAGAATACATTGTTTTGATAGCCATAAGATCCATTATAGTTATTAAAATAATTGGTTGTAAATAACCCGAGAGTCAGTTCTGTGGTAAAATTACCAGCTTGAGGTTTTCGGGTCTGGGTGGAATCTGATTTTCCCTGTGCGTGAGCAAAGGAAGTAAAAGTGGCTACTAGAACTAACAGCATTAATGCTTTTTTCATAAATTTTTTAAGGTTAGGTGAAAAAGTAGGCAAAACGAAGTGTTATTCTTGGTTAATTACAAAAATTAAGCCATTCATCTACTTTACCAATTCCCAATAATTTGTACGGATAGGAGCTTGCCGCAGCGCTGTATCTAACTCTGCTTCCGATTCAAACTGCAGTTGCGCTAAATAAGAAGCCTCTACCTCTACAGTAAATTTATTTAGTTCAAACGGCCAAGGTATTACCTGAACACTGCCGTCTTTTTGTTGCCGCACATCGTAGCGTACGCCATCAGGCCCAGCGCTAATTTCCAGCGCACGTTCGGATTCGGGCAATTCGCGCCGGCACAAAATCAGCGATAAGCGATCGCACCATTGCATTAAATCGTAAGCTTTTTGAGCTTCTTTTTTCGTTACTTTTATTACTTTGCACCAGATGGCTTGGTTTTGTAATTGTTCATCCAGAAAAGCATCGGTGGTTTTGTTCTGACCACGTAACTCTTCGTACAAAAAAGAAAGATGCATAGAAGTTAGCAACGACCGCCATTGTCCCTGAAACCGGGCTTCTTCCATTACTTGCCGGGCTTGTTCCAGCGAAAAAGGCAACATGGTAAAATTAGCCGGCGCTCCGGCAGCAGTTAACCCCACTTTACCCGCCCAAGAGCGTTGTCCATCGTCGTGTTGAGCAATAGCAGCCAAGGTATCTACCCAGCGCCTTGGGCGATCAGCGGTGCGCCAAGCAAAAGCAATTTGAGCAGCTAATAAAGCATGGGCCTGCTGGTAGATTATTTCCCATCCTTCTTTTACCAAATTTACGATCATTTATAGATACTAGATGCGTGCGCTATTTAATCGTATTTTAGGCTTTAAGGTTATTACTTTTTCCTATAAATCTTAATAGATTCCTAAATTATGTTCCAACAATCTATCCATAATCCGGTAAGAGTATGGATTACTAAATTAAATTTATAGTAAATAAGTGTCAAAAATACATATATAATTTACTAAAATTACGTTCGATATTTTATCTTTTAGATTCTAAAAGATTGCCAGCTTTTAGAATCCTGATTTATTTTTTACATTTTATTGAAAAGGGTGCAAGTCAGTCTATTAAATCAAAGTATTCCTTCTTTACACAATATTATTAATGAAGAAATAAAACCTAAATAAGGCAATATGTAAGGAGTGTATTTTAAGTGCTCTATTAAGTAAAATACACGCAGTTTAGTTATTGAAAAAGATATAAGTATTTTTGACACTTATTGCAAGTATTAAAAATATTTAACAGAGTTGTTTAAATTATACTATTTTTTGTTTTACTTATTGTTTCTCGTTTAAAATTGCTTTAGGTTTATTCGTCCTATCTCTTTTAGTTAAAGGGAAGTAAACTATTGCTTAGAGTACCAGTTTTTACTTGCTTTCACTTAAAATCAATTATAATATGCAAAAACAATTACTTAGGAAAATGAAGTATTTTATACTACTTCATCTTTTGTTATTTTCAATTACCGAATCCTTTGCCCAGGTATCGGTAAAAGGTAAAATAACCGGTGAAACTGGGGAGGGATTACCCGGCGTAACTATATTGCTTAAAGGAACTTCTACAGGGGCTACTACTGATACCGATGGTAATTTTTCTCTTAATTTACCAAGTGGCACGGGTACTCTGGTGGTTTCCTTTATTGGATACCAAACGCAGGAAGTTCCGGTAAATAACCGTACTACAATTAATTTATCTTTAGCTCCCGATACCAAAGCCTTAGAAGAAGTGGTAGTAGTAGGTTACGGCGAGCAAAAGAAAGTTACCGTTACGGGTGCAGTTACTCAAGTAAAAGGAGAGGAACTGGTAAAATCGCCGGCTGTTAACCTGTCTAACTCCATTGCCGGTCGGATGCCTGGTGTTATTGCCACTAACCGCAGTGGGGAACCCGGCTATGATGGTTCTTCTATCCGGATTCGGGGTTCTAACACCTTAGGAAATAATAGTGCTTTGGTCGTAATTGATGGCGTACCAGATCGGGCTGGTGGATTCGAACGTTTAAATCCGGCCGACATTGAAAGTATATCTGTATTAAAAGATGCGGCAGCGGCTATTTACGGATCGCGGGCAGCTAATGGTGTTATTTTAGTTACCACTAAACGTGGCAAAACCGGAAAACCAGAATTATCTTACTCCTTTAACCAAGGCTGGGCACGACCTACTATTGTGCCTAAAATGGCTACCGCCTCTCAGTATGCCGAAATGGTAAATGAGATAGACTTATATAACTTGCCTGTACAATACTGGAATGCGGCTTCAGAAGCTTTTAAAACTACAGGTACCTTTACTCGCCCTGATAACGGAGCAGTTACCAATGCTACTTTCAAGCCCGATGATATGCAAAAGTTCCGGGATGGTTCTGATCCTTGGGGGCACCCCAATACTGATTGGTTTGATGACGCTTTAAAACCCTGGTCGCCGCAATCTAAGCATAACCTGCAATTATTAGGCGGTTCAGAGAATGTAAAATATCTGGCCTCATTAGGGTATCAGAACCAGGACGCCTTTTACCGGAATTCGGCAACTGGCTATAAGCAATATGATTTGCGCCTGAACCTGGACGCTACGGTTAATAAATATATTACCACTCAATTAGGAGTAGTAGGCCGTCAGGAAAATCGCTTTTTCCCTACCCGGTCAGCTGGTTCTATTTTCCGGATGCTGATGCGCGGTTATCCCTACCGTCCGGCTTACTGGCCAAACGGCTTACCAGGACCAGATATTGAAAATGGCGAACAACCAGTCCTGATTACTACAAATGCTTCGGGTTACGACCGGGATACCCGGTATTACCTGCAAAGTAATGGTAAAATAGACGTTACTCTTCCGTGGGTGAAAGGCTTGAAACTTACTGGTAGTGCCGCATTGGATAAGTATGTTCAGCAAACTAAACGATTTGCTATTCCATGGTACATTTATAGCTGGGATAATACTAGTTATGAAGCCGATGGAGTAACGCCTAAACTGCAGAAAGTGCCACGCGGACCAGCTCAGGGCGAAATGGGGCAGAGCACCGGCGACCAGTTGAATGCTCTCCTTACCGGTATTATATCGTACGAGCGCACATTTGGCAGCCATGCTGTTACCTTGTTAGCTGGTGTAAATAAAGAAACCTCTAACCGTAATTTTTTCAGCGCTAACCGCCGTTATTTCAGTTCTACCGCCATCGATCAGTTGTTTGCAGGTAGTGATAGAGAGAAAGATAATTTCGGTAGTGCCTGGGAACGGGCTCGTTTGAGCTATTTTGGCCGGGCTGGTTACAACTTTAAGGAAAAATATATTGCTGAATTCTTATGGCGCTACGATGGTTCTTACATGTTTCCGGAGAGTTCCCGTTATGGTTTCTTCCCTGGAATTACGGCAGGCTGGAGAATTTCTGAAGAAGAATTCTTTAAAAAGAACATCAGCTTTATCAGCAGCTTAAAACTTCGGGGATCCTGGGGCCAGTTAGGTAACGATAACGTAGAATTTGGCGGGGTGCTAAGGGAGTACGATTATCTGGCAACCTACGCCTATGGTTCTTACCCTATTGGTGGCCAAATTGCTCAAACCTTATTCGAAAATGGCGTACCTAATACCAATTTAACTTGGGAAGTGGCCGATAATAAAGGCTTAGGCTTAGATGGCCAGTTACTAGACGGTAAAATTTTCTTTGAATTAGACGTATTTAAAAACAATCGTTCTAATATCTTATGGCGCCGGAATGCTTCTATTCCAACTACCACCGGTATGACTTTGCCAGCCGAGAACATTGGAAAAGTGAGTAACAAAGGATACGAGTTTAATGTAGGTTACAACGGTACTGCCGGCGATTTTACCTATAATGTAAGTGTGAATGGCGGTTACGCTAAAAACAAAATTGAATTCTGGGACGAAACACCCGGGGCTCCTGAGTGGCAGCGGTCTACCGGCCGGATGATGAATACAGGTTTATTTTACATCTACGACGGTATATTCACTACGCAGGCAGACATTGATAACAACATTTCTCCGGCAACTGGTAAACCTTATGATTACAGCGGGGTAGGTGCTAGCACGCTACGTCCGGGTGATATGAAGTTTAAGGATGTAAACAACGATGGTAAACTAAATGGCGACGACATGGTACGCCGGGATAAAAACAATCAACCTACCTTCCAGGGTGGTTTAAATTTGGGCGCCCGTTACAAAGGCTTTGACTTATCCATTTTGTTCCAGGGAGCAAAAGGTGGTGAAATTTACCTGCAAACGGAATCAGGCACTATTGGTAACTTCCTTTCTTGGAGTTACGAAAACCGCTGGACCGTTGACAATCCTAGCACCGAGCATCCCCGCACCGTAGACCGCAACAACCAGTATTTCTCTAATAATAACACCTACTGGTTAAAGAATACTGATTATGTTCGTCTGAAGAATTTTGAAGTGGGCTACACCTTGCCTAAAGGTATTGGTCAACGATTTGGCATCAGCAATTTGCGGGTTTATGTAAATGGGTTAAATTTAATTACCTGGGACAAAACCGATGTGTTCGATCCAGAATCTTTAAATGGCAACGTGCAGTACTATCCGCAATCCAAAATTCTTAACACGGGGGTAACAGTATCCTTTTAGAAACGGTTAAAAAATTACTTCGTCTCTCACTATTGCTCATTATATAAGGCGAAGTTTTTTTTAGCATTTAATCATAAATCAAGATCAAATGAAAAAAAATATAATAAGATACGTTCTCATATCTATGTTTTCCGGAGCCATCCTTACCGCGTGTAATGATGATTTCCTGAATACGCAGCCTCTGGATAAAGCCACGGGAGAATTGGTTTGGAGTGACGCCGCTCTAGCCGAGTCGTTTGTAACCGATCTTTACAATGGTTTAAACGCTGGGATGTTGGATCAGCAAAACATGGAAACCATTACGGATAATGCGTTGTACAATTTCGGCAAGCAGGATATTATGGAAGCCAACGTGAGTCCGGCTAATGTGGGTTGGGTAAGTGGTAACTACGAGTGGAGTGCCATGTACCGCCGCATCCGGGCAGCCAATATTGCCTTGCAGAACCTGGCCTCTCCTAAGTTCGATAATGCTGGTACTGTGTCTGCGGATAGATTAAAAGGCGAAGCCTACTTTATGCGGGCTTACTATTATAACCAAATGCTGCGGTGGTACGGAGCAATTCCTATTGTAAAAAAGCCTTATGACCTAAATAACCCAGACTTTACTATTGCCCGGAATACTTACGAAGAATGTGTAGATTTTATTGTTAGTGATCTCGACTCGGCAGCCTTATTACTGCAAGGTAAAACGTTAGCTGCAGGCCGGGCTACTCAAGGTGCCGCTCTGGCCCTGAAAGCGCGGGTACTAACCTACGCGGCTAGTGATTTGCACGATATTCCTACCGCCAGCGCTAAATCGCCGGTTATAGCGGGTGCACCTAACAAAGAGCAATTGGGATATATTAGCGGCGACCAGACAGCCCGTTGGCAGAAAGCCCGGGATGCGGCTAAAGCAGTAATGGATTTAAATATCTACGGGTATAAATTAGATGAATCCCTGAATGCTCCCGTAACACCAGAAGAAGGACAGCAGAATTACATAAACATGTATTTGTCCCGCGGGGGCGGAGAGAGAGAAGCCATATTTTCACGGTACTTTCTTAACACCAAAGATGAGTGGGGCGCTTGGTATCCACGCAACAATATGCCGAACGGTTATCATGGCTGGACTTCCAGTGAGCCTACCCAAAACCTGGTAGATGATTATGAAATGATGGATGGCACCAAGTTCGACTGGAAAAAACCAGAACATGCGGCTGCTCCTTACCAGAACCGCGATCCCCGTTTTTATGCCACTGTTTTGTATGATGGTGCACAATGGAAGCCTCGTACCTCCGATGGTAAAGGCATAGATCCTTATGGTCAGATTCAGATGGGAACGTACCAGATAGGCAGTGCCAGCAATCCTACCACCTACTTTGGTTTAGATACCCGGAATAGTTCTATTGAAAACTGGAACGGAACCAGGACTGGTTATGCTATTCGCAAATTCATAAACATCGATCCAGGTATTGAAGACCAGAACACCCGGCAAGAAGTGCCTTCGCCGCAAATCAGGTTTACCGAAGTAGTATTTAATTATATCGAAGCTTCTTTAGAATTAGGAGATGAAGCCGAAGCTTTAAAATGGTTAAATCGAATCCGTTTCCGGGTAGGTATGCCAGCGGTTAACGAATCCGGAGCTGCTTTGGTGGAGCGTTACCGCAATGAGCGTAATGTAGAAATGACGTTTGAAGAGCAACGATTCTATGACACCCGCCGCTGGATGATTGCTCCGGATGTCTTGGGTGAGAAGGTTAAAATTGTCAAGATTACCGGTACTTTAAAGCCGGGTAAAACCGTGCAGGTTTATAAATACGATCCGGAAAATTATACCTATACCTACACCGTACAGGATATCGACCCAGGCGTAGAAAACCGTCGTTGGGATGATAAAATGTACTTTATGCCTATTCACCGCGACGAAATGAACCGGAATAATAAACTGGTTCAGAACCCAGGTTACCAATAAGAATAACTTACTCGCGCATTAAAAATCTATGCCGGTTATTTTTGTACCGGCATAGATTTTTTTATTTTTAGTAAATCTTAATTGTATTACCACCTTGTTACTAATCAGATTAAAGTATTATTTCCTATTAATTGGGGGGATAACCGTTATTTTTTCCGCCTGTCAGAAAAAAGCTCCTATCATCGAAGAAAGTACGCCTGTTAGCTCTTCTGAACCTACTCTTTTTACCTTGCTCGCTCCCGAAAAAACGGGAGTAACTTTTGCAAATACCTTAACCGAAGCCTTAAATACAAACGTGCTCATGTACGAGTATTTTTACAATGGCGGCGGCGTAGCGGTAGGCGATGTGAACAACGATGGCTTGCAGGATTTATACTTTACGGCGAATATGGCACCCAACCGGCTGTACCTGAATAAAGGGAATATGCAGTTTATAGATGTTACCGATGCGGCCGGGGTAATTGGCCGGCCCGGCCCTTGGAAGACCGGCGTAACCATGGCCGATGTAAACGGCGATGGTCTATTAGATATATTTGTGAGTTATTCCGGTAATGTTCGACCAGAAAAACGCATTCCTCAGCTGTTTATTAATCAAGGGAACGATGCTAGCGGTATGGTTCATTTTACGGATCAGACGGCTCAGTATGGCTTTACGCAACCTACTTACAGCACCAACGCTTCTTTTTTTGACTACGACCGCGATGGCGATTTAGATGCATTTTTACTAAATCATTGCCCCACGCAGTTACCCGCTCTAGACGAAGCCTTAACGGCCGAAATGCAAAGCAAAGAAGACCCGCAAAGCGGCGTACGCTTATTCCGCAACGATAACAATTTTTTTAAAGATGTTACTCTAAAAGCTGGTCTGCAAAGCACCGTATTAACTTATGGCTTAGGCGTAGGTATTTCCGATTTAAATACTGATGGCTGGCCCGACTTGTATATTTCCAACGATTATGCTATTCCGGATTACCTGTACATAAATAATCATAACGGTACTTTCACGAACAAGCTACCTGGCAGCATGGGGCATACCTCGCAATTTTCGATGGGCAACGAAGTAGCCGATATTAACAACGATGCCTTACCCGATGTTTTTACTTTGGATATGCTGCCCGAAGATAACCAGCGGCAAAAGCTTTTATTTGCCCCGGATAATTACGAAAAATTTGACTTGAATTTACGCTCCGGTTTTTACTACCAGTACATGCGCAACATGCTGCAACTCAACAACGGCGATGGTACTTTTAGCGAAGTAGGTCAATTAGCCGGAATCTCGAATACCGATTGGAGTTGGGCACCATTATTAGCCGATTACAACAACGATGGCTGGAAAGATTTATACGTAACCAACGGCTACGTACGTGATTTTACCAATATGGACTTTATGAAATACATGAGTGATTTTATGAAGCAACACGAAGGTAAACTTATGCGCGACGATGTTTTAAAGTTGGTGTACCAGATGCCGGCTTCTAACGTGACGAACTATGCTTTCCAGAATATGGGCAATGCTAATTTTAGGGACCAAAGTGCGGCTTGGGGCTTAAAGCAAGTTTCTAACAGTAACGGGGCGGCCTATGCCGATCTGGATAATGATGGGGATTTAGACTTAATTGTGAATAATATTAACCAATCGGCATCTATTTACCAAAATCAGGCTAACGCACAACTTAAAAATCAATACCTGCAAGTTAAGCTGCAGGGAACTGGCAAAAATACGCAGGGTTTGGGCGCTCGGGTTACTCTTTACGCGAATAACCAGAAGCAATACTTAGAACAAATGCCAACCCGGGGCTTTCAATCGAGTGTTTCGCCGGTTTTGCATTTTGGTTTAGGTACAACTACAGTGGTAGATTCACTAAAAATAAACTGGCCTACTGGGAATCAACAAGTTTTGCGGCAGGTAAAAGCCAATCAATTACTTACTTTAAAGGAACAAGATGCCGGTAAATCAAAATTTACCGCTAAGAAAGAAAGTCCTGTTTTTTCGGAAGTTAAACCGCCGGTAACTTTTGCGCACCAAAAACAAAACATCAACGACTTTAAACGGCAGCCTTTATTAGTAAATCCCTTATCGTTTGCCGGGCCTTGCCTGGTTAAAGGCGACGTAAACAACGATGGACTGGATGATGTGTATGCCGGGGGAAGTGCGGGCCAGGCCGGCGTTCTATACCTGCAGCAAAAAGGCGGTAAATTTATCCAGAAAACAAATGCTGCTTTTGCTGCGGATAAAAACAGCGAAGATGTAGATGCTTTATTTTTTGATGCTAACGGAGATTCTAAACTGGATTTGTACGTGGGCAGCGGCGGTTACGGTAATTTCATGCCCGAAGATCCCCTGCTCCAGGACCGAGTTTATTTAGGCGATGGACAAGGTAATTTTACTAAAAGTGCCGATGCCTTGCCGCCAATGCTGACGAGTACAAGTTGTGTACGCGCTACCGATATAAACCGCGATGGCCATTTAGATTTATTTGTGGGAGGGCGGATAATTCCGGGGCGCTATCCGGAGGCTCCGCGGAGTTATATTTTACTAAATAATGGCCAAGGTAAGTTTACCGATCAAACGGCTACTATAGCGCCAGCACTGCAAAAGACAGGAATGGTAACCGATGCGGCCTGGCAGGATTTAAACAACGATAAGATACCTGAATTACTGGTAATTGGCGAATGGATGCCAGTAGCTGTTTTTAGTAATAACAATGGCAAATTACAGGAAACAACCAAAACGTATTTTAACAAAGAATACCGCGGCTGGTGGAATAAAATTTACGTGAATGATTTTAACCACGACAACAAACCCGATATAATTCTGGGAAATGCCGGTCTCAATTCGCAGTGCAAAGCATCAGATAAACAACCCGCCGATTTATTTTATAAAGATTTTGACGATAATGGTTCCGTTGACCCTATTTTATGTTTCTACATGCAAGGTAAAAGTTATCCGTACGTGAGCCGCGACGAGTTACTGGAGCAAATGAGCATCATGCGGACCCGTTTTCCGGATTATAAAAGTTATGCTAATACTACCTTAAAAGATATTTTTAAGCCCGAAGAATTACAAGGAGCACAACGTTTATCGGCTAATTATTTATCAACGGCTTATTTTCAGATGAATAATGCAGGAAAATTTATAGAGAAAGCTTTACCGGTTCAAGCGCAGTTTTCGCCGGTTTATGCCGTTACGGCTCTGGATTATAACCAGGATGGCAACTTAGATTTACTTTTAGGAGGTAATAGCAACCAAGCCCGTTTACGTTTTGGCAAAGCCGACGCCAATTACGGGATCCTATTACAAGGCAACCGCCAGGGCGAATTTATTTATGTGCCTCAGTTGCAATCGGGTTTGCAGGTAAAAGGTGATGTAAGATGCATTCTAAATTTAAATAAGATTATTTTATTTGGCCGGAATCAACAACCCGTGGTAGCTTATAAAAAGGCAAGCTTTAAATAAAATAAGAGGCAATAGCTTATTGTTATTAATCACGCTACTTAAAACAAAAGGCCGGAAGTAAGTATTCCGGCCTTTTGTTTTACAGTTATACCAAAATAAATTTGTTAAACTGTGTTTAATACCAAATCGTATCAAAAAGCTATCCTATATTTTGCTTGTTAGTAAACGTTTTCTGTGGAGCCTTTTAAAACCACTAGTTTGCGGTGCTGATGCGGTAGAACGGCCATGAGGCAAACTCAGCCCTATTTAATAAGATGGAACCTGTAAATGGAGGCTGGAACAGGCTCTAAAGAACAACATTAAAGTCTGCTATAGCAACTACTTTTTACTATTGGGTATAAGTTACTATCAACACCACTTACATTTTACTAATGGGTTTACCGCTGCCGCCTTGGAGCTGGTTGTAAAAGACAGATTGTGTTAGTTTGAAAACAGTTTTAGCACCCCGATTAAAACCTGTAAAATTTAACAGAATAAAATACTTATAACCGTAATAATACTATTTGAGTGTTTTACCCGGAATGTATTTTACGTGTTAATTTAGGTAGAAAATAAAAATCTTTATCTGTTTAATTCGTTCTAAAACGGCTAGTAAAGCAGCTTGCAAGAGGAGCGTGGCTTGGCGTTATTTTTGCAATGCAACCATTTAAGCCGATAAGAGGTCTTAGGAAAAAGTTCTTGAATTAATTAAAAGAAGAAATTCATGCGTTGGCTATTAAATATTGTATTTGTAGTATTATTACTTATCACGGCGGCTTTTACGGCTCGGTACATCAAGGACGAAGCGTTACCATCGGGTAAGGAAGCAAGGTGGCAAGTTGCTACTACTGAAGTCAGAACCAGGTAAATTTATAAAAACAAAAAGCGGGCTTAAAGGCCCGCTTTTTGTTTCCGGAGGTTCGTCAACATATCCTGGGTCATGCGGGGCAAATCATAATCAGGTTGCCAATTCCAATCTTTTTGGGCGGCAGAATCGTCAATAGATTCAGGCCAGGAAGCGGCAATTTGCTGGCGGTAATCGGGCTTATACATAATTTTAAAATCCGGAATATGTTCTTGAATAGAAGTGGCAATTTCGGCGGGTGAAAAGCTCATTGCCGTTAAATTATACGACGACCGTATTTTTATATTTTCGGCGGGCGCATGCATCAACTCCAGGGTGGCTTTTAAAGCATCGGGCATGTACATCATGGGCAAATAAGTATGTTCCGCCAGATAACATTCAAACGGAACTTCTTCTACTGCTTTATAGTAAATATCTACTGCATAATCGGTAGTGCCTCCGCCCGGTAGTGCTTTGTAACTAATTAAACCCGGATAGCGCAAACTTCTTATGTCTAACTTATAGCGGGTAGCATAGTATTCGCAGAACCGTTCGCCGGTTAGTTTACTAATGCCATACACGGTATTGGGGTCTGTAATGGTGTGTTGCGGCGTGTGGTGGCGGGGAGTATTCGGGCCGAAAACCGCAATAGAGCTGGGCCAGTATACTTTCGCAATTCCTTTTTCTAAAGTCAGGTCCAGAATATTTTCTAAACCTTTCATGTTAACCTTCCAGGTAAACTTGGGCCGTTTTTCGCCGGTAGCCGATAAGACAGCCGCTAAGTGGTAAATTTGCGTAAATTCATGCTTATAAGCCAGGTCAGCTAAATGATGACGATCCAGCACATCCAGAATTTCAAATGGACCTGATTCAACTAATTCGTTTTGTCTAGGTAGAGAAATATCGGCCGCAACTACCTGGGCATCGCCGTAAATCTTCCGTAATTCTAAGGTGAGTTCGGAGCCTAATTGGCCGCAAGCACCAATAACTAAAATCTTCTCTTTAGTGGGGATCATGTTACGTTTTTGAATCAAGAAGCCTTGGGTTAAGAAAACTGCTGACCACAGCCGCGTTCAAAGTTAGTTCTGATTTAATATCTTTGCAAAGAGTACGATTTTTACTCAAAATAATGTGCAAGCCGGATTTAACCGGTAACGCCATTCAATCGTTAAAGAAAATTTACTTTTTTTATACCTATTACCAAAGCGTATGACTTTTGAGGATGATCTGACCAAACGCCGTATTAACGTAGCCGCATTTGCCGCCGGCGATCCGGAAAGATATGCAGCCTGGCGAACGCTATACGAGCAGGTTCACCCGAATACGTTTTATACAGCGGTAAAAATGATTATTAACGATGTGCGCCGCCAGTTTTGGTTAGAAGAAGTGCCCAAACCAGCAACGGTTACAATTACTGCTACTGCAAAACCAGTTATGCGGCGTGCTACTGGAACGGTTCCTAACACTGCCTCTGCCATACCGGATGAGCCTTCGCCCTCCGTGGATCGTACCCCGGAACTAGCGCCTGCCCCGCGGGGCCGGGCAGTTATACGCCGGCCACCTGTAACGGAGTCAGCTGTACCCGAAGAAAAAGAACAGCCTCAGGAAAAGCCATTGCCTACCGAAAGCCAGGTAAATACGCCGGAAGCACTAAAACCAGGCCGGGCCCGACCTGTATTTAAACGGCCAGTTGCGGAAACGCCTGCCAGTTCTAGCGCCGAATCGGAATCAAATAACCAGCCACCTACTGCTCCCGAAGAAAGTATTACTGCCGCAGAAGCCGCTAAACCACCGCGGCCCCGTCCCGTTTTTCGAAAGCCTGCTACTCCTACTCAAACACCAGAAGCGGAAACGAAGAACGAAGCTTCCTCTGATGGCAATGCTATGTCCTTGCCGGTGCACAGTAACCCGGACCCGGATGCTACGCCTAAACCGCCCCGACCACGGCCTGTATTTAAGCGACCAACTCCAGCAACGGTTCCCGATGAAACAGAAATAACAACTCCAATGCCGGAAACCCAAGTTTTAGCGGATAATCTGGCAGATAATCAGGTAATTGTAGCAGAAGAAAAATCAGATGATGTAATTCCCGAGGCTACTAAGCCACCATGGCCACGGCCAATATTTAAACGACCAGCCACTGCTACTTCAGGAGATATAAATAAAGAGGAAGTTTCTTCACCGGCGGCTATACCAGAAAACAGACCGGTCGATTCAGCAACGGAAAAGCCAATTGAAATAACTCCTGAACCGGTAAAACCGCCAAGGCCACGACCTATATTTAAGCGTCCAGGTGCGGCAAGTCCAGAGCAAAATGCAGCGGAAGCTACTCCTGAACCAACCGCAGAAAACAATCCGGAACTAATGCCGGAACCGGAAAAGCCTAAGTTCCCCCGGCCCAGGCCAATAATAGAACGCCCGACAACTTCTACTAAATCTTCGGAGACAGAATCCTTAACGGAGAAGGTGCCTGATACCCTGAATACGGAGCAGGAAATTAATAATTTAGAAAATAAAGGCCAGCAACAGCCGGTAAATGAGTCTGATTCTGCTGCTATAATCCCGGCTCCAGAGTCAACAGAGGTACCAATAGTTTCGAAACCTCCCCGGCCACGCCCTATTTTTAAGCGGCCTGCTCCGTCGGGGCCATCTACGGAAACTCCTCTTGGTAAACCCGAAACAGAATAGCGAATTACCTGTTGCTTATACATATTTTAAAACCAAGAACAAGCAAAGTGCTATGTACGAAACGTTAAAGCCTGACCTGGAAAAACAACTCACGGAAATAGAAGAAGCCGGTTTATATAAAAAAGAACGCATTATCACTACTCCGCAGGGAGCGGCTATCGAAACTTCGGAGGGGAAAGAAGTACTAAATTTTTGCGCGAATAATTACCTGGGCTTATCGTCGCATCCGGCGGTGATTGAAGCGGCTAAGCGCACCATTGATACGCACGGTTACGGTTTATCGTCGGTACGTTTTATTTGCGGCACCCAGGATATTCACAAAGAACTGGAACGTAAACTAGCCGAGTTTTTAGGTACCGAAGATACTATTTTATACGCCGCTGCTTTCGATGCCAATGGGGGCGTTTTTGAACCGCTTTTCGGCGAAGATTCTGCAATTATTTCTGATGCTTTAAACCATGCTTCTATTATTGATGGGGTGCGTTTGTGTAAGGCGCAACGTTTGCGGTATAACCATAACGACATGGCTGATCTGGAAGCAAAATTGCAAGAAGCACAATCTGCCAAACACTGTATTATTGTAACCGATGGTTCTTTTTCCATGGATGGTACGATTGCCCAACTTGATAAAATCTGCGACCTGGCTGATCAGTATAAAGCTCTGGTAATGGTAGATGAAAGCCACTCTTCAGGGTTTATTGGTAAAACCGGCCGCGGAACGCACGAGTACCGCAACGTGATGGGGCGGATTGATATTATTACCGGTACTTTAGGAAAAGCTTTGGGCGGAGCTATGGGAGGATTTACCTCGGGCCGGAAAGAAATTATTCAGATGCTGCGCCAACGTTCGCGCCCTTATTTGTTTTCTAATTCCCTTATGCCGGCTATTGTAGGTGCTTCTATTGCTGTGCTCGATATGCTTTCCGAAACTACCGAGTTGCGTGATAAACTGGAATGGAATACCCAATACTTCCGCGAAAAAATGACGGCCGCTGGTTTTGATATTCGCCCGGGCGAACACCCTATTGTGCCTATTATGCTTTACGAAGCCAAACTAGCGCAGGAATTTGCGGTTCGTTTGCTGGATAAAGGCATTTACGTAATTGGTTTTTATTACCCGGTCGTGCCCCAGGGCAAAGCCCGGATTCGGGTCCAGTTATCGGCCTCGCACACCCAAGAACACCTGGACAAAGCTATTCAGGCTTTCACGGAAGTAGGAAAAGAACTAGGAGTGTTAAAGTAAGTTTTGGCTTAAAACAGGCATCATACCAAAAGATATTCTTATTGAAGAACGGCTTTTGATGTTAACATTTAATACCTGTAATATCTTACTTTTATTCCTGACTAATATTTACTTATCAATAATTTATACTTTCTATTTTAATCAGACTTTGGTTTATAAAATTAAACAGAAAATATATTGAAATAAGTAAAGTATATAAGAATAAAAGCTTACTTTGCTTACCAACATTCGTCTAACTTTAGCAGTGCAATACCATTGATGAATAAACTGCATCGTTTTTTTAACAAACCTTAGTACCTGAATTCTACTAACTAATCTAAGAGTCCGTTGAGGCATTTATTTGCTTTACCAAGTACCAGTTAAGCCTTGCTTACGGCCAGTAGTACTTTTCATTTTATTTGGTTACACTTTTCTATTTAGAGTAAATATTCACTTAAATAATAAAGCTATGCACCATAAAATTACCTGCCTCTTTTTACTAATTCTGCTAATAAGTACTACTGGTTGCGAAGAGTTTTACGACATTGTAGACGAACTCAAACCCAAACCGCCCAAGTCCAAAGCTTTTGCCACTGGTTTAACTGCTCCTTTAGGAGTAGAGAGCGATGCCCTGGGACAATTGTGGGTAACGGAAGCGGGCACCGGCCAAACGAATGATGGGCAGCTTTCTTTTATTACCCCCCAGGGAGAAGTGTATCCGGTAGTACAAGGCTTTACGTCTGAGGCTAGTCCCGAAGGTGCCATTTTTGGCCTGAATCACCTTCTGTTAAAAGATAACGTTTTGTACATGCTTCATGGGGTAGAAGGCAAACTTTACAAATTAAATATTTCGGCTTATCAGCCCGGAGATAAACCCAGGAAAGCGGCCGACCTGGAGGTGGAAGATATTGGCAGTTTTGTTAAAGATTATTTTAAAACCGAAGAAACCGATATTTTTAACCTTACCGTTGGGCCAGAAGGGGATATATATATTGTGGATGCGGCAGCTAATGCCGTTATCCGCCGAGATGCTAAATCGGGCAAATTAAGTGTATTTGCCACTATTCCGCCCATTGAGATTCCGGATGGCGAAGACCTGCAAGCTGTACCTACCGGAATTGTCTTCGACGGCGAAAAATTCTTGGTGTGTACTTTTACGGGTTATCCGTATCCAGCTAAAAAAGCTACTATCTATCAAATTGATTTGGCCGGGAATACTACGGTTTATCAATCTGGGTTATCTATATTAACCGACATTGAGCTAGGCGTTGATCAGAAACCGGTAGTACTAGAATATGGTACCTGGACCGGAGAATCATTTATTCCTAACTCTGGCCGAATGGTGTTTTCTACTCCCAACAAAAATATACCTTTACTAAGTAAACTTAATTTTCCGAATTCAATTGAAAGATTTGGCTCTAAAACTTTCTTTATCGCTCAAACCTTCGATGGGGAAATTAAAAAAGTTACTTTTTAACCAGGAGGCAAAATTGTATTAATTAGATGAGTGAAATAAACCCATTTCAATTAATACCATCAAAAAAGCCACTTCTGATCAGAAGTGGCTTTTTTGATGGTATTAACTATAAAATATTTATTCTTTAATCTCCACAGTAGAGCTAGAATTTTCTTTTTTTACTTCTGCCAGTTCGGTTTTTACAACCGTATCCATATACCTTGCGCGGTTTTTAGGTAAGATGGGTGCACCACCCAAACCAACTCCCAACGAAGCCAATATAATCAGGCAAATAATGCCCGTTAGCTTAAGTGCTTTTTGCCATTTCTTCATCATTTTAAGAGATAATGTATAGAAGGTTGCGGAGAACGCAACTAGTAAGTTTTAGTAAAATAAAAGTGCCCTGCCAGAAGCAGGCAGGAAAATAAATTAACTAAAGCGGGCGAGCAGAGGATCTTCTTTTAAAGGAGCAGGAATGGTTTTTCCTGGAAAAGTTATTATGAAAGTTTTGAAGGAATTGTACAGGCAGTAAGTACAAGCCAGCTTGACTTGGTTAAGCTGATTATGCCGAAAAATTGTTTGATTTAACTTAAATAAGTTGAGGCAATGATAGGAGGAACGCTTCTTATGGCCGAGTTGGGAGGCCCTTTTTAATGATATGGACTTTTGGCCGGATGAGTAAACCGGAACAACAAACCCAGTTAGTTTAAAAGGCGGCTGCTGACTTGAAAAATTAAGATTCCCGTCTGAAAAGCTAATCAGGTTAAAAAACAAAGTTAGCGTTAAAAGCCACCTGGTGAACTTCTGTTGGTAATTAGGAAAGTGGCCGACAGACATAATAAGAGTATAAGTACTATTATAATTGAACCAAAAATAACGAATCAATTAGAATAGTTTAGCTATATAATTGATTTTAAGTTAATAATGTGGGCTATCTTCTCTTGCAATCTGAATGATAAAAGAAAATTATCATGAGAGGTGCATAAATTAGACGATAAATTATTTTTCTACTTTTTTAATTGCTCATCTATTAAAGCGGCCTCAAAAATATAAGCTTTCAAAATGTCAACATTAATATCAGGGATACTCGTGAAATCTTTACAGTAAACCTGTTTACGATTACCTTGGTTCAAGTAGTTTATTTCGTCTTGCAGTAAGTTGCCTTTGGTAAACCCAAACCTTACTCCTGATAAGTTACCTGCTTGCCCCATTTTACGGAGGCAGGCCAGATAAAACAAATACTCTTGTTTACCCAATAATAAGGCACATTATAAGCAAGCTTCTCGGTGCAGTTAGGTAAGCAGTAAAAAACAAGTCGGCGTAAGAATTCTACTATTTGTAATTCGTCTTCGGGTAGATATGCCAGAAAATCATCCACGCTTTGGAAAGCAACATCCTGAAACTTGTTCTTGGCCATTATTGTATTTACATTATACTTTTGGATTAATTTTGCTATTGAAATTAAAATTAAAAGTAATAGATAATTGCTTGTAACTTAACTAATTTCAATCAGAGCATTCCGGAATACCGCGTATTTCTGAACCGCTGCGGCTAATAATTCTTTATCTAACTTAACAGTAGAATCGAATAGCGAAAGGTGTAGCTTTATTTTACTTTTTTCCGGGCTGGTTTGCCAAAGACCAACTACTTTGCCGTTTACCACAATTATTGGTTTAAATATGCCGTTCCCGGTAATAGTTTCTTTAAAATGGGCAGGTAAAAGCGATGCCGTTCTGTTTTTATAACTTATCATAAATTCGTCGAAAGCCGGTAGTAAATGCAAACTCGCCGGGTTGTATGTTTCCGGGGTAGCTTCATCGGCTAGCCAATACGTTAGGTCTTCTATCGTTTCGGAAATAAGATTCGTTTTAACTTGATTTAGGCCAAGGCGGGCATCGGTTAACGTTAAGCCACTCCACCAGGTAAAATCCTGAATAGTAGCGGGTCCGTGACTGGTAAAATAACGCATAGCTAATTCGGCTAAAGCTTCGTGGCGGGTAAAATTTTTAGTACAGGGCGGTACTTTTTCGTCGAGTAAGGCGTAGGTAAATTGCTTATTTTGTTTAACGCCGTTGCAAACAACACCATCTAATTCCGCTTGAAACATAATATGGCCCGCCCGCAAACCATTAGTTAAAATACCTGCTTGGTTAATAGTAGCCATTATTTCCTGGCGGGAAAGGTGGTTTCCACCTTCCAAAGATTTAAACAAAATCTGGTAGATTTTAGAAAACACTTGCTCATCTAGCTCTAGTTGCCGGTTCATAGAAGCGGCGATTCTTTTTAAATGCGGTGCGGTTAATTGGAGCATCCACCGGATATCGCTGGCAGCTACAAAATGCCAGGTTGGGCGCATAATATGGGTCCGGATAATATTGCTCTGGTTAAGGGCATCTTCTATTACGGCATCGGTGCCATTAGGCAAACGCAAGGCCATAGCCCATTTTGCCATGGCGTAATCCTGAGCCTGTATGGCACCTAACCAGCGAATTAAATCAAGTGGAGTGCTAAATCTATTTTTCTCGATTTGTTGATTAAAAAGCCGATGCAGCGCGATATCCATTATAGCCATTTAGAAATTAGTAACTGCTTAAGATGAAACCTATTAATTTTGAATGCGAACCTATGGTATTGATTGAGAAATGGAGTAGTTAATTTTTTATTTCTCTTGTTGTTAAATTAAGCAGGCAATTCTTCCATTAACTTTCATTCAAAATCTAATTATTTGAAGTAATATTTTCCACTATTTTTTGCAAAGTAGCTAAAGTTTGTTCGTATTGTTGCTCGGTAATACCTGCCATTGCCTTTAGCCGGAATATTTTTTGTTGCTCCTGGCAAGTAGCGTGTAAGGCTATTCCTTTATTTGTAAGGGCAAGGTCATCCTTGTTTTCAATCAGTAATAAATCATTTTTTAACTCAGCCAGAGTTTTGGTTACAGTTTCTGGATCGGCGAAGGGCTGTAATAGGGTTATTAAGGCCAAAAAGTTGATTTGTTCTTTTTCCTGAATGCTATGTAAAATTTGCCATTTCAGTCTGGTTATTCCTAAAGTGGCATGTAGCGCATTAATTTCTTGGGTAAGTAAAGTGTCAACTTGTTTTATCCAGTATCCAATGGGGAGAGCTTTTGCCTGCATTTTACGGTGTTGTTTTACTCGATTTATCTATTTTTCCGAAATTAATTTTATTGCAAGAAAACAATTGTTTAAAAGCTAAATTTTTACTCTATTCTTTCTCTTTTTAATACTTTTTCAGTGTGTCGCCGCACACACTGAAATTTTTACAGGACTATTCTTTGCTGGATTTGGCAAAGGTTGGATATATTAAGTTAAGCCGGTAAATTGGTTATATTTTTCAACGGAATTATATAAACAATTAGGTGTCCAGATTTTAGGTTTAGAAGGTGCGTAACTTATGGCTTTGGGTTACAACATAGTGTTTTCAACCAATAATTAATATTTTTGCCATTCGACTTTTTAATCTTACGATTAAAATTTCATTTTAAAATATTATAAGTTATTAATGCTAAAAACCAAATTAACCATAAACTGCATGTAACACAAACCAATCAAAATACTCTTCTCGTTACGTGGCAAAAGGCCATTGTCTTCTTACCAGTTAGTTCGGTAGTTTCCTTCTACTTTAGTAGCCTGGTTCTTCCGGCTGTCTGTTTTTCTCCCCGTTCAGGTTTTAATTCCTAACCTGCTGTTCTTGTGCGGCATTTATCAGTACAGGGCCGCTACTGTAAGTATATTTCTAAACCAGGAAAAGAAAATAACATGAAAATTAATTTACCCGTTAAGGTCCGAAACTACCATGGGGTACACACATTACTACCATCCGTTGGGACCATTTTGAAATTTACGTGTTTCCTCTTTGTTTTTTTGAGTACCCTTACCATTTCCTTTGCCCAAACAACTGTTTCCGGTAAAATATCCGATGAAAAAGGCGAGGGAGTTCCAGGGGCTACTGTTTTAGTGAAAGGCACTACCAACGGTGCTACTACCGATCCTAACGGCAGTTTCACGCTGAATGCTCCTAATGGCAACGGTGTTTTAGTGGTGTCTTTTATTGGATATCAAACTAGAGAAGTGCCTATTAACAACCAGTCTACTATAAATGTAACCTTAGCTCCCGATACCAAAGCTTTAGACGAAGTGGTGGTAATTGGATACGGTACCCAACGTAAATCCGATTTAACCGGAGCGGTTGCAGCCGTAAAAGCTGAGCAATTGCAGGAACGTCCCGCGCCGTCGCTGAACCAAGCCTTAGCTGGCCGTATGGCAGGTGTGCAGGTAAACAATAACTCGGGTCGTCCGGGTGGTCGTACTACCGTGCGGGTGCGGGGCTTTAGCTCTATTAACTCCTCTAACAACCCATTATACGTGGTAGATGGAGTAATGCTGCCCCAAGGTAATCAAGCCCAGTTCAGTAACGCTATTGACTATATCAACCCCAACGACATTGTATCGGTGGAAGTGTTGAAAGATGCTTCGTCAACGGCTATTTACGGTGCTCGCGGCGCGAATGGGGTAATTTTAGTAACTACCAAGCGTGGTAAGGCTGGCGAAGGTCAAGTTACTTATAACGCAGATTTTAGCGTGAACACCATTGGGCCAAATCGTCCGGAAGTTTTAAACGCCCGTGAATATTTAGCTACCGAAGATTTAGCTTATGCCAACATCGCTAAATACGATCCGGCTGGTTGGGCTCAAGGTAAATACGCCAATTTAGATCCAGTAAAGAGAAGACAAGATTTTAGTAAACAGTTTCCGGGCGTTTTCGACGCAAACCTGCAGCCGTTGCACGATACCGACTGGATGAAAGAAATTACCCAGAATAAAATTTCGCAGAACCACCAATTAGGTTTTAGTGGCGGAAACGAGCGTACTACTTATTCTTTCTCTTTAGGTTACCGCGACGATGAAGGCTTAGTAAAAACGTCGTACATGAAGCGCTACTCCGGCCGTTTTAGCATCGACGATCAAGTAAAAAAATGGTTAAAAGTGGGCGGTACGCTGAGTTACAACAACCAGACTGAAAACTTAGTGGATATTAACGATGCGGTAGCTCGCCAAATGGTAGAAGACTTCCCTTTCTTACCTGTGAGATACCAGGATGGCACTTACGCCAATAACCGGGATTATCCTCAGGCAGAAGGCACCATGAGTTCGTATCACCGCTTAATGGGACGCCGGTATATTTTGAACTCACAAACCACTAACGGTAACGTGTATTCCAATATTACCTTCTTCCCCGGTTTAGAAATGCGGACCGTATTAGGAGCTAATATCCTGACGCAGGAAACGAACGAGTCTAGCACCCGGACCTTATCTATTGCGGACCAAGGTTTCGCCCGGGCCTACAACCGGAAAGAAAGCTTCTGGTCTTTGGAGAATTACTTAACTTATAATAAAAAGTTTGCCGAGATTCACTCAATTACCGCATTAGCTGGTATTTCCTGGCAGGAAACTAACTTTTTTGATATGGACGCGCGGATCCGAGGTTTTGCTACGGATTATTTTGGATTTAATAACTTAGATGCGGGTTCTCTTCGGCCAGAAGTATTCTCGGAAGCTAACCGGTTTGCCTTTAGCTCTTACTTTGGCCGGATTAACTACAGCTTAATGGATAAGTATTTGCTTACGGTAACTGGCCGGGCCGATGGATCTTCTAAATTCGGAGCTAACAATAAATTTTCTTTCTTCCCTTCTGCTGCTTTAGCCTGGCGGGTATCGGAAGAAGAATTCCTGAAGAGTAATCCGTTTATTTCTAATTTAAAGGTACGGACCAGCTTTGGTTTAACGGGTAACTCCGAAATTCCACCTTATCAATCTATTGATATTTTAAGTTCTACTTACGCTTATATATTTGGCGATACCCGGGTTGGTGGTACAGGCCTTAGCCGCTTGGCTAACCCAGATTTACGTTGGGAAAAAACCGCCCAGTACGATGCCGGGGTAGAATTAGGGTTATTACAAAACCGGATTAGTTTGGAAGCGGATTTTTATTACCGCAAAACTACTGACATGTTATTAGATGCTCCGGCGCCTCGTACCAGCGGTTACGGCTCTATCCGGCAGAACGTAGGTTCTATGGAAAACAAAGGGATTGAATTAACTTTGAATACCGTGAACGTTAATTCCGGAGATTTCTCTTGGAATACTACATTTAACATTTCCATGAACCGGAACAAAGTACTTACCCTGGCTACACCAGCGGATATTTTTGGGGTAGGTGGTCCGAACTTTACCAATCAAACCAGCATTATCCGGATTGGCGAACCGGTTGGTTCTTTCTGGGGTTTGAATCGTTTAGGTGTTTGGAGTGAAGCTGAAAAAGACGAAGCCGCTAAATTCCGCAGCTACCGCAATGGTTTAACCATTTTACCGGGCGATATTAAATACCAGGATGTAAACGGTGACTACGCCATTACCGATGCTGACCGGATGATTATTGGTAACGGTACTCCAAAAGCCTGGGGCGCTTTTGTTAACACTTTCAAGTATAAAAACCTTGACTTAACTGTTGAGTTACAGTATAACTACGGTAACGATATCCTGGACCTGACTTTGCACCCAAGCGAAGACCGCCAAGCAATTGCTAACAGCTACAAAACCGTATTAGATGCTTGGACTCCTCAGAATCAGAACACACCGATTGCTGAAATCCGGGATACCCGGGCTGGTTACGTTACCAACGTAGATTCACGCTGGGTAAAAGACGGATCTTTCCTCCGGGGTCGTAATATTTTATTAGGCTATAATGTTCCAGCCGCAGTGGCAAGCAAAATCCGGTTAAACCGTTTACGGGTTTACGGTTCTGTACAGAACGCCTTCCTGATTGTTGATAAAGAAGTTATCGGTGATCCGGAAGCTACTCCTACTAACCAAGGCGATGGCAGCAGTGCCTTCTCGCAAGGCATCATCTGGCACGGTTATCCAAAGCCGCGCACCTTTATGCTGGGCATCCAGGTTACATTGTAATTCATTGATTTAAAAAGAGATTCACTATGAAGTTGAAAATATTTAAAAAAGTAAGCACGGCTTTCTTACTGGGTGCTATTTTGCTTGGACCTACTTCTTGTAAAGATTTCCTGGAAGAAGAACCACCTTCCAACTTAACTCCCAATAACTTTTATACCATTCCGGATCACGCCGAAGCCGCTTTAGTTGCTGTTTATGCCGATTTACGGTTAGGTTACGATGGAGCTGGTATCTTTTCGTCGTCGTGGCAATTATTAGAAGCTCCTACGGGCACTTCTACCACTGAAACTGCCCAGAACTCCGATTTAAACAACTTGTACTCGTTAGTTTATGATGGCAATACCCAGCACATCATTAACTGGTGGAACGGCATGTACCGGATCATTGCCAACGCTAATTTGTTGCTGGCCAAAGTTCCGAGTATCACCCCTATGGACGAAGGTCAAAAAAGCAGAGTACTGGGGCAAGCCCGCTTTTTGCGAGCTTGGGCGTATTTTAATGCGGTACGGTTGTGGGGCGATGTACCTTTAATTACGGAACCACAAACTATAGAGTCAGAAGACTTCTTCCCGACCCGGGCTCCCCAGGAACAGGTTTATAACTTAATTATTGAGGATTTAAAAGCAGCCGAAGCAGCAGGCCTACCTTGGATGGACGCGAGTGGTAAGGCTTCTACGGCTGCGGTAAAATCAGAATTAGCCCGGGTTTACTTAACTATGGCAGGTTATCCTTTAAACAAAGGTGCTGAGTACTATAAGTTAGCGGCCGACAAAGCTTTTGAGGTAATTACTTATGCTAATGCTAATCCCGGAGAGATTAACCTCTTTCCAACTTACATGGATGTGCATAAAGAAAGTACTGAAAACAAATTGGAGCATATCTTCATGATTCAGTACAATACGCTGGTAGCTGGTAACCCAATGGAAAACATGTTCCCGAACTTTAAACCGGTTACCTACGCTGGTCCGGGTGGTACGGGTAGCACTATTCCTACCCGCGAATTCTATAACTCTTATGAACCAGGCGACCTGCGGGCTAAGAACCAGGAAGGCTATTTTTACACCAGTTATTACACCAATGGAAACGGTGATCCATTTGAGTTAGGCGCACCTTACATCTTTAAACATTTTAATACTACTTCCAGTGGTTTTAATGGTGTAGCTGGTTCCCGTAACAATAACCTGAACGTACCACTTATTCGTTACGCCGAAGTGCTTTTAATGTACGCCGAAGCGCAGAATGAATTAGGTGGTCCTACTCCGGAAGCCTACGCTGCTTTTAAAAGAATCCGGGACCGGGCGCAATTAACTACGCCCGACATAGGCACCTATACTCAAGCTAGTTTCCGGGAAGCAGTTTGGCGGGAACGCTGGCACGAATTGGCCTACGAACAAATTACCTGGTTTGATATGGTCCGGTTGCGTAAGGTGTACAACGAAACCACCAATCAATTTGATGAATTTGTAGGCCACCAGAATCAAGGACGTTTCCCATTACAGGAAAGACATCTTTTGTTCCCGATTCCAATACCTGAAATTCAGAACAGCCCGAACCTGGTTCAGAACACTGGTTATTAATTTTTCGGCTTTAACTAATAGTAAAATGTAAACCAGTAAACAAAGAAGATGGCCTCTTTACTAAAATAAAAGGCATATCTTCTTTGTTTATTTTATATGTCTATTGCAATTTCATCAAAGAAAAAGAGTTTAATTATTAAGGTTGTATTTTTCTATATTCACTATTGCTACTACCAGATTTCAGATGAATTATAACTTAATCTGACTGGTAAATAAAAATTCTTGATTAAGAATTTTTATTTAGCCTCTACTGCCAAAGTGCTTTTAAAACTTGCATCAATTATCTACTACCCTCAACTAAAAAACTTTTCATACAGGTTGTTTCACGATAAAAGCCTAATTTCAGGGCTCAAAGTCTTTTAAGTATATATTCAAATTAATCCTTTCTTTATTATGACAATGAACATTTCAGTGAAGAGTATGCGGCAAATGGCAGCACTTCTGTGCGCCGGTTTTCTGGCTCCTCTTTACCTGCAGGCGCAAACGGCTGCTAACAGTCAGTCGGGTACCATGCCTCTTACCGATCTTTCGGCTTTTAAAAGTCCCTCTAAAAACTGGCAGATTGTAGGAGATGTATCAGCCAATTTGGGCAAAGACAATACGCTCTCTACTTCTAAAGGAACGGGAGTTTTAGTAAATGTATTAGACAAAAAAAATCACGGCGCGGATCTGTACACGAATGCCGAACACGGCGATGCCGAACTGGAATTAGATTACATGATGGCCAAAGGTTCTAATTCGGGTATTTACCTGCAAGGCCGTTACGAGTTACAATTACTGGATAGCTGGGGCGTAAAAACTCCTAAAGCCAGCGATAACGGCGGTATTTATGAACGCTGGAACGAAAGCAAGCCCGATGGCCAGAAAGGTTATGAAGGATATGCCCCGCGTCAGAATGCCAGCCGGGCGCCTGGTTTATGGCAACATTTAAAAGTAACTTTTCAGGCTCCTAAATTCGATGGCAGCGGTAAGAAAACCGAAAATGCCCGCATGTTACGCGTAGAATTAAACGGTGTATTAATTCACGAAAACTTAGAGCTGTTAGGACCAACCCGCGGTGCTATGGGTAACGACGAAAAAGCTACTGGCCCTTTGCGCTTCCAGGGCGATCACGGTGCTATCGCATTCCGGAATATCACTATCTCTAACTTGCCTGCTGCCCCGCAAGAACAAGCTAATTCCCGGAGAAACAACCCCGTTGATCCTATTCTGGTAGAGGCTCCTACCAATACCATTTTGCGCAGCTTCATGGATATACCGGGCCAGCCACGTACCCGGGTGGTACACGCCGTGTCGGTAGGTAGTCCGCAAAAAGTTCATTACACTTATGATATGGATAAAGGAGCCGTTATACAAGTGTGGCGCGGCAACTTCTTGGATGCAACCCCCATGTGGCACGATCGCGGCGATGGATCTTCTCGCCCCACAGGAATGGTGCAGCGTTTTGGTATGCCCAAATTTACCTTGGCTAAATTAGGCTCCGCGCAAGCTGCCTGGATTGCCGATAGTGCCGGCACCAGCTTCCGCCCGAAAGGCTATACCCTCGACGAAAATGACCAGCCTACTTTTACTTACCGCATCTACGGTGCTACTGTATTAGATGCCATCCGGGTGCTGGATAATGGCCAGGGCATTCACCGGGAAATTACTGTACAAAACCCAGCAGGTGGCGACTTATACGCCCGCTTAACCGAAGGTTCTACTATTGAAGAAGACAAATCCAACGGGGCCTACGTGGTAGATGGTAAAGCTTATTACCTGCGTTTAGATGATGCAAAAGGTACGAAACCAGTAGTACGCGATGCCGATGGCCGCAAAGAATTAGTGGTGCCGGTAAAAGGGAAAGTTGGCTATTCTATCCTGTTCTAGTTTTTAAAATTTTGTACTTATGAAGTATTCTAATAAATATATCCGAAACAAATTTTTGCGCCGCACGGCTCTGCCGCTATTGCTGGGTGCTTTTTCTTTAGCCAATGTTTCTTCGGCTCAGGCCCAGAACGCCCCCAAAGAAGAAGATTTTTATAAAATAATGAAGGTGAGTGCCCCTGAAGGTACTATCCTGGAGGTAGGTGGTTTAACCATGTTACCAAACGGAGATTTAGGTATTTCTACCCGCCGCGGTGATATTTTTATCGTGGAAAACCCCACCAGTGCCCGGCCATATTTCCGGAAGTTTGCTTCTGGTTTACACGAGGTATTAGGTTTAGCTTATAAAGACGGAGCGCTATATTGCGCGCAACGCGGCGAGCTTACCAAACTGGTAGATACTAACAAAGACGGCAAAGCTGATGTATTTGAAACCGTTTACGCCTGGCCTTTATCTGGTCACTACCACGAGTATTCCTTCGGGCCGAAAATTGCACCGGATGGCTCTTTCTTCGTGACTGGTAACGTAGCCTTCGGGGATGAGCAATGGTGGCGCGGTGAAAGCCGGGTGCCGTGGCGCGGCTGGACCTTAAAGATAAGCCCGGAAGGTAAAGTAGAGCCTTGGGCTACCGGTATGCGTTCGCCGGCTGGTTTAGGCATGATCGACGGGGAGTTGTTTTACTCCGATAATCAAGGCGAATACGTTGGTTCGGGTGGTATCTGGCACGTGAAGAAAGGAATTTTCGCGGGTCACCCGGCTGGTTTAAAATGGACTGGCTTACCAGGTTCGCCGGTGAAATACACTACCGAGCAGTTTAATGCCAAGTTAGACCCACGCGATAAGCGTGATGCCAACAACCGGGCTATTAAACCAGAAAACGTAGTAGACGAAAAGTTTGTAACCAAAGCGGAATTAAAAAAGGACTTCCCGGAGCTGCAATTACAATCAGTAATATTGCCGCACACCATTTTAGGTATTTCTAACTCCGAAATGGTGAAAATTCCGGAAGGTGCTTTTGGTCCGTTTGCGGGTCAGATCTTAATCGGCGACCAGGGACAAAGCAAAATTTCGCGGGTAATGATGGAGAAAGTAAAAGGCGAATTCCAAGGCGCGGCTATCGAGTTCCGGAATGATTTCCAATCAGGCGTAATGCGTTTAGCTTGGGGACCAGATAATTCCTTGTTCGTAGGGGAAACCAACCGTGGTTGGGGTTCTGCGGGCGAAGAAAATCAAGGTTTGCAGCGGTTAGTATGGAATAATCAAATGCCTTTCGAAATGCTGAATGTACGCGCCATGCCCGATGGTTTTGAAATTGAATTTACCAAACCCGTTGACCGTAGCTCAGCCGAAGATGTAGCTTCTTACGCCGTAGAAAGCTTTACCTATAAATACCACCCGGTTTATGGTAGCCCACCGGTTAACATCGAGAACCCAAAAGTAAAAGGTGTTAAAGTATCCGAAGATGGGTTAAAAGCCCGCATTATTGTGGATGGTTTACGCGAAGCCTACGTGCATAACATTTCCTTAGAAGGTGTACGGGATAAAGAAAAATCTTCGCCGCTGTTGCACACCAATGCGTTTTATACGCTGAACAACATTCCGGATGGCGCTAAATTACCTTTAGCGCAAGCCAGCACTAAAAACTCCGGTAAATCGGTAGCCATGAAAACGGTTCCTACCGAGATTATGGAAGACCGGTTTAATTTCAAATTACAATCTGCGGTAGTAGAAAGCGGTTTAAAAAACAACAATAAGACGGCAGCTAAAGGTGGCGTAAAAGGTAGTGCCAAAGGTACTGGTATTGTGGCCAAAGGCAGCGTGCCGGGGTCGCAACAAGTACTTACTTACGATCAGATTAAGCCTATTTTACAGAAAAACAACTGTTTGGCTTGCCACAATCCGGATAAACGACAGGTAGGTCCGGCTTACAAAGACGTAGCTAAGCGCAAATACACCAATGAGCGCATTGTGAAGTTAATTCACAACCCAGAGCCACAAAACTGGCCGGAATACGCCACCGAAATGCCGCCCATGCCGCAAGTATCGCGGGGTGATGCATTGAAAATTGCTGCCTGGATTAATTCTTTAGACGGTAGTAACAACGATTCAGCTTCTAAAGCCGCTAAAAACCCCGATGATCCAAATAATTAATTCTATTTTGTATTAAATTGATTAGCAGAAAGCATGAAAGAAAGTAATATTCTTTCATGCTTTCTTTTTATAACACTTTATTAAAACTCAGCTGCATCGCTTTTAGTGTTAGATTAATGAATACCCCCTTATATTTTAAAGATTACCGCATAATGAAAAAGCTATTTTCTGCTCTCTTTTTTTTAAACATTTTCTTTTTTGCGCAAGCACAGGAAGGCACTAAAACCCACCCCAACACTAAAAAAGCTGGTTGGCGTGATTTGTTTCAACCGGATTTAACCAATGCCATTAAGCCCGATAACGTTTGGTCATTTGAAAACGGTGTTTTAACCGCCACCGAAGACAATAGCATCTGGTCGAATAAAGAGTACAACGACTTTATTCTGGACCTGGAATTTAAAACCGCCAATGGCACCAACAGCGGCGTAGTAGTACATGCCACCGATCTTGAAAACTGGATTCCGAACAGTGTAGAAATTCAGATTGCCGATGATTACAGCGAAGAATGGTCGAAAGCCCCTAAAACCTGGCAGTGCGGCGCCATTTTCGGCCGTCTGGCTCCTAAAAAAAGTAATGTAAAAAAAACAGGAGAGTGGAACCACTACACCGTTACCTGCAAAGGCAAAAAAATATGGGTAATATTAAACGGCGAATTGGTAAACGAAATTGATATGAACCAATGGACTGACCCTAAAAAAAATCCGGATGGCTCCGAAATACCTTCGTGGTTAAACAAGCCATTAGCTACTTTGCCGTTGAAAGGGTACGTAGGTTTACAAGGCAAGCACGCTGGTGCTCCTATTTATTTCCGGAATGTAAAAATTAAAGAACTTTAAGTTGTATCTACTTTTTTGTAAAAAAATACCCGGGCCACTGCACTGCCCGGGTATTTTTTTTTTATACACATTGGAATAAGGCAGATCTACCAACAAGTATTTGACCGAGTCAAGTAGCTAAGGACAAACTACAGCCGTTTGGTTATGGAACACCTGTTTGGCGTTTGGTATTTAGCCGTATTTCACAAATTATCTCCCTTCAAAGCAGGACATTTTGATACTTTCGCGAAAATCTTGTAAAAGACAATTGGTTACCGGTCAAGCTCACCCAATACAATATCAATCGAACCCACAATGGCAATTAAATCGGCTACCATACAGCCTTTGGCAATTTCGGGTAAAACCGACAAGTTAGAAAAACAAGGTGAACGGCCTTTGCACCGGAAAGGAATGTCCGATTTACCGGTAGTCCGAAAATAGTAACCTAACTCACCGCGTGGGGTCTCCGCCCGGAAATAGAATTCCTGTTCTTTCGGCCGGATTTTTTTAGGGCACATGGCCTGTGGATCAAAATCCGGAGTACGTTTATAATCAGTAGTCAGGCGTTTCAGACACTGACGAATAATTTTGAGCGATTCGCGCATTTCCTGGGCCCGCACGTAATTCCTATCCCAGCAATCGCCAGTAGTTCCTACTAAACCTTGTCCTATCGGAATATCAAATTCCAGTTCCGGATAAACCGAATACCCATCTACACGCCGCAAATCGAACTTTAAACCCGAAGAGCGCAGCATTGGCCCGGAACAGCTGTAATTAATAGCTACATCCAATGGTAAAACCCCAACATTTGCCGTACGATCAATAAAAATTTTATTATTAATTAAAATCTGATCTAATTCTTCGAGCTTGGGTAAAAAATACTCTACAAATTCCAGACAGCGTTCTTCAAAACCAATAGGTAAATCGTAGTACAAACCGCCAATCCAGATATAATTGTACAGCATGCGCGAGCCGGAAGTCCATTCGAGCAGACGCTGGATGTGTTCCCGGTCGCGGAGTAACCATAGAAAAGGGGTAAAGGCACCAATATCAATGGCGTAAGTACCAATAGCTACTAAATGCGAGGCAATGCGGTTTAACTCCGCTACCAGCACCCTGATATATTCTACCCGCTTCGGTAACTGACTGGTTATACCTAACATTTTCTCCACGCCCATGCACCAAACATGTTCCGAGTTCATAGCGGCCAAATAATCCATACGGTCTACATAGGGTAGCGTCTGGTTATAAGCCAGCGATTCAGCGTGTTTTTCGAAGCAACGGTGTAAATACCCGATATGCGGTACTACATCCACTACTATTTCGCCATCGGTAATAAGTTCAAGCCGCAAAACGCCGTGGGTAGCAGGGTGCTGTGGCCCCATATTCAGGAGCATTTCGCCGGCTTTTAAATCAGCAACGTCAAATTTATTTGGCTCGGCTTGCAGTAAATATTCGGTATAACGGGTAGTCATTTTTTAGTCTAAAATTCATGGATGATAGTCCACGGATTTTTATTATTGTATGGTTGAATTGCTGGATGGTATTTTTTAAAATGTGATTTACAGTACATCCTTATAAGATTGCTCAATTAGCTTCATTACATAATCAATATCATCTGTATTCCTAACATAAACTCGGCGATCCATCGTATATTGATAACTTTCTGGTATTTTCTCTATTTTATTTAATGGGTCATCATAATTAACAGAACGTAGAAATAATTTTATTTGCTGTTTACCTAAGTGTACTTCAGTAAAGTTTTTTGAAACCCTGTAAGCAGTGTATATTGAGGTTTTCTTTTCTATTATATTCTCATCTATTTGCAAAATCCTGCTACGCAGTTCTTCGAAAAGGTTTTGGATAGAAGATGGAGCTTTTATAAGACCATTATTGATACTATTCGTATCCTCGGTAATGAGGCTTATTCTTTCCGAAACATTATTTACTTTGATATTTTCTGACTTTTCACTATTGGATGTATTTGTATTTAACGATTCTAAACTAAAAATACCATTTTCATAATAACGGTATTTAAAAAGTTCTAAACGCATTGGAATTACTTCCACGGTATCAATATCAAACTTGCTGTAATTTTCGGCAATGCAAATTACTCGTGGGTTATGCCAATCTATTTTTAGGTTATCTGCCAGTTCTTTACCTAATTTTCTTATTACCAGCATTTCAAAGAATTCAACTTTTTGGGCTTTGAGCCAACGCAAATAAGATAATGCCTGATTAATAACATTGTCATTTCTGTTTAACTTATACTCTATAATTACGGGAGCTCCATTCATATCAACAGCAAGGGTATCAATCCGGCCGCCAAAAGTGGTAGAGTACTCGCTAGCTAATAGATGCATATCTAAAACTTCTAATAGATTTTGTTCTATTAACAATTGCAGGCTTTTCTCTTTGGTCAGAGAATTAATCTTGAGCTTCTTTAATTGTCCGTTGTCTTCTTTAAATATGGGCATAGAGATGTGTTCAATCAGTCATACAAAATTTACTAATTCTCTCGCCAGTTTTCGCCTTTAAAACCGTTATTACGGTTATGCTCGTCGAAGGCTACCCGGATGCCGTGGTAGTATTCCTGGGCTTCATAGTCTTTGCGGAGCGGGTGTCCTTCCCAGTCGGCAGCGCATAAAATTCGGCGCATATCCGGGTGGCCCGAAAACTGAATTCCTACTAAGTCAAAGATTTCGCGCTCGTGCCAATCGGCGGTGCGCCAGATGTGGCTTACCGTTTGAACTGTGGGTAAAAGCTCACCTCCAGCATTGCGCGGCACCATTACCTTTAGGCAAATATGATGGTTGTAAGGAATGGAGTACAAATTATAAGCTACTTCCATAGTACCCGCATCCGGACCGTTATCAATGCCTGTTTGACAAGCTAGTACGTCGAAGTACAGTTGTTCATTTGCGTGTAATTCGGCACAAACATCGGCTATCTGGTCTGTTTGAATAACCAAATAAGGCATTAGTTCCTGGCGGTTCTCTCGTACAATTACATCATCGCCAAAAATGCCAGTAATAATATTTTTAATTTCGTCGAAAGACATACTAGTTCTATTTAGTAAAAGGCTTAGGATGTTAGTGTCAAGAACTTAAGGGGTAGTGCGTTTAAGTCTAAGAGATTGAATCTTTGATGATTTGATGGTTACACTTCTGCGGGCTGCTGATTATCAATAATAGCTGGATTCATTAACCTTTGCACCGCTTTAGGTGGGGTGAGCAAGCTTTCCTTCCGGATTTTTTCCTGCAATTGTAAAAAGCCGCCAATTAAAGCTTCAGGGCGGGGCGGACAACCAGGTACATAAACATCTACCGGAATAATGCGGTCTACGCCTTTTACCACGTGGTAACCGTGTTCCCAATAAGGGCCACCGCAATTAGAGCACGACCCCATTGAAATAACATAACGCGGCTCGGGCATTTGTTCGTACAAACGCCTAATGCGGTCGGCCATTTTAAAAGTAACGGTACCAGCAATAATAATCACATCTGACTGGCGTGGTGAGGCGCGCGGAATAACACCCATGCGGTCAATATCATACGCCGACGACCAGGCTCCCATCATCTCAATGGCGCAGCATGCCAGCCCAAATTGCATAGGCCATAAAGCCGACAAGCGCGCATAATTTAAAAAATCATCTAACTTACCTATAATAATACTGCCTTCCCCGGTTTTCTCTCTGCTAAGTATATTTGTCATTTTTATTTTTTATTAAATGCATTTAGCTATCTTAAACTAGCGGTAGCTTAAATTATTTTGCTTCAACTACTTGTTTCTTCACCTCGTACTGTTGGGCGTTTATTTTGGCGTAAACCGAAACGGGTACTTTGGAAATACTCTGCGGAATAACGGGTTTTTGTTTTACCCAGTCTAAGTGGCCTTTAGCCCAGGCGTAAGCCAAACCTAAAGCCAGAATGCCTAAGAAAATAAACATTTCGGTAAGAGCAAACCATCCCCACAAGCCATTAGTTTCTTCTATTAACGAGCGCTGCCCAAATACCACTGCCCACGGAAATAAGAAAGCCAGTTCTACATCGAAAATGATAAAAATAAGCGCAATTACGTAGAAACGCGGATTAAATTGCACCCACGAACTACCCATGGCTTCTTCGCCGCACTCGTAAGAAGATAGCTTTTCGGGATTAGGTTTGGATGGCCGGAGGAAACGGGCCGTAAGCAGGCCAATCATAATAAAAATTCCGCCACCAATTAGAAAAAGCAGAATTGTACCGAAGTCAGATAAATATAGTTGATTCATGAGTAGTTGTTCGTTGTAAGTTATGCGTTGTTCAATAACAAAAAACTAATCAGCATTAGATTTTAATAATCATACCCTAAATTAAATCTCATCGTGAAACTTACATTCTAGAGTTTACGCTAAACGGGCTTTATCAGCTATTTTCTCCATTTGTTCGCATCTTAACTGCCAGGTTTAACTAATTAAAAACTTAAAGTTACACCTAAAGATTGGTTATTACTAAAACAAAAATCCGATGCTAGAGTTGTAACTTTTACAACGAAAGTGCGGTTCAACTAGCAATTTGCTTTAGTTCTACTAACCTGGATATTATGCCATATTACATGGTAAGTTATTCGATAGAAGTGGTTTAGCGTATAATTTATAATATTTAGTAAATTTTTTTATTCGAACAACGAACAACTACTAACTAACAATAATTGAATGATTACTGGTCGTGTAAATGCTCCTGAAATAAATACCAAGTATGGTTGGCTCAACACCAACGGTAAATCTTACTCTATTAACGATTTTAGAGGTAAAATTCTATTGCTCGACTTCTGGACGTTAGGTTGTATTAATTGCCAACATATTATCCCCGATTTACATCGCCTGGAATATGAATATCCCGAAGAATTAGTAATAATTGGGGTGCATTCGGCCAAGTTCGATAACGAAAAAATACATAATACTATCCGCAAGGCAATTCTTAAATTCGGGATTAAGCACCCGGTAGTAAACGATGCGGGTTTCGACGTCTGGAAACATTATGCGGTAAATGCCTGGCCAACCGTAGTTTTAATTGACCCGGCCGGTAAAGTAATTGGACAGCGGGCAGGCGAAGGTATTTATGATATAGTAAAACCCAACATCGACCTTTTAATTCAGAATTTTGGAGATAAAATTAACCGAACCCTTCTACCTTTTCAGCCAGAAGAGCAAGCTTCGGGCATACTACAATTTCCTTCTAAGTTAATTACCGATTCAGATGGTACTATTTATCTCTCGGATAGCGGCAATCATCGGATTTTAAAAATAAACCAGGACGGTAAGATTCTGCAGGTAATTGGCAAAGGAGAACGAGGCTTTACTAATGGTAATTTTACCCAGGCAACTTTTAACGAACCACATGGTCTTGCTTTGCAGGGCGAGCACTTGTACGTAGCAGATGCCAAAAATAACGCAATCCGAAAAGTAAATCTAAGTACCAGCGAGGTAACTACGGTGGCCGGAAACGGAGAACTAGATTATTATTTCTTTGAAGAACGCTTGGATGTACCGGTAAACCCAAATAGCCCTTGGGATTTAGTTCTGGAGGGTAATATACTATACATTGCCAGTGCCGGTAATCACCAGATTTTAAAAATGAACCTGGAAACGGAAACAGTGCAGCGGTTTGCCGGTACAGGCCGCGAAGCTTTGGCGGATGGCACTCTTTTGGAAGCCGCTTTTAATCAACCTAGTGGCTTTGCTTTGCAAGCAGGTATATTGTACGTAGCCGATGCCGAAGCTAGCGCTATTCGGGCAATAGATTTAAATAAAGGAACGGTACAAACTTTAATTGGTACCGGATTATTTGATTTCGGGGATGTAGATGGCGATGCCGATACCACTTTACTACAGCATGCCATGGGGCTTACCATTGACCAGAACCAGTTATACATTGCCGATACCTATAACGGTAAAATAAAAGTATTAAACCTGGAAAGTAAGCGTGTACAAACTGTAATAGCCGGCTTAGACGAACCAAACGATGTAAAATTAATAAATAATAAAATGTGGGTTACAGATACCAACCACCATCAACTGTTAAAAGTAAACCTTACCACCGGTGAAAAATTTCTAGTGCCTGTAACAATGGCGGAGCAGGCAGAATAGATAGGTTATCTTTTGTAAATCCTTATAAATAGCAAGAGAAGAATAGCAGAATGCTGCTCCAGATTTACTATATTTAAGGAGAGTAATGCTTTTCACGCAAGTTACCGGAACTTTAATTTCCATTGTTCTTCTTAATTTTCATAGCTTGTTAAGCACCAATAGAGTTACAGTAGCAGTAATTTTTAAAGGTATTTTTAAGAAAAAACGTATAACCTATCACGTAAAACGTAATACTTTAAATAATGGCTTTGCTTTTTAAAGATTTTGAGAGCTGGGAAAAGCACTGCACCGCTACGGGCGAAGCCTTGTACGAACCGGTATTGGCTTACGAAATTGAATTGAAAGGCCGCACCGAAGAATTTATCTGGCAAAACATTGCCCGTGCGTATCAGGTAATGCAGGAAGCAGTAAAAACTGGCCTTTCCGCCGATATGGTTTCCCGGTCGGGAATGGTAAACAACGGGGCAAAAAAAGTAGCAGCCTCACCGGTAACTACCTTATCCGAAGAGTTTAAAACTTTAATTTCCCGAACCTTGGGCGCTAAAGAAGTAAATTCCTGCATGGGCCGGATAGTAGCAGCTCCTACTGCCGGAGCTTCGGGCATTTTACCCGGTGTATTAACTACCCTTCAGGATTTACATCACTTACCCGACCGTAAAATTCACGAAGGTTTACTGGTAGCAGCCGGTATAGCCTTAATTATAGAACAAAACGCTTCGCTGGCCGGGGCAGTGGGTGGTTGTCAAGCCGAAACGGGCAGTGCAGCAGCCATGGGAGCGGGAGCTGTTGTTTATTGCTTGGGCGGGACCGTGCCTCAAGTTTTTGCCGCTGTAGCTATTACGATACAATGCATGTTGGGTTTAATCTGCGATCCGGTGGCTGGTTTAGTAGAAGTACCTTGTATTGTTCGCAACGCCAGTGCAGCTGCCATTGCTTTTTCGTCGGCGCAAATTGCTATTGCTGGCGTAAACCCAGTAATTCCCGTAGACCAATGTGTGCTGGCATTAGGCGAAGTGGGGCAGAGCATAGAAACCCGCTACAAAGAAACCGCATTAGGTGGTTTAGCCAACACCCCGACTGGCCGGGCTATCGAAAAACAAGTGCTGATTCAGGATATAGAAATATTATTGGATGAAGAAGCAATTGAGGATTAGAAATTAGTCTAACTGGGAGCTTTCAACTTTTACTAATTTACTTTTTCCTCAACGAATTAATTAATACAGCTTATATAAGTAAAGAGACACAAGTATCAAGATATTAGATATTAGAATTTTGTGGGTATAAGTAACAGAATATTAATCTTATAATTTGTTAATCTCGACATCCAGTATATTAAACTAATTTTGTTCAGTTGCTTAACTTAAAATTAGTGCTTTAATTAAAGTAGTTTAGGACGTAGTTTGTTATAAAATATCAATTTTCAGGAAAGTTAAATTCTAATAACGAACAACTAATTACAAGTAACTATTTATACTTACTATTTACATGTTGCTAAAGCCTAATTACTTTTTTTTGATTCTATTGCTGCTAGCCGGAGGAATAACCGGCTGGATAGTTAAGGAAAAAAGTGTTGTAGTTCCTTCGTCAGCCATTATGTCGGTAACCGGACCGGTGTCGGGTAAATTAGGCGTTACTTTGCCCCATGAACACGTGCTCGTTGATTTTATTGGCGCCGACCAGGTAAATCCTAACCGGTATAACCCCGACGAAGTTTTTGTAAAAGTAATGCCCTACCTCCAGAAACTACGCCAGCAAGGCTGTGAAACATTAATTGAGTGCACACCCGCTTACCTGGGGCGCGATGCTCTTTTGTTGCAACGGTTAAGTAGAGCCAGCGGACTTACTATTCTTACTAACACCGGTTATTATGGTGCCGGACAAGGTAAATATTTGCCAAAACATGCTTTTACCGAAACTGCGGAACAACTTTCTGGCCGGTGGGTAAAGGAAGCGGAGCAGGGTATTGATAGTACCGATATCCGCCCGGGATTTATGAAAATAAGCGTAGATGCCGGACCACTCACCACAGTAAACGAAAAATTAGTAAAAGCAGCCGCTCTTACGCATGTAAAAACCGGTTTAACTATTGCCTCCCACACTGGCAACGGGGAAGCAGCCTTAGCTCAACTTAAGATTTTGCAGGAAAACGGAGTAGCCGGAAAAGCCTTTATCTGGGTACATGCCCAAAATGAGCAAAATTCGCAGATTCACCAACAAGCAGCGCAAGCTGGAGCCTGGATAGAGTTTGATGGTATTAACTCTAACAACATTCCGGAATATGTACAGTTTCTCCGGAATATGAAAACGGCCGGTTTATTAAAGCGGGTTCTTATTTCGCAAGATGCAGGCTGGTACCACGTGGGTGAACCAAAAGGTGGTGAATTCCGCAACTACGAAACACTTTTTACTGCTTTTCTGCCCGCTTTAAAAGTAGCAGGATTTTCTCAGGCCGAAATAAAGCAACTTCTCGAAACCAATCCGAAGCAAGCTTTTACGCCAGGTTTAAAATCATTAGCAAAAAATAAGCAAAAGGAATAAATTGGAATTAAGGTAATCAATCAGAGAAAGTCTGGTGTCTCCTATCTTGATACTTGTGTCTCAGTATTTAATAACCAAAACGTTCAGCTTCCAACTTATTTACCGGCCAAATATAAGCGGGTAAATTCCTGATCTTTGCGCAGTTTCTTAAAAGCTTTATGAACGTGGTTGATTACGGATTGATAGTTCAAAGACATTAACTCTGCAATTTCCTCAAACTCTAGATTTTCGTAGTACTTAAGGTAAATAACCTCTTTTTGACGTTTCGATAAAGTATTAAGCAAATTAGAGATGTGCTGTTTTTTTTCAGAGCTTGCTTCTTCCAGTATCGTAATTTCCTCTTCCGAAAACTCGATATTCGGTTGCTTATTACCAAAAATGCTCAGGCGCAGGTACTGTTTTTTATCCCGCTCCAGGTGCCGGATAATACCGCGCCGCAACGATTTTAATAAATAAAATTTGATAGCGTGTACATGACCTAATTGCCCTTTGTTTTTCCAGATGGAAGCAAATAACTCTTGAATAGCATCTTGTACTATCTCCTCAGAATTAGTAATTTTTATACCATAATAATACAAATCGTTATAAAATTTGTAATAAATATACGAAAATGCTAATTCTTCGCCTTTCTTGAAATCATTCCAAATTTCGGAATCAGGTTGGCTGGAATAATCTATAATATAATTTTCTCTTGGCTGGTTAACTACCAAATGCATACAAAAGGCCTCAGATTGTAATTGTTTTGAATAGGCTAGGGGCAATAGTATAAATTCTAATTTAAAAAATACTAATACGATATTACAGAATGCTGACAAAATAATCAAATTTACTAATATACTTTTTAGAAGATTTTTAATAATGTTAGCAACTAGTATTATTATGTTATAAATGTGTAATGTAATTAAAGTTTAATTGCTAAATATTTAATATATATCTGACTTGTTATAAAGCTTTTTGACCTCTCTTTTATTAACTATTCAAGCTAAATTTCAAATTCAATTTTTATAAAAAAATTAAGGTTCATGAATTTTTGTTCTTGCGTTAAACTCTGTATATTCAAATGAACTTGTTGTGCCTTGCTGTTTCTGTTTAGAGATATAAAATCTATTTTTTTTAGAAAAATAAAAAAAAGTTATAAAAAGAGAGTATCCCGTTTAGTTAGCAGGCTCTGGATTATAAGCGCTTGGTGTAAATTTGATCACTGTCTGCTTTATAGTAAAAAGAGTCGAAAATTGATGATACGGTGAGTAGACACAAAAGCTAAGTGGTTAGAAAAGGAAAGCGCTTTACTTTAAAGGGATTGACTAGACATGAAATTTTCTGATTACGAACTGAAAGATTTTATACAGGATGAGTCCTTCCAGAATTGGGTAAATAAAACAGTTCCGGATGATGTAATACAATGGGAACAATGGCTAGAAAATAACATGGATAAACTCCCATTGGCTAATGAAGCAGCAACTATAATCCGGGGAATAAATTTTAACCGGCAGCAAGTTCCGCGGCATAAGATAGACGCAAGCTGGCAAAAATTAACCCGGCATATTGCTCAAACAGAGAGTACTCCTTTGGGTGCAACCCGAGTAAAATGGCATCAGCGTCGGGAAGTGTGGCAGTTTGCGGCGGTTTGGTTGGGGTTTTTGGTGGTAACAGCAGTAGGATTCTACTTTCATCAGCAGACTAAAGAACTCCGGTATCAAACGGGTTTTGGCGAAACTACTACTATTATATTACCAGATAAATCTACAGTAGTATTAAATAGTAACTCTAAGTTGGTTTTAAGGGGTAAATGGAGCTCCCAAAAAGACCGGGAAGTTTGGTTAGACGGTGAAGCTTTCTTTAGTGTAGTAAAAAAAACAGGTAGAGGCGATGCCCGCTTTTTAGTGCATACGGGCAATATGGATGTAAAAGTGCTTGGCACCAAGTTTAATGTTAACAGCCGCAAGTCCCGTACCCGTGTGGTGCTAAACTCCGGTAAAGTCCAGTTAAAGGCAGGTAAATTAGCTCCGGGAAAAACAACCATTATGCACCCTGGCGAACTGGTAGAGTTAACGTCGGATAAAAAAGAGTTTGTAAAAAAGAAAGTTAATCCTTTGGTGTACTCTTCCTGGATCCACAAGAAATTATTGTTTGATGATACTTCTATTCAGGATATTGCCGGCTTGCTACAAGATAATTATGGCTTTCAGGTAAAAATCGCCGATTCAACCCTGATAGACCGGAAGTTAACCGGAGAAGTTTACGTGGAAGATGTAGAAACCTTGTTAACGGCTTTGTCCAAATCCTTTCAGTTAGAGATGATTCAAAAAGGCAATACCCTGATTATAAAAGGTAAATAAGCTTTAAACACCCATTACCCATAAATTAAATAAAACCATTAACCAAAGTTTGCTATCGAAAATGACTACAAAAAGAACAAAGTTGATTTTCCGGAGCGTTTGTTGTGCAGTCGCACTGGCCTTTGTGCAGGAGCAATCCCAGGCACAAACCATTGTGCTGGCCAATAACCAACCTTCCGGGCAGCAACTTAGCCGGGCTGAGCTGAAAAAGACAGTCGCGCTAACCGAAGTGCTGCAAGATTTACAAGCCGAGTACAATGTTTCTTTTTTATACGAGAAAAAGAATCTGGAAGGAAAGTACATCCAAACTTCTCAGATAGCTTACTCAGATAAAATTGAAAAAGCATTAAGTAAATTATTACCCGCTGCAGAATTAACTTACGAAAAAATCAATAACAAAACGTACGCTATTGTAAGCAGCGAAGCTAGCACCGAATCATCTAATGCCGATAATCTGGCTGGAAAAAGCGAGGCTGAAAAGCTGAATTACTTTAATATCTTGTTCGTCGACTTTAATAAAAACAAACGACCTGATGAAATTACCTACCGGGCTAAAACAGCTCCTGTTTGGCAAATTTCAGGTAAAGTTGTTTCTAATACCGGAGAAGGCATGCCAGGCGTAACCGTTTTACTAAAAGGAACGTCAACCGGTGCTACTACTACTCCGGATGGTACTTATTCTTTATCTGTACCAGAAGCCCCCGGTACCCTGGTTTTCTCTTTCATTGGATATTCTACTCAGGAAAAAGCCTTTACCGGCCCGGGAACGGTTAATATAACCTTAGCCGAAGATGCCCGCGCTCTGGAAGAAGTAGTAGTAACAGGTTATACTACCGAGAAGAAACGGGATATTATTGGTTCCGTATCCGTAGTGAAGCCTACCGAATTATTGCAAACACCAGCGGCTAACTTACAGTCGCAGTTACAAGGCCGTGCTTCTGGGGTAACCGTAAGCGGTAGCGGTCAGCCAGGTGCCGGTGCTAAAGTACGTATCCGGGGTTTTGCCTCTTTCGGTAACAACGACCCATTGTACGTAATTGACGGGGTACCAACTGAAAGCCCAGCCTCTTTAAACCCGCAAGATATTGAGTCGTTGCAGGTACTGAAAGATGCTACTTCGGCATCCATCTATGGTTCGCGCGCTGCTAACGGGGTAATTATTGTTACTACTAAGCGGGGTAAAGCCGGTACTTCCAGTATTTCAGTAGATTCTTATGCGGGTGTGCAGGTAATACCAGAAAGCACGATGCCTAAAATGCTGAATACCCAGCAGTATGGTGAGTACTTGTTTACGGCTGCTAAAAATGGAGGTACCCCTTATGGTGTTCCGAATGAAAAAGGCGATATCAGAGGTTCTGTTGTATATGGCAATGGCGTTAATCCGGTTAACCCTGATTACCTGATAATAAAAGATAAGGTAAGTGATGCCGATCCTGCTTTTTCTGGGGGTGTTTTGGCAAACAATCCATTAGTTAACCCGGATCGTTATAATATAACTCCTGGAAGCCCTTTTTATCAAATTATTAAAACGAGCCCTGGTACCAACTGGTTTAAAGAAATTACCCGTCCAGCTCTTATTCAAAGTCACCAGATATCTGCTACAGGTGGTACCGAGAAAGGAACTTACTCTTTAGGGGTAAATTATTTCAACCAAAAAGGAACCATTGTTCATACTGGTTATAACCGTGCTACCGTGCGGGCCAATACTACCTTTAATCCGGTAAAAAGAATTCGCGTGGGTGAAAACATGCAGTTAACTTACGAAACCAGACAAGGTGGTGGTGAAGCCGGTGAAGGTGGAGCTTGGGCGCAAGCTTACCGCATGGTGCCTTACCTGCCGGTTTATGATATTAAAGGTGGTTTTGCCGGTAACCGGGTAGGAGAATCAGGTAATGGTAGTAGCCCTATTGCTAACCTGACTCGCGGTATGGATAACCAGAGAAATGGTTATAAAATATTCGGTAACGTATTCGCCGAAGTGGATATTATGAAAGGCTTAATTGCCCGGACCTCTTTTGGTACAGATTATAGTAACGAATATAGTAATGGATTTACTTCTACTACATACGAACGTTCCGAAAACCAAACACAAAATTCATTTTCGGAAAGCTATGGTTTCTTTAATACCTGGACCTGGACAAATACTTTAAATTATAACCAAACGTTTGCTGAAAACCATAGCGTGAAGTTATTAGCTGGTACGGAAGCTGTTAAAGGAGCAGGTCGGGGAATTAATGGTTCTAACCAAAATTATGATTTAACCAGCGTAGATTTTCGTACTTTACAAGCCGGAACAGGTGTACGAAATACTTCTACTTTTAACACCGGCCGGTCTTCTCTTTATTCCTTGTTTGGTCGGGTAGATTACGGTTTCCGCGATAAGTATTTATTAAATGCTACCGTACGGCGCGATGCTTCTTCTAAATTTGGTTCTGCGTCCAGAGTAGGGGTGTTCCCTGCCGTTGGTGCTGCCTGGCGGATATCGGACGAAGCCTTTATGCAAGGAGTTCGGTTCCTGTCTGAGTTAAAGTTGCGCGGGGGTTGGGGCCAAATGGGTAGCCAACGTAACGTAGATGCCAGCAACCAGTTTACCACTTTTGCCTCTGGCCCGAGAGAGTCCTGGTATCCTATCAATGGTCAGAATACTTCGGCTACTGTAGGTTATCGTCAGTCACGTCAGGGTAATGAAACCACTAAATGGGAAACTACTCAAACTACCAACATCGGTCTCGATGCAACTTTCCTGGACGGTCGCTTTACTGTTACTGTTGAAGGATATAATATTGAAACCAAAGACCTCTTAATTGAGCAACCTCGTAACGGCTTAATGGCCGAGATTACCCAACCAAGAATTAACATTGGTAGCATGCGTAACCGCGGTTTTGATATTAACTTAGGAACTACTGGTAGTTTTGCTGGTGATTTTAGATACGATGCCAGCTTAAACTTTACTCATTACACCAATGAACTGACAAAAATGGCGGAAGAAGGACAGATTATTTACAGGGGTGCAAGCCGTTTAGGTAACGTAATTGTGGTTGAGAAAGGCTATCCAATTTCTTCTTTCTTTGGTTACCAGGTAGATGGTATCTTCCAAAACCAAGGAGAAGTAGATGCCGGACCTGCTATGCCGTATAAAACAATAGGTTCCTGGAGAATTAAAGACCAGAATGGAGACAATAAAATCGATGACCAAGACCGGACAATTATTGGTAATCCTATTCCAAAATTCCAATTAGGAACCAACTTGTCTTTGGCTTACAAGAATTTTGATATCTCTACGTTTATTTTCTGGAACTACGGTAACGACCTGTATAACTTTACCAGATGGTTTACTGATATGAGAGGTTTTGTGGGCGGGGTAAGTACCCGGGTATTAGAAAATTCCTGGTCACCTACCAATACTGGCGGTAATTTGCCAATTATTAGTTCTGCTGATACTTATTCTTCTAGTATTTCTACAGATTACTTTGTTGAGAAAGGCTCTTACTTAAGAATGAGAACATTACAACTAGGTTATAAGTTACCAGCTGCTGCTGCAAGCAAGCTCCGCCTGAATAACCTTCGTGTTTATGTGCAAGGTCAAAACTTGTTTACTATTACTAAATACACTGGAGCTGACCCTGATATTAGTTTAATCAGCGATAACACGGCTAACAACGACGACCAGTTTATGGGTATAGACCAGGCTAACTATCCTAACTCCAGACAATTTATCCTTGGTGTAAACATAGGGTTTTAGTAAGCTAAGCAATTGAAATCAAAATCATTAAATGTTATTATAACATGAAGAATAAAATATTTTTAAGATTATCACTTAGTTCTTTACTGCTGGCCGGTATGCTGGGAGCTTGTAAAGATGAGTTTTTGGAGATAGACCCGGCAGGGGTTTATACTCTTGAATCCCTGACGAATAAAAAAGGCGTTGAAGGTATGCTAATTGCGGCTTATGCTGCCCTCGATGGACGTCCGGAGACTCAAACTACTGGTTCTACCAACTGGGTTTGGGGAAGCGTTGCCGCCGACGATGCCAATAAAGGTACCGAACCATCCGACTTTAACTCTATTAACCCTATTGAGCTTTATCAGCAAACTGCTGGCGGCGAAGTTGGCAGTAAGTGGAGAGGAGTGGTAGATGGTATTGGGATGACCAACCAGGTACTCAGAAGTTTGAAAGAAGCCACTGATATTTCGGCGGCTGATGCGGCCCGGATTGAGGGAGAAGCGCGTTTTCTGCGGGCATTTTTCCACATGGAAGGCCGGAAAGTTTTCGGTTTAGGTTTCCCCTGGATTCCGGAAACAGCTATTACTACCGAAGATTACAGAGCTATTACCAACCAAGCAGAAATTTGGCCTCAGATAGAAGCTGACTTTAAGTTTGCCCAGGATAATTTACCTGGCGTACAACCCGAAGTTGGTAGAGCCAATAAATGGGCAGCAGAGGCGTTTCTGGCTAAAGCTCAAATCTTCCAGAATAAGTATAGCGAAGCCTTACCTTTACTAAACGAGGTAATGATCAGTGGTACCACTGCAAAAGGGGTTAAATACGCCTTAAACGCAAACTTTGGGGATAACTTCCGCATTGCTACTAAAAATAGTGCGGAAACCGTATTTGCTATACAGTATGCCATTAACACGGGAGCTGGTAATAACTCCCTGGCTAACTACGAGAACAACCTGAACTTTCCGCATGGTTCCGGCGACAAGCCCGGTGGATGCTGCGGATTCTTTCAGCCTTCTCAGACTTTGGTAAACTCTTATATGACAGATGCTACCACTGGTTTACCAACCTTCAATCCTTACACTCAAACCGGGGTTACCAGTGATTATCAGCTTACTTCTGATCAGCCATTTACTCCTTACAACGGCAGTTTAGATCCTCGGTTAGATCATACAGTGGGTCGCCGGGGTATTCAGTACCTCGATTGGGGTCCGCATCCTGGCCGGAGCTGGATCAGACAAGTAACAAATGGTGGACCATATAGCCCTAAGAAAAACGTGCATACCCGCGCTGAATTATCCGGTGGTACTGCCGGTACCGGCGACTGGGGTCAGCCTGCTAATGCTTTGAGCTTCCCGGTAATGCGTTACTCCGATGTTATATTAATGGCAGCAGAAGCAGAAGCCCAAGCAGGTAGTTTAGAAAACGCCTTAACTCATGTAAATACCATACGCACCCGGGCGGGTAGCCAAGCTACTATTGATGGCCTTAATAAAGTAGGTACCAGCACTTCCGGGCCACTTGGGAACTACAAAGTAGGGTTGTATTCGGCGTTTGCAGGTAAAGAAGATGCTATGAAAGCTATTATGGAAGAACGCAAACTCGAATTAGCAATGGAAGGTCACCGTAAGTTTGACTTAGTACGTTGGGGAATAGCAGCCGAAACCCTTAATGCTTATGTTACTTTCGAGAAGACCTATATTCCTAAATTTGTAAATGCTAAATATACCGCTGAGGATGATTACATGCCGGTTCCGGAAGGTGTTATTTCTACCAGCCGCCTTCCTAACGGTACTTTTAACATTAAACAAAATACTGGTTACTAATAGTAATTGTTAAGTAATTTTTATAAAGGCAAGATTCTTTAATCTTGCCTTTATTTTTGTATATTAGGCAGCTTATATAAACAGGAATAAGAGTTTGTTAGCTGCAAACTCAAAACAGCTTACCCATTTTAAATGAACAAAGTACCTTTTTTAATGCTGGCTATCTTTTCTTTGATAGTTAGTAGTTGCCAGAAAAAATCTGAAACCTTATTCACTCAATTAGACCCCGACGATACGGGTATTACCTTCTCTAACCGCATTCTGGAAAGCGATTCCCTCAATATTTTAACCGAAGAATACATTTACAACGGTGGGGGAGTAGCTATCGGCGATTTCAACGGCGATGGCTTGGACGATGTTTACTTTACCGGTAACATGGTACAAAATAAACTTTACCTGAACCAAGGTAATTTTAAATTTAAAGATATAACTGCTACGGCGGGAGTAACGGGTAACGGTAAATGGTCGTCAGGGGTAGCTGTAGTAGACATTAACCAGGATGGTAGGTTGGATATGTACGTTTGCGCTACTATAAAAAAAGACCCAGCAGACCGGGCAAATATGTTATTTGTGAACCAGGGAAACAATGCAAACGGCGAACCTGTTTTCAAAAATTTAGCCCCACAATATGGCATTGCCGATACTGGCTACAGCACCAATGCGGCTTTTTTTGACTACGACCATGATGGCGACCTGGACTTGTATGTGCTCACCAACGTACAGAATGAAAGTATTCCTACGGTATACCGCCCTAAAGTAAACGATGGTACCTCTCCTAATAACGACCGGCTTTACCGCAATAATGGCAATGGTACATTTACCAATGTTTCTAAAGCGGCTGGTATTATTTACGAAGGTTACGGCTTAGGATTAGCAATCAGTGATATTAATTTAGATGGCTGGCCAGATATTTACGTTACCAACGATTATCTCTCCGATGATTTGCTGTACATCAATAACCACGATGGCACATTTACCAACCGCAAAAACGAATACATTAAGCATACGAGTTTTTCGGCTATGGGCAATAGTGTTGCCGATATTAACAACGATGGATTGGTAGATATTTTGGCCGTAGATATGCTGCCCGAGAATAACAAGCGCAAAAAGTTATTGATGAAAGATAATAACTATGCGGTTTACTTTTATAATAAGCAATATAACTACGATTTTCAGTATGTCCGGAACACCTTGCAATTAAACAACGGGCCGCGGCCAAATGGGGAACCTTCGTTCAGTGAAATAGGGCAATTATCCGGCATTTACCAAACTGATTGGAGCTGGACTCCCTTGATGGCTGATTTTGATAACGATGGTTACCGGGATATTATCATAACCAACGGTTTTCCGAAGGATGTAACAGATCGTGATTTTTCTATTTACCGGAGTGGCCCGGTTAGTCAGGTAGCCAATTTACAAGCTATTGTCGATTCTATTCCGGTTATTAAAATTCCGAACTATGCCTATCACAATAATGGCAATTTAACCTTTGCCGATAAAACTAAAGACTGGGGACTAGGTACGCCTTCCTTTTCTAATGGTGCCGCCTACGCCGATTTAGATAATGATGGCGATCTGGATTTAATAGTAAATAATATTAACGATAGTGCTTTTGTTTACCAGAATCAATTATATGCCTCCAAAAAAAATACGGGTAATAACCACTTTTTGCGTTTAAAATTTGAAGGTGAAAAGCCCAACTGGCAAGGAGTAGATGCTAAAGTGAGCTTATTTTATGATCAAGGGAAAAAGCAATACTACGAGAACACTGCTTACCGGGGCTTTCTATCTTCCGTCGAGAATAAAGCGCATTTTGGGCTAGGCAATGCCACCCACATTGATTCTTTGAAAGTAATCTGGCCAGATGGAAAAATGCAACTGCTGCGTAACGTTAAAATTAACCAGGTGCTCACGTTAAAACAAAGTCAAGCCCGGTCCGCGGCGAACAAACCTGCCATAGATGTAAGCAAGCCGCTTGTTTTTCAGGAGACTGCTGCGCAACACAGTATCCAATACCAACACCAGGAAGACGACAAAATAGATTTTAATATTCAAAAAACCTTGCCGCATAAATTTACCCAATCGGGCCCTGGCATTGCCGTAGGCGATATCAACGGCGATAACTTAGATGATTTTTACGTGGGCGGCTCAGCGGGTAAAAACGGAACCTTCTTTTTGCAACAACCAACAGGTAAATTTAAAGCTTCTACTACCAACTATACTACTCCTAAACCGGAAGAAGATATGGGAATGTTGTTTTTGGATGTAGATAACGACTCTGATTTAGATTTATATGTGGCCAGTGGCAGCTACGAGTTTCAGGAAGACTCGCCCAAATTGCAGGACCGGCTTTATAAAAATAACGGCAAAGGTCAGTTTACCTTAGATACTCAGGCTTTACCGGCCTTACGAACTATTAAGTCTTGCGTAAAAGCCGCTGATTTCGACCGTGATGGTGATTTAGATTTATTTATCGGCGGCCGCGTTATTCCGGGTAAGTATCCTTTGGCTCCGCCTAGTTATATTCTGCGCAACGAAGGCGGAAAATTCATCGATGTTACCCAGCAGGTTTGTCCGGCACTAACCCAATTGGGTATGATAAGCGACGCCTTGTGGTCGGACTTTGATAACGATGGTCAGGTAGATTTAGTAATAGCCGGGGAGTGGATGCCGGTAACTTTTTTGAAGAATAACAAAGGAAAATTACAGAATGTTACGGGTACTACCGGTGTACAAAACCAGACGGGTTGGTGGAACAGTTTAGCTGCCGGCGACTTCGATAACGATGGCGATATTGATTATGTAGCCGGTAACTTAGGTTTAAATAGTAATTATTGCGCAAAACCTAATCAGCCTTTACAAGTTATTGCCAAAGATTTTGATAAAAATGGCAGCATCGACGCGGTGCTTTCTTGTTATTTGAAATCCGAAGATGGCCAGATGCGGCCATACCCCATGCATACCCGCGACGACTTAAACGCGCAATTACCGCGCACCCGCAGTATTTTTGCGCGGTACGGCAATTATGCAATGGCTACTATCGACGATGTTATTCCGGCGAAAGAACGCGAAGGCGCTACTATTTTACAAGCTACTCATTTTGCCAGCAGCTACCTAGAGAACTTAGGTCAGGGAAAGTTTAAAATGCACGAGTTGCCCCAAGCAGTACAGTTTGCACCAGTTTATGGCCTGGTAGCCGACGATGTAAACCAGGACGGTAACTTAGACTTATTATTAGTAGGTAACGACTACAGCACCGAAGTATTCACCGGCAATTACGACGCGCTTATTGGCCTTTATCTGCAAGGCAACGGAACAGGAAAATTTACCCCCTTACCTGCTTCGGAAAGTGGCTTTTTTGTAAACGGCGATGCAAAAGGAATGGCACAGCTTTATACTGGGAAAGGTGAAAAATTAACCTTAGTTACTCAAAACCAGGATAGTTTAAAGGTGTGGCAAACAAGTGCAAGCCTCCATCAGCGAGAAGAAAAAATAATTAATTTACAGCCAATGGATGCAATAGCCGAAATAACCTATACAAACGGCAGAAAACAAAGAGTAGAATTTTATTATGGTCATACCTACCTATCGCAGTCGGCGCGTAAATTAGTGTGGCAACCTGGTATGGCAACAGTAGAAATTAAAGATTTTTCGGGTCGTAGCCGAAAGCTGACTTTTTAGATTCGGAAAATGCGATTGTTCATTTTGTGTTGCTTGGGAATTTGGTTATTTAGCAGTTGTTCAATTAAAAAGAATACCACAGAATCTGGAATAGAGCCGGTAAATTTGCGGGCCGTTTTACCTGATACTACCAAAACAGCGGCCTTGGATGGCAACAACTTAGCGCATGTTTACTGTTCAGCGTGTCATCAGTTTCCAGAGCCGAATTTGCTCCCGAAAGCTATATGGGAAGAGAAAGTATTACCAGCTATGGGGCAGCGCTTGGGCATTGGCGCCAATTTAGGAATGTACGCCCGGATGGCTCCCCAGGAAATAACAACTCTATTAAAAGCTAACATTTACCCGGACAAAGCTTTAATCGCCAAAAAAGATTGGATAAAAATACTTTCTTATTATAAAAGCAACTCCCCCGAAAAGTTACCCGAGCCTAAGCCATTGGCATTAAGTAAACTTTTATTATTCGATGCAATTCCTTTAACTGTAAACAAAGGCCGGTATGCACTTACCTCTTTGCTGCAGTACGAACCTACTACCAAAGAATTGTTAGTAGGCGACCGCCGTAATAAGTTATTTCGGGTGAATGCTCAATTGCACGTTATAGATTCTATTCAGTTAGATACGCCGCCGGTAGCAGTAGTCAGAGCAAAAAACGAGCAGTATAAAGTATTAACTATTGGGTCGCTCAACCCTTCCGATGCGCCCTATGGCCGGTTGTATTCCTGGCAATTAGCTTCTGCTACAAAAGCACCGGTTGTACTACCTCAGCTAACCGATTTGCAGCGACCGGTAAAACTTACTTCTGCAGATTTAAACAATGATAATCAGGAAGATTTAGTGATTTGTCACTACGGCAATCAGCTTGGTAAATTAAGCTGGTACGAAGGTAAACCGGATGGTACATACCAGGAACACTTGCTGAAAAAATTACCCGGTAGCCGGCAAGTTGTTATTCAGGATATGAACCACGATAACCGCCCGGATATTGTAGCTTTGTTTGCCCAGGCAAGCGAAAGCATTTTTATATTTTATAATCAAGGTAATGGGCATTTTGAAGAAGAAAAAGTACTGCAATTGCCACCTGTATACGGATCCAGCTATTTTGAACTAGCTGATTTTAATAAGGATGGTGCTTTGGATATTTTAATTTCGAATGGCGATAATGGCGATTATTCTTTTATACTAAAACCATATCACGGTATTCGTTTATTTTTAAATAATGAACAAAACGAATTTCAGGAAGCTTCTTTTTTGCCTTTACCCGGTGCCTCAATAACCGCCACCCGCGATTTTGATGAAGACGGTGATTTAGATATAGCGGCGATTTCTTACTTTGCCGATTTTGCCCGCCAACCCGAATCAGGTTTTGTGTATTTTGAAAATAAAGGGAATAACACTTTTGCTGGAAAAACTTTTCCGGAGGCGGCTACCGGGCGTTGGTTAACTCTAACCACCGGCGACATAGACCAGGACGGCGACGAAGATATAATGCTGGGTTCTTTTATTTTCGCTACTACCCCCGTGCCGCCACCCTTGCAGGAGCAATGGATTAAAAGTAGTCCCAGTGTGCTAGTTTTAAAAAACCGTTATTCAAATAATTTACATTAATGGGTAAATTAAAGCGTATTCCTGCTTACTTAGTTGCTTGTGTGCATTAAGCCACAAAAAAATTACTAAATTACTATTCTTATGCAGTTGAAATCTTAGCTTGAATTACCGCAAGCCTTATTGTGTCTCGTTTTAAACAACAAATGCCCGGTAAACTCTTATTTACCGGGCATTTGTTGTTTAAAAACAGCTTTAGGGCATTCATTGTATGCGATTCATAACCTCAATACGGGCACGTATTCAAACTAAATTATAGCATCACTGTAAGTACCCCATTTTTGGGACAGTTTGAATGAGACCATTCTCATTATTATTACTATTACTAGGAAGTGGTAATGTGGTAAACTTGGTGGGCTGATTTTGAGTTCAGGGATAAGTTTTCCATATTTCCACTTCTTTTTTCAAGAGCCATTCCCTTGGGGTCAGATTTCCTAAAGCTTCATGCGGCCTACGGGTATTATATTCTTCTAGCCAATTTTCTGTCAGTTGCCGGACTTCCGCCAGTTCAAAAAACAGATAAGCATCTAATATTTCCCGGCGATAACTGCCGTTAAAGCGTTCGATAAAGCCATTCTGCATGGGTTTACCCGGCTGAATATAATGGATGTTAATTTCTTTTTCTTTACACCAGTTCGTAAAATCAACACTAGTAAACTCCGGGCCATTATCTACCCGGATGGCCGTTGGCTTACCGCGCCAGTCAATCAGCTGCTCCAGAGTGCGAATCACTCTTTTGGCGGCAATTGAAGTTGCTATCTCAATGACCAGTGCTTCCCGGTTACAATCATCTAGCACATTCAAGGTCCGAAACTTATTACCTGATGCTAAGCTATCACTCATAAAATCCATGCTCCAGCTACTGTTAATCTCTACCGGCTGCAGCAATGGTTGCTTTACTCGGGTTGGTAGCCTACGTTTTCCTTTTCTCTTTTTGTTGAACTTTAACAGTTTATAGATCCGGTATACCCGTTTGTGATTCCACGGCTGACCGGCTCTTTTCAGATAAGCTAACAGCTTCCGAAAACCATAAGCTGGATGAGCAGCAGCTAACTCCTGCAAGGCGGTAATCACTTCGGAATCATCTTTACAGCTCTTGTAATAAAATTGAGAACGGGTCAGACCAGTTAAGTGGCAGGCCCTGACAACGGGTAAGTCGTAGTCCGAGATGATTTCTGCAGTCAACTGCTTTTGCTGCCAGAGCCCCAACCTTTTTTTGTGATGACCTCCTTCAGGATAGAGTGATCCAAGCTTAAATCAGCATACATTTTCTTTAATCGGGCATTCTCCTCTTCTAACTCTTTGAGCCGCTTTACATCCGAAGCTTCCATGCCGCCGTATTGGCTCTTCCACCGGTAAAAGGTAGACCGGCTAACTTCTAATTCCCGGCAAATGTCTTCTGTCTTCCGACCCGACTCATTTTCCTGCAGTGCTTTGATAATCTGACTCTCGGTAATCCTTGTCTTTTTCATCTTTTCAGTTTTAAAGTATCCATTTTCTGTCTCCTTTCAAACTGTCCGATTTTTTGGGGTACTTACATCACAATACCAATTTTCCAGATCAAATTTCATTTCTTTCTGATCAGGTACCAGATGCAAAATATTTTCGGTAATCGGGTACGCATATTTTTCGGCATTATACTTTTTTATGGGAGTGGCGAAAGTAGCGTAGGTTGTAAAATCAGCGGATGGGTTCAGCTCACTGGTGTCGGCAAAAGCTACTACTTTAGGAAAGCCAAGCTCGGTATCTACCGCTTTCCCGAAAGCCTCCACTTCTTCTTTCTGGTTAAAAATTATATATTGTATCATGCCCATGAGTTCTTATTCAGAATTAATGCAAAAGTAGTTTATTAGTAATTGGTTAATCATCTTAAAGAATAACCAATGTTTTGCATTGATAAAACTTTTACAAAAACAAAGCCAAACGTGCCTGTAAATTTATTATTTACAGCAAGGATATTTAAGACAGATTAGCATTAGCAATTGAAATAAAATAATAGAAGTGCTATAATCCAGCATAGTGTCCAGTACAGCCGTACAATCCGCTTTATCTATATCTAAAATAAAAGCGTTTAATACCTGTTTACTTCTAAGTAAATTTTATTGCGTGGCATTGCTTAGGTGAGCAATAAAATTTTGGTTGGTAATAGAAATAATAAAAATCGTATTAAATTATTTGCTTTAAGTAAGATTTTTTTGTATTTTAATACCAGTTTACAATTCTTAATAATCCAGTTTCAAGATTATATAGTCACCTCATTTTAGTTAATTACCTTCCACCTTTATTGTATTAAAGTAAGTTTTTTGTTGCGATAAAGAGCGTTTTAATTGAAGTAGTTTCTCGAGCTCCACCGTTGAATTAAGGCAAGATCCATTTGCGTAGGAAAACAATATTGCCAACGTATTGTACGCATCTATACTGAGTGAATCTTGTCTTTTTTCCAAACTATTCCGCTTTCCAGCTGAATAGTTGATCCTCAGGTGTTCCCTTGCTTTTTCCTGCTTTCCTCCACCGTCTGATTGTTTAATTACTGCATTAAGCCTTCGCGTATTAACATTAATAATATAAAAGCGAAGCTTATTTACGCTACGTTCTAGGTTGTTTCTGTTAGTTTAATTAGGAAGATGATTAAGCTAACACCGCCTCAGTGAAAAGAAAAATACAAAGGAGAAATTAATATTCATTCAGCATTAGTATTCTTTCACTCATGAAAAAGCATTTACCTATTTTGCTCTTTTTTCTGGTTTTGCCTTTATTGGCCGCAAGTCAAAGTCTAACTTTTTCCACTGGCCGGGGATTTTACAACAGCCCGTTTCAACTTACTATTAGTTCCAGTATAAGTGGTGCTGTTATCCGGTATACTACTAATGGTACCGCACCTACCACCACTTCCGGTACTATTTATTCAAAAGCTATTCCTATATCAACCACTAGCGTTATTCGGGCAATTAGTTATAAGGGTGGAACTGTTACTCCCGTAGCTACTCATTCCTATATATTTTTAAACGACGTACTGCGTCAGCCGGCAAAGATTGCTGGTTGGCCTAACCACGATTATGCCATTAATTCTGGTACCGGTATGGCTACTCATGACTATGAAATGGACCCCAATGTTGTAAATAATTCTGCTTACAAGGGCCTCATTAAACAAGGCATGACCTCTATTCCCACCATGTCGCTGGTTTTAGATAAAAATGAGTTCTGGGATTTATACGAAGGAGATGAAACGTACCAGGCTTCCGTAGAAATTTTTTATCCGGATAACACCAAGGAACAATTTACCACTGGTTTAGAATCGCACAGTCATAATCGCTTAAAACGTGCTTTAAAATTAAATATTAAATCTACTATTCATTCCAATATATTTAAGAAAGCGCCCTTAAATGGCGCAAAAGCAGCCACAACCTTTAAGGATACTAAAATTGTACTTCGGTCAGGTAATAACCGGTCCTGGGCCCGGGCCTTTAACCAGAACCGGACTTGCTATACGCGCGATGAATGGTATCGGGCTTCCCAGTTAGCGGTATCGGGAGTAGGAGGCAGAGGTAATTTTGTGCATTTATATATAAACGGATTGTATTGGGGCCTTTATAACCCGGTAGAGCGATCTGATGCAGGCATGCTTTCTAGTTATTTTGGGGGAGCGTTTGATGATTGGATGGCTTTAGACGATGATGGTATCCGGCACGGCGATCCTACCCGGTTTAATTACTTAACCAACACTTTGATTAAGAAGGATATGAGCAATGCGACTAATTATGCACAATTAAAAAAGTACCTGGATGTAGAGAAGTTTTGCGATTACCTGATTGTAACCTGGATGACCGGAATGTCGGACTGGCCAAACAATAATTTTCATGGAGGCAACCGTAACGTACCCGCGCAACCATTTATGTACTTTGCCTGGGATAATGAATATTCCTGGGATGTTTCTTTTGGTTCTAATCAAGGCGCGTGGGTACATCCTCAATTCCGGAAAAATACTGCAGGCTCCTCTACTATTGCTAAGATCTGGCATTCGGCCAGTAAAAGCAGTGAGTTTATGCAGGTATTTGTGAATCGGGTAAATAAAAACTGCTTTAATGATGGCCCGCTAACCGATGCAAATTCGCGGGCTCGTTGGGCCACAATAAATAATTATATTAACACTGCTATTATTGGAGAATCAGCCCGCTGGGGCGATGCCCTGGAAGACGGAGTAACGCGCACCCGTAATACGCATTGGAAACCCGAAGTAAACCGGGTAGATGGGTTAATGAACGGTAATGTAAGTCGCTTTATTAATGCGCTTGCTGCCCAAGGCTACTATCCTAACTCCAATGCAAAGCAGCAAATAACAAGCTTTACTTTAATTAATGCTACTACAAACCAGCCCATCCGAACTATGGTGCCCGGCGAAATGATTAATATTGCCAGCATAAAAAATTTAAATATCCGGGCAAATACAACTCCGGGCAATGTAGGAAGCGTAAAATTTGCTTTAAGCGGTAAACAAATCAAAAATAGTACAGAAACAGTAGCTCCTTATGCGTTGTTTGGAGATAATAATAGTAATTATCACGACTGGACGCCAGCTGTAGGTAGCTATACCTTAAAAGCTACCCCGTATACTTTAAGTGGAGGCAGTGGTACGGCGGGTACCTCTTTAACTATTTCCTTCAGTGTAATAAATAAGGCTCCGGCAATTAGTAGTACGGCGGCGCTGGCAGAAGTACCTGAAGAAACAAATGCTCCAATACAACTATTGGCTTATCCCTCTCCTTCTCCCCGCGGGTTACTGCAAGTTAAACTAACGGAGAAAATAGAAGGCCCGTTAATGTATACCTTAGTATCGGCAACCGGTGCAAAATTAACAGCCGGCGAACTTTCTCTTAGCCAACCAACCTCGGTAGTATCCTTTGACTTTACGCGGCAGATGAAGGAAGCAGGTTTGTATTATCTACATTTAAAAAGTAATAAAGTAAACGGGACGATAAAAGTTATGCGGCAATAAGGAAGATATAATTTCAGGAATAAGCGGACAAATAAGTAAATTGGCAAATTAAATGATAGATAATAAGTGGGGAAAAAGCACCCCTCCTAAGTTTAGGAGGGGTAGGGGTGGTTGTTTTTCCACTAAAACTACGCGTGAGAATGTATATTTATTTTGTCCAGGTACTTAGATGAAGGATAGCTAGTGAAAATTACAGGATTCTGATAAATTTAAGTTCGTCCAGGAAAACCTTTAGAAAAATTTCTAAAGGTTTTTTTTTATTCCTTATCCTGAACCAGGAGATATACTAATAAAATATTAGAGAAAAGCTTTAAATTTAAGTTGGGTTAACAGTACCGTCAGGAAAACTTTCAAATAAAGAAGCATAAAGAAGCAAGTGCAGGAAATCTGATTCTGGTATTTGAAAAAGCAAAGAATAAGAATTACAATGCACCTGAAAATAAAAGAATCTTTACTACGTGTTATAAATTAAATTGGGCGAAGAATAAAGTATTACATTATGAAAAAAATACAGGTTAACCGTCGCAGGTTTTTAAAAGATACTGTTACCGGAGCTGCCGGAATTGCCGGTCTGGCAGCTTTTCCTGCTAATGTAGTGGCGGCCTCCGAACGGTTTGTTACCGAGCCGGTGAAGGCTGAACCAGAGGCGAATTCTAAATCCTGGGCAGCTCCCCGAATTAAGTTTGCAGCTATTGGACTTAACCATGGGCATATAAATTCGCAGGTAGAGGCCGTTATCCGGGGTGGTGGGCAGTTGGTGTCTTTTTTCGCGAAAGAAGCAGATTTAGCAGCGGCTTTCCAGAAAAAATATCCCCAGGCCAAACTCGCTCGAAGCGAAAAAGAAATTCTGGAAGATCGTTCCATTCAACTGGTAGTTAGTGCTTCTATTCCGGATGAGCGGGCTCCTTTAGGAATCCGGGTAATGCAGCACGGGAAAGATTTTATGGTAGATAAGCCTGGTATTACTACTTTGGCTCAACTCGCCGAGGTGCGCCGGGTGCAAAAAGAAACCCGGCGGATTTATTCTATCATGTACAGCGAACGCTTAGAAAACCGGGCCACCGTAAAGGCCGGCGAATTAGTAAAAGCGGGCGCTATTGGTAAAGTAATTCAAACTATTGGGTTAGGGCCGCACCGCATGAACCTGTCAACCCGCCCGGATTGGTTTTTCGATAAGAGTCGTTTTGGGGGCATTATCTGCGATATTGGTTCCCACCAATTTGATCAATATCTTTTTTTTACCGGCTCTACCCAAGCCGAAGTAGTAGCGGCGCAGGTCGGCAACTTTAATCATCCGCAATATCCAAAATTCGAAGATTTCGGCGATGTAATGCTGCGCGGTAACGGTGGTGTTGGCTACATTCGGGTAGATTGGTTTACCCCCGATGGACTTAAAACCTGGGGCGACGGACGGTTGACTGTTTTAGGAACGGAAGGCTTTATCGAAATCCGGAAAAATATTGATATTGGCGGCAGAGAAGGAGGAAATCACCTTTTTCTTACCGATCAAAAAGAAACCCGCTACATAGATTGCAGCCAGGTACCTCTACCTTATGGTGAGCAATTAGTAAATGATGTCTTAAACCGGACGGAAACCGCTATGAGCCAGGAGCATTGTTTACTAGCTACCGAATTAGCCTTAAAAGCACAGCAACAAGCGCAACCTATTAATCATCCTAAATAAAACTATATTGATTAAGGAAGAAAAGTAAAATTAATTCGCCTAGCGGTACTACTTCTATTTTACTTGGTTTATTTCCAGAAAATTATGTAGATTTATCATTCGATTTTTTTACAATGAAACAATTTTCCTGTATTCTTTTAACCTTTATTTTGGTTGGTTTTAGCGCCTGCCAACCAAAACCCAACCCAGCCGGCTTAGATGCATTTACCCGGTTTCAGTTAGCCGATTGGAACAAGCAGTTGAGCCATATTATTATTACGGATATTTTTTCGCCGCCGGTTGCCAGTCGCATATATGCTTACACCAACATTGCAGCGTACGAAGCATTGGTACCGGGCTATCCGGCTTGCCAATCGCTGAGTGGCCAGCTAAATGGTTTAGAAAACGTACCCGCACCCGAGTCAGGTAAGGAATATTATTTTCCGGTAGCTAGTGCCGAAGCTTTTGCTACGGTAATGAAAAAGTTAACTTTAGTACCTGCTAATACCGAGAAATTCGAAACCGATTATTTAAAACAAATTAAAAAAATCGGCATTAAACCCGAAGTGCTGGAAAATTCGCTGGCCTACGGAAAAAAGGTAGGGGAGCATGTTATTGCCTGGGCATTAAAGGATAATTACTTAGAATCCAGAGCTATGCAGCGGCATATGTTATCGCAGAAAATAGAGGAGTGGCAGCCCACGCCACCCGATTACATGCCCGCCATAGAACCGCACTGGAACACTATCCGGCCTTTTGTAATGGATTCGGCGGCCCAATGCAAACCACAAAAACCTACCTCATTTGATACTTTGCCCGATTCTAAATTTTATAAAGAAGCCAAAGAAATTTACATGCTGGGCGAAAACTCAGATGAAGAAAAGCAACTCATTGCCAAATTTTGGGACGATAACCCGAATGTTTCTTACACCAAAGGGCATATTACTTACTTCAAGCAGAAATTAACTCCCGGCGGACATTGGATTACCATTACTTCTAATGTTTGTAAAGCGAAAGAACTAAATCCAATGGAGCAGGCCGAAGCGTTTGTGTTAGTTACTGCTTCGCTGGCCGATGGTTTTATTAGTTGCTGGGATGCCAAGTACAAATACGTGCACATTAGGCCCGAAACTTACATTGAAAAATACATCGATCCGGAATGGGACCCAATATTGCAAACTCCACCTTTTCCGGAATTTCCGAGTGGGCACAGCGTTATTTCGGCGGCTGCAGCTACGGCGCTTACTAACCTGTTTGGCGATAATTATGCCTTTACTGATTCTACGCAACTAGTTATTGGCTTGCCCGTTCGTAAATTTAAATCTTTCTACGACGCTTCTGACGAAGCTGGAATAAGTAGGATGTACGGTGGTATTCACTTTAGACCGGCAAACGAGTACGGGGCGCAAGAAGGTAAAGAAGTTGGTAACTTAGTTTACCATAAATTAAAAACCCGTAAAAACGGCCAAGTAGCTAAATTATAATTGTTCATTTAAAATTAAGCCCCGTTACAAACCTAAACTAAGTTTGGTTTGTAACGGGGCTTTTTATTTTATCTGCGGTTAATATATGATACTAATGGTTTATCAAAAATTATATAAACATTGGGTATCAGAAAAGTGAAATAAGTACTTTAACGAAATTAGTTTCGATTATGCCTTAACTAATTAATTGCTAATAATTTATTTGTCGAACAACTAATAACGAACAACTACTTAGGTTCTTTTACCCCGTTACAAATTTTGGTTTAATTAAATTATCGAAGGAGTACAGTTCATCCCATTTTTCCTGCGTAATCAATTGTCGCTCTTTTACTACAATCTGGTAAATGGATTTGCCGGTTTGTAGCGCTTCTTTGGCCGTAGCAGCGGCGGTTTCGTAACCAACAATAGGATTAAGCAAGGTTACAATACCTACGCTGTGCATCACCATTTCCTGGGTGCGGGCGCTGTTAGCAACAATGCCCAACACGCATTTTTCGCGCAGTGTATAACAAGCATTGGTCATGTAACTAATAGAAGTAAACAACGAAAATGCAATAACCGGCTCCATTACGTTTAATTGCAACTGACCAGCCTCGGCAGCCAGCGTAATAGTAAGATCGGCGCCAATAACGTAATAAGCGGTTTGGTTTACTACTTCCGGAATAACCGGATTTACTTTACCGGGCATAATAGAAGAACCTGGTTGCATTTGGGGCAAACTAATTTCGAACAAACCGGTACGCGGGCCCGAAGAAAGCAAACGCAAATCGTTGCAAATTTTAGAAATTTTTACAGCTGTGCGTTTTAATACCCCCGAAAGCTGCACGTACGCGCCGGTATCAGAAGTAGCTTCAATTAAATCAGGTGCCAGGTACAAAGGCAAACTGGTTATTTCGGCTAAGTATTTTGTAACCAACTCGGGGTAGCCGGCGGGGGCATTAACGGCGGTACCAATAGCGGTGGCACCCATGTTTATTTCGGCAATTAATTGTTTGGCATCTTCCAAGCGGCCTACTTCTTCGGCTAAAGTATTGGCAAATCCTTTAAACTCATCACCCATCGACATAGGTACCGCATCCTGAAGTTGGGTACGACCCATTTTTAACACATTCTTGAATTCCACGCCTTTCGCTTCAAAGGCGGCAGATAAAGCGGTAAGCGACTGCGTGTAAGCAGTTAGTTTATTAAGTAAAGCAATCCGGAAAGCAGTGGGGTAGGCATCGTTGGTAGATTGCGAAAAATTAACGTGGTTATTGGGGTGGCAATACTGGTAATCGCCTTTGGCGTGCCCCATCATTTCCAGAGCAATATTCGCGATTACTTCGTTGGCGTTCATGTTTACCGAAGTGCCCGCTCCCCCTTGAATCATGTCCGACGGAAACTGATCTATAAATTCTCCGGCAATAACACGGTCGCAGGCTTTTATAATAAAATCCGCAATTTGCGGATCTAATACTCCTAATTCGCGGTTCGCCAACGCGGCCCCTTTTTTTACATAAGCTAAGGCTTGCACAAAAAATGGTTCCTGCGAAATACGTTGGCCGGTAATATTAAAATTTTCGAGAGCCCGAAAAGTTTGAACGCCATAATAAACTTCGGCCGGAATTTCTTTTTCGCCGATAAAGTCGTGCTCAATGCGCGTGTTATTCATAATAAAGCTTAGGTCAGTCTATAGAAATAATAGCTTAAAAGATTAGAGATTGTTTTAATACTTCTTAACAATTATTTAGTTGCATTATCCGCCACGTAGCCCGTACGAACCAACTGTTGCTTATCTAAGTTAATATGCCAGCAGGCGGCCACAGGCAATTACCACTGTCCAGAGAATAAGAGAACAAAGCGCTGAAAGCTTAGCCCGGACCGGAAGAAAATAATTTTTATCCGAAGGGTTTAAAGCAGGAAAAGTTTGGGTATGAAACACCAGGGCATTTAAGCCAGCTAATACTATGGCCGCAATTTTAAGCCAAAAAGTAAAATCCTGGCCTAAGGCAACAGCATTGGTACTAAAAAGTAAAATTCCCGAAGGTACTATTAAAATAAGGCCACGGCGAGACCAGGTAAGCAAGTGATTAGCTAAGCCAACTACGGGCAAGTGCCGGGAAAATCCTAGGAGCCGCAAGTCAAAAAGAAATGCCGCCCCAACCAGCAAAGCAATACCAATAATATGAACTATTTCGAGGGCTGGATACAGCCACGACGACCGGCGAATAACAATAGCCAAAGCACTATGCTCCAGCCAGTCTAGCCAATTTACCATACTATCGGCGAAGTTCGTATTTTTCTTTACCTACAAAAATGCGCTCGGCCCGCATTTCGTCTTTCTTTTCTTTGTGCGGATAGCCTACCACGTGCAGTTGATTTCCTTTAGCTAATTTAGCCGTTGGAACGCCCCGTTCCTGTATACGGCTGGTTGGTGCCAGTACAACGGTCCAGACTTTTTTATCTTGTTGCACTTTCACAATAGCATGGGGGTTCTCGAACGTAAATTCCTGAATAGTACCTGTAAAATCAATTGTTTTATCCTGGTCGTAATCGGCCCAACCATGATGAAAAAGAGTAAAGGAAGTAATTACTAAAAAAATAAGAGCGGCAACACTTTTTCGGAGTAAAACCATGGCTGATTAACTTTTAGTGAAAAATACTTTTAAGTAAAACGACCATTTCTCGCCGTAAAGTATTATGTAAGGTAAGTAAAAGTTGTACAAGCACCAAGGGAAGTTTACCAGCAAAAAAATAGAAATGTAATCTTAATAAGGAAGGTACGCGCCAGGTAGTTAATTAAGTTATGAAATAAAAGTGACTTAGTAGAAATGCATAAAGTCGGAATTGTTTGGCCGATTACTTATACAGTTTGCAGGGTAATAAGTACTAATAAAAAAGCCTTGCTCCCGATAAGGAGCAAGGCTGAAGCTTCAAAAGAAGTAAACTTTTTTATTTAGTACCAGTCGAATCAACAACGCCGTCTTGAACGGGTTGATCTTGAACTACAGCGGTATCACCTTCGGTAGGAGTAGTGGCCGAATCAAGTTCAGCACCTGCTGCGTCAATGGCACTTTCTGTGGTAGTTTCGGCGTTCTCGGCTTTTTTAGAGTCGCAAGAAGCAAAGGTAAAAGAAAGAGCGGCAAACGCTAAAACCGAAATTTTGGTCAGATTTTTCATACTAATTTATTAAAAGAGATTATTGTCAATTTTGGGTTTAATACCTTATTCGCTTAAAGGTAACCCAAACTGATGTTTTTATTTTAAAATGAAGAGTAATACAATTTGCTAATCAGCAACTTTGCCCCCGTTTCCAAACTAACCATTAAAACTGGTATTCAAACCATGAACGCCGACTTAATAGATCCGCTGTCTTTAAAAAAGTAATTTTTGCTAAATATAGTTACTCCATAATGGATAATTAGGAAGCCAGAATAAAAAAGCCTGAATAAATTATCTTTATTCAGGCTTGAGGTTGAAGATGGAAAACTAAATGTTACTGCTGTTTAAGCATGGCTTCTCGTTTGGCTTTAAACTCGGTGCCGGGTTTCCATTCAGGGTACCTATCACCTTGGGCGACATCGTAACCCACCAGAAAGTACAATTGTAGATCCTGAACGGCACCGGAAAAATCCCAATCGGTTTTAATATCGTCAGATACTTTGTGGTAATCGTTAGCCGTATACGCTTCGGCTTTTTTGCGGAAATAATCTTGCGGCTTGTCTACGGCTTCTTCGCCGGATTCGGCGTAAAGCGCAGGCACGCCTTGTTTCGCAAACTCGAAATGATCGGAACGATAAAACGATCCTTTTTCCGGAGTAGCTTCCGGTACAATTTTCCGGTTTTGGGTTTGCGCCGCCTTAGCTAAAATATCATCTAAAGTAGAGTTGCCATAACCAATAATAATTACATCTTTGGTGCGGCCATAGGCATTGAGAACATCCATGTTAATATCGGCCAGAGTTTTATTAAGCGGATACAAAGGATTAGCCGCGTAATACTTGGAGCCTAATAAGCCTTTTTCTTCGGAAGTTACCGCTAGAAATAAGATGGAGCGTTTAGGTGGTTCGGGCAATTTTTTGTATGCTTCAGCCAATTCGAGCAGGCCAGCCGTACCGGTAGCATTATCTAAAGCGCCGTTGTAAATCTGGTCGCCGGTAAGTTTAAGGTCTTTGCCCAGGTGGTCCCAGTGGGCGGTATAAACTACGTATTCGTCTTTTAATTTGGGGTCAGAACCTTCTAGTTTAGCAATAACGTTATGGCTTTTGAGTTCACGTAAAGTTAATTTTAAATCAAAGTTGGCTTTGGCGGATAAGGCAACCGGTTTAAAATCTTTTTGAATCGCCATTTTTTTAAGTTTAGCAAAATCCTGGCCCGAAGCGGCAAATAATTCTTTGGCTTTATCGGTGGTAATCCAGCTTTTTACGGCTACTTGCCCGGCATTTTTATCTGGCGTTTGAATATCTACGTTTTCGCGGCTGTTGCTGCCCGATACTACTTCGTAAGGATAACCGGCTGGTTCGGTTTCGTGAATAATAATAGCGGCTGCCGCTCCTTTTTCCGAAGCAATTTCATATTTGTACGTCCAGCGACCGTAATACGTCATGGCCCGACCACCAAACATTTTACTATCCAATTTAGAAGTGTCGCTACCATCCGGAATGGGTGGGTCGTTTACCAGCATTACAATGGTTTTGCCTTTTACATCCACGCCTTTGTAATCATCCCAACCATATTCGGGAGCTACAATACCATAACCCACAAATACCATGTCGGAGTTAGTAACAGTAACGCGGGGTTTGTATTGGTGCGAAAAAGCCACGTAATCGTTCGGAAAAGAAAGATTAATTTTCTTGCCGTTCGCGGTAAAAGAAGCGGTAGGCTGAGCTGCAAAACCGTAAAGCGGCACATCTTGTATGTACGTGCCATTGGGGTTGCCGGGAGCTAGCCCTAATTGCTTAAACTGGCGGGTAAGGTAAGCTACCGAAGAATCTTCGCCTTTAGTACCGGGTGCCCGGCCTTCGTAGGCATCCGAAGCCAGTACTTTAGTATGTTTTAGAATATCGTCGGCGGTAAAGCTAGTAAGTGCTGGTTGAATGGCTTCGGTATTTACAGCAGCAGATTCTGCCGGTTTACGATTGTTCTCGCTGCAACCAAATAACCAGGGAAAGCCAGCAAGCGCCACAAGAAAAAGTTTTTTCATAGTTATAAATTATAGTACGAAAAGTAAGTAGAAGAACTTTGATTTTAATTTAAAGTCTGCAAAAATCCTAGCTTTAAAATTTAATTAACTTCTGATTTTACTAAATTAATTACAACTACATATATTAGAGACTATGTAGTATTACAAATAAAAAACAGAAAATATCGCATATGGTGGTATCCTCACCACCCATTATGCTCCTTCCCCGAAATACTTGCCGGTAATTAGTAAACTTTAAAATAATAAACAGATTATTTAATTAAAGAACAGAAAATTATACCAGCCGGAAGAAAGATTCTGGGAATAGAATAAAACTATACTAATCTATATTATTGGTCTGGGGAGGCCTGGTTTTACGGCGGCTAATATGTTGTTGCTTAAAATCGTGGGTCAGGATACTAATATTGCCATCAATTTCTAAAACGGCTAAATCTACTTCGCGTAAATGCTCCACGCCATGTTCCCGGGCGGCTCCCTCTAATTCTGCTATAGACAAATGAACTTTGCGCAAATTTTCGGGTTTTACCTGCCCTCTGTAAATAAGCATAACTGGTTCGCCTTGTAAGAGCTTACTCCAAACGCGCGAACGGTAAATAGTTAATTTTAAAAGGTAGTTGGCTACAAACAAGGCACCTGCTGCTACCAACCCGCCGGCAAGAGTAGTATTAGTACCCACCATTGCATTTTGCACTGCATTGCTGATGAGCAGTATAAATACTAAATCAATAACCGATAGTTGAGAAAGTTCTTTTTTACCAAATAACCGGATGGCTAGGATAATAAATACGTACACTGCTACTGCCCGAAAAGCAACTTGCAGGTAGGTATTTTGTTCTAAATCCATTTAGTAAATCAATTATCCTATTAAAAAGCAGATACGATTAAAAAGTATTTAACAAAAAAGTAAGAATGCTGCGGATATTGCTTTACCATTATAGCAGAAAATATTCCGGAGCCGGGCTAGTTTTCTACAGCGGTAATGTGTTCCGGAAAATACTCCGTCAGTATTTCTTTTACGTCGGCTTCGGAAAGAGATTTGGAATAATGTTTTTTAACCGCTTCGTATTTTTTTAAACGTTCCAGGTCGTAAAAGCTGGCCGAAGAAGTTAACATTAAAATAATTACTTTATTTTTTAAGGCTAAGTCTGCTTGCTGGTACATTTCCAGAAATTCAAAACCATCCATTACCGGCATTTTAATGTCCATAAATACTAAATCCGGACAAGGATGGGTAGCGTGATTTGCTTTATCGCAAGCGTGCGTTAAGTATTCAAGCGCTTTTTCGCCGTCTTTCACCACTTTAATTTGATGAGCGGCTTTTAACTGAGTTAACAAACGATGATTCAGGTAATTAGTAGTGTCGTCGTCATCTACCAGCATTATTAAATCTAGGGGTATAATTTTTCTCATGTACTGCGCGTCCGCTCCTGCTGCTTTAAGTATACTTTAAAAGTGGTGCCGGCATCTACTTCGCTGGTTAATTCTATATGTCCGCCATTGTTCTGTACAATCCGGTTTATAATGTATAAGCCAATTCCGGAACCACCTACATGGTTATGAAAGCGCTTAAACATTTGAAATAGTTTGCCTTTATGCCGCTCTAAGTTAATACCTAATCCATTATCCTGTACGGTTAGTACTATAAATTCATTTTCTTTATCTGTTTTTATGTTTATAACTGGTTTTCGGTGCGGAGAACGGTACTTTATAGCGTTACTAAGTAAGTTGTAGATAATACTTTTAAGATTAACGCGCGAAAAGTAAATAGTAGGGGCTGCCTCAAAATGAGCAATAATTTGAGCATCCGATTCTTTAATTATGTCTTGTATGCTTAACTGAACTTCCTGAATAACATCAGTGAACAAAGTAATTTCCTGATGTTGGTCTAAGTTTTTTTGTACCTGCACAATGTCGGTTAAATCCCGGATGGTAGTATGAAGCTGATCCAGCGATTTATGAAACATGGTTATTAGTATTTCGGCATCGGGTGCTGTAAACTGCGCCGAACGGGTAAGCTCGCTAAAGATGCGCGACATACTTATAATGGGTAATTTTAAATCGTGCGAGGCCGTGTAGACAAAGCTATCTAAATCTTCGTTGGTTTTGCGGAGTTCCTGGTTAATAGTTAATAATTCTTCTTCGGAGCGTTTTTTTTCTTCAATATCGGTGCAGGTTCCAAACCATTTGGTAATGTTGCCGTTGACATCGTGCATGGGGGTAGCCTGCCCTAAAAACCAGCGATAGTTTCCTTCTTTGCTTTTAAACCGATATTCTACTTCGTAAAATTCACCGGTTCGTAGCGAATGTTCCCAGCGGGTTTGAGATCGTTCCCTGTCGTCCGGGTGCAGTAGATTTCGCCACATTTCGGTACCCCGGCTCGCTTCTACATCGTAGCCGGTATAATTAATCCAGCGTTGGTTAAAGTAATCGTGGTAGCCTTGCTGGTCCGTAGTCCAGATAAATTGCGGTATAGTTTCGGCCAGAAATTCAAATCGTTCTTTTTCGGCACGTAGTTGTTTGGTTAGTATTTCGGCCTGCCGTTTAGCTATTACTTGGTCGGTGACTTCAACGGCTAAAATGAGTACGCCTTCTATCCTGTTTTGGCTGTCCCGGAAAGGCTGGTAAGTAAAGCTAAAATAACCTTCTTGTAATTGCCCTTTATTAAGGCGGTCTACCATTACTTTGGTTTCCTGAAAAACGAGGGGCTCTCCGCTGGAGTATACTTGCTTCATTAAGCGGGTTAGGCCTTGTTCCTCAATTTCGGGCCAGGCTGTACCAATGGGTAATCCAATGCATTCGCGGTTACCAAAAAGTTGCTGAATGCCCGGAGTGGCAAAATCAATAATCTGATCTGGCCCTTTTACTAAACAAAAATGCGCCGGAGCCTGCTGGAGCATACGTTGTAGCTTTTCGTCGCGTATTTGCAGTTCTTCCTGAAATCGCTTATGTACGTCAATATCTGTATGCGAACCAATCCATAATATAATTTCATCGTTTTCGTCGCGAATGGGAACTGCCCGGACTAAAAACCAGCGGTATTCGGCACTGCTAACGGAGCGCCACTTGTTCTCCACTTCCAGCGGAGTACCCGTAGTTACTGCATGTTGCCACTTAGTTTGCGTAAGGGTTTTGTCTTCCGGATGAATGTAGTGCTCCCACCCAATTTCTAATAATTCTTTTTGCGATATTCCTAAGTACTCCGACCAACGCTGGTTATAATAATTTACTTTTCCGGTGGGCAAGGCAGTCCAGGTCATGAGGGGCAAGGATTCCATTAAACTGTTAAAGCGGAAAGCGCTTTGCCGGGCATCTTCTTCTGCTTGTTTGGTTTGGCTTATATCAATCATTGCCCCAATCATGCGGTACGGCTTCTGCTGACTATCGCGCAGTACAAATCCCCGGTCTAGTATTTCGGCGAAAGAGCCATCTTTTCGTTTAAAGCGGTACACATCGCTCCAAACTTCCAGGCCATGTTGTATCACCGTTTGTATGCTATGCTCGATACGTTCTACATCCTCTGGATGAATGCGAGAATACTTAGAGTAAACGGTAGGTTCGACATCTTCTTTTTGGTAGCCAAACCGGGTGTTAAAACCATCACTCCAGATAATTTTATTATCCGGCAGGTTCCAATCCCAGATAACATCGTTAATCATTTGCATTGCTACGTGCAGTAACTCTTCGTTAAGCTGGTAAACTTGCTTTTCCTGATAATAGAAGGTAATATCCTTTACCTGGTGAATTATATACTGTATTTCATTAGCCGCATTTTTAACTGGTTTGTTCCGTACTTTCCAATAGCGCTTCTCAAAACCGCCTCCTTGTTCCGCTGGCCGGGGAATATCGTACCGTTGGATAGCCATTTTCTGCGTTCTTTTCTGCTGAAGTACTTGCTGGAGCGATGCCCGTAAATTACTTGCTGCGTTGGCTTCAGAAGCAGCTGGATTATCCGGAAAAACATCAAAAATGTAGTAGTTAATGAGATTCTCCCGCTTCGTTAAGGTTGCTTTTAAATACGAGTTGCTAACTTCAATAATAGTTAAAGCTGGATCTAAAATTAAGTAAAGCCCCGGAAGTTGATGAAAGAGCAATTCTAAATCAAGGGGTGCTCCAGTTTTGGTTGAAGTCATAAAAGATAAACGTACGCTTTCACCAGCACGGCTGTTGGATGGCGGAAAAGCTGCCCAAAGTATAAAATATAATGCTATTATGTACTGACAGGCTTCCGCAAAAGTTTCGCACGTGGGTATTCAAAGGTTCTGAGTGGAATTGTGCTCAAAGTATTATTGTGCTCAAAGTATTGCGGTTGGGTATCAGCTATAAACTATACTAGCGGAATAGCACAACCAGCTAGCCTGCTGTCAATGTAAAAAAAGTAAAACCTACCAGCATACAGGGCAAGAAAAATAACAAGTATAGCCTTGCAGAAGCGTAATGCTTACACTTAAAACGAAAATTTTTCTGGTAATTTAATTTTAAAGCCCTAATACTTCTTTGCCTTGTTCAAAAACCACGTCTACCGGAATTTCCGCTTGAGCTAATAGGTTTAAATCATTTTGCAGTTCCGTACTTATTTTACCTTGTTCGGTTAAAAGTTGCTTTACGCCGGTGTAATCTCCATCTCCCTGTAGGGTGAGTATTTTCTCGGAGAGCTTGTTCATGGCTTGTTCCATTTTTTCAAAATCTACCCGGTAGGTACCAGTAGCGGCATCGCGTACAAAAGCCCCGTTTTGCGCAAAAAAGTTAAACCGCACCATGTTGGCCTGGCCATGGGCACTAGCCGCCCCAAACCGCACCGACCGGAAGATACCCGCCAGGAAAGTAGTATAATAACTTTTTAAATCGCCTTCTATCTGGCCTTTCTTATGAAGTTGCGTAATCATGTACAAACCCAGAATATCCGCTTTGCCTTCTTCCAGCGCCGATCCTTGTTCTTTTAACGCATCGCGCACGGTGCCTTTTTTGTTTATTGTATTTTTAATTCCTAAACCGTGCGCTACCTCATGGAACATGGTGGTGGCAAAAAAAGCATCGAAATTAACAAGTTGTTGCTGATCCTGGGCAATTAAAGTTTGGGTAATTGGCACCATAATTTTATCAAACTTCGCCTGCATGGCGTTTTTTAATTGCAAGCGGCGGGTACCTTTTTTCAGTTGCACTTCTTCGTCGTTGGGCAAATTAATGGCAATGGTTTTACTACCCGAATTGCAATCGCCGGCATAATAGATTACATCGTACGCATTTAAATCGGAATCAGTGCCCGGGGTTTCGGTTTTGTATTTAGCCGGTACGGGTAAGCCTTTTTGCAGTTCCGGCAGAAACGCCGCGTATTTAGCCAGGCGTTTACTCCAGGCCTGGTCTTTCACCAGCACGTAAGCTTCGTGCGCGGCTTTGTAGTTATACAATTTATCTTCGTACACTTCAATTGGGCCAACCACAAAATCAATGGTATTCGTTTTCATATCCATCCAGGCTAAATCGCTGGGTTGGTACTTATCGGTTAATAAAGCTTCGGCGCGTAAAGCCAGGTATTTCTTTAAACCGGCATCTTCTGCTAAACCAGCGGCTTCACGTAGCAGAGACGCCGCTTTTTCTACTTGGGTTTTAAATTGCACATGATAAGGCACCGTTATTAATTTTCCCTGCGCATCGCGGCGCAGAAAAGTGTAGTGGCTTTTTTTATCTTTCAGATTAGCTTTTTCAAATTCGGCTTTGGTTATATCCTTCGGGTAGAAGTTGGCTGTTTCAGGTTTAGGGCCTACACCCGGTATAAAGGGGGCATTGTTTTCCAGCCGGTCCCAAGGTCCATAATTTATTTCTACAAATTTATGGGTAGCCCCATCTTTCACGACGGTTAACAAAGAGTCACGGTTGCCATAAGCTTCGTACCAAAAAAGGTCATCCATTATCTGGGCAATTTCTATCAGCAAGGGCAGCATTTGTTTTTCCTTGGCAGATAATCCGTTTAAATCTGAAGTAAGTTTTACCTGCACATACTTCCCTAAACGTTTGTGAATTGGAGTTACTGAGTTAGTATTGCTGGCTTGGTCTTGATTTGCCGTAGTTGCTTGCTGATTATTGGTTTGTTCTTTTTGATTTTTATTGCAACTCAATAAGCAAAAAGCACTTATTAAAAACAGAATTTGAAAATATTCTCTTTTCATACGATTTAAAATTAATTTTTTCGTAAGATAAATTTTGTTTGGGAATTAACAGATGGTCAACGGCATACATTTTAATAGTAAATCAAGGTCGGCGAATTAAAATTTAATAAATATTTTATTAAAAATTATTCAATGAACAACCTTATGAAATTACCTGAAACCTGTTGTTTGTTAGAAAAAAATCATCAAATTTTACCGCTAAAATATTCATCTTGACTGCTATATTTCGTATAAGCCCGTAGATGTTGCAAATACAATTTTTAAGTATCAAAGTAATTAGTGTCTGCTACATTTAAGAGCAAAACTGCACTAATGCATTTACTTGATTGTTTTACAGATATATTCGTTTATGCGAATACGAATTTTTTGAATTTAAGTAAAGTATTTACATTTGAAAACCGTTTAATAATAACCAGTATTCATGAGTAGTTTCTCGTATATTGCTAATGCAGACGCATCGTACATTGATGAGTTGTATAAAGCCTATCAACAAGACCCAGAATCAGTAGATTTTGGCTGGCGTAAGTTTTTTGAGGGGTACGATTTCTCCGTTAAATATACGTCAGAAAATGGACATAACGCTCCATCTGCTAATGGTTCCAGCAAAACCGCTCCTGCACCGGCAGCTTCCACTTCCGACATTGACCGGGAGTTAAAAGTACGTAACCTGATTCAGGCTTACCGGAGCCGGGCGCACCTGCTTTCTAAAACAAACCCGGTTCGTCCGCGCAAAGACCGGAAAGCTTTATTGGATTTAAAAGATTTTGGTTTATCCGAAGCCGATCTGGATATTGTTTTTCAGGCCGGAGAAGCTATTGGTATTGGCGCTTCTTCGCTGCGCGACATTATTACAGCACTGAATAAGATTTATACCGAAACTATCGGATTTGAATACATGTACATCCGCGACCCGGAAGTACTGGATTGGTTCCGGGATAAGATTGAGAAAGAATTTTTAAATTTTGATCCACCTCTGGAGCACAAAAAGCGGATTCTGAAAAAGTTAAACGAAGCTGTTGTTTTCGAAAACTTTTTGCACACTAAATTTTTAGGTCAGAAACGTTTTTCTCTGGAAGGCGGCGAAACTACCATTCCGGCTTTGGATGCCATTATTGATAAAGCCTCTGAACTGGGCGTAGAAGAAGTAATGATTGGGATGGCCCACCGCGGCCGTTTAAACGTGCTGGCTAACACCCTGGGAAAAACTTACGAGCAAATATTTAGTGAGTTTGAAGGTACTGCCGTACCGGATTTAACCATGGGCGATGGCGATGTAAAATACCACATGGGTTATTCCAGCGAGGTAACTACGGTGTCGGGCAAAAAAGTAAATTTAAAACTGGCGCCTAACCCCTCGCACTTAGAGGCAGTTAACCCAGTGGTAGAAGGTTTTGTACGGGCTAAAATTGACAGCATGTACAAAAACGATTACGATAAAATCCTGCCTATTTTAATTCACGGGGATGCAGCTCTGGCTGGTCAAGGCATTGTGTACGAAGTAACTCAAATGTCGCAACTGGAAGGTTATAAAACCGGAGGTACTATTCACTTTGTAATTAATAATCAGGTTGGTTTTACTACCGATTTTGAAGATGCCCGTTCCTCTATTTACTCAACAGACGTAGCTAAAATTATTGATGCCCCGGTATTACACGTAAACGGCGACGATCCGGAAGCTGTAGTTTACGCCGTACAGGTTGCTACCGAATACCGCCAGCGTTTCCACGCGGATATTTTTGTGGATATGGTTTGTTACCGCCGTCATGGGCACAACGAAAGCGACGAGCCTAAGTTCACGCAGCCGCAATTATATAACCTGATTTCCAAGCACCCGAATCCGCGGGAAATTTATAATAAAGTATTAATTAACCGGGGCGAAGTAAACGCGCAACTAGCCGAAAACATGGACAAAGAGTTCCGTGATTTACTGCAAGACCGTTTGAATTTAGTAAAACAAAAACCATTACCTTACAATTACCAGGTACTGGAAAAAGAATGGCAGGTATTACGCCGCTCAACTCCCGAAGATTTTGACAAATCGCCGGATACCAGTATTAGCCAGGAAGTAGTAGAAAAAGTAGGTAAAGCACTTTCTACTATTCCGGAAGGTTTTAAACCTTTAAAGCAGATTGAAAAATTGCTAAAAGAACGGCAGGACATGTTCTTTAACACCAAAACCCTGAACTGGGCTGCGGCTGAATTACTGGCTTACGGATCGCTATTGCTGGAAAATAAGATTGTACGATTAGGCGGACAAGATGTACAGCGCGGTACTTTCTCGCACCGGCACGCTGTATTGCACGATGCTGAAACCAATTCAGGTTATAACAGCTTAAATTACATCGACGAAAACCAGGAGAAAATGCGAATTTACAACTCCTTGCTTTCGGAATACGGGGCATTAGGCTTTGAATTTGGTTATGCCATGGCCAACCCTAACGCTTTAGCAATCTGGGAAGCACAATTCGGTGATTTTGCCAACGGCGCCCAGGTAATGATCGACCAATTTATTACGCCTTCCGAGTCTAAATGGCAACGGATGAACGGTGTGGTAATGTTATTGCCGCACGGTTACGAAGGCCAAGGTCCGGAACACTCCAATGCCCGCCCGGAAAGATTTTTACAGCTAGCTGCCGAATACAATATTTTTGTAACCAACATTACTTTACCGGCTAACTTCTTCCACGTGCTGCGTCGCCAATTAGCGTTGCCATTCCGGAAGCCGTTAATTAACATGGCCCCAAAATCCATGCTGCGTCATCCGTTAGCCGTGTCGCCGGTATCTGAATTTACATCTGGTTCTTTTAAAGAAGTAATTGGCGATACGTATGCCGAAGCGAGCGAGGTAACCAAAGTAATTATGTGTTCCGGTAAATTCTATTACGATTTATTTGATGAGCAGCAAAAAAACAATCGAAAAGATGTAGCTGTTATTCGCCTGGAGCAATTGCATCCGTTCCCGCACTTGCAACTGGAAGCCGAATTAAGTAAATACAATAATCCGAAGGTATACTGGGCACAGGAAGAACCATCTAACATGGGTTACTGGGCGTATATTTTACGGGCTTTACGCTTCAAAAATATTTTGCAGGATGTTATTGCCCGTAAAGCTAGTTCATCGCCAGCTACTGGTTATCTTAAAATCCATAACAAAGAACAACGCGAGCTTATCGAAAAAGCATTCGCGATTTAGTAGTATTTAGTTAAGAGTTATAAGTTAAAAGTTAAGAGTTGGAAAGAGGTAAAAAGTAAGTAGGTTTAAATTTTTAAATTTATCTTATAAACCTTATTTCTAATTGTATACTTTTAACTCATAACTCTTAACTTTTAACTCATAACTCAAAGATATATGTCATTGGAAGTAAAAGTGCCCGTGGTGGGCGAGTCGATAACCGAAGTAACTATTGCCAAATGGCTAAAAAAAGACGGCGACCAAGTAGCAATGGACGAAGTTATTTGTGAACTGGAGTCGGATAAAGCCACCTTTGAGCTACCAGCTGAAGGAGCCGGTATATTGCGCATTATAGTAGCCGAAGGCGAAACCATTCCGATTGGTACGGTACTATGTAGCATCGAGGAGGGCGGTAGCAGCAACGGTACGGGTACTACCACCGGTGGGGCCAGCGCCGAAAGTAAAGGCAGTGGCTCTGGTTACGGCGGTGCAGTAGCAGAACCACAACCCGCCGAAGCCAAAACCATTACGGATCCGCAGAGTACACCTGCCGCCGAAAAAGCTCCGGTAGCCGACAGCTCATACAATCCAGTGTCAACTAATAATAACCCGCAGGTAGGCAATGCCGCAGCTACAGCCGCTGGCGGTTCCAAAGAAATTAAAATTCCTACCGTAGGCGAATCTATTACTGAAGTAACTATTTCTAAATGGCTTAAAAAAGATGGTGAAGTAGTTGCTCTCGACGAAGTTATTTGCGAATTGGAATCCGACAAAGCTACTTTTGAATTACCCGCCGAAGTTGCCGGTACTTTACACATTGTAGCCCCGGAAGGTGAAACTGTACCGGTTGGTTCCGTTATTTGTACCATCGAAAGTACTACAGGTGCTGTTTCCGGTGCTCCAGCTGCTCCGGCCAGCGCACCTGCATCCCAGTCCGCGCAAGCCGCTGCGGCCTCTAACGGGGGAGCTCAAACCTATGCTAGTGGCACTCCTTCGCCGGCTGCTGGTAAAATATTAGCTGAAAAAGGTATTAATGCAACGGATGTGGTTGGCTCTGGCCGGGATGGCCGCATTACGAAAGAAGATGCCGTAGGTGCGCAGGCTAAACCTGCTGCGGCGCCACAAGCACAGCCTGTTGCTCCTGCTTCAAAGCCAGCAACTTCGCAACCAGCTTCTGCGCCGGCCACTTCGGGTAACCGTAATCAGCGTCGTGAACGGATGTCGAGCTTACGGAAAACGGTAGCCCGTCGGTTAGTAGCGGTTAAAAACGAAACGGCCATGCTGACTACTTTTAACGAAGTAGATATGAAGCCGATTATGGACATCCGGGCAAAGTACAAAGACAAGTTCAAAGAAAAATTTGAAGTGAACCTGGGCTTTATGTCGTTCTTCGTGAAAGCTTGTACGGTAGCCTTACAAGAATGGCCAGCTGTAAACGCCCAACTCGAAGAAAATGAAATTGTTTTCAACGATTTCTGTGATATATCTATAGCCGTTTCTGCTCCTAAAGGTTTGGTAGTGCCGGTTATCCGTAATGCCGAAAGCTTATCGTTGGATGGCGTAGAAAAAGAAGTTGTTCGTTTAGCTAAGAAAGCGCGCGAAAATAAAATTTCGATTGAGGAAATGACTGGTGGAACCTTTACCATTACCAACGGGGGCGTATTTGGCTCCATGATGTCTACGCCTATCATTAACGCACCGCAATCGGCCATCTTAGGTATGCACAACATTGTTAATCGCCCAATTGCGATCAATGACCAGGTAGTTATTCGCCCGATGATGTACGTAGCGTTATCGTACGATCACCGCATCATCGACGGCCGTGAATCAGTTAGCTTCTTAGTTCGCGTGAAAGAGCTGCTCGAAGACCCAATGCGTTTATTGTTGGGCGTGTAATAAAATTATGAATTAGAAATTAGAAATTAGAAATTGTGGCAGAAGGCAAGAAGGAGAATGTAATTTGTGATAAGAGTTATGCCTTCGCCCTTCGGATTATCAAGCTTTATAAATATTTAACCCAGGAGCAAAAAGAGTTTGTTTTGGCTAAGCAATTGCTTAGAAGCGGAACTTCTATTGGAGCCAATGTGGAAGAAGCAATCGCTGCAAGTTCTAAAGCTGATTTCGTTCATAAATTAAATATTGCGGCAAAAGAAGCCAGAGAAACATTTTACTGGTTACGGCTGCTCAATGACAGTCAATATCTTTCTGAAAAAGCGTTTGAATCCATTCATGAAGATGGGCTAGAAATCAGACGAATTATTAATAGCATTCTAATCTCGATGAAGGCGAATGCTTAATTTCTAATTTCTAATTCATAATTTCTAATTATATAAAATGAAATACGATGTTGTAGTGATTGGTTCTGGCCCGGGCGGCTATGTGGCGGCCATCCGGTGTGCCCAGGTTGGCCTGAAAACCGCCATCATTGAAAAATATAATGTACTGGGTGGTACTTGCTTAAACGTAGGTTGTATTCCCTCTAAAGCCTTGCTCGATTCTTCGGAGCATTACCACAACGCGGCGCATACCTTTAAAACGCACGGCATTGAATTGGATAACCTACAGGTTAATCTGGAGCAAATGATCAACCGCAAAGGAGAAGTAGTAAAATCAAACAACGATGGTATTACTTATCTGATGAAAAAAAACAAGATCGATACGTATTTTGGTCTGGGTTCATTTGTAGATAAAAACCGGATTAAGATTACCGCGCAAGATGGTACGGCTCAGGAAATTGAAACCACCAATACTATTATAGCCACGGGTTCTAAACCAACAGTGTTGCCTTTTATTCCAGTGGATAAGCAACGGATTATTACCTCCACGGAAGCATTGGAACTGAAAGAAGTACCCAAGCACATGGTTATTATCGGCGGCGGCGTAATTGGTCTGGAATTAGGTTCGGTTTATGCCCGGTTGGGCGCTAAAATCACAGTTGTCGAGTTTCTGGATAGCATTATTCCGACCATGGATAAAGCATTAGGCAAAGAACTACAGCGTATTTTAAAGAAAACCTTAGGCTTTGAATTTTACTTTCAGCACAAAGTAACGGGCGCTACCAACACCGGCGAAGGCGTAACAGTAACTGCCCAAAATCCGAAAGGTGAAACTGTAACTTTTGAAGGGGATTACTGTCTGGTATCTATTGGCCGCAAACCTTATACTGAAGGTCTAGGTTTAGAAAATGCTGGTGTGCAGATGGGCGAGCGCGGCATGATTGCTGTGGATGATCATTTACGCACCAATGTACCAGGTATTTACGCCATCGGCGACGTTATTCGGGGGGCGATGCTGGCCCATAAAGCCGAAGAAGAAGGTGTTTTAGTGGCTGAACAGCTTGTAGGGCAAAAGCCGCACATTAATTATAACCTGATTCCCGGCGTCGTGTATACCTGGCCGGAAGTAGCTGGAGTAGGTTTCACCGAAGAACAATTAAAAGAACAAGGCCGCGCTTATAAATCAGGTTCTTTTCCGTTTAAAGCGTCTGGTCGGGCCAAAGCATCTATGGACACCGATGGTTTCGTGAAAGTACTGGCGGATAAAGAAACCGACGAAATTTTGGGCGTCCACATGATTGGTCCCCGGATTGCGGATTTAATTGCCGAAGCCGTAGTAGCGATGGAATTCCGGGCCTCGGCTGAAGATATAGCTCGTATGAGCCACGCGCACCCAACGTACACCGAAGCCATGAAAGAAGCTTGCTTGGCAGCCACAGAAAACCGGCCAATCCACATTTAAGTGAAAAATGGATAAAGTTTTAACTTGAATTTAAATAAAGTATTTTCCGGTATTCTTTGATACATAAAGAAAATTAAAAAGCCATCTGTTTTAAAAAGCAGATGGCTTTTTTATGATACAAACCCCAACAAGCCTAATGCAGATTTAGAAAAAATAATTTTCGAACCAGACAACTTTTCGCTGGTGAAATGCATCTGCTATCATAAATACCATTGGTACCAGGTATAAGGTATAATTTTTTATCTTTTGTTACTCCATATACTATTTTACCAGTAAATTATCGTTTTCAATTTCAAAGACTTAGTTTAGAGTAAATCCTACGTCCCTTACTCCAATGTCCATCATTAAACTGCAGAATATCCATAAATACTATGCTGTTGGGCATAACAAATTGCATGTACTAAAGGGTATTGACACCACCTTAGAAGAAGGAGAACTGGTATCTATTATGGGATCATCGGGGTCCGGCAAATCTACTTTGCTTAATATTTTAGGTATTCTGGATGATTATGATGCTGGCGATTATTACCTGGCTGGTACCCATATTCGAAATCTATCCCAAACCAAAGCTGCTTATTACCGCAATAAATTTCTGGGTTTTGTTTTTCAATCGTTTAACCTGCTTTCTTTTAAGAACGCGATGGAAAACGTAGCCCTACCGCTTTATTACCAAAAAGTAAGTCGCCGGGAACGAAATAAACTTGCTTTAGAATATTTAGACCGGGTGGGATTACTCGACCGGGCTGACCATTCGCCGAATGAATTATCAGGCGGGCAGCGCCAACGGGTGGCTATTGCCCGGGCCTTAATTAGCAAACCTAAATTAATATTAGCCGACGAACCTACCGGTGCCCTGGATACGCAAACGTCTTACGAGGTAATGGAGCTTTTTAAAGAAGTAAACCGCGAAGGCATGACGGTTATTATTGTAACTCACGAAAACGATATTGCTGCCCAAACTGACCGCGTTATTCGCCTGAAAGATGGTTTAATTGTAAGTGACCCGGTTCATTTAACAGGTACCAATTACCCATTACCCATTACCAGTTAGCATTTACCAATTTTAGTAAAATTATACTACTCTACAGAACTAGATACTAAAGAACCATTCAAATGCTTAACTATTCAGCAAATAATTACCTAACCACTATGGATTATGGTCTGTAGACTATCGACTAATAACCATGTTCGACCTTGATAAATGGCAGGAAATTCGGGGTACGCTGCGCAAAAATAAACTGCGCTCGTTCTTAACGGCGTTTGGCGTGTTCTGGGGAATTTTTATGCTGGTTTTGTTGCTGGGTATGGGCAAAGGTTTACAGAATGGTATTTATAACCGGTTTGGCGAAGGAGCTAAAAATAGCATCTTTTTCTTTACTGGCCGTACCTCAGTAGCCCACCAGGGGCTGGCACCCGGCCGTGAAATAAAATTTACCAACGATGATCTTACTGCTATTATGCGGGAGATAGGTAATATCAAAATTATTGCACCACGCAACCGGCTTTTCGGGGAGTTTACTATTAACTATAAAAAGCAAAACGGTTCGTACCAGGTTTTCGGTGCTACGGATGATTTTCTGCTGCTCAACGGCGAACGACTGAATAAAGGCCGATTGTTAAACGCCTTGGATGCAAAAGAAAAACGCAAAGTAGTAATACTCGGCGAAGCGGCTAAAAAAGTGCTTTTCGGTGACCAGAATGCTATTGGCGAGTACGTAAATATCCAGGGTATTTATTTTAAAGTAGTAGGTGTTTTTAATATTAAAGGTAACAATGGTGCCCGCCGCGAAGAGCGGGCGTACATTCCGTTTTCTACCCTCCAGGTCACGTTTAACCAGCCTAACCAAGTGCAAATGATGGCGATGGTGGGGCAAGACGGAATACCGGCCAAGCAAATTGAAGATAAAGTAAAAAAAGCGCTGGCGCAACGGCACAAATTCTCCGCCGACGATTCTATGGCTTTGTACGTGAATAACAACGAGACCGAGCTGAACCAAATCAACAGTTTATTCCGCGGAATTGAAATTTTTGTCTGGATTGTAGGTATTGGTACCCTCATCGCCGGCATTGTGGGCGTGAGCAACATTATGCTGATAATCGTGAAAGAACGGACTCGGGAAATTGGGATACGTAAGGCTTTAGGAGCAACACCTTTTTCAGTAGTAAGCCTTATTCTGCAGGAATCTATTGTTATTACTGCTTTTTCGGGTTATTTAGGTTTACTCGCCGGCGCCGGGCTTCTGGACATTATCCGGTATTTACTCGAATCTAATGGAGTAGACTTACCATTCTTCGCACATCCCGAAGTAGATCTGGGGGTAGCCATATCGGCTACTATTCTGCTGGTGTTAGCCGGTGCTTTGGCTGGGTTAATTCCTGCCCTAAAAGCCGCCCACATCAAACCCATCGAAGCCCTTCGGGCCGATTAGTTACATTTACCATTTACCATTTATCAATTACCAAGTGTTAGAAGTTAACTTAAAAGATAATAAAACATGATAGGTGGGAAACAGAATGTACTTTTTGATAAAGCATATGCATTTGCCATTAGAATAGTAAACGCTTATCAATACTTGAATAAAGAAAAAAAGGAAAATATATTATCTAAACAGCTTTTAAGGAGTGGGACTTCTATTGGCGCAAATATAGCAGAGGCAAACGGAGCTATATCTGATGCTGATTTTTCAGCTAAGCTATCTATTGCTTATAAAGAATGTTTGGAAACCAAATACTGGTTAAACTTACTTAAGGACACTTCCTTTTTAGATGAGAAATTATTTATAAGTATCTACCAAGATGCGGAAGAATTAAGTAAAATGCTTTTTGCCACTCTCAAGAAAATGCGCATTGATAAAAACTAAATGTACAACAATAACTGGTAAATGGTACTTGGTAAATGGTAATTGATATAGACAAATGGGCGGAGATTTATGCTACCGTGCGCAAACATAAGCTGCGTACGGGTTTAACGGCTTTTGGCGTGTTCTGGGGAATATTTATGCTGATTGTGTTGCTGGGTGCGGGTAAAGGTTTGGAGAATGGGGTGATCAAAGATTTTAATATTGCCAAAAATACAGTTTTCGTCTGGACGCAACGGACTGCGGTGCCTTATAAAGGTTTAAAAGCTGGCCGGTTTATTCAACTTACAAACGACGATATTGCTGCCGTAATGGCCGAAGTACCGGAGGTAGCGGTAATTGCGCCGAGTAACGATCTGGATGGTACGTTCACGGTAAACCGCTTAAGCAAAAGCTCCTCTTTTACGGTACGTGGCGACAACCCTGATTTCCGGGAAGTAAAACCGATGCACATTTTAAAAGGCCGCTTTTTAAACAACATCGACATGCAGGAAAAGCGCAAAATTGCAGTGGTAGGAGAACGGGTGATAGAAGTACTTTTTCAGAAAGACGAAGACCCGATTGGCCAGTATATTCGCGTTAAAGGTATTTATTTTCAAATAGTAGGTATTTTCCGGGGAGTAGGTAAAGGCGAAGAGTTAACCCAGGATGCCCAAACGATTTTTCTGCCGCTAACTACCTTGCAGCAAACCTATAATAAAGTAAATAAAGTGGGCTATTTTGCCATGACACCCAAACCGGGCGTACCCGCTGCCTTGGTAGAAGATAAAGTAAAACAAATGCTCATGAAACGGCATTCCGTGGCTCCTGATGATTTAAAGGCTTTTGGGTCTGCCAATATCGAAAAAGAGTTTCAAGAAATACAAGGGTTATTTACCGGTATAGCCACCTTTAGCTGGATTGTGAGCATCGGCACTATTATCGCCGGTATTATTGGGGTGGGTAACATTATGCTGATTGTGGTAAAAGAACGCACCAAGGAAATTGGCATTCGTAAATCATTGGGAGCTACGCCCTGGTCCATCATCAGTTTAATTATTCAGGAATCTATTGTTATAACCGGAGTAGCGGGTTGGTTAGGACTGATTGCCGGTACGGGTATTATTGCCTTAATTGATTACCTGATGACGCGCCTGAACGTGGATGCCGGTTATTTTTCTAACCCCGAGGTAAACGTGCCCATTGCCCTTACGGCAGTGTTGCTCTTGGTTTTTTCCGGAGCGTTGGCCGGCTTAATACCCGCTGCCAAAGCCGCCCGGGTAAATCCGGTAGAAGCCCTACGCGATGAATAGTTTTAGTCCATGGTCTATGGTCCATAGTCCACAGATTTTTTGATTGAAAGGTTGGAAAGTTGACAGGTTAAAAAGCAGGTTGGTAAATGGAACTTGGTAAATGTAAAAAAGCTCCCCACCTTAAATAAGGAGGGTTGGGGTGGTTGATGTAAAATAGATATTTACTAAACCATAAATCAAAAAAATAATTCTAATATCTAACGTCCAATATCTAGCATCTAACATCTAGTTTTAAATATGAAAAAAGTAATTTTGGTTTTGGTGGGGATACTATTTCTGGGGCTTTCGGGTTGGCTGGGTTATTATTTTTACAAAAAAGCTAACACCGGTCCGGTAGTTTATAAAACCGAAAAGCCATTTTACACCAACATCATTAAAAAAACCGTAGCTACCGGTTCTATCGTGCCACGCAAAGAAGTGCAGGTAAAATCGCAGGTTTCAGGCATTGTGGAACAGTTGTACGTAGAGGCGGGGCAAATAGTAAAAAGTGGACAATTATTGGCTAAAATTAAAATTGTGCCCAACGTAGCCAACGTAAATAATGCGCAGTCGGGTTTACAGAGTGCCCGCATTAACTACGCCGAAGCCCAGCGTGAACTGGCCCGCCAGCAACAATTATTTAATCAGAAAGTAATTGCCGAGCAAGAGTTTAACCGCTTTCGCCTGGATGCCAGCCTGAAAAAAGAAGCCCTTACCTCCGCCGAAAACAATTTACAAATTGCCTTAAAAGGTGCCTCCCAACGCACCGGAGGTGGTTCTACTTTGGTGTATTCTACCATTGATGGCATGCTGCTCGATGTGCCGGTAAAAGTAGGAACGTCGGTAATTGAGCGGAATAACTTTAACGAGGGCACCACTATTGCTACGGTGGCCGATATGAAAGACCTTATTTTTGAGGGTAAAATTGATGAGTCGGAAGTAGGTAAAGTACGCGAAGGCATGAACCTGAACTTAACCATTGGCGCGATTGAAGATCGTACCTTTAAAGCTAAACTGGAGTACATTGCACCTAAAGGTGTTACCGAAGAAGGAGCGATAAAATTTCAGGTGCGGGCCAAAGTATTACTTGATCCGAAAGATTTTATTCGGGCAGGTTACAGCGCCAATGCCGATATTGTACTCGACCAAAAAGAAAATGTACTGGCCTTAAAAGAAAGTTTACTGCAGTTCGGTAAAGGCAAAGACAGTACGTACGTGGAGGTAGAAACCGGGCCTCAGCAGTTTAAAAAACAACTAATTAAAACCGGAATCTCCGATGGTATAAACATTGAAGTAGTTTCGGGTATCTCGAAGGATAATAAAATTAAAGTAAAAGAGCCGGAAGTTCCCGAAAAAAAGAGTAGCTAAGTTAATTTCAATTTTAAAAACTGACTAGTATAGCAATGATAGGAACGTATTTTAGTAACTAAACCAAAGTTAGTTTGCCTGATAGAGAAAGCTCCTGTCTTTGGGAGCTTTATTTGTTATTAGTCCCCAGCTTGCTTTATGGTAAATTAAAATAAGTAACTGGATAAAATTAGTTTAATATACTGGATGTTGAGGTTAACAAAATATTGCATTTATATTCTGTTATTTATACCCACAAAAGTCTAATATCTAATATCTTGATACTTGTGTCTCTTTACTTAGAAAGGCTGAGTATTGCTTTAAATTTAGTAAATACACAATTAGTAACTGCCTGTAATATAACGGTAGAAGAATTATAGCTGTAATATTTTAACTTTAGCCGCAATCTGCGGGTAAAAACAGAAATGTTAGGTTTGGCAAATAAAATGAGGTAAAAACCGTTTGATTAAAATTACTATTTGCAGTGTAGCTGGGCTAACAATCCGGTATTAAAGACTATGAAAAAGAGTACCGTAACTTTAGAATTTAATCCAGACTTAAGTTTAAACGCCGATGGCAAACACGTACGCGAAGGTTTATCTACCATTTTACGGACCGGCGATTATCTGTGGGTGAGTTGCGATGAGCGTTGTTCCCTGGAACGCTTGAAAAAGATAAACGAAGATACCTTTGGCGAACACCATTCCTTCGATTTAAGTCAGTTCCTGAAACTACCGGCTGGTACCGATAACGAGATAGATATTGAAGGTATCGCCTTAGAAGAGCATTACTTATGGCTGGTAGGTTCGCATAGTTTAGCCCGGCGGAAACCCAAAAAGAGCCAGGAACCTACCGACCAGATGAAGCGCTTAGCTAAACTAAAAGTTGATCCTAACCGCTATCTGCTCGCCCGCATTCCTTTAATCCGTAACAAAGAAACTGGTGAGATTAGTTTAGTTAATCACTCTACGCATCCGTACGAACATAAATTTATGCTATCGGCAGCCCAGTTAATTGGTAACCAAGCCGGTACTAACCAATTAATGGAAGCACTCGCCGATGATATTCACGTGCAGGATTTTTTAAAAATTCCGGGTAAAGATAATGGTTTTGATATTGAAGGTTTGGCCGTACATGGCGAACGCATTTTTATTGGTTTGCGCGGACCAGTATTGCGGGGTTGGGCAATGATTCTGGAAGTTGCGGTGCAGGATACCCATGAAGGTTATTTTGAGTTAAAACCTATTGGCTCGAAAGGTGAATTGTATATAAAACATTTTTTACACCTGGAAGGCATGGGTATTCGGGAGTTAGATATTTCCGGGGAAGATATTTTAATTTTAGCGGGTCCTTCCATGGACCTGGACGGTACCATTGCTCTTTACAGATGGCCTCAGGCTTTACTAAAATCTGGACAGAGCATTACCCATCGTAAAGAACTGGAACGTTTATTTGAGGTGCCCCACGGCAGCGGCGATACAACCGGCCAGAACAAAGCCGAAGGGATTACCGTTTACGATCCGCATCATGCTATTGTTGTTTTTGATAGCCCTGCCGAAGAACGGAAAGTAAATGAAAATGCAGTTCTCGCTGATTTGTATGCATTTTAAATTGACTGGAATTTATGCTTCAAATTGATTCTTATACTCCTGCCGATGCGGGCAGTTTCCGGGAGTTAAACCACGAATGGATTACTAAATATTTTACCCTGGAAGATATTGATAATCAAATTTTAGATAATCCGGACAGTTATATTCTTGCTAAGGGTGGCGAAATCTTAATGGCTCGTTACGAGGGCCAAACAGTAGGAACTTGCGCCTTATTAAAAATAAATGACACCGAATACGAACTTGGTAAAATGGCGGTTACCGCAACAATGCAAGGTAAAAAAATAGGTCAGCAACTGGTAGCTGCGGCCATAATTAAAGCCCGGGAAATGGGAGCTAAAAAATTGATTTTATTAAGTCACCGCTCGTTAGTTCCTGCCTTGCACATTTACCAGAAAATGGGTTTCCGGCTGGTACCTGCTACTGCTAGCGAATACAAACGCGCCGATATTCAGATGGAACTTAGTTTATAAGGGTTTAAGTACGTAGTAAGTTTTAAGTAGTACGTTATAGGTTTCAAATTATTAATCCACAAGCTCTTCCATTAAATAAACCGCAGTCTAATTTTATTCTGATAATTAGAGCCTTTAACGAAACCGGATTAAATTACAATTTATAGCTATTTACCGTTTATCAGAAACTTATTAATCTAACAATCAACAACTACCTACTTACTCTTTGAAACAAGATAATACCATTGTGGTAGGTAATATGGCCGTTGCGGTAGGTTTTTATATCCAGTAAGACCTGGTATTTATTGGGGCTGCTTTGCATAAAATCGTAGGTAGCCTGCCGGGGTTCCGGCCAATTGGTATCATCTACTAAAATAATGCAGTTTTCTGAAAAATAAGGTTCGGCTACTTGTAATCCTTTTAGTTGATCGTCGTATTTGTGGTCGCCGTCGTAAATGTAAAAGCCAATTTTTGAGGTATGGAGCCGATTAAAATACTCCAGGTAATCCATATCAAAAAAATTGTGATTGGTAGTTTTAAGGGTATTAAACCTTTTGAGAAAGGCTTCGCGCGGTCCACCGAACTGCGAAAAATTATCTACCCCAATACAGGTTTTAGTAGGATTATGCGCTACCCCCGACAAAAAAGTAAAACCATTCCACACTCCCACATTCACAAATGCTTCGCCGGATTTCATTTCGGCTACTCCCCGGTTAATCATAGCGCCAACGGCAAAAGTAGACATGCGGGGTATTTTACAAACCGTTTTCAGCCTTTCTTTCATTTCGGCGTGCTTTTCAGGTAGTACCGTGTTAAGTACATCCAGCGAAAGGCCAAGCTTAGGTAAAGTACGCTTTAAGGTACCCGTACCAATGGGTTGTTTGGTGTTGGGTTTAATAAAACGGAACGAAATATTTTTTACAAAATCGGCGTACGTCATGGTAAAATAACATGTAAAATAAGCCGGCAATTTAGTAATTGTTTTTTAATGCGGCACCAACTTAATTAATTCCCACTCAAAGGGTAGTATGGCTGGTAGTAACAGTAAATAGCTTACCTGCAGAAATAAAATTAACTTTTAGTGTAACAAAAAAGGCAGTTTTCCGATAAAATTATTCCGGCTACTTCTCGTAGTACTAATAAACAGAAAGGAGAAGCCGTTGTATTTTACACGTAACTTAAATCTTACAGCTATGGAAAATAATGCAAATAATTTGAATCAGCCAGCAGATAATGCAGATGTCAATAACATTTTAGGGAATGCTACTTCTTACTTAAAAAATATTGATTTTAACAAAGTGCCAGATCAGTTAAAACAATTTGGTACTATGGCAGCCAGTAAAGTAAAAGGTATGAGCACTACCCAGAAAGTAGTTGGCGGCGCACTGTTAGTATTAGGGGCGGCTTATCTTTCTAAACGTTCTGGTATGAACTTCCGGAACGTAGCGCATATGTCCCGTACTTACTAAAATAGTAATTATAGCAAAAGCCTGGTATTACAAGTACCAGGCTTTTTTATTTTTGGGGCTAGCCTAAACTTATTTTAGTAAAAATCGCTCTTCTTTACGGGCCGGGGGGTACTTGTTGGTTCCTGATTTCGCCGTTGTATTGTACTTGTTTATCTCTGCGCATGCACTTGCATTTCTATAACTTTACTAAGGGCGTTTCGTTCATAACATCTGGACAAAATTGTAGGAGATAAATGGAAGAAACCTTTCGGCATATAATTGGCCCGGATTCTAATGCCATAAACTGGTGGCAAATGAGTATCCGGGGAATTATAATATTTTGCTTAGCTATTGCCTTGGTGCGGGTCGGCGACCGTCGTGTTTTTAGCAAAAATGCCGCTTTTGATATTGTTCTGGGAATTATTCTGGGCTCCATACTTAGCCGTACGATTACCGGAAATTCCCCTTTTATACCTACTCTTATTACCACCATTGTGCTGGTAGCCTTGCATTGGCTCTTTGCCTGGATTGCAAAACATAACCATACGTTTGGTAAGCTTATAAAAGGGGAAAAACTGGCCATGATTAAGGAGGGGCGGTTACAGGAAGATAATATGAAGAAAGCTAATATTACCATTCATGATTTACACGAAATACTGCGCCTGGATGGCAAATTAACCAAGATTGAGGAAGTGCAGGAAGCTTATTTAGAGCGGAGTGGAAATATTAGTATTATTCCGCGTAAGAAAAGTTGAATTTTCTTGTACACCGAAGGCTTAGCAGACAAAACCGATATAAATTTAATTTTTACTATTCCGTTTAGCTGTTCTACAATACTATTTTTAATAATTGTATGATGTATATTTTACTCCGTATCGCTTACTTATAACCAGAAAAAACTATGAAAACTAAGTTAAAAAAACAAAAGAAAAAGTATAAAGACCGTGGACAGAATAGCATTTGGCAGGCTTTAGGGAGTGGCCTGGCCGGAGCCGTTGCGGTAACCTTAATTCATGAAACTGCCCGACGCTTTATACCGGATGCACCCCGGATGGATGTACTGGGTATGCGCGCCATTGCTAAAGGCATGTACAAACTGGATGAACAGCCACCCGAAGCAAACGAATTATTTAATTGGTCTATTATAGGTGATTTGGTTTCGAACACTTTATACTATTCAATAGGAGCGAACGGTCAGCAACCTTGGGTAAAAGGTACTTTGCTAGGTTCTTTGGCAGGTATTGGGGGAGTAGTATTACCCGGGCCAATGGGTTTAGGAGAAGAACCGAGCGGCCGCACCCCGCAAACAAAAGCAATGACCATTGCCTGGTACCTGCTAGGCGGACTTGTTACTGCTGCTACGGCTCAGGCAATTAGCCAAACAAACAGAAATCACCGGATGCCGGAAGATTGGGCAATGTAAAATATAGTAAAAAAGGAAGCACCTGAATTCAAATTCAGGTGCTTCCTTGTAGTTCAATTTTATCTGTTTTTATTTAAGTTACTTGTTTTGGCTGGCTCCTCTGCCAGAACCACTTTTCTTACCTCCATGGTCTTGCTTGTTTACAGTAGTCCAAGCGCGTTTTTCTGCTTCCTCTTCGCTAAGGCCTTGTTTTTCGTAGCTTTCTTCAATGTGTTCGGCCTGCCGCTTCTGTTTATCGGTGTAGGCTGATTTATCTCCTCTTGGCATAGTTTTATTTTTATAAGGTTTATTGTACTTATAATTATACTACTATATACGCAGGTAGTTAAAAACAGACTAAATCTGAATTTGGGATAACAGGCCAAATCAAATCAAACTTATTCATTTGCAAGAATGAGTTTGATTAGCGGTAATTTATTAACCTGTAAGAAAATAGATAGAATTGGTGAGCTTACTTGCTTTTTTGAAGTAAGCGGAGCAGGCCGATACTTTTTAAATTAAGAACTTTAACTAGTTTATTTTATAATAAAACTCAAATTTACTAATTACAAACTGCAGGTACATAGCACCTCTCGTTTGGGTTTTACCGGTTGGTAGTTGGGTAAGGTGCGTTCTTTCATGTAAATAACCTGTAACTCGCTAACTTTGTCTTCCGGGCGATGGGCTTCGTTCCAGATACGAAGACGGTAATGACAAAAATAAGGGCGCATAAAAGCATTATTTACGAATAAATAATTCTCGCCGTATTTGCGCCAGCGGTCGTTTTTGAATAAAGCTACTACCGATTCTGGTTTTCTTTCGGTTACAGGTTGGCCATTCCGGTTTAGGTCAATATGTTTATGAGTAGCAGTTACTCCTTCTAAAATATACCAGCCATCATCTTTAAAAACTTCCGGGGCAAACATTCCCCAATGCTGATCAACCCGCAATAGCATTCCGGGCCAGCGAACACTTACCGGCATAGGGTGATTGATTTGCGGTACATTCGAGAAATTCCACCAGATTACATAAAGCAAAACCGATATTACAAATCCTTCTTTTACAATTATTAATATGGCTTTTCGGGCGGCGGGTAGCTGCCAGTTAAAACGTAACTGAATTGGGTTTTTAATGTTAAAGGAAAAACGCCGTAAACGGTAACCCAAATTTTGAATATGAGGTAACAATTTGGCATCGAACCAATTAAGAGCGGGTGCAGGTAATAAACCTATAAAAGAAACTAAATTTATCAGGTAAAACAATCCTACGAAAAGGGTTACACTAATACCTAAATGAAAACCGGTTAGTACGCCTACCACTAAAAGCCGGAAAAAAGAAGTATAAAAAGGTATTAATAAAACAAATGGTAAATACAACTCAATGTAATACGTGCTGAGCGTTAAAAAATGGAGTAAGCCGGAGTAAGGATAAATTAATTTGCCTCCGGGCATTAATACTTGATCTAAACTAAGGGCGTAGTACAAGGCTGTACCGGTTGTGTGCCATTCGGGGGAATTTTTAAGTAAGGCCGTACAAACGTAAACCAGCATAATCTGCACTATAAATGCTGCCGACGCAGCACTAAAATGTAAATTTTCCGGATGAAGGTTGTTTGCTCTTTTAGCATCCTGGCTATAAAACCGGCCCCAAGGCAAAAATATAGCCCAGAACAAAATCATGCGCAACAAATCGTCGCCGGCTTGCCCAATAAGTAAATTTCGGTTTTGCAGGGATAAAAGAAGAAACCACGATACAATAGTTGCCAACCGGGTGCGATACCCAATTAATAATAAAAAACCAAATAAGGCGGCTATTAAAAAAAGCACCGCTTGTACTTGCCATAAACCACTAATAGCATGAAGCGAGATAAAATAAGGATCCCAGTTATACTGGAAAAGTACATGCAGCGGCAAAACGCCCATATTGGCATAATGCGCTTCCAGATCAGTGGCCCGTATTCCTAAATCGAGTAATATAACAAACCCAATACCAATGCGCATTAAGGCAAGGGCCCGAACATCTACCGTAAAAACTTTTTTTAAATAAAGTAAAAGATAGTGCATGCTAAAGTAACCTGATTTACTTTTATCTCCGAGGCAGAAATGAAAAAAGGCAAAAACCATAATGGTTCATGCCTTTTAATGCTTTCGCAAATGTATTTCTAAATATTAATTGCCGGTTGTTGAACCACCAGCAGTGGTGCCGCCAGCAGTAGTACCGCCGGTTGTTGTACCAGCTGTTGTTCCACCAGCAGTAGTTCCGCTGGTTGTACCGGAAGTAGTACCAGCTGTTGTTCCACCGTCAGTTGTTCCTGAAGTGGTTCCGCTAGTTGTACCGGTTGTAGTGCCACTAGTGGTACCAGAAGTAGTAGTGCCATCAGTAGTACCGCTGGTAGTTGTTCCTGAAGTGGTTCCGCTGGTTGTACCGCCAGCAGTTGTTCCAGTAGTACTGCCATCGGTAGTACCGCTAGTTGTGCCACTAGTTGTACCAGAGGTAGTTCCGGTGGCATCATCGGTAGTAGAAGTACCAGTACCGCTAGTACCAGTATCTGTATTGGTGCTTGAGCAAGAAGTAAAAGTGGTTGTTGCTACAAAAGCTGCTGCTAGAATACTTAAATAAGTCTTTTTCATAGTTTTACTTTAACTAATGTTATAATTTTTAGTATTAAATATAATTTTATTAGTTGCCTGCTATACGTTTGGTATTCTTTTAAGGTTAACAATTCATAAAAAAAAATTGTACTTAGGCTAACTAAACCATTAATACGGCTTTTATATAAAAGGTAACCCGTGTTGAAGCTAAGATACGAGCGGAAAGAAAATTTTGTTAAACTTAATCAGTACTAACCTGTTAACCAGTTACAATCTATCTGTGTAAACTTAAATTACTTAAAAAAAGAATATGCCCGAAGCTGCTCCTGCCATAATTTTGTTCGATGGTGTTTGTAATTTGTGCAATGGATTTGTGCAGTTTGTGATTCGGCACGATCCTAAAAGTTATTTCCGGTTCGCCGCGTTACAATCAGAAGTTGGTCGTGAAATTTTGCAACAGGTTCATTTTCCTGATTATGCAATGGATACCGTTGTACTAGTCGAAAATAATAAATTTTATACCCGATCTACGGCTGCCTTACGGATTCTGCGCCACTTAAGTGGGGGCTGGTCGTTTGCGTATATTGCTATTATTTTACCTGCTTTTATCCGCGACCTTGTATACGTAGGGTTAGCTAAAAACCGGTACCGGTGGTTTGGTAAACAAGAAAGTTGCTGGCTGCCTACCCCCGAATTAAAACTCAGGTTTTTATAAGTAAGAATCCTTTCTTGTTTAGCGCACTCCAAAATTTAGATACATTTCAAAAGATACCCTTAATATTATAAAGCAGCACTAGATTACTTTTCAGAGCTTTTAGCCTCTAGTTTATCTTCTTCTGTTTTATCTTCGTGGGGGGCAGGTTCTTCTGAATTAGCTTTTTCTTTTATGGCACTTTCTTTTCCGTTAGTAATTTTTAATACAGCCGGAGCCAGAATACTAAATAAGTTTTCGCCTTTTTTCTCCAACGATTTAATAATTTTTTTTGTGCTTTTGCGGGCTAAATCAGCAACTGCATCGGCTATTATATTGGTAAAGTTATTTTTACTTTTTTTCTTCTTATTTCTTTTTCCCGATTTCTTTTTGTTTTTATTCTTAGCCATTAGCGTACGTTTTTAGTAAAATATTAGCCGGCCAGGCAAATGGTGTTTTTTCCTTTTAGCGTATCAAACGGATAGCACTCTTACAAGTTCTCAGAATATGTAGAGCAAGAAACTGGGTTCGCGAACCATCCTTTTATTTAAAAGCCCGGGTCATTTCCCGTTTTCCGGCGGGCCCAGGTAACGCTTCTATGATAAATCCGGCGGCTTTTAAGCTGCGTTTAAAACTACCCTTGGCGCAATAACTTACTAAACAACCATTTGGTTGTAAGGCAGTATACAGCTTTTCGAAAATAGCATCTGTCCAAAGTTCGGGTTGCTTTTCGGGAGCAAAAGCATCGAAATAAATAACACTATAATAATCAGGCGGCAAAAGGTAAGTGCGCAGATCGGTTTCTGATTTTAAAAGGGTAAACGCGGGAGTAATAGTTACCGGTTCGTTCCAGGGAGTAGTGTGTAAAGTTGGCAAAAAATGTAGTAACTGCTTATTAAAGATAAATTGCTCAAAATGCATTTGGTCTATTAGAGTTGGTAATAAAGGATATTTTTCCAGGGTATGGTAAAAAACCTTTTGCGCATTTAGTAACGTTTGTTCTAAAGTAAGTAGCGCATTTAAGCCCGTACCAAAACCTATTTCCAGAACCGTAGCTTCTAATTGGTTGTGCCACACATATTCTAATCCAGCCCGGATAAACACGTGCATCGACTCCTGTAAAGCACCATTTATAGAATGATAATGCTCATCTAGTTCCGGTACGTATAAAGTAACAGACCCATCTTTGGTTGGCCTAATTTCGGTTTTCATGAAGTTAGTTGGAGGTTATAGGTTGCAAGTTACAGGTTGAAATATAATATTGAAAAATCCGATAGTTGATTGGTCTTTCACAATTAAAAAATATTCAGGTACAATAAATAAAGTAAGTGTCATAAGCTTTATTGTTATAGCTGTACAACTTGGAGCTTGTAATAGATAACCTGTAACTTGCAAGTTGCAACTTGCAACTGACTTCATGGCTAGAATTAAAATTGATTTACCCACTACATATTCTTTTCGTACCGAAATAAAAGTTCGAATCTCGGACATTAACTACGGCGGACATTTAGGGAACGATACTTTATTAAGTATTCTGCACGACGCCCGCTTGCAATACCTGCAATCATTGGGTTATTCAGAGTTAGAGTTGGGCGGTGGTGCTTTAATTATGGCCGATGTAGCCATAGAATACAAAGGCGAAGGATTTTTAGGAGATATACTTACCGTACAAATAGCGCCCACCGACTTTAGTAAATATGGCTTTGATTTAGTATACCACGTAACCAACCAAAATAATAAACCAGTTGCTTATGCCAAAACCGGTATGCTATGCTTTAATTATACCACCCGAAAAGTAATGTCGGTTCCGGCGGATGTACGCGCTAAAATGGAAGTAATGCAATAAACACTAAGGTTGTTATAGAATAAGCTTTAGATAAACCGAAAACAAATTTTTACCTGCAACTATTGAGTTCCGGGTTTTGTTTGGCCTATATGTCTGGTAAAAGCATTTGAGTAGCAGCTGTTAAAGGGTAGCTATAAGTTATTAATTAAAAGCCAGATATATTTTATTATTTTTGTAGCATGATAACAACGAGTAAAAAGAACGATATCCGGAAACTTTCGCTGGACGAACTTAAGACTTGGTTTACCGAAAACGGGGAAAAGCCATTCCGGGCCAAACAAGTGTACGAATGGCTTTGGAAGCATGCGGCCCGCTCGTTTACTGAGATGAATAATATCTCGTTGCCTTTACGCGAAAAATTAGCTGCTCATTTTGCCATTAATACCGTGCAGGTAGCCAAGCACCAGCGCAGTACCGATGGTACCATAAAATCGGCTTTCCAATTATTTGATGGCAATATTGTAGAAGGGGTTTTAATACCACACGATGAGCGTAAAACCGCTTGTGTGTCGAGCCAGGTAGGTTGTTCGTTAACCTGTAAATTTTGTGCTACCGGTTACATGGAGCGCAAACGGAATCTGGATGCGGCTGAAATTTACGATCAGGTAATATTAATCAATCAGCAAAGCCTGAATGCGTACGGTATACCTCTTACGAATATTGTGTTTATGGGAATGGGTGAGCCTTTGCTCAACTACGCCAACGTAATGAACGCTATTGAACGCATTACTTCTTCGGCGGATGGTTTAAATATGGCTGCCCGCCGGATAACAGTAAGTACCGCAGGTATTGCTAAAATGATCAAAAAAATGGCTGATGATGGTATTAAAGCTAATTTAGCCTTGTCCTTACACGCAGCTAACGATACAAAGCGCAACGAGATAATGCCCATAAACGAAACTAATTCGCTGGCGGCATTAACGGAAGCCTTACAATATTACCACCAAATTACCGGTCGTAAAGTTACCTACGAGTATATTGTATTTGAGAACTTTAACGACACCTTGCAGGACGCTGAAGAACTGTATCGTTTTACTAAAGTAATTCCGTGTAAAGTGAATATTATCGAATATAATCCGATTGCAGCCGCCTTATTTAAAAATACCGACGACGATCACTTGTCTAAGTTTGTGTATTATCTGGCCGATAGAGGCGTACAAGTAAATGTGCGACGGAGCCGGGGTAAAGATATTGATGCGGCTTGCGGACAGTTAGCCACTAAAGAAGAACAAGCAGTTCAAGCTTAATTTAAAAGGAAACGCCTGGTAAACTTACCAGGCGCTTTCATTTGAACAGTGAACAAGTAAAGCAAAATCTTTATAAATTCAGGATTTAGTTTTTAAACTATTCTTATCTAATTTACTTACAGTTGTAAATTATTCTTCCTTTCGGTATTAAGACAAAGGTATAAAATTTATTCAATTAAAAATTAAATTTAGTAAATAATTTGTAATTAGCAGATTAATTTATTGTTAAATATATATTTTTTATTAGTAAAATTTTAAAGTGCTATTTGTCTATTTATGTCTTCTATTTGCCTGAAAAGCCAGATAATAAAAACTTTATCAGCCCGAAATAATTATTTTTTTGCCACTGGAATTTTACTTAAAAACTTTAAATTTTTTGGGTTAGAATAGTCGTACTGCCGAAAACCGTCTTCGCCGATTACTAGTAAATTTTTACCTAAAGGAATTACATCAAAGGCATGCAGGTTTTGCAAGTGAGTTAATTGATTATTCTGAATGTAACCAGGATTGGTGGCATCAAAAACTTTCAGGCCGTAGTTCCCTTCACAAATAAAAAGTAAGTTCTTATCAATACCCAGTCCGTGCGGGTTTTGCATTGGGTACGTTTTATAAATTTGAGGCGTGGTAATGTTGCTAATGTCTACTACATCTAACTGGTTCGTATTACTGCTGCCACACCAGGAATTTGAATTCGTGCGTAAAGTAACATAAGCATAGTTTCCTTCCACTACTACCGGATCGCAGGCCCGTAAATGGGAATAGCTGCTTAAGTAGGTAGGAGCGGCAGGGTTTGCCAAGCTATAAATAAGCATGCCGGCGTTTGAACCAATAAATAATTTGTTCTGGTACGGGAAAATAGTTTCAATGCCGCCACCTAAAACAACCGATGTTTCCTGCTGCGGATTGTTGGAATCAGTTAAATTAAAAACGTCCATTTTACTGGAGCCAACGGTATAGAGGTAATTGCCATTAATAGTAAACCGAGCCATGGAACCTCCTTTTCCCGTGGAACCGCCATAATTCGATTTTCCATTACTGTTGTATGTTGGTGTAGCAAATAACATATCGCCTTCAACCCAACCATTTCTATTCGGTAATACATCGTCGCACTTCCGCTTTTCTGTCACTAGTTTTTCTTTATAACTAATTACTAAACCTTTATTGGGATCGGTTGGCATTACTGCTCCGGACGTGGAAAGAGTTGCTGTAGATTCGAAAACGTTTTCTAAATGTTTTTTGAATTTTACTGTAGTTGGATTACTAAAATCAAGCACTAGTAAATCAGAAGCGGCATCAGCATATAATATTTGGTTTCTAACAGCCATATCTACATTGCCCGGTATAGAAATAAAGCTAATGTTTTGTGGTTTTGTGGGGTTACTGTTATCAATTACGTGGATGCCTTCGTTTGCCTCGTTCACTAAAATATAAGAACCGATCGTGTAAATTTTACCTGTATTTCGGAGAGGCTTAGCCGGCTGGGAGCCTATAGAAGCTAAAAGCTCAGCTCGCGATAAATAAACCGGCTCATAAACTTTGTAGGTATACGTGCCTTCACACTCATTGGTACAACTGGTTAACAGCCCAATGGCCAGAATAAACAAGCTAAAAACGCTTGAGTAGTTCAATAGCAGTGGGAATGAGGTACGTTTAAGCATAATCTATGGATATAAACCAGTTAATTTCAGTAAAGGCACCTTAACACTAGCTATAGCGGCTTGGTAATAATTAACCGTTTAGCAAAAAACAGAGTAATGATGTAAAAGAGCTATTTTCAAAGAAAAGAAAGTAAAAAACAAACTCTTGTAAGGAGCAAATAAAGTAATTTTAATAATTCAGATTGAAGACTTTATAAGAATCAGGGTTCCAGCTAAATGACCCAACTTAAGTGGATTTGGTTGCAAGCAGCGAAGAATAAATTTTTAAGCTATAGACTTCTAATTAAAGTGCTTGAGCTAGCTTATTAAAATCGTTTACACAAGTTTCAAAGCGAAAAAGCTGATTCAGGATAAGCGATGATTGAGAAGTAACTGTTACTTTTAAATATTTGATTTTAATTTACTTTGATAATCAGACGTCTTAAAAGCCAATTTTTGTAATACTTACAAAGTAAAGCATGACCTGAAATTTAGTAAATAACAAAGCTGCCAACCAGATTTCTGGTTGGCAGCTTTGTTTTATTGGTTAGTTTACTAATTTATTTTAATATAAAAGGTGTCCGGATAACGCCATTAGGAGTAACCACTTGTAAAATCATGTATCCGCGCGGTAAACGAGCTACTGATACGGTTATATCTAAATCTTTAACTGAACTAACTACCTGTTCTTGTCCCACTTTGCGGCCTGCAGCATCGTAAAAAGTTATAGTTATTTGTCCAGTACCAATGTTACTGCCTTTTATTTTTAAATCAGTAGTAGCTGGGTTAGGATAGGCCGTAAGCGCCGTAATAGGTTTTAATTCTTCTAGTGTTTCTTCACTAATACCTTGGCTATCCGAAGTTGCGGAAGCACAGCTACCAACAGCTACTACTACGGTATATTCACCCGCTTTTGTAACAGTATAGGTTTTACCAGTAGCCTTGGCAATAGCTTCGCCGTTATAATACCATTGGTTGTTGGTATCGCTGCTGGAAGTAAGCACATTGCCATTTACGGTAATTTGCGGCTTCGTTGGACTTACGCAAAAAGTGCGTTCCACTGCAGGAGCCGCTTCGTAATCTTCGTTGCCCGGTTGAGTAGCTTTTACTTTAACTTCTCCGGGTCCGGTAATTACTAAAGTAGTACCTTCCAAGGTGGCCGGGCCAGAAATTACTTCTAACTTTACCTCTAAACCGGATGAAGCAGTAGCCGTGATAGGGAAAGGGCCACTTTGTTCCGTTTTGCTTTCAATTACGGGCATGTTGATTGTTTGAGAAGCTTTAGCCGAAAGCATGGCAATACGGGTACGGCCTTTACCGGCAATCATGGTAAAGTATCCGCCTAATAACAAACGATTATCCGGTAATAGAGCCAAGGTATTTACTTCGCGGTTGGTTCCAACGTTACCTTTTACCCGCGGATCAAAGGTAGGATCCAGGCTGCCATTCGCTTTTAAACGGGCTACCCGATTTCGAACCATTCCAGCTATTTCGGTAAACGTACCCCCTACCATTATGCGGCCATCTGACCGAAGAAATACCGTATAGATAGCATTGTTCGGGCCAGAGCCAGTGTTAAAACTAGCATCCAGGGAGCCATCGGTATTTAAACGAGCAATGCTTTTTTTACTCTCTCCGTTAAAGTTAGAGAATAATCCGGCAAAAAGAATTTTACCATCCGGTTGTTGTACCAGTACTTTAACTGCACCATCTGGACCAACACCTGAATAAAAATCTATATCCAGGCGGCCATCCGAAAAAAGACGCGCCAAGTATTTGCGGCCAATATTATTTACTCTGGTAAAAGTACCGCCAATAACAATTCTGCCTTCCGAGTCAACAAGAAGAGCTGTAATAGCATTATTTACTCCGGTAGCATATTTAAAAGTTTCGTCCAGAGATCCATCGGCATTTAAGCGGGCAATCCGCGAACGGGCCTGATCATTTACTTTCGAGAAATTACCCCCGATTAAAATTTTTCCATCTGGTTGTACTGCCACTGCTTCAATTACGGCATCTACTTTGGGTGAAAATGTTTTATCAAAGCTACCGTCGGCATTATAGCGGGCAATATAGGAATAACTGCTATCGTCGTTAACGGCGATAAAGTTGCCCGCTACTAAAACTTTGCCATCCGTTTGTAGGGCTAAAGCATTAACGAAATCGTTGGGCCCAATACCTGTATTAAAAGAACGGTCTAAAGTACCGCCCGCATTTAAACGGGCCACAAAGTTGCGGGAGAAGCCCGTTACCGTAGCAAAGTTACCGCCAATCAGCACTTTTCCATCCGGCTGAACTAATAGGGCTTTTACTTTACTGCGATTACCTTTGCCAATATTGTACTGGGTATTAAGCTTTCCGGTGGAGGTTACCTGCACTATATTCTGACATTCTACATCCGAATAAGATGTAAAGCTACCCGCAGCGGCAATGTTGCCATCCGGGAACAGAGCTAAAGTAACGATTTTGCCATCAGCGCCTGTACCTGGGGTAAAGCTCGCATCTATAGTACCATCTGAATTTAAGCGGGCAATATGCTGACTAGATATATTGTTAACAGTAGTAAATTCGCCGGCCAGCACTATTTTACCATCGGGTTGCTGCAGTAAGTAGTTCACTACACCATCGGCACCGCTTCCTTGATTAAATTCTGCATCTAAGCTACCATCGGCATTCAGGCGGGCGAAATAACGTTGTGGATGTCCTTTTACCGAAACAAAATCTCCGGCAATAAGCACTTTGCCGTCTGGCTGTAAAACTACTTTATCTAGTTTAGTAGTAGCATCTGAGCTTACTTCCATGCCTACATCAAAACTAGCATCCAGGCTTCCATCGGTGTTAAGGCGAGCAATCCGAACCCGGCTAATTTTGTTTACCGCCGTAAATGAACCACCAATTATTATTCTACCGTCTGGCTGTACCGCAACCGTATTTACCGTATTGTTTACCCCGTAACCCGGATTAAAAGAAGTATCGATGGTACCATCTGGGTTAAGGCGGGCGATTTTACTTAAGTAAAAACCGGTGGTTGTGGTAAAATACCCACCTACTATTATTTTGCCGTCGGCTTGCAGTTCAATGGCATTAATGTAATTATCGGGACCGGTGCCAATGGAAAAATTATTAGAAGCTGCTTGACCCGTGTTAAAAGTAGTATCTAAGCTGCCATTTTTATTCAATCGGGCTATTTTGTTTTGAAGTTTACCATTGTATTCGGTAAACATTCCTCCAATTAAAACTTTACCGTCGGGTTGTAAGGCAATTGCGTAAATATTATCATTAACGCTGGTACCCGGATTAAAACTTAAATCTAAACTGCCATCCGCATTTAAACGAGCCAAAGATTTGCGGCTGGAACCATCTACTACAGTAAAATCGCCGGAAATAATAAGTTTACGATCAGCAGGTTGCAACGCACTGGCTAATATTTGCCCATCCATTTCATACTTGCTGTATACCGATGGTTTATAATTAGGGTCTACATTTTGGGCTTGAAGGTTAGGTACCAAGATTTGAAGGAAACAAAAGAAACTAACCAGCCTTACTAGTGTAGAGTAACTCGGGTTGTTAAAAAAATGTAGAGGTTTAGATAACATAGGCTAAAACGAATAAGTATTTGTATTGGGTAGAAGAGCTGTTATTTATTAGGGTAAAACTTATATCAAGTGTTATAATCTTTATTTAACAGGTAATTTATTCTTAGGAAACCTGTTTAAAACAAGAATAATCATGCCAATTATTATTAAATTATTATATTTTAAGATTTTTATATAATAGATTTTATATAAAGGTATAAATGACCTATAAGGAGCATATTAGCCCCTCACAACATTGCTCTGAATTTTAATTTTAAATGAGAACATTAAGGCGGGTTTTGAGATAGTAATGATGGTTTATTGGTAAAACCAGAGCTTTACTATCTTTTCATAAGCTAGATAGGCCTAAAAAATAAAAAGGCAAACCTGGGTATACAGGTTTGCCTTTTTGGTGAGAATAATTTTTATTCTTCGCTTAATCTTTACGAAAACGACCTTGAGCGGGTGGTCGGCCAGCTTGGCTTTCGGGGCTATCTTCGTGGGTTACTTCCCGCCACTCAACTTCTACTGCGTGCGATTTCGGGCGTACTCTTTCTCCGAACCGATTGGCGTATTCCTGGGTAAATTCGGCCCCAAAAAAGATGATCAGCGAAGAATAGTAAATCCAGACTAAGATAATAATTACAGAACCCGCCGCGCCATAAGCCGAACCAACATTACTGTTTCCTAAATAGAAGCCAATAAGATACTTACCTAATACAAAAAGTACTGCCGTTAAAAATGAGCCTATCCAAACATCTTTCCAGCGAATGACGGCATCCGGTAAATACTTAAAAGTAAATGCAAACAAGCAGGTAATAAAACCAGTAGAAAAAGCAATATCTACCAACTGCATTATAATAACGGCTACATCCGGAAGGAACCTGGTTAAGATATCCATCATAATAGTCAGGACTGCGCTTATTACAAAAGAAATTAGCATAAGGATAGATATACTTATAATTAATCCAAAAGATAAGAACCGGTCCTTTACTACTTTCATAAAATTGTTTTTAGGCTTGGCTTTTACGTTCCAAATAGTATTAAGCGAATCCTGTAGGGTTATAAAAAAAGTAGTAGCCGTAAAAATAAGGGCGGCAATTCCAACCCAGCCCATAATTCCTTTTGCATCGTTGTGATTGATATTATCTACCATTTTCTGCACTTCAGCCGCGCCGTCTTTGCCAATCATACCTTGAATTTGGAGGGCCAATTTACTCGACCAATCCACGTCGCCTAAAAAAGTGCTGGCAGCCGTAATAATAATGAGCAATAAAGGCGGAAGCGCGAAAATAGTATTATAAGAAAGGGCTGCGGCCAAACGGAAAGAATTGTTCTCCATGAACTCCGAGACTGAATGTTTGCAAATATCCAGTACATCTTTAAAAGTATATTTTGCCATTTTTTTACGTAAATTCTTAAAATTAAAGAGTTAGGCAAGGGTTTCAACCGTCCTGATTTTAATTTAATCAAAATCCATTTAGTTGATTCTTTTATCCTTAAAACGGATTGTTTGCTCTGTTAAAGCCTTGCCTTATCTTTGCCCCCTTACGCAAGCCGAACGGCTCAGGTTAATTTTTGTTTGGTAATTGTTAAAAGGGAGAGTTTTATTTTAAGCATTTAAGCATTATAAATGCCCGAATTCATTACAAGTGGAGGTAATAAATAGATGATTATAAAAGAGGGAGGAAACGGATGTCTTATTTATTATTCTTTTTCTATCTTTAATCAGTTAAATTTTCTGAAATCATATTCTGGAACTATATGCTTCGCAAATCTATCAACTGGATTTACATTCTTGGGTTACTCTTTTTACTACCTGGCTTTATACGGGCACAAAATTCTAATAATGGTTCCGATGAACAGGCGCTAGCCCTTGCAGATAAAGTAATCAAGAATATGGGTGGTATGAAAAACTGGAACAATACCCGGTATATTGCCTGGAGCTGGCGCGATCAGTACCACATCTGGGATAAATACGAAAATAAATTCCGCTATGAAAAAGATACCTTAGTGGTTATTTCAGATTTAAATACTAAACAAGGAACCGTTTACAGCAAAGGTAAAGTACTGGCTGATGAAGCAAAGCGTCAGGAAATACTAAATAAGCAATATGCCGTTTGGGCAAACAACTCTTACTGGTTTCTTATGCCGTTTAAGCTCCGCGATAATGGGGTAACCCTTAAATATAAAGGCGAAGGAAAAACCCAGACCGGGGCTGATGCCGATTTAATAGAGCTTACTTTTCAAAACGTGGGCGTTACTCCAAATAACCGTTACATTATAGCAATAGACAAAAAAGCGGGCTTAGTTACCGAGTGGTCTTATTTTAAGAATGCTTCCGACGAAAAGCCAGGATTTACCCGACCGTGGACAGATTACCAGAAATACGGTAAAATTCTAATTTCTTCCGGCCGCGGCGACGAAAAAATGAATATGAAAGATATTGTAGTGAGCCAGAATATAAACAGCGATCTTTTTAATAGTCCTACTCCGGTGAATAAAGCATTAGTAAAATAATTTGGAATTTGCCAGGAGTACACTAGTTCCTAATTTCTAACCGCTATTATATTGCTGCAAAATAACTAGTATTTAGAATTACTATTTATCGGGCTATAATTTACTATTAAGGATAACCTGTTATATCTGGAACGAGTATGCAAAGAGAGTTTCTTTGAAAAATAGCCTATGACAAAACCAAAAGGTACTTTAATTGCGCTCGGTGGTGGCGACGACGATGGCTTGCTGCAACTCATCCGGGCCGACTATTGCCACGCCAGTTCAGTAGTAGAAGTAATTACTACCGCCGCTCCTTCGCCTCAGGAATCGGGAGAAGCTTATCAGGAAGCATTTGTAGAGTTGGGTTTAAAAAGTGCCCACGTAATGCACATTGATGAAGATAACAGCGCCGATAAACCAGAGTATTTAGAGCGAATCCGGCGGGCCGATGTTTTCTTTTTTACCGGAGGGGACCAGCGCCGCATAAACCGTTTTTTACTCGATACCGAGGTGCAACGATTGATGCAGCAGCGTTACCGCGAAGAAGAAATAGTAATTGCCGGTACCAGCGCTGGTGCCAGTGCTATTTCAAATCGTATGATTTACGAAGGTTATGGTTCTAACTCCTTAGTAAAAGGAGAAACCAAAACTTGCTCCGGCTTGTCGTTCGTGCAAAAAGTGTACATAGATTCTCATTTTACCGAGCGGGGCCGCTTCGGTAGGTTGGCTGTAGCTATTGCCAAATGGCCCAATTATATAGGTATTGGTTTAGGCGAGGAGACCGGAGTTATTATAAAAGAAGGCGATTTAGTAGAAGTATTCGGACCCGGCGTGGTAACGATTATTGATGGCAGTAAGATAGAATACTGTAATATTGATGAAGTGGCGTATGGTTCGCCTATTGCGGTAGAGCATTTGGTAATGCACTTGCTCGTAGAAGGGCACCGCTATTGTTTATCCGATAGAAGATTAAAAACAATACTTCAGCAGGTTACTGACCCCAATAATTAAAAAAGTAAATTTAAAGTAGGTGTAGGGTTAGGATGAATTTTTTATTTGGTAATTCCGGAAGAACTTAATCAAAACAATGTGCCAAAAGAAAGATGCTTCTTGCTATTATTTTTTAGGTTCTGGTAAGTTCTTCCGGAGAATAGAATTTACGCTAGCTAATAAGATGTTTTAGCTAGCGTAAGTATCTAAAGCTTTTTACTGTTGTAAAAGCGCATTACGTAATCAGCATCTACGTCACCCTTGCTTATTTTGGTAAGTTTGCTTTTCAACAGGCGTTTGCGGAAACCTGATAAATGATCCGTAAATAAAACTCCTTCAATGTGGTCGTATTCGTGCTGAATAATGCGGGCCACCATGCCGTCAAACGTTTTTTCGTGCTGGTTCCAATCTTCGTCGAAATACCGGATAATTACATTTGCGGGCCGGATAACATCTTCCCGTATGCCCGGAATACTTAAGCAACCTTCTTCAAAAGCCCATTCGTCGCCGTTTTCTTCTAAAATTTGAGGATTAATAAAAGCTTGTTTTACAGCTAACTTCTTCTTCTCTTCATCTTCTTCGAACGGTGCCGAATCAATCACAAACAAACGAAGACCTTTACTAATTTGGGGGGCTGCTAGTCCTACACCGTGCGCATGATACATGGTATCATACATATCAGTTACTAATTTTTTTAGATCCGGGTAATTATCTGTAAGCTCTTTGGTTTTAGACCGTAAAATCGGGTCACCGTAGGCAGTAATAGGGTATATCATATTAAAAAATGCTTTCTGAAATCTAATTCGCTGAGTAAAGGAAAGCATTCCTGACCAAAATAAAGTTCTGTTAAAAATCTTTTAAAACTATCGGGAATGCTGCCGGCAAAATTAAGAAGAAAATTAAACAAGTCTTACTTTGCTTCTAGCTGGGTATTCAAAAAACGTTAAATTGACTTAAATATTACTATAATAAAGCTAGTGATACGCTCTTTAATGTTTACGGCAGTAGAAAAAGAGCAATCAACGATTAAACAAACAAACTTCTTTATATGACAAAGACGAGTTTAATAAAATTGACCTGACCATTATTTTAATGGGTTTGGGTGCACTTCAAGGGGGCTAGGTTAGATTGTAGTTTTGTAATAAATAGTAAATTGATTTATTGCTTGGAAGTAAACTTATAGATTTTACCGCTCGAATAACCCAAAATATAAAGTCCTTGTTGGCTGTCTTCCCCGAAAGATGAAATATTATCGGCTGCTTTGGTTATTAATTCATTTGTAACGGTCTGGTTTCCGTTAAAAGTTAAAGCCCAGATATTACCTGATACGTAATCACCGTAAATATATTTGCCTTCTAAACCAGTTAGATTTTTATCGTGGCTCACGTAACCTCCGGTTATAGACCGACCGTTTTCGGTGTTTTGCGGATAACTCCAAATAGGTTCTTCCAGGCCAGTTAAATCGCAATTCGCCGTTCCAAAGCAAGTATTTCCTTCCCGGATTTTCCAGCCATAATTGCTGCCCTTTTTGATAATAGAAATTTCTTCTATGTTGCCCTGACCTACGTCGCCAGCCCATAAAGTGCCCGTTGGCCGGTCGAAGCTAAAGCGCCAGGGATTCCGTAAGCCATAAGCGTAAATTTCTTCCCGGAAACCCTCGGTGTTGCCTTTATAAGGATTATCGGTGGGGATGGCGTAAGACAAATTGCCAGATGGAGCATTTACATCAATTCTTAAAATTTTACCTAAAAGCTTTTGTAGGTTTTGGGCGTTGTTTTGTGGATCGCCGCCACTACCGCCGTCTCCGGAAGCAATATACAAGTATCCATCGTTGCCAAATGCGAGCTTACCACCGTTGTGGTTGCTATATGGTTGGGCGTAGGTTAGCAATATCTGTTCGCTGTTAGGATCAGCTACATTAGGCTCAGCAGCACTTACTTTAAATCGGGAAATAACCGTTGTTAGCGGATTACCCCGGGTGTAGTTCACGTAGAAGTAGCCGTTAGTTTTGTAATCCGGATGAAAAGCTAACCCTAATAAGCCCAGCTCACCGCCAGTAGCCACTTTCGGGCTTAAGTTCAGAAATACCGGAGCTTCCGAAGCCGTAGTTAGGTTAGGGAATACGTGAATTTTACCGTTCTGCGCTACCACAAAAATCCGGTTAGTGCCATCATCAGGGCTGGTTAACTCCACGGGTTTATCAAACTTTAAAGCAGGAAAAGCTTCGGTAAGCGTATAATCAGTAATAGCCGGAGGATTTACGTTCGGGTCAGGAGTGGGAGTGGTGTTATCATCCGATTTTTCTTTGTCGCAACTAGTTATAAATAAAAATAAAATCAAGCTGAAAAGTAAGCGCAACTGCTTCATGGCTTTCTGGTAAAAATTTAAACAAGTTTTATTCAAGCACGGTAATTTTTAAACGCGGATAAAACTCGGATATTTTGCCTGGGTTTAACCGCCTTTGCCACTACTACACATTTTAAAACAAAGGCTTATTTTTTGAATCGTGTAGCAGCAGTAATATAATAACACAGAATAAACGAATTAGCGAAAGGTATGGTTTGCGGGCGCTGACCGAAGAAGTAACGGATGTGAACTTTACCGTTAGATTGCCACTTTGTTTATTGCTATTTTACCGATTAGAAGAAGCATCAATTTGCCTAAAGGGAATTCTATCAGAAAACAGTCTTTTTTGATAGTAAAATCAAATCTATAAGTTATAAATTAAAATAATAATTGTGGTGAGCCGTACAGGCAAAGCATTTGAGCCATAGAAGAAACATCTAACTGGTTTGAATGTTGATCTTTGCATTATGAAAAACATCACAAAAATTCAGTTGGGCCTAAATGGTCCTTTCGTATCTAAGCTTGGTTTAGGCTGTATGCGTATGTCTTCTATCTGGGGCGGTTCTACACCCGACGAAACAGAAAGTATTGCTACAATTCATGAAGCATTGGATAGTGGTATTAATTTTTTGAACACCGGAGACTTTTATGGTGCTGGTCATAATGAGATGCTGATAGGCAAAGCCATTAAAGGCAGGAGAGACGATGCCTTTATTAGCGTAAAATTTGGCGCTATCTTTCACAACGGTCAGTGGCTGGGAATGGATCTGCGCCCCATCGCCATCAAGAATTTTATAAATTATTCTCTCATCCGTTTGGGTGTTGATACCATTGACCTCTACCAGCCTAGCCGGATGGATAACAGCGTGCCGGTAGAAGACATTATTGGAACAGTTGCCGACCTGATTAAAGAAGGAAAAGTTCGTTACATTGGCGTATCGGAAATTACCGCTAACCAACTTCGTAAAGCCAATGCTATTCATCCTATAAGTGCGTTGGAAATTGGTTACTCACTGGCCGACCGCCAGATAGAAAGCGAACTGCTGCCAACAGCAAAGGAGCTAGGCATCGGCATAGTGGCCTTCGCTAATACTGCTGAAGGCTTATTGACCAGCGACATGAAAGTACCGCTTGCCGAAAACGATTATCGTAACCATTTCTCTCGTTTTCAAGGTGAAAACTTAATGCATAACTTGGAAAAAGTTAAAATTTTAAAGCAGATTGCCAGCAACAAAGGTTATACGCCCACACAAATTGCAATTGCCTGGGTAAAGGAGCAAGGCAATCAAATTATGCCTTTAGTTAGTATGAGTCGCCGGTCTCGCTTGCCGGAAAACATGGCAGCGATGGATATTGTATTTACGCCGGAGGAAATGAACACCTTAAACACTACTTTTGCCACAGGCGCTATACTTGGCAGCACTTACTTACAACGCTAAATGACCAGTCCCGCAGAAATTCTCCCCGGCGTAATTTTCTATTCGTACCTCTCAGCCGAGCGTAGGGAGAAAGTATGTTTTTGGAACAATCCTACCTTGATACTGCAGGTTTCAGGACAGTTTACCCTAGAAACCTCCGAGCAAAAAATTTCGATGGCTGGGATGGCTGGGAGAGAAATGCTGCTGATTGGCAAAAATCAGTTGGGTACGCTTACTAAAACACCGCTGCCCGGAGGGAATTATGAAACCATTGTGATATCCCTGCAGGAAGACTTGTTACGCAAGATAGCGTTAGAAGAAAAGTTGCAGGCAGACGGCAAATATATTGGTCCGCCTAACGTCTTAATTCCAACTAACGAATTTCTGCAGGGATATTTTCAATCTATTGTACCATACGCCCGAAGCTCAGGAGCAGCTATGACAGACGAAATGGGAATTCTGAAAGTAAAAGAAGGGGTTAAACTGCTATTGCTTGCTTTGCCCGGGCTTCGCAACTTCCTGTTCGACTTTTCAGAACCTTACAAGATTGACCTGAAAAAGTTTATGCTCAGTAACTTTCATTTTAATGTTCCTGTTGAGAAATTTGCACAGCTAACTGGTCGCAGCCTGGCGGGTTTTAAACGTGATTTTCAAAAAACGTTCGGTTCACCACCCCGTCGTTGGTTGCAGGATAAGCGGTTGACTACAGCAAAATATCTTATTGAGATTAAGCACCAGAAACCCTCTGCCATTTATTTAGATCTGGGCTTTGAAAGCCAGGCTCACTTCTCGCATTCTTTTAAGAAAAAATTCGGCAAGGTGCCTAGCGAGCTGACGTTTATTTCTCCTTAACCATCATTTGGGTTAAGGAAAAGCGCATTTATATTAAGCCTTCATTTAGTAAAATAGAAAGCGGCTTAAGATTGGAATTCTGGATATAACCAGTAATTGCCTTAATGCGCTTCTTAGGATGCACATAATGGGGAGCAAATAGATTACAGAATATTATCTTTAAAAGCTTTGGCTACCGCTTCGGTTTTAGAGTTTACCTGCAATTTTTCGTAAATTTTTTTTACGTGGGTGCGTACTGTTTCCAGGGAAATAAACAGTTGCGCGGCCACCATTTTGTAGCTGTAGCCATTTACGAGCCAGTGTAAAACTTCTTTTTCGCGGTCGCTTAACTGGTAGTAGTTTGTTTCTTTGGCGGGTGGCTGATAGGCAAATAATTGCAAAACTTGCCGGGCCACAGAAGAGGTCATGGGAGCGCCGCCTTCGTAAACATCGCGCACCGATTCCAGGAGCTTAGCGGGAGGTGTTTTTTTTAATAAATAGCCATCGGCGCCTGCTTGCATGGCGTGCAATACATTTTCGTTATCATCAAAAACAGTTAGCATTACCACTTTTACCCGTTCATGATGGCTCCGGATGAGTTTTAAACCGGCAATTCCCCCCATGCCGGGCATGTCAATGTCCATGAGAATAACATCGGGCTGATATTGTTCTATCTGATTGATTATATGGTTACAGTTCGGAAAAGCGGCCAGAACCGTAAAACCCTCGGTGCCATTAAAAAGCATGGAAAGCCCTTCGCGGAGGGGAGCATTGTCTTCGTAGAGCAAAATCTTAATCATACTCTTGTAGGTTTAAAATTAATACCGGAAAGCGGAACCGCCAGAGCAATAGTGGTGCCTTGACTCATTCCTGATTTAATATTGATGTGACCGTTTCTGTTTTGGGCCCGTTTCTGCATATTCAATAATCCGTTACCGGAATTCGCAGTTGACACATCAAATCCCTGCCCATTATCTTTTATTTTTAAAAAAAATATATTTGCTGTAACGCTTAGATTAATCCAAACCTGAGAACATTGCGCGTATTTGGCTATGTTGTTCAACGCTTCTTTAAAAATCATAAAACAATCGTAGCGCAGTTCCAGGGGTAAACGCGTAGTGTTTAAAGCTGCGTCGGTTTCGATGGAAAACGCGATGTTTTTTGCTTCTAAAAGTTCCGTAGCCACTTCGCGCATGCGGGCTGTCAGGTTTTGCAGCGAATCGTTATGGGGGTTAATCGACCAGACAATATCATCCATGGTAGTCATCATCTGGTGCGAGTAATCGCTTATTTTGTTCAGATAATTCTGCGTAACAGCAGGATTGGTCAGGACTTGCTGCTTCGCCATATCCGAGAAAATAGTAATAGTACTCAGGGTAGAGCCCATATCGTCGTGCAAATCGCGGGCAATACGGGTGCGTACCTGTTGCAAAGCTAGTAGCCGGTTAATGCGTAGTTTATATATCCCGAACCCTAGGGCAGCCAGCAATAAAAGAATCAGACAGATAAACCACCAGGTTTTCCAGAAAGGCTGGGCAATTACCAGCGGAAATGAGGTGACCTGCCGGGAAAGAGTGCCATCCGACAAGCGGGCTCTTACTTTAAATTGATATGTTCCGCCATTAAGATTTGTGTAACTGGCAAAGCGGTTGGAGCCGGCATTCCGCCAAGCAGGGTCAACGCCTTGCAGCTGGTATTCGTAGCTAATTTTGCCATCGTCGTAGTAATTTAAAGCAGCAAATTCAATGGTAAAAAAGTTTTGATTGTAGGTTAAATGCAATCCATCTTTTCGCAAAGTTGATTCTTTTACCGGTAGGTTCCGGTCAAAAATCCGGAAGCCGGTTATGCTTACATCCGGGGGGAGTTCTATATTATTTAAACTATCTGGATGGAAATAATAAAATCCCTGCAAGGTGCCTAATAACAGGCGGCCATCGCGTAATTGGTAGCCCGTATTAAATGCGTACGATTCATTTACTAAGCCATCACGTATTCCGTAACCAGTGGCCGTTTTGGTTTGCAGGTTCCAACGGTTTAAACTGAATTGGGTAGTCAGAAATAAATATTTATCAGAAGCTTTAATTAAGTTAAGAACAGCGTTAGCGGGTAAACCATTGGCGGTGGTGAGGTAAGTAACGTTATTGTTTTTAAAATTTAAATAATGGAGTCCTTGGTTGGTAGAGATAACGAGCGTAGAATCGTTTAACCAAATCATTTCGCCGGTTTCGTTGCTAAGTAAGCCGTGGGGCCTGGTAGCAGTGGTATAATGGTCCATTACTTTGCCGGTAAGGGCATTTAACCGAAATACTCCGTTTAACGAAGTGGCTATCCACAGCGAACCATCCTGCCCCAACAGAATACGTTTAATCTGACCTATGTCCGCTCCTCCTGTTTGATTTTTTAGATTTAAAGGAGTCATTTGGTTGGTAGTGGGGTTATGGCGAATTAATAAACCGGTATTGGTTCCCCACCAGATAATGCCGGAAGAATCTAAAGCAGCTTTTACCATTACCTGATTTTTTAATAAAGGAAATCTGAAGGGCTTGGCAGAAATACCTGCATTTTTAATTTGTAACAACATGCCATTGCCACCCGCCCAAACCTGGTGTCGGCGGTCTTCTATTACGCACGAAGCCTGCTGGATAAAGCCTTTCGGAGATGGTTGATACGTGCGGAGTAGTTTAAATTGTTGATTATAGACCCGCAAACCCTTATTAACCGAGCTTACCCAGATTTCGCCGGTAATAGTTTCCAGAAATCCGGAAACCGCATCTGATTCCGGAGTATTTTTCTCGGAATCAAATGCGGTAGTAACCGTAAAAAACCGCTGTTTTTCGGGATTAAAATAATAAATACCTTTATCGGTACCTAGCCAGATAGTGCCTTCCTTATTTTGCGTAATACTGTAAATGTGGTTATAAATTAAGGAATAACGAGCCAAATTGCCCGGGGGCACACGTTGGAAAGTAGCCGTTCCGGCGTATTGCACCCAAAATTGCTCCGCCCCAGCCCACGTATTGCCTTGTTTGTCTTTATAAAAGTTATACTGTTCGTTACCGGGCAAAGAAACGGCATTGTTTACGGGTGCCGGGGTGCAAAATAAATTGTGCTCTGTGGCAGTAACCGGCAGAAAAGCTTGTTTGGCGGAGTTAAATATAGCCCTAGCTGACCCATCCTGGGAACTAAGGAGCAGGTTACTGTTGCATTCCTGAAGTTGCCATTGCCGGGGCAAGCCGTTGGTTTTAAACTGGGCTAAAACCGGAATCCGGGTAAACGTATTCTGGCCAGGAGAAAAACGAGTAATGCTGGTGGGAGAAACAATCCAGATATTTCCTTTAGTGTCCTGCAGTAAGGCTTCTATAATATCCGAACCTAAACTATTGGGATTATGTGACTGGTGCCGGTAATGCGTAAACTTACGGCCATCGTAGCGTTGCAAACCATTATCGGTGCCGAACCACATGTACCCTTCCCGGTCTTGCAATATAGCCAGTACAATACTGCTGGCTAGTCCATCTTCCCGGTCGAGGTGCTGGTATACATACGAACGGGATTGCGCACTTACTCCCCTGAAATTTGCAAAGAGAATTCCCGCTACCGCAATCGTCCAAATAAAAGTTGTTTTAAATTTTTGCATACCAATAGGTTACTACCAAAGATAACACATCCGCTATACCTTTAAAATGCCCGAACTGTAATATCACCCTTTTATGGGATACGCCTACTTTTAAGCTATTTAAATTCACCCTTATATGCGATTGATGTTGCAGGTGCAAATGCGCCATCTTTGTGGTGTACCTCGTATCATACATCTATCCGAAAAAATGAAAAATTTAAAAAAACTGAGTTGCCTGCTAGTATTAGCTTTATTTGTAACAACTGGCGCCATGGCCCAGAAAAACTTTAAAAAAGAAGCCGACGCGTTTGTGCGTGATATTATGCAACGCGAGCATATTCCGGGTTTGGCTTATGCCGTGGTAAAAGACGGGAAAATTATTCAACAAGGACAGTATGGTTTTGCCAACCTCTCCTGGAAGGCACCAGTTGATCCCGAAACCGTTTTTCAGACGGCCTCCTGCAGTAAATTATTTGCAGCCTTGTTACTGGGTAAACTATTTGATGAGAAGATTTTGCTGCCTGACCAGACTTTGGGGCAACTACTTGATTCTATTCCGTATTACTGGCAGCCCATCACTATTAAACAACTAGCCGCTCACCAGTCAGGCATTTGGATTGGGGATTTTTCTAAAGCCAAAACCACCAAAGAAGCTTTTGAACTAGCCAAAAAACAAGAAATGACCTATGAGCCGGGCACTAAATCATTCTATGTAAGTTCGGATTATTGGATTTTGCAATACATCATTGAAAAAAGACTAAAGAAACCGTACTATGAAGTGCTGAAAACCTATGTGCTCGACCCTTTAGGCATGCAGCATACCTTTGTTAACAACAACGACGATAGCTTTATCCGGATGCACGCCGTTTTGCCGAAAGAAGCTGCTGTGTACTCCTGGCAAAAGACAGATTATAAAGTAAGCGACATGCAGTTTGGCAGTACCGGCTATACCGCGGGTGGCGTATATACCTCTATTCTGGATTTAGCCAAGATAGCCCAGACTCTGGACGAAGGAAAATTTTTAACTCCGGCTACTCAGAATTTAGTACTAAACAATGTGCCGCTTAAAGCCGGCGGCAAAGGTGATTTCGGGATTGGTTTTGCTTCGGAGATGTACCAGGGTCATAAATTATCCGGCCACAGTGGTGGACCCGCTTTAGCCGATTACGTGCGGTTCGATGACCAGAAGCTCACTTTTATAGTGCTCACCAACCAACGCGGCTTTCATCCTTATCTGGCAAAAACACTGGCTACTTTTTATGTTCCCGGCCTGAAAAATCCGGAACTGCCACCTAATTACCCGATATCTTTGAGTAAGAAGTAAAAACAGAGAAGCCCGGTTTATTTAAACCGGGCTTCTCTGTTTTATTAATGTAAGTCTAAATACTAATAATTTATAGCTAAATCTATGCCTCCGCTTCCTGCTTTAAATCTACCAGACTTAGGTATTTGCTGGTTTTCTCGTAAGTTTCAATTTGGTCTTTCAAGCTTAGCAAGTAATCAATATCGTCGTAGCCGTTTATTAAGCAGGTTTTTTTGTATTGATTAATATCAAATTTTTCTACTAAGTCAGTGCCGGCAATACGCACGGTTTGTTCTTCCAGGTTAACTTCTAATGCGGTGTTTCTATCGGCAAAAATATGCGCAAAAATAGTTGCTAAAAACTCTTCGGATACCTGCACCGGCAGCAAGCCATTGTTTAAGGCATTCCCTTTAAAAATATCGGCAAAAAAGCTCGAAATAACTACTTTAAAACCATAATCGTTAATAGCCCAGGCCGCGTGTTCCCGACTGGAGCCACAACCAAAGTTTTTACCGGCTACTAAAACTTTACCGCTGTACTGCGGATTGTTCAGTACAAACTCTGGTTTGGGGTTATTTTGGTTGTCGTAGCGCCAATCGCGAAATAAGTTGTCGCCAAAACCTTCGCGGGTAGTTGCTTTTAGGAACCGGGCCGGAATAATCTGGTCGGTATCAATATCTTCAATCGGTAAAGGAACCGCGCTCGATGTTATTTTTTTAAATTTTTCCATTTTGGTACACTTAAATTAACTCCCGAACATCCGTTATTTTGCCCGCAATAGCCGTAGCTGCCGCAGTTAACGGACTAGCCAACAAAGTACGGGCACCCGGTCCCTGGCGGCCTTCAAAATTCCGGTTAGACGTAGAAATACAGTATTCACCTTTGGGAACTTTATCTTCGTTCATGCCGAGGCAAGCGGAGCAACCAGGTTCTCGCAATTCAAAACCGGCTTCCCGGAAAATCTGGTCAATGCCTTCTTCGCGGGCTTGTTGTTCTACTTGTTTAGATCCCGGTACAATCAAAGCGTTGATATTGGGTGCTTTGTGCTTGCCTTTTACAAACTGAGCTACCAGGCGTAAGTCCTCGATGCGGGAGTTGGTGCAGGAACCAATAAACACGTAATTGATTTCCTTGCCCAATAATTGTTCGCCCGGATGAAGACCCATATAAGCTAAAGATTTATCGAAAGAAGCTTTATTACTTTCTTCTTTAATATCGGCCAGGGTTGGTACCGTTTCGTCGATTTTAATGCCCATACCTGGATTGGTACCGTAGGTAATCATGGGGGCAATATCGGCGGCATCGTAGGTGAATTCTACATCAAAAGCAGCACCTTCGTCAGTGAAGAGTGTACGCCAATAAGCAACAGCTTCTTCAAATTTGGCACCCTTCGGCGCAAATTCCCGACCCCGGATATATTCAAAAGTAGTATCGTCAGGAGCTATTAAACCACCACGGGCACCCATTTCGATGCTCATGTTGCAGATGGTCATGCGGGCTTCCATGCTTAAGCTGCGAATAGCCGAACCAGCATATTCTACAAAATAGCCGGTAGCACCACCCATGGTTAACTTCGAAATAATGTACAGAATAATATCTTTCGATAATACCCCGTTAGCCAGTTCCCCCTCGATGTTAATGCGCATGGTTTTAGGCCGGTTTTGCATTAAGCATTGAGTAGCTAAAACCTGCTCTACTTCGCTGGTACCTATACCAAAGGCAATAGTACCAAAAGCACCGTGCGTAGAAGTGTGGCTATCGCCGCATACCATGGTCATGCCGGGCAGCGTGATGCCTAACTCGGGCCCGATTACGTGCACAATCCCTTGAAAAGGATGGCCTAAACCGTACAGATTTACGCCAAACTTTGCGCAATTCTCAGTAAGTTTATCTACCTGAAATTTACTCAGCGGCTCCGAAATAGGTAAATGCTGATTAATGGTAGGTACGTTATGGTCGGCAGTAGCCACAGTATTCTGTGTCCGGAATACCCCAATACCTCTTTTTTCCAGACCGGCAAAAGCTTGCGGGCTAGTTACTTCATGTACTAAATGCCGGTCGATGTATAATACATCCGGACCGTCCGGAATGCTGGTTACCACGTGGGCATCCCAGATTTTTTGAAATAAGGTTTTTTTATCGGAACTACTCATTTGTAAAATTAGCTGTTGGTTTTAACAGCGGCTTGCTCCCGTTTAGTTTCTAATTTTTGAAAAAGCACCGTTAAATGCTCGTCCTGAATAACTTTTAATTCATCGGCCATTACCAGGTATTCCGGGTAAATTTCGTCGATGTCTTCTTTAGTAACAAAATAGCCTAAGCTTTCCAGGCGATGTTTTAAAGCGGCCCGGCCACTGCGCGCCGTTAACACAATCGAAGAATCAGCTACCCCTACATCGTGCGGATCAATTACTTCGTACGTTTCGCGGTGCTTCAGGAAGCCATCCTGGTGAATACCAGAAGAGTGCGCAAAAGCATTATCGCCCACAATGGCTTTGTTTGGTTGTACGCGCATGCGCATTAACCGCGATACCAAACGACTGGTAGGGTAAATCCGCGGCGTGTTGATCCGGTTGTTTAATTCCAGTTCTTTGTGGCTTTTCATAATCATAACCACTTCCTCTAAGGAGGTATTACCGGCCCGTTCGCCAATGCCGTTAATGGTACATTCAATCTGGCGGGCACCATTAATAACCCCAGCAATGGAGTTTGCGGTAGCCAAGCCTAAATCGTTGTGGCAATGCACCGAGATAATGGCTTGATCAATATTTTTTACGTTTTCTTTTAAATATTTAATTTTAGCGCCGTATTCCCAGGGCAAGCAATAGCCGGTAGTATCTGGTATATTTACAACGGTAGCTCCAGCCGCAATTACTTCTTCAATCATTTTAGCCAGGAACGGCAAATCGGCCCGGCCGGCATCTTCGGCGTAAAACTCAATGTCTTCTACAAATTGCTTCGCGTATTTTACGGCGTAAACACCCCGTGCCAGTACATCCTCGCGGGTAGAATTAAATTTGTACTGAATGTGCATATCCGAAGCACCAATGCCGGTATGGATGCGTTTGCGTTTCGCATATTTTAGCGATTCTACGGCGCAATCAATGTCTTCTTTTTTGGCCCGGGTTAGCGCGCAAATTATTGGCTCCGAAACTGCCTTTGATATTTCAATAATAGAAGTAAAATCGCCGGGACTGGAGATCGGAAAACCAGCTTCGATAATATCTACGCCTAGTTCTTCCAGTGCTTTTGCTACTTCAATTTTTTCTTTGGTGTTTAATTGGCAGCCGGGCACCTGCTCGCCGTCGCGTAACGTCGTGTCAAAAATATGGACCTTGTCGCTCATGGTAGAAAATGATTAAATATATTCAAAACAACAGAAGCTGGCACGTTGCCAGACTTTACCTGCCGATCCGGAAATCTCCGGTTACGTCAGTAATTTATACTGCAGAAAACAAAATAATATCTGATTTAAGTTTTCTGCTAGATTCAATTATACTACTTTATTCTTCTAAAATCGCAGAAAATTAAAAAAATAAAGCCGTTCAATAAAGATGCAGAAATTATTTAAAAATATCCAAGCCTAAGTATTAAAAATAATTTTGTTCGTGTTAATCGTTGAAAAATTTAAATTTAATGGCTTAATCATTGCAATTTCTTTAAAAGAAAAAAAACAGATTTTTACGCAATAGTTTAAACGTACTTGGCAGAAGTCTTAGCTGTAGGTTCCATAACAAGTGCTTATCAGGTAAAGTGCAAAGGGCTAAAAATCTATAAGACTCAATTTTATAAGTGATTTTAGACAAAAATGCCAGTGTCCATAAAGACACTGGCAATGCTGCTCTTATGGCAGATTAGCTTAACCTTGCAAGGATTTTTAAATTTTAAGCCCGGGTCAATAGCCAAGATTTTAGATCGTCGTAACTATGGTTCATGCGGGTAGACTGCTTTGTTTTTTGCATAACTACCTGCAGGTTCTCCGGAATATTTACTTTTTGTCCGATAACGTCTTCTACCACATCCATGAATTTAGCCGGGTGCGCAGTTTCCAGGAATATACCAATTGCTTCCGGATCGGTAGCCAGGTAATCGCGGATAGCGCCGTACCCAATAGCGCCGTGCGGATCTAAAATGTAACCGTGGTTTTCGTATACTTCGCGCATTAGCATTTTAGTTTGTTCATCGGTAAAACGATAACCTACTACGTCTTCGCCCAAAGCATCGCCGGATTGGTTATATAAATCCATGAGACGTACGAAATTACTAGGGTTGCCCACATCCATGGCGTTGGAAATAGTTTGGGTAGAAGGCCGCGGATTAAAATTGCCACTGGTTAAAAACTCCGGTACAATATCGTTTATGTTAGTAGCTGCAATAAATTTAGCTACGGGTAAGCCCATGCGTTTAGCCAATAATCCACCGGTTAAGTTACCAAAATTTCCGCTGGGCGTAGCAAACACTACCCGCTCACTTAAATGTTTTACCTGGGCATAAGCGTGGAAATAGTAAAATGACTGCGGAATAAGCCGGGCAATATTGATGGAGTTAGCCGAAGTTAACTGCATGCGTTGGTTCAACTCCTGGTCGAGAAAAGCTTGTTTGACTAAGCGTTGACAATCGTCGAACGTACCGTCAATTTCTAAAGCCTTGATGTTTTGACCTAAGGTAGTTAATTGCTTTTCCTGAATGTCGCTAACTTTACCATGCGGGTATAGTATTACCACATTAATGCCTGGTACGCCTAAAAAGCCGTTGGCCACCGCACTCCCCGTATCGCCGGAGGTAGCTACCAATATAGTTAATTCCTGATCGCTGCCTTTTACAAAGTGCGCCAGCAACCGGGCCATAAACCGAGCACCTACATCTTTAAACGCCGAAGTTGGTCCGTGAAATAATTCCAAGGTATGGATGCGGCCGTGAACCGGTACCACCGGAATTGGAAAATTCAGGCTTTCTTCTACAATTTCCTGCAGTATGCCTCTTTCAATCTGGCCTCGCAACAGGGTAGCGGCCACATCCAGCGCAATTTCAGGTAATGACTTTTCCTGAATAATCTCAAAATAACTATGCGGTAGTTCCGGAATTTCTAAAGGCATAAAAAGACCGTTATCATCGGCTAAACCTTTAGTTACGGCCTCGCGCAAACTTACGTGCGGGGTTTGCTGGTTGGTACTGTAAAAAGACATGGTTTTAATTTTTAGTCCACGGGCCACAATTGATAGTCCAGGGGGTAATGTTTTATTTGTTTTATTATTTATATTCAGGAAAGCCGTATTTGATTCAGTCTGATTACTTAAAAAGTAAAAGTAAACTATAATTTAATGCCTGTGCATAAATTAAATCACCTTCGGCCCTTGATTATTTACCTTTGATACGTAATCAATGTTATCAATTTCGTAGTGTGTAAAGGCCTTTTTCATGGCGGCGGCAATCTGGTTAGCTTCTTCCGCAGAGCGGCTTAAGGCAAACATGCTGGGCCCCGAACCAGAAATACAACAACCCAAAGCGCCAGCTTCCAAGGCGGCTTCTTTCACGGCATCGTAACCCGGAATCAGAATAGAGCGGATAGGTTCAATTATGGCATCTTCCAGCGACCGTCCGATAAGTGCGTAATCGCCTTTCATTAAACCAGCAATTAAACCGCCTACGTTACCCCATTGCTTAACAGCGTCTTTCAGCGAAATACCCTGACGCAAAATTTTGCGGGCATCTTCGGTTTTTACCTCAATCTGCGGATGAATAATGGTGCAGTATAACTCTTCGGGGTAGGGGATAGAAATAATATCCAAGGGGTCGTAGGAGCGAACTAATACAAAACCGCCTAAGAGGGCAGGGGCTACGTTATCGGCGTGAGCTACGCCGCAAGCGGCTTTTTCGCCCTGCATGGCAAACTGCACCAGATTTTCTTTGCTGATGGGATTACCCAATAATTCATTGGCGGCAAAAACACTAGCGGCTGCACTCGCCGAACTGGAACCAATACCGCTCCCGGGCTTAATTTTCTTGGTAAAAGTAATTTCAAATCCTTGGTCGGAGCCTAAGTGCGATAAATACGCCTGTAACGAAACTACCGCCGTATTTTTGTTTACGTCCGCCGGAAATACGGTGTCCTTCGTTTGATTCAGAACCGAAATGCCCGGACTATCCTTTATACTTACCTGAATTTCATCACCCGGGTTATCGAGCGCAAATCCTAATATATCGAATCCGCAGGCCACGTTTGCAACGGTAGCCGGCGAGAATATTTTTATACTGTTACTATCTTTCATTTTTTTAGTCGATAGACCATAGACGACAGTCCATGGTAATATCTTTTGGTTAAATCCATGATGATGTCCATCAACGATGGACCATGGACTATTTTCTAATTGGCAATCCGAATAATATCAGCGAATACGCCGGCAGCAGTTACTTCTGCTCCGGCACCAGAACCTTTCACAATTAATGGCTGCGTTTTATAACGCTCGGTGGTGAACAGAATAATATTATCAGAACCTGAAACCGAATAAAACGGATGGCTTTTTTCTACTTCGCGTAATTCAATGCGGGCTTTACCATCTTGCCAAGACGCTACTAAGCGGTAACCTTTCCCTTGTTTTTCTACTTCGGCCCGTTGCGCTTCAAAAGTATCTTCGTACGTACGCAGGTTTTGCCAAAACTCATCCATGGCAGAATCCTGTAAGCAGTTAGCTGGTAAGAATGGTTTAATATGCACATCTTCTAATTCCAGATTGTCGCCAGTTTCGCGGGCAAGAATCATAATTTTACGGGCCACATCTTTACCGCTCAGGTCAATGCGCGGATCGGGTTCGGCGTAACCTAAATCCATGGCTTCCTGCACCACCGTACTTAGTTTTTTATCGGCACTTACGGTGTTAAACAAATAATTCATCGTGCCCGAGAAGATTCCTTCAATTTTTAATACGGTATCTCCGCTCCGGATTAAATCGGTGAGGGTGCTAATAATGGGTAAGCCGGCTCCTACGTTGGTTTCATATAAATATTTTACCCCCCGTTTAGCTGCCAGGCTTTTTAATTCTTTGTACGTATGATAATTACTAGAAGCCGCAATTTTATTAGGTGTTACAATAGAAATGCTTCTTTCCAGTAAAAACTTATAAGTGGCAGCTACTTCTGGGTTAGCAGTACAATCTACAAAAATGGCGTTCGGTAAATTTAGCTCGGCTATCCGGTCTGCAAATACTTCAATGTTCGATTCTTGTCCATCATTTTCTAAAGTCTCTTCCCAGTTAGACCACGGAATGCTGGTTTCATTAAATACCGCTTTTTTACTGTTGGTAAGGCCAATCAGCTTTATGTCAATCGCTAAAGTTTTATATAAATTAGGAGCCTGATTTTTAATTTGCTTTAATAAGGTGGCACCCACCGTACCGGTACCCACTACAAATAAATGCAGGGTTTTTATATCCGAAAGGAAGAAGGCTTCGTGTATGGTATTCAACGCTTTTTCTTCGTCTTTCTTCTGGATAACGCAGGAAATATTGAGCTCCGAAGTTCCCTGGGCAATGGCTATAATGTTAATGCCATTCCGGCCTAAAGAACTGAATAATTTACCGGCAATACCTGGTGTATTTCTCATATTTGATCCTACCAGGGCCATAATGGCCAAATCGCTCTGGATATTTACTTTATCTACTATTCCGGCTTGAATTTCTAACTGAAACTCTTGTTCAATAGCTCGTTGCGCCCGGGTAGCATCGCGTTGGTTAATACCAACGCTGATAGCGTGCTCCGACGAAGCTTGGGTAATTAAAATAACGTTTACTTTTTGGGTGGCTAAAGCGCCAAAAAAGCGCATGGCAATACCACTGGCACCCACCATGCCACTACCCGAAATAGTAAGCAAAGTTATATTTTCGATAGATGCAATTCCTTTAACCGGGGCTTCGCTTTGCCGTGGGTTGTGGGTAATTAAGGTTCCGGGTGCATCCGGTTCGAAGGTGTTTTTTAACCGGATCGGAATTTTCTTGCTTAGTGCCGGCTGAATGGTAGGCGGATAAATAATTTTTGCTCCAAAATAGGAGAGTTCCAACGCCTCTTCGTACGATAATTCTTCAATCGGAATAGCATTTTTTACCCGACGTGGGTCAGCGGTCATCATACCGTTTACATCGGTCCAGATTTCCAGGCTAGCCGAATCAAGAGCCGCTGCTACAATAGCAGCCGTATAATCTGAGCCACCCCGACCTAACGTGGTAGTTTCGCCGTGTTCGGTAGTAGCCACAAAACCCGGAATTACTGATATTTCGTCGGTTCCAGTTAAGTATTGTTTAAGGCGGGCATTGGTTACTTCAAACTGTACTTTGGCGTTGCCGTAAGTCCGGTCGCTAACAATAAGCTGGCGGTAATCGGCGGCAAATGCGGGTAACCCATTTTCTTTGAACGCTTCTGCTACCAGGTACGACGATAAACGCTCCCCAAAACTTTGAATAAAATCCAGCGTTTTCAGGCTTAGTTCTTTTACCAGAAATACCCCTTGTAAAATATCTTCGAGTTCGTTGAGTAAAAATTTTACATTAGCAATAATAGCACTTTGGCGCGTAGCGTGAATAAGCTCTTTAACGGTGCTCAGGTGACGATCTTCAATTTTTTTAAGCTCTTGCTTATAAGTCAGGTCGCCTTTTTCGGCTAACCGGCTAATACTAATTAAGCTATCTGTAACGCCACCAAATGCCGAAACTACTACTGCTAATTCATGCACCGAGGAATGTGATTTTACCACTCCTAGTACTTTTAAGATGTTCTCCGGGGTACTTACCGAAGAACCGCCAAATTTTAAAACTATCATGCGAACGTTTATAAAAACTAAAAAAAACTTTAACGCTGCTTTCTACATGGTTAAAGTATAATGGAATAAGGTTGATTTTGCCAGATTTAAAAACCTGAATTTTTTGCGAGGCGAAAGAAACTCGATAATTTTCAAAATCTCAAAACAAAGTAAACAAAACTTTCAGTCAGTTACTTAATTTATTACGTTCTGTCTAACAACAAAAAGCAAATTGTTATAAAACTCCCCTTACTAAAAGCAAAAAACCGGAATTTGTCAGGGTAATTTACTCCCGCAATTTAGTTTTTCTGTTAATGAAAAAATTAGATAAATGGAGAAGCTCAAATCTGGGTAACACCAATTTCTAAAATTTTGGCGAAGAAAAGTTTCCTACTAAAATAAAGTTGTAAACCGGGTAGGTTATATAAAGAAAGGCATTTTAAGCAATATGAAAGGTAAATACGATTCGTTGTAATCAGAAAGATTTAGTTTTTCGGAGATAGGGGTAAATAGTAAAAGATTAATGTTTGTGCCTGATTATCAGGGAGTAGTTGTTTGGTTTAAAAGAGTATTTCTATAATTTTCATCATTTTACAAAAGGAAAGCTAAAAATTTAAAAATTTCTTAACATACTCCTTTAAATGATTTTTTTTGTTGTAAAATTTTAAATAAAACTAAGTTGAAACTTTGTGATTTTCGAACTGAAATCAAAAAAATGAATAGAAATTAAAATCTTAATTTTTGGTTTTTAAAAATTGTTTTTACATTAGCGACGCTTTAACAAACAAATTACCCGAAAGAAGATCTCATGTTATTTACTTCATCTGTCCTGAACCGAATTATTCTTAGCGTCATTATCGACGCTAAACGATGGATGGTGTAATCTATTTTGATAAAATATACTCGGCGCCATTCCTTCAACAGAGTGGCGCTTTTTTTTACCATAATGGTTAAAATTATAGGCATAAAGCGCTGATAAGTTTTAATCATAGCAGATTCTAAGATTTAGAAATAAGGCAGTTATATAACCTTAAAAGCTTTAAAATAAAGGAACCAAAATGAGTACTACATTAAACCGTTACAGTTACCTCGTTACCCAGGAAGAAACCAATCCGGCCGCCCAGGCTATGTTGCACGCTATTGGCTTAAGCAACGACGACCTGAAAAAGGCCCAGATTGGGGTGGTGAGTACCGGGTTCGATGGCAACCCGTGTAATATGCACCTGAATGATTTAGCTAAACTGGTTAAAAATGGGGTAAATACCACCGAGGATGTAATTGGTTTAGTGTTCCATACCATTGGGGTAAGTGATGGCATTTCTATGGGGACCCCTGGCATGCGTTATTCTTTACCGTCGCGCGATCTTATTGCTGATTCTATTGAGACAGTAGTAAATGCGCAAAGCTACGATGGCGTAGTGGCCGTGGTAGGTTGCGACAAGAATATGCCGGGTGCGCTGATCAGCTTTGCCCGCTTAAACCGTCCGGCTATTATGGTTTATGGTGGTACCATTGCCCCCGGTAACTACTGCGATGCGGCCGGTAAATTTGCGGGTAAGAAATTAGATATTGTTTCGGCGTTTGAAGCGCTGGGTGAAAAATACGCCGGTACTATTTCGCCGGAAGATTTTAAAGGTGTAATAGAACATGCTTGTCCGGGTGCAGGTGCCTGCGGTGGTATGTATACCGCTAATACCATGGCCTCCGCCGCCGAAGCAATGGGGATGACCTTGCCTTATAATTCTTCTAACCCAGCTATTAGCCCGGAAAAAGCCGAAGAGTCGGTGCAGGCTGGTATTGCCATCCGGGAACTTCTGGCTAAAGATATTAAGCCCTTGGACATCATGACCAAAAAGGCTTTCGAAAATGCCATGGTGGTGCTTACTGTTTTGGGTGGTTCTACTAATGCGGTATTGCATTTATTAGCGATTGCCAAAACAGCGGGTATAGATCTAACCATTGATGATTTCCAACGCATCAGCGATAAAACCCCGCTACTAGCCGATATGAAACCCAGTGGCAAGTACCACATGGAAGCCGTACATAAAATTGGCGGTATTCCGGCCGTGATGAAAATGTTATTGAAAGCTGGTTTACTACACGGCGATTGCTTAACCGTTACGGGTAAAACTATTGCCGAGAATTTAGAAAATGTGCCTGACATGGCCGAAGGACAAGATGTAATTATGCCGCTGGATCAGCCGATAAAAGAAACGGGTCACATCCGCATTCTTTATGGCAATTTAGCTGAGCAAGGTGGGGTTGCTAAAATCACGGGTAAAGAAGGCGAAGTTTTTACCGGTACCGCAGTAGTATTCGACGGCGAGTTTGAAGCCAACGATGGTATTTTATCGGGTCAGGTTAAAGAAGGCGATGTGTTAGTAATTCGGTACGAAGGGCCGCAAGGAGGACCGGGTATGCCCGAAATGCTGAAACCTACTTCTTTAATTATGGGAGCGGGCTTAGGTAAATCGGTAGCTTTAATTACCGATGGACGTTTCTCGGGCGGTACGCACGGTTTTGTGGTAGGCCACATTACCCCGGAAGCGCACGTGGGCGGTATGATTGGCTTACTTCAGAATGGTGATAAAATAACCATTGATGCCGTAAACAATCGCTTAGAAGTAGATTTAAGCGAAGAAGAAATTGCGAAACGCCGGGCAGCCTGGCAACCCCGGCCATTACGCAAAAATTCGGGTATTTTATATAAATACGCTAAAACGGTTTCATCGGCCTCCGAAGGTTGCGTAACCGATAGATAACTTAAAAATTGACCTATTCCGTTTTGCTTAACGGAAATTAGGTGAAAGTGAAATTATTTGCATTAAAAATGGCTTATATACTAATATAAACCATAAATATACCCAAGTTCTAAAGTCCAAAAGTCATGAATGCACTAGTAGCTGAGGCAACAGAAAAGGAAAAGGTAACAGCAACCGAGAAGAAAATAGTAACAGGAGCCCAGGGGCTGTTGCTTTCTTTACTCGAAGAAGGGGTCGATACGATATTCGGGTATCCGGGCGGAGCCATTATGCCTATCTATGATGCCCTATACGACTTTAAAGATCAACTAAAACATCACTTAGTGCGCCACGAACAAGGTGGCGCTCACGCCGCCCAAGGTTACGCGCGTATTACTGGCAAACCAGGAGTTTGTTTTGCTACATCTGGTCCGGGTGCTACCAACTTAATTACAGGTATCGCCGATGCTCAAATTGATTCTACTCCTCTGATATGTATAACTGGTCAGGTATTTTCGCACTTACTGGGTACGGATGCTTTCCAGGAAACAGATGTTTTAGGCGTTACCATGCCGGTTACCAAATGGAATTACCAGGTTACCCGTGCCGAAGAGATTCCTGAAGCTATTGCCAAAGCTTTCTACATTGCTACTTCTGGTCGGCCGGGTCCGGTGTTAATTGATATTACCAAAGACGCACAAAATGCCAAGTTCGAGTTTGAATACAAGAAATGTAAACGCATTTCGAGTTATTACCCGGTACCTAAACTGAACGAAAAATCCATTGCTGCCGCCGCCGAATTAATTAATAATGCTAAAAAGCCTTATGTGCTTTGGGGACAAGGGGTATTACTGGCTAATGCGCAGCAAGACTTACAGGCATTCATTGAAAAAGTTGGTATTCCGGCTGCCTGGACTATCTTGGGCTTAGGGGCCTTGCCTACCGACCACCCGCTTAATGTGGGTATGCTGGGTATGCACGGTAATTACGGGCCTAACTTATTAACAAATGAGTGCGACGTTTTAATTGCTATAGGAATGCGTTTCGACGACCGGGTAACCGGCGACTTAAAGCGTTATGCCCAGCAGGCTAAAATTATTCATATTGAGATTGATCCAGCCGAAATAAATAAAAATATTCGGGTAGATGTAGCTGTAAATGCAGATGCCAAAGCGGCCTTGCAAGCACTTTTGCCTTTAGTAAACGAAAACAAGCACGAAGCCTGGTTACAGAAATTTAACGAATGTGCTAAAATTGAGTACGAAAAAGTAATGGCCCCTGAAATACTTCCAACAGAAGGAAAGTTAAAAATGGCCGAAGTAATTCATCAGGTTTCAGAGTTATCAGAAGGCCAGGCGGTGCTTGTTACCGATGTGGGTCAGCACCAAATGACAGCCATGCGCTATTACAATTTTAAAGATATCCGTCGCAGCAACATAACATCTGGTGGTTTAGGAACCATGGGTTTCTGTTTGCCCGCCGCTATGGGTGCTAAAGTAGGAGCTCCCGATCGCCAGGTAATTGCGGTTATTGGCGATGGTGGTTTCCAGATGACCTTGCAAGAGTTAGGTTGTATTTTTCAGTACCAGATTGGGGTAAAAGTGCTGATTTTAAATAATAACTTTTTAGGCATGGTACGCCAGTGGCAGCAATTATTCCACCAGAAACGCTACTCCTTTACCGAAATGGTAAACCCGGATTTTGTGGGTATTGCCAAAGCTTATGGTATTGCTGCCAGTAAAGTAACCGAACGGGAAAATCTGCAAGACTCTATTCAAGCCATGCTCGACCACGAAGGGCCGTATGTATTGGAAGTAGTAGTAGAGAAGGAAGATAACGTGTTTCCCATGGTGCCAGCCGGCGACTCCGTAGCTAATATTCGCTTATCCTAATGCCTTATTTCTCACCCTTCTTCAGATGGAGAAGGGTGAGAAAAATTTAGTTAGCCTCTTAGTAGTAAAAAGCATAGTGTAAGTTTATAAACAGGCTTTCAGAAAAAAAATATACCAGTACTGCAATTCGTATTCACCCACAGCAATGGCGATAGAAGATTACCAGATAGATTTAGGCGAAGAAAAAACGTATACCATTTTTGCCTTTACCGAAAATAAAGTTGGTCTGCTTAACCGCATCACCATCATTTTTACCCGACGTCATATCAACATCGAGAGTATTACCGTCTCAGAGTCGGAAGTGAAAAACGTGTATCGCTACACTATTATTATTAAAACTACTTTTGCCCAAGTAGAAAAGCTTGTAAAACAAATTGCAAAACAAGTAGATGTGCTACGGGCTTCGTTTTACCCGGAAGAAGAAACCGTTTTCCAGGAAATTGCGATGTATAAAATACCAATGAGCTCCATGATTAATGGCAGTCAGGTAGAAGGAATTGTGCGCGACAGCAACGCCCGAATTCTAACGGTGGATACTAACTACATTATTATTGAAAAAACGGGCCACAGCAACGAAACCCGGGCATTATTCGAAAAGTTAGCACCCTTTGGTATTCTGCAATTTACCCGTAGTGGCCGCATTGCCATTACCAAACACATGAAAGATTTAAGCACTTACCTGCGCGAACAGGAAGAAGCTTATTTGTAAGTTCGTGATAGACAAAAGACGCTAGATACAAGACACTAGAGGTTGGACTAGTAAGCTAGAAATTTTAAAAGTCTAGTTCCAATTTGGATACAATGCCATTGGAGAGACGAAGTTAAAGTACATCAACTGAGAAGTCCAGAATCTAATAGCTAGTATTTAGAGTCTAAAAAAAGAAACCTATTATAATAATCTATAAACTATTTAAAAACAATGGCAAAAATCAACTTTGGCGGAACTGAAGAAAGTGTTGTAACCCGGGAAGAATTTCCTTTGGAGCAAGCAAGAGAAGTTTTAAAAAATGAAACAATTGCGGTACTCGGTTACGGCGTGCAAGGTCCTGGCCAAGCATTAAACCTACGCGACAACGGATTTAATGTAATTGTTGGGCAGCGGAAAGATTCAAAAACCTGGGAAAAAGCCGTAAATGATGGCTGGGTTCCTGGCGAAACTTTATTTGAACTGGAAGAAGCCTGCGAACGCGGTACTATTTTGCAATTCTTACTTTCAGACGCCGGCCAGATTGCTGCTTGGCCAATGGTAAAAAATGCCCTTAAACCAGGCAAAACCTTGTATTTCTCTCATGGCTTTGGCGTTACTTTCAAAGAACGTACGGGTATTGTGCCGCCGACCGATGTAGATGTAATTTTAGTGGCACCAAAAGGTTCTGGTACCAGCTTACGTCGTATGTTCCTGGAAGGGAAAGGTTTAAATTCCAGCTTTGCTGTTTTCCAGGATGCTACTGGAAAAGCCCGCGAAAAAGTAATTGCTCTGGGTATTGGCGTAGGTTCTGGTTACTTATTCGAAACCGACTTTAAAAAAGAAGTTTATTCTGATTTAACTGGTGAGCGTGGTACGTTAATGGGTGCTTTAGCCGGCATTTTGGAAGCCCAGTACAACCTGTTACGCAAAAAAGGCCATTCTCCATCAGAGTCTTTCAACGAAACAGTAGAAGAATTAACCGAAAGCTTAATTCTGCTGGTAGCTGAAAATGGTATGGATTGGATGTATGCCAACTGTTCTACAACAGCTCAACGGGGCGCATTAGACTGGAAAAACAAGTTCCGCGACGCCGTAGCTCCGGTATTTGAAGAATTATACGAAAGCGTAGCTACTGGCCAAGAGGCGCAACGTTCTATCGATACCAACAGCCAGCCCGATTACCGCGAAAAGTTGGATGCTGAATTAAAAGAACTACGCGATTCAGAAATGTGGCAAGCTGGCGCTCAGGTTCGTAAACTGCGCCCACAAAATAATTAATATTAGTTGTTAGTACTCGTTGTTCGTTGTTCGATTTAGATAAAAGTTGCTTTCCGGCTGAATTTACTTTTAAGGAGTAGTAATGTTATTATGAAATTAAATTCTAACGAACAACGAGTAACCAACAACGAACAACTAAATAAAGTCATGTCGGAAGAAGAAGTTGAGGTAGAAAAGGCGACTCTGATAAGCGCCGAGGATGTTAAAGTAGCTGCCGCCCGTTTGCAGGACGTTGTGAATCATACGCCGCTGCTTAGGAGTGTAAATTTATCGGAAAAATACCAGGCTAATATTTACCTGAAACGCGAAGATTTGCAGGTGGTGCGCTCTTACAAACTGCGTGGAGCTTATAACAAAATGAGCAGTCTGGCCTCAGAGCAATTAGCGAATGGCGTTGTTTGTGCCAGTGCCGGTAATCATGCGCAAGGTGTAGCCTACTCGTGTCATAAAATGGGCATTAAAGGCCATATTTTTATGCCGGTAACTACCCCTCAGCAGAAATTAAAACAAGTACAATTATTTGGGAAAGAGCACGTAGAAGTGGTGCTTACGGGCGATACTTTCGATGACTCTTATCACCAGGCTCTGGAGTTTTCGAATAAAAATAATAAAGTCTTTATTCACCCCTTCAACGATCCGCAGGTTATGGCCGGCCAGGGTACGGTTGGTTTGGAAATTTTGGAAGCCATGCGCCAGCCAATTGATTTGCTTTTGCTACCAGTAGGTGGGGGCGGTTTAGCATCTGGAGTATCTAGTTATTTCCGGGAAGAAAGTCCTGAAACTACTCTTATTGGTATTGAGCCGGAAGGCGCTCCGGCCATGAAAAAATCAATCGAAGCCGGTAGAAAGATTACCCTGGACCACATTGATAAGTTTGTAGATGGTGCGGCTGTAAAAGCAGTAGGCGATTTAACCTTGCAAATTTGCCGGGAAAACCTGGATAAAGTAATTACAGTGCCCGAAGGAAAAGTATGTTCTACTATTTTGCAGCTTTACAACGAAGAGGCGATGGTGGTGGAACCGGCAGGTGCTTTAAGTATTGCCGCTCTGGATTTCTTTAAAGACGAAATTAAAGGAAAAACTGTGGTGTGCGTAGTAAGCGGAGGAAATAACGACATTACCCGCACCGAAGAAATTAAAGAACGCTCGCTGTTGTACGAAGGTCTGAAACACTATTTTATTGTGAACTTTCCGCAACGGGCTGGGGCGTTAAAAGAATTTGTGAATGATATTTTAGGCCCCACCGACGATATTACCCACTTTGAATACACCAAAAAGAACAGCCGGGAAAAAGGTCCAGCCTTGGTTGGAATTGAGTTAAAAAATCCGTCTGATTTTGACGCGCTGGTGCAACGTATGGCCGAGCGCAACTTCAATTGCGAGTACATTAATAACCGGCCGGAGTTTTATCATTTTATTATATAACGTTTTCTGAGGATTGTAAAACGTTTTCAATTCTCATACAGGGTTTAAGTTGGTAGCTTAGGTGTTTGTAGCGCTTAAGCTATTTTTTATTCTAAAATGGCTTGTAGAACCTGCTGATACTGCCGGAAATTACTTAAATCGTTGTGGTTGCCGTTCTGAATGGTAATAAACTTTGTTTTAGCCGGATCTGCTAACTGGGCTAATTTTTCCCCGGAAGGGTAAGGAACTACATTATCCGAAGTGCCGTGAAAGATATAAATCGGACAATTTACTTTTTGAATCCACTCATCTGATCGGAAAGCATATTTTAATAATAAAGTAACCGGCAGAAATGAATAATGTGTTTTTGCTACATCGGCAAAATTAAAGAACGGTGTTTCTAGTATTAAGCATTTCGGTTGATTCTGAGCCGCTACAAGAACAGCAATGCCGGTACCGAGTGAACGGCCAAATACTATAATTTTACTTTCTTCATATTCCTGTACTAAATGCTGGTAAGCTAACTGCGCATCCTTATGCAAAGCTGCTTCGGTACGTATACCAGTGCTTTTACCAAATCCACGGTAATCAACCATAAAAACATCGTAGTGGTAGGGGGTGTACTCTTCCGCCAGGTAGCCCCATGTACGTAAGCTTCCGGCATTTCCATGAAAATAAAGGATTACTCCTTTTGGTTCTTTTACCCGGAAGTGCAAGGCATGAATCTCCGCTCCATCAGAAGCTTTGAAAAATAGTTCTTGAAAGGGATTAGCAAAGGAGAATCTATAATCGTGGGGTAATTTCTCAGGAAAGAAAATAAGTCTATCCTGAAAGTTGTAAATAACTCCTAATAAAATAAATATGAAACTTAATACAACTGCTCCTGTAATTACCATTACTCTCAACGTAAATGAATAGCCTGGATACAAATAAAGTAGGCTCAACTATAAACCTACTTTACCTAAACTAGCCAGAAAAGTTAATAGCAAGAAATAGCTGTATCGAAAGTTAATTTAAGTGTTGTTCTCCGAAAGAATTCTGTTAAGTCGAAAATCAACCAGTAACTATCCTAAAAGTGTATTGCTTAGTTAAACAATGCACTTTTAGGATAGTCAGAGCTAAATGCATGTACCTTCAGTCAAATTTCTATCTAAAGGATTATTCTGATTTAAAGTGAATTAAAGACTGCTTATAGTTAAATTAAGCGTAACACGCCTCTGGTATAACCAACCGATTCAGCTAAACCAGGTACCGGATCGTTAGCATTTTTTTCGTACTCCATAGATACACTACCGGCATATTTTATTTTTAGAAGTGCCCGCAGAAAGCCCGGAATATCAATTACACCACGGCCAATTTCGGTGGGAGTATCTTTTTCGGTGCTGCCCGTTACATCTTTTATATGCACGTCATACAGCCGGTCGGCAAAACGTAAAGTGTCTTTTATGGGGTCTAAGCCAATTCGTTGCGTATGCCCAATATCGATGCACAAGCCAATACGTTTATCCAGACCTTTAATTTTTTCATAAACACTTTCCGGGCTAGGATATACTTTATCACCCGGGCCATGATTATGAATGGCTACTCGTATGTCGTATTCTTTTACTTTTTTTTCGGTGTAAGGTAATAATTCGTGGTTAGGTACGCCCACAATCATTTTAACGCCCGCATTTTTAGCATAAGCAAAGGCCCGGTCTATTTCCTGCTCCGATTTCATGTAAATCACCCCAACGCCATACAGATTTATACCCGCCTGCCGAACTTTTGAGGTCATTTCCTGGAGCTGAGCGGCCGTGGCATCAAAAGGTAAATGCATATCTTTCAGCGATACTTCTTTTAATTCTAAGCGTTGCAAAATTTTAATGGTATCGTCGAGATTAAACTTATGCAAGGTGTAAGATGCTAAGCCTAATTTCAGGCGTTCTGGTTTAGAATTAACCGGATTTTGCGCCACCAGTTTATTAAAAGAAATAGGCATTACACTAGCCGCTAAGCCTAAGCCAGCTGTTTTTAGAAAATCGTTACGAGTGTATTTCATAGGAAGTAGTTACTGCGCTTTAATAACAATAAATTATTACTAATTGCCTAAGGTAAGGGGTTGCGTAATGAGTTGCAAGGTAATACTAGCAAATGTTACGGTTTTGTTTAACTTTAAAGAGATAAGCTCAATGAGGTGTATATTTGTATTATTCCGATATTTATACTTGATAGAAATGCTCGTATAATTTGTAGTAAAGTAGAGCTTTTTGTATATAAACGGGAAATTTATAGGATATTCATATTAAGATTTCTGATAATCGAGCGATACAAAACCATCGATTATTTATCTGGTTATCTTTGTATACAATTAAAATAAGATAATTAAATAGAATTAAGAATGAGTGAGTTACAGATTCTTCTGGCTGAGGATAACAAGCTTAATCAGTTGATGATAAAAAAAGTAATAGAGGATTTTGGTTTTGCTTTAGATATAGTAGAAACTGGTAAAGAAGCCGTGGAGAAACTCGCTGAGCAACATTATGATCTTATTTTGATGGATGTGAATATGCCGGAAATGGATGGCTACACCGCTACCAGGCATATTCGGGAAAAGATGGGGCATAAAAGCAATATTCCTATTATTGTTGTTACCAGCCCCAGTGACCATCAGGAGCATATTAAGTCGTTATTATTAGGAGCCAATACGTTTATTTCTAAGCCAATTGATGCGGATATATTACTAACCGAAATTATGACGTTAGTAATAACTAAACCAATTTTGACTTAACGTAAATTAAACTACTTCGCTGCGTAATACTTCTAACGGTGGCCGGTTTAAAATACTGCGGCTATTAAATAAACCGATAAAAACGGTAAGTAAGGTTACAGCAGTAAATAAAATTATAATAGGCAGCCAGGCGGGAGTAAAAGGTATTTCAAAAGAGTAACGGGCGAGAGCCCAACTCCCCCCAATAGCCAGGGTTAAACCCGTTGCAGCGGCCAGAGCTCCTAAAAAGAAGTATTCCAGCGCAGTTATAATTAATATTTGACGGCGACTGGCACCTAAAGTACGTAACAGAACGCTTTCCTGAATGCGCTGAAATTTACTGATCAGCACCGAACCGATTAATACCAGGATGCCGGTAGCAATACTAAAGCCTGCCATAAACCGGATGACAAAGGCAATTTTACTTAAAATATCGTCCAGGGTAGTAAGAATAAGAGCTAAATCAATTACGGATACATTCGGAAATCGAGTAACCAAAGCCCGTTGAAAATCGGCAGAATTTTTATTGGAACGTACCTGCGTGGCAATTACATGGAACTGCGGTGCTTCTTCCAGAATTCCTTTCGGAAATAAAACTAAAAAATTACTTTGTATGCGGTTCCAGTCTACTTTGCGAAAACTGCCAACAATAGTTTGTACCGGTGCACCCTGCACGTTAAATAATAAAGTGTCTCCCAGTTTTACTTTTATCCTTTCCGCAAAATTCTCATCCAGCGAAACGTAAATAGTATCGTTTAAACCGGTTATGGTGCCATGCCATTTACCTTTCGCAATTTTTTCAGAACTAATCAACGTGTCGCGGTAAGTAACGCGGTACTCTCGGGTAAACGCCCATTTCGGTACTCTTAAGGTACTGTCTTTTCTTACATCACCATCCGTGCGGCCATTAACTCCTTCGAGGCGCATGGTTACTATTGGTACCTGTTGCATTAAAGGTAATTTGTATTGCTTAGCTAAAGCAGCCACCTGGTCTTTTTGGTTCGTCTGAATATCAAATAATACCATATTAGGTTGATTGCCGCTGCCCGAAAGGGTTACCTGGCCAATAAGCAGGTTTTGAATAAAAAATAAAGTAGCAATTAAACCCGTGCCTAAGCCGATGGCAACAATTAAGATTAACGTTTGGTTATTGGGCCGATATAAATTTGCAATACTTTGCCGCCACAAATAACTCCACGATACAGGAAAAAATCGGCGCACTAACCAGATAAATAAACTGGCAATTCCGGCTAGCACCAGAAAAGCTACTAACAAGCCTCCGGTAAAGTAAGCAGCCTGTTTTAGCGTGTCCATCTGCAAGGCCGCAAACCCTAAAATAAAAAATATTATTAAGCCATAAACCGCCCAGCGCCAAACATCAGGTTGCAGTTTTTCTGTTTCAAAAGAAACCCGTAGGGTATTAAGAGGCGAGATGTTGCGGATAGAAACCAGAGGCAGCAAAGCAAATAAAAAGGAAATAAACAGACCGGTACCAATTCCTAATAAAATGGCTTTCCAGGAAATGCTTACCGTAATATCTACCGGCAGGAAATCGGCTAAAACCACAGGTAAAACCCGCTGCACCAAAGTACCTAAAATTACCCCAATAATAGAACCTAACATCCCCATGGCTAGAATCTGAATCAGGTAAATGTAAAATGCTTGTTTACTTTGGGTTCCCAGACAACGTAAAATGGCAATTGTCTGAATTTTCTCTTTAACGTAAATGTGCACAGCACTAGCTACGCCTACACAGCCTAGTAAAAGAGCAATAAAGCCCACTAATGTTAAAAAGCGCGTTAAATCGCTAAAGGCTTTTCCGGTGTTTTCTTTTTTAGAAGCGATGGTTTCGTAGCTTAATCCGTCTTTTTCAAGTTGGGGCTCAATTCGTTTTACCAGCTTGTCTACATCAGTTTTTGCCGGAAATTGATAATAAAACCGGTAATTAATACGACTGCCTTTTTGCATTAAACCCGTTTGATCTAAATATTGCATGGGAATATAAACCGCCGGCGCCATGGACGCCGCTATTCCTGTTTGCCCCGGTATTTTGTTTAACTCTCCCACAATCTTAAAAGTAAGATTCCCGATTTTAACCGAATCGCCCGGGCGAGCATTAAATTGCAGTAATACTGTTTTGTCTACTAAAGCATTACGGCCGCTCCGAAACGTTTGGCTGGCTGTAGCGGGTGTGGTTTCAATAGCCCCATAAAACGGATAATTGCCTTGCAAAGCTCTAATCTGAACTAAGCGACTGCCATTGTTTTTGGGAAATAAAATCATGGAGGCAAAGTAATATTCGCGCGCTTGGCGGCCACCTAAGTTATGTAAAATCTTCTGCATGGGTTTAGTTACCGATTGGTTGGTGTAAATACCCAAATCAGCACCCAGTAAAGTTTTGGCCTGGTTGTCAATATCGTCGCGGAGATTTTCGCTGAACGATTGAATGGCAACTAAGGCGGCAATTCCCAGAATGATAGAAGATACAAACAACAGCAGCCGCGAACGGTTCCGGCGGCTATCCCGCCAAGCCATTTTTAAAAGCCAATCCAGTTGTAACTTAGGTTTTATTAATATTCTATCCATGTTTTTTGAGACATAAGTACCAGGACACAAGTATCAGGACTTGCCTTAATACTAAAATAAAGTAAATTAAGCAGAAGCCTTCTACTGGTAGGTTGTACCGTTTAATTTAAGAAGGAGTGATTAAACACTGTCCTGATTCCTGATACTTACTACTTGCTACCATTTTAAGCTAATACTGAATCAGAAATAACGTGACCGCCTTTAATGCGAATAAGCCGCTGCGTTTTTCCTGCTAATTCCAGATCGTGCGTTACTAAAACCAAGGTTGTACCCCTTTCCCGGTTTAAATCGAAGAGCAGATTTACTACCTTTTCGCTGGTTTCAGCATCCAGATTACCCGTTGGTTCATCGGCAAACAAAATTTTAGGTTGATTAGAGAAAGCCCGAGCCAAAGCTACCCGTTGCTGCTCGCCACCAGATAGTTGCGAAGGGTAATGATGATGCCGATGTTGCAACCCCACTCGCTCTAGTAACTCCAATGCTTGTTTTCCCGCCTGTTTTTCACCCCGTAGTTCTAACGGTACCATTACATTTTCTAATGCAGTAAGCGTAGGAATTAGTTGAAAATTCTGAAAGATAAAGCCAACGTACTGATTACGGACCTGAGCCCGTTCATCTTCGGAAAGGTTTTCTAGCCGGATGCCGTTTAACTCCACAGAACCAGTAGTAGCAGCATCTAAGCCAGCGCATAAACCCAGCAAGGTGGTTTTGCCACTGCCTGATGGTCCGACAATAGCAAAGGTGTCGCCGGCGTTAAGGGTAAAGGAAATATCATGTAAAACGTTAAGTTCTTTGCCGCCGCTCCGGTACGATTTGCCGAGCTGCTCTACGCGTAATATAGCCACAGTACTAAATTTCTGATTAAATAATTATTTCTGAAACGATTAAAAAGATCGTTCCTATATAGATTATGAAAATTTATGAACTACTACTTACGCTTGATTAAAGAATATAGCTGACCGCCAATCAATTTTTAACGTATTTAGCAGAGTTTATAAACTAAACATACACCACCCAAAACCAGTAAGCGGTTATACATGTTTACATATTTATATAATTTTTAAAATAATTACCTGTGCGCACTTATTTAAACTTTCTTTTTGCTTCTTTTTTCGTACTACTGGCAGCCGGTTGTAATTCTGGCAGCACCGAAGAAAAACAAGCCGACGTACCAAAATTGGCTAGTCCGGAAAAGAAGAAACCTGTTGTTATGAAGACAATATTATTTTTTGGTAATAGTTTAACGGCTGGTTATGGCCTGCAGCCTTCCGAAGCTTTCCCGGCCCTTATACAAAAGAAAATAGATTCTTTAGATTTACCTTATAAAGTAATAAATGCTGGTTTAAGCGGAGAAACTACCGCTGGCGGTAAAAACCGGATTGATTGGATATTAAAACAACCCGTAGATGTATTTGTGCTTGAGTTGGGCGCAAACGATGGGTTGCGAGGTATTCCGCCCCAATCTACCAAAGATAACCTGCAAGCTATTGTTGATAAAGTAAAAGCAAAATACCCAAACGTAAAAATTGTTTTGGCCGGTATGGAAATTCCCCCTAGCATGGGCGGGGCTTACGCTGCTCAATTTCGAGTAGTTTTCCGGCAATTGGCCGAAAAAAATAATCTGTCTTTTATTCCATTTCTGCTCGAAGGAGTAGCCGGTGAACGTAGTTTAAATCAGGGCGATGGGGTGCACCCAACGGCTCAAGGGCAAAAAATCCTGGCGGAAAATACCTGGCAAATCTTAAAAGATGTATTGTAAATACTAGTCAAAAATTTGCCTTGCGTATTATAATTGTAAATTGCTGCTTGTTGCGATAAATCCGTAAGTATGGCATATGCATTGCGGTCGACTGGCCGTTTTTTCTCGTACATTTCTACCCAAACCGATTTTTTAGCGGCTGTAACGCAATTAGCACAGTCGCCGGAACTAGCATTAGATTTAGAATTTGATGATAACCGGTACACGTATGGTTTAAATTTATGTTTAATACAAATTGCCGACCGGCAACAATGCTATTTAATCGACCCTTTTACAATTGCAGACCTGGAACCTTTGTGGGAGCTGGTAGATGATCCGCATATTACTAAAATTATACACTCTTCTACGAACGATATATTGCTGCTGAAAAAACTAGGTTGCCGGCCAAGGGGAATTTTTGATACAGAAGTTGCGACCCGTTTACTAAATCACCAGCGTACGTCGTACGCCAACATTTTACAGCTACTTTTCGGGATTGAAGTAGATAAAACCAACCAGGTAAGTAATTGGAATATCCGGCCCCTCACCGAAGACCAACTTACCTACGCCGCTACCGATGTATTACACTTGCACGAATTAAAAGATGTGCTTTGGCAGGAGTTGGTAGCATTAGAGCGTGGGCTTTGGCTGGCCGAAGAATGCCAATTATTAGAAGATTTAGAAATAAAAGAACAATCGGAACGGTACTTAAAATTAAAAGGTTCGGAACGGTTGACTTACTTTCAGCAATATTTACTAAAACAATTATTTAATTTTCGTAACCAATTAGCCCAACAGTACAATCGGCCGCCGGCCATGGTTATTGCCAACGAAACCTTAGTGGCTCTTGCTTTACAGCCCGTAACCGATTTTAGAAGCTGGCAAAGCACAAAAGGCTTAATGGGGCAGTTAAAAGATAATCAAACTTTTAAAGAGTATCGGTATGTGCTGGACAAAGCCTGGCAAGAAGCAGAAGAATTACAACTTACCCACCAACGTCCTTTCCGGCCGCGCCGCGCCGAGCCATTAGTCGGAGCGGACGAAGCAATGTTACGCCGGCAGCGAATTCAGGCGGTGCAAACACACATTGCGCAAGAAGTAGGAGAAAATGTGGTAAATATGATTTTATCTCCGGGTATGATAAACGAGTACGCCGACGGTAAACCTTTAGAAATTAAGAAAGAATACGCACGTCAATTAATCGAAAAAACAGCCCACGATTTACATCTTTCTTTGTAAGCACTTTATATTTAAACATATAACGTATAAACATAAAGCGCTTATGCGTTTATGCTTGGTTCTTAAACCATATTATTTGCCTGATAGAATACAGAAAATTTAGTTAGATATATTAACTTCTTTTGCCCTGTTGTACGTACTTCTTAACTCCTCTCGAAGCAAAGTTCTTCTTTGGGAGTATGTATAAAGGAAATAGTAAGGCTGGCTATATCCATTCTCCTTGATTATATTATTACAATGCAGATCAAAATAGAGTTATTTAATAATTACTCACCTTCCTACCTGCTTGGTACAGCTGCTTACGGACGATTATTGATTATTTTAATATAAATAATGTTAAAGTGCAAAAATTAAATCAACTAACATTGAATTTGCTTTAATTCTTACTGCTTGTATTATACAAGTAAGATTAGAGTATTATAGGGTTTACTCTTTATTGTTGTTAATACTATTATTTTTATTTAAGATGCCTTTATTTAATTAATAATCAATTTTTTATTTACTATTTATTAGTAGAAAATAAACTATTTAAATAAATTTGTATAGATTAAAATTGTATTTATTTTTAAGTTGGTTAATGCAGAATCAGCGTTTTATTTTGGTTGTTGAGTTGGTTAAATGAAAAAAGTTATACTTTTATCTTTGTTTCTTCTCGGCTTTGTTTTTAAAGGTAGCACTCAAACAAGACCTAACCTGGGTACCGCTACTGATTTTACTATTCTGGCTGGAACGGGTATTTACAATAGAGATGCAACTAAGGTTAGTGGTAATATTGGCGTGTGGCCGGGAAATACTATTCAAGGTTTTACAGCCGCTATGCTTAACGGTACTGCGCACCCAGGCGATGCTACGGCTCAACAAGCACAAACCGATCTGCAAAGTGCTTACAATAGCATAAACGCACTGGTTACTACTCCGGATAAAAATTTAACGGGCACCAGCTTAAACGGTCAAGTTTTAAGTCCGGGGGTGTATACATTTGATAATACTACTACGCTTAGTGGCACAATTAACCTGGACGCTGCCAATGATCCGAATGCTATATTTATTTTTCAGGTAAGAGGGGGGTTGATAACAGCCGCAAGTACCACTATAAGGTTGTTAAATAATGCCCGGCGGATGAATATTTTCTGGCAGGTAACAGATACGGTTAATATTGGAACCAGAAGCAATTTGGCCGGCAACATATTGGCCCAGAATTCTATTCGACTGGGTAAAGATGCGGCTATTAACGGTGGCCGGTTACTCTCCTTAAGCAGTAAGGTTGTATTAAACAAAAATAATCCGGTTACTACTTCTACTGATTTAGGAATTACTAAAACCAAAAGTCTCGGACAAAATGGGGTCAATCCTTACTCTGTGGGGGAGGTAGTTACCTTTACTATTGTAGGTCGCAATTATGGGCCTATTAACGATTATAACATAAGAATTGTCGATCAATTAGATGTAGATCTGGAGTATATTGAGGCCACAGCGCGAAGTTCTATCGCGGGTAAACAGGTAAATACTTTTTCTTTTAATAAAGACTCCCGCGTTTTTCAATGGACAACCAGTGAATTTAAAAACGGCGAAGTAATTACACTTACCATCAAAGTAAGAATTAAAAATCCGGGAGGAATTGGTAACACTGCCACAATATTGGGTACGGTTACCGACGATAATTTTGAGAATAATTCAGCTAGTATCGTTCCGGCTATTTGCGCAAAAATTTCTAATCCGGGCGAAATTACCGGTCCTAGCCAGGTATGTATTGGGAGTAAAACGAGTGTTTTTAGCGTAGCAGCCATTCCGGGAGTTCAGTCTTATACCTGGATTGTTCCATCAGGCTGGAAAATTTTACCAACGGAAAATGGCGAATCCCCTACCAATTCTATTACCGTAGAATTGCCAGTAAGTACTCCCGATGATCCTACTGCCTCGGAAGGGTTTGTTGCTGTTACGGTAAACAATGGGTGCGGCGACAGTGAACCAAGTACTTTAGAAGTTACGGCTACTACTTTAATTGCCTTACCACCGGGGCCAATTACAACCAACGATCCAAACGGCCTTAATCCTTGCATTCGGAATACAGAAACATACTTTACTTACCAGATTGAACCGGTGGCTAATGCCCAATCGTATGAATGGGTGATTGGCACTCCCGGCGATTCAACTAAAAATGGCGGTTGGGAGATTGTTGCTGGGCAAAATACCGCACAGATCAGAGTAAAAGCTGGCCAGGAAGAAGTAATTATTTTTGTTAGAGCAAAGAACTTTTGTGGCACTAGCCCGGCCAGTACCTTACGTATTAAGCCAACCTTAGGCGATCCGATTAAACCAACTACTGTTACTGGACCTTCTTCTGTTTGTGTGGGTACACAAAGTGGTTTGTTTACTGTTACAGGCGTGGCGGGTAACCAGTATAACTGGATAGTTCCGGTTGGTTGGACTCTATCCGGACAAGGAACTAATCAAATTCAGGTTATAGCTCCATCTACGGCTGTTAATACCCAAGGTACTATTACCGTAGCTGCCGTAAATTATTGCGGTACTTCCGAGGCAATTGCTATTACAGTAAATGCTATTGGCGCCATTTCTTCGGGGCCAATTACGGGCTTACTTACGCCGTGCAGTGGTACAACGGTAACCTATCGGGTAAAAGCTACGGGAGCAACTGCTTTCGCCTGGAAAGTAGTAGGTAATCTGGAATTAGTAGGTAATACTACCCGCGATTCAGTTTCGGTATTGATAAAGCCAGGTGGGGGAAGTTTGAGTGTAAGTTTAAGTAATGAGTGCGGTTTCGGTCAGGAACAATTTTTAACTATTACGCCTGAAATTAAATTGCCAGTTCCGGCAAACATTCAGGCAGCTACTTTAGCTCCTTGTGCGGGTACTACCGGATTAACTTTTTCTGTACCAGGAGTAACAGGTGCCAATGGCTATAACTGGCAGATTTTGGGTACGAATGGCCAACCAACGGCTGGTTGGGAAATTACATCCGTTAGTCCGGATCAGAAAACCATTACAGTGACGGCTGGTAGTAATCCGGTAAATATTTCTGTAGCAGCAATTAACAATTGCGGCAACAGCGAAGCTCGAACCGTAATTGTAACACCAGTTAAAACCCCGCCATCGGTACCAGCTACTATTACCGGTAATACTAATGTTTGCGCGAGCAGCACTAATCTTCGCTATTCCGTTAAAGCAGTATCCGGAGCAACTTCTTATGTCTGGACAGTGCCAAGCGGCTGGACAATTACGGCAGGTCAGGGAACAACGCAAATAACGGTAAAAGCAGGAGCTAAGGAAGGTTATATAACTGTTAAGGCTAAAAACATTTGCGGTGAAAGTTCTCTTGCGAGCCAGAAAAAAGTAGTGCCATCTACTAGCCGACCGCCTTCACTGGGTAGTGTAACTGCCAGTAAAACTACGGTATGTGTTAATGAAACAAATCTTACTTATTCGGTAGCCGCTATACCCGGGGTAACTATTTATAACTGGTCTGTGCCGGAAGGCTGGTTAATTACTTCGGGCCAAACTACCAATACTATAACTGTTACTGCCGGCACAAAAAACGGTGCTATTTACGTGGTAGCGTATAATAACTGTGGGCCTGGACCAGCCAGTGTTCCATTAGCTGTTTCGGTTACGGCCAAACCGGCTGCTCCAGCAGCTATAACCGGTGAATCTATTCCGTGTAATGGTAGCACTGGTATTAAATATACCGCTACGGCCGTACCGGGCGCTACGGGTTACGTTTGGGAATTACCCGAAGGCTGGACGATTACCGCTGGAGCCGGAACAGCTGCAATTACCGTGTCAACCACTGGAACAGGTGGTACTTTGGCGGTAAAAGCAAAAAACAATTGTTTTGAAAGTAACTCAGTTACTTTAACTGTTACACCTAGTACTACGGAACCAACTGCATTAGGCGAAATTACGGGTAGCCCGAGTGTATGCCGTGATCAAACAGATATAATTTACAGCGTAGTACCGGTTGCCAATGTTTCTAATTACGTCTGGACAGTGCCAACCGGTTGGGAAATAACGGCGGGCCAGGGAACTACTCAAATTAAAGTTAATGCTAAAACAAATTCGGGTACCATCTCCGTTCTGCCTAGAAATGGCTGCGGAGCAGCGGTAAGTGCCAGTGATTTAGTTGTAACAGTTACAACCGAGGCGGCAATTGCGCCGGGTATTATCAGCGGCGATCAGCAGGCTTGTGCCGGAGAAACAAATTTAAACTATTCTATAGATGCGGTAAGTGGGGTGTCGGGTTATTTCTGGGAGGTGCCAGAGGCAGATGGTTGGCGCATAATTTCGGGACAGGGAACAACAGATGTAGTAGTACAAGCTGGCTCTAAAAGTGGCAATTTAACGGTAAAAGCAGTTAACGGCTGCGGGTCGGGGCCGGCAAGTTCTTTTGCCGTGAACATATTTACTTTACCTACAGAGCCGCCGCAAATAATTGGTGCCAAAGAACAATGTGCGGGTAGTAACAGCCAAATTTACCAGATAGCCAGCGTAAACGGAGCCTCGGGTTATAACTGGAAAGTTCCGCAAGATTGGAAGATTGAATCTGGTCAAGGATCCAACTCTATTTTGGTAACGGCCGGCCAGGAAACTGGTAACGTTGAAGTAACCGTTGCTACTGCTTGCGGAAGCGGGATAACAGGTGTTTTAGCCGTTACTTCTGCCAGTGAATCAGCCTTTGTACCGGGACCTATTGGGGGTGATAGTAAAGCTTTAATTTGTAGTGGCCAACAGAATATAACGTACACCATTGATCCGGTACAAGGGGCAATAGCTTACCAGTGGAATTTGGAAGCAGCAGGTGATTGGGTAATTACGGCCGGCCTGGGAACTACCAGCATTCAAGTAACAGCAGGGGCACAAGCAGCTACTATTTCCGTACAAGTTATAAACGGATGTGGTATTAGCGACGTTTCCGCTATAACCATTAACCCAGGTGGTTCGGCAGAGGTACCCATTGATTCTATCTCGGGTCCTACAATTGTTTGTTCTAATCAAACGGAATTAACTTATTCTGTAGCTGCTGTAAGCGGAGCAACCGGTTATACCTGGAGCTTACCAGCAGGATGGAAAATTGTAACTGGAGACAACACAAATACCATTAAAGTAAATGCTGGTTCTACGGAAGGTACTATTTCCGTAACGGCATTTAATGCTTGTACGAGCAGCATTCCCAGTACTTTGGCGGTTTCTATAAATTCGGCGCCCCTTGCTCCCGCATTTATTAAAGACGAAAGTTCGGCCTGTACCGGATTAACCTATTCTGTTGATGCTGTAACAGGTGCTACCGGTTACAACTGGACCGTGCCTGAAGGCTGGAGTATAACGGAGGGGCAGGGAACTATCCGAATTAAAGTAAACGCTCCGGCAGGCAGTAAAGAAGGAGCAATAGGAGTAACTACCCAAACCAGTGCCTGCACCAGCGGGGTTACTACTTTAACGGTTAATCCTAACTTGGGCCTAAGTAATTTACAGGTAGCAAACGTGTTCTCTCCGAACGGAGACGGAGTAAATGATACCTGGACCATTACCAATATTCAAAACTATCCCGAAAATGAGGTCGTACTAATAAACCGTTGGGGCAGTGAAGTATATAAAGCAAAATCGTATCAGAATAACTGGAACGGGGGCAATTTAACCGATGGAACTTACTATTACGTGTTAAAAGTAAAAATTTGCGATGGCTCCTATACTACTCAAAAAGGATACGTGATGGTAATGCGCCAAAACTAAGGTTATAATCCAGGAAGGAGTATAGTTAACAAACAGCTGTACTTTTTTCAATAAAGGCCTTTTTATGAAGAACAGAGTGGCAATAACATAGCATAATAGCTGAAATTCAGTTTAGAAATATTTAGATGTATGCGGAAAATTTTACTAATACTAATTGGTTGGTTGGCAAGTTACGGTGTTTGGGCGCAGCAGAATGCCCAATATACCCAGTACATATTTAATGGTTTAGGAATAAATCCGGCTTATGCGGGGAGCAAAGGTTTGATTAATGTAAATGGCATTTATCGCACGCAATGGGTAGGCCTGGAAGGCGCGCCGACTACCCAAACTATTAGTGTAGATGCAGCTATTGCCAAACAGAAAGTAGGAGTAGGACTTTTATTAATTAACGACCAGATAGGGGCTCAGGGGCAAAAAACTGCCTTAACCAATACAGCTTTTCGGGTAAGTATCAGCGAAAATGCCCGTATTGCTTTAGGCATTGCGGCAGGTATTTCGGAGTATTATACCGATGGCACCAAACTGCACCCCAACGACCTGAACTTTGATCCTAGTATTCCTACTACTAAGGTTAGTACAATTTTACCTGATACTAAAGCCGGTTTATTTTTTAATACCGATCGTTTTTACGCAGGTTTATCGGCTTCTAATCTGATCCGGTTTAAAAATAAATTTATTGTAACACCGGCCCGGCACTTTTATCTTACTTCTGGTTATATTATCCCGTTAAATGATTGGCTTACTTTTAAACCCAGCTTTTTATTGAAAGAAGATTTTAAGAGCCCCACAAACATTGATGTAAATGCCTTTATGCTAATTGGGGACCGTATTTGGCTGGGGGGCTCTTACCGGACTGGTACTAAGCTCTTTAAAAACAATTATCAGGAATTGGACGTAGCCAATGCCTGGGCGCTGGCTACTGAAATTTATCTTACCGAAAAAATTAAAGTGGGCTACGCTCACGATTTTACTTTAACCAGCTTACGGGATTATGCCGGGCACGAACTATCTTTAGGTTTTTACTTTTTCCGGAAAGAAGAAGGCAGAACGCAAAGTATTCGTTATTTTTAAATTTTTAGTCCGGTGCTTGAACAGGACAAAATACATGAACTTATATTTCAGACTTACTTTAACTTTTTTCATCCTGCTGGTCTGGGTTCATAACCCGGTACAAGCACAAAAGGTAACTTTGAAAGAAGCAGATGCTTTATTTAGCCAATTTCAATATGCTTTAGCATTACCGGCTTACCAAAAGTTATTAAAAGATCAAAAACCAACCTTATATCTTACCCAACGCATTGCCGAGTGCTACCGTCAATTAAATAATTCCAGGGAAGCCGAACAATGGTACAACCGGGTAATTCAGTTTCCTGATTTTAAACCCGATGCCCTTAGATACGCAGCCGACGCGGCGCGTAAGAACGGTAAATACGACCGGGCTAAATTGCTGTATGAGCAATTTGGCCAGCGAGTTCCGGCTCAGGCTAGCCTGGCAACTCAACTGGCTGCCGGTTGCGATAGCGCCCAGTTATGGTTACTAAAGCCAGAACCGTACGAACTGCAAAAACCAGAAAACATTAATTCTCAGAATTCTGATTTCAGTCCGGTTATATACCAAAATGATTTGGTCTTTACTTCTGACCGCCCGCAAGATAAAAGTAAAAAAGTTTCTGGCTGGACGGGGAATCCCTATCCTAAAATTTATTTAGCTCCTAAACAAAATGATGGCCGCTTTGGCTCACCGGTAGCTTTGGGTGCACCGATTAATAATCAATACCATAATGGTTCTGCAACCTTGTCCGCAGATGGGCAAACGCTGTATTTTACCCGCATTAATCAGGTTAAAACCGAAGTAAAAGAGGGCAATACCGATCCGTTTAGTTGGGTAAAGTTCGATAAACCAAAGTCTATTGTAAACCGCCTGGAAATTTATATTGCCCGGAAACAAGGTGATAACTGGGGCGACCCAAAGCCATTTGCGTACAACAAAACCGGTTCATACTCGGTAGGGCACCCAGCCATTTCCCCGGACGGTAATATACTTTATTTTGTATCGGATATGCCGGGCGGCTTGGGCGATACAGATATTTACTATTGCACGAAACAGGCAGATGGCTCCTGGAGTAAGCCGGTTAATGCGGGTAAAGAAATTAATACGGCCGGTAAAGAAGTATTTCCAGTAGTTGTCGCTACCAATAAGCTATATTTTTCTTCGGAAGGACATCCGGGTATGGGTGGTTTAGATATTTTCTCGGCCGAAGGAAAAGGTGCTACCTGGAAAAATGTAAAAAATTTAAAATATCCGCTTAATTCTTCTGCCGACGATTTTGGAATTGTATTCGACCAAACCAAAGAAGCCGGTTTTCTTTCTTCTAATCGAAACAGCGATAATGGCACCGACGATATTTACGCGTTTAAACTGGTACGGTCGCCTTGTTTAGTAGCCGGTAGAGTAATTGAACGCGTTCAACAGAAAAAAGGAGAGTTCACAGAAAAACCAGTAGCCGGAGCACTACTTCGCTTTAATTTAGCGGGTGACACCACCGCACGTAATATTTATTCCGATGCGCAGGGTAATTTTACTTTTCCGGTTAAAACCGGTCTGGCATACACATTACAAGCTAATAAAGAAGGGTATTTAGTTAAAACTACCGACCTCACCCCGGATTGCCCACCGGAAGCAGATCAGGTAAAACTAAGTATTGTTTTAGATCGCAATACAATTAACAGTACCATTATTCTGGAAAATATTTATTATGATTTTGATAAGTATGATATTCGACCGGAAGCCAAGCCAGAATTAGATAAACTGGTACGCATTTTACAAGATAATCCTACTATCCGGATTGAACTGGGTTCCCATACGGATAGTCGCCAAACCGGAGAATATAACAGAAAGTTATCGCAATTACGCGCCGATGCCGCCGTGAACTACATAATCTCCCAAGGCATTGATCCTAGCCGTTTAACTGCGAAAGGTTACGGCGAAACGCAACTGCTCAACGGCTGCAAAGACGGCGTATCCTGCTCCGAACTCGAACACCAAATCAACCGCCGCACTGAGGTTAAAATTCTGAGTAGGTAAGTGATGTGTTTAGAAACCTTAAGTTTGTGATATACTACTGCTGCCAGCAATTTTAAACTACCGCTATATGAGTTACATCTATGACATCTTCTTAAGCCACAATGGCGCTGACAAACCTTGGACAGAAAAGTTAGCTTACGATATTGAAAGCAATACTGAAGGACGACCGTTGAAAGTCTTTTTTGACAAATGGGATATTAAACCAGGAGCTAATTTACCTGAAGAACTTGAGAAAGGTTTAACAGGTAGCAGGTTTCTTGGGTTAGTTATGTCCCCTCAAGCTTTTAAATCAGATTGGGTTGCTTTAGAACGTTCTACTGCAATTATGCGTGACCCAGCAGCAAAACTTAGGACAATAATTCCGTTACTGCGAAAACCTTGTAACATACCTTCTATCCTGACACCGTTAATCTATATTGATTTTACAAACGACAATAATTATAATGAAACACTTCAGGAACTAGTAAATGTTTTGAGAGACAAAGATGCCGTCAGAGGAGGACAAAAATCATTTGAGACAGTATATCTGCAAGAAGATAAAAGACTTTTAGAAAATCATTTGACAGCATTTGAAAGACCAGCATTTAGAACATCTTGTATTTGGGAATTATTCCTTCGTCAATTAAATGAAGCAATAGATGATACCCAAGCTGCATTAAATACTGGAAAGTTGTTTCGACGAGATAAAACGTTAGTAGATGAATATTCGAAAGCGTCAGAATTTAAAACGAAGGAGTTTAAAGACAGCTTTAAAAAAATAGCAGTGCTTTTGTCCGAATTGAAGACGATTGTTACGCTTTTTGGTGATAACTTTTATGTGGACAATCCCGACTATAAGCATCATGATAACTTTTATGCTATGCTTATGGATTTGGGAAGAAAAGGGAACAAATCAAAAATCCGTAAAGCAGTAGCTGATATGGATCTGATTGACACTAAAAGAAACGAGATTATAATCATTATCAATAATCTACTTGCGGGAACGGGCAGGACATTAGATCTGATTGAACTTTCGAGCGACATAATCAAAAGGGGATACATAGGTGGTGCTGACTTGATTGCAAAGCATATCCAATAAAAAGACTGCTGGCAACAGTGTGTTTATAAAATTGTGGCTGGACGTTAGTCATTCGCCTATAAATCACTATTTTGCTTTTGTGGCTAATTGAAGTTGACGTTTTTCAAATGCCACAACTTCATAAACATTTAGACGTTATTACAAATTTCAAAAAGATCAGGCCTCCTTATTACCTTCAGATTCTATTATTCTAATTTTCTTTAAAAACTATTTCCTTTTACTTAACTCTTATAACCGGTTATAATAAGTCATAAATAAATTCTCTAATTCTGCCGCTTTTTGCTTTTGGTTTAGGTTATGAGCTGTTACCGTTAATTGTTGCAGAGTGAGCAGGTTTATTTGAATTTCGCGGGTAAACACAGAATTAGTATCGGTTAAATAATATTGTAGTGCCTGAGTAGCCCGCTTGGTTATTGTATCCCGAATAGCTTCACTTTTTTCTTTTTCGCCGGTTTTGGCCAGTAGTTCGGCTAGTTGTACGGTTTGGTAATCGTAAGGCAACGATTGGTCGGGCAAAACTGTTAAGCAACGATTAATTATATTTCTAGCTTGAGCGGCATCACCAGCCATAAAATAAGCTTCGGCTAAAACATAAAATTGTTGGCGGTAATTGGTAACCAAGGTAGCCTGATAAGTTTCGTCGTAAAAAATACGCGGGTTCTGCAAATTGCGCCATTGGAATTTCTGCATCAGGTTTTGGTACATTATTTCTTTCGCTACATAAGGTTCCGGTTCCGGATTAGGGTTTAAGGCGGGGAGTAAACGGTAAGTCATGCCTTCGTTTTGCAGGTAAGGTTTAAAGTACATGAAATCATCCTGGTTCAACGTAGATGAAAAATAAACCGGTCGGTGCCAGTTATTAGTAGCAAGAATATCAAAAATTAGTAATTGCTTTTTCTCCATTCCATTTTGCGAAATTTCCCAATTCATCTGCTCAACTACTTGTGCCTGGCGGTCTGCCGGAATAATACCTTGTTGCAATACCGCTGCTTTGTTAATTGGTAAAAAGAATTTTTTAGTCGGAAAAGATAAAAACATTCGTCCATCCTGAGCCTGAACCTGTAATGCCGGGTGATTGTGTTTTACCAGGGAAATAAACTGGGTTACATCCATGCCATTCGCCACCTGCGGCTGAGCTACGTAAGGTAAATAGCTATTTGTGCTAAACTGGTATTGTTCTTTTTCCAGTGAAATAGGTAAGGGAGCCGAGATATAGGCGGGCCGCTTCATCTGACTAATGTACCAATCAGTGTTTAAGTAGCTCAGCACAATCACCCGCACATCCGTCCGGAAACCTTCAACTTCCTGGGCGTACCACAACGGGAAAGTATCGTTATCTCCATTCGTAAATAAAATTGCATTGGGAGCGCAAGAGGCAAGAATATTACGGGCCATATCCGTCGCAAAATACCGTTCAGAGCGGTCGTGGTCGTCCCAGTTTTGTTGAAGGAGAAGAATAGGTATGAGTAAGCCTAAAGCAGCAGCTACGGCTATCGGAATTACTAAAGATTTACTAATTCGCCGGAAACCATGTGCTAAAGCTGGTACGCCCAAGCCTATCCAAATAGCAAAGGCATAAAACGAACCCACAAAGGCATAATCCCGCTCCCGGGGTTCTATAGGCGGCTGATTCAGGTAAAAAGCAATGGCGGCACCGGTAAATAAGAACAATAGGCCTACCACCGTAGCATCCTTTTTCTGACGCCGGTAGTGGTACCAAAAGCCGAGAAGCCCTAACAGCAGGGGTAAGGCATAGTACGCATTTCGGGCTTTGTTGGTGGCAATATGGTACGGCAGTTGTTGGTTACTTTTCCAGGGCCAGTTAACTCCTGCGTGCTGAATATCACTGTCGCGCCCCACAAAGTTCCACAGGAAATACCGCCCGTACATGTGGCTTAACTGGTAACGCAACAGGTATAATAGGTTTTGCCGGAAGGTAGGCGGTATATTCTTATCAATGGTTACCCATTTTTGGTATTCATTTAAATGGCTTGGTTCTTTACTATAGAGCCGGGGTAAAAGCTGCAAACCTTTGGGGTCGTAAATGGGTACAATTTTGTAATCGGCTACTTCATATCGCTCTTTTCCTTTTACATATTCCGGTTTACCTTGTTCCTGGTCAATTAATTCGGTGGCGTATTGCGGACCGTACAATAGTGGGCGTTGTTCGTATTGTTCCCGTTTGAGGTAGGCAATAAAGCTGAGAATATCTTCCGGATTATTTTCGTCGAGTAAAGGGTTATAGTTGGAGCGAATAGGAATTATCAGGTAAGAAGAATAGCCAACCAGGATAAAAATAAAGCTTAGCAGAAGCAGTTGCGCTACTGGTTTTTGTTTTTGATGGGCCCGGCGCAATCCGTACAAAAGCAAGCCTATAAACAGCAAACTGAAAATTACTAATCCGCTCCGGAAAGGTAACCCAACTGAATTGACAAAGAATAACTCGAAAGCCCCGGCTAAAGTAGGTAGACCCGTAATAATACCAGTCATAAATAGGCCAATCAGCAACAGGCTAATAGCAAAAGTAAGTGCTGCACCGCGCCAGGTAAAAGAATAATGCCGGTAATAGTAAATAAAAGCCATAGCTGGAATAGCCAGCAGGTTAAGCAAATGCACTCCAATAGAAAGCCCCATTAAATAGGCAATAAGCAAGAGCCAGCGGTAACCCACTTTAGGCGAAAAACTGCTTTCCCATTTCAGCATGGCCCAAACCACAAAAGCCGTAAAGAAAGAAGATAAGGCGTATACCTCAGCTTCAACGGCCGAAAACCAGAACGAATCGGAAAAAGCAAAACTTAAAGCACCTATAACGCCGCTGCTAATAATTAAAAATATTTGCCAGTTGGTAGGAGTAGTTTCCGATTTTAAAACAGCTTTTCGGGTTAAAATAGTAATGGTCCAGAACAAAAACAGCACGGTAAAAGCGCTGGCTAAAGCCGAGATACTATTTATCCAAAAGGCAACTTTGGTTACTTCTCCTAAAGCCAGCAATGAAAACATGCGGCCTAAAAGCAAGAACAAAGGTGCACCGGGTGCGTGCGGTACCTGCAATTTATAAGCTGCGGCAATAAACTCGCCACAGTCCCAAAAGCTGGCAGTAGGTTCTAAGGTAATTAAGTAAACGCCCAAACTGAAGATACACACGAGCCAACCAATCCAATTATTAATCTTATCAAACTTGGGTATGGGGGTAGTCTTACCGTCATTACTATTTTTAAGCAAAATAGAGCCGAACGGAATTAATAAACCAATTACAACTAAAGCCGGACCAACAGTTAGCCCTAACACTCCAAAGCCATAAGGTTTATCATCTAGACACATAAGTATAAAGCCTATAACCAGAATACTCAGTCCAAATAGTAAAATCAGGTAATTACGTTTGCTAAATAAAACTGCCGGTTGCATGTACTTCAAAGTTTGTGTTGTATCAGCAAACATACCCGGCAAAAGCAAGCACCCTGGTTAATGATTTGTAAAAAGATGTTAATGAAATGTTAAAAAAAACCGGAATCTGATTTAATAGCTTATTTTTGATAGTAAATGGAGTTAACGCACTGCTTTTTAGAAAAGTAACTAGCTTGATAAAGCAGTTTATTGCCTGTTAACGCAATGGTTTATTTATATTGTAAATTGAAACGTTTTGAATTAAATACTTAAGCTCCGGAAAAGAAAAGATTAAAACTATGAGCCGCAGAAAAATCAGAATAATTATTGTACTGGCTACAGTAGCTTTAGGAGGCTTGCTAACTGTGCAGTTACTGTGGTTGAATAAAGCTTTTAAATCCGAAGAAAAGGAGTTTAATCTGGCAGTGCAGGTGGCCATGAGCCAAACAGTGCAGCAATTAAATCCGGTAATAACAGTTAAACCAATTAAGCAACTAACTTCCAGTTTTTTTCTGGCCGAAGTAAATGCGCCGGTAAAAGCCCAGGAACTAGATACTTTACTGCGCCAGGAATTTGCCCGCCGGCATTTAAGTATTCCTTATGAATATGGCATTTTAAATGCCGAAGATGACACACTGGTTTTTGGAAATTATGTACCGGCAACTTTAAAACTGAAGCAAGTTGCAAATTATCAAGAAGTTACTATTCAAACCGCACCAAGTGGTCATTATAATTTTGTGGTGGCTTTCCCCACTAAAACCACGCATATTCTCAGCGAAATGCAGCTCTGGCTTTACTCTACTTTGGCTTTACTAATAGTAATTGTGTTTTTTGCGTATACTCTCCATTCTATTTTGCAGGAAAAACGGTTATCTGAGCTAAAAGCAGATTTTATTAATAACATGACCCATGAACTGCAAACACCCATTACTAATATTGCTATTGCCAGCGAGATTTTAAAAAACGTCGACTCTAATTTATCAGCTGCTAAAGCGCAACGTTATCACCAGATTATTTTTCAGGAGAACGAGCGGTTAAAATCACAGGTAGAGCAGGTGTTGCAAATGGCCGAGTTAGAAAGAAAAGCTATGAGCCTTAATAAAACCAGCATTAATGTACACCAACTGCTCCAAGATAGTTTGCAACGGCTTAGCCTGCGGTTACAGAAACGCTCGGGCCAGGTTACCTGCTGTTTAAACGCCGAAAAAGCAACCATTGAAGCCGATAGCCTGCATCTGACTAATGCTTTGTATAACTTACTCGACAACGCCGAAAAATATTCGCCGCAAACACCTAATATCCAAATCTCGACGCGCAACTACCAACAGGGCATTTTAATTTCTATTGCCGATAAGGGCCAGGGAATCCGGAAAGAAGTACAACAATTTATTTTCGACACGTTTTACCGGGTGCCTAGCGGTAATATTCACAATGTGCGGGGTTTTGGGCTTGGGTTAAGCTACGTTAAAAATATTATTCAGGCACACCAAGGTTCTGTTCGAGTAAAAAGTCAGGAGAACCAAGGCAGCTGCTTTGAAGTGTATTTACCGTTTCGCGCTTAAGGTAAATAGTAAATTTGTCAATTTGTTGGTGTCTAGGAATATAGTAAAGGTAATTTAGGTTTCTACTACAATAGAAATCAAAGAGTCAATATTTAAGCAAAGCTTAATAAAAGTGATACGCATTTTACTCGTAGAAGACGACGAAAACCTAGGCTTTCTGGTACAGGATAACCTGGAAAACGAAGGCTATACAGTGCAGTTATGTGCCGATGGCCTTACCGGATTGCAGGTATTTGCGCAACAAACTTTTGACTTGTGTATTCTGGATGTAATGTTGCCCGTACTGGATGGTTTTACCCTGGCCGAGGAAATTCGTAAAAAGAATGCTTTTATTCCTTTCATTTTTCTGACGGCTAAAGCCCAGCCCGACGACCGGATTCACGGTTTGCGCTTAGGTGCCGATGATTACCTTACCAAACCTTTTCGCCTGGAAGAGTTAAACCTGCGCCTGAAAGCAATTTTAAAACGCACTACCCAAAGTACTGCTAAACCTAGCCCAAAAACAACTATAGCTTTCGGCAAAAGTCAGCTCGATTACCCTAACCTTTTGTTGTGGGTGCAAGATAAAAAACAACAGCTCACGCAAAAAGAAGCTGATGTGCTCCGGATGTTATGTTTAGAGTTAAACACCATTGTAAAACGCGAGCTTATTTTAAAAACCATTTGGGAAGACAACGGCTATTTTGTGGCCCGGAGCATGGATGTTTTTATTTCTAAACTACGCAAATACCTGCGTCCCGACTCATCGCTGCGGATTTCTACCATTCACGGGGTTGGGTATAAGCTGGAAGAACTAACCACGGTTGCAGGTTAAGTTACGGCTTTGTCAAGTTTGTTTTCAATGTTCGTTTAACCGCTTTATATCCTTATTCGGGTATCTTGCTGTTCCAGTCCATCTGCTATTTATTTGTAATCTGTAAAAAAATGTTCGGCGAGTAGGGTATAAAAAACGCAATTGTGTGTCTATAAAGAAAGATAGTTGTAAGTAAATAAAGGTAAGAATGACACTTTAAAACAAATTCGTGTAATTTTAAGCGGGGCTGTTTTACCTAATTTTTTCTGTACAATATTACTTTTTACACCAGGTTGTTTCTTTTATGTTGCGGCATTTGTTCGGGTTATGAAAAAATATTTATTCTCTTCGTACCACAAGGTAATTTATAGCTATCTGCTCTTATTCTTACTTGCTTTTTCTTTTGGGTTTACCGACCGTTACTTCGAAATAGCCAAAAACCTGGATACGTTTGCTTCTATCTACCGGCAGTTAAACAGCCATTACGTAGACGAAGTTAGCCCCGCTGACTTGGTACGCGAAGGCATTGATGCCATGCTCGGCTCCCTTGACCCTTACACCGAATACATTCCCGAATCTGATATCGAAGATTTTAAAATGAATTACGTGAGTAAGCAATACGCGGGTATTGGAATTTCAGTGTTTACCCGGAAAGATAAAATTATAGTATCGGAACCATACGAAGGCTTTTCAGCGCAACGGGCAGATATCCGGGCTGGTGATGAGATTTTGTCAGTTAACGGTATATCTGTAAAAGGGCGGGGAAGTAGTTCGGTGAGCGAAATGTTAAAAGGGCAAAAAGATGCTCCGGTTAAACTTGCCATAAAGCGCTACGGCGAGAAACAACCTTTAGAAAAAACAGTTTTACGCGAAGTAATTACTTTTAATAATGTATCCTATACGGGCTTGCTGCAAGACAGCATTGGTTACATTAAACTCGATAAGTTCCTGGAGAACTCTGCCCAGGAGGTAAAACAATCTTTATTAAATCTGAAGCGGCAACACCGGATAAATGCATTGGTTTTGGATTTACGCGGTAATGGCGGTGGTATCGTGCAGGAATCGGTAGATATTGTGAACTTGTTTGTAGAAAAAGGCAATAAAATAGTTACGCAAAAAGCAAAAATAAAAGACAAAGACATGGTGTACAAGGCCACCTTAGCGCCGGTAGATCCGCTTATTCCATTAGTAGTATTGGTTGATCGGGGTTCTGCCTCTGCTTCGGAGATTGTAGCGGGTGCTATTCAGGATCTGGATCGGGGTACTATTATCGGAAACCGTACTTTTGGGAAAGGACTGGTGCAGCAAACTATTAATCTGCCTTATAATTCGTTGTTAAAAGTAACGGTTGCTAAATACTATACACCCAGCGGCCGATGCATTCAGGCCTTGGATTACGCACACCGTAACCCGGACGGCAGCGTTCGAAGAGTATCCGATTCGTTAATGGCGGAGTATAAAACCACCAACGGCCGATCTGTTTACGATGGCAATGGCATTTACCCCGATTTAGTTACTAAAGAGAAAAGCTACCACAACATTGCTTATAGTATCATCAGCAAATCTTTACACTTTGATTTTGCCACCCGTTACCGCATGACCCATGCGTCCATCCCTTCGGCTCGTTCCTTTAATCTGAGCGATACGGATTTCCAGGAATTTACTAAATACTTGTCTGATAAAGATTACAACTACACTACCAAGAGTGAGAAGAACCTGGAAGAGTTAAAAAGTATTGCCGAAAAGGAAAAGTATTTTGAGGATATTAAACTAGAATACAATGCCCTGAAAAATAAGCTGGTACAAAACAAAAAAGATGATTTAAGCCGCTGTCAGGATGAAATAAAAGAGATTTTAGAAAGTGAAATTGTATCGCGTTATTATTTTCAGAAAGGTCGTTTGGAGACTTCGTTTAAAACCGACGTAGATGTAAAAGAAGCTATAAAAGTACTTACGGATAAAAACAAATACGTGGCTATTCTAAAAGGTCAAGGACCCTATAAAGTAATTGGGAAACCTAAAATGGAAGCCTTAGTAAATGCCGGTAAGAGCTCGTTAAACAGTAACTAGAATAATTTGCGTGCCGAGATAAAGATAATTATAAATTAAAGCAGGAAACCCCTCCTGATTGACTCAAATAGACAGTAATAACAGGATAAATAGAACTTTACCTTTCTGGCTAGTGCAATTAATTATCCTTTGCGTAGATAGGTGCTTACCTCGGACACACGTTAAAATGGTACAATGGCTTAGCCGGTAACTTTAGGATTATTCCTTTAACATTTCTAGAATTAAGGTCCAAAGATGTTCGTAAGGAATAATCTCAATTTCAGCGTAAGCATCGCCGGGAACAGGTGTGGTTTTGAGGCGTTGCAATAAGGTCTCTCCTTTCTTTTTGGACTGCGTGTAATCCAAATCTTCTTTAACCAGCAGCATCAGCATTTTAAAAAGTAATAAGTTTCGTTTACTAAGCTGGTGCGTTAAGTGGCGTCCGGCGTACTTTTTCAGCGATTCAATCCGGTAGCCTAATGCATCGATATCCTGAGCCCGCACGAAATACATATACTGCAAAATTAAAATAGCCACATTAAAACCTTGTTTATCCTTACTGTATTCTGGTACCTGCGAAATTAACTTACGGTAATTAGATTGTTTTAAAACTTCGTCCGAGGGATTTACAAAATAAAGATAAGTGCCATACAACGACCAGCGCTCCTGCGCCGAACGGGAGATTTTTTTGTAAAAAGTATTTCGCATTACTTCGGCGTACAGCTTAGAGGCTTGCTCGTACACACCGGCATGCATGGCCAGCAAAAAGTAGTTTTCCATAAAGGCAAACCAATTATTGGTAGAGCGGTTAAAAACCTGAACAAATGAGGCAGCCGCTTGAAGCCCTTTTTCGTACTCCTTTACCCGTAAATAGGCATACACGTTAATAAACTTATTGTAGCGGTCGTCGAAACGTTTTTTGTTAATCTTGCCTTTTTGCAATAGCTCTTCGGAAAGGGCAGTAGTTTTAAGAATTTCGGCAAAGTTGCCGGTTAGTTCGTGTAAAGAAATATTGAGTTTGTAATAATAATCAAAAATAGTAGCCGAGTGCGTTTTTTTCCAGAGCTCTTCTAATTTCTGTACAACAACTTTTAATTTCTCTAAGTACTTATTTTTAGCCGAAACCGATTTATTTAATTCTAAACGGGAGGTATAATACAAGTCAGCGGCTTCTTGCTCTAATGCAGCTATAGCTCGGTACTTAGCTAGAATATTTTTGGTTTTATAAAAATCTTTATTAGAGGCACTTAACGAGTAATTTTCTAGTAATAACTGGTAGCAGTCAATTACAATTTGAGTAAATTCAGCTTCTTGCGCAAAATCCAGGGCCGTGCGTAAAAGACCAGCAGAAGTAGCGTTTTCGCCTTCGTTCATTAAAGTCCGGGCCTGGTACAATAAAGTAAGGCTTTGCTGTTCGTAGCGATGTGAGATTTTAAGGCTTTGATCTGTAAAATCTAAGAAAAATAAATGATTTAATAATTTTTTACGCAGTCTGGATTTTAGCATCTTTATGCGAGGGTCATTGGGTTTCGATTTATACATTAAGGCAGCAGCTTGCTGATCGGTTTCGCACTGACCCGATTTAATTTTATTAAATAAGTCTACCTCTTTGTTCGTAGATTTATTTTTTAATTCTAATAGAGGGAAATTTTTTTGCCCTCTATTTGTTACTATTCTAACTAATTTGCGCAAATCATCCATCCTAAAAACTGCTCAAGAGTACATTTAAATCAATATCTATAATAGTAAATGATTTATAAGCTTCAAAAAAGTGGCGTTACTTTTTGCTGTAAATATTCCTTTCTAATCTAAATATATAGAAAGATATTTGTATAGTATAATTATCAGTATTTTGTTACTTCTATCAAAATTATTAGCAAAATCTCAATAAAGCAACCTTAGGCCATTTATTCCAAACAAAGATATATAAATAATTATATGTGTTTATTTATATACTTCCCCGGAATTTTAATTGTTACCTTTAATGGCACTTTTTCCTTTTCTAGTCCTATTTTATGTGCCAAATTTGTTTCAACAAAATAACCAACTTGTATAACAATTTAAAGCCATAAAATCATGTTAGAATTACTTATCGCCGCCTTCTTTCAAATTTCTGTAATAACTAGTGGCACTGCTCCAACTGTAACAACAACAACAACAACATCACCTAGTAGCACTACTGTTAAAGCTTCTACTCCCCCTACTGTTTCTACAAGTATTGGTACTTCCGGCTGGGACGACAGAAACTAAAAGTACCTTGTCAAAGGTACGGCATCTGGTACTCATAAACAGGGCTTACTTGCTAAATAAGCTTATATTTTACGCTAAGTAGTAGATTTGTTGTTAACTTGTTTTAGTTTTGTTTAACTTCAAATAAGTTAATAGTATTATCCAATGAGCCTAAAGAAGCTTTTCTTCTTTCTACTACTTTTGTTGTTTGTTAACGCTTGCCAACCTTCGGGTAATAAGGGAGAGGTAGTGGTTAGAGCGGCGGCGGATCCGGAAACTTTAAACCCGATTGCCTTTCATTCGATGAATGCAGGGCAGATTATTGCACTACTGTACCAGTCGCTTTTAACGATAGATTTACAAGACCAGCAATTAAAACCATTATTGGTAGAACAGCTACCAGCGGTACTGCAAGAAAAAGATAAATCGTACTTTACTTACCAGTTGCGTAAAGAAGCTGTTTGGGACGATCAGAAACCAATTACTGCCCAAGATGTAGCTTTTACGTTAAAAGTTATTAAAGCTCCGCTGGTAAAAAATAGTAAATTACGGATAGGCCTGGATTATATTCAGGATATAAAGCTAGACCCGCGTGATCCGCGAAGGTTTACCATTGAATGTAAAGGGTTTGTGCCCGAAATGGGTTGGGAAACCGGTGATTTTGCCATTCTGCCTGCTCACCTGGTTGATCCGGAACGCCTTTTAGCGGGATTTTCCGTGCATAATTTAGTAAATGGTTATGATTCGCTTAGCCAAAATACTAAAATAAAGGCCTTTGCAGATTGGTTTAACAGTGCCCGGTTTACCCGCAATAAAGATTTTTTAAAAGGCAGTGGTGGCTACGAACTAGTTGATTGGAAAACCGGACAATACGTACAACTAAAACAAAAAAAAGATTGGTGGGCAACTCGCCTGAAACCTCAACCATCTTACATTACGGCGCAGCCGGCTTCTATCAATTTTCAGATTATTCCGGAAAGCTACACCGCACTTTTGGCTTTAAATAATGAGCAATTAGATGTTTATTCCGGCATACCCCCTAACAATTTTGTGCAATTACAACGAGATAAATCTTTTTTAGAAAGATATGCTCTTTTTACCCCCGCCACTTACGATTTTACCTATATTGGAATAAACGGCAAAAGCAAGAAGTTTGCGGATAAGCACACGCGACAAGCACTCGCCCATTTATTGGATATTCCTAAGATAATTAAAGTAACCCAACATAACTTTGCCAGACCCACCGTAGGCATCGTAAATCCCATAGACAAGCATTTTTATAACGATAGCATTCAGCCGTATCTCTTTAATTTACGGGAAGCAGAACGTTTGCTGCAAATGGCCGGTTGGCAACAGAATAATAACGGCTGGCAAAAACAGGTAAATGGACAGGTAATTCCCTTAACTATTAAATTTAATTATAAAGTTGGTAATCCTGAGTTTGAGAATATTGCTGCTATTTTTCAGGAAGCTGCCTCTAAAATTCGCATCCCGGTAACTATTGAACCTATAGAAAGCGTTTTATTAAGTAATAAGTTAAGGGAACAAGATTTTGAAGTAACGATTCGCAACGCTACCGGAAACCCAGGAATAATTAATTATAAACCCATTCTGCATTCTGAGAGCGCTGCTGCGGGAGGAGCAAATTTTACTGGTTTTGGTACAAAGCAAAGTGATGCGTTAATTGAGGATATTGTACAAACCACCGATATTTCGCAACGGGCAAGGTTACTTCGCAAATTTCAGGAAGTAATGCACGAAGAAAGTAATCTTATTTTTCTTTACTTTAATATTGATCGGCTTGCCATTCATAAAAATTATACAAATTTAAAAATCTCTTCAATTAAACCCGGCTATGATATTAGTGCCTTTAATTTAAAGAATAATTAAGTGATGCTGCGGTATGTACTTAAACGCTTGCTACTGGTACTGCCTACTCTCTGGATAATTTGTTCTTTAGTTTTTATATTAAGTAAAGTGGTTCCGGGTACTTGTCAGGATTGGCAACAAGGAGAAATTGGCCAAACACTTGATCAGGTAGAATCTCCCGGTCGCACTAATAATCCGGAACCCATTGTTCCTCTTTTTTATTTTTCTATCCGTTCTCAGGCCGAACCCGATACTTTATACCGGGTACAACCAGAAACCCACCGTTTGTTTCTAAAATCTTTAATTTTAACCTACGGTAATTGGCCGGCAATAGCTACTTTTTACCACACGCTTGCAGCTTTAGAAAAGCAGTTGTCACAGATACCGCAATTAGCAATACCTGGTAAGCAGCATCTTACGCAACAGCTCGAATCTGTTTTTAAATTAACAGGTGCAAATCAAATAAGGCAAACTTTAGTAAATGTGGAGCAAGAGGCAAGGCGCCAGTTGTTACCCATTTATTTTATTTCCCAAGTTAAATTAGGGCAGCAACAAGTAAAAATTATTCAGCAGCAAGCGCAGCCAGCCAGTCATTTATTGCCGGCTTTTACTTGGCACGGCACCAAAAATCAATATCATGCTTGGCTCAAAAATTTTATTCTCGGCGATTTAGGAGTTTCCTGCCGCGACCAGGTTCCCGTGAATGAAAAAATTGCCGAAGCATTTACTAATACTTTTTTTATTACTGTTTTAAGTTTAGGCTTAATATTTTTTCTGGCTTTTGAATTAAGTATTTGGTTAAGTAAAGCTAGTCAGTTTAAATGGCGTTCGGTTTTCTTAACTATTTTATACGCTTTAGATAGCGTGCCGCTTTTTATAATTGCTTTGGTTTTACTTACTTTTTTTGCCAGTTCCGCTTATCTTCCTCTTTTTCCAACTTATGGTTCTGGAAGAAATCTCGCGGCTGGAATACCAAAGATTGTTGCCTGGATCTATCAACTACCTTATTTTATTCTACCGGTAATGAGCTTAACCCTAGCTAGTTTGCCTTACGTAACAGGTCAAATATACCAGGCTGTGCAGCATTTACAGCAACGGGATTTTATTCTAACGGCAAGGGCAAAAGGGCTATCAGAACGAGTAGTGTTAAGGCGGCACGTGTTGCGCAATGCTTTGTTACCTGTTATTACGCTTTTTACCGGCTTTCTGCCAGCAGTAATTACGGGAGCCGCCGTAATAGAAAATATTTATTCTATACCGGGTATGGGGCTTTTACTGGTTGGAACGGTGCAGGCCCGCGATTTTCCGGTATTAACGGGTATAGTACTTTATCTGGGCTTAATAAAGATAGGAGCACACATTCTGGCAGATGTATTCTATTTTCTGGCCGACCCACGCATAAGGGTACAGGCATGATTGAAGAAAATGCAACGCGTAGGAGAGGAGCAAACTGGCGCTGGCAAGAGAAACTCGCCGCTGGATACTTATTTATTTTTTTACTGATTGGCTTAGTCGGTCCTCAATCTGGCTGGCTACCAGATCCTAATAAAATAAACTTAGCACAAGCCAATACTCCTCCTTTCAGCTTTTCTACAATTTTAAATAACGAAGCAATTAATTGGCTGGGCACCGATTTATTAGGACGCGATGTTCTGGCTAATCTGGTAACTGGGGCTCAAACCGCTTTACTCGTGAGTGTACCCGCTATGTTGCTCGCCACAATTATTGGAATAGCATTGGGTAGTTTGGCCGGTTTCTGGGGAAATACCGGTTTTCAAGTTTCTTTGGTTTCGTTGGCAGTTAGTGTACTTGTACTCTTAGCAGGTATTTATTATGGCTTTTACATTCAGCAACTTAGTTGGATGCACGCCTTCCAAACAGGTTCAGGAGCAATTTTAAAGCAATTCGGATACTTACTGCTAATTTTTAGTACAATCAGTATTTTAGGTTGGTTAATGGTAAAAGTATTAAAAAGGTTTGGTCTGCAGAAAAAAGTAAATTTACCCGTAGATCAGCTTATCCTTAAGCTGATTGAAATTATAGGATCAGTTCCGCGATTGTTGTTAGTGATGTGTTTGGCGGCTTTTGCCCAACCTGCCCTGATGAATATTGTTTTACTGGCTACTCTTACATATTGGACCAGTATTGCCCGTTTAGTGCGAAGCGAGCTTTTGCAAATAAGAGAATTGCCTTATGTTCAGGCTGCCCGAGCAGTAGGGTTATCTGAAAAACGTATTCTTTTCCGGGAAGCCTTACCAAATGCCTTGCCCCCGGTTATTGTAGCAGTAGCTTTTGGTTTAGGTAGTTTGATGAGCCTGGAAGCCACTTTGTCTTTTTTAAACATAGGTGTACCGGCCGATATTGCTAGTTGGGGAAGAATGATGAAGGGAATTCAGGCTAATTACCAAGCCTGGTGGTTATTGTTTTTTCCGGCACTTACCTTATGTAGTACTATTCTTTCTTTGCAGGTACTGGCGCAACGCATGTTGGTAAAGATAGATCCTGCCCGAAATAACTAAATTATGTTATAAATACGGCTTTTTTGCTGTAAATACTGATTACTTACTTATTATTATCAAGAGTAAGTAACACAACTTTTTAATTTATATTTATATATAAATCAATAGTAATCAATTAGTTGTATTTTGTAATTGTATAATAGGTTATATTGTTTAGTAGTAATAAAGAATAATGCTAAACAAAATTCGTGTTGTATATTCATGTTACTCAGCGTAGCGAATTTTCTTTTTTAAAACATAGAATAACAGTTACTATTGTATGGTAAAATTGAGAAACTACTTAATTATCGAGCGAACAGGAATACTATATGATTAAATTTTCGTGTTTAAAAGTTTACGATGTATGTAAAACTTTTATTTTCCGCGATTTTCGGCCTATAAAACAGAATAACCATTCTGGTCCTTCTGCAATTGCCCCTACCCTGACGGACGTAGTTGGTAATTGTTTTACTGGTAAACCTCAAACAGGTATTGTAATTGGAGGTTATTTTATTCCGGAAGTAGGCACAGAATCACCGGAAGAATTAGTAATTCGTTATTAAAACAAGTTCTTGCATCTATTCTCCGTTCTGCCGATAGGAGTATCCCAATTCTTTTACTTATTCATAAAGCTTTTCGCCAAAAGGTGGCATTGGTACAGAATAGATATTGTAATTCCCCATTTTCTTCCTGCCTGTTACCTCTTTCTTGATTTTTTAATTGTAGTTATTTCATGCTGCTTCACCTTTCCGGGTTAAACCAGTTTTTACGATCCAAAAGCTGAAATATTAATTTAATGCTCTAAGCTTTGCCATAATTTTCCAGAAGAATCTCCAATTTTTTTGAGCTTAACAAAATACTTTTTGTTGAGAACGTTATCGGAAACGTTTGCGTGTATAAATGTTATTTTTTCAGTATTTACTTGCTTGTTATTTGTTTTTAAATTTTGTATGATTGTTGAATCCTTGCTCTAAAAACACTATTTACGTTAGAGCCGCCTGCGTTAAGGTGCAAACACTATAAATTTTAAGATTAAACAATTTTAGAATTTATTAAAGCTTCCATATTATATATTTCCTAATAAAACATAGGGTTTATTCTTATTTGTTTTATTAATCTGTTAATTAGGTTAATCGCTTGCTTTTTAATGCTGGGTTTAATTTAATTTCTTGCAATCCGCTATTTTTAGAAACTTTATAATTTTAATAGTTGCTTATATGAAAAGTTTTACTCTTTGGAACAACTTAAAAATTTGTATTTTATTAATAAGCGCTACCGCTTTTTTTAAGGCTCATGCGGCACCAAGGTCAGAGCCGCATTCGTACTCTTTTAAGCTTGCATCTTCTAAGGTTGGTATAAAGGGAGTAGTATTTGATTGGCAGATAACTGGTAAGGTTACCACTGCTAACAACGAACCTCTACCGGGGGTAACTGTTTTAGTAAAAGGTACCACTCTGGGGGCAACCACTGCTCCCGATGGAACTTATTCATTGGCTATACCCGAAAAACCAGTTACCCTGGTGTTTTCTTTTATTGGGTACACCACTCAGGAAAAACAAATAAATGGGCCTGGTGCCGTAAACATTTCGATGACCGATGATACCAAAGCTTTGCAGGAAGTAGTAGTAGTAGGTTACGGTACGCAAAAGAAAAGCCAGGTAACTGGGGCAATTTCTTCTGTGTCCTCCAAAGAAATATCGGAACTGCCTATTACCAATCCGCAGCAAGCTTTGCAGGGGAGAGCAGCCGGGGTAGAAGTTTTAAGCCAGGGAAGCAGTCCGGGAGGAGGCGTAAACGTGCGTATCCGGGGACGGCGTTCTTTTAATGCCGGTAACGATCCGCTTTTTGTGGTAGATGGTATTCCGCTTTCAGGCGACATCAACGACATAAATCCGCAGGATATTGAATCAATGGAAGTTTTAAAAGATGCTTCTTCTACGGCCATTTACGGGTCCAGGGGGGCCAACGGGGTAGTAATTGTTACAACCAAGAGAGGAGCGCCCGGGAAAATAAGCATTTCCTACGATGGGTATTTTGGGGTAAATAAAATTATTAACCAGTACGATGTAATGAACGGGCCAGAGTTTGCCGAATACAAACGCGAATCGCGCCGGACAGTTGGAAGGTACCCGGCCGGACCTACAGATCCTGCCGCGGATAAACTTATATTTGATGCCGTGGAATTAGAAGGTATTGCTTCGGGCCGTTCTACTAATTACCAGGATTACATTACACGTACGGGTACGCAGCAAAGCCATCAATTAGGCATATCGGGCGGTACCGAAAAAACCCGCTATTCGGTTTCTTTTAATCATTTCTTTGAAAAAGGAGTAACGATTGGCCAGGATTTTACCCGCGATAACATCCGGATTTCCCTGGACCAACAGATTACCGATAAATTAAAATTTGGGGTAACCATGATGGGAAGTTTGGGTAAGCTGAATATTGGGCCTAATCCTTTTGGCGTTACGTTACGGGAAAATCCATTAGGTTCGCCTTACGATGCCAACGGCAACCTGCTTTTTCGGAATACCACGGATGGCGCTCAGACCAACCCTTTGTTAGAAGTAGTACCCAATGCCGTAGTTAATGAAAACCGGCGGGGCCGTATTTTTACCAGCTTATTTGCCGAATACCAAATTGCAAAGGGCTTATCTTACCGCTTAAACTTCGGGCCAGATTATTCTTCGCGGCGTAGCGGCCAGTTTATAGCCAGCCTTACTAATGCTCGTTCGGGCGGAACTCCTTTTGCCCAGAACGATAATAATTATTTATTCTCTTATACTCTGGAAAATATCCTGAACTATAGTAAGAAGTTTAATGAGGTGCATGATTTAAATATTACCGGCTTATTTTCTATTCAAAAAGAGCGTCGTGAATTTTATCAAATCAAGGCAAGTGGTTTAACTTCTGCCAGGCAATTATTTTATAAATTATCACATGCACCAAATATTGAAGGGATAGACAGTGACTTAAACGAAAGTGGTTTATTGTCTTACATGGGTCGGGTTAATTACGGTTTTAGGGATAAATACCTTTTAACGTTAACCACCCGGATTGATGGTTCGTCTAAATTTGCCGGTGAAACTGGATTATTCGGCGATACCAAGAAATATGGTTTTTTCCCTTCAGCAGCCATTGGCTGGCGTATTAGCGAAGAGCCTTTTATAAAGAGTATTGCCTTTATCGATAATTTAAAATTAAGAGCTAGCTATGGTCTTACCGGTAACCAGGGCATAGGCGCTTACGCTACCCAAGGTTCTTTAAACCGGACTACGTATGCTTTTGGAACTACCGGAGCATTTGGATATTCTCCCCGGACTTTAGTAAATCCGGATTTACGCTGGGAAACTACGGCTACCACTAACGTGGGCTTAGATTTTGGATTTATCAATAACCGGATTTCCGGTTCAGTGGAAGTGTACCAGCAGAATACCTTCGATTTATTAATGCCCAGAAACCTGCCCTTTACCAGTGGCTATGGCAGTGTTTTGCAAAATGTAGGAAAAAGCAAAAATTCTGGCTTGGAGATAGCTGTTTCCACGGTAAATGTGGATATGGGAGGAAATGGTTTTAAATGGACTACTGATATTAATTTTAACTCGAACAAAGAGCAAATTGTAGAAATTTATAACGGGAAGAAAGACGATGTAGGAAGTTTGTACTTTATTGGCCAACCCTTAACCGTTTATTATGATTATGAGAAATTAGGAATCTGGCAAACGGCTGAGAAAGACCAGGCTTTACTATACAAGCAGGCGCCCGGTGAAATAAAAGTAAAAGACCTGAATAACGATGGTGCCATTAATGCTTTAGACCGGGTAATATTAGGCTCTGATATTCCGGACTGGTCCGGCGGTATTACCAACCGTTTCAGCTATAAAGGCATTGACTTCTCCTTCTTTATTTTCACCCGCCAGGGAAGTATGATTCAGAGCGATTTGTACAATAACCTGAATTTTTTAGCGGGCCGTTATAATAATATGGACGTAGACTACTGGACCCCCAATAACCCAACCAATGCTTATCCACGGCCAAACCAGAACCAGGAGCGTCCATTGTATAACACTACTATGTCTTATTTCGACGGCTCTTTCACTAAAATTAGAAATATTAGTTTAGGATATAACATTCCAACGGCTATTAGTAATAAATTAAAAATGGCCTCTTTACGGGTTTATGCCAGTGCGCAAAATCCTTTTATTTTCTCCAATTACGGCAATAACCTGGATCCGGAACAAGCCCGGGGGCGCAACAACGACCGGGAACAATCAAACTTAATTAGCATCGGAACGCCGTCTGCCCGACTGATTATGTTTGGATTAAACGCTAAGTTTTAATTAAAAGAAAGCATTTATTTTATGAAGAAGATATTATTACTAATAGGCAGTCTGGCTTTTTTTAGTCAAGCTTGTAAGGATGTTCTGGACGAAAAAGTAGTATCCAGTGTTACTCCGGAGTATTATGCAACCGCTACGGGTTTCGAAGACGCAGTAAAAGCATCGTACGAACCCTTACGGACCTGGTACGGAACCCAGCGCGGTTTTACGCTCACGGTTTTTGGTACCGATACCTATACCAAAGGTGCCGACGGCGATTATAAATTCGTAAACGATTATACTCCTAATTTAAATGCGCAGGTAGATTATATCCGGGATCTCTGGAATGATTTTTACCGGGCTATTAACACTACTAATACAGTAATTGATCGGGCTCCTACCATTCAATTAGATGAAACCCTAAAAGGCATTCGGGTAGCAGAGGCTAGATTTTTGCGAGCGCAGTATTATTTTGTGCTGGTACAAACCTACGGACCATTGCATTTGGCTCTTAAAGAAACTACCGACGTACAGATCACCGCCAGCCGGTCGCCGGTAAAAGATGTGTACGATGTTATTGTCTCTGACCTGGAAAGTGCCATTGCCGTATTACCAGCAAAACAAAACGATTACGGGCGGGCTACTAAACCCGCTGCGGAACACTTATTAGCTAAAGTGCTTTTAACCCGGGCAAGTATTCCGGAGGCCGCTAAACCAGACGATAACCAACGGGCAGCAGATCTGGCCAAAGGAGTAATTTCTAACTATGATTTTGCTTTATTGCCCAGGTTTGCTTCGGTGTTTGATCAGGGCAACCAGCAGCACTCCGAAGTGGTATGGTCGGTGCAATATACCCAGGATTTAATAACAAATAGTACGGGTAATAGTGGGCACCTTTACTTTTTAATGGAATACGATGCCGGCCATAAAGGAACAATGCGCGATATCGCCAATGGTCGTCCGTTTAAGCGATTTAAGCCTACTTTGTATACGCTCGACTTATTCGATCGCACCAAAGATTCGCGCTACGACGGCTCCTTTAAGCAAGTGTTTTACGCCAATAATCCGGCTACTCTAGCTCCTGGTATGAAACTGGGCGATACAGCTATTTGGGTAGCACCTTATGATGTTCCCGCAGAAGTAAAAGCAACTAAAAATTATGAAATTATTGATCGGACGGCCGTATTAGCTCCGGGTAATTACCGTTATTTTCCTTCATTAAGTAAATTTTTAGATCCCCTTCGGCCTTCCATACAGCATGAACCCGGTTCCCGCGATTTTATGGTGGCCCGTTTAGCAGAAACGTATCTTATTGCCGCCGAAGCTTTGTATAAAGTTGGAAATATTGAAGAAGCGGTACAATATATAAACGCAGTGCGGCGCCGGGCAGCTTTGCCCGGTAAAGAAACAGCCATGGAAATAACAGCTGACCAACTCAACATAGATTTTATTTTAGATGAGCGGGCCCGCGAGTTATTAGGAGAAATGGATCGTTGGTTTGATTTAGTAAGAACCGGTACCTTAATAGATCGGGTTAAAAAATATAATCCGGATGGTGCTCCCAATATTCAACCGTTCCATGTACTGCGCCCAATTCCAAACGACCAAATTGACCGGACTGAAGGAGGAGCGGCTTCTTTCCCGCAAAATCCTGGTTATTAATCTAATACTCTTCTTTACTAAAACAGAGCTGTTGCTTAAAAAAAGGCTCTGTTTTAGTATTCCGATAACATTAACGGAAACGTTACCGGAAAAAATCTTACTTTTTTACTATGATAGGAAGGTAAAATAATATAAGTTTAAAAAGCGTAAGTGCCCAATTTTTATTTTTTAAGCTTATTGGGCTGTGTTTTTATGAGTTTATCTAAAATCTTTTCTTAGATAAATTATTAAAAGTGTTCAACTAAATACCATGTCAGTAAAAGTAACCCGTCGTCAATTTATAAGCCATCTTGGTTTTGCAACTGTTGCCGTTCCCATTATTGTTAACTCACCTCAAACTTTCGCAGCGGCTTTAGCGGCTTCCGGAATTAAGTTTGGTTACTCGGCTATTACCTGGGGCGGCAACGATGTACAAGCCATTAAAGAAATCTCCCAATTAGGTTTTACCGGTATTCAGTTACGGGCCAATACCTATCCGGAATACGGCCAGAAACCCGCTGAACTTAAAAAGCTATTAGACGAGGCGAAACTAGAGCTAGCCATGTTTTCGAGCGGTAACGCTAATATAAATACCGGCAACGACGAAGCCGAAATCAGCAAGCACGTAACCCACGCTAAATTCGTGAAAGCCCTGGGCGGTAAATACATTCAGGTAACTAATTCATCGCGGCCAAAAAACGGGGCTCCTACCGAAGAAGATTTAGTAAAATATGGTAAGATGCTAACCGAAGTAGGCAAACGTACGCAACCGCTAGGCATCGAAACTACTTACCACAACCACATGCATCAACTCGGCGAAACGCCGGAAGAAGTAGACGTAATTCTGAAAAATACTGACCCTAAATACGTGAGTTTGCTGCTAGATGTAGCGCATTACCAGCAAGGAGGCGGCGATCCGGCCAAAGCCATTCGGCAATACAAAAATCGGCTGAAAGCTTTGCACATTAAAGACGTACGCGATAAAAATGCTATTGACCCCAGCAAACCTTATCAGTTCGTGGAATTAGGCCAGGGACGGGTAAACTTTCCGGGCATTTTTGCCGCTTTAAAAGAAGTAAATTTTAAAGGTTACGCCATTATTGAATTGGATGCTGTGCCCGAGAAAAACCGCACTCCCCTGGAAAGTGGCCAGATAACGCGCAATTACTTGAAAAATCAGCTAAAGTTTAACATCTGATTTTCATTTGCTTAAGTATAATAGAATAATTAATAATGAAAAAAATAGAAAAATGTATTCTTACTGGTTTTGTTGTTCTCAGCTTTTGGGGTACTGGCTTGGCCCAAGAAAGCGCAAGTAAAAGTGTGGCGAAAAATCAGCCGGTTAATACCTTAACGGCCACTGAAAAAAAACAAGGCTGGCAATTGCTCTTTGATGGTAAAACGACGAACGGTTGGCGTGGAGCGCATAAAGAGGCATTCCCGACGCAAGGGTGGCAGATTGAAAACGGCGAATTAACCGTTTTACAGTCCGATGGCGCTGAATCGCGGAATGGCGGTGATATTGTAACAAATCAGCAATACGGCAATTTTGAACTAACCCTTGAAGCTAAACTAACCGAAGGTGCTAACAGCGGGGTTAAATATTTTGTCACTGAAAAAGAACCTGCGCATCCGGGCTCAGCTATTGGCCTGGAGTATCAGATTTTAGATGATGTCCGCCACCCCGACGCTAAAATGGGTAAAAACGGAAATCGTACTATTGGTTCATTGTACGATTTAATTCCGGCCAAAAACAAAAAGGCCAAACCCATTGGCGAATGGAACCAGGTACGCATTGTGTCGAAGAACAACCTCGTAGAACACTGGCTCAACGGCACCAAAGTAGTAGAATACACCCGGGCCAGTCCGGAGTACCGGGCCTTGGTAGCGCAAAGTAAATACAAAGACTATCCTAATTTTGGGGAAGCTGCCCAAGGGCGTATTTTATTGCAGGACCACGGTAACACGGTGTATTACCGCAATATTAAAATCAGAACGCTTTAATTAGCAGATATAATTAAATAGTGCTATCAAACTTTAATTAATAATGGAAAATCATAACGAAAACTCCCGGCGAGAATTTATTAAAAAAGCTGCTTTAGGCACCCTAAGTGTAGCAGCTATGGGCATCAGTGCCAAAAGTTACGGCCGCATTATGGGCGCTAACGACCGCGTAAATGTGGGCATTGTGGGTTTCTCGAACCGGTTTAAAAGCTCCCTGGTTCCTTCTTTCCTGGACCACCATAAAGAATTAAATTTTGATTTTGTAGCTGTTTCTGATATCTGGAACCGCCGCCGCGATGAAGCCGAAGCGTATATTAAAGAAAAAGCCGGTATGAAAATTAAAAAATACCGCAACAACGATGAGCTATACGCTAATAAAAATATTGATGCTGTTATTATTTCTACCGCCGATTTTCAGCATGCTTTAATGGGAGTGGAGGCCGTTAAAGCCGGTCGCGATGCCTACATTGAAAAGCCGATGGCCGAGAGTATGGAAGATGCCCGGGCTATTTTAAAAGCCGTAGAAGAATCGGACAGAATTGTGCAGATTGGTTCGCAACGCCGTAGCGCACCTAATTACATTGCCGCTAATGAATTTATCCGGTCCGGTAAATTTGGTGATATTACCATGGTAGAAATGTGCTGGAACGTAAACCAGCCCGGCCGCTGGCGGGTACCGCTTACCAAAGAAATCCGCAAAGAAGATACTGATTGGGATCGTTTCCTGATGAACCGTCCGAAAGAAGCCTGGGATCCACGAAAGTATTTGGAATTCCGTTTATTTTACCCGTATTCAACTGGTATTCCGGGCCAATGGATGTCGCACCAGATTGATACCGTACATTGGTTTACCGGTTTAGAACACCCACGCAGCGTATCGGCTAACGGCGGTATTTACATGTGGAAAGATGGCCGCAAAAATGCCGATACCATGACTGCTGTGTTTGATTATGGTCCGAAAGACGATATGAGCAAAGGCTTCCAGGTAGTATTCTCGTCGCGGTTCCATAATGGGGCAGGCGGTACGAAAGAATTGTACTACTCTAATGGCGGTATGATGAACCTGGATACGAACAAGATTACTTCAGAGGGCGGTTTAACGCAGAAAATGGCCGACGAAATGGGTATGAAAGCCAACCTTTTACAGGAATTTACTTTACCGAATGCCGCTAAAATGGAAACTGCCGCTAATACCGGTGGCGACCCAATGACCTCCTTGCACATGCGCAATTGGATGGAATGCGTACGCAGCCGTAAAACTCCGAATGCTTCGGTGCGGGCCGGTTACAATCACTCTGTAGCCAACCAAATGACCTATGCGGCTTTAACTACCGGTAAAAAAATTACTTTCGACGATGCCAAACAAGATTTAACCGTTAGCTAAAAGATTTATTAGCTATAAAACTCTTGTTGATGCTTATTATGGGAAGGGGTGGTAATACGAAAGTTTATCATCCCTTTTTCTTAAAAAAATACTTTGTTTTGAAATACCTTGTATCTGCTAGTATGCTAATTATGAAGCAAAAAAAATATTTCCCCTTGCTGCCAATCGGGCTCTTTACCATTTTACTTGTTAGCGTTAGTTTTATTTTAAAACCTCAGAATCCGCCGAAATCTAAAGCTCAAAAATTTACTTTAGTAGCCGATGAAAAAAGTAAGCGGGTAGATGTTTTAGTAAATGGACAACCATTTACGTCTTATTTTTACCCGGATGACTTAATGAAGCCGGTTTTGTACCCCATACGCACCGCTAAAGGAACACTCATTACCCGGGGCTGGCCTTATGACCCGCGTCCAGGTGAGCGCGTCGACCATCCGCACCACGTAGGCTTGTGGTTTAACTACGGCGATGTAAATGGTCTTGATTTTTGGAATAATTCTACTGCCATTGAAGCCGATAAGAAAAATAGTTACGGTACCATTAAGCACCGGAAAGTAACCAAAATGACAAACGGGGAAAACCAGGCCGAACTTGCCGTAACCATGGACTGGCAGAAACCCGATGGTACTAACTTATTGCGTGAGGATACTCGTTTTGTATTCAGTGGCAAAGGAAACGACCGCTACATCGACCGGATTACCACCCTTACGGCTTTACAGGAAGACGTTTCTTTTAAAGATAACAAAGAAGGAGTAATTGGCCTCCGGTTGGCTCGTGAATTAGAACATCCGTCAGATAAACCAGAAGTTTTTACTGATGCAAGTGGCAAAGCTACTCCAGTAGCAAAGTTAAATAACGAAGGCGTAACGGGTAAATACCGCAGTTCTGAAGGTAAAGAAGGCGATGCCGTATGGGGTACGCGGGGTAAATGGGTAAACTTAACAGGAAAAATCAATCAGGAACCCGTATCCGTAGTAATGCTCGATAATCCGCAGAATGTGGGCTTCCCTACTTATTGGCACGCTCGTGGTTACGGTTTATTCGCCGCAAATCCTCTGGGTCAAAAAGCATTGAGCGACGGTAAAGAAGAACTAAATTACAAACTGCCGGCTGGTAAATCAATTACATTCCGCCACCGCTTGATTGTTCACTCCGGTAGTACCCTTACCGACGACCAGATTAACGCCGAATACCAGAAGTTTGCCGGCAAAAACAGCAAGATGTAAAGAATTAAATTAAGGGAAAGTATACCTTAAAGATCTACTAATAAATAAAGCTATTGCTTTGTAATATTTAATAGCTTCAACTTTATTCTAAATAAATTAGGTATACCCATAAAAAACAAAAGGTGAACTTACGGGTTCACCTTTTGTTTTTGCCTTCCGGCTAAATTAGAACCTTAGCGAGTAGCAAGAGCTTTTGATTGGGGTTGTGCTTTCAGGTTAGTTAATTCCGAAAATAATACATAACCTACTTTGTCATTCACTTTTACCAAAGCCCAATGCGTGTTCCATTTACGAATGAGTTCTACCCGGTCGGCAGTAGTAACAGTTTCAATAACGGGGGTGGAAGTGCCGGCTTGCTGAAACATTTTTACATTGTTGTTCCGAACTTGCACCACCATTAAGGGAGTTTTATTGTCGGCCATTGCAAAACCTAATTGAGCAATCAGCACGAAAGAAAGAAGAAGCTTTTTCATAGTTTTATTTCTTTAGTTTGCGTTTTTTATTTTGAAAATCAGGTATTTTAATAATTGATCTCGTTTAGAGGTTTTGCAACGGTTGTGCCAAAACTATAAAAGACTAAATAAGGGCTTTCAATAGCTGTTTTTGAAGAATTTTAGTTAAAAAGTTGTACGTTTCCGGACGTAACTGTCCGGTTTAGTGTTCGGTTATAGCACAGCTCCGGCAAATTCAGGGGATAAGGGAAATATGTAAAACAAAACAGCCGCTCTTTCGAAGCGGCTGTTTTGTTTTACGGGTGAATTAAATTACTACTGACTTATTTGATTAAAGTGGCTAACGATTACCACCAAGTCGCGGGCATTATCATAATCTAATTTATTAGCCGAAATAAAGGCTTTCATTTCTTTATTTTTCTTTCCGAAAATATCTTCCAGGTCGCGTTTTGGTCGGCGTAAAGCAATTATATTGTTATCAGGGGTATGTAAGTAAAATAAATCTTGCACTTGTTCTACGTAGCGGGAGTAATTGCCATAGCCATAAGGGTCGTAATAACGTCCATAACCGGCGTACATGGGCCCCGTATTCATGTTGCGACGCACAATGGTTTCACGTTTCACCAGGCTGTATTTGCCTTCGTTTAATTGTTCAAAAAATGCCGGCGCTTTGTAATCGCTGTAATCATTACCCCGGTTCCACATGTAGGGTTTAAACGTTTGCGAAAAACGACCATCTGAAACAGTAAAGCTAACTACATTTACCGGCGCATAGGCCTGAATAGAACCATCTTTTAAGGTAACCCGCACAATATCTTCGGTACGATGGTAGGTTAATGGGCCACTTAACGTATCGCCGGAAGTTAAAACTACCCGCCCTTTCGGCCATTCCTGAATATCTACGCGCTGGGCCCTAACGGAACCATTAATAAAGTAAAAACTGAGTAATATTAAAAAGTAAAAAAATAGTTTATTTATCTTAAACATAGCATAATTCTGTTACAACCAATTATATCATTCTACCCTTGTATAACGTTTTTTCTGCCAAAATATGGCACTTAAATACTATTATTTTTTTATTAAATTAATAATTTTCGAAGCTATTTTCAACCAATTCTTGCAATTATTTCAAATTAAGATTTATATAATAAAAAATTATAAATGTTTTGTCTTAGATGAATTGGGCTGATAACTATTTAACTCTTAATAAGGAATATGGATCAGGTTTACGGTAGTTACCTTACAAAAAAGAGAAAAGCCATAAAGATAAGTGGTACTAAACGCCCAAAATATCATATTGATTCAGGCCTTTAATACCACTTATCCTTATTTACCTATTCTTAGCTAAATATCATCCGGTAAACTATCGTTGAGTTTTTCTAATAATTGATCCGTAGAAACAGAATCGGTTTTGGGAGCGGAGTAACGCGGAGTAGGGCAATAATAATTTTTTCGGATTTTTACCGTTGGTTTCGGGAATCGACCCATTTTATAGCCTAGTTCTTTTTCTTTGTAGAGCTTTTCCATAAACAACCCAAAGATGGGCAGCGCTGTTTTAGAGCCTTCGCCGGTAGCTGAAGTCCGGAAATGGATGCTGCGATCTTCGCCACCTACCCATACTCCCGAAACTAAATCTTTGGTAATGCCCATGTACCAGCCATCGGAATAATTAGAAGTAGTACCTGTTTTGCCACCAATTTCGTTGCCGTTTTTCCAGAGGTCGTATTCCCATAAAGCCTGCGATGTACCACCGGGTTCTTCCATGCCCCCTTTAAGCATGTGCACCATTAAAAAGGCAGTTTCTTCGCTGATTACCTTTTTTTGTTTCGGGCTGAACTGGTGAATTACGTTGCCGTTCCGGTCTTCGATGCGGGTAACAAACATAGGGTCGCTCCGGAAACCGTTGTTCACGAAGGTAGCATACGCACTTACCATGTCGTACACCGATACATCGCCACCCGAGCCTAAACCAATAGAAGGAACAGATTGTAAGGGCGTAGTAATACCTAAGCGATGTGCGTATTGCGCTACTCTATCCCAACCTACCTGCTCTGTTAACTGGGCCGTTACTGAATTTACGGAGCGGGCCATAGCTTGACGTAAAGTCATGTTAATACCGGTATAAGATCGGGTTACATTGTTGGGCTGCCACTCCATAGGCTTGCCGTTTTCAACGTATTTTATGGTAATTCGCTCGTCGCGGATGCGGTCGCAGGGAGTGTAACCGTTGTCCAGGGCTGTTAAGTAAACGAAAGGTTTAAAAGTAGAACCCGCCTGTCGCTTGGCCTGACGCACGTGATCGTATTTGAAATATTTAAAATTAATTCCTCCTACCCAGGTTTTTATTTGTCCGGTAAATGGGTCCATGGTCATCATGCCAGCGTGCAGGTAACGCTTATAATAACGTAAAGAATCAAGAGGGCTTAAGGTAGTATCTTTTTCGCCTTGCCAGGTAAAAACCGTCATTTTACGGGGCGAATTCATCAATTCATTAATTTTTGCCTGATCTTTGCCGTAAAGCCGTTTTAACTTGTGGTAATATTCCGTTCGTTGCGCAATGGTCTCGATAAAATTGGGTATTTCATTATCTTTCTCATCTACCCAAGGATTTTTGCCTTTCCAGTGGCGGTTAAATTTCTTTTGCAAATCACGCATTTTTTCTTCTACCGCTTGCTCCGCTAAAGCCTGCATGCGCGAGTCAATGGTGGTGTAAATTTTTAAACCGCTGGTATAAATATCGTATTTTTCGTAACCGGCTTTTTTATTTTCTTCTTCGCACCATTTTTTTACAAAATCGTTTACGGCGCCTCTAAAATAAGTAGCGGGTCCTTCGTAATGTTTTTCTATTTTGTATTTTAAGGTAATAGGTAAAGCTTTTAAAGAATCGGCTGCTGCTTTGGTTACAATGCGGTATTTCGCCATTTTATCAATCACGAAATTTCGTTTTGCCAGCGCATTTTTCGGGTTAAATTTAGGACTGTACCGCGAGGGTGCATTTACTAAACCTACCATCATGGCCGCCTCTTCGGGCTTTAAACTATCCGGCGACGTACTAAAAAATGTTTTGGAAGCTACTTTTATTCCGTAAGAATTCGAACCAAAGTCTACTGTATTCAGGTACATGGTTAAAATTTCTTCTTTGGTATAATTGCGCTCGAGCTGCACCGCCAAAGTCCACTCCTTGGTTTTACTAATAAGCGTATTTAATACCGGGATATGCCCCAGGGCGCCCCGCGAATCGTCGGTACGGGTTTTATACAGATTTTTAGCCAACTGTTGCGTAATGGTACTACCACCCCGTTTTTCCCCACGCAATGTAAAATAAAAAACAGATCCAAGCGCTCGTGCGTCGATGCCGGAATGTTGGTAAAACCGTACATCTTCGGTGGCAACCAGCGTTTTAATGAGTATAGGTGAGATTTTACCGTAGGATACCGGGCTACGGTTTTCAGTAAAATACTTACCAATTAATAAGCCATCGGCGGTATATAGTTCTGACGCAATTTCGCTGCTGGGATTTTCCAGGTTTTCGAGACCAGGCGAGGAGCCGAATAAATACAGAAAATTTACTGAAACAAATACTACATAAATAACCAGGAACACCAACCCTACCAGAAAACCCCGCCAAAGAAAATTGACAATCTTTTGATATATAGATCTTTGTTGCTTTTCAGCCATTCTATCCAAACAAAATCAACAATAAGAAACAATTTTTCCTGCTAGAAAAAATCGGACGTAAATATACTCTATCCAGCTTACATAAACGGACTTGAGCTAAAAAATAATGCGTCAACTGCCCTATGTAACGTGGGTATCTGCTAAATCAACGCCTAGTTTCATTAAAAAAGTTCTTATTTACCTCCTATTTGCTTAACTATAAGTGGCACTTCTACTTCATCGTATCGGTTAAGAAAAGTTTAAATATTCATTTACGAATGATTGAAAAGTCGGACATGTGTAAGGCTTATTCGATTGAAGAGCCGCGCAGTTTAGTAATTTTAATCTATGTAGAAGTCTACTATCTACTATCTTGATACTTGGGGCTCTCTACATATAGGCAGCTATTAACGAGGGTTTTGCTGGTACATTTTTTCGCAGAGGCTTTTTAAGTTTAACAGCGATTTACCCAGGAAAAGCCTCATCCGGCGACGCATGTAAAAGTAAAAGAAACGGTTTTTTACTACCCGGCTGTAATGGAATTTGATAGAAAGATAGGTATGCTCTGCATCAACTACGGTCAGGTAAAAAAACAAAAGTGCGTTGGGGAATACCCGAAAATTGTAAATCTTTTCTACGTATTCAATGTGGTCTTCGCCGATAAAACTTTGTACCGTTTGAATGTCAATCTGGCCGCGGTTCAGGTTGCATTTATACGCCATGCCCATGCGGTTAGCCTTAGTTGTATCGTAATACACGTTGGTCATACCTTTCATCCAGGAAGGTTTCAACCGGAAATTACTAATAATCCGCAGTATGTAACGGGCCGGAGCCTTAATGGTAACACTACTGGCAAATGTGTTGGGGTATCTTTTACTACCATCCAGGCTGCGGTGATTGGTAACCAATAAACGTAGGGGAGTAAGATAAGCGTATTGGTACCGGATTTCGCCGAGGTGCTCGTAATGGGTGGAACCAGTTCGTAACTGGGTCCAGCTACTAAAGCTCTGCCGAATGGCTTCTTCGGTTTGCGTTTTTAAAAATCCCTCTGACAGCAGTACGTATTCATCGCTCTCCACATTGTTTTTTAACAACCGGTGCGCAATAATTACATCTTTCCCCATCAGTTTTATATGGTTGCGGATTAAGGTAACACTCAACTGCCCATAATGCACCACTACTTTTAACGTGAGATTACTGCCTGATAAAGACGCACTGAGCGAAGAGCCCCGGTCGCGCTCTACAATTCTGAGGTAATTCTGGAAGTCGAGAAAAATTTGCTTGCACTGGTTTATTACTTCCTGAATAGAAGGAGGTGGCCCCGGTCGGTAAAATAGAACCGCATCTCCCTGAATTTCGCTAAGTTTCATATCCAGAATATTAGCCTCGATAATAATTTCGAGTAAATCAGCGATAAGCGTGCGGCTCTGCGCAATGCCGGCTTCATTCACAAACTTGGTAAAACCGCTAATATCCGGAATAAAAATCAGGGCAGGCTGGGTATCGTCATCATCAATGTAAGCTTCCGGCGCTTGAGCAGTACTTCTTTTATCTAACAAAGCCATCTTGTATCGTTCGTATCAGGCAATTAAATTTTTATATAAGGTGGCCGGATAAACGGTGAGCCTGCCGGCGGGCCAGTTAAAGTAAATTAATTTATTCTTAAATCTGTTGGCAACCAACGAAACGGTTAGAAATGCTTTAACTAACTTTCGTCTATTACACGGAGGCAAGGGAATAAGGGTTTCTTAACCGGGGTATTTTATCCCATTTATCCGGGTTTGTATAACGCAATATTTCCGCTAAATTTGCAGCTTACCAACTTATTAGGTCTCATAGTTCAACGGATAGAATAGAAGTTTCCTAAACTTTTGATCCCAGTTCGATTCTGGGTGAGACCACTTCGAACCTCTCTAAAGTAAGTAATGAGGTTTTTTTGTTTTATTCGGAATTATATCGGACACCAATTTTGCGTAAGTAAATTCTTATAGATTTAAATTTGGGCTTGGACCAGATATAATTGAAACTGCCTAAAAGAATGTCCACTTCCAGGCAGAGCGTATTTTTCAACCTTTAGAGTAGATAAGAAAAGAATTATTAACTTTAAACATGACGTACACTCCCCAAAAGAGCATATGCTGGAGCTAGATTTAGCCTAGGTCATTACCATTCATAAATCTCAGGGCAGTGAATTTGAAACAATCATTCCCTTAGTTATCCAACACTTTGGCATGTTATTCCGGAATCTGGTTTATACCGGTATTACCTGGGCCAAAAAGTTAGTGGTATTGGTGGGTACCCGCAAAGCCTTAGCTATGGCCGTTTAAAAACAAAATACTGCCACCCGGCAAATGGCCCTTATCTACTTTCTCCAGGCAAGGGGGGAAGAGTAGCTATTTATACCAGAGTAAACGGGTTAATTTATTATATTACTGGTTATAGAGGATAACTTTACAAATAAGAGTGATTGGATCAACCACTTAAGGGAGCATTGCCTTTTCCGGTAAGAGTATTAACGTCGATTTCTTCCCGAATACTTGCCCTAAAATAAAACATTGGTTCTATTTAGCAGTTACTATGCCAGCCAGACCTTCCATAAAGCTTTCTGGTTTTAGAAGAAAGGCCAACTACCTATTTTTTATGCAACATACTACGGCGAGTAGCTTTCCAACGAAAGAAGGATTAAAAAGAGAAATAGGCCTTTGGGGGCTGACAGCTAATATTATCAATGTGGTCATTGGCTCTGGCATCTTTGTTTTGCCCGCCATAGTTAGCCAGGGGCTGGGGGCAACTGGCATATTGGCCTACCTGTTTTGTGGCTTTCACATCACAATTATCATGCTTTGCTTTGCCGAGGTAGGCAGTAAAGTAACCCTGACGGGAGGAGCTTACGCTTACATTGAAGCTGCCTTCGGTAAATACTTGGGCTTTCTCACCACCAACCTCTTTATTTTTGGAGCTTCTTTAATGGCCACGGCCGCGGTAGCTAATGCGTTAGCCGATACTTTATCTTACTTGCTTCCCGTCTTCGAGGATCAACTATTTAGAGCCGGTTTTTTTATAGTTCTGTTTGCTGGGCTAACCCTGGTTAATGTAATGGGGGTAAAGCAAGGCATCAACCTGGTAAAGCTAACAACTATCGCTAAACTGACACCCTTGCTGCTCTTAGTGCTCTGGGGATCCACCCAAATTGCGGTGCAGAACCTGAAATGGGAGAAAGTACCCTCCCTATCTGATTTTGGTAGTGTTTCCCTGATTCTTTTTTTCGCTTTTCAAGGTGCCGAAAATAGTTTAAGCGTCAGTGGGGAAGTTCACCACCCGCGCAAAACTATCCCGAAAGCAATCTTGCTGAGTTTATTGGTTATTCTGTTGCTTTATATAGCCGTGCAAGTGGTTGCCCAGGGAATTCTAGGCGACTCCTTTCCTGATTATAAAGCGGCCCCTTTAGCGGAGGTAGCCCAAAGAATAATGGGCCCTTTCGGCGTAACCTTAATGATCATTGGAGCCTCTATTTCCATGTTTGGTTATTTAAGCGGTGACATCTTGAATATGCCGCGGGTATTATTCCGTTCGGCTAAAGACGGGGTGATTCCCATCAGAGCTTTAGCGCTTATTCATCCTAAATTTGCCACGCCTTATGTTTCGGTGATTGCCTTCACCACTTTAGGCTGTGTTCTGGCTATTACGGGGGAGTTCAAACAGTTAGCGATATTATCTTCCTCTTCGGTGCTGCTGATTTATTTAGGGGTTGCTTTAGCGGTAATCAAGTTAAGAATCAAGCAGAAGGCAGACGCCGCTTCCTTTAGAATTCCTGGGGGATATACGGTGCCCCTTCTGGCCGTGGTCACGATTCTTGTTTTCTTGTCTAACCTGACCCAATCAGAAATGATAGGCATGCTGATTACCTTGGTCGTATTAAGTATATTGTTCTATCTACTAAAGTATTTACAAACGCACCGTTTTAAAATTGGAAGTTAAAAAAAACGACCGAACTCTTGATTATGCGTTAAGTTGTTTTACATAACGGTACTTATAGTACCTGACCGGAAGAGAAGGAGGAGATAGGCAGATATCAAGAAAAAGAGGTGCTCGGTCGTAATTAAAAGTAAGCCTATAATAGCTTATCTGGAAACTTTTTGGGCCTTCATTTTACTTTTTATATTACTTGATTCAGATTTTTAAACATTTTATAATTTACAATTTCAACTCCTTTAATAAGATTATTTTGTTCTTGAATGACTTGAAAACCTTTTCTTTCAAACAGACCCTTTGCTGTTTTACTTACATTAGAAGTCAATTTAGGGGAGTTTAATTTAATTGCTTTATTTTCTAAGGCATTCAGCAACTGGTCGGCAATTCCTTGTCTTTGAAAATCTTTATGAATAAACAAAAGATCAATATAGCTGCCATTCTCTAAGGTACCATAGCCGACAATCTTAGACCCCTTCTGTGCTACAATAACGTATTGGTTCTCGAAAATAGCCAGCCATCGTTGCTTATTCTTAACTCCAGCAGCCCAAACCTGAAGTTGTTTCTTATTATAGTCCTTCGTACAAATTGTGGTGATGGTGTCCACGTACAACTGTTGCATTTCAGCTAAGTCATCCAATTTTCCTGATCTTAGTGTCAATACTTCTGTTTGCATTTTACGCTCTAGTTTTAAGATTTAACCTATTATTTCCTATATTAACCCTACCACTTAGTATGGTTTTATAAATAGAATAACGCTTTTGTATATTAAGTTTTTTGCCGTAAAAGTATCAGGATGACTCCAAAAGACCTATTGTTATTTAATCAGACCATTCAGAAGTATTCAGAAGTTTCTTCCTCTTCCTTCAATATTCTGGCAGATCATTGCCAGCTAGAAAGGCTAGGTCGCTTTGAACATCTCATTCAAGAGCGGACAAGAAATGATTTTGAGTACTTTTTAATCCAAGGGATAGCCCATCGGTATAATGTTACGGAAGCCGGTGAGTTAATTACTACCGGGTTTTATATGCCGCAAACGGCAATTACTCCTAATTTTGCCAGAACCAATAATGGAGTTAGTTTATTTGCTGTTCAGGCCCTTACCGACATTATATTAATTAAAATTAGAGTTACTGACCTGGACACCCTCCGGAATACATATATCGACTTGAGATTATTTGGTCAGCGAGTAGTAGAGCAACAGTTGGCTGCCATTTTGAGGTTGGAAATGGCCTTCCGAAGTATGACGGCAAAGGAAAGGTTAGCCCTATTGCGAAAAGAATATGTTAATGTTGAGAACTTCATTCCTCATACTATAATTGCTTCTTTCTTAGGCGTTACACCGGTTTCTTTTAGTCGCTTGCGCAGCGAAATAGGCTAATTTGTATTTCTTATCATTTGATAATCAGGCTTACCTAATTCCGGGAGACCTTTGCTTCATACAAATTATATCAACTATGAAGCAATTAGCCATCATCACCACTATTCTGTTTTTAGCAGTAGGAACTGTTAAAAGCCAGCAAAGATCTCCAGCAGCTATCGGGTTGTATGCCTCTTTCGGGCTGCGGGAAGTAAATGCAACTAACTTTTTCATCAACACCGTAGAGAATCCCTCTTCCGCTTATACCATTGGTGCCGGTTATTCCTGGCGGAAAAATCGACTGCTTATAGGTACAGAATTTCACTTCGCCAATAAGCACCAGGAAAATAGCACTACTATCACCCACCACGCCGGATTTAATTCTGCCTTCCTGGCAGGATACAAATTAGGACAGCTAAAGGAATGGTCCTTTTACCCTATTCTTGGGGTAGGTGTTACCCAAAACAAGCTGCTGTTTTCCAGCAAGAGCAATGAGGTAACGCCACTAGGGCAAAGTAGTATTTATGCCCAGCATGCGATGATTCTTTCACCGGCCTTAAGTGTAGAAAAAATTAATGCGAAAGGAATGTTAATGGGATTCAGTATTGGTTACAGTGCCGCTATAAACGGGAAACAAGGATGGGAACAAGAAGGGAGTAGTTATAAAACCCCGTTTCATAACCAACCCGGCGGGTTCTTTATCCAGGTGAAAACTGGTGGGCTCATTCGATTAGAGAAGAAATAGTGAAAACGTTATTAATATTATTTATGGTAACTATAACTACCTGTGTCCCCGACTCCTGCCAAAATGCGGATCAAGTTTTAGTTAAAGAACTGATAAACGCCAATGCACCTTCCGTTCAATATATGGTTTTTAATCAAAATATGGTCCTCTATCATTTTCAACAGGGATTAGCCAATATAAAAGACCACGAAATTGTGCGGGATGAAACCACGTTTAACGCTTATTCTCTTACTAAAACATTTACCGCCCTCGCCGTCCTTCAGTTAGTTGAACAAGGTAAAGTAGATTTGGAAGCATCGGTTAGTACCTATTTGCCTGATTGCCCTTATCCAGCAGAAATTACCATCAAGCATTTGTTAACCCATACTTCCGGCATAGCGGATCCCATTCCGCTTAGTTGGGTTCATTTGGTGGAAGAAGACAGCACCTTCAATGAAAAAAAGTTTTTTAAAACAGTATTTGAAAAAAACCGAACATTGAAATTTAAGCCCGGAGAAAAGTTTAAATACAGCAACTTAGGTTACGTCCTTTTGGGTCAGGTGATCGCGGCAGTATCGGGAATTTCTTATGAGAAATACATTACTCAAAATATTATAAGTAAATTAAATTTACCACCCGGTGCTTTAGGCTTTCAGATTTATGATACTCGGAATCATGCTACCGGCTACCATAAAAAATGGAGTTTTTCTAATTTGCTGCTTTCCTGTTTTATTAATAAAAGTAAATTTATGGGTAAAGCCGAAAACTCCTGGCAACCCTTCAAATTTCTTTATGTGAATGGGAAAGCCTATGGCGGGCTTATCGGAACAACAAACGGCCTGGTTAAATACTTGCAGGAATTCTTGAAGCCGGAAACCAGACTTATTTCTCAAGCTAATAAACGACTGTTACTAACGGAAACGAAAACAGCTAACGATAAAAACACTGGTATGTGCTTAGCCTGGTTTACCGGGGAGTTAAATGGTACCCGGTACTATACGCATGCCGGAGGGGGAGGGGGTTTCTACCTTGAAATGAGAATTTACCCGGAAAAAGGGATTGGTAGTTTAATAGTTTTTAACCGATCCGGAATGTCCGATGAGCGCTTTCTCAATCAAGTAGATAAATTTTTTGTGCAGTAAAATAATTAAGGATAGGCAAATTGCCTAGGCATAGTGGACCATACTTAGTAATTAATCCCCAAAACATTATTTAAAATGATGGTATTTACCAAGGATAATGCTGCTGTAACGCCCCACCTTTACGGCGTACTTAAATGCAAATCATCATGCAAACAAAAGTCTTACGCATGAAAGGACAAGTAATCCGACTAGCTAGTATGTGTTTGGTATTAGTTATGATTTTTACAACTGGTTGTAAGAAAGAGGAAATAGATAAAGACAATCCGGATGGTCCCAATGAAGAAGAACCGGAATGGATTCGTTTTCATACAGCTAATTCTACGCTGCCCGATAATCAGGTAAATGCCCTGGCCATTGATTTAAACGATGTAAAATGGGTGGGTACGGCGAACGGACTCGTCCGGATTAGTGGAGAAGAGTGGACCGTCTTTAACACTAGTAATTCTCCCTTGCCTTCTTCCTTTATTCAGTCCCTGGTAGTAACCCAAAATGGTACCGCCTGGATCGGTACCAATAAAGGATTAGTCCGCTATGATCAGACGGGGTGGATAGTATATGATACTGCCAACAGTGTGTTACCCGATAACGCTATTATGTGCCTGGCGCACGATAACAAACAGAACATTATCTGGGTAGGTACCGCTAAAGGTTTGATTAAGATAGATGAGAATAAGAATTGGCAGCTTTACGATGCCTTAGAAGACGATTTAATTCTTTCTATGGCGGTAGATCAAAACGGAGCACTTTGGCTGGGCATGTTTAATCACTTTGCTTTTCGCGGAAGCATCCGCCAGTTTGCCGGAGAACAATGGTCTACCTTCCATCTTGATCAAATGGGTTATCCTTCTACCTTCCCGTATGCCCTAACGGTGGATCAGAACAATATGGTAGTAGCAGTTTTAACGGGCACTTCGGTGAAATCTGTCATTCGCCACAGCAATAATGGCTGGCAGGAAGTACCAGGTCCGGTAGAAGCAACAGGGTTAAAGACCATTCTGCTGGAAAAGGATGAAATCTGGGTGGGTGGCAATGCTTTATATCTTTTTGGCAACTCTACTTCCTTGTTTTTAACTATTCCAGGAGTAAGTTCGGGCATCTTATCGATGGCCTTGGATAGTAAAGGAAGAAAATGGCTAGGTACTACTAATGGGGGGTTAGCCGGTTATAAATCAACTTCGCAATAATAGCTCTCAGCTAAATATTGGCTTTTTAAGCTAAGGGTAACTAGCCCGATCTACTAATAAAAATATAATTGGTTAAATACCTATCAGCTGTACATCCTTTTGTACGGAAAGGAACACGTGCGCCTAATCGATTCTTGCAAATCACCTTTTAAATACAACTATTTAAATTAACTACTACAGTGAAGAAAACAATTTTAACCTTAGGATTAGTATCCGGCTTTTTGTTTACGGATTCCGCCCAATCAATAGAAGGTTTAGGCTGAAGAATCAAAGATAAAGCCAGCACCCGAATTAATACGAAGATTGATAAAGCCTTGGATATGGACTTCAGAGCGAAACGAAGAGGATAATCCGATTGCCTTCAAGATTATTCAATTACCCAGCGATACTTATGCCGCTTTCGGAAGTTTTCCTATCGGCTATAACCCGGTTCATCTACCTCTTCGATTCGTGAAAGACAAATAAGAGCTTTTAATTTTAATAACAACAAAGGCAGCGGCATTAACTCTGCTGCCTTTGTTGTTTATGTAAGTCTACTATATTTCTGAAAGTAGTGTCGATTAGTACGTTCACTTAAATCTATTTTCATGTGCTGGTGGGGAATACCTACTTCTTCGAAGGACTCATCATAAATTACAAATCCTAAGTTTAAATAAAATTGTACGGCGGTTTCCCGAGCATGACAAGTAACTTCAGTAATGCCTTTAGATTGACAGAAATCTAATAATTCATTGACTAGCAACTTGCCTATTCCTTTTCCCTGCTGGTTACTTTCCACCGCCATTTGCATTAATTGTGTCTTCTTGCCTTCTTTGTCAAGCGGTACTAATACGATACATCCAATAACACGGCCTTTCTCAACGGCTATAAAGTGCCAGGATTTTTTGTCATGCATTTCCCACGCATGATCGGGCAAACCAACGGGCTGAAGCAATATTCTATTTCTTAATTGCCGTTCAGATTGGTATAAAGGATCGTTTGTATTGATTAAATGAACTGAAATCATTGCTTGAATTTATTTATTTAGCTATTTATTTGAAGGTTCGAGTTAATGTATTTAAACTAAAGATAATAATTCAGTAAAATGGCCTTATTGTATTCTATATTTTGTTAGAATCTAGTCTTTATGTTATCAGGGCTTGTAAACCATTCCAAAGCGATCTTCTCCGTTTGTTTTATAAAAAGGTCTTTAGCTATAATTTCTTTTTTAATTAGATAAAGAGTTGGCCACTTTGTTTGGTATGTTTCCAGGGTAATTTTCATTAACGGTCTAACACAAAAAAGCAGCAGCTTAAGCGTTTGACACTTAAGCTGTTCCATGCAATTAAATAATGCTAATACATTATTTTTAAATCAATGTATTAAAGTTTTTACGCTGTATCGTTCTTTATAGGTGTCTCTTGCTAAATTAGAATTCTGGAATACTCACCAAAGCTTTAATAAGAACTCCTCCTCCGGGTAATTCACTTTTTTGTTTTACAAAATGTCGGCTTTTCGTATCAAACCAGAATATCGTAGTGCCATATTCTGGTTTGTTGTAGTTTGTTATTATTTTAAAACATTTAAATTTTTGTCCATTGGAGGTGGTAACTTCTTCCACGCCATCTACCTTAAAAGTATACCAATCCGGTACTCCGGAACCCGGATGATAAAAGTTTAAGACGGCAATGTAATTTTCCCTCCACGGCAACATTTGAAAAAGCTCCGCATCGGTTTCAAAGTTGTAAGTAGGAGCATAAAGACGGAGAGGAGTCTTTCCTTCACCGTTAACTTTTATTAAAACGGTAGTATCTAAAAACGTAAACTCTTCTTTTAGTAACTCCGTTGCTCGTTCATGATGAATAGGGGAAAAAGAAGGCAAGTGAAAGGTGGATGTAATAGTTTTACGTTTGGAAGAATCAAACGATTCCAAAGCTTGAGAAATGCGCACTGTTTTGGTTTTAGCAATAAATTCAGTAGTACGGGTCCAAAGGTCTACCTTTATTCGCTTTCCATCTTGAAGAACATAACGCACATATTGTTTTACTCCTGGTCGCAATTGCTTTATATTTAACTGATCTCCCACCCGGATAGTATCCACTGATTGGGCAATAGTTGGAAGGCTCACGCAAAAAGCTAATAGAAAAATATAAATTTTCATGTTAAAATTATTTCAAAAATTAAAGCAAGTTGGTACTGGTGAATAGGTACTTTATTATTGCTTTTAACCTGAAACAAATTTCTATCAACTCTTTTATAGATTTATTATCAAATGATAACAAATAAAATTTTGTCTAATCCGTAAATTGATGGTCAACGTTTTTTAGAACGGGTCAGTCCGGTTTTCCTTAGGGAACATTCTTAAACATCACCGGGGAACTGCCATATAAAGGGGTATGCCCATCCCACTTTTCAATAAACTGCTGCTGGATCAGTAAGGGAGTTAAGGCGGATTGTTTTAACTCATTGGCTTTCTTCTCGGCTTCGGCCTGGATGATTAACTTCTTGGCTTGCGCTTCGGCTACCTTTAACTCATTTTCGACCTGCATGGCTTCCTGCACGGCTTTGTTCTTGGCATCAATCGCCCGTACAATGGCCTCCGGATACTGGAGTCCACTGGTTAATTGTTCCAGTTTAAAGCCGTCTGCTTCTAAGGTGGTAGCTAAGGTGGATTGGACATCGGCTTCAAATTTTTGCCGGTTACTGATGAGCTCATCCGTCGAATACTTATTCATTTGATTGCGAAAAGCATCTTTGACGTAATTGTAAAGCGTCGTCTTAGTTATCTCTTCAATCCGTTTGCGGTATTTAGAGAATATATGCGGGGATTTACCCGGAGTAACGGCAAAGGAAATGGTTGGGTCCACGGTAAAGACCGAGCCATCTTTGGCATTCACATTAAAGGCTTCGTAATCGGCGGTTTGAATAAAAATGGGAAACTCATACACGTTTTCCGATAAAGGGTTATAGAAGACGCGTCCGGTCACTAAGGAGACATCCTGAACGCCTTTATCGGAACCGTATTGTTTAACTAAAATCCCTTCGTGCCCGGCATCGATGCGGGTACAACTAAAGGTTAAACCGGTAATTACCAGAGCAATTAAAATAATTGCGGAAAATATTTTGGTCATAAAGCAAGGCAGTTAGGAAAGATTATACAGGGCTTGAATATACTAGAATAAATAGAAAGTTAATTTAAGCCTGAAAAAAACCTCAAGAAGCGGTTTAAGTAAGCGTTATTTGCCCGATAATCGCGATTAGGATAAACGTATTTTCGAAGGCGGAGAGCTTTAACCTTGCTTTTGCCAAGGTTAAGTTAAGGCCCTTGTTAGGGCGAGTTTTTCTTTACCTTCATCGCCTTGGTTGTAGTTATCGTTACAGAAGAAGTTTATTAGCTAAACTCTGCCATTTTTTTAGCAATATGGTTCATGACTTCTTTGAGTTCTGCCTCGGGACTAAAATCAATTAACTTTGTATCCTGTTCCACCACGGCCGTATGTCCAGGCTGCATGTAGAATACATCGCCGGTGGTTAATAATTCTTCGGAGCCATCATCATATTTCATTCGCACGGCCCCTTCGAGTACATAGCCCCAATGGGGACATTGACAACTATTATTTTTTAATCCTTGGAAGAGGGGAGCCAGGTCCGTGCCAGCGGGCATTTGGTTAAAAGCCACCGTCATGCCGCCGTAACCGGGAAGTCCTCTCATGATGGTTCCCGGCGCTTGCATGGTTACGGGGATGTCTTCTTTGTTGATTTTCATACGGTAATAGGTTAAGGATAATTAAAGATACCAGCCAAAGGGTTCAGCATTCCTGCGGGAGGAAAAAGAAGAGTCAAGTACGGGTAATGTTATCTGGAATGCTACTCAGGCTTTAAAAAGCAAGCCCTTGTTATTTGATTAAATTCTAATGGAAGGCTCAACAACCAAAAGGGAGCTATTATTATTTAAATTCCTGCCCAAGTTAGGAGCTATATACGCCCGGACAGTGATTATTACTTTATCTAAAATAAATTAAACAACAGGAAAATGCAATTAAACAATAAATTTTTTTAATAGAGAGAGTTCTAAAAAGCACTAAAAGTACTATTCCGCTAGGATAGGTTAATCCTATTAACGATTACTATTTTAAAAACGAGGCTCTTTCTAAATTTCTTAATATTTAAGTAAGGGGAAAGAATTGAATCCGTAATGACGGCAGTGGCTATAACACCTTGCTCTTCTTTTTATAGCGAATGCCGTCTTACAAACTAAAAATGTAGTTTTGTTTAGGAGATGTTCAACTTATCTAGCTTCCAATAAAAAGGATATAAGTTGATTATTAATAAAATAGTCAAGCTACATATTAAATTTATTAGGTACATTCCATAATAATTATAATTATAATAATATGAAATACATCTCCTTAATATTCCTGGTGCTGCTTCTTTTCGTTTGTCCTGCTATACGGGCGCAAACAACAGCAAAAGTAAATAATAAAGCTTCTCAGTCCGTAACTAAAAAAGAGGAGTTATTTTCCGTAATAATGGGTGGAGCTAAAGTAGGTCATTTAAAGGTTACTACTACGGGCAACGCTCTTACGGTCGATTACGACTATAAAAATAACGGGCGCGGACCAACCATCAAAGAAACCATCATACTAAATGCGCAAGGCTTTCCTATTCAATGGGATATTGCTGGCAATACCACCTTCGGTAATAGCGTTACGGAACACTTTCAGCGGCAAGGTCAGCAGGCAAGTTGGACCGATGCCACTGGACAAGGTAGCGCAACTGTAAATAATTCTGCACTTTATATAGATCAATTTGGTAGTCCTTATTCATTGGCTATCTCGGCGCGGGCACTTTTAAAAGAAGCCAGCCTAGCCTTACCAGCCCTACCGGGCGGACAATTGCAGCTTAAAGAAATGGAAACCATTCAAGCGAACTCCGCTTCTGGTAAAATAATCTTAAAAACCTACGCTTTATCCGGAGCAGACTTAAACCCTACTTATTTCATTTTAGATGAGGAGCAAAATTTTTTCGCCTATATTTTGCCCGAGTTTATAGTTATACGTGCCGGTTTCGAGAGCGAAGAAAAAAGCCTGCGTCAGTTGGCCGAGAAATATTCAGCCGAGCGCTTTGAAAAATTGCAAGCCCAATTGGCGCACAAATACAAGGGCAACCTTAGGATCCGTAATGTTCGCATATTTGATCCCAAAACGCAGGCTTTGACTAAATTAGCTTCGGTACTGGTTAGTGGCAATAAAATTAAAAGTATTGATGCACCCAATGTAAAAGCGGGAGAAAAGGAAACAGAAATTGATGGGAGAGGCGGGACATTAATAGCCGGACTGTACGAAATGCACGGCCATGTAGGAGACAACGATGCCCTTCTAAACATTGCGGCAGGGGTCACCTCGGTCCGCGACATGGGCAACAACAACGAGGTGCTCGAGACTCTCATTCAAAAAATTGAAAGTGGCATTCTGGCCGGTCCGCGCATTACGCGTTTAGGTTTTATCGAAGGTAAAAGCCCTTTTAGCGCCAACAATGGCATTCTGGTGGAGAATGAACAACAAGCACTGGAAGCGGTGGCAACTTACGCCAGGAAAGGTTTCTATGGCATTAAACTGTATAATAGTATGAACGGGGATTGGGCGCCCGCTATCGTGAAGAAAGCCCATGAACTAAACATGCCCGTCACCGGCCATGTTCCGGCATTTTCTAATGCAAACGCTATGTTGCGAGCAGGCTTTGATGAAATGACCCACATTAACCAGGTAATGCTAGGCTGGGTACTTGAACCTAAGGAAGATACCCGCACTTTATTGCGATTAACTGCTTTAAAACGCCTCCCTAACCTGGATTTAAACGGTGTCCGGGTTAAAGAAACCCTGGATTTAATGGTAAAAAACAAGGTAGCCATTGATCCTACCCTGGCGATTCATGAGGTTCTGTTACTGTCCCGTAATGGAAAGACCCAAGCTGGTACCTTGGATTATATTGAGAACATGCCCGCCAATGTGCAGCGTGGTGCTAAAGTGGCCATGGCCAACATTGCCAGCGAAGAGGAAGACAAAGCCTATCGATTAGCATTTGATAAAATTGTAGCGACCTTAAAAATGATGAAGGAGCGTGGCCTTTTAATTATTCCTGGCACGGATATGGGCGGCGAATTCAAACTGCATCGCGAATTGGAATTATACCAACAATTAGGTTACACTCCCGGGGAATTATTGAAACTTGGCAGCTACGATATGGCTAAATATCTGGGTCATAAAGATCGGGGTTCCATAGAACCAGGCATGTTAGCCGATTTCTTTCTTGTTCCAAAGGATCCAACTAAAGACCTGAAGGCAATAAAAACCATTTCCATGGTATCTAGGGGTGGTGTGATTTATTTCCCAAGTGAAATATACCCCGCATTTGGCATCAAGCCATTTATTGAAAAGCCAGCAGTCAAGTAAGTCTACGGTCAATATCTTTTAGGACAAGTCAGTTAACCAAGTGTCTCAGGAAACAACGGAAAAAAGGGCAAGAAAAGACCTATTTGGATTAGGTCTTTTTTGCCGGATAATCCTTCTCATAAAGCCATCTTAAGAATGAACCAAATTTTTGATTTCTGAGATCTCTTTTTAAGAGATTCTGCGAGTGCAATTTTTGTTATCCGTCTTCTAAGGGCCTCCGTTGTAGAACTATTTCCTGCCTGAGCTTGGTATCTGCCATTGCTAAGTAATGCGCTTGGCCCGACACACTTCTAGCCAGAGCTCCTGCTGACATTTCGGGCAAGAATGTTTGGGAATAGGTTGAAGTTCCTTTATATGACCACAACTCTTACAAGCATACCAGCCACTCACTGGTATCTCCTGGCGTGCTTGGGCTAAGACTTCCGGGAAGATGGGTAAACCCGGTTTCATCGCGGATTCCTCGAAAAAGTACAGACTGATTTCCCCGGTTGATTCCAGGTATACTTTTCGTACCTGTCCCAAATGTTCCACTTGATATTGCCGCATTTCGCCAAAGAACTCCCGATAAGTTAACTTTTGACTTTTAAAAGCGCTTAAGTTAATTTCTCCGTCTTCTAAAATGCAAGTAGCTTTTCCTTCCAACCAGGTTTCTACCCGTTCGCTTTGTTCGGTCCAGGAGTTAAACAAAACATATAAAGAAAGGATCACGGCAAAGACAGCCACAGCATGCATAATCGGGACATCTTCGTAAAACATGGGATCGCCGGCGGCAGAACCCAAAGCTAAAATAATACTAAACTCAAACAAGGAAAGCTGTTTGATGCCCCGCTTCCCCATAATGCGCAGAGTGAGTAAAATTAATAAGTACATGAGTACACTCCGGAAAAGGACCTCGCCGAGGAAAGTAACGGGTGCTTCTTCCCCCAACCAGATGCGGGACCAATCAAAAGGAACAGTTTCTTTCATAAGCGACATCTCTACTACTGGATTACTGAAAGTTTACACAATTGGGCGATAAAAGCAATGGCTTTTGCCAATTAAAACCCCTTAAAATTAGGCTTCTGTACCGTCCGCTGGTTCAGGTTATTTTTTATACCCTAGATTGGAGTATCTTTATCATTCCACCCATCAATCCAGCGACATGAAAAAACTATTACTAATGGCACCTGTCCTCCTCCTAATTACCACCTTTGCCCAGGCGCAATCCGCCGCCAATGCTCCTGTAACTTCAACTGCTCGCCCTACGGAGTCCCGGTTTCAAGCCTTCCGCACTTTTGTAGCTTCTCGGGCTGTTTATCCGCTGATCAAAAGCAGCAAGTATTCCGGGGTGGTACCCGTAGAAAAGGTAAATGAAAAGCCCGACACGAACCTAAAGTATAAATTATTAATGGATATATCGACAGGGATAAAAGATAATGCCGCGGCTAAAGAAATAAACGACGGTCTGGCCGAAGTAGCCCGCGCCATTAATACGCATATTGCCGCTGGGGTTCCGAAAAATAACCTGGAGGTGGTAGTGGTGGTTCATGGCGGGGCTTTGAAATCCTTCTATAATAGTGCCCTATATAAAGAAAAGTACCAGATAGATAACCCCAATACGGTCTTGTTTCAAGAACTACAAGCCTTAGGGGTAAAGTTTACGGCTTGTGGGCAGTCTATGGCTTTTCAAAATATCACGCAAGAGCAGTTAGTGCCTTGGTTAAAAACGGCTTTATCGGCCCAAATTCCTATCTCTACTTATCAGCTTAAAGGCTACGTTTACAAAAAAATAGAAACCGAATAGTATGCTTTTTTATTCGAAGAAAGTTGTTTTGATACTAAAATAAAGGGAATTATGTGCTTATCAATGGCATTACAGATTTGCTTTTGCGCTCCAATTGACTGCTGATATGCCCTCTACCTTTTTCTGTACAGGGATTGTTTTACAAAGGGTTTTCTATTTTTACCGGCGCTATTTCAGGAACTAAGGAGTATTTTCTTTGGAGCTAAAAAGCCTCTTAGAATACGGCTAAGAGGCTTTTTGTTTATTAAAAGATATTTCAAACTTCAATTAAATATTATTCTGCCACTATAAGCGTTTGTGGGGCGGCAGATTTTATTCGGGTTAAAAGCCAGGATAATTGTCTTTCGGTTTCTTTGCTCAATCTTTGGCAAGTAGCATCTAACTCTTTATCCCGCAAGCCAGTCGCCGCCTGTTTTAAAATTATCCAGCAAAGATCTACTTCGCAAACTAACAGATAAAGATCATGTAAATCGCGTAGTAAGGCCAGGCTTCCGGTTCGGGTCTTTTCGAAAATGGTCTTTTTTAACCGCTCAGGTTCTTTGCTTTTTTCTTCCGAATATTTTTGAACAAAAGGTAATAAGGCGTCAATGTGGGCGTCAGACCAGGAAGCAAGCAACTGGCAGGTTTGATAAACATCTACTTCGTCGCCGTGTTCTTTGGCCACTTGGCGAAAAGCCTCGGCTAATTCCTTTTCACTTTGGTGTACCAGTCCTAAATAATTTCCGATATGCATGTTATACCTACTTAAGAGTTAAGCTTTTCCTTTACTGTCTCGAGTACTTCTTCTACGGCGTGGGCTGCTTTATAAAAAAAGTTGCCATCTGCTTTTTTAATTCGTACCGCCGAATATTTAAAGTGGGGCTGTTTACTTACCGGGTCCCATTCTGTAAGGGTTAATTCATTGGCAGCACGGGGGCGGTCTGACTTATCCCAATAACCATAATGAAATGGAATAAAAAGAGTACCAGGCTCGATATCGCCAATCTTAGCTGGTTCCATTACTTTTCCCCTCCGGGAGGTTACTTCTACCATATCTCCTTCTGCAATACCGTATTTAGCGGCATCTTCTTCCGATATCTGGACAAAACCATCCGGGGCAGCCGCCTGTAGCTCTTTCGATCTGCCTGTTTTTGTGCGGGTATGGAAATGATAAACCAGCCGGCCGGTGGTGAGCCATAAGGGATATTCGGCATCTGGCACTTCATGCGGCGGCTGGTAATCTACCCCTTTAATAAAGGCTTTTCCTTTGGGATCTATGGCCTTGTACTCTTTTGGAGTGGTTGCTGCCCCAGTAACCAGGTCATGGCCAAAAGTTTCACAATAATCGTAATCTGTGTTAAACTTGCCATTGGTATATAAATGCGGGGTGCCGTCCGGAAATTGTTCATTGCAAGGCCATTGAATGCCACTACCCTGGCTAAGTTTCGCATAACTCAAGCCTGTATAATCGCAAGGCCGTCCTCGGGTACATTCCTTCCAGGCTTCAAAGGTTTCTTCGGGCGTATTCCATTTTATTAACGGATTTCCGTCTTTGTCTTTAAAACCCATACGCCGGGAATAATCGAGAAAAATATCTAAATCAGATTTTGCTTCTCCGGGTGGCTCTATCGCTTTGTGGGAAATATGAACCGTACGGTCTACATTAGTAAAACAACCGGTTTTTTCGCCCCATATAGCCGCTGGTAATACTACATCTGCCCGGATAGATGTTTCTGTCATAAAAGCATCCTGAACTATTACAAACAGATCTTTCTTTTCCAGTATTTTTCGGATACGGGATAACTGAGGCATGGAAACGGCCGGATTGGTACCGCTGATCCAGAGCATTTTAATAGAGCCTGTTTCGGCAAACCGCCAAATCTGCATCGCATGGGTGGGCGGGGACCAATGCGGAATTTGATCCGGATCCACATTCCATAAATCTGCTAATTGCTGAACATGTTCTTTATTGCCCCAATTTCGAAAGGCCGGAAGGTCTCCATCTGCGCCGCATTCCCGGGTATTCTGGGCGGTAGGTTGGCCGTTCATCTGGTAAATGCCGCAGCCTGGTTTGCCGATTAATCCTCTGATTAAATGAATATTATTTACCTGAACCGCAGCAGCAGTGGCCTGCATGGATTGATAAACGCCCTGTAGGACAGTAGATACCAATGTTTTGGTGTTTCCTAATATTTCTGCCGCCGCCCGCAACTTATCCACGGGAACTCCAGATACTTCTGCTACGCGTTCCGGGGGCCATTTCGAAACAATTTCTTTTAGTTCTTCAAAGCCTACCGTGGAAGCTTGAATAAAGTTAGTATCAATGTTACCGGCCTGAATAATTAAATAAAGCAATCCATTAAGTACCGGAATGTTTGTACCAAGCTTAGGAGCCAAATGTACCGTTGCCTGCTGGGCAGTAAAAGTTTCCCGGGGATCCAGCACAACAAGTTTAGGCGGGTTCTCGCCGGCCAGCCGATCCAGAATCCGCATCCATAAAACAGTTTGCTGGGAAGCAATATTATGGCCCACGTGGAAGATAGCCTCGGCAGAATCCAGGTCGGTATAAGAACCGGGCTGCCCATCAGAGCCAAAAGAAACTTTTAAAGCCGCCGCCGAAGTAGCCGTGCACAGGCGGGTATTACCATCCATGTGCGGTGTTCCTAATCCTGCTTTTCCTAAAACTCCTAAAGTATAATACTCTTCCAGGAAAAGCTGGCCGGACGTATAAAAGCCTATGCCCAGACTAGTATGTTTTTCTATAATCTCTTTCGACCGCTCCACAATGAGGTTCATGGCTTCTTCCCAGGTGGTTTCTTCCAGCTTTCCGTTTTTCCGGATCAGGGGTTTAGTTAAGCGGTCTTTACTCTCGTTGGCAACCCAGCCATGTAAGCCTTTCGGACCAAGCCGTCCCCGATTAACCGCATCTACTGCGCGCCCGCGAACGCCAACTATTTTTCCGTTTTTTACTCCAATATCCATTCCGCAACCCGTCGAACAAAGTACGCAGGCTGATTGTACCCAGTGGTCGGGTTCTTCTGATATTTGTTCATCTACCCTTACGGGCCATTGCGTATGATAATATGGTGTTCTTTCTCCCCAGATGTCTTCAATACTGTCGCGGGTTTGTTTCATCGTTAAACATTTTATGAATGGGAAAATGTCGGTTATTAGACCAAGTAAATTATAAAATCACCTTCTGTTATACGAAAAAGTAATTCTGTTGCTACGTACGGGGGCAGTACTTATTTACTCCGGTGTGAATAGAGTTCCTCAGGGTTAATCTGCTTCTACAAATCTCCACCCTATGGCTTCACCGTTATCGTATTGTTTCCGGAAGAGAACATTAAAGTAGGGCATTGATATGGCCATCTCGGGATCGTTAAGATGAAATTGTTGGATCTCTTCCATGGTGAGAACAACCTGAACATAGATTTCCTCTTCGCTGTATTCGGCCGGGTGGGGAAGGCGCGGCTCCGCAGCTTGGATTAAAAAGGCTATTAACGGATTTCTAGGACTCATAAAGAAATGACTTATAGGAATAAAATTACTTTTTGCCCGATTTTACTTTTGTTCCAGCACTCTAAAAATTGTTTATAAACTGGAAAAATGCAAGAACTACAGCACTTTAGTAAATTTTGTTGGCTTTAGCTTGCTGGCAGAAAGGTTGTTTTTACCTTTTGGTTCGGGTAAAATAAAAAGTTGCCTCTACTTTAACTCCTAGCCTTTTTCATAATAAATCAAGTGTAAAATAGTTATTTAATAAAAAGCTACCAAAAATATTACTCCGAAGAAAGCACATCTCCTTCGGCTGAAAAAAGTAAATGAAGAGCAAAACAAATGGTTCTTGATTAGGTTAACGCAAAAAAGCACGCTATTGGGGTTTAAATAACCGGACGGGTTATTACATAAAACTTGGACTAAACCTAATGAATGAAGAATGTAAGAACTATTACGTAATTATATAAGCTTATAATGCAAAGTAAATTTCCGGTTCCCCTGAATGAATCTGAACGAATTAAAAACCTGGCCGGATTTGATTTAGATTACATTAATTTAGAAGATAAATTTTCTGATTTTACGTATCTGGCTTCTCAAGTAGCTGGTACCCCTATTTCTTTGATTAATTTGATTGATCCGCTTGTGCAATGGTCCATTGCCCGTCAGGGACTTCCATTGAAACAGTTGCCCCGGGAGGATTCGGTTTGCCAATATACTATTACTCAGCCAGATTACTTAGAAATTAACGATTTAACCGCCGACGAGAGGTTCTTAAATAAATCACTCCTTACCAATTATCCTGATTTACGCTATTACCTGGGCGTTCCGCTTAAAACCCAGGAAGGGTATAATGTAGGCTCCTTATGTGTTCTGGATACGAAAGTAAACGCTTTAGCCCCCGAAAAGATAGAGTTGCTGCAAATTATTGCGGCCGAAATAGTTAATCGGTTGCAAGCCATGCGCACCATTAACACATTGCAGCACCAATTAACAGAAGCCAACCAACTACCGAAAAAGTTAGTGCACGACGTGCAAGGGCCCATTCGGGCAATTCAGGCTTTGTGCCAGGTGGTGCTCGATGAAGGGTATCAAAATTCAGTGGCTACTACTTTAGAAGCGTTGGGGATGATTCAAAAAAGCAGTCAATCACTTATAGAACTGGCCGAGGAAATCTTAACTTCTTCCAGAAAGGCAGATGCCACGCCCGAATGGCAGATTACTCTGGTCCAATTAAAAGAAAAGCTCGAAAAATTACATCGCCTTCAGGCCCAAAATAAAAACGTTAGTTTTCAGGTAAATCTTAACCCGGCCGTAAGTCATATTCCTTTTTCTAAAAACAAATTATTACAAATATTAGGAAATTTAATTAGTAACGCCATTAAGTTTACCCCGACTCAAGGCCGGGTTAGTGTGTTTTTGGATTTGCTGAAAGGAGAAACTAATAATACCCTGCACCTGGTAGTAGAAGATAGCGGTGTTGGCTTAGACGAAGAAACCATTACGCAAATTCTTCAGCAAACAGCTACCTCAACCAAGGGCACAAGTGGGGAACAAGGATTTGGTTTAGGTTTGCCTTTAGTAGCCAACCTGGTTCAAGAGTTAGAAGGAACCTTGCAAATTCACTCTCAACCCGGTGCCGGTACCACTTTTGAGATTTACCTGCCCCAGGATTGATTGTTACCCATAATTACTTTAAAACCGTTTTCATCATGGTGCAGAGGCAGATTTAAGAATTGCTCCGAAATAGAAGAATAGTTGCTCATTGTTTTACAATTTTAAATAGCTCAGTAAAAACTTTGTCGGTGCAAAATTGAAAATAAGGAGCGGGAAAAAATGGTGAGGTATTCAGATTAAATGGTGAGGTTTTCCGCTTTTTCGCGTACCACTTCTTCCCGGAACTGTTTTGGGGTTTGCCCGGTGTAGCGTTTAAAGAATTTAGTAAAATTGGAGGGATCGTAGGTGAGCAAAGTGGCTATTTGGGCTATGCTCATTTTGTTTTCCGAGAGCATTTGTTTGGCAGCTGCCAGTATTCTTTCTTCAAAATAAAAGCATGGGTGTTTGCCGGTGGTTAATTTTACGGTATTGGTCAGGTGCCTGGGGTGGATGTGTAAGAGGTTGGCAAACTCTTTTATCTCAAACATGGTTTCCACGCGTCCGGTAGCCACGTCCAGAATATGTTTATCTAATTCTTTTAAAAACTCCGTCCTGATTTGCCGCTGTCGCACTGAAATTTTTGGAAGAGCTTCCATGTCTATGTGGTTTATGTAAGACTTCTTGCCTCCAACGGTTCAAGGCTTTGCGATGGGGTGGCTTTCCGTGTTGCGTTAGGCTAAATTTATTACTAATGTTCAATAGTATTTTAATCATTCGGTACTTATGCGTCAGCCACCATATTGCAAAACCGATTTAGTAAATAGTTTTTGTCTTATCATCCTTTTTTAAGTTCTATAATTACAGTCTGTAGGGTGTTAATACCCCAATGCTCCAGGTATTTTCCGTCTTTCAGCCTTACTATGTCAATTACGTCAATTTTAATTCGTTTGCCCGTAGGCTCTATTCCCATAAGAACACCTTTGTGGGTTCCAATAATTGCTTTTCGTGTTGTTACTTTATCGTTCTCTGCAATTTGATCATAGATTTCCACTTTCAAGTCTGGGAAGGCAGGTTTCAAAATATTGTTGAAAGTGTTCCACATACCGTCTGCTCTATTAGCGGTTGGCGGTGCGGTTTGGTTTATAAAATCATTGTCCATAATGGCATTGAACGTTTCCCAATTACATTGTTCAATCACTTCCCTGTTGAATTGCCTTACAACTGCTTTGTTTTTTTCTAAAATGTCCATTAGAAATAGTTCTCTTTGCTTTGTTGTCTGAAGTTTTAAAATTATGTCTACAAATATAATTACCCCGTCATTTTTATAGAGTCGTTGTCTTTTGAATTGCCTACAATGGTTTGGCTATGGTGCGTTTATGCCCTATAGGTGTTGTGTAGCCAGTTATTTTTTCTTTTTAAATTCAAATTTATCCAACATATTTCCTAATCTAATTGACTCCTCTTTTGTAGTTAGTCCTACTTGCTCAGCTACTACCATCATGTCTGTCACATAATCAAATTCTATTCTACCTTTAATTCTTCCACGGTCAAGTATTTTTTTGAGTTTATTTTCCCTCTCATAACCAAGCGCTTCATTATTAATCCTTTTCCAGAAATATTCTGTTGTCTCTCCTGATGATTCTTGAAAATAGGTAAACACGTCTTCAATGAAATATTTTAAAGATGCTAGATTCATGTATTGTGGTAGGGGATGCAATAGCTCTTCTTTCCATCCTTTATAGCAAGAAATAACATGTTCATGGCTGGTTTTATCCAAATCCTTAGGGCAGTACTTTTCAAAAGAATCAACAGCAATTTCAATCGCCCTTATTAGTTTTGCTACTTCCTCTTGATACGTTTTTCTCTTTTTCATTATTAGCTTCAACGGTCTCGTATAAACAACGTGCAAGGCCGTCGGCCGTGACATAATGTTTATACAATGTTAGCGGTAGGTATTTTTATAGAAGCTCCTGCTTTTTTAATTTTTTTGCCAAACCAAAGTCCAACAATGATAACAGGTATAAAGCCGAAAAATGTAATCCAAAATATTGGCTTAAAGTAATAATCTACAATCGGATTGTCGTATGTACCAAAATTATCAAGGCCTTCTTGTATAAAACCTATTGTGCTTCCAAGTAGTGTCCCAGTCCAAAGTGTTAAGAAGCCAATGATTATGCCTGTTAATTCATAATCTTTCTTTTTTATTAAAATTAGAAATCCAGCAAGTCGGCCATAGAAGTATCCGGAAAGAATAAATGCAATTGTTCCGACTAATAAGTTTATCCAATAATCAATTTTTGTAAACCAAAGTAAAGCATCTAAGTACGAAGAATCAATCATTATAAAACCTGACATTATCAGGTATGCAACTAAAATTCCGACCAACGTTGACTTTATGCCAATTTTTTGACCAATCAATTTTGCCCTGCTGCTGTCCACTTTCTTTTTAATTTATTGATTACTACTAAATAGCAGATAAACGCAACTACTCCGGTTATCTGCAATATATTTTACTGCATTATTCTGTTTATCTATCCAAAAATAACCGATAAGCAGCACAACTCCGTTCTGGGTATTTTAAAAATTTTACTTTTTCATCCAAGCTTTGCTCTGCCCATTCCTAAATACGTCCGGAGTTTTTCGGGGGCTGCGGTTCTTTGGTTATGTAGTAGTGAAGGCGCAGGCTTCCTGATTGGTTAAGCAATCATTTTGGATGGAGGATTTACGGCACGTTAAATTTAAAATAGTAAAGCTAGGGTTTACAAATTTACAATGGTGGGCTTTTTAGTAAATGGTTGATGCATAGACGTAAACTTTTCAAACACCTTATAACTCTTTCTGGAAAATTAATAGAAGCTTACTATAAATGATTTGCTAAAAGCAGTCTGTTTTATAGTTTGTCCAGAAAAGTAAATATTCTATCGTAAATATATTTCCGTTCGGCTGAGGTTGGGAAGTGATTACTTTCAGGCGAAAAAATTACTTCATTTTTGCTTTTATTTTCCTGCAGCAATTTAACAAATACTTCAAACGTAGCGGGAGGAATTTGGTCGTCCTTCCCGCCGTACCATAAAAAAAATGGTGGGTCATGTTTATCAAAATAAATTATAGGCTCATATTTAGTAATAATTTTATTGGGGGTATAGCCCTCCGTAAAAGGAAACAAGGAATTCCCGATATCTTTCATTAATTGTAGTTCATGATTCATAAATCCTTTTTCAACTACAGCTAATCCATCTACTAATCCCGAAAAATTTATAATTCCAGAAAATTTAATTTCTTTATTTAGCTGGTTAAAATAATCAGAATTGTTTGCCGAAAGGCCTACTATACTTGCAATATGTGCACCTGCCGAAAACCCTACTAAAATTATTTTGTTTAAATTTAATAGGTAAGTTGCCTTATTCGCTTCTAAGTAATGGAGCGCATTAGTTAAATCTTCTATTGCTATAGGTATTCCGCGCTTAAGTCGGTAATTCATATTCACCACATTCAGTCCTTTGTGTAAGTAAGGTTGAATGTATTTTTCCTCTTGAGCTTTGTCGCTAAGGTAAAAAGCGCCACCATGCAGGAAAAGGATAGTAAAATTTTTATCCGCTAATTTTGGGGCCTCTTCAGAGAGGTAAACGTCCATATTTTGCTCTTTATCGGAGCCGTAGTAAACGTCTTTTATAACTTTATAAGTCGATTTTATTTGTTCATTGGACTTATCCGGAATAGTTGAAAGTTTGATTGAGTTGGAGTTTTGAATTGCCATAAAGGATGAATGATGGATTTAGGCAATAAATAAATTTTTATAATTAACGTGAGTTCGAGATAAATATAAGGATACATTAAAAAGTTCTTATTGCAGGTGTTTGGGCTTTTGTTTTTGCGCGGCAAGTTCTACTATTTCGGTTATTCGCTTTTGTCTGGTTTCTGGGCGTTTAGCAAGAGTAACCCACTGTAAAATTGCTTTCCTAACGGATTTGCTTAAATTTTGAAAGTAGTCCAGGGCGAATGGTTTGGTTTTAAGCTCGCTTTCCAGGTCTTCCGGAATTACTAATTTTTCTACTTCATCTAAAATGGTCCAGGAGCCATTTTGCTTGGCTATTTCAATTGTTTTAAATCCGGCGTTAGTCATTAATTGCTCCTCCATCAACCGATTTACTTTGTCTTTATTAATTCTGGACCAGGTACTAGTAGGCTTGCGTTTGCTGAAAAACTGATGCGATGTTTCTTCGTCTATCTTAATTTTCTTACTATCAATCCAACCAAAGCAAAGAGCTACATCTACCGCATTGCTCCAGGTAATAGATGGTTTTCCGGATCCTTTAGTGTAAAAAACAAGCCATACCGCTTGTTTAGAAAGATGGTTTTCCTCTAACCAGTTTCGCCAATCGGTAAGGCTCGCTGGGTAAAATATTTCTATTTCCTGCATTTTATTTTATAATGGTAGCTTCAGGTTCTATTATTAAGGTAGCAAACAGAGCTTTTACTGAGAGCAATGTAATAGCTTGTTAAATATACTGAGCATACGCAATTAAGCCGCTCTTTAATATAGGCCGTGTTAGCGGTTCGGGCATGCATTCTAACTATTTTGCTTTATCCGGTATAAAAAAAATCTGTAAAAATAAAGGCTTAGTCTAGGAAATTGGGTGGATAAAGTTTTTGCCCATATTTTTCGGCTAGTTGTTGCAGTTTGTTTAACTCCTCTGACGTTGGAGGCTGCGGCGTTAAAAATTCACCTGCAGCAATAGGTTTTCCTATTTCTTTGAAAAAGCTCTCCAAACCTGCCGGAACAACGGTACATAGTAAATGTGCAACTGTATCTGTTTTATTTTTAAAGCTATGAACGGCACCTCCCAAAGGAATATTTACAAAAGCCCCTTTTTTTGCCGTGTAGCTGCCGCTTTGCATTTTAAAATCAATTTCTCCCTCAACTACATAAAACATTTCTTGCATGTCTTTATGCGCGTGAGGCCCCGGTCCACCACCAGGAGGTACTACTAGCATGTCAATAACAGCGTAATTGCCACCTGTTTGCTCGCCCGAAATCAGAATACGATACGTGTCGCCAACTACTGAAATACTTTGTCCTTGTTCATTGCCAGTATTAATAATGTTCATGTTCATAAGTATAGCTTTTCAGGTTTAATATTTAGGCGAGATGGTAAGAATAACCATTAACGGTTTATAGCTTTAAGAAGTAAGGGCATTGGGAGAACTGCAGCTTAATTTACTTTTTGCTGCTCAATAAAAGTAATCCGCTAAACGTATATTCTTCAGCCCTTATTTTTTAAAGCTGCTGTTGGCTGCTTGCTTCTTTGTTCAAACCGACATTGTCAGAATATTTACTTCGGATTTTCTGCCGTATTAGAACCGGCTACAGTAGTATTTTGGTCATGCGTTAATAACCATTTTCCCTTTTGTTTTACTACTACATAAGTTTTTAAATTCAGTTCATTTTTATGCTTCACGCCAGCCGGTAATTCAAAGTCGCTAATCTTGTGAATGACATCTGCTATTGCAACATCAGGAGTAATAAAGCGAATACTCATGCTTTGTATTGTCATACTTACTCCCTTTAAAATTGTTTGATGAACTCCTCTAACTACCTTTAAAACTTCCTCACGCCCTTTGACGATTCCGCCTCCTGGATCGAGGTGTTCCCAATCTGAGGTTGTATAAGCAGCAGCATTTTTAAAACTTCCATCATTGAAATCATCTTGAAATGCATTGATTACCTTTTTTACTGATTCTTCATCCTTGGAACTTTGTCCCATGCTAACAATTGAGACAAAAACTGTCAGCAGTAAAAAAATAAAAGTTTTCATATGCCTAATTTTAATTTGTAATGAGTAAATTTTTAATGGTCAAGCTTGCAGCCAACGGCAGTTTGTCTAATAACCTCGGCTAGATAGTTTCATAAAGATAGTATTCTTAAGATATATAAAGTAGCAGTTTAGACTTATTGTTATATTTTCCATGTATCGCTGCAACTGTACGCTAACTTTAGTACGGGAGCCGATTAGTAAGGCAGCTCGTGCTTGGATATAAGCCATAACGGCCTGCATCCCCAGTATGTGGAGCAGCCGGCGTAGGTTGTAGGCCACCAGCATGAGTCCCACATCAGCCGAAGCACGGGCTATGCCCTTCTTGGAGAGTACGTAGCTGTAGCCCCACTGCCTTTTCAGGGTGCCGAAAGGATGCTCGACAATGGCCTGTCGCCGCTTGTAAAGCTCCGGGTTGGCGGTAATGTTCGCTCGATTCTTTTCAAAAACGGGGGAGTAGACGTTGCGTTCGATAAGTTTGCCGTTTTTAGCCGTGGTGCAGCGAATACGGGCGAGACAACTTTTACAGGACCTGGTGCGGTACTGCCAAAAGCTAGTCTGGTTGGAATAACCCCGATTTTTAGTGTAGATGCTACCGTTGGTGGTAAGCACCTGTTGCTGCGGGCAGACATACACATTTCTGGCAGGGTCATAGGCAAAGTGCTCTAGGTTGTAGTTGGCGTCCGGGGCACTAGCAGCCGGTGCTGGAATGGCTACCAGTGTGCGGATACCCAGCCGTTGGGCGATTTCCAGTTCTGAGCCCGTATGGTACCCCTTGTCAAAGAGAGCGGAGAAGGAACTATGACCAACGATACTCTTGGCCCGGCGCAGCATATTACCCATCGCCTTACTGTCGTTGTGGTTCGTCACTTGGTAGTCAATAGGCAGGCAGTGCTTGGCGTCTACGGTAGTCTGTACGTTGTAAGCTACTTCGGTAATAGTATTTCGGATGATCATCTGCCGGCTTTCTGGATCTGAGGTGGACACCTGTTCCTCTCCCGAGTTCTTTAGCTGCTGAGCCAACTGGCGGTAATACTGTTGCCGCTGCAAGTGCTTGGTCATCGCCTGGGTGATCTGCTCTCTTTCCGCGGCATTATCTACTAGGGCAAGGGCTTGGGTGAAGCCAGCCAGCTTGTTTTCAATGTAGGCCAGGTGACGCGCAATCTTGCTTTGGTTATAGTTATTTTTCTTGGAGTTCTGAGCCCGCAGCTTCGTGCTGTCACCAGCCAGCAGTTGTCCCCCGATCAGTTGAAAGTGACGGGCCATTTGAACGGTGGTCCGAAAGACCTGGGTGATGGCTTTGGGGTAATTCTTGCGGAAGTTGGCAATCGTGTTGTGGTCCGGGGTGAGTTGGCCCAGCAGCCACATCACTTCAATATTGCGGTGGCATTCCTTCTCCAGGCACCGGGAGGAGCGGATGCGATTGAGATAGCCATAGATAAAGAGCTTAAGTAAGATGGCTGGATGGTAAGCCGGGCGGCCATTCTCGGTAAACGCCAGGCGGAAGCCTAGTTTCTGGAGCGGGAGTGCGTCTACAAAGGCATCGATGTAACGCACCTCATTCTCCGCTGAAATGGCCTCCTCCAGGCTGGCACCGGAAAAAGGAACTTGACTGCGTGGGCTACTTTGTATAAACTTCATCAGGTAAGTGAGCTAGTACTTTATTGTTTAGTTACTTAGCCTACTGGAGGTTACAAATTATATTATGTTATTAGACAGTCTGACGGACTAGTGTAAACGACGCGCTAGGCCATCGGCCGAAGCATAAAGTATACACGTGGTTAGCTGTTGTTTTTCTTAATTATACCACTAGTTCTTTTCTGTTTGGATTCAGATAATCAAGTTGCTTTTCCTCAAATAGCTGTTCCAAATCTTCTACACCATTTCCCATTTTATAGTCCCGTTCCTTTTCTGTAATTGGTATGAACCAGTAACAATTAATTACCTTCTCTCCTAATTCCAAAATTTCAAGTTGTTCCCCATCTAAATAGGGAAGGGATATAAATCCGTGGTCACATTTCGAATCATCAAGCCAAGGCTGCCCAATATTTACCGTGTGATTCAAATCTAAAGGAAGAACATTCCTGTGGTAAGATGCTGCAACTGTCAATAATTCTATAAGTGCAACGTCCTGACGAGGTGAGTAAATGAAAAGCTCAATAAGATTTTCTTCTTCACAATCAACTGACATCCCAACTGTGCAATAAGTCCAGAAGTCGTGGATTTTATTTGGAGCAAACTCAAGAATATAAAAGTTTGGGTGAAGTTTTTCTTTTGGTCCTTTATCTAAAACTTTTTTGTTTCCAGAAGTTTGAAAATAGCTTTCATAATGTTGCTGTACCTTATAAACATATTCCTGTGAACTCATAGAGTTTTTTTGCTTTTAAATATCAGCTAACTACCAGATAAACGGAGTAACTCCGGTTATCTGCATTATATTTTACTTCCTTATTCCATATATCCTCCCAAATACAACCGATAACCGGAACTCGTGCCAGTAATTGGTAGTAGGTACAAGTCTTTAGCTACCATAACCGAATACCGGAAAAAGATTTAAAATAAAATCAGCGAAAAAGTAAATATTAACCCTCGTACCTGTCTGGGGTATGCAGTTCTTCGGCGGAAGGGGGCAAAACATTTGGGTAGCGCTCATTATGAATGGTGGCTACCCGGGCGAACAACTCTTCTCGTAGGGCATCAATGTTCAGGCGGGCCGTGGCCGAAATAAAAATGGCCGGATTATGCATTTTAGCCATGTACGTTTGCCTGAGGTCCTCTAACGTGGGCCGTTCGGCGCCTTCGCCCATATCGTTAAGTTCTTCTGCTTCCTGAGTGCGGTACTGGTCTATTTTGTTAAACACGAGCAACACCGGTTTTTCGGCGGAGTTAATTTCCTTTAAAGTTTTATTTACTATTTCAATGTGTTCTTCAAACGAAGGGTGCGAAATATCTACTACGTGCACGAGCAAATCAGCTTCGCGAATTTCATCCAGGGTAGATTTAAAACTCTCGATCAGGCGGGTAGGCAATTTGCGAATAAATCCTACCGTGTCTGACAACAAAAAAGGAATTTGGTTAATTACTACTTTGCGCACGGTCGCATCAACGGTAGCAAATAATTTGTTTTCGGCAAAAACATCTGATTTAGATAGTAAATTCATGAGCGTGGATTTGCCTACGTTGGTATAACCAACCAAAGCTACGCGCACCATTTCGGCCCGTGCTTTTCGCTGCTGATAATTTTGCTTATCCAGTTTGTCGAGCTTGTCGCGGAGCAAAGCAATTTTATCGCGCACAATCCGACGGTCCGTTTCAATTTCTGTTTCACCGGGGCCCCGCATGCCTACACCCCCTTTTTGCCGCGATAAGTGGGTCCAGAGGTTAGTTAACCGGGGTAAAAAGTATTGGTACTGAGCCATTTCAACCTGTGTGCGGGCCTGAGCCGTTTTAGCCCGTTGCGCGAAAATATCCAGAATTAATAAACTACGGTCTACGATTTTTACCTTGAGCTCGCTTTCCAGGTTGCGCACCTGCGAAGGAGTAAGGTCGTCGTCGAAAATAACCATGTCAATCTGAAATTCTTCCACGAAGGCTTTAATTTCTTCGAGCTTGCCTTTGCCCACGTACGTGCGAATGTCGGGTTTCTCTAATTTCTGAATAAAACGCTTAATGGCTTGAACCCCTACAGTTTCCGTAAGAAAAGCCAGTTCGTGCAAATATTCTTCGGTTTGTTCGTCGGGTTGCGTTTTAGAAGGAACAGCTATTAAAACAGCAGTTTCCTGCACTTTAGCGGTATCATGTAATTTTTTGGCCATGTAAAAAATAAAAGTAAAATAAAAAGTGTACGTTAATTTTTGCAAAAAGGCCACGTAAGCAGCCCTACAAGTACTATTTCCGTTGGTTACCTATGCGTTGTTCTAAAAATCTGTTTTACTAAATAAGCTGATTAATCAATTACCCATTTTAATATAATTAGAAGGGATAAGAATAACTCAAATTTTAGCCGCTTTTCAACTCTGTTAAAACAGCTTATTCAACTTCTTTCAACGTAGCTGGCCCGCCAGGAAACCGGAAAGTAGGGTAAAAAAAGTAAATTTTGATTTTCTGACAGCCTATTTTTTAAATAATACAACCCAAAAGCCTTAACCAGGGTAATAGCAGGAACTTTGCCGGGAACTTTCTATCTTTGTGGCGCTAAAAAACGGGCGGAGCGAAAGCCATTATGCGGATTGCCATTGTAATTAATACTTCCTGGAATATTTACAATTTTCGGATGAGCCTGGTAAAAGCGCTTTTGGCAGAGGGGCACGAAGTAATAGCCATTGCTCCACCTGATGCTTATTCGCCGTATTTAGTAGCCGCCGGTTGCCAATACGTACCTATCCAAATGGAAAATAAAGGTACCAATCCTTTGCAGGATATGCTTTTAATTAAGCAGTTTTATTCGGTTTATACCAAAGTGCAGCCCCAGGTAATTTTACAATATACCATTAAACCTAATATTTACGGTACGTTGGCGGCTAAATTAGCGGGCATTCCTACTATTAATAACGTTTCGGGTTTGGGTACGGTGTTTATTGTGCGCAACCTGGTTTCGAAAGTGGCTTTGGGTTTATACCGCCTGGCTTTTTGGTTTCCGTTAAAAGTATTCTTTCAGAATCACGACGACCAGGCTTTATTTATTCATTATAAACTGGTGAAGCCTCGCTTAACGGATGTGCTGCCCGGTTCGGGTATTGATATTAAAAAATTTGTGCCCGCACCCGTATTTACCCGTAACCTGGACTTTACTTTTTTAATGATTGCCCGCGTGCTGTACGAAAAAGGCGTGGTAGAATTTGTAGAAGCCAGCCGGAAGTTAAAACAAAAATACCCGCAGGTACGCTGCCAATTGCTGGGCGGCCTCGATGAAGCAGGCAATATTGGTATCAAGAAAAACACATTTATGGCTTGGGTAAACGAAGGCGCTATTGAATATTTAGGTACCACCGACGATGTAGCTTCGGTTATTTTAGAATCGGATTGCGTAGTATTGCCTTCTTACCGCGAAGGTACGCCTAAAACCTTACTGGAAGCTGCTGCGTTGGGTAAACCTATTATTACTACCTATGTGCCGGGTTGTAAAGAAACAGTGGTTAACGGCGAAAATGGTTACCTCTGCGAAGTACGCAACGCAACGGATCTGGCAACTAAAATGGAGCAAATGTATTTGTTAGCCGATTCTCAACTGCAACAAATGGGCGCTGCCAGTCGCCGGTTAGCCGTTACTAAATTCGATGAACAATTGGTGATTGATAAATATTTAGCCGTGATTAACTCTATTCCGGCCAAAGCTTAAAAATCAGGATAAACAAACTTTAAACTTTTTTAAAAATAGGTTTTGCTGGATAGGAGGGTCTCTTTTCTAAAACAATCCGGTTCAAAACTTAACTATAAATTTTACTTTTTTAAGAGCATAAATAGGTTTTACTTACAATACACCTTATGGAATTTAAACGCTTTCTGATGGATGGTCCCGTGGAAATTATTCCGCGCCGGTTTGGCGATGCCCGGGGTTACTTTTTTGAATCGTATAGTTACCGCGTTTTTGCGGAAAATGGTATCTCTACAGAATTTGTTCAGGATAATCAATCGGTATCGCAGCGGGGGGTGTTGCGCGGACTTCATTTTCAGAAGCCTCCCTACGCGCAGGCCAAACTCGTGCGGGTAGCTGCCGGCCGGGCCTTAGATATTGCCGTGGATATCCGGAAAAATTCGCCTACGTACGGCCAGCACATTGCCTGCGAGCTCGACGCCGAAAAGAATAATATGTTTTTTATTCCGGAAGGTTTTGCGCATGGGTTTGCCGCCCTAACCGACAATACTATTTTTATGTACAAATGCAGTCATTACTATAATCCAGCCGCAGAAGGCGGCCTCCTCTGGAACGATCCAGCCCTCGGCATAAACTGGGAATTAACCGAACCCATTCTTTCCCCCAAAGACATAATCCTACCTAAACTACAAGAACTAGATTCAGGCTTTTAAGAATAAAATTATCTGGTATAACCAAGTAGTTACAAGTAGTTAATAGAAACTGACACCAGTTTGGCTATAGAGGGCCTTTTAGCGTTCCGGTGCTGCAGAGCAGCATGGCGCAACGGAGTGAGCCAAGGTTCGCTAAACCGTCTCAGCCATGTCAAACTAGATAGCACCTGAGCCTGGAGACTTGAAAAGGCTCCAAAGCTCAACAGGCAACAATACGTCTATTTAATTGGTTAATAGGCAACTATCCCAAACTATCTACTAACGTTTCTAAACTCATTCCGCGGGAGCCTTTAATTAATATCAAACTGTTTTGTACTGGATGTTCTTGCAGCCATTGCTGCAGTTCAGCTTTGGTATTAAAATGCCAGGCGGCCGGAGCATAGGCGCTGGCATTTTCCATTTCAGGACCGCACAACAGCACTTGGTCAAACGGTAAGTTGGCGGTTAGTTTACCTAATTGGGCGTGTTCTTCGGCGCTAGCAGTTCCCAATTCCAGCATATCACCCAGAATTAAGACCCGGTGCTCGGCTTCTGCTTGAGCAAAGTTTTTTACCGAGGCAGCCATCGACGAAGGATTTGCATTGTAGGCATCCAGCAAAATGGTATTCGTTCCTTTTTTAATTATTTGGGAGCGGTTATTAGATGGTAGGTAACTAGCTACTCCGGCGTTAATTTTAGTAATAGGTACATTAAAGTATTTGCCAATGCACGAAGCAGCCGCTATATTTTCAAAATTATATTCACCAATAATTTGGGTAGTAACAATTTCACCGTTCTCCGATTCGTAAACTACGTAGGGCAAGGCCGAAATAAATTTGCAATGAAAAAAATCGCCGGGAGCCGGAAAAGTAATTTTAGTAAGTAATCGGCTTCCCATCCGTTGTAAAAGTTCGTTTTGGGAATTAATAAAAGCCGTTCCGCGGTTTTGTAACAGGTGTCTGTACAACTCGCTCTTTGCGCGGGCTACTCCCTCTAAGCTGCCAAAACCTTCTAAATGGGCTTTGCCAATGTTCGTGATAATACCGTGGGTAGGCTCGGCTATCCGGCAAAGCTGTTCAATTTCGCCAATATGGTTGGCACCCATTTCAATAATGGCAATCTGGTGTTCGGGCTTAATGTTGAGTATAGTGAGCGGTACCCCAATGTGGTTATTTAAATTGCCTTTGGTGTATACCGTATTAAACCGCTGGCTTAAAACAGCGTTTATTAATTCTTTAGTGGTGGTTTTACCGTTAGAACCTGTTATGCCAATTACCGGAATGGTAAGCTTTTGCCGGTGAAAATTTGCTAAATCCTGCAAAGCCTTTAAAGTATCAGGTACTACCAATACCTGGTTGCTGGCCATACTGGGGTCATCCACCACGGCATAACGGGCGCCTTTGGCTAAGGCTTGCTCGGCAAACTGGTTCCCGTTAAAGTTGGGGCCGTGTAAAGCAAAAAATAAGCTGTTATTTTGGTTGGCTCTTGAGTCGGTGCTCACGGCCGCACATTCCAGATATTTTTCGTAGAGCAAGAGTATGGTTTCTGCCATATATTTGTATAGATTGAACTTCTTTCAGCGTTACTTAATTCGTATGACAAGGTTTTTATTTGGTTTTCTGCTTATTGGTTTTTGGGCATTTCACAGTCAAAGCTTCGCGCAGCAATATTATGAAATTCGTTACCAAAATAACGCAAAGATTACCGTAGGAGCGAAAATTTTTAATAGTCCCTGGGCCGGAGGTTTAAACAGTGCGGTTTTTTCCAAAATAGATTTAAACCACGACCAAACCGAAGATTTATTTGTTTTCGACCGGACTCAAAATAAAATTACTACCTATCTGGCAAAACAAGTAAACGGCCAATGGACTTGGCAGCACCAACCCGAATACGAAGTTCTGTTTCCGGACAGCCTGCAAGATTGGGTAGTTCTGCGCGATTACAACCAGGATGGCCGCAAAGATATTTTTACCAAAACCAATTTGGGCATAAAAGTATATCAAAATGTTACACTTCCTAATGGCCCTCTGCAATTTACTTTAGCCGAAGATTTTATTAGGTTTAACAATGGTGTAAATATTCAGGTGAGCGGCGACGATTTGCCCGGAATTCAGGATTTGGATAACGATGGCGATTTAGATATTTTGTGTTTCGACTTTGCTTCGGGGCATACGATTCAGTTGTACAAAAATATGCAAGCCGAAGACAAACTGGCAACCGACAGTTTACGGTATAAACTCGACGATTCCTGGTGGGGCAAATTAACTAAATGCGAAGATGATTGCGGTCATTACGTTTTTAATTCGGCTTGCCGTACTACAGGTACCAAGCACAGTGTACCAGCTACTATTCTGGCCCTTGATTTAGACAACGACCTGGATAAAGACGTTTTACTGGGCGGCGATCCTTGCAGCGAACTGGTCCGGATTATGAATCAGGGTACACCTGCCAAAGCCGTTATGAACAGCGCCGGGGTACAGAAAGCTTTTCCGGCAAATACTACGCCCGCTAACTTCCGGCAGTTTCTGGCAGCTTATTACGAAGACGTAACCTTCGATAACGTTCCGGATTTACTCGTGTCGCCGTACTTACCGGCCAATGTCGATGGCATTAACACTAATCAATCGGTTTGGTTGTACCGCAATACGGCAGCCGTTAATGCCAGCCCGGTGTTTTCGTTTGAGCAAAATAACTTTTTACAGGATAATATGCTGGATGTGGGCGAAGACAGTGCGCCCGCTTTTGCCGATGTGGATGCCGATGGCGATTTAGATTTACTAATTGGCAAGTATGCTACCATGCGCGACGACAATTCTGTGAGTAGCCTAAGTTTGTACGAAAATATAGGCACCTCTACCGAACCGCATTTTAGTTTTAAAACTGACGACTACGCTAATCTTTCTGCCTTAGGCTTGCAGGGAATAAAACCCCGTTTTGCCGATGTAAACGGAGATAATGCTTTGGATCTTACCTTTACCGTTTTAAATAGTTCTACGGGCAGCAATAAATATATTTTAAACAGTGCTAAAGCAGGTCAGCCTTTTAACTTTGATGTTACGAAAGTACAGTCGTTATCTATTGGCGAGAATGTAGGTGATGTTGCGCTTTTTTACGATTTAGACCGCGACGGTGACCAGGATATATTAATTGGGGCAAGTCTGCCCATCTCTGAAACCAGCGGGCCATTACTTTTTTACCGTAATACCGGTACGGCCACTAAGCCGGTGTACACGCTAGCTAACGAAAGTTTTGGTAATATTTCCTACAGCGAAGATGCCGTTCGCACGCTTTATCCGCTTATTGCCGATTTAAATAACGATAATTCTCCGGAGTTAATTACCGTAGATAACCGCGGCGTAATTAAAATATACGCCAATTTTATGGCTGATTTAAATGCTACGTTCCAGGAAACTCCGGCTTTGTTAGCCAACTCTATTAGTAACCAGGCAGTAGCTACCCGTTTAGGTGCCCACGTAGCTTTAGCCGCCGCCGATTTAAACGGCGATCGTCAACCGGAAATTATTGCCGGCAATTCCGGAGGCGGATTATTTTACTTAACGCAACAGCTCCGCAACGGTACCGGCCTGGAAGATGAAAAACCAACCCCAACTTTAGCTATTTCTGTTTTCCCAAATCCGGCTACCCAGGAAGTAACCGTTACTGGACCCGAGAAAATGGTGGTTAGTTTATATAGCTCCGAAGGAAGAAAAGTACGCTCCAGTGGTTTAAGTTACGCCCGGGAACACCAGTTTAACGTGGCCAATTTAGCAGCCGGTTTGTATTATGTACAAGTACAAACTGCAGCGGGTAAAACAGCTGGTTACCGGTTACTAATTAGCCAATAATATGTTTGCTTTTATTTACGCCGATTTACAATTCCAACCCATTTTTCCGTATCAAAAACCACTTCTAATTAAAGTAAAAAATTACTTTCCGAAAGTAGATTGCCTGGACGTAGATTCTTTTTCTGAAGAGTTTTTAATTACGCATACCTGCCAGGTAACCCAACAAGCAGAGCGCTGCAGTATTTACTTTAACTGTCCGGAACCGGATATATCTTTAGGTGCTACAATCCGTTTAGCAGAAGTTCTTATTCGTCGGCAGCAACAGAGTTTGGTTATTTTACAAGGCGAACACCAACGGCTCGAACGCCTGCTCACCAACCGAACCCAACTTACTTTTTTTAAAAACCCAGAGGAACAGCTTTTATTTCAGAATTTAGAAGATTTTTATAGTTAGTGCTTTAGAAGGCAAACCAAAACCTTAGTTAAGAAATTTCTATCAAATAAAAATAAGTAAAGCAAATCTACTATTCCTACCAATCTTATTGTTTAACCATTATCGCCCGTGACTTCCGTCACTTTCCTTTTAAAGCTGACAAATTGATAGAATACATAGTTTGCAAGGCACGGAAGTAACTTCCGCGCCATAAAGACCATAAAGAAGTCGTAGAGAGTTGATTCAGGTCTCTACTAGTAACTGACACCAGTTTGGCTGTTGAGGGCCTTCTAAGGTTCCGGTGTGGCATAGCCACATTCCGCAGACGGAGTCGAGGAAAGGAAGCTTAGACCAGCCCGAAAGAGCCAAACGAGGCCCGCCGGCCATGAGGCAAACTTAGTCCTTTGAACTGCATCAGCACCCTAGCTTGGAGACTTGCAAAGGCTCCAAAAGCAAGCCGATATTAAACAAATAATCTAATAATTGTTACAATAAATAGATGCTTTTACGATATCGTAAAATCATCAGCATCCAAATAAGCCGGAAAGCTCTTTCGGAAATCTTCTAATTCCTGGCGATTAAGAGTAATGGTTTGAGTACTCTCCTTGGACCCCGCCGAAAATAAAATAGCACCTTTAAAATTAACTACCATCGAATCTCCGTTGTACAAATGACCGTTGCCATCGTCGCCTATCCGGTTTACCCCAGCTACATAGGCTACATTCTCAATGGCGCGGGCGGGTAGTAAGGTTTTCCAGGCTATATCTCTTTTCGCGGGCCAATTTGCCACGTAGAGCAGTAAGTCGTATTCGTTTTGTACGTTGCGGCTCCAAACCGGGAATCGCAGATCATAGCAAATCAAGGGGCAAACCTTCCATCCTTTTAAGGTGACGATTAACTTACGCGCTCCGGCAGCATATACCTGGGTTTCGCCGGCCATTCTAAATAAATGTTTTTTGTCGTAATAAGCATAGTTGCCATCAGGCGGCATCCAGATTAAACGATTAAAATAATTCTCGCCTTCTTTTATAATCAAACTTCCGGTAATTACAGCTTTAGTTGCTGCGGCCATGTTTTGCAGCCAGAGTAAAGTGGGGCCATACATGGTTTCGGCCAGTTCCGGAGCCTGCATACTAAAGCCAGTCGTAAACATTTCCGGCAGAATTATTAAATCGGTAGGTTGATTTATCTCTTCTATTTTATGGGCCAGCATTTCCAGGTTTAAGGCTCGATCGTGCCAGTAAAGCGGCGTTTGAATGAAGGTTATAGTTAAGTTCTGCATGGTTAAAAAAAGTAAATTTTCTGGAATGGGGCCGAACCAAAAATTAAAATTTATAAACGATTTAATTTTTCGGCGGCGGCGCGTAAGGTGTCCTCGTTTTTAGCGAAACAAAAGCGGAGCAAGCCATGATCGGTTTGCTGGTGGTAAAATACCGAGATAGGGATAGCTGCTACGCCCACTTCAGTTGTTAACCTACGGGCAAAAGCCTGATCCCTTTCCTGGGTAATGTTTTCGTAGCTTACTAATTGAAAATACGTGCCCGCCGAAGGTGTTAAGGTAAACCGGGAGCTTTGCAGTAATTGATGAAATAAATCACGTTTGGCCTGGTAAAATGCCGGCAAAGTAAGATAATGTTCCTGATTATCGAGGTAATCGGCAATGGCGTACTGAATAGGAGTAACCGTACTAAAAGTCAAATACTGGTGTACTTTCCGGAATTCAATGGTCAATGCCGCAGGAGCCACACAATAAGCCACTTTCCAGCCAGTAGCATGGTAGGTTTTGCCGAACGAAGAAATGACAAAGCTACGAGCGGCCAGTTCGGGTTTAGTAAGTAAACTTAAATGCGGTTGGCCATCAAAAACCATGTGTTCGTAAACTTCATCGCTGATAATTAAAATATTAGTATCTGTCACCAATTCGGCTAGATTTAGTAAATCCGAAGCGCTTAAAACGGCTCCCGATGGATTATGCGGCGAATTAAGTAAAATAGCCCGGGTGCGGGACGTAATGGCTTCTTTTACCAGTTGCCAGTTTATTGCAAAAGAAGGTACTTGCAGAGGTACAAAAACGGGTTGGCCACCATTGAGTAAAATAGCCGGCACGTACGAATCGTAAGCCGGTTCGAGTATAATTACTTCATCTCCGGGGCGTAAAATGGCTGCCAGAGCAGCGTATAAAGCTTCGGTAGCACCCGAAGTAATAGTTATTTCAGTATCGGGGTCGGGCGCAAACCCGTACAATTTTTCGGTTTTACTGCTTATCTGTTCGCGTAATTTTAGTACCCCGGCCATTGGAGCGTACTGGTTAAAACCTTGCCTTAAATAATCGCTTACCAACTCAGTTAATTCTGGTGGACAATTAAAATCCGGAAAGCCTTGCGATAGATTGATAGCGCCGTACTGCTGCGCCAACTGCGACATCACCGTAAAAATGCTGGTGCCAACTTGAGGTAATTTGGAGGTAAGTATCATGCGTAAAACAGAAACGGCGCTAAATTAGAAATTAACTAGCGGGATAACGAATAGTAGTTATTTTCTGATAATAAATTTAAAACAAGCCCCGCTACTTCCTTTATTATTTTTTAAACCACATAACGGCAAATCTCGTTTATATCGAAATTGTGTGTTTAGCTATTCAACACAGGTCTTAAAAGAGTTTTAAATTCTTTACCAGGACTACCTGAAATAGACCAGTTCTCTTATTGTGCACTCAGCAATTTGCTAGTAGGACTCTGTTTAACTCAGTTCTAGGAAAGAGGAAGATACGTAAATATAGTTGAGCAAAATAAGCAGGCAATCTAACTTAATCACAGAAAAATATAGAATTATTTAAATATATTACTTGGCCTTTGTTTTTGGCCTGATTTTTAAACATTATATGCTACGACAGGTCTTTAGGAGAGTTGTCATAGAACTGCTCTTTCGGAATGGAAAAACTATACTTTACAGATCAAATCGAAATTTTTTACGATACAGACAACAACTGGATTTATGTTAATTGGATTGGTTTCCAAACGACGCAGTCGGTAAAAGATGGCTGCGGCAAAATACTCGAATATCTTATTTCCGAGGCGTGTACTAAAGTTCTAAACGATAACACTCTGGTAGAAGGTATGTGGTCTGGTGCCGCCAAATGGGGTGCCGATATTTGGTTTCCGGATTTACAGGCGCATGGCCTGCAAGCCTTTGCCTGGATTTATTCCCCGAGTATGCTCAGCCGCTTATCCACGGAAAAAACCTTAACGCACGCTCACCATCCGGATTATATTCAAACCTTCGACGACATAGAAGAAGCAAAGGCCTGGCTGCGGAATGTATAATTTAGTCGATAGACCATGGACCATAGTCCAAAGCAAAAATTTAAAAAGATACGTTTATAGCACTTAAACAGAAGTTTAAGGTAATTTATGGGCAACTAACGCCATTGCCCTTAGATCTTCGTCAGACTAAAATTTACGATTATTTAAAAATTTACCTTCCACCAGCCGGCGCCTTTCCTACTTAGCTTTAGTGCTTAATACTTTCGGTTAACTGCTCAAATACGTCGCAGGCGGCATTTACCGATTTAATGTTGTCAAAAATAACGATCAGTTTGTCTTTGGTTTCTTTCAGCCGCGATTGACGGGGATGTTGCTGCACGTATTTTAAGATGTGGCCAAAAGTTTCTGACTGAAAATATTTGTCGTTATTTACCGAAGAGATATACCCTTTCATTACCTCTTTCTTAATCGTGAGCTTCTCAAAACCTACTTCCTGCGCTTTCCAACGTAGTTTCACAATCTGAATCAACTTCTCTACTGATTCCGGTAAAGGGCCGAACCGATCGATGATACCTTTTTGAATTTTTTCCAGGGCTGGCAAATCTTTTACCCGGTCGAGTTTGCTGTACAGGTTTAAACGCTCCGAAATGTTGCTCACGTAGGTATCCGGTATAAGTATTTCCAGGTCGGTTTCTACGGTACATTCACGCACCACGTCTAGGAATTGGTTCAGGTCTTTTTCAGAGCCCAGGAATAAATCGCGGAATTCGGTTTCTTTTAGTTCTTTAATGGTATCGTCCAGAATCTGGTGGTACATTTCAAAACCTAAATCGTTGATAAAACCACTTTGTTCACCACCCAACAAGTTACCTGCTCCCCGAATATCCAAATCGCGCATGGCTACTTTAAAACCATCACCCAAATCCGAAAATTCTTCTAAAGTGCTCAAACGCTTGCGGGCATCAGAAGGTAAACTGGACACCGGTGGGGTAAGTAAATAACAATACGCTTTTTTGTTCGAGCGCCCTACGCGCCCGCGCATCTGGTGCAAATCGCTTAAACCAAACATGTGCGCCCGGTTAATAATAATGGTGTTCGCATTCGGAATATCCAAGCCAGATTCAATAATGTTTGTGGAAACTAAAACGTCAAATTCGCCTTCCACAAATTTCATCATGCGCTTTTCGAGCTGTTCGCCGTCCATTTGGCCGTGGGCAAAAGTAATGCGGGCATCGGGTACTAATTTCAAAATCAGGTTAGCCATTTCATCCAGGTCGGCCACCCGGTTGTGCACAAAGAAAACCTGACCTCCGCGCTTTAACTCGTACATTACGGCATCGCGGATAATAGTCTGATCGAAAACGTGCAGCTCCGTTTGTACTGGCTGGCGGTTAGGCGGTGGCGTAGCAATTACCGATAAATCGCGGGCACCCATTAATGAAAAATGCAGCGTACGCGGTATAGGAGTAGCCGAGAGCGTAAGCGAATCTACGTTCACGCGCATTTCCTTTAGCTTTTCTTTCGTTTTTACGCCAAATTTTTGCTCTTCGTCAATCACCATTAAGCCCAAGTTTTTAAACTTTACATCTTTACTCACAATGCGGTGGGTGCCAATCAGAATATCGGTTTTTCCTTCGGCAACGCGCTGTAAAGTTTCTTTTATGTCCTTGGCCGTTTTAAAACGATTTACAAACTCTACGTTTACCGGAAATTTTTCTAAACGATCGCGAAAAGTTTTGTAATGCTGCATGGCTAAAATGGTAGTAGGCACCAGTACTGCAACTTGTTTGCTGTCGGTAGCGGCTTTAAAAGCGGCCCGAATAGCTACTTCGGTTTTGCCAAAACCCACATCGCCGCACACGAGGCGGTCCATGGGGTGCGGCTGCTCCATATCGTTTTTGACGTCTTCGGTTGCTTTGGCCTGGTCGGGGGTGTCTTCGTAAATAAACGAGGATTCCAACTCGGCTTGCATAAATCCATCGCGGGAAAAAGCAAATCCCGGTGCCGACTTGCGTTTGGCGTACAGTTTAATCAGTTCGGTGGCAATATCTTTTACCTTGCTCTTAACCCGCTTCTTTTTGTTTTCCCATTCCGGCGAACCCAGCTTGCTCATGCTAGGCGGAGTGCCTTCCTGGCCGGTATATTTACTAATTTTATGCAGCGCGTGAATACTCACGTACAACAAATCATCGTCGCGGTATACCAACCGAATGGCTTCCTGCATTTTACCGCCTACTTCTACTTTTTCGAGGCCGGCAAAGCGGCCAATACCATTATCTACGTGTACCACATAATCGCCGGGTTGCAGCGAGCGTAGTTCTTTTAAGGTAAGGGCCTTGGATTTAGAAAACCGTTCTTTGCTTTTGTATTTATAAAAGCGTTCAAACAACTGATGATCGGTGTACAGGGCAACTTTTACCTGGTCATCGATAAAGCCTTCGCGCAGTGAAATGGTAAGCGCCTGAAATTTTACCGCGTGATCGAGCTCATCAAAAATAGTGGTAAGCCGGTCAATCTGCCGCGGCGAATCGGCCGCAATAATGTTAGTAAAGCCATTGGTTTGGTTATCGTGCAGGTTGCTAACCAGTAAATTAAAATCCTTATTAAATGATGGTTGTGGCTTGGTATTAAAAGTTATGGTTTCGGAAGCTTTAAAGTGAAAGCGTTTGCCAAATTCTACCGTAGTAAACGGCTCCAGTAACTTTTTAAAGCTTTTGCCCGATTCAAATAAGTCTTCGGGCTTAGAAACTACTTTGGTGTTACCACTGGTGAGCATTAAATACTCAAAAGCCTGTTCCGCTTTCGTAAACGATTCATCAATTATATCAATGGCGTGGCGTACGTCTTTAAACCAGAGCCGGGTATTGGAGGGTAAAAATTCTAAAAAAGATTCCCGGGTTTCCTGCAATAATTTGGTTTGCACGTTGGGTACAATGGAAACGCTGTTTTGAGTTTCCACGGAAAGCTGCGTGTTGGGATTAAACGTCCGGATGCTTTCAATCTCATCACCGAACAACTCAACCCGGTACGGCAATTCGTTGGCATACGAAAATACATCCACAATGCCCCCCCGAACGGCAAACTGGCCGGCTTCGTAAACAAAATCGGTGCGCTCAAAATCGTACTCAGTTAAAACTTCCGATAAAAAGTTTACATCCAGTTTTTCGCCCACTTTCGCGCTAAATGTATTCGCTACCAATGATTTTTTATTGATTACTTTTTCAGTAAGGGCTTCGGGATAGGCTACTATTAACAAGCCAGCAGCGGCTTTATTACTAATCTGATTTAGTACTTCGGCCCGCATCAGAATATTGGCATTTTCCGTTTCATCGAACGAATAAGGTCGCTTGTACGACGATGGAAACAGCAAGGCTTCTTGCTTGCCGTTAAATAAATGCTGCAAATCCGATAAAAAGTAAGCTGCTTCTTCTTTATCGTGTAATACACAAACATGGTGGCCGGGCTGTAAACTGCTTACTGCAACGGCCATTACGGCATCTAAACTGCCTGCTAAGCCTTTCAGGTGCAAATGGGCTTTTTCCGGCGATTTAAGGCGTTCTGCAATGGTTTGAACTACCGGATCGAGCCGGTATAGTTCCAGGAAATCCTTTATTTTCAATTTTCTTAATCTTTCAATAAATAAAGAGCAAAGATACGGAATAATCTGCTCGCAAATTCCTTACGCATAATAGGAGCAGAGGGTACATTATCTAACCAAACAAAATATTTTAAAAAACGTACTTTTAAAATGATACTCCTTGATTAATAATTATTTATATTTATCCTTCGAAGATCAGCCACTAGCAGGCGAGTAGTTTAAAGTAATTTTTTAGTCCATTTAAATATAACTAGATGATAAAATGATGTACTCTAAATTTTTAACTCCTGCTATCTTCACAGCCGGAGAGTCTGATATTCGCTCACATATCCGCAGTTTTATGGCTGGGTATACCAAGTGCATCTATCTCACGCTGGTGTTAACCGGAATCGGACTATACCTTCAGTATTTCCAGAATATAACCGATAAACTATTTGTTTTTGCTCTGGGTAGTTTGGTAATATTGTTTATGGGCCAGATGCTGCTTTCCTTCTCTTTCATGCTGAAGAACTTATGGATAGCTTTATTCGGCGCTTTTTGCAGTCTGGCGCTGGCTACTGGTTTTACGGCAGTGTTATTTACTTTTCAGGGTTGGTGGGGCTCCCGTATATTGGTAACTTTAACAGCGCCGCTAGGAGTACTTACGTTCTTGTTCCTGGTAGGATATTTACTTACCCAAAACCAACAACGTCATCGGCGTCAACGGCATTTCTTAATTTTTAATCTACTGGTTCCGTTTGGAGTTCTGTTGTTGCTGAGTATAATGTCTTTTTTATTAGGTGGCATATAACCTGCTAAGGCCATAGAAGTTTAAATAATAGGTAGGCTTAGCTAAACAAAACGGCATTTAAAAAGTTTATTTACTGCAATAGCAGAAAATCGAGCATGAGTAAAAAAACAATGGCCATTTGGAGCTGGATGCTCTGGTGTTTATGTTGGTCTATATCCGGTAAATCTCAGGCAGCCGAATCCAACCACCCTATCATTACTCAAATGGACAAAGGTAAACATCGTTTTTTACTCGTATTTTCTCCCGATAACCAAAATGAATTTTTGCTGGCGCAGGATAAAATGCTGCGTCAGGCCCGTTTAGGCCTAAGCGAACGCGACCTGTTGGTAGTACAAGTAGTAAATAATGATGTAGAAGTAAATCCGCCCGTGAAGGAAGAATTTCCTTCGGCTACCTCCTTACGCCAAACGTATAAAGTAAATCCGGAGCAGTTTACCGTAATTTTAGTAGGAAAAGACGGCACCGAAAAGTACCGGGCTGCTCATGCCCAGGCACCTGCCGTATTGTTCGGAATTATTGATGCCATGCCTATGCGGCAGAACGAAGCGCACGAAAAAAATAATAAGTAAGCTTCTTAATCAAAACAAGCCTGGTTGGTCAGGTGTAAGTGATCTATGTCAAATCCTTTCTGTTGCGCTACTTGCACCAAACGCTGATACAAGGTAGGAGCCATAAACGGCGAACGACTTAATACCCAAAGATTCTGCCGGTCGGGGGTGCCTACCAATGCATGCGAATAATCCTCGTCCAAGTCTATAATCCAGTAATCGCCTTTAAAAGGCCATTGAAACTGCACCTTTAATTTTGCATTATTGCTGTCTGGTACCGGAAACGCTTTGCCCACGGCTACCGATTTCTTGCCTTGCGGACTTTTACGATTGCAACTGTTAACTACTTTTACGTATCCGGCCGGGTCTAAGGAGTATTCAGCGGTGGTGCAATGGCAGCCTCGCTCAAAAATTAATGGAAAGGCTGCAATCTCGTACCATTTGCCTGCGTAACGGGTTAAGTCTACGGCTGGTACCGTTTCTAAGGGTTGGTGGTTGCGCGAAAAATACCGCAATGCCAGTGCTCCCAGAGCTACGGTGCCGGCACCAATTAATATTTCCCGAGTGTTCTTTTTCATAGCTTTAGCTTTATAGGTAAATACTAGGTTTTAAGTTATACGGTGGTAAATGCTCTATCGCCCGCTATTCCGTGCAAAAATAATGTTCGCTTAGTCCTTATTGTTTGATTAAGAAAGAATTTTGAAATACGTAAAACCTACAGCCTAATTCAGGTATCTTACTATCTGGTAATACTAAAGTTTACTAAACGTGGCTTTTACTATTATCTTAAACCCCTATAGCCGTTAAAAGTTTAGCGTATTTGCCAGACCAAGTAAGGTAAGCTGCTTTACTTGCCATAATCGGATGCTTTGTTTCTGGTATGTTAAAAGTACATTTTTTTAATGCTGGCTTTGCTAGCCCAACTGCCTGGTCTTTTTTACCTGAATTATTCAGGTTTATATCTCAGGTTTTTCGGATTCTATTTCTTTACTAAACCGTAACTCGGGAACCTAAGATAGGGAGCAACAAGTATGACCAAAACTATTAACTTTGTTCCCACTTATACTTCTTATTTCCTTAACCAATACTAAAACTTTTTCGCATGGCCTCATTTGATATTGTAAGTAAAATAGATCCGCAAAGTCTGGAAAACGCATTGAATACCGTGAAAAAGGAAATTCAGAACCGTTATGATTTCAAGGATACCAAAGGCAGCGTGGAACTCGACAAAAAAACGAATATAATTCATATCACCACCGAAAATTCCATGCGGGTAAAGCACATCGAAGATATTATCATGGGCAAAATGGTAAAGCAAAACCTCGATGCTACCGCTCTGGATTTCTCGGAAGAAGAGTACCCCTCTGGCCCCATGATGAAAAAAGACGTGAAGGTAAAAGTGGGCGTAGACAAAGAAACGGCTAAGAAAATTGTAAAAATTATTAAAGACAGCAAATTAAAAGTGCAAGCCGCTATTATGGACGATCAGATACGGATTACCGGTAAAAAGATTGATGATTTACAGGACGTTATTGCCTTAATGCGTCAGTCGAACCTGGGCTTGCCATTGCAGTTCGTTAACATGAAATCATAAGTAAATAGACGCAAAAACTCCAATATTGGATGTTAGAACTTTTTGCATTTAAGTTAATGGATTGTTTAATTTTTGTTGCAGCAATCACGCCATTCAATATCTTAAATAAATCTAATCTGGTTTAGTAATGGTTAGAAGTTTCTGGCATTACAACCCGTTCTGATACTGTTGTAAAATATTTGGCAGGTAAAATCTGGAGTTATAATTATTTGATTTCGTGAATTTTTACTAATCTTTTTATCAAAATATAAATTTAAAATAAAACTATGTTTGATATTTTTGCGAGCCCTGATACCTGGATAAGCTTATTGACGCTAACCTTTATGGAGGTGGTATTGGGTATCGACAATATTATATTTATTTCTATTGTAGCCGGTAAGTTACCTGCCGCCGAACAAGGACGGGCCCGTACCATTGGGTTAATGCTGGCCTTGGTTTTCCGGATACTGCTGTTGTTGTCTATTTCGTGGATTGTTAGCCTCAAAGATCCGTTGTTTACCATAAACCTGTTTTGGACTGAAAGTGATTTTGGCGTAACTGGTCGGGATTTAATTTTATTAGCGGGTGGTTTGTTTTTGATTGCTAAAAGTACTACCGAGATACACCACAAGTTAGAAGGAGAATTAGAGGAGGCCGGAGTTTCTAAGGTGTATCATAGCCTGTCCCGGGTAATCATTCAGATTGTACTCGTAGATATTGTGTTCTCTTTCGATTCGATCCTGACCGCGGTAGGCCTGGTAGATAATGTTCTTATCATGATTATTGCGGTAATTATTTCGATGGGCATTATGCTGGCTTTTTCTAAATACATTGCCGATTTTGTGAATAATCACCCAACCATTAAAATGCTGGCCTTATCGTTCCTGATTATGATTGGTTTTATGCTGGTGCTGGAGTCGTTGCATACGCATGTACCAAAAGGCTATATCTATTTTGCTATGTTCTTCTCGCTGCTGGTAGAAATGCTGAATATGCGCTTACGTAAATCGTCTACGCCGCCAGTTAAACTGCGCGATTCAGATTTTGATTAAGGCTGAATAGTAAAAAAGAAGGTCATTCGTACGAATGGCCTTCTTTTTTACTAAAAATTGAATATTAACTACGCAGCTTACTCAGGAAATCCCAAACTACCACGCCTACGGCTACCGAAATATTAAGCGAGTGTTTGGTACCGAACTGCGGAATTTCAATCACAGCATCAGCCAATTCCATTACGTCGTCTTCCACGCCAAATACTTCGTTGCCAAATACCAGAGCGTATTTTTGATTGTCTGTTGGCTTAAAATCGGCTAAAGAAACGCTGCGATCGGCTTGTTCAATGGCAATTATCTGGTAACCTTCAGCTTTTAATCTTTTGGCTAAATCGGCGGTTTGGGTCGTGTGTTCCCAGTCTACGGATTCGGTGGCACCTAAAGCAGTTTTATTAATTTCTTTGTTAGGCGGCGTACCCGTAATGCCGCAAAGATAAATTTTGCTCACGGCAAATGCATCGGCAGTCCGGAAAGTTGACCCGACGTTGTGCAGCGAGCGCACATTATCCAGAACTAATACAATGGGTAATTTTTCCTGTTCTTTAAACTCTTCCACCGATACCCGGTTGAGTTCTTCCATTTTTAATTTACGCATAAAATTTGGGATGCTAGATGCGGTAAGGCGTGCCTCAATTGTTTAATTTTGTTTTAAGTCTTCCGGCAGCAAGTTTACAGGTAGCTTTTTACAACTAATTTTTTAAAACTGCTTCCGGAATATTCAGGAGAACGCCCCAGGTACATTTAAACCACAAATTTAGCTTAAATTTAAAATAAGTTAAAATTGCTACTCGCGGGAGCTTTGGCCAGAAAGCCAGAATTACCTGCACTTAGCGGTTAAACCGGGGCATTTAGTAAATTTATTTTAAATAGCTTAAGCAATTATATTTTGAGTACCACAGCCGATATTTCTGTAACGCCTTTAATGAAACAGTATTACGCCATTAAGGCGAAGCATCCCGGAGCCTTGTTGCTTTTCCGGGTAGGCGATTTCTACGAAACTTTTGGCGACGATGCCGTTAAAGCCAGCAAAATCCTGGATATCGTACTTACCAAGCGCGGAGCCGGCTCTACTTCTGAAACAGCTTTAGCCGGTTTTCCGCATCATTCTATGGATACGTATTTGCCCAAACTGGTCCGGGCCGGCGAACGCGTAGCCATCTGCGACCAGCTCGAAGATCCCAAGTCAGTAAAAGGTATTGTGAAGCGCGGCGTAACGGAATTAGTAACGCCCGGCGTATCGTTTAACGACCAGGTACTCGAAAGAAAAAGCAATAATTACCTGGCCGCCGTGCATTTTACTAAAAACGAAACTGGCATTGCTTTCCTGGATATTTCTACCGGCGAGTTTATTACGGCGCAAGGCGACCGGCCTTATATCGGGAAATTACTGCAAAGCTTTGCCCCGGCGGAAGTGCTTTTCTGCAAAAAAATGAAGGAAGAGTTTTACCTGTCCTTCGGTCCGGATTTTTGCCAGTACGCTCTCGATGAATGGGTTTTTGGCTACGATTTCGCGTACGAGAGTTTACTGCGGCATTTTGGTACTACTTCGTTAAAAGGTTTTGGAATTGACACTTTACGGGAAGGAATTATTGCGGCCGGCTGCATTCTGCATTATTTATCGGAAACCCAGCACCACGATATCAGCCACATCCGCACTATTTCGCGACTCGAAGAAGATAAATACGTGTGGCTCGATAAGTTTACCATCCGCAACCTGGAGCTTATTTTTCCGCAGCATACCGAAGGCGTTCCGCTGATTCAGATTCTGGATAAAACGGTTACTCCCATGGGCGCCCGACTGCTTAAAAAATGGGTGGTTTTACCGTTAAAAGAAGTATCGCAAATTCAAAGGCGCCTGGATACGGTAGAAGCTTTAATTAACAACAACGACCTTTTACAGGACATTATCCATTATCTGAAACAGATAAATGACCTGGAACGGTTAATCTCGAAAGTGGCGGTAAAACGGATTAACCCGCGCGAAATGCTGCAACTGAGCAAAGCTCTGGAAGCGACCGTGCCGATCAAAGAATTACTGGGCTTTAGTCAAATTCCGGCTTTAAAAAAACTAGCCGATCAATTAACTTTTTGCGACGAGATCCGGGAAGAGATCAAACAAAAAATAAAACCGGATGCACCCATGTTGACTAACCTGGGTAACATTATCAATCCGGGCATTCACGCCGAGCTGGACGATTTACGGGCAATTGCTTTTTCGGGTAAAGATTACTTACTGCAATTGCAGCAGCGCGAAGTTAAAAATACTGGTATTACCTCGCTTAAAATTGCCTACAACAAAGTTTTTGGGTATTACCTGGAAGTAACGCACGCCCACAAAGACAAAGTGCCCAAAGAATGGATTCGCAAACAGACTTTAGTAAATGCCGAGCGCTACATTACCGAAGAACTAAAAACTTACGAAGAAAAAATTCTGCACGCCGAAGAACGGATTTTTACCATTGAGCAGCAATTGTTCAACGAACTGGTGGTTAGTACCACCGAATACGTGGGTCAGATTCAGCAGAATGCCCGCGTTTTAGGAGTAATAGATTGCCTGGCTTCTTTTGCCTGCGCTGCCGTGAGTTATAAGTATGTGAAGCCCCAGGTAAATGATTTAAATGCCTTAAATATAAAAAAAGGGCGTCATCCGGTGATTGAGCGGCAGTTACCGCCCGGCGAAAGCTATATTCCCAACGATATTTTCCTGGATACCGACGAGCAGCAAATTGCCATTATTACCGGTCCGAACATGGCCGGTAAGAGTGCCTTGCTGCGCCAAACGGCTTTAATCGTGCTCATGGCGCAAATTGGGTCTTTTGTACCCGCTGAAGCAGCCGAAGTGGGCATTATCGATAAAATATTTACCCGGGTAGGTGCTTCGGATAATTTAAGCCGGGGCGAGAGTACTTTTATGGTGGAAATGACCGAAACCGCCAGTATTTTAAATAATTTATCAGAGCGCAGTTTAGTTTTAATGGACGAAATTGGTCGGGGTACCAGCACCTACGACGGTATTTCTATTGCCTGGGCCATTGTGGAGCACCTGCACAACCACCCGAAATCCCGCGCCAAAACTTTGTTTGCTACCCATTACCACGAACTAAACCAACTGGCCGAAGAACTACCGCGGGTGCGCAATTTTAACGTGAGTGTAAAAGAAACCGGAGGTAAAATATTGTTTATGCGCCAGCTTAAACCCGGTGGGAGCGAACATAGCTTCGGGATTCATGTGGCGCAAATGGCGGGTATGCCTAACACCGTGGTTCTGCGTGCCAGCACCATTATGCACCACCTAGAAGAAGATAAAATCCGGCAGAATCCTGATCAAAATTTAAAAAATCTGCCTAAACAGCAATACCAATTGAACATGTTTGAGTTGAATGATCCGGCCATGGTGCGCCTGCGTGAAATTTTCCAAAAACTAGACATTAATACCATTACGCCGGTAGAAGCTTTATTAAAATTAAACGAACTGAAAATGCTGGTAGACGAGCAGCAAGTACCGGGTAAGAAGTAGTTTTTTCTTCCGAAGTTTAAATTTTTACTTTTAAAAGGTGATTATTTTGAGTAGTTCTGTATCTGAACCTGCTTGGCGGGGCTTTGGGGAGTAATTACTTTCTACAAGCGCTATGGTATGGCCTCAAGGCTGGCGGGCCTCGTTTTTGCTTTTAGGGCGGTTTAGCGAACCTTTCCTCGCTCCGCTGCGGAACTGTGGCTTCGCCCCACCGGAACGCTAAAAGGGCCTAAAACCAAAAACTGGTAAAATTATCTGTAACTTTTTTCCTATAAAATAAATTTATTACTTAGGGGAAGGTTTATTTAAAAAACTCCCTTCCTAAGATTAGGAGGGCAGGGGTGGTTGACTCTGGTAAGGCAAAATTTAAAAACAGGTTCTTTTCGTCAGTTTTCTTGTTACCGGAACCAAATTAAAATTGTTTCGTGAGCGTTTTTCTGATTAATTACCTGTTTTGTTGCGTTAAATAAGAAATAATGAAGCTGATAATCAGGAAGAAGAAGGGATTAGTAAATTTTTTTTAATTTGGTACTTGACAAATGAAAATTAGTGCTTAAATTTGCATCACTAATTCAATAAAACGAATCAGAAAAGCGAAAGTAGCTCAGTTGGTAGAGCGCGACCTTGCCAAGGTCGAGGTCGCGGGTTCGAACCCCGTCTTTCGCTCGAAAGAAGAAATCCTTCAAGAGACGTTGCGCCCGCAACGTCTTTTCTTTATAGAATTGGACCGGCGCAAGCCGTCCATGCCGGGGTGGTGAAACTGGTAGACACGCAAGACTTAAAATCTTGTGTCCATTAGGACGTGCGGGTTCAAGTCCCGCCCCTGGTACTTTAAACCCTTGTAAGTCTCTGATTTGCAAGGGTTTTTACTTTTTTAGGTGTCAGATTTGGTGTCACTTTTATTTAAAATTCGGAAAGGTAAACTTCAGTCCTTTCAATCCTGCCTAAGTAATTGCTAAAACTTATATTTTGAATAGTTTATTTATTATAGTTACCTTTTACCTGTGCTTTGGTAATTGAAAACCAATTTTATAAAGATTTATAATAATAAATTTAAATATGGCAGAAGAAGATTTCGAAGAAGAGATATTAAGGGACAATCAGGAAATTGCAGAAGATATTGAAGAATTTAATCCTGCAGATATTGTTGTTTATTCTAGAGATTGGACAATTGAGACAATATGCTCTCAAATAAAAAATGGAAATATAGATCTTAATCCTAAGTTCCAAAGAAGAAATGCATGGACAGATGAAAAAAGAAGTAAATTAATTGAATCAATTTTAATAGGGTATCCTATACCCGAAATAGTTCTTGCAGAAGATCCCAAAAAGAAAAAATCATTTATTGTTATAGATGGGAAGCAGCGACTTCTAACCTTAGCAGGATTCGTTGAACATGAAGCGTACGAATATTGGGTTAAGCCTAAGCTTGTATTATTAAAGATTCGTTCCGACTTAAATAATGTAACATATAATGACATGGAAAGTGAAGCAAGCCTCTCAAATGAGCTAAGAGAATTCCATAATGCATCATTACGTTGTACAATAATTACGAATTTTAAGAAAAATGATATTTTATATGATATATTTTATCGGTTAAATTCAGGTTCTGTGCCTCTTTCAACTCAAGAGCTACGGCAAGTACTTAATAGAGGTGAATTTTCTAACTACCTAGTTAGTGTTACAGATACAAAACAACCACTTCATTCTGTTTTAAATCTTGAAGGTCCTGATAAAAGACTTAGAGACACAGAAATATTATTAAGACTTTTTGCATTCTGTTTATATTCTTCTTCCTATCAAGGTAACTTGAAAAAGTTTCTTGATGAAAAAATGGCATTAATAAATGATAATTGGGCTGAATTGAATAGAGATATTAGTCAAGTATATATCAGCATTAACAAAAGTATTGAATTTCTTAAAATTCTTTTTGGGGATTATAAAAAAATAGGTAGAAAGGCAACGGCTGATGGTTTTGAATCTCGATTTAATAGAGTTCTTTTTGAGGTTCAAATTTTTTATTTTTCTAAGATGGAGGCTAATGTTATAAATCCAGAAAATACATTTGTGAATGATTTTAGAAGATTGTGTGTCGGAGATCCAGAATTTAGAAGTTCTATAGAATCAACTACAAAAACGATTGAAAGCTACAAAATTCGCTATAGTAAGTTTGAAAGTCTTATTAACACCTCATTTGGAAAAGAAATAAATATCAATCCATTCAAGTAGTGTAATTATATGGACTTTAATGAAGTTTTTAATCAGTTGGAAGAATACATCAATGGAATTAAATCAAAATTTATTAATGCTCATTTAGAAAATTCTTTAGCTTCACCAGATGAATACGATCTAGATGTAAAATCTTATTGTATTCTTTGCCATGCTGCTTTTGAGGAATTTGTAGAAATAATTTCCCTACAAGTAATGTCAAAATGTATAAAAAGGTATTTAACTGAATCAAGAGTTTCTAAACCTTTAATAACATTAATGCATTTTAAGGGAAATTATTCTAATTATTTAGAAAAGGATTTAGAGCCGACAGTTGAAAAGGTTTTTGATTATAATAGAAGAATATTAAATGATTTGAAGGCTACCTTTTCACAAGAAATCTTTAATAATCATGGGGTATCTTCAAAATATTTGCGGAAATTATTAATGCCTGTGTCTATAGATATTCCAGAAAATGTAAACTGGACAAATTCATTAGAAAAACTAGCTAATGCAAGGGGGGCTTATGCTCATAAGTTTTTAGAGCAAGGTCGTGTACAACAAAGCTTGGAACCTGAAGAAGCAAACACAATAGTGTCTGATTGTTTAGAAATGTGTAAAGAATTAAAAAATAGGGCAATAACGGTTCTAGCATAACCATTTAGATCTTTTATAGTTACGGTTTCAGTAAGACTTATTAAAAAGGTCTAAGAATTGAACAACTTACTTAGCCATTCAATTCTTAGACCTTTTTTTATTATCTAAATTACCTAGACTTAATTAGTGTGAGTATTTTTTTTGGTACTCGATAAATTGTAGACAAACAAATGCCATTTTGGTTTTATCTGACAATCTCCCTTTTATTCTTAAGTCTTTTAAGCTTTTTATTCCTAAAGAAAGCAAAGAACCGAAAATTAAGTATGAAAGCATTTTTGAGAGTTCTCCTACTGAAAATACCTCTTTTTCAACAATCCTATACGTTCCTATATAATCTCCTTCCAAATAGATTGCTATTATTTTAAAACGCTCAAATCTAATAGAATCCTGAACAATGGTAAATAATAGATTAGAAGGGTTATATACTAAGTGATCTTTATAGACATATATTGAATCCATTACTTTACTGCTCCTTTTCTTTTTAAATCACATTCACTTGGCTGAAAGTCAGAAAGTATTTCGCCAGTTTGAGTATTTACCCAATTGGAAAAATTTTCCATCCATTCAAATTCTACTTCATCTACCCAAGCTTCTGTTTTATCATTTGTTTTGTTTTCTGAGGGTTTCATCTCTTGATGGGCAACAAACCCAAAAGGCTGGAATGCTCGTCTATTGGTAAGATTTTGAAAAATAGTATCTAGTGCAGCCGGCGTAATAAATTTATCTTTTGAAGAATTAGAAGTGAGTTTAGTAAAGTATTTAAAAAGCTCCTTTACAGATTTCTCATCAGCTTTCTTGAAATCTTGGAATTGTGGATCTGCAGTTAGTTGTTTTCTGAACTCCCTAAATTCCTCTAACTGGATATACTTACTTTTGGAAATGCCACTATTTACTTTATTCTGGATGCAAGTCATTAGGCTTTTTAAAGTTTGCTTGCAAACTCCTTCATTAAACTTGAAAATTCATTTTTCAATTATGCTCTCAGCAGATAAGCCACTTTCAAGGACAAAATGGAAATGAGGGTGATAGGTATTTTCGGTTCTATTATAAGTTATTTCCAGTTTTCTTATACCTATTAGGTTCCGACCTGCTTTTCTTTCTGAATCTTTGATTTCAGTAAAATACTTATGCATTTTATCTAAAGTATCTTTCAACTTTTCGGCAGTACAGTTTTTAACCGTAAGCGTAAGAAATACCTTTTCCTTCCAAGAATCTAAGGTAAGACCGTACTTCTGGATAAGTTGAGCAGTTCGGATTCTGTTACAGATTAAGCACCATCTATTTTTACAAAATTTAGATTTTGCCTCTGTGCCACTAACTATAATCCTATGGGAGCAATGAAAGGTATCCCAATATTTATCCTTTAAAGAAGTTTTTAAGTTAGCTAAAGCAATTGCTATATTATTATTGAAAAATTTCGCCCTGGCTCTCTTAGTTAGTTTCTCCCTGTTGTACTCACAACTTCTATCAAACACAATAACTTCGGAACCTAATTCCGAAGTTATTTCTAATTTATCAAGAGAAACCTTTTTAGGGGAACAATCAGGGCTAGGTACGCTTTTACACTTTTCCTGATTGTTAGATTTTAAAGAATCCTTAAACCCAGTTTTGACTACTTTTGTTGGAATTACATTCGGAGCAGGTTTAGAGGATGCACATGGCTTTTTAGATGGTTTTTTATTGGTTTCCATAACGTTACCTCCTTGCAGCTTTTAGAAGTTGGGGATTTTGGGAGGTAACCAGTTTGAGTTCTGATTTAAGAAAAAAAACTCGTCTGGTTTTGGGTAATTGGTGATAAGGTATTAACCCTTTCTTTTTCCAATCAATTAAAGTAGCCTCACTTATACCAAGCTGAGAAGCCGCTTCTTTTTGGGTAAGCTTGTCATTAGGGATTTCTTTCTCTTGTTGAGGTTGAATTAAGCTAGTTTCAGCAATACAATCTTTAATAATTTGCTTGAAGTCCTTTAGCCTTAAAGGGATTAAAATAAGTTGTTCCATTAGCTATAAATTTTGATTATAGCCGAAAGGTTAAATAGATTAATGTATAAATATAGGGGGGTTAGTAAATTTGGTAGCGAGAGTCAGGGGTAAATGGCTTATAATCAAGAAGATTATTTTTACTAAGTTTTTGCTTCTGAGTAGCGTATTGATATGCGCTATCTCTTGCTATTTTAATATATTGAAGTACGAAGTCAACAATTTCCTCATAAGTAGAAGTTATATTTCTTCTTTCTTTCAACTGTCCTAATAATTGAGGGAAACTATTTTTTACTTTTCCTTTCCAATTAAAGTTATATTCTTTAGTAAAATTAGGCAATTTGTATCTATTGGAAAAGTTAAAGTTTGCATAAACAAAAGATTCTATGTCATCTAACTCAATAACACCAATCCTTATTAAATAAGTAAATCCATTGATTAAGTACTTTGGATCAGCAGAATATTTTAGTTTTGTTTTATTATCTAAATCAAAAGTTTTTATCCAAGATTCTTCTATAAGTTCTTTATCATATTCAGGTTTTTGGGAAATAAACTCCTTGTAGTTAATTATGGCTGGATGGCTTAAATCAAGTATTTTAACTAACCTTTCTTGGATTAGCTGATTATAAATTTTTTGCAATTTGTTCTCCCTTCGTCCAAAAGGACTAAACTCAATAAGGGAGTTTAAAAAATCATTAGCTTTTTGTAAATAAGCTATTTCAATCTTTATTAATTGTTTTACTCCATCATTAATCTGATTTGGATTTATATTAAGAAAAAAGGAATAACTTACTAAATCCGCCCACATTAATAAGATCTTTCCTTGAACAAGTTCTGGTTTACCTTCAAGTTTATTGATGTTAAAAATCCTTCTACCATGATTAAGAATAAATGTAACAACATTCTTTGTCATCTGAATATTCATTTGAGTTCTATGCAATGAGGCTTAAACTACTAATATACAGAACTAAGACAAAGGTGTTACACTTTAAATCTTTACCTTATCAATAAAGTGAACTTTGGATTTAGATTCTATTTCCCTGTTAAAGTCGCTGAAACAGCTTTTGCAATTTCTAAAATTTAAAGCTTCAAGTATAGTTAAATCAAATTCCTTTTTATCCAAGAATTCTTTAACACATATTTGAATAATTATTTCATTTATAGGTTTAATGAATTTTATATCAATTTCATTTAGAATCTTCTTAACCTCATAATCATCTAAATCAGTGGGATTGTATCTAATAGGAGCTCTAGAAAACTTGAGGAAGGATTTCTCTTTGAAATGTTCTAACACCTTCATCTTTTGCTCTTCTTCAAAATATTTTTTAGCATCATCAAGATATTTTTCTATTAACTCTTTTAGTTCCTCTAAAGTGAAATTTTCAAATGATTCGACTCCAGAGTTTTCCTTAATTACTTCATCAAAATCAGAAGTGTCTAAATTTAAATCAGGATATTTTAGGTTAAAATACTTAATGCATTTTTCTATATATGTTTTTCTATCAACTTGGAAAAGTGTTTTATTTTCATTTCCCCATATCTTGAGTTCTTTAACTATTTTCTTTTCCCTAACTTTTTGAGGAATGTATATATTTTCAAACCTGGACTGTAAGTATTTACATTCTGGAGTTTTATGAAAAGCAGGAGGAAATTCATATATAAAAGTATCAGTTTCTTTCCATTGCACTAGTTCATTTTCAATAAACCTTTTGGGATCTTTAAAAAAAAGATAAAAAGTAGTGATATTATCTATATTTGTTTTGTTGAGGTAAAAATACTTTTTCTTAAAGTGGTTCTTTGTTGGGCTTTGAACCTCTTTCCCATTAATGTTTTTTAGAACTGATAATATTTTTGCTTTGGTTAAATAGATCATCTATACAAATACTTTAATTTTAAAATCCTAATATATATAATGCAAAATATGTGCAACATTTTCATTATTAATATATATTTAAATAGAATTATTTTGTTAAACAATCATTTTCTATTGTTCCAAGCATTATTCGACTCTTCCTTTAAGTATTCATCCGCGAATTTTACATATCGCTGAAAATTTTTATCTTTTTTATGGCCAGTAATCTTTTTTACTATTGATTCATTTAAGCCAAAGATTAAGGAGTTTGTTGTAAAAGTTTTCCGAGCAGTGTGAGAGGTTATAAGTTCATACTTAGGTACTGTTTTTTCAATCGCTTTTCCTCCAGAATAAGAGGTAACAGTTATTAATTCATCTATGCCAGCCAGTTTGCAAACTTCCTTTATATAAGAGTTAAATTTTTGAGCGGAGATTATAGGAAGGGGATTAGGGTAATCTTGGTATTTGTTCAGTATCGCTAAAGCAAAATCATTTAAAGGAATCTTTTGAAATTGCCTTGTCTTAATTATGGTTTTCTGGATTTCCCCATTTTTAATATGCTCTCTTCCTAAATCGAATAAATCGGAAAACCTTAAGCCGGTAAAGCAACCAAAGCAATAAACGTCTCTAACCTGTTCAAGCCTTTTACTATTAAATTCAAATTCATAAAGCTGAAATAGTTCTTTTTCGTAAAGGCAGATAATATCTCCTTCACGTTCAATAGTTGAGAATTTCTTATAAGCTTGGTTTTCGTTATACCCTCTATCAGCAGCCCATCCTAAAAATGCTTTTAACCTGTTTATTAAAGTAGAAAAGTAGTTATCTTTTACTTGCTTCTCCTTAAAGGCATAAGTACGTAATTTATCAAACCAGTCAAGCGTTACATTGTCGAATCGGATAGGAAGATTTGAATCATTTTGGAAGCCCTTCAAGAAGTTTATAGTAGTAACGTAGCCCATTATTGTTCTTTTCGCTTTAAGAGGCTTGTTCGCCTCAATAAACTCCTTAAAACAGGTAAAAAAATCTTTAGCCTTAGGTTGTGCGCTAAACTTGTTGTTTAGCTGGCTTTCTACATATTCTTTGGTTAATGGTATTCCATTTAGTAATGCATGATTAAAGATGTCTTGAACCTTCTTCTCCGTACTATCTAGGATAGTATTAAATTCAGCATGATTATTATAAGGTTCGCCTTTTAATGGTGGTTTTATCCGCTGAGCCTTTTCTATCCAGTGTTTTTCCTTAAGCTTGGCCTTGGTTGCTTTTCGTATCCGAATGCCATTAAAGTTTAAAACCATCCAAACCGGAATAAGCCCTTTGGAGTCTTTCTTCTGGTGGTTAAGGGTAAAGTTAATACTTGCCATAGTGGGGGAAGAGGTTATTAAAGGTTAAAAAAAATCACCTGCACTATTTTGATGAAAGGTAAGTATCGTGTAATAGGTTTTAAAAAGATCAAAATAGGTGGCAGATTTGGTGTCATTTTTATAGTTAAAAATGACTTAAACTCACTGAAGTGAGTTTAAGAACCCCTCAAATATGGCTTAAATGCATGAAATTTAAAAGGATTTAAGTAAGTTAAAGAAGTATGGTAGTCCCGCCCCTGGTACTTTTTAGAATGCGAAAGGCCTTGTAAGTCAATAACTTGCAAGGCCTTTCGCATTCTAAGTAACTAATGAGTAACAAAATAAAAGTTTTTCTATTAAGAATTAAAATATAACCTTCTAACTTGTTCTCAAGATAGTATACAATTATTTTTATATATTTTGGTTAGTTCCTGCTTATAGCTTAATGAAATTCTTAAACCAAAACCATCCTTTTAAATCATAGAACTGGTAGTATAATACTCATCTACTACTGGTCCTTTTTTTACTGGTCCTTTTTTAATAATAGGTAATTCTGAAAATAGAGTTTGAACAATAGGTTTAAAAAGTTTTAAATATAACTGAATATGCAATGAAGCTTCCATTTGAGGATTGGTTAGAAGACCAAAAGAATTTACCAGAATTGGCAATTAATGTTTTAAGAGAATCTATTATTTGTTATAAGGCTGGTGCATATAGAGGCTCGATGATTCTTACTTTTACTGGATTTCAATTAATATTAAAGAATAGAATATAATAGCTTCAGAGCCCAATGGTTTAATAAACCAACATTGGTCTAATTTAAAAATCAAAATTGGTAAAGGAGATGAATGGGATCACTATCTTTCTTCTAGTATTATCCCCTGTGGCCAACTAGGCAAAGTTATTTTTGAACTCAGTGAGGATATTAAACAACAGTATACCTATTGGAAAAACAGAAGAAATGATGCAGCCCATTCTAAAAAAAATAAAATCCATAACTCACACATAGAATCATTTTGGTTGTTTTTAGAAAGTAACCTGCCCAAGGTTGCAATTATAGGATCTCAGCAAGGTATTTTCAATAAAATTAAAGAATACTTTGATTTGAATTCAACAGAAAATGGGCTAGTTATGAGTTTTTAATAAAAAAAATTCCTAAAGCAATAGATTTACAAAATATCGAATTTTTTTAGGGAATGTAAAGAATATTTTAAGAGATTCTAATAGGCCCCTTCAACAAAGGGTATCATTTTTTAATGCTTTATTGGGTATTGAAGATATAGCAGGTGAATGTCTTAATTTTTATTTGAGAGAAGAAAACTTAAAAATTTTATATGAAATCGTTCAAGCTTTTCCTGGAAGGTTTACCTAAACATTAAAAGAAAAAAGTTTGTTAGGAGGGCTTACATAGAATGGATTTTTCAAGATTACTCTATGGGTAATTTTGATCTATTTATATCCATAATAAAATTTAAATTGATTCCAGCGAAGGAATTAGACGATGTGCAATTGAGTTTGTTTTATCGTTGGTACAAATTATATAAAGTAAATAATAGCTTTTTGCCTTTGGGTGAAAGGTTACAAGAATTTAAAACTTACATAAAGCCTATTTGGCTAATCAGGGTTATTCATATTACTAGTGATCTTGATAGAGCAAATAAGATAAGTAATAGAGAGTTTATTAAAGATTTTATATATGTTATGGGATTGGATAAAGAGATAGTTTCTCATTTAAGCGATGTGTTTAGTCAAAGCTATCCGCCTTATGGACTTTACGACACTTTACATAAATTTTTTAAAAATCCTGACAATATATCCTATAAGGAGCAATTAATTAAATTAACAACTGTAAATAATCTAAAAATACCTAAAAAATGGATTGAGATTTAAGTTTAATCAAAAGACGTGATTACCTTTTAAGGCATAAATATTGAAAAATTTTGGTATTAAAATAACCTAGAACCTTAAGGATTATTCTTTTTTGAATAATGATTGGTATTTGTTTAAATCATCCTAGCAAGTTCTTTTCTTAGACTTAGTGGCATAGAAGCAAAGCTCCAGCGAATGCAATCAGCCATTTCCTGCTTTTCTCTTAGTTTACTAGTTCTGAAGGAGCCGTTGAGTTCTCTTAACTTTGTAAAAGCCACTATCCCACATTTTATAGAATAATTCTAAAATCCTTCCCACCTGTCATTATCAATCTTACCTATATTAATTCTAAAATTTAATGTCCTACAAAAAAGAAAAACCAAATAGTCTAGTATTATTCAAATATACTTTTTACTTTAACCGATAAAACCTACAGCTTTTAAATATATTAGGTATGAAGGAATCTTTAAATTAGCATTTGTTGGTTTAGCCATTCGTCTTTTACTGACCCTCGCCGTTTTTTGTAGTTCTGCTTTTATCCCAAACCTGAATTCTTGTTTTGAGTTTATTCATTCACCTTTACCCTAATAGCTTGTTGGTATTCTTAGGTCCAAATGCCAATGAACAAAAATGATTAAAATGGAGGATAATTATAGCTCTAAATTGTCATTTTAACTTTTTGCCTTTTAGATCACCTCATATCTTTTTCCTTGACGGCTATAGATTAGAAAAGGGCAAGAAAGTCTTTTGCTTCAGATTCCCTCTCAAAAACAACTAGAGCTTTCTAAGTTGTTAGCCGGTTTTTTTTACCATCGCAGAATATTGCACTTATACATTCACTTTGTTTTACTTTTAAAACCAATCATTTATGAAAAAGTTATTTGTAGTTATTGGTGCAGCCTTTATTCTATTAAGCTGTGATAAAGAAGCTGTTGTTGAACCTAAACAATCTTTGGTTAGTACTTCTGCTGATATTAGGACAGCAAAAGTAAACAAGCAAGAAATACAAACATTAATCCGAAGTTGGGCTGAATGGGTTTATGGTAGAAATAGCTCAGTAGCCCCCTTTCTTGACCCAAATGGTAGTTTGCAGGATCTTAATCAACCTTTTACAAGCGGCGTTTTCATGCTTGGGGGAGGATCTTCTCCTGAACCAGTTACTAGAACTGTTACTATCAGTTTAAGCCAATACCAATTTGTGTTTGTTCCATTGGTAGTACTAACCGGTTTTTTTAACCAATGTATTCCCGGATCTTATCCAAACAATCCCGAAGCATATTTTCAAAGTCAGTTCAAAGAAGGTTTAAATGGTCCCAAAGATTTAACTCTACTTTGGGATGATGTTTCTCTTTTATCAACTAAGCAAAAAGATGCCAGGACCAATTCAGGATTATTTAATTTCCATGTTGATCCAAGTTATTTTTTTGAGTCCAATCAATGTTTAGAAGACTTTAAAAGTTTAAGTGTTGTTTATGCGGATGGATATTGGGCAAAGATTCCTTTGACTCTTGGTACTCATACTTTAACTGTAGGAGGTAATTTTGATTTAAGAAGGTTTAAATACGAGTTTTCAAATATGGTGAACTATACTATTCATGTGGTTGAATAAAGTTTTAAAAGATTTGTTGATTTTTCTATAATCTCCCCTAATAAGGCATCCTTATTAGGGGAGATTATAGATATCTAATTTAAATAAATAAATGCAAAAGTTGAACAGGTATAATGTCTTTTAAACTATAGCTTCCTGACAGTCTACTACCAGGGAATAATTTTACTCACTAACAGCTTAAATCATGAAAACAAATAAAACAGTTATTATAAATATACTTTGTGCCTGGTTTTGTTTAATTGGTTCAGCTGTTAACGGCCAAGATACCTGGGCTCCCTATTTTACTCATCTTGATGTTAAACAGTATCAAGGACTTCGCTTTCGGTTCAATGCACTGGTGCGGGCGGAAGTAGTAGATGATAGTGCTGCTGCCCGACTTTGGGCCAGAGTAGACAAACAAACTGGAATGGGGTTTTTCGATAATATGGATAAAAGACCCATTCGCAGCAAGGAGTGGAAAAAATATTCCATCGAAGGTAAAATTGATTCAGGAGGTACTTCCATCGCTTTCGGTACCCTGAATACTTACAATGGTAAGTTTTACTATGATGATTTAAGATTGGATGTAGAAATTAAAAAAGGTAAATGGGAAAATGTATTTACCGCTGACTTTGAAAACGGTAAAAATACATTACACCAGGGCCAAACTGGAAATAAACTTTACAAGGCAACTCTAATAAGCGGGCAAAAAGCCCAAGGGACAAAATCACTGGTAATAGAAGGGGCCAATGTTCCAACCTATGGCATTAATAACAAAGTTGGGAAATATGCTAACGTTAACGGTATAAAACTTTATTATGAAGTGTATGGGCAAGGTACTCCTTTACTTGTTTTACACGGTAATGGCGGTTCAATAGAAAATGCCGCATTGTTTTACGATGACTTAATTAAAAAATATAAAGTAATTGCTGTGGATAGTCGGGCGCAAGGCAAGTCTACGGATACGGAGGCAGCACTCACCTATGAACAAATGGCTGCTGATGTAAATGGCCTTTTGGAGCAGTTAAAAACAGATTCGGCTCTTATATGGGGGCAGAGTGACGGGGCTATTCTGGGATTGATTTTAGCTATGAACTATCCCCAGAAAGTTAAGAAAGTACTTGCATTTGGTGCTAATATCCAGCCCGATAGTTTAGCAATATTTCCCTGGGGTATTTCGCACAGTCAAAAATTGGTTAAGGAAAGTAAAGATGCACAAGAAATAAAGTTGAATATACTAATGCTGAAACATCCCAATATCCCTTATTCAAACCTAAAAAAAATAAAAGCACCCATTTTGGTAGTAGCTGGTGATAGGGATGTTATTCGACCCGAACATACACTTAAATTATTTCAGCATATACCAAAATCCCAATTATGTATTCTGCCAGGGGCAACTCATGGGGCAGCCTGGGAGAACAAAGAACTTTTTCTGACTATGATGGATAACTTCTTTAGTAAACCATTCAAGATGCCTGATACAAAATCATGGTATAATCAATAACTATAATTTAAATAACGTGAGTTCGATGTAAGATTAATCGGCCCATAGCTTTACAAAGTTAGAGCTAAACTTGAGGGTAGGCTTTTTCGGCAGGAAAGAATAAGCTGCTAAGCCGGAAAGCAGATTGACGAGCCAGTTTTGTTTACTTCTATGGCGGGTATGCTGAATCTGGCAAGTGTTCTTTAAGAAGTCATTGACCGATTCAATCAAGGCTCTTTTGCGGAGCATCAGCTTTTCAAACGCTGAAAGAACTGGTGGCTTTATATTGCTTCTGAGCCTAGTGATGAGTTCGACGCCTTTGTGCTTCAGCTTTTCTTGTAGGTTTTGGCTTAGGTACCCTTTGTCGCCAAAGAGTTTGCCCCACAAGCCTTTAGTAAGGTGTTCTACTGGTTTTCGGTCATCAGTATTGCCAGGGGTGAGGCAAAAAGAGATGATCTCTCCCTGATGATTGATGACTAAGTGTAGTTTATAACCAAAGAACCAGCCCGTGGAAGTCTTTCCGCGTTGTGCTTTACTATAGAATACCCGATGCTGCAGGATGCGTGTATTCTGGCAAACAGCTAACGCGGTAGAATCAATGAAAGCAACGCCGTTGGTTTGTGCTAGTCTTTGCCGGCGCATAAACAAAGCTAAAGGAACCGTGCAGGCTTGCATGAGTTCTACAAAACGGTTATAAGAAACCAGATGCGGAAAGTAGTAGCGGTATCTTTTCATCACCTGCTTTTGATAGTAATCTTTGAATGTACGATAGCGTGAGAAATAAAACAGAATCACAATCGTCATCACTTCACTCATACATAAGCGAGACGTTTTGTTCCGCCGCTTAGTAGTTAGTAAATTCTTCTCCCATTCTCCTTGAAACTCTTTCCAGAAATCATGTACTTGGCAAAAAATCTTGATGATTTTCATGGCTTTGCTTGGTTTAGGTTGGCTTCCACCTGCTCTTACTCCCAAAGCCTTGTTTTTTGTTCCTCCTTAGCTCGAACTCACGTTTTTTATCTTTTTGTAACCGGCTCAAACTCGGGCTTTGGTGCGGGAATAAAAGTGCGGGTTATACTTGCGCCTTGATAAAACGATTTAATTACTTGCTGCACGTTTTCATTCGGCAACATATCTTCGTGCCCTGCATATTCCACCAGCACATGGGTGGCCTGAGTAAAGCCTTTTTTTATTTCTTCCACATTTGCGGCCGGGGAATTACTATCCATAGTGCCACTCACGAATAAAGTTCGGGTATTACTGGTAAAAGGCGCCCTGAAATCATCTCCCAAGTCAATCTTGCCCCAAAAGTTCTGGCCGAAGAGATCCGGGGTATTCATGGCATTGCCTAGCAAAGCCGTTTTTCCTTCCTGGATAATTTGGTTATAGCGCGCTTTCGTTGCTCCGGAGGCTAAACGCATCACGCCAATACCGGAACCGTACCCACTCGTAAACTGATTAAATCTCTTCTGAATATATTCTTGCAATTGCTCATAATCTCCTTTTTCAATGCCATAGAGCAGGGCCGGAAAATAAATAAAGCCGTAGGAGTCACCCGCGTCCAGGCGAAGGATCATTTGCAGTCCAAATTTTCCTACCCGTACTTCCCAGAGTTGATTGGTTTTTGCTTCTTTTATTTGCAGCCGGACAGGATCTTTTTCCAGTTTAGTTAACACTCTTTTTAGAAATGCAATCATATCGGGAACTTCGTTTTTAACGGCGGGGTCCTGAGCGGCTAAAGCAGCAATCTGCTGCAATTGCTTATCATAAGTGGAGGGTAAATGATGCATGTGATTGAAACCCGAAGTGCCAATTAACACCATCTTATCCAGAATATTGGGGTATTTTTTGGCAACGGTTAAAGCCAGGTGCGTACCATAGCTAATTGCCAAAAGATTAATTTTGGAGTAACCTAAAGCCTTACTTAGATCATTAATATCGTCGGCGTTCTGTAGGGTAGTATAGCCTCTGATATCAATGGACCTTCTTTTTAGCGTATCTGCGCCAACCTGAGCTATTCTGTCGGCAAATTCTATCATTCGCTGGGGAGATACAAAGATGTCTTTGCTGTCAATGATCGGCGTTTTGTAAAGTAAGGAAGGGCGAGAACTTCCGGAACCCCGTTGATCCAGGAGAATAATATCGTGCTGTTGCTGTAAGGGAAAAATTAACTTCTGAAAATAGTCTTCTTTGATATAATTTATGCCGGACTGTCCCGGACCACCGGCCAGAAAGATAATGGGTGTAAGCGGGGTAGGTGATTTTGCTTTCAACCGCAATATCTTTATTTGAATGGTATCGGTAGGAAGTGCCAAACGATTTTCTGGTACTTTTATACTGGCTAATTCATACAGGATGCTATCTCCGGCATAATTCTTAAACTTTACCTTCTGGAACGAAATAGTTGGTTGCTGCTTAGTGGCTGCAAGCGGCTGAAGAGGGGTTTGCGCCTGACCAAACAAGGACAAAAGAAAGGCGGAAAAAATGAATACTTTTTTCATTTGGCCATCCAAAGAATTAGGATTAAAGTGGAGCTAAACTTCAGCCAGGGTTTATTCCGCTATTATGAATTGTAAAAACGGCTAGCGAAAACTAATTTATTATTTATTTATAGAAATAGAAAGCAGTGCCCAGCTGGAAATATGCTTGACTGATTTTACTTTTTACCTGCATCATACAGCATTCTATAATGCTTTATCGTGCTAACAGCAGTTTAAAAGAGTGCACCTGGTTGCCAGAGGTAAGCCGAAGCATGTATATACCATTGGGTAATTCTTTACTTTGAATTTGTAAACTATTTAATATTCCGGCCTGAGTAACTGCCCCGAATAGATGCCCCAGATGAGCTCCTGTACTGTTATACAATTGCAGGGTAGTATAACCGGTTTTAGGCACAGAGAAGTGGATAGTTGTACTGCTGGTAAATGGATTAGGCTGAGCGTTAAGGTGAATTTTTTCGGCTTCGGTAACAATAATAGCATTTTGTGGCTTATCAGCAGATGAAATTCTGGTGGTAGCTAAAGGATCTACCACGGTAAATTTTACGGTGTAAGATTGGCCTTTATGCCCGGTGGCGTTTTTTAATTCGTAAGGGGAAACGGTTAAGGTATGCTTACCCGTAGGAAGCGCCCAAGGTCTGTAATTCTCTAGTTTGTTGCCGCCAATAGCGTAAGGAGCAAAATTTTCTTTAACCATTAACCAGTTGTTGAGGTTAAACAAAACACTGCCAACTTTTTCGGGGTAAGTTATGGCCCTAATATTTACATTTCGGGTGGGCAAAGTAGCCAGGTCAATTACCTCGCCATTCTCTAAGGTTTTAATATCCTGATCGGTTTCTGCGTTAACTAGTACAAGATTATTTACTATTTGATAGATAACATGAAAGTGGATGGTTAAGGGACTGCCTTTATTTCCTTTACCGTTTTTAAGTTCATAGGGGGTAGCAGTTAAAGTATAATCGCCGTTTGCGGGAGTCCAGCCAGAATAATCATTTTTATTATTACCGTACAAAGCAAACGGAGTACTATTTTCTGTTTGTATATGAGTTTGTTTTCCGGTTAATTGAAAAATTACACTCCCGGAAGTAGAAGAGGTATTCGCTCTAATATTTAAATTGAGAGCAGGCAGTGAAGCAAGGTTAAGTGTGTCTCCATCTTTTAACACTTTAATATCTTTATCTGTATCTGCGTTGATGAGAGTCATGGTAGTTTTTTTAGCAAAGTAAGTATTAACAATTCTTACTCTTTGATCGCTTGAACCAGTTGCACCTGTGAACCCCCAGTATACGTAAGCCGAAGCTTTAAAAAGTGAGTTAACTATATCTTCGGTATGGGTAAACTCTTGGGATAAGAAGTTTACCGTTAAAGTATGAGAAGAAGCATTCCAGGAAAAAGTAACATCATGCCATGCCCCGTCCTCAATGTTAATATCTAACGAATAAGCATCATTAGGATTGTTCTCTGTATTATGACCTGTATCCCCGTTTTTCAAAAAGGCGATATGGTCTTCTGCCGGATCATTAATTTCAAAATTTGGCCACGTGTCAAATTCTACTGCTATTGAAGGTGTAATGCTGGTATATCCCAAAAAGTGACCAACATAACCTAAAGCAGTGTTACTTAAAGGCTGCAAGGCAAAGGTAATCCCATCCGCTCCAAATTCATTATCTCCTAAAAAGACTTGAGCTTTAATAATAAAATCATTTTGGAGATCTATTTTTGTGCGAGACCAAACAGAACCTGACGTAACTGTTTTTCCTGAAGTTAATTGAAACTCATTATCGCTTACTTTTGTGGCACTTCCATTTGTTCTGAAATTTTGGGCAATTGTGCTAATAGAAATACAAAAGAATACCAGAAAAGCGAAAATTATTTTCATAAAACTTAATTATAAAGTTTAACTACAGGTGGTTTTAACTTCTGCTTGCCCATTCACGCTTCTCTTACTTCAATAATACTAGCTTGTAAGACTTCACTTCCTTTTCGTTTGTTAATCTTACTATATAAATCCCACTCGTTATATATTTACTTTTAAAAGATACTTGGTAAGTTTTTTGACCTTCTGCTTGTGCCTCATACAAGCGTTCGACTAATATTCCTTTCAGATTATACACGTCTAAAGTAGTATAGCATGATTCAGGTACTGAAAAGCTGATAGTAGTTTGAGCTAAAAAAGGATTAGGTGCAGCACTAATATTTGTCATCTCTTTTACGGAAGCAGCATCTGTTCGCTTGCGTAGCTGTGTGACAGAAAAGCGTCTGGCTTGGTCTAAAGAATTCACCACAGTAAAGGTTACTGTGTGTGCCTTTCCTTTCTGACCGGTCGCATTTTTTAATGCATAAGGAGTAGCTGTTAGAGTATGTTTACCGATGGGTAAAATCCAATCTCGATAGTTGTTTTTTATGTTACCCCCAATAGCATAAGGCGCATCGTTTTCCTGTACCGTTGACCAATTATTGAGATTAAATACCACGCTACCCACACTATACGGTGAAGTGTTCGCACGAATGTTTAGCTTACTTGTAGATAAGGTAGAAATATCAATTACATCTCCATTCTGGATTGTCCTAATATCCTGATCGGTAGCGGCATTTATGAGGGTAATACTATTGACAACCTGATAGATGACATGAAACTTAACTGTTAATGGAGTGCCTTTCTCTCCAGTCCCGTTTGCTCCTAAATAAGGAGTAGCGGTTAAGGTATAATTCCCTGGTTTTACTACTAAAGAGCCAAGATAATCATTGTTTTTATTGCCTAACAACGCATATGGCGTAATATTTTCTATTTGTTTATGGTAAAGGGTGCCATTTAGAGTAAAAACTACACTACCAATAGAATAAGAATTAGGTTTAGTGTTGGCCCTGATATTTAACTGAGTGGTCGGCAAGGCTGCTAAGTTTAGAGTGTCATTATTTTTAAGCCTACTAAGGTCTTTATTTGACTCTGCATCGATTAAAGTAAAGGTCGATATCTCGGGCGGTTTTTTGCAAGTCTTGGTTTCTGGTAGCCAAGAGGAGCCGTTAAAAACTCTCCCATCTCGTTTTAGTGGCGAACTATCCTTTACCAAGTTGCCATTTCCTTCGTCTAACTTCCAATAACCTTTTAAATTCTCATAATTAGAATGCAAGCTATTCACAGGAATATTCATCCAGTTCTGAATGGTAACTTGCGATAAAGCCGAATTCCATACTCTTACTTCGTCAATTTTACCTTTCATCCATCTGCCCTCAGAAAATCGAACGTCTTTTCCAAAGTCAATTACAGAGGTGGGCACATTTATGATTTTTGTAACTCCTTTACCTGTTATACCTACTTTTTTCCCATCCATATATAATTGGACGGAATTTCCGTTTGCCACGCCAGCCCAGTGATGCCAACCAGGTTTCAGAGGAGCTGTAGCAATAGAAGAAGTACCATTATCATTTACATAAAAGTCTAAGCGTTCGGACCAGGAGTGCATTAACCATACATTACTACTTCCATCGTCTTGATCTGCATTAGCTTGTCCTATACCAGATCCCCCGCCACTATTAACAACATCATAGTTGGCCCACCACTCCACGGTTATTTCATTCGAAAAGTTATAGAAGGGATGTTCAATCCGAACATAATCATTTACTCCATCAAACTCTAATGAGCTCCCTACACATTCTGGTAGTAAAGGGCGGTAACTATAGTTTTTATTTCCGGAAAGCAAAAAAACTATAGTAACAATTAATAAACTGTACTTTTTCATATTTACATTCTATGAAATGGCATTAGACCTACAATGATGGAATGCGAATTTTAAAAGTTGATGCTGTTCATGTACTAGTCTTCTTAAAGATTTATAAATTATTAGGAGTTTTAATGACTGCCAAATTAATAACAGCAGTAGCTAGAAGGTAAGTATAACTAGTAGTGGAATTACAAAATAGTTAAAAAATATTTATAAGACTTAACTGTATATGAATTTAATTTTTGTTAAAGTTTAAAAAGGTGATAATGGTAAATAGATAAGTTTATAAATGGTAGAGCCTTGTATGTGCCACTAAATAATAGAATAACATAGAAAGATATATGCATGCTTTAAAGCTAACTTTCAAATTAAAAATTAGTAATAATCAAATAACTAAAACAATGAAGGCTTATATATTATACATACATGATATAAATAGATTCTTCAGGATACGCTTTTATCATACCGTCCTGAGATTATTGAGATATCCCTTCCTAAGCCTTACAATCTTTAATATCTTATTTAAAAGCTTTTTTCGCTTGCGGTCCTTCGTACACTAATTTCAAGCCCCAATCTACATCTTCGGGTAATTTTGGTAATTTAATTATTCCAATTTTGCTGGCTGCTAATTTTCCATTGCCTACATCTTGCCAGGTGCCGTTACGAGGATTAAACCATTGTGCCCGGTAAATACTGTTCAGGCGGGCTCCCCGTATTTCTGCTTGCGGGCAACCTTTTTCAAAATAGGCCAGAAATAGGTTTTTGTCGGGAGTACGGGCACAATAAGCCCAACCTTCGTAACTCAGAATATCGTGGTTTTTGTTTGGTGATACCAGGTCAGCTAAGGGTACCAGGTCTTGGTAACGCTTGCCGATAGAGAAAGCAAAAGTTTTTAAATACTGCATCTCGGCACCGGATCGCCATTGAAAAGCATCCCACATGTGAATAGGAGCTGCTGGTTCAATATCTCCACCCCAAATTCCTTCGGCACCGTATACGTGACCGGCTAAACCACCCGATAAAAAGCTGCCGTACATACCCGAACGAACAAAAGCATTGTCCCGCTCGGTGCCGCCATCGGCACCTCGAGTATAATTAGCCGATCCCGGCCCGCGGTTATCTTTATAGCCCGAGTAATATGGCTCGCCGTTTAAGGCAGGTCGGGGATTTTTTAAATTGAAAATTTCGGTGAGGTACCAGTAATTATTATGTTCCCGCATATTTCCAATCTGATGCAGCGTAACCCAGGAGTCTTCGCCCCAGTTTTCCAGAGTAGAAGGGTTGGCATTGGCCGAAAGTAAATTGCCAAAAGGTGGCGGACCGTATTTTTTCTCCATTGCCTGAATAGCGGCTACATAATCATCCGGGCTAACGGTTTCGTCAATAATATCCAGGTGAATCGGACTCAGAACGGTATTATACGCCTGGTAGCGGGAGAATATATACTGAATAAACCGCGAATACGAATCGGGCCAACCATAGTATTTATACCAGAGCAAACCAGCATCCCGTCTGGAAACTTCAATAAAAGGCACAAACCCGTTGGCATTGAGGTAAGCAATCTTCCGGTCCAGGTATTTAAAATATTCCGGATTAATGCGGTCCATATCCGGAAAATAATTTTCGTAACCCGGTACTTTGCCCGGAAAGAAAAAAGGCCGTCCGCCTTCATTGTCCATGTTTTTGGCGCTGCCCGTACCAAACTCCAGCCAGGCAGAGCGTACCGTTGTCTTGGCGGAATCGTTCATGATAATATGCCACGATTTATCATCTGTTTTCCAGTTTGGAAAAGCGGCAATCACATTTACCCAATTATAACCTTGCGCTTTACGCAAACGGACGTAATCTTTAAAGCCAGCTTCCGGACCAATGGGGCGTTCTTTATCATCGTCGTACCATTTAAACCGATTGGCTCCCAACGGATACCAGGTATCGCCAATAGCAAAATAGGGGGTGCCATCGGCATGGTTTAAGGCGTGCTGATTAGCAGATGGCCGAAGAAAGCCGCGTCGTAAAGGATTCTCATTTTTTTCTTTTTCGCTCCAATTAATGGCTGTAAAAGAGCCCGTTTTACCGATCAACCCAGCGTCTTTTTGGTTCGAACCGCTTTTCCAACGCCACGTTCCGGGTTTAGTAGCTACCAACCGTAAATGAAAAGTATTACCGCCATCCCAAAATCCGTAGACCCGTTTTTGAAAATCCGGGCCAGTTACATCTACCCAAACCGTAACATCGGTATAAGCGTTTTTGTAAGAATTTTTAGCCGTAAAAGTAAGCTCCTGCATTTCCCAAACATGTACAGCCGGTGCAACTGCCCCCGCCTGAAACACAGTAAAGATTAAAGCAAATAACAAGTATTTTAGAAATTTCATTTTGATTTAGATAGATATGGTCCTTCTATTATGTGCTGTTGATTGAGAAATTTAGAACTTCTGTTTTTATCTGATAAGAGTATTTATTTAGTAAATTATTCTTCTTAGACTAACAGTTAGTTTAATGCAGCTACTTTATTTATACTACATAGGAAGGCTGCTCTTTATACATGTTTTCAATTTAATATTTACTAAAACAAAGCTAAATATATCTTATCTCGCTACTATTTAATAGTTAAAAGATGCTTTTTTCAGAGGTCGAAAATACGCTTTACAGTAAGGTTTTGCTCTGGCAACATACGAACCCACAACCACTATTAGACGAAGAAAATAGTATGGGCTTACAGGACACTTTTGGCTAGTAGTAAAAAGAAAAGGGCAGAACAATAGTGTTCTGCCCTTTATGCTAAGTGATTGAATTTCCGAAAATTGAATTAGAACGGATAGCCTATCGCAATATTTAAAATTGGTTTTCTGTTTGGTGAAGATGGAAGCACCTCACCCGGTAATAAATCTTCGGGTTGGCGTTGGGGGATGCGCAACGGGAAGCCTACATCAAACCGAAGTACAATTACCTGAGCATCAATTCGGATGCCGGGGCCTGCTCCTACGGCTAACTGTTCAAAAAACTTGCTGGCTTGAAATTTAGCGCCCGGCTTTTCGGCTGTTTCCCGAGATAACCAAATATTACCGGCATCTACAAACAAAGCGCCTTTTACGTACGGGAATAAATCTACCCGGTATTCCATGTTCGCTTCAAAGCGGATATCGCCGGTTTGATCGAAATAACTGCTACTCGATGGATCGCGGAAAGTACCAGGACCTACGGCGCGCGAACGAAAAGCCCGTAAGCTGTTAGGCCCGCCAATAAAAAATTGCTTTACGTAGGGCAGTGCCCGCGAATTACCGTAAGAAAAGCCAATTCCTGTAAGCAAGCGTGTAGCTAACATGCTGCCCTTGGTTAATTTCAAATAGTAACGCGTATCCAGATCCAGACGGGTATACTGCGAATAAGCTTGTTTAAATATAGTGCCGCTGTTATTTACTAAACTGAATAAATTTCCGGAAGCATCCAGGTTAGCGTTAAAGTAAAAGTGATTGCGTAAATCAGAGCGTGCCTGATCGTTGTAATTAAAATTATAAATACCGCCTAAAATAAACTGGTTCTGAAAACTCTGCCTTAAATAAGCACTGGTATCTAAACGGGCCTGAAATTCCGGCGATACTTTCGCCAAGTTTACGTATTGGAGGTTAATAGGCGTAAATTCGTGGGTAATGGTAGCTTTGGGTTTCCAGATGTAGGAGTAACTGGCATTGTAGCCGGTCATTTGGAAGAAGCCTACCCGGTTCATGTAATTAGCTCCCAGGCGGAACCGGGTTTTAGGTACAAACTCGCTCCGTACATTACGCAAACCTGCAATAGGGCTAATAATCCGGGGAACGTATAAGTCGGCGGTAACCCCAAAAGAAAACGAGTTAAGCGAGGCATTAGCCGTATTGTTGTCGCTGCCGGTTTTTTGTTCGTCTTTTTTATTGCCGCCTACTTGGGTTTCCTGGTTGGCATTTAAGCTCAGTACAAATAATTCAGCGCCCCGCATTAAGTTGCGATGCCGATAATTCAAATTAATACCTGGTCCGGTAAAGTTGTTACTCTTACTTACGTATTCGGCCTCCGCGCGCATCGATTGGTTCACTACCGGCGTTAGTCGCATTTCAGCATTTAAAAGGTTGGGTTCGGCATCTACCTCAAAAAACTTTAAATCTACAAACTGAAACGTTCCCAAACCCATTAAACGGCTCAGGGTAAGCGCATGGTCGCGACGGGTATAAAGCGAATCAGGCATTAAAAATACCGAAGGAAGCAAGCGTTTCGCCTTTAAAGTTAATTCGTTCGGGTAGTATTTATACCCTTGTATCATTACCGGTTGGGTTTTAGGCGGGTTTTCGTAGCCTATTCTATAATCAGTAAAAATAGAAATTTCATTCAGGCGATAGGATCGTTTGGATCGCGCCGGGGTTTCGGGCTTTAATTGCACGTACAAATCAATGGTACGGTCGTGGCGGGTGCTATCGGCTTTAAAAATAATAACGTCCGGACCAAAGAAGAAAAAACCCTGATTTTTTAATTCACCATCGATGCGGGTACGTTCGGCGATCAGCGTATTTAAATTATACACCTCCCCTACTTTTAACAGAGACGTTTTTTGCGTACCCGCCATGGCTTTAGAAGCTTCACTAATAGAGTCGCCGGTAGGAAAATGAATGGCTTTAATGCGGTAAGGAGCGTTAACCTGCGCATTATAAACCACTTGGGCCATGCGTTCTTTTTTTTCTTCTACGCGGTAAGTAACCCGCGAACCAAAATAGCCATTGTTGTTTAAACGGTTATGCAACAAACTCACTACATTTTTTACTTTTACCGAATCGAGTAGTACCGGTTCCTGGCCAAATTTTCTTCTGATCCAGGCGGCTAGTCCTTTCTTTTTATTTTGGTTACCAATATTGTTGATCCATAAGCCCGGACGAATACCCAGGAAAGAAGTGTTTGGTTTAGGGGTAATAACACTTTCTAACTCTGGCTCCAGGGTTTTTTTAGTCGGAATAATGGTATCGGATTGTAGTACCAGCTTGTGGCCAATGTATAATTTCCGGCCGGGCGGCAAGGTTTTGGTGCTGCTGCAACTGCTCAAAGCCAACAACAAACAGCCAACCGCCAGAACCAGCATCTGCCGAAGAGAGAATAGACGCAAAATATAAAATCGTATCATTAACGCTGTAAAAAGTTTTTTATCATGGTTAAACCCGGTAGGTTTTAAAAGCTACCGGGTTTGTTTCTTTTGTTAATTCTGGGCACTTACGTTATTTGGGTCCTGCTGTTTAGCCTTGCGTTGTGCCTTGGATATGCGCCGGAAAAGTTCCGCGAAACTGTTGTAATCGCGTTGGTAAACTACGGCAGCGCCCGTTTCCTGCACCTGGGCTTCGGTTAAGGTTTCGTAAGCATCTTGTTTAAAGCCCCGTACCCGCAAACGACCATCGGGTAATACCAAGTATTCTACCGAGAAGTTACCGGCAAAACCGCTGCCGCCATTTTGTTCACTGCTTTGACTGCGGCCTTCCAGACCAACGTTGGTACCTACTCTAAACTGCAGGCGATCGTTAAAGAACTGCCGGCGAACGGCTACGTTTAAATCAGTCCGGTTCTGGGAGGAGCCGGTACTGTAGTCCTCGTAAGTATTTAAGCCTAATTCCAAGCCTAAACCACCCGCATACCGGTTAGTTAAATTATCTAACTGATCATTCAATACATCGCTTAAACTGTTACGGATAGTACCTTCTAAACCACCGCCACCAGATGATTGCAACGGATCGGGCGCCAGGAACCGGTTGAGCACCAACAAGGCAAATACCTGTTTGTTCATTTCGGATGGTTCGCTGCGTAATTGCTGGATAGCGGGGTAAGCAGCGGTAGCTGCCGGCGACGAGGCGCGTTCTTCTTCCGGAATATCAATATCAAACGTAATATCTGGTTTTAGTAAATCATTTTTAACGTTTACGTACACCAGGAATGGTACCTTTTGCTTGAATCTTTCATCTGTTTGGCTACCTGGAGTCTGACTGGCTAATAATTCTCTAGGTGCTGTTTCTACCTTGTACACTGCCCTAATATCGGCGGTAGCTTCTAATGGGTCGCCTAGCCAGGTAATAGTACCGCCTTCGGCAAATTCCAGCTCCCGTTTTACGTTTAAGAAACTCAAACGGTATTTACCTTCTTTTATGGTATAGGTACCCGTTAAATCCATGCTGCCCCCGGATCTATGCCAAAGTTGAGTTTGGTATTACCGCGCACATCCAGGAAGTCGCCGGTAATAGGGTCCACGATTACCGTAAATAAAGTTTCATCGGTTAAATTAATGGTTGCGGTTAGTTCAAAGCCGCTCATGGCTACATCCTGAATAGTATCTTCTTCGGTTTCGACTAACTGGGCGCCTCGTCGGCGCATATTTACAAACTGCACAATTCCTTCCTGCGACTGCTCCGTAGCTTCGTTAGGTAACACCATGGTTAAGCGGGAACCTTTTACTACAGTTACATCAGAATTTATAATAGGAGTAGTGATATCGCCCTGAATCCGGGTGCGGCTATCCAGAATAAGTTTACCGTAGTACAACTGGTAGTTTTTCTCAGTGGAGTTAATTGCCAGAAAATCGTCGGTAGTAGCGGTCAGGTCGAAACGGTAATACGCGTAATCCGGAGTATATACGGCACCGGTAATAACGGCTTTGTTGTTTAGTGAGTCGAGAATTGTAAAGTTGTTAAACCGGATACCTTCTTCGTTGAGCGAAATAGTTTCGTTTACTAACCGGTAAGTAGAGTTGTACATGGCTACTGTAAACGCCGTGTTGCTAAACGTTGCGGCTCCCCGGATGACGGGCTTACTGGTACTACCTGTAATAGTAAAATTACCGCCCACATTGCCCGATACCCGTTTGAGCATACCGGCGCTGAATCCTTCGACCATGGCCATGTTAATGCTGCCGATGGTAGCCGTTAAGTTTAAGGCATTAGTGGTATCCTGCGCTAAATAATAACCGGTAACGTTGGCGTTGTTGCCGTTGCCACTCAGGCTGGCATTTACGTTATAGCGGGTAGTTTCCGGGTTGCTGGCCTGTACCGCAATATTACCAATTGGAATACCTGTATAAGCTAAATTGGCCACTGAAACATCAGAAGTAAAGCGTAAGGCCTTCGTAATATCCCGTAATACCACGTTGCCGTTCAGCACGCCGGCTATCATTAACGTATCGGGGTTTTGCTGAATAGAGCGCGAAATATAACCTAAATCAAAATTGCTGAAGTTTACTTCCAAAGGCGCATTTACCGTACTGGTGCCCTGGCTATTAATGGCCAGCGAGCTGTTATCATAGGCTAACCGAACATTACGGGCAAAAACATTATTGTCTTGGTACTGAATATAGTTATCGGGGGTAACCGTCCATTTATCGCCGTTAATTATTAAATCGTCGGGTGCAAAACTAAAGCGGTAGCCTTTGGCAATGGTGGAAAGCAAACCTCCTATGGCAAAGCGGGCCTGGCCATTATTATTCGAAATCTGGGCGTGAGTGCGCAGCGTATTATTCTGTAAATCGGTATTTAAGGCAATGTTCCGCACTTGCATCGAAGAATCGGCCAATTCCATTACGTGCATGGCAAAGGCTATTTTGTCCCGGTCGCTGTTAACGTTTATCCGGGCGGTATCAATGTTATAGCTCATGTACTTCATGCCGGGAACATTGGCATTTACCCGCAGGTTTTGGTTGGCACTGGTGTAAGAGCCGGCAAAAGTGCTGGGACGAAGGCGTTTTAAATCCGGTACAAACGCCCGGATTACCCGCGAACGGCGCAGTTTAAAGTTAAATTCAAAATCCTGTAAGTTTACCGGTGAGGTAAAAGGCGCTTCCTGAATGTCGAAATAACCATCGATGAATTTTTGGAGCGCTACCGGCAAATCAGATAAGCTGTTGTTGCCCCGGAAAAAGCCCGAAAGAATACTCGACTGCAACCGGATATCGGTGCGGCCAATGGCATTATTCAACTGCATTTGTAGGGTGTCAATCGGGTAGTTGCGCTTGTTTTGCCGCATTAGTAAATTTCCAATGCCCAGCGTACCTTTCATTTCATCCGGCGAGGCGCCGCTTAAATCAGCGCTTATTAACCCTCTTAATTGAAAATCGGTGGCGTAGAAATGCAGTGCTTTTAAATTAGCATTTTCAATATTTAAGTTAGCCCGGTAAACCGGTACTTTCTCATTGCGTAAGTTAAAGTTACCATCCAGGTTAAAGGCCAGGTTGGTATCTTTCATGTTACCGGTTACCGCATATACATTGCGGTCGATGTTACCTTTTAAGTTTACATCTTTGTATTGATATTTATTGTAGAAAACTTCCTGCACGGTAGCTGTAAAATCGGCCTGCATTTTTTCCGGGCTAAAGCCACTACCCGTGGCGGTAGCCGAAGCCGTTACAGTTCCTAAAGTAGGTTCCTGTTTCAATAATCTGCCTACATTAAAACGGACCAGACGGGCGGTAGCATTAAAGCGTTCGCCGGGTTGTAACTGAGCTTCTACGCGGCCATTACCAAAGGAGGTAACAATATCAGCATTCGTAATAAAGTTTTCCAGCGAACCGTTAAAGCTACCGGATAAGCGTAAATTTTCCGGGATGCGGATAGCAGTAGGGAGCGTACCTTTAGGCAGTAAATTTACTAAAGCACTGCGGGAAGTAGCAAAATTAGCAATCTGCAAATTCATTCGTAGCCGGTCCGGGTCGGTGGCATTATGGATGGAGCCACTCAGTGCTAAAGATGTACCGCCGGCGGCATTAGCCCGAAAGTTATTAAGATTTAAATCTTTCATAGTACCTCGCACTCCGCCGGCCAAAGAAATACGGGTTGGTAACGAAATAGTATTTGGAATAGTACCCGCCGGAACCAGCGCCAGAATATCGGTACGGGTAGTAGTAAACTCGTTTATGCGTAAATCCAGAGCGCCCTTGTTCACGAAATCCAACATTTGCTTTAAATTACCAGTCAGGTTAATAGAAGTGCCCGCTAAGCCGCGCAACCGGAAACTGTTAGCATTTAAATTATCCAGGCGGCCAAACAAGCGGCCGTCGAGCGTAATAGAACGATTCGTAATTTTCCGGAAAGATGGATTTTCCGCTAAAGTTGGAACGAAGTAAAGAATATCCTGCAAACCAATAGTAGAGTTTTCCAGGTCGGCGTCGATGCGCAGTTGGTTAATGTCTTCGCCAATGGTTTCTAAAGAAGGATAGCCTAAGGCAAAGCTTGGGCGTAAATGGCTTTCGGCGGTTTGTAAATCCAGGTTGGTTAAAGCAGCACGGGTAGAATCTACGTTAATATTAGCGGCGAAATTATTTAACCGGAACCCGCTTTTTTCCTGTAAGGTTAGCTGGTTTAAATCGGCGGTAATACGATTAGTGCTGTAATATAAATCGTTTAGATCGAGGTTAATGTTTTTAAACGCCAGGTGGTTAAAATCCATCCCGGTTTTTTGCTCGGGCGTGTTATAGTTACCAAAGTCAACGTTTAAATTTCCAACGTTTAAATCACCGAGCGTTACTACCCAATTTACTGGTTCGCCGGCTTCAGCTTCGGCGGCACTGTCTATTTTGGCGGCTGTTTCGGCTGGGTTAACGGCCAGGGAGTCTGGGGAAGTATTTTTGTCCTGGAAGTAAGCAAAATAAGCATTGTTCAGATCGAATCGTTTTAAATCAATCCGTGCGTTTTTCAAGTCTATTTTATCGGCGGCCAGTTCCGATTTTTTTACATCCAGGATAATGCGCTGGGCTGCAACTTTATTATTAAAATTAAATTTAATGTTTTCGAGATTTACTTTTCGCAGACCAATATCCAGGGTAGTAGAATCGGTGGTAGTGGTATCGGGTACTACCTTGCTTTGAGTAATGTTGGCGTAGCTATTTCGCAGCGTTACTTCGCCAATATGGTACAGCGATTTTTCGGGATTAAATTCGTCCATGTTAGCCGAGGCAAAACCTATCCGGGTGCGAATATCGTTACCACCAACTTGGTCGGCCATGGTAAAGAAAATATTGTTAAACTGCAGGGTACCTACTTTATAATCCCAAGGCGTACCGGTAGTGGTATCTACAGGCGCAGCTGTAGTGTCGCCGGCAAAAGCAGCTATAATAAAGTCGTAGTTAGTCGCGCTATCCGGCATGGTAGAACTAATATGCACGGTGGCATCGTCGAGCTTGACTGAACTAACGTTGATTTGATTTTTAAGCAGCCCGAAAATATTAATGTCTACCCCTAACCGGCCGGCATATACCAGGGTATCGCGTTTTTGGTCTTCGAGGTAAAATCCTTTCAAAACCAGGCTATTGCGCCAATCGGTGGTAAAGCCGCCAATGGTAACTTTGGTATTTAAGGTTTTAGCCAGGTAGCTAGCCCCTTTTTGGGCGGCGAAACGCTGCACACCCGGAATCTGGAGAGCAATAACGAGCAGGAGAACCAGGGCCAGCGGCACACCGATAATCCATAGTAAGGCTTTTAAAAGCCGACGGGGAGTTTTGCTTAAAGGTGAAATATGTTTAAAAATTAAATTTAACAGGACGAAATCAAGCTTTCTACGCAATTTTTTGAAGAAAGGTGCTATTTAGTTAAATCCGACTTAAAAGAAGCTGTATTTGATTGAATATAGAAAATAAATGAGGCTTGGTGAGTGGGTGTTACTCAGGCTAAACGGGAGATTTAAGATCGAATGCCTTAATTTTTAGAGGAAACTTATTCTTCTACTTTCTTTATTTACTAAAATTAATAAGTATAGGAAGAGCCTTTATAAAGCCTTTAAAATCAGGTATTGATGTATTTATTTACTTATTCGTGAAATTAACTTTAAGGAGGTTATTACTGTTGGTGCTTTTACCCGGAGCTGTTTAGCATTTTAACGTTTATTCAATTAAAGTACCTGTTATGGGGTCTATCAGGAGTAATTCGACATTATTCTAAAGGCTAAACAACTTTCGGTTATAGTTCTTGAAAAATGCGCCGAATACGAAAATAAGTTCAGGAAGTTACCTTTAGTCGGGTTCTTAGGTCTTTTTTTAGAATTTTACCGGTAGCAGTCATGGGTAATGATTTTACAAATTCTATTGCGCGAGGGTACTTATAAGCAGCCATGCTGTTTTTAGCAAATTCCCGGATCTCGTCCGCAGTAGCTTGCTTTCCTTCCTTCAGTACAATAAATGCTTTAATTTCTTCGCCTAATTTTTCGTGGGGCACTCCAATAACGGCAGTTAGCGAAACTGCCTGGTGTTTCATTATTATTTCTTCTACTTCGCGGGGGTATACATTTAAGCCGCCCCGGATAATAATATCTTTGGTTCTATCCACAATAAAGTAAAAACCATCTTCATCTTTAATGGCCACATCGCCGGAATGCATCCAACCATCCCGTAGTACTTCATCCGTTTCAGCGGGCCGATTGTAATACCCCTGCATAACGTTATGGCCCCGAAATAGCAACTCTCCTTTCTGGCCGGTGGGCACTTCCTCGCCGTTTTGGTCTACTAACTTTACTTCTACTCCCCAAACGGGAGTACCAATAGAGCCGGGCTTGGTGCCTACTTCTGTTTGGTTAAATGTTACCACCGGCGAACCTTCTGACATGCCATAACCTTCCAGAATAAGTACCTTAAAGCGTTCCTGAAAATCTTCTAAAACCCGGACGGGTAAAGCTGCTCCGCCCGAAACGGCCAAACGCATGTTCTGCGTAATTTTATTGTAGTCGAAGTTTTTACTCGTGCAATGTAATAAGGCCCAGTACATGGTAGGTACCCCCACAAAAAGGGTTATTTCGTGTTTTTGCAATAAACCAAATACCGTTTCGGCGTCGAATTTAGGAAGTAAAATGCCGTGGGCTGCCCGATAAACGCCCGCGTTCATTAAACAGGTCATCGCAAAAATATGAAACAACGGCAGCACAATAATGGTCCGGTCAGCAGCAGTTAGTTTAAATAAATCGGCCGATAAAATAGCATTAAAAGCTAAACTGGAATGGGTTAGTTGCGCTCCTTTGGGTTTGCCGGTAGTACCGGAAGTGTACACAATTACCGCGGTGTCTTCGGCCGCAGTTGGAATAATATTTAAAGTAGTTGGTTGCGCGCTAATTAAGTTGCTAAACGTTTTTACCCCGGCAATTGCAGGTGCATCGGCAGGGTTAGGCGTAATTTCAAAAAAGTGGGTGCAGGTAGGAGTATTAATAAAGGCAGCATGCCCCATTTGCGCCATGGGTAATTCGGCATTTCCGGTAAAACAAAAATAAGCTTTAGCCTGGCTATCGGCGAGGTGATAGGCTATTTCATCGGTTTTAAACAAAACATTGAGCGGCACTACTACTGCGCCGGCTTTTAAAATACCATAATAAATAATCGGGAAATAAGGCAGATTAAAACAACTTAAGGCAACTTTATCGCCCGTTTGCAAACCCAGGCTTCGCAGGCCATTGGCTACCTGGTTCGCTGCCCCATTTACCTGCGCATACGTTAAAGTAGTTTCGCCGAAGGTAAAGGCATTTTTATGGCCCGAATGAACGGCGCTTGCTTGTAAAAAAGTAGCTAGGTTAAACATGTTGGTTCAGGCGTTTACTAAAATTTAAGTAATTGTTTCAAAGCACGTTAGGACAGACATGCTGGTAAGCTTATTTATTAAACAGAAATAAAAACAACAACCGCTTGCTACCGGAAAAACAGAAGATGCACGTTTATAAAGATATAAATAAAATCAGAAAGGAAGAAGCCTAATGGGGTAGTTGTATTCTGGGGCAACTTGTTTTACGGGCAGAAAATAAAAACTCCTCCTGATTGAATAACCAGAAAGAGTTTGTGCTAAGTCCATTATTAAAAAAAATCTTATAGTATACTTTTGATATTACCTTAAATAGAACCCATACCCCCCATCATTTCTTTGGTTTGAGCATGGCTGAGCGGACGGGGGAGCTAATTGAGGCGCATCGCCTAAGGGCTTAATGAGTTGCACGGTAAATTAACATTTGCCCTCGATAGAAGGGCCGGAGGTCCAGCGGCCATCCGGCGTAGTACCATCGGCAATATTGGTAGAAACAATCGTATAATTTAAGCTAGGAATTATTTGATTTCTGGCGCTGAAATGGTGCCATTTGTAGCCACACTAAAGCGGATAGTACCGATTGATTCACTTACAGGTTCGGCAACCAGGTTGGCCTTTAAAGTATAAGAACCCGAAAGGTTACTGGCTGAAGTTAGTGAATCGGCCTGTGCTTGGGTAATGGCCGTAGTAGAAGGAATATCCAGCGAAGCTGCCTGATGGGCCTGAATCAGGTAATCTTTTCCCAAACTTCCGGCAGCCAGGTAATCTTTTAATTGCGCATTCAGTTTTAAATCGCGTAAGTAAAAATCAAAATTATTGGGGTTTTGGATCGTCAAAGTTAAGATCAAGCGCTGGTGCCGAAAGCCAAAATCTTCTGTTTTTACCGCTGTAATTTGAGGAACAGATAATACTGGCAGAACAATTGGTAATTTTCGAGTAACATTAAAGCTCCGGCTACCAATGAATGGTAAGTCGCAGTTAATTTGAAAGTGGGCCTCTACTGAATCGTTTTTAGTAATTTGTTGCTGTATCAAAGCACCCACTTGGTTGTAATTAATACTTACCGGCAGGGCAAAACGCTGGATTCTTCGGGTTTGACTTTTGGGGGATAATTGTTGCTCTCCGTGCGTAATACTTTGACCGTACAACCGGAAATCATAGGTCAAGTGATAAATATACACCGGAGCAATTTTAGAAGTAGCATTGAAGTGTACCTTCATGGTAGCTTGCTGGTTATTAATATAAATATCGGTTATCCGAATATTATTTATTTCTGGAATTACATAGGCAAGCAATTTTTCCCGGGGTGTGAAAGCGTATACTACCACTCCCCCGATTAAAATTAAACTCACCAGAATGCCCGTTATTTTCAGAAATCGTTTCATCGGCGTTACATGCAGCTTCAACCTTTTACTTATCTGATTACTCTTTCGGCCAGAAAATGTTGAACGCAACGAAGCAAGTTGCAGGTAATCAGTGTAATGTTAAGAATGAATTGCTTTTGACAGAGGTGGAATACCTTTTTAAAGTTGAATAGGAAGCTTTTCTGTGGAGACTTGATAAGGCTCCACAGAAAAGCTCTTTATTTAACTGTAAATAAATTTAGCCTGGAGTACAAAATAAAAAACCGGTAATTCTTTGGTTATACCAAGAACTACCGGCTATAAAGAATCAGATAAAACGGACTTTAAGCAACCATTTTACCCGTTTTTTTCAGGTACTTCACAAATAAATAAATTACTAATAACGCCGGCAAAATCACGTAGAGCAAACTATTGCGGGTTTCTTCGCTGGAATTAGTTAACTGCGGATATTTGAATAGCAGAATGAGCGTAATACCTACCAGCCAGACAAATTGGGTATTGTATTCCTTTAAAATCCAACGGTTCGCATTAAAATGCATGCCTTCAAACGTTTTGCTAATACCTTTTAAACTAGGTATCCAACGGTTTACGCGTTGGCAATAAGCATCGAACTGCGCACCAAATTTATTGCGTAAGAAGTTTTCTTCGGCGAGTACAATAGCCTGGTAAATAAACAGGAACAATGGAATAAGAATGCCCACGTAAATAAGCGAGTTCGATAAAATTCCTACCCCTAGCAGCATTAAAATATTACCTACGTAAAGCGGGTTGCGGCAATGGTTAAAAATACCTTCGGTAACCAACTTTTCGGCGTAAACTTTTTTGTCTTTGCCGCCGCGAATAATATAGGCCAACCCAATGGTAGCTCCCCGGATGGCCTGGCCGCTAACTGTTACCACTAAACCAATTATAATGGGCCACCAATAATAATTTTCACCAAAAATTTCGGGCGTAAAAATATCCGGCGACGGAATAAACAGTGCTAAATACAGAAAAATAAAAAGCAGGTTGCGGTACTTAAAAAAGAAATTACCAATAGTTACCATATTTTTATTTTTTTACTGCAATTAAGCCCGAGAAATTATACCATTTAAAAAACACCTCGCAATGACCAAAACCCGCATCACGCAGCATATGAATGTTCTCGGATAATTTGTAAGGAATTAATACATTCTCTAAAGCTTCGCGTTTTTGCGAAATCTCCAGTTCGCTGTAATTATTGCGGCGTTTATGGTTGTAATAATATTTAATAAACTCGCGGTTAAAAACGCTGTCTTCCGCTAAAATTTTTTCTACCAAAATTAAAACACCACCGGGTACTAAGCCATTCAGGATGGTTTTTACCAGTTTCTCCCGGAAAATTGGCCGCACAAATTGTAAGGTTAAACACAATACTACCACCGAGGCATTCTGGATATCGACGTTTACGTTTAAATCAGCTACCTGCAAATCGTATGGGCGTTCAAAACCAGCTTCTTTTAACTTAATATCGCACTTCTCCAGCATTTCTACCGCATCGTCCACCCCAACAAACCGAATATCTGGCGGAATGATTGTGTTCATGCCAATCATGGTGGTGCCGGTAGAGCAGCCCAAATCGTAAACGTTGGTGCCGGGTTGCACAAAATCGGCGGCCAGTTCGGCCGTCATGCGTTGCATTTCGCCGTAAAATGGTACCGATCGGTTTACCATATCGTCGAATACGTTGGCAACGTTGGCGCTAAATTTAAAATCCGAAACCTTGTTTATTTCGTCTTTAAAAACTTCGTCTTTTTCTATTTTTACTTCTGAAGCCATGTAAATTAAGTGCTGGAAATATTGAAATGAAAGCAGCTTATTGCGTTAGTTAAGAACTTATTCGCTAACCAGAAACCTGCTGAACCATTATTAAATAAGCTAAGTAGGCGCTCGCTGATTATAAGAAAATAAATTTTTAGTGGGGCAATTTAGTTAATTTTTGTATTTGCTAAGCCGAATAACTTAAAATATTGTTAGTGCGTTTAGTAGCATTAGAATCTTGCTAAAAGTTAGTGCTTAGGCTGTAATAATGGATAACACTTTCCTTGGTACTGGCAATCTCACCATAAGTAAGGGTAATATTTTCGCCGTTCCATTCCAGCACGTTGTCAAAAGATTCTACCCAAGGATACAAACGTTCGCCTTCACCGTATAAACTTTCGAGTAAACTCACAAAGTTACGACTGTTTTCTACGCCGTTAATGGTAATAAAAATATGGCTGAGCTTATCTTTATAAAAAGCATACGTAATGTCGGCAAAAGTAACGCCTTTCATCTTTAGTACGTCGGTTTTGCGCCGGTAGTATTTGGTATTGCCCTCGGATTCGGTAAACACCAGGTTCCGGAAAGTTTTAATAGAGGCTCCTAAACGGGCATCGCGGAAACCGTTGCGTTTTTCGAGTTGAGCGATGCTTTGGCCAAAAGAAGAAAAACTAACTAGTAAACTAAAAAATAAACCTAAATAAATAAATCGAATCATCCCGGATAGCTTTCGTCGAATTTCCGGCAAAAATACTTATTATTTTTTACTCTCAAACCTTAAAAAATTAAGGTAGAAACAAGTTAACCGAAAAAGGAAAATATTTTTGAAATTTATTATAGTAAAGGGAATTTTTTGAGAAGTTTTTAAGTTAATATATTAATCGTTGTTACTTTGATAATTTAATGTTGTTTTATTTTTATCTTTGTAAAACAAACGATAACAAATAACAGAGCACATAGTATAAAGGAATATATAATTAATTTAAATAAACTATGACTAATCTTTTAACAGCTAACTCGAAGAAAACAGGAAAAACAGTTAAAAACAATTGGCTCTTTGCGCCGGAGAACGAAATGATTTCGGCAGGTTCTGGTTGGAATGAAGGTTATCAGCCGTCTAATAAATTCTTGTATTTTTCGGAAGCTACTTCTACTTTACCAGAAAAAGAACTTAAGAACCGAGTTAGCTTAATAAACTAAGGTTAGTCTTTTAATTTTAGCAAAATCCCCGCCCTAGATAGTTTATTATCTAGGGCGGGGATTTTTTATTGAGGGTTAATCTTACTTTAATTATCGGATTAAATATATCTCTGATTAGTTATCTCTGAAAAAACTCACAATATAGATGTAAAGCTATAAGAAATTATTTTTAACTCACTTACCTGAAAATGGTTAAGAGCAGAGGAGCTGAGTGTCTTTGATTAATTAGCCACCGGAATTTCTTTAAACTGCTTGCGGAAGATATAATAAACCGGAATTCCTAAACCTACCAAAATTAAACCTGCACCTGCATAAGCCGGCTGAAACAACAATAACACGAAGCAAATACCCGAGGTTAGAATTACGTAAATAGCCGGTATAACTGGGTAACCTATTGCTTTATAGGGCCTTGGCCGGTCGGGCTGGGTGCGGCGTAAAATAAAAATGCCGATTATGGTAATAATGTAAAAAAGCAGTACCGAAAACATGACGTAATTTAACATGTCGCCGTACTTGCCTGATACGCAGAGTAAGCAGGCCCAGGCGGTTTGGCAATACAAGGCTATTGCCGGTACTCCATTTTTATTTAACCGGGCCAGTTGCGGAAAAAACAAGCCATCGCGGGCAATGGTGTAGTATACGCGCGCCCCGGAAAGCATTACGGTATTAATACAGCCAAACGTAGATACCATTATTAAAAAAGCAATAAACAAAGTAGCTTTTGGGCCACCCACCGCTTCGGCTACGGCTGTTCCTACCCGGTCATCGGCCGCAAATTGTATTCCCCGGCTCAAAACAGTTGTACCTTCCGGGGAACCTTGCAGGGGTAATACCAATAAATAAACAATATTTACTAACGCATACAGTACGGTTACCACAATGGTACCAATTACCATGCTTAGTACAATCGTGCGCTTAGGGTTTATAATCTCATCGCCCGAAAAACCAATTACGTTCCAGCAATCACTCGAAAACATAGAGCCAATCATGGCCAAACCAATAGCAATTAATAAACCGGCACCTGCCAGAGGCACGGGAGTAGAAGAACTGGCGGTTACTTGTTGGGCTTGCCATAAATTACTAAAATTAGCCTGTACCACGTTTTCATCCATCCCGAAAGCAATACCTAAAACAATAAGCGCGAGTAAAGCCAGAATTTTAGTACTGCTGAAAATATTGGCAATCCATTTACCGCTTTTTACACCGCGTGCATTAATAAAATTAAGCAACAACAACACGCCCACGGCTAATAATTGCACGGTGGTAAATGGATAGCCTCCTACCCGAAATAACACATTGGTTTCCGAAAACCAAGGTAGAAACACGCCCGTGAAACGCGCAAAAGCCATAGCTACTGCCGCAATTACTCCCGTTTGAATTACCAGGAAAAGAGTCCAGCCGTACAGGAAAGCTACCATTTTGTTGTAGGCTTCGCGCAGGTACACGTATTGCCCGCCCACATTCGGAAACATAGACGAAAGCTCGCCGTAACTGAGGGCCGCAATAATAGTAATAAAACCAGCCAACAGCCAAACTAACAATAACCAACCAGCCGAACCTACCAACCGGGCAATATCGGCGCTTACAATAAAAATTCCGGAGCCAATCATGCCGCCGGTAACTATCATAATTGCATCGAATAATTTTATTTCTCTTTTAAAACCTGTAGAGTTTTCTGCCATTAACTTAAAAATAAAAGGAAGTGCTATTAAATATTTACTAAAAAGGAAATATACATTGAATATTTGGAAGGGAAAAATCCTTTCTTTATGCTCTTTCTCTTAGAGGTTTTGCATTTTTAAAGGCTATGGAATTAAGTAAGACTCGCTGCTGCATCATAAATTTAATAAGTAAATACCTTTATACATGTGTTCTGGGTGGAATTAAAATAACTTTTGAGTGTTTGGCCCAAAAGATATGTAAACGATGCAAGCAACTTTGCCGGAAAATATTTTAGCTACTGCAACGGTATACACGAAAGCTGGTGTGCAGTCAGGATAAATACAAATTCTGAAACGTGAATTGGCGTTCGTAAGCCAAAAATGAATAAGTTTGCGGCAGATTTTTGACTTTTAGCTGAAGGTTTTAAAAATAGGACTACAATTAGTAACACCTCAGTTCGGCAAGGAAGTCGGTCTAAGATCGGACGAAGAAACAGCGTTTATTTAGGGATTCATGATCAGAAGCTTTTATATCCAGGAAAACGAACTGCATTGGGAGAAAAATCCAACTAGGTTTTTGTCAGATGGCGACAAACAAATTATTTGGGTCGATTTGCAGTCGCCATCGGCGGAAGAAATGAAACAGGTGGAAAAGCATTTCGGCATTGAATTCTTTACGGCCCAGGAAGCTGCCGAAATTGAAAGCAGCTCGCGTTATTTTGAGGATAGTAGTGGGTTCGAGGCTAACAGTGCGTTTGTGGTGTACGAAGGCGCTTCTTATACTACCCGTCAGATTTCGTTTATTTTAAAAGACGATTTACTTTTTACGCTTCGGCGTGCCGACCTAAAATCGTTTGCCGAGACAGTCAGGAAAATCAAAACCTTTAAAAAAGGAACCACTACTAAAGCTATCCAAATTTGGCTGCTGCTCCTGGAAACCCAGATTGACTACGACGCCGACTTTATCGAGTATTTAACCCGCACTACCAATACGGTTAGTAAAAAGCTGGTAAAGGAAAAATCCATTCAGGAAGAAAACCTGTTACGGATTACCGAGTTGCAGGAAAATACTATTCTCATCCGCGAAAGTATCGTGGATAAACAGCGGTTGGTTTCGTCGATGCTGAAAAGTTTTCAGGTAGAAGAGCCGGAAAAAGAGCGATTACGGATTATTATTAAAGACATAAACTCGCTCTTGCAACATACCCAGTTTAGCTTCGAACGCCTGGAATATTTACAAAATACCTTTCTGGGTCTGGTGAATATTGAGCAAAACCAGGTAATAAAAATTTTTACCGTAGTTACGGTAGTGTTTATGCCACCCACGCTTATTGCCAGTATTTACGGGATGAATTTTAAGTTTATGCCCGAACTAAATTGGCTGGCGGGGTACCCTTTTGCCCTGGCCTTAATGGTGATCTCGTCGATGGCGTTTTTGTGGTATTTTAAGCGTAAGAAATGGCTGTAGGAATTGGATGTTAGATATTGGATGTTGGATATTAGACTTGTGCTTTTGAACTGTGTGATTAAATTAGCCAATAACAAAGTAGGAGAAAAAATCTAATATCTAACATCCAATATCTAATTTAGTTCTTCCGGGTGGCTTTTACTTGCCAAAGCATGCTGCGGTTCTGGTACTCAACGGTGTTCTGACCTTCCAGTTTACTGCCCTGAATGGTACCTTTAATAGTAAAAGGTATGTCGCCGTTTGGAGCTTTTACCGTGCCTTCATAAATGAAATCAGAACCATTAAGCTGCGCTTTAGAAATATCGGTGTCACTGTCTAAACTAATTTCGTTAGAGGTGATGTGGCCCGTATAACCCGCATTGCCTCCTCTTTGAATGGTTAATACCCCGGTAAGGGTTTCTTGCTGGTCGTTTGTCATTACGTAATTCCAGGAACCGCTCAGCTCCGCATGTTCGGCAGGTTGACTGGTGGTAGTAGTCGCACCCATAGAACTGGAACTACTGTTACTATCGTTAGCGGATGCTGTAGTCGATTTCTGACTGGCACAGCCGCTTATTAAACTAATACTTACTGTTAAACTTACAAGCCAGGTGTACACAGGTGTTTTCATGTAGAAGTGCCATTTTTTGGTAATATATTAATTTCTAATTTATTTTAATGAGCTAACTATATAAATCATAATTTCATTTCAGACTAACCATTACAACTTTATCTTGGTAGTTCCGCCAGCAGCCAGTTGAATATCCACTGGTTGGTTGTTTTTCCAGGCACCAGCAGTAAAATCAGGTACATCCACGGAGTTAGAGCGCTTGGCTACCGATTGTTCACTTAAAGGGCTAATCGCGCTCCAGGTAGCCGTATCGTAAACATCCATATCTACGGGCAAACCATTGCGCAGACAATCCATAAGCCGCCAGTTCATTAAAAAATCCATACCGCCGTGGCCACCTACTTGCTTCGCCATTTCACCTACTTTTTTTACAATGGGTGGCAAAAATTTTTCTTCTAGCTTTTTTAATTCGGCTTCGGGCAACCAGTCTTCGTGTCCGGTAGAAATCCGGCCCGGAAGCGGATATTTCTGCGCGGCGCCTTTGGTACCGCTTACCAGATGAATGCGGGAATAAACCCGGGGTGAGGTTACATCGTGCTGGAGCATAATGGTACGCCCCTGACTGGTGCGGATAGTAGTAGTGTTCATATTGCCCCGATAAGTTTTAGTAGCGAATGGCCGGTAAAATTCGTCTTTGCTGGCCAGTTCCTTTGCGGTAGCTCCCATCATAAAATCATTCCCGGACATCGACACCAGGTAATCCATTTTATCGCCCCGGTTAATATTCATTATTTGAGCAATTGGGCCTAAACCATGCGTGGGGTATAAATTACCATTCCGGAAATTTTCTTTCAGCCGCCACATATCATAATATTTGGTTTTGGAAAAATTACCTTCCAGCAAATCATGAATGTAAGCGCCTTCGCCGTGAATAATTTCACCGAAGAAACCCTGACGAGCCATGTTGAGGGTAAGTAATTCGAAAAAATCGTAACAGCAATTTTCTAAAATAACGCAGTGCCGCTTAGTACGTTCGGATGTTTCTACCAGCTGCCAGCATTCTTCCAGGGTTTTGGCTACGGGCACTTCTACGGCTACGTGTTTTCCTTGCTCCATGGCGTATAGTGCCATGGGCACGTGCAGGTGCCAGGGAGTGGCTATGTAAATAAGGTCAATATCTTTTTGCTCGCACAGCTTTTTCCATTCGTCTTCTTTCCCGGTGTAGGTATTGGGTTTAGAACCGGCAGTTTGGCAAAGCTTTTGGGCCGCAGTTACTTTTTCGGGTCGTAAATCGCATAATGCTTTAATTTCTACCCCTTCTAATTTGGTGGCATGTTGCAGATGCGTTGGTCCGCGGTTGCCCAAACCAATAAATCCCAGCCGAACGGTGTTAAGTTTAGGTGCCGCATACCCCGACATATTAAATTTCTGAAGGTGCGTTTGTCTGGACGGAGGAGTATCTAATCCCTGGGCATTAGACCTAACAGGGTTAACATTGCCCGCTAAGATGCCAGCCCCTACTAGACCCGTAAATTTTAAAAAATCTCTGCGATTATTTTTCATTTTTTAGATAAAGGATTATAGTTCAGAGTCTTTCTTTTTTGGTTAAGTTTAAAAGAATGTATTAAAAGCTAAGGCAAAACGGGTTTACTAAATGAATAAGATGGAATCGGATTTTTAAATATAATCTTTTTGGGTTTTTAATGGGAGTTATATCTTAATCTTTTAGTATATTTTTTCCGGTTTCAGAGGAATACACCTTCTCCAACTAATTAGATGCTGCCTGGTACAATACCCGGAATAAATACACCGATTATTTACTATTTATTTTTATTTTTTGGCTTTCGGAGCAGGGCTACTTTATTAAAGTTTACCTCATTTACTAAAGTAGACGCTTCCGGTACCGCAGTAATTAAAGTACTTCTGCCTTTTTATGTTATTTGCTTACTTTTTATAAAAGTTTTTTAAAAGTTTTTGCATGAAAATACTTTTTCCTTATAGTCAGTCAAAATGGTTAATGTATTTGTTGGTAGCTCTTTTAGGAGGTACCAGCATTAAGTGTAAACAGCAAAAAGAGGCTGCCTCTACAGGAGGAATTCCTCCGGAAAAGGCTTTAAGTACCTTTGAGCTGGAACCGGGGTTTAAAATAGAACTAGTGGCAGCCGAGCCATTAGTGGCTGACCCAGTGGCAATGGAAATTGATGAAAACGGCCGGATGTACGTGGTGGAAATGCATGGCTACCCGTTGGATAAAAGCGGAACCGGAAAAATAAAGCTGCTTACCGATACCAACGGAGACGGCCGGATGGATAAGAGTACCACTTTTGCTGAAGGACTGATGCTGCCTACGGGAATTATGCGCTGGAAGAAAGGAGTACTGGTAACGGATCCGCCTAATGTATTATACCTGGAAGATACCGACGGCGATAACCAAGCCGATGTGAAAAAAACAATGCTTACCGGTTTTGCAGTTTCTAATCCGCAGCACAATTTAAATAATCCGCTGCTGGGATTAGATAATTGGATTTACGTAGGTCATGAATCGGCGGTAACGGCTAAAATTTACAAAGAAGAATTTGGCGACCCTGGCAAGGATATACTCTACCCGGATAAGCCTAAAGGACCGCGGCTAGCTAATAATGCCAATGGCCGCAGTGTGCGTTTCCGGCCCGACGAGTATGCGTTGGAAACAACCTCCGGCGACACCCAATTTGGCCATACTTTCGATACCTGGGGGCGGTATTTTCAGGTTTCTAATGCCAATCATATTTTTCAGGAAGTAATTGCTGAACCGTATCTCCGCCGTAACCCGGATTTACTTGTAACTGATGCCACTCAGTCCTTGTCAGACCATGAAAACGCAGCGGAAGTATTTCCCATTACGAAAAATCCGGAAAATCAACTTTTAACGGATGTGGGAGTAATTACCTCGGCTTGTGCGCTTACTTATTACCAGGGCGGAGCCTTCCCGGAAGAATTTAACAATAATGTAACGTTTGTGGCGGAGCCGGTTAGTAACCTGGTGCATGTGGATCGCCTGAAACCAAAAGGAGCCAGTTTTGCGGCTAGTCGGTTACGGCCTCACAAAGAGTTTCTGGCTTCTACCGATGCCTGGTTTCGGCCGGTAAATATGTATACCGGGCCGGATGGGGCACTGTATCTGGTAGATTATTACCGGCAAATAATTGAGCATCCTGAGTGGATGGCCGAAGACGTAGTTAAATCAGGCGCGCTCTATAATGGTACCGATAAAGGGCGGATCTATCGTATTAGTGCCCAAAATGCCAAACCAGCAACCTGGACCCAGGAATTAAACTTAGGTAAAGCTACGGATGAACAATTAATAGCCAAACTAGCCGAACCCAACATTTGGTGGCGGCGAAATGCCCAGCGTTTGCTCGTAGACAGAAATAGTAAACAAGCAGTGCCGACTTTAAGGCAAATAGCCCAAAATCCAACCTCTGCTCTTGGCCGCTTGCACGCTTTATGGACCCTGGAAGGCATGCATCAACTCCGTCCGGATTTAATAATAAAAGCTTTGCAAGACCCGGAACAGGGTATCCGGGAAAATGCTATTAAACTGGCAGAGTTACACCTGAAGGAGTCGCCGGATTTAACCTCAAATTTAATTTCCCTGCAAAACGATGCTAATTCTAGAGTACGGTATCAATTGCTTTGTACTTTAGGTTTTATTAATACGCCGGAAGTTAATCAGGTTAGGCAGCAACTTTTGTTTAAAGATATTAACGATGAATGGGTGCAAGTAGCAGCCCTTTCGGCTTTGTCGGGACAAAATGCGGCTTTTTTGGAGTCCGTACTAGCCCAATATAAATCAACAAATCCGGCCTATGCTTCTTTGGTACAACGCTTAAGCGCGATGGTTGGAGCCAGACAAGAACCTGAAACTGTTCGCCGACTCCTGCAAAAAGCAACTACTCCAATAACGGGAGAACAGGGAGCATGGCAAGCTCCGGTACTAGCCGGATTAGCTCAAGGCTTAAAGAGCAGAAAAGTTATGCCAACCGAATTACAAACAGAGCAGAATGTATTAATTCAAACTTGCCTGAAGCATCCGGTTGTTTCTGTTCGGGAGGGAGCTCTGCAAATTTTACAGGCAATTGGCTTGCTGGCTAGGGCACAAACGCAGAACGCCATGCAGCAAGCCCGGGAAATAGCCAGCAACCAAAATCTTCCGGAAGACCAAAGGGCTATCGCCATTGAATTTCTGGCTTTACGAAATCCGGAAACTGATCGAGCTTTCTTAAGAAAATTGATTAATCCGCGTGAACCTTTGCCCGTGCAGTTAGCCGCTTTGCACACGCTCAGTGCTATTCCCGACCTTACTGTAAGTACTTTTGTTTTGCAACAATGGCCTTCGCTTTCTCCGGACGTGAGAGATGCTGCTATTAATACCTTTATGTCGAAGCCAGAGCGCATTCGCTTGTTATTAGATGCACTTGAAGAAGGTAAAATCCAAACGGCTAGTATTGGCTGGCCGAGGAGTGTGAGCCTGATGGCGCAGGAAGATGAAAAGTTAAGAAGCCGGGCCAGAGCTTTACTTACTAAAAAAGAAGACAAACGCCAGGAAGTTATTCAGGAATACCAAACGGCTTTAAACCTGGGAGGAGATAAGGTTCAGGGCAAGGCGGTATTTCAGCGCAACTGTTCCGTATGCCACCAAATAAGAGGTAATCAAGGAGTAGCTTTCGGTCCTGATTTAGGCACTATTCATAATTGGCCACCCACTGGTATTTTATCTAATGTTCTCGACCCAAACCAATCTATCTCGGATGGCTACGATATGTGGGAGGTAGCTCTTACAAATGGCAAGTCGGTGCAGGGGATAATTGCTACCGAAACTCCTAATGCTCTAACGTTGCGGAACGCCGGTGGTCAGGTTACTACTATTGCGCGGCAGGATATTAGAGCTTTAAAAGCGTTGGGCATGTCGGCGATGCCAACCGGTTTAGAAAAGCAAATTAATAAGCAACAAATGGCTAATCTTTTGGCTTATCTCCGGCAGGTAGAATAATTCTTATTCTTTTTTTTACTATTTGTGAGTATCCTATTCAGCTAAATTAAAATTTTTTAAATCTGGTTACTTAATTAAGCTACACGCTACTATATACTTTTAATATGAAATTAAATCCAAATTGCTTTACTGGCCAGGCAAAAACCTTAATTGGCTATTACCTTTTCTTTCAATTTTTACTGTTCGGAAAAGTGATATTGGCGCAGCCAACAACTTCTGCTTTTTCGTGGCCGGAGGGAAAACAGGCCGCCATAAGCCTAAGTTTTGATGATGCCCGACTGAGCCAGGTAGACTCTGGTACTGCGCTGCTAGACCAGTATCAGGTAAAAGCTACTTTTTACGTAGTGCCATCCGGCGTGGAGCAACGCTTAGAGGGGTGGAAGAAAGCGGTAAGTAGTAGCCACGAAATTGGCAATCATTCCCTTAACCATCCTTGCACCGGAAACTTTCCCTGGGCCCGGCAAAAAGCACTGGAAGATTACAGTTTGAAAAAAATGCGGCAGGAGTTAACTGAATGCAATAAGCAAGTACAGGAGTTGCTGGGAGTAAAACCAGAAGTTTTTGCTTATCCTTGTGGGCAAAAATTTGTGGGGCGCGGGCGAAAAACCAAAAGCTATGTTCCGTTGGTAGCTTCATTGTTTAATTCTGGCCGCGGCTGGCTCGATGAAGGACCAAACGATCCGCTTTTCTGTGATCCGGCCCAACTCACCGGAATGGAATCGGACGGAAAGGATTTTGAAGAAATTTTGCCCATACTGGAAGAAGCTAAAAAAACTGGTAAATGGGTGGTGTTGGCTGGTCATGAAATGGGACATTCCGGGCCGCAAACTACCCGCTTATCCATGCTGCAAAAACTACTTGAATATGCACAAAACCCAGCTAATGGTGTTTGGCTAGCGCCGGTGGGTACCGTGGGTAAATACATCCAGGACCATAAAAAGTAAAAAATATTGATGTAATGGTTCTTAAAAAGAAACCCTCCTAGCTTTTTACCAAGAGGGTTTTTACAACAAATAACGTAACTAAAGTTCTGTTTAAATTACTTCCTTGTCGGAAATCTTAAATATTAGTAAGCCGGAGGTTTAATTAGTTCAAGTGCGTTTAAGGAAGGTTTAGGCGAAATTTTAAAGTGTAAGTCTAAATTAACTTGGTTCTATTGCTAAATGCTTCGCTGCTTTGGACTTTTTATCCGTTGAGGTAGGTTCCTGGCTGGCTATTGCTCCTTCATTCTGATTGCCGCCGATACTTTTTAAAGTATTCGTAAAGTTCTCTACTATTTCCCGGCCCTTATCAGTGCCAAAAACAGAAGCCAAAGCTACTCCTACTCCGGCGGCTCCTAAAATAGAGTACAACACCCGATTGTCTTTAATATAAGGTTTAATGGCTTTGTAAAAAGTACTATTTTTCTTTTTACTTTTTTTCTTATTCTTTCCCATAGTTTCTTCTAGCCTTAGTTAAAAGTTAGGTAATACATTTATTAGTGTTCGCTGCCTTATACATACGTAGGGCTATGGTACCAGTTTTAAAAAGATAAGTTAAAAGAAAAAACCAAGGCATTTTACGTCTTCCGTTTACTTGAATTTCGCTAAATTTTGCGGCGCATAGGTAACGAAAGTTTCTTAAACAGGCAAAGGTCAAGGCAGGTAAATTGCCCTCGCATACATCAGAACTTTCTCTTTTAAAAGTAAGTCGTCATCTAAACAAAATTTGCTTTCGAAAATGAATGTTAAGCGGGTACTTTATAGTAAAAAAGAGTACAATACTACGGTAGTTGCTGAAACAAGCTATTTTAAGTTTGAGCAAAACGGGAGGAGCCTCACTTGTTAAACCTGACAGTAAGGTATTGCTGCTTTATTTTTTAGAGCAATAAGCCTAAAGGCAGTTACATTCTTAAAAAAAATACTAAACTTAGTTTGAAATTTATCTAATTACATGAAAGTGCCTTTTTCTATCTTCAGAGTTATTTTAGTTGCTTGTTTCTTCTTATTATATTCTTTAACTGTTTTTGCCCAGAGCAAGCAAAAGAAAGCAGTTTTTATAATTGTGGATGGCATTGCGGCCGACGTACTTGAAAAACAGAATACTCCTAATTTAAAGAAAATTGCGGCCGTTGGCGGGTATACCCGCGCGTACGTAGGCGGTGAAAGAGGCGGGTATTCCGAAACTCCCACCATATCGGCGGTGGGCTACAATAGCTTATTAACGGGTACCTGGGTAAACAAACATAATGTGTGGGACAACAAAATTGATGCCCCCAACTATAACTATCCTACCATTTTTCGCTATTTCGAAACGCAATACCCTTCTAAAAAAACAGCCATTTTTTCTACCTGGCTCGATAACCGCACCAAGCTCGTCGGCGAAGGTTTGCCGCAAACCCAAAACATAAAACTCGATTATCATTTTGATGGATTTGAACTGGATACTGTAAACTTCCCGCACGACAAAGAAAGTAACTACATTCACCAGATTGATGAACATGTAACCAACGAAGCCACCCGTTATATCCGCGCGGAGGCACCCGATTTATCCTGGGTTTATCTGGAGTATTCTGATGATATGGGGCACCGCTACGGCGACGGTGAAAAAATGTACCGGGCTATTCAAATGGCTGATGATCAGATTGGCCGTATCTGGCAAGCCATTCAAAACCGGCAGCAGAATTTTCCGGAAGACTGGCTAATTATTATAACCACCGACCATGGCCGCGACAGCCAGGGTAAAGGTCACGGCGGCCAATCAGACCGCGAACGCACTACCTGGATCGTCACTAATGCTCAAGATTTAAATGGTCGGTTTAAGCAAAATCCGGGCGTGGTTGATATTATGCCCAGTTTAGCCCGCTTCTTAAATATTAGTATTCCGCGCGAAAACGAAAGAGAAGTAGATGGGGTACCTTTTACCGGTAAAGTATCTATTGCGGAGCCATCGGCAACGTACCGCAACGGACAAATAGCAGTAACCTGGCAAGCACTGGAACAAAAAGGCAAAGTAAAAATTGGAGTTACTACTACAAATAAATATAAAAATGGTGGTAAAGACGAATATACTTTATGGAAAGAAGTGGATTTAAAATCAGGAAAAGCAACTTTAAACGTAAAGCAAATGCCTTCTGGCTTTTATAAAATAATATTTGAAGCACCTTCTAATACTGTAAACCGATGGGTAACTTTTTAGCTATAATATACTTGTAAATTATAGCACTACTTTATTTTATTAAATTTAGCTTTTAAGATTATAGATCGAGTTTTATTCTGTTTAGTCCTGAGATTTTTTAGTTGAGCAAGTACCCTTGGAAAATAAATATAACTGGTTATAATCAGCTTGATTACTTTTAAGAGTAGAGTAAAATGTAACTTAAGTAGGCGGCAATGCTGAATGTAAATTCGTGGTATAAGGGAGCAATTAAAAACAAATACCAGTTTGGCTATGGAGCACTCGCTAGGCCCGCCGGCCATGAGGCAAACTGGTTACCTGTAAAATAAGTTGGCACCGCTGAATGGAGACTTGAAAAGGCTCCAAATAAAGTAATTAGCTTTATTTTACTTCAACTTAATAAGATAACTTCGACATTATTCCGAATAGAACAAGCAAATAATAAACCTTATACTACTTACAAACTAAATAATCGTTATTAGTAATACAGGTGAGCTTCTTAAAATAAGATTTTAATTATCGTTTGGTAAAAAGAAACAAAAAGCTTTAATGCATTTCCGCCATTTCTAATTGGTGGTATTCTTCGGTAATGCGTTTTTGCAGATCCGATGGAACCGGGGCATAATCGGCAAAATGATTACGTACTTTGGCCCGGCCCTGGCTAATATTCCGCAAAGCCGATAAAAACTTATCTAATTCCGCTAGAGGGATGCGGGCTTTTATGACCTGGGCATCTTTTTCACTTTCCATATTCAGAATAATACTGCGCCGGATTTGAAGCTCGGTCATGGCATCGCCCATAATAGCTGCCGGCACCGAAACTTCTACTTCCTGAATAGGTTCCAGCAGGAGGGGTTCCGCCTGTAAAAAAGCATCGCGGAAGGCCATGGTACCGGCAATTTTAAAAGAAATATCGTTGCTATCTACCGGGTGCATCTTACCATCGTATACGCTTACCCGCACGTCGCGTACGTAAGAACCAGTAAGCGGACCCTGCGACATTTTCTCCATTACACCTTTTAAAATGGCCGGAATAAAACGCGCATCAATCACGCCACCCACAATGCAATTATTAAACACGAGTTTTCCGCCCCAAGGCAAATCTACAGTTTCGGTTTCCCGCACCGAGAATTCTTTCACCGAAGGCATTCCATCGTAATAAGGCTCAATTTTCATGAATACTTCGCCAAACTGGCCCGCTCCACCCGATTGTTTTTTGTGCCGGTACGACGCCAAAGCTGGTTTCTGAATAGTTTCCCGGTAGGGCACCCGCACTTTCTGAAACTCTACGGGTATTTTGGATAGATTCTCCAGGCGCCATTTCATTAAGGCCAAATGTAATTCTCCTTGGGCTTCCAGAATAAACTGCTTTAATTCCTGGTTGTATTCAATGCCAATCGTTTGGTCTTCCAGGTGAACTTCGTTTAATAATTCACTTAATTTCTCTTCGTCCTGCTTGTTTTTGGCAACAATGGCCACCCGGGTTTTGTAGGCCGGAAAAATTATAGGTTGAATGTTGCCTTTAGCGCCTTTGCCGTTGAGCGTATGATTAGTAAAAGTATTCTTCAATTTTAGCGTACAACCTATATCACCGGCTTTTAATCTTTCTATTGGGTTGCGGTTCTTGCCATCCGCGATGAACAACTGACCAATTCGTTCGGAAGTATTTGTTTTTTCGTTGAACAGTTCCATCCCAATAGCTACTTCGCCGGCCAGAACTTTAAAAAAAGACAAACGGCCCAGGTGCGGTTCAATTAACGTTTTAAAAATAAACAGGCGGGTAGGAGCGTTCGGATCGCAGGGTACTTTTTGGCCTTCTTCGGTAATACCGGCGGGCATCTCTACTGCCGAAGGAGCTACGTTATCGATAAATCCCATCATACGGCCGGTGCCCATATCTTTTTTAGCCGATAAGCAAAACACCGGGAATACCTGGTGCTTCATCATGCCTATTTTTAAACCTTCGCGTAGTTCATCTTCGTCCAGACTGCCTTTTTCAAAATATTGCTCCATTAAAGCTTCGTCGTTTTCGGCGGCTTTTTCTACTAGTTCGTTATGCAGGGCATCGGCTCTTTCTTTTTCGCTATCGGGAATGGGTAGTTTTTCCGGTTTGCCACCACCTGCCGGAAATTTGTACATTACCATTTTCAGTAAATCAATAATGCAGTTAAAGCCTAAACCCGCATTTAAAGGATATTGCATTACAGTAACCGCCGAACCGAAAAAAGCTTTTGCTTCTTCCAGAGTTTGATTAAAATTGGCCTTATCTGTATCCAATTGATTTATTGCCAGAATGGTGGGTTTGTTATACCGGTCTACGTAATCCCAGAGTACTTCGGTACCTACTTCCACGCCATTTTGCGCGTTCAGCACTAAAACCACAGTATCGCACACGGTAATAGAGGTAATTACTTCGCCAATAAAATCGTCCAGACCGGGAGTATCCATAATATTAATTTTATAATCCCGCCATTCGGTGTGCAAAGTAGTAGCATACACCGAACTACCCCGTTCCCGCTCTATTTCCTGGTAATCCGAAATAGTGTTTTTTTCTTCTACGGTTCCCCGCCGGTTAATAATTCCTGCTTCAAACAGCATGGTTTCGGCTAGGGTAGTTTTGCCGCTTTTCGCAGAGCCAATTAGCACCACGTTTTTAATGTGTTTTTCGTCGTAAGCTTTCATAAAACAAACTGTTAATGGTGATAATTGCTTCAAAAAAACAGTTGAAAAAGAAGAATCTACAAACTGGCAATAACTTGGCTATGAATTCTTTAATATACTAGGTTTTTAAGAAATATAAAACGAAACGCTGATTGTTATTTCTGCTTTAAAATCATCTGTTCGAATCCTTTAATTAACTTTCTTCTTAGTTATACTACAGCTTTAAATTTGCTCATTTATATAACTCCTTCTCTCCTTCAAAGAAGCACGGCCTCGTTTTATTTATTTTTAAAGAAATATTTAGAAAAAGCGGGTAACAAATAACGCTTTGTTATAATCTAATACTATAGAACATAAGATTAATGGCAAGAGGGAAAGTAGAAATTCTTTTCCTGGCCTTATGGACGAATGGAGTTCTGGGATTAGGCTAAGAATGAGTTATTTTGCTTAGTTAAAACTTCCGCCACACCTCACCAATCACTCAGCCATTTAGATGTACTGCGTGTTTACTAGTCAGCTTTGCCCTTAGAGCCAGTTTGACAAGCTTTCTTTAAGCGGTAAAAATTATCTTCCCTGATTGTAACTGTTCATCGGGTTAGAAAAATTTGAATAAGTAATTCGCAATTTACTGGTATGCCAGATTGAAATGTTATGAGAATTTACGTAAAAGTTGGGCTTTTTATTTTTCTTTTATCATGGATGTATAACAGAGTAGTTGCCAAAATTAGAGCTGGTTTTTCTTTACTCCATCTAAGCTATAGCGCTAAAAAGCATTCTTCAATTCTGAAAAATTAATTTTAGAATTAGTGCTCTTAGCGCTACTGCTCCTCTAAGTAGAAAGCTTTATGTCAGTTAAAAACAAGTGCCTTTACCCGAAACAGTTTAGCTGCCCCTAACCAAATTACTAATAGGTACCAGTTGCAACTGCAAGCTTACTTCCTTCCCGATAAATTCTCCTTTTTGTCATTTGATGGGAGCATTGTTCTGGTAGCAATTGGTACTCTTCCTCTGGAAGAATCTTTGCCCGGGAGCTAATTTATAGAACGAAGCTGATTTAAGAAGTAATAAGGCCGGTCATTTACTAATTCCCTTTTCCAATGATGATAGACTTAGAAATTAACCATCGTCCGTTTTAGCCTGAAAACAAGCTTCTTTTCACTCATTTTACTTAATCATTCATCTAAATAACAATGAAAATTCAATTATCTGGTTTATACCGGAGCCAATTTGAACTAGTATTATCACCCGGATGGCGCATTATAAGCGTGCTCCTGTTATTCCTGTTTAGCTTTACAACCGGAACTTTAGCTCAATCCAAAGTTTGGGATAACACCTTAGGCGGAGATGGCACCGATGATTTAGTTCTGGTCCAACAAACGAGTGACGGCGGCTATATTCTGGGAGGTAGTTCCACGTCCGGAAAAGCGGGCGATAAAACAGAACCAAATAGGGATCCGGGTACAGATAATAACTCTTATTATACCGGCGATTATTGGATAGTAAAGCTGAAGGCGGATGGTTCCAAAGCTTGGGATAAAACATTTGGTGGTAATAGCAGAGATGAATTACGTTCGCTGCAGCAAACGAGTGATGGGGGGTATATTCTGGGAGGAACTTCTTATTCCGGTATTAGTGGCGATAAGTCCGAAGCCAATAAAGGCAAACAAGATGAATTTGGTAATATTACCAACGACTATTGGATAGTGAAAATAGATGCTAGTGGTAATAAACAATGGGATAAAACATTTGGCGGTGATAATTATGACTATTTAGTATCGGTTCAGCAAACCAAAGAAGGCGATTATATACTAGGTGGCCATTCGGAATCTGGAGCAAACGTCGATAAAACCGAGCCAAGTAAAGGAGGGTGGGATTGGTGGGTGGTAAAAATGGATGCGAGTGGGCGTAAAATCTGGGATAAAAGTTTCGGGGAGAATCAGTATGACAATCTGGTTAATTTAGTACTAACCTCGGATAACGGCTATTTGCTTGCTGGCAGTTTTTACGGCGATACCCGGATAATAAAACTAAAGGCAGATGGTACGCCATTATGGGAAAAAGTTTTAGACGTTAGAGACTTAACTTCTTTACAGGCTACCCCTGATGGCGGGTATGTGGCCGGCTATACAGCTACAACATCCACCTATTCGCATGATTACGGCATTATAAAACTAAAAGCCGATGGCACCCAGGTTTGGAATAAGACTTACGGGGGCAATAAGGAAGACTGGCTCACCACGGCGCAGCCAACTCAGGATGGTGGTTATATTTTGGGTGGCGGTTCATCTTCTGGCATTAGCGATGATAAAACCGAACCCGTTAAAGGCCCTTGTAACGATGATGAATGCGATACAGACTTCTGGCTGATTAAATTAAGAGCTGATGGCACCAAAGAATGGGATAAAACTATTGGCGGAATTGATTACGACTTTTTTGCTTCCGTTCAGCAAACGAGTGATGGCGGATATATTTTAGGAGGTACTTCTAACTCCGGCATTAGCGGTGATAAATCCGAAGCCCGGTCTGGGTATTGGGTAGAAAAACTGGATAATAAAATTCGTCTGAATCAATCCATTACTTTTGCTCCTATTTTGTTGAACAAAGCAGTGGGTGATCCGCCTTTTACTCTTTCGGCCAAAGCTAATTCCGGGTTGTCTGTTACTTTTAAGGTGGTATCTGGCCCGGCAACCGTAAGTGGTAATAAGGTAACTCTAACCGGAGAAGGTACCGTTCACCTGCAAGCCATCCAAGCGGGTAATGGTACTTACAACCCAGCCTTGGTCGATCGAAGTTTTATCGTAGAAGAAAAGAAATTAATTAAAAAATTGTGGGATAAAACCTTCGGTGGTTTTAATCGGGAGGTGCTTACCGCCATGATTGCTACTCCGGATGGCGGTTATTTAGTGGGTGGTTATTCTGTTTCGGGTAAATCAGCCGATAAGAGCAACACTAGCAGAGGTAACAAAGATTATTGGCTGGTTAAACTAAACGCGCAGGGAGTAAAAGTATGGGATAAAACCTACGGAGGAAGTAAATCAGATAGTCTTACTGCTATTATCTCTACTCCGGATGGTGGCTATTTGTTAGGTGGGGCCTCAGCTTCTGGGGTTTCTGGTGATAAAAGTCAGGCCAATAAAGGAAACTACGATTATTGGTTAATAAAAATAGATGCTACGGGTACGAAAATTTGGGATAAGGTTTACGGCGGCCGGGAAGCCGATAACCTGATTACCCTTTTAGCTACTCCGGATGGCGGGTATTTATTGGGTGGAACTTCTACTTCGGGTATATCGGGCGATAAAAGCCAAATTAGTAAAGGCAGTACCGACTATTGGCTCCTGAAAATTAATGCTACAGGTACGAAGCTTTGGGACCGGACGTATGGTGGTAGTGAAGCGGAAAATCTAACCGCGCTTACTGCAGCTACGGAAGGTGGCTATCTGGTTGGTGGTTCTTCTGCCTCGGGTAAATCCGGGGATAAAAGCCAAGCCAGCCGGGGATTTGAAGATTATTGGATTGTACGCCTAAAAGAAGATGGCACCAAACTTTGGGATAAAACCTATGGCGGATTTAAACAAACGTACGAGTATGAGGACTGCCCGTACGAAGACCCAAAAGATTGCGAATACCAGGCGGGTAGTTCCATTTTAACCGCTCTGTTTGCCACCCCCGATGGTGGTTACCTGGTAGGCGGTTATTCTAATGCAGATAAGAATAGCGATAAAACCAATGACAACGACGGGCAATTACGTGACTATTGGTTACTAAAAATAGATGCGAAAGGATCTAAATTGTGGGATAAAACGTATGGTGGCGTTAGAACTGAAATAAGTACCGGGCCGGGCGGGTGGTATTATACAGGTAATTCTTTACTGCGCACTATTATTGCTGCGCCAGATGGAGATTACATTCTTGCTGGTACTTCCGATTCTTATAAAGGAAGAGATAAAAGCGAAAATACCCGAGTAGGAGAACGATACACCTATCCGGCAGGAGGCGGCGGATATTACCTCTTCTTTCCGGGCGAGGAAGATTACTGGGTACTTAAGATTACCGGCGAAGGTACTAAAAAATGGGATAGAACTATTGGCAGCCGCAATTATGATGAACTACAGGCCATAGTAGCTACTCCCGATGGTAGCTATGTACTAGCGGGTACTACTTATAATGCCGGCATAGGCGGAGACAAAACCGAAGCTACCCGCGATACTACCGGCATTTTATCGAATGACAAAGGAGATTACTGGGTAGTAAAAATAAAAGATGAAATGCCGCCGGTTACCTCTGCCTGGAATATGCGTTACGGTGGCTCAGGTACCGAAGGCTTTACCGCGGTAATTAAAACTTCTGACGGCGGTTACTTATCTGGCGGCTACACTAATTCAGGTATTAGCGGCGACAAAACCCAACCTAGCCAAGGCTTAAACGATTACTGGATTGTAAAAAGTGATAAGAACGGCAAAAAGCTCTGGGATAAACGCTACGGCGGCTCCGGGGAAGATTACCTGAACACCCTCATTCAAACATCGGATGGCGGCTACCTGCTGGGCGGTAGTTCCGAGTCGGGTAGTAGCGGCGATAAAAGCCAAACGAGCCGTGGTGGCCGCGACTGCTGGATAATAAAAATTAATAGCAATGGCACGAAGGTGTGGGATAAACGCTTTGGTGGCACGGGCTCGGACGAAATCAAGAAAGTTATTCAGCTTTCTACTGGCGAATACTTGCTGGCCGGCATGAGCAATTCCCCGGTGAGTGGCGATAAAAGCCAGAGTAGCCGGGGCGGCCAGGATTACTGGCTGGTGAAAATTAAAGGCGATGGTACTAAAATCTGGGACAAACGCTTTGGCGGGTCTTTAAACGAAAATCTGGAAGGTTTAGCTTTAACCATAAACGGCGACTACTTACTGGGGGGCAGCTCATTTTCGGGTATAAGTGGCGATAAAACGCAGGCGAGCCGGGGCGGCGCCGATTATTGGCTGGTGCGCGTGAGCAGCAGCGGCAACAAAGTGTGGGATAAACGTTTTGGCGGCACCGGCGAAGATAATTTAATGGATGTGGGTAGTACGGGTACTTCTACAGGTAATCTCTTTATCGCCGGCCATAGTACATCGGGAGCCGAGGGCGACCGCAGTCAGAATAGCCAGGGGGGCAAGGACTTCTGGATGCTAAAGCTAAACAGCAGCGGGGAAAAGTTGTGGGACAAGCGTTTTGGCGGCAGCGGCCACGAAGGCCTGCGCACCATTCTGCTCACCCAGGAAGGCGGCTACTTACTGGCGGGCCGGTCAGAGTCAGGAGTGAGCGGCGATAAAACACAGAGTAACCAGGGTAGCAGCGATTATTGGATTGTTAAAACTTCCAGCACGGGCATCAAGCAATGGGACAAACGTTTTGGCGGTAGTAACTACGACGAAATCCGGATGGCCTTGCAAACAGCAGATGGGGGCTTTCTACTGGGTGGCCGTTCCGAGTCGGGAGTAAGCGGTGACAGAACGCAGCCCAGCCAAGGCAGTAGCGACTACTGGCTCGTGAAAGTTGCTCCGGAAACCAGTTCTATACTAGCCGAGAGAGAAACTGCACTGGCAGAAGAACCTAAAGTTAAAGCAGAATTAAGTCCGCTACAAGCTTACCCAAATCCAGTCAAAGATAAAGTTACTGCCAGCTTTACCTTACCCCAAACGCAACCGGTGAGTTTAAAAGTGTACGATTCGCAAGGCCAGGAGGTAACTACTTTATTCCAGGGCGAAGCGCAAGCCAATAAAGCGTACGAAGTAATTTGGCAGCCTAAAACCAGTCAGCCGAATGGTATGTATATTCTTCGTTTACAAACTACGCGTTCTGCCCAAACGCAGAGAATCTTATTTACTAAATAATCTTTGCATTAATTTCCCGGCTGACGGTCGCGCCACAAGCGTGGATCAATGTTAAACGGAGATGTACTAATAATTTCTATGCGGGTGTACGCCGAGTGACGCGGGTGTAGCAGGTAATTTTTAGATTCTACTACTACGGCCGATGGTACTTCCAGCGCCAGTACTTTAGGGTGGGCTAACCACTCGGCTAGTACCTGATAATTGGCCTGGTAATCGGCTTCTTCGCGCCAGTTTGGTGGAAGTTCCGGTAAGGGAACCGGTAACTCCGGCAAAGCTAAAGTAAGTAAGAATAATCGGGGTAAATCCTCGTAGGGTAAAGTAGGTAAATGAACCAATTGCTCCAGTAAAGCCAATTCCGGACTCGCCGAAGTGTATAAAATTCCTACTCCAGGAGGGTTCCAGCGACCACCATATTGCCGGGCTCCTTCCGTAGATAAAGGCGAATTTATAAAGCGTTCTTTTACTAACCGGTAAGCTACTATTGGTCGTGCCGTAGTAGAAAGGGAAGTACTACTTTCAGGCATAAATGCCGTGTTCAATGCGTCCTAGTACGGCATGCACCATCCCAAAACCAGTAGCGGTATCCAGCAGTGCAAGGGGAGCCTGGCGTCGGAGTTCGGACAAGGGAACCCGCAACCAACGCCCTAGTACATCCGCCCGTCCATCAAAAACACTTAATCCATGACGAAGCAGGCTTTTTAGTAACAACAACCGTTCAGAAGCATTATTATCCAGCAGGGCTTCGGGCCGAAGCCGGTGCAGGGTTCGCTCGGAAAGATTAAGTATGCGCGCCATTTCCTTATCGGTGAGCCCAACCTGATGGGCTAACTCATCGGCTTTTCCGCGCGCTACGCCGGCACGAGCTTGCTCTACTACGGCAAAACTATCACTGGCACCACTTGTTCCTAAAAGTAAATCCATAGTTTTTGTTTCTTGTCACTAAGATAACTGCCATTTGGCACTAATGCAAATAACGCAAGCTTTAACTCGTTAGTTTCATCGGGCAAATTTCTGATTTTTCTCTTACTGTCCGATTTGCTCAATTGCAGGTTTTCTTGTCTTTTCAATGAAATTTATTTAAGTTTAATAAATCTGCTCATTATAAAAGTAAAAGTATGGAGCTTCAGATAAATGGAGTCAAGCGCCTTAGCCAGGCAGCCCCGGAAACGAGTTTGCTAAGCGTTTTACGCGACGAATTTGATTTAACCGGTACCAAATACGGGTGCGGCGAAGGGCAGTGCGGAGCCTGCACCGTATTACTAGAAGGTAAAGCCATTCGCTCCTGCCGTACCCCCATCAGCTCTCTGACGGGTAAAGAAATTACTACTATTGAAGGGCTTGAAAAAAACGGACGTTTGCACCCGGTACAAGAAGCGTATTTAAAAGTAGATGTATTTCAATGCGGCTACTGTGCTTCCGGTATGGTACTATCTACGGTAGCTTTACTCAAAAACAATCCCCATCCTACGCAGGAACAAATTATTAATTTTATGAACGGCAATATTTGCCGCTGTGGTACTTATCCGCGCATTATTCAGGCCATTCAGGAAGCTGCCTCGCAGGCATAAGGAGAACAAACCCATGAACTCTAAAGAGATAGCAAATGGCTCAGCAGCCAGTCAACCGGAACAATTAACTACTCCTTCCGGTCAGGAAATGAGCCGACGAAAGTTTTTTAAATGGCTGGGTGGTGGATTGGCGGTAGCCTTGGTACTACCAAAAACCTTCGTTCAAGCGGAGCTAGGCGCAACAGCATTGGCCGCCAAAAAGATTCCTACTGAACAAATTGGGGCGTGGCTGCATATTGGCCAGGAAGGTACCGTTACGGTGTTTACCGGTAAAGTAGAAGTAGGGCAGAATATCCGGACTTCGTTGGCCCAGGTAGTTGCCGAAGAATTGCGCGTACCCGTAACCTCGATAAAAATGATAATGGGCGATACGGATTTGGTGCCTTACGATGCCGGAACTTTTGGCAGCCGCAGTACCCCGGCTATGGGTAGTCAGCTCCGGAAAGCTGCTGTTGCTGCCCGTGAAACTTTACTGAATTTAGCCGCTCAGGAATTAAAAGTTAAAAAAAGTACTCTGAAAGCCGAAAATAGTAAAATTACTCATGTGGCCAGCCGCAAAACGTTAAGCTACGGCGAATTAGCCAAAGGGAAACAGTTGTTGCAAATCATTTCCGAAGGAGCACCAGCTACCCCGGTAAACCAATGGAAGATTGCCGGAACCTCGGTACCTAAAGTAAACGGACGCGATTACTTAACTGGTAAGCATAAATACGTTTCGGATATGAAATTACCCGGAATGTTATACGGCAAAGTTTTACGGCCACCTGCCTACGGCGCAACTTTACAAGCATTGGATGCAAGTGCCGCTAAAGCTATAACGGGCGTTACCGTAGTACACGAAGGAGATTTTGTGGGTGTAACGGCTACCAATATAGCAACGGCCACTAAGGCCATAGCTGCCATTAAAGCGCAATGGAAAACTACTTCGCAACCTTCCCGTCCGGAAATATTTACATATCTCAAAAATAAAGCCTCCGCAGGGCAGGAAAACGGACGCGATGCAGGTATTAACAAAGGCAACATACAACAAGGATTAGCTTCGGCAGATAAAACTTTAAAAGAAACGTACCAGGTAGATTACATTGCCCATGCGCCCATGGAACCCCGGGCGGCGCTGGCGCATTGGGAAAACGGAAAGCTTACTGTTTATACGGGTACCCAACGACCATTTGGCGTACAAAGCGATTTAGCCGAAGAATTTAAAATTCCGGAAGAAAAGGTGCGGGTAATTATGCCCGATACCGGTTCGGCTTACGGCGGCAAACATTCGGGGGAGGCGGCCTCAGAAGCTGCAAAGTTGGCGAAAGTTACTGGTAAACCCGTTAAACTCACCTGGACCCGGCCCGAAGAATTTACCTGGGCTTATTTCCGTCCGGCCGGTGTAATTGAAGTAAGCAGTGGGGTAAAGAACGACGGTACTATTACGGCTTGGGAGTTTCATAATTATAATTCCGGCGGCTCGGGCATGCATACGCCTTACGAAGTAGCTAACCAGCAGATTCAGTTTCATCCATCAGATTCACCTTTAAATCAAGGTTCTTACCGGGGGCTAGCCGCCACAGCCAATATTTTTGTGTTGGAATCGCAAATGAACGATTTGGCGCAATTAGTAAATCAGGAACCACTAGCCTTTCGGTTACAGAATTTAAAAGAACCGCGGTTACGAGCCGTTTTAGAAGCCGCTGCTAAAGCTTTTAACTGGGGTAAAAGCAAACCTGCCCCGGGCCATGGTTTCGGGATTGCGGGTGGTACCGAAAAAGGCGGCTTTACCGCAACCTGCGCCGAAGTAGCCGTTGACCAAACCAGCGGGCAAGTAAAGGTTATTCGTACGGTTACTGCTTTTGAATGCGGTGCTATAATTAACCCCGAGCACTTAGATAATCAAATTATGGGAGCCATTGTGCAAGGGTTGGGCGGTGCCTTGTTTGAAGCCGTAGATTTTGAAAACGGCAAAATCTTAAATCCTACTTTTGCGCAATACCGGGTACCACGGTTTAAGGATGTTCCTACAGTCCAGATTATTCAACTAAACCGCCCCGATTTACCTTCGGTTGGTGCTGGCGAAGCCCCCATTGTAGCCATTGCTCCCGCCATCCGGAACGCAATTGCCGATGCCACCGGCTTGAAGTTAAAAACCTTGCCCCTGGCACCAAACGGCTTATCGGCTTACCTTAAAAAGAGCTGAATTAAGTAAAAGGAGTTAAGTAAAGAGACACAAGTATCAAGATATTAGATGCTAGACTTTTATATATCAAACCTGTTGATTATAAATTATTTTTCGCTACAATACCGGCGGCATTAAGTATATAAAGTTAATTCTGTCCAGTTACTTATAAGGAAGAGCCTGCTCGAATTGTAAGTATTACCATTTTCTATTAACTCTCTGTGCTAAATTGGACAAAGAAGATTACCTTCCTGTACTAATATATTCTTATTTAGAATAAGGTAACCAAGAAGAACTGACACCAGTTTGGCTATGGAGGGCCTTTTAGCGTTCCGGTGCTGCAAAGCAGCATGGCGTAACGGAGTGAGCCAAGGTTCGCTAAACCGCCCGAGAGAGCCAAACGAGGCCCGCCGGCCACGAGGCAAACTTAGACTGTTCTATTCCCATTAGCACCGTAAAATGGAGGTTTGAAAAGACTCCACAGAAAAGCCTGTTATTCTATCAATATATAATTTAGCTTAGTTTAGAGTACTACATCTTACTATTTCATATCAAAACAGAATTGAATTTTAGTAAAATAATCAGGCATTTTTACTTACCAATTAAAACAAATGGTGCCCAATAAAAAGGTTGATTATAACGGCTTTGTTGTATTAACTTTTGCTTCGCTATTTGTAGTGCCTGAGCCTTATCGTATCCGGCAAGAAGGGCTTTGTAAAAATTCTCCATTAACACGGCCGTAGAACCATCATTTACGTTCCAAAGAGAAACTACTACATTCTTGGCCCCGGCGTAAAGTAAAGCTCTGGTTAAACCAATAACCCCTTCCCCACGGACAAGTTTGCCTAAACCCGTTTCGCAGGCCGAAAGGGTAACCAATTCTGCTTTCAAACGCATGTTGTAAATTTCGCCGGTATATAAAGTTCCATCTTCCTGATTGCTACTCCCCTGGCTAAACAGCAAGCCGGATAGTTCCGGATACTTCTCGTTGGCAAACCCATGCGTTGCCAAATGAATGTAATTATAGCCGGAGACTTCTTCGTTTTTAATTTGTTCTTCACTGGCTTGATGATGCAGGTATACTTTTGCCCTTGCGCCTTTGCTCTGAAACAAGTGGGCAATTGTTTTAACTTCCTGTTCCGAAGCAATTAACGGCGGAATTTCCTGATTCCGGAATGACCGACTGCCTAGGGATTTACTATTTATGGCCTTGGAGCTTACGCCGTGCTTTCGGGAGTTAGATTTTGAAAAAGGTTGCTCTGTTGTGTTAGAGAGTATTCCCCTATTATCTGTAATAGTACCGGACGTACTCTCTAAACTGGATTTTTGTAACGAAGTATTCGGCAAAATAGTAGAATCGTTTCCATCATTTAAAGAATCAACAAACACGGGAGCCATAGCAAGCAAATTCTTGATTGGTGTGGCTTTCTCCTGAGTAAATCGCTGATAAAGCAGCCAGGCAGAGTAAGCATAACTAATAGTATATTTGCTTAATAAGTAAGCGGCGGGTTTGCTTAAATTTCCGTCAGCGGGTTTAGTAAGTAAGGCTTCAAAAGGTAAGGAAGTTAATTCGCCGGCCGGAATAATAATTAATGAGTTTATGGATTTCGGCAGGTTAGACGGAATCAATATTTTAAAAAGGCTGTAGGCTACCTGTTCGTACAAATCCTGATCCTGCAAGAGAATTCCTTCTCTAAAGGCAGTTAACCGTCGACGAAAAAGACTATCCAAAGGAACGGATTCAACCTTAAAAAAATCACGGCCAACTATAAATACCTGCAGAAGCGTATCGCTTACCACATATTCTAATAAAGCCGTTTTAGTATCTAGCTGGCTTTGTAACTGATTGGGAGTAACAGTGGCAGATTGATATTTAAGGGCATAATATTGTGGATAGAATTCCTCAAACTGCTGAATCAGGCTTTCCTGCTGACGGCGGATACTAAATAATTGGCTTTCGTAATTTTGCAACTTACTACTATCGCCTTCATTGGTTTTGGTTCGCTCGCCGGCCAAGCGTTGGGAATATTGAGCAATTTGGGTACGAATAACCTGATCTTGTTTTAACAAAGAATCTGGAATACCGGCGAAGGTTTTGGCCTTAGACTCCGCCAATGAAGTCATGAGAACACTGGCTTTACCCCGCTCAGCAAAGTAAAAAGCTTTATTTAAGTAATTTTTATTTTTCGTAAAACGGTATAATTTCAGGCATAAAGCCAAAGCTTGTTGATACAACACTACTGAGCTAGAAGTAAAAGCTACTTTATCACTTTCTCTTTCAAAGTTTTGCTGAGTTCTATGAGCCAAAGAATCAGCGGAGCAGGAAGTTTGGTAAGCCAGCAGTAAATCCGGTAAATTATGCGATTGATTAAATTGTACTTCCAAAACCTTAGCTTTAGCCTGCAGGGAGGTAAGTAAGGTTTTGGAAACGAGAAAAGAATTTGTCTGACTTTTAAATACGGGATTAAAAGTAATGGTGGTATCGGAGAAAGAAGGTACAATAGCTGTAATAGCTTGTTGGTATTGCTGTAATGCTTGGGTATACGCGCCTTCGTGAAAATTTACATTGCCCAATTGGTAGTAAGCATCCGCAACGCTAGGGTGCGTTTTGCCGAAAGCTCCCCGGTAACTCTGTAAAGCTTTTTGGTGGTAATGCGAGGCTTTTTCGTACTCCCTTTTACTCTGGTATACCATGCCTATTTTATTATAAGACTCCGCTACATCCGGGTGTATTTCGTTTAAAGCCCTATGTCTTATATCTAAACTCTTTTGGTAATACTCCAAAGCATTATCGTATTCGCCTTTAACTGCTAATACATTGCCTATATCGTTGTACGAGTTAGCTACTCTAAGATGCGTTTCACCTAATACAGCCTGCCTGATTTGCAAAGCTTTTTGATGGTATTCTAAAGCTTTATCGTATTCGCCTTTCTCGAGGTAAGTATTGCCTATGTTGTTATAAGCGAAAGCAACATTAGGATGTTTTTCCCCGAAAACTTTCCGCCGGATGTGCAAGGATTGCTGATGGAATTCTAAAGCTTGATCGTACTCGCCTTTTATAAAGTACATTCGGCCCATGTTTTGGTAAGAGTTTGCTACGCCTTGGTGCGTTTCTCCAAAAACAGCACGCCGGATATACAATGATTTTTGGTAATACTCCAAAGCTTTCTCGTACTCTCCTTTGTCGTAATATACGTTGCCTAGTTGGTTGTAAGAGTCGGCTACTCCTGCACTCGATTCTCCTAAGGCAGAACGCCTGATGTTTAAGGCGGTATGATGGTATTCCAGGCTCTTATCAAATTCGCCTTTGGCCTGGTAAATAATTCCCATATAGTTATAAGATTGCGCTACATCTGCGTGGTTTTCACCTAAAGCCGTGCGCCGGATATATAAAGCTTTCTGATGATACTCCAAAGCTTTATTGAACTCGCCTTTCACTTGAAGTACGTTGCCAATATTGTTGTAAGAGTCAGCTACATTCGGGTGCATCTCGCCAAATACTAACCGCCGGATGTATAATGCCTTTTGATGGTATTCTAAGGCTGTGCCATATTCGCTTTTCTGGTGGTAAGTGTTGCCTATATTGTTATAGGTAAAAGCTACATCTTTATGAATTTCGCCAAAGGCAGCCCGCCTGATCTGCACGGCCTTATTAAAGTATTCTAAGGCTTTATCAATCTCACTTTTAAGTAAATAAATACCTCCTATGTAATGGTAGGAATTAGCAATATTGGGATTTGTCTCGGTAAATAAGATGCGCTTGATTTGTAATGATTTCAGGTGAAACCCTAAGGATTTATCGTACTCTCCTTTATCGAAGTAAATGGTTCCTATTTGGTCGTAAGAGTTAGCTACATCGGGGTGGGTATCGCCAAAGATAGAGCGCCGGATACGCAGGGCTGTTACCTGGTAAGCTAAAGCTTTTTCAAATTCGCCTTTCACCTGAAGTACATTGCCCAGGTTAATATAACTTTTTACTATTTTAGTAGAATCGCCTTTAAATTTTTCTAAGCTTTCCTGCAAGGTCTGATTCGCCGTTTGCAGCGCCTCATTGTACCGGCCCATCATAAAAAGAGTATGCGAGAACTCGTTATCGCAGTCTATTTGCTTGGTCCATTGGCTATGTTTTTTATATAAAGCCGATGCCTTTTCAAATAAAAGAATAGAACTGTTATAATCGCCTTTTTCCTGTAAATTTAATGCCTGGTTATACCACTTGCGAGCAAGGGCAGGATCGTACTTAATAGGCTTATTTTGAGCTTGAACAAACCGGATACTAAAAAAAGCAAGAGCAACAGCAATTACCAGAGAAGCTTTCATTTATATTGAAATCGTTGGTTAGAATGGAAATCCTCAATTTGGATTAATACCCTCTATTTTTCTATTGCTATTCTAACATTTCAATTATATTTAAATAAAATTATAATATATTGAAATTTACCATTTTCTTTTTATTAAATTAGTAAATGCCGCTTTTTTATTTTCCTTCCACAGTAGCGGCTAAAAGTAAATACTTGTACAATACAAAGAGAGAATAATTAAAGTTTTAACTAATACAATAATGGCAAATGCGCAGTTTACCGGATGGCTGATAAGACTTGGCTCATCAAGGCTCAGTCGTATTGGATTGGTGGTTATGCTTATTTTTAACTTAGCTTATAACAGCAGTGCCCAGACATTGTTGCCAAAATCTTCCTATAAATACAAGGTAATGCGTCAAGTATTCGACCGTTTAACTTATGCCTTTGCCAACGGCCGCCCTCAGCCCGGGTTAGAAGTTATTGCCCAGAACCGGAATAAACAAGCTATTATTGCCATGTACCGTCCTGGTAATCAGCCGGTAATCCAGTTCGATGAAGAGGTGTACGATTTGTGCGTTAAACTGCAAAAAGATTCTTTAAACGCAATAGCAGTTTTATTAAGTCATGAGTTAGCCCACCATTACGAAAAACATGACTGGTACTTTACTTTTGGTATAAGTCAGCCTAATACTGATACTTCTAAGGAAAGTATAAAGCAATTTGAATCGGCCGCCGACTTTTATGGGTGCTTTTACGGAGAACTTTCCGGTTATGCTACGGGGCGCGTTTTTCCGCAGGTTTTAGATATGCTTTATAAGCAATTTGATCTTTCCGAAAACTTAAATGGTTATCCAACTAAAGAAGAACGAAAAGCTATTTACGCCGAAAAGCAAAAAGAAGCAATTCAAATGGTAGCCGTTTTTAAAGCCGGATTTTTTCTTTACTTAGTGCAGGAGTTTGAATCATCGGCGCAATGCTTTAATTATTTAGTAAATAAATTTCCGAGCCGGGAAATTTATAACAACTTAGCGGCGGCTAAACTGCAACAGGCCTTGGTGCTGTCTACCGGTCGGGATATTTTAAAATTTGCTTATCCCGTAGAACTGGATGCGCAAAGCCGCTTAGTTACCCGGAACCGGGCCGTAGCTCTCCCGTTTAATGAGCAGCAATATCTTCAGTTATTAGCAGACGCCCGCAAATACTCGGAACAGGCGCGGGAAGTTGATCCCAAATATGTACCCGCTTACATAAACCTGGCCTGTATTTACTCCCTGCAAGGAAACCAACCAGCTGCCGTAGGTATTATAAATGAATTAAGTCCGGAGTTAATTACCGGCGATGCCCATACTGTAAGAGCAATAGCGTATTTTAAAGATAATCAATTTAGTAAATCTCAAAAAGATTTTGAACTAGCCCAGCAGAAAGGAGCCCATATGGCCCAGTATAATCTGGAGTTGGCTAATAAAATGAATGAATCTTTAACCGGAAGCATGGCTTCGTGGATAATGAGTTGGTTTGATGAGTTAAACAAAGAAGAATCTTCGGATAATCCGGTTCCCGTTTTTCAAGAACAAATTGGCGGAAAAAAAAGCAATGTTGCCTTACCAACTTCCGCTCCTCAAATAAAGATTAGTAGAAACCCTAATTTATCTGTTCAATGGAATGAATTGAACGACCATTGGCAACTAGGCATTCAGAATAGTACCCGAAATTACCTGGTTCGTTTAACGCACGAAAATTATCTGCAGCCAAGCGCCGGAAAAGTAAAGCGAGGCATGCACTACACTACTTTAGCCAAAAACTATGGGAAACCTTCTTATACTTTTTCAGGTGCTTCGGGTAAATACTGGGTGTATACGAATAATAAAATTGCGTTTAATATGGATAAAAATGGGCGGGTAAATAGCTGGTTTATTTATTCGCGTACTTTATAATGGTTATTTAAGGAAGAAAAGTAACTTCTTTTAACTTTTATTCTTAAGCACACTTTTCTGTATCTATTGTTCTGGAGAGCCTTTTCAAGTTTCTCAAGATTGGTGCTAACTTGTTTGATAAGGCTGCGTTAGCCCCCTTCCCTGCCGGAAGGTAAAAACAGGGGAGGAGAGGCGGCTATTGTTTTTTCTGGTGGGAACGTGCGCAATACGCCCCTACACGTCGAAATGCCTGCAGTACTGGCAAACCAATGCCCGCCTTCGTTGCTCCTACTGCTGTCTTTTTCTGTTTATTACTGCTTTTAGGGCTTAATCTTACCTTTTAGTATTGATTGTATTATATTACTTATTAGCAAGTTTATAAATTACTTACTAGAGAATTTACTAGTAATTTATTTTTAGTCTAAATATTAGCTGTTGTATAAAGAAAATAGTATTATTCCGGTATTCTTCTTTCTGTTCGAATAGTTTTAAAAGATCTGTTTTATAAAATTATATTAATATTTTATAAGGTGAGTATCTGGATTAATAATTAATTAAGAACAGGAAATTAGCCTTGGGTAGAGGAAATTGTAAAATATTTTCAAAAAAATCGTGCTTACCGGGTAACAATCTTTCGTTTACTTGTATTTATGATTGAACGCTCCGCCCTTGTTTTAGGATTTAAATTGAAAATAGAGTAAAAGTATACCTGCAAGAGCGTTGTTCTCGGAAATAGTAAATTTTTGAAATCGTATAAAATCCGGAAGCATTACGCTTATACATTTAAGTGCAGTATGAAAAAAATAAGATAAGAAAGGAGAGGGCCGCTCCATAAAAATGTTTCCTTTGAAGGGTTAAATAGCAACTAATACGAGCGTTATTATTCGTGATAAAATGAAAAAAGGTGTCTCGGTTACGTTAGCCCGATGCCAATTAAAAAGGGCTATGAGCGACGGCATTAACGGAAGTAAGAACAAAACTTAACTTTCTATCCTATCTGTAGAGGTAAGGAGATGTGTAATTTCATTTAAAGTACTGTAGTTTTAAATGGGTCTTGTTATTACTAAAGTTGTAATTTAATTGCTAGTAATCAAATGTTTATACTATTGTTGTGAGCGTTGATTTTTAAAAATTAAAACTTTATATAATTTAGGCTGAATGAGGCATTCAGACCAAAAATATATAGAGGCATTAGTAACTAATGACCGAATCTTGCTGGAAGAAATTTACCGAAAGTTCGCTGGTAAAATCAAAGGAATGGTTCTAAAAAATAATGGAACGGAAACCGATGCAGCAGATATTTTTCAGGAAGCTTTAGTATCTATTTACCGTAAAGCCCGAGATCAGAATTTTGAGCTGCTCTGTCCTTTTGAGGCTTTTTTATACCTGATTTGCAAAAATTTATGGTTGAAAGAACTAAGCAAAAGAAAATTGCTCCCGGTTCAATTTGATGAAGACGGAATGGATTTGGGCGATGATAGTGTAAAACTGGCAGAAGAATGTATGGTGCAGGAGCAACGAATGCAATTACTCCACGAAAAGGTAGCGGAATTGGGAGATAGTTGTCAGCAATTGCTGCGCTTAAGTTGGGAAGGCAAATCAATGGAGGAGGTAGCGCAAATTTTAGGAATGACTTATGGCTACGCCCGAAAAAAGAAGGCTGGTTGTATGGAAAAATTAATCACGTTAGTAAAACAAGCTCCTCAGTTTAGTTTTTTAAAATGGTAAATGTATGAACAAGAATGACTACGAGAAAGTAGAGGAGTACTTAAACGGAGAAATGAGCCACCAGGAAAAGCTGCTTTTTGAGGCAGAACTATCTTCGAATGAAGAACTTTTAAGTGCATTTAAGGTGTATCAAACCATCGAAACAAAAATGCGGACAGCAGAAAAATACCGCGTTCAGGAAAACGACTTAAAGGATACCTTGCATTTTCTTAACAAGGAGTACTTTACCCCTGCATTGCAGCAGGAAGCAAAAGTAGTTCCGCTTTATTCTAATACATTCTTTAAGGTAGTAACTGGTATAGCCGCCAGTATAAGTATTATTTTAGTAGCGTATTTTAGTTTACTGCAATCGGAAGAAAACATTCAACTACTGGCCGATTCGTATTTTAAAGAAAACCTGCAACAAATAGAACAGACCGTAAGCGATCCGGATGATACGTTGCAATTTGGGGTAGCGGGTAATACAAGGGGAAAAAATACTACGCAGGATAGTTTGTTAGAAGGTATTAGCGCTTACAACAACCAGCAATACAGTAAAGCTTTACTTTATTTTCAAGGTATTTATAAAAACCACCCGGATAATAGCGAAGCGAAGAAGAATATGGGCCTGGCTTATCTTAGTATAAAAGAGTATGAAAAAGCTTTGCAGCAATTTGATGAGTTGGCCAATAAGAAAGAATTAGAAAATAACCCTGGTCTTTTCTTACAAGCAGTTACCTTAATGCGTCGGAACCAACCTGGTGATAAAAAAGAAGCTAAGCAGTTATTACAGCAAATTGTGGAAACAAATGCCGAAGGAAGCACGGAGGCAGCGCAATGGTTGCAAAAGTTTTAAAATGAAATTTAGCTTGCAGATTGCTTCTTTAAATGTGTGAAAAGATGCAAGTATCCAGATAGTAGATGTTAGCTTTTTTTAGTGGTTAATTCATTGATTTTTATTTATTTATAATCATAAGCTTTTCTTTGGAGCCTTTCCAAGACTCCATGCTCGGGTGCTATCTAGGTTGATATTTCAAGTTTTGCCTCATGGCCGGTGGGCCTCGTTCGGCTCTCTCGCACCTGCTATCCTTCCTTTCCTCCTGACGTCGGAATGCTATGCACCGAAAGCCTAGCAGGTGCTCCACAGCCAAACTGGTGTCAGATTTTAATAGTTAGTTGTAGTCTAATACTCAATTAAAATAATCAACTATTAACTATACCTTAATCTTAAAGAATAAACTGGCTATAATCTTTATTCTGTTTAAAGTAGGTGCAAATTGGTATAGCTTCTGAATGAAGGCAAAAACTTTGTTGTGACTAGGGTAAAATCTTTACATTCTTAGCCGAAATTACTTTTTATCCCGACTTATTTTATTTGTAAGTGAGATTGCTGTACGAAGAGTTAAAGCCATCTTATTCATTGGAGTAAGATATACTTTTGAGCAAAAAAGTAAAAAATATTCATTCAAGCAGGTAACAAATCATCTACTCGCCGGATTTATCATTGAATTCTCTTCGGAGATACTAAACCTTTAAAATTTAACATACTTTTAGTTAACTACTAAATACATGTAACTATTAGGAGGTTGATACTAGCAATGCTGTTTCCGCTCTTCTCAGTGCATTTTTGGATTCTGCGGAGAAGATCACGAACCGAGAAGTCTGTGCTGCCTACCACAAATCCCCTGTGGTAACGCATACCTTAGGTATATTTCGTAATCTATTAGCGTACGATTGCGGCAATAAGGTAGCGCAGTGGGAGAGCGGCCAGCATTGCCATATCCGGCATCCAGAAAATTCAGCGATTTATAATTTAATTTATATAAGCAAATCGAATAATAAATTAATCAGAATCCACTTTAGTCTTCTATCTTCTAAATCAGAAGTGGCTAAAAGTTTACGTTTCAATAATGGTGGTCTGCAAGCCTATCCAGTTTCCGGTAGCTGTTTTCCCAACTAGTAAAGCCGAAATAGTTCTTTTGCCCATCCGGTAAACTTTCATATTTTGTACATTCTGTTCTAAGAAAAACTGCAAGGCTTGAGCATTGGTAGCCGAGCTAACTTCTTGGTTAGTAGTTGAATTTACCTGGTTAAAATGGCGAAAGAAAGTACTAGTTTCCATAACCTCAACGGGTTCCCCGGGTGTTTTACCAGTTAAGGTTAGAATTTCTTCTTGCGTTAATTCATTGGTAATGGTAGCATCAAACGAAACTACTTCTAAAGGATAATCGGCTTCGCTCTGGTAATATAAGCCTTGCGTTAGTATTTGAAGTTGAGAAAGTACTTCTTCGGTAGTTAAAGTTGCAGGAGCTGCCATAAATAAATTAAAAAATGGAATTTTAGACTTACTGGGTAGGTCCATTATCTACAGTTGCTTCCAGTACTTGTTGGATGTCTTCGGGCAGGGAGGAGAGTAAGTCGTATCCGGTTGCTTTTTCAATAGCATCTACGGTAGTTCTATACAAACTCCAGTCAGGATTTACCCCATTGCTATTGGGAGTATCTATCGCAATAACGCGCGTGTTAACAGATATACGGTTAAGATCATCGTCTCCTTCGGGTAAAATCACCAGTACTTTCCAGATTTGTTTCGGAACCCTGATTTTTCCTCCATTAATAGTCCGAGCGAAACCATTAGAACCCGTACCTCCCGAACCGTAATTTCCCATAATCACGTAAACTTCCTGCCCTTGATCTACTAAACTGCGGGTATATTCTTCCAGGTTGGCCCAGGTTTCGCGGTTATTATCCGGAGCCTGCGGAATCATGTTGGTCATCAGGAAAGTGGCTGAGTTATCTTTCTGACTTTTGGTTCTATCCGCGGAGGGACAGTTATGACCCCGATCAAAACCGCTGTTGGTATAATTCGCCGGACTTACCCGGTACCAATCCTCCGGTAAACTTTCATCTGCTTTAAAGTCATCTTGCCGGGGAGCAGAACCCAACCAGTCGGAACTTACGTGCCAGCTCACCCAATTGGGTATGCTGCTATCCCGGCTGTAGGATAACACGTACTGCGGTTTTTCAACGAGGTAGTTCTTATAATTATTAATGTCCGGTGTAGCGTTGCTGGGGTTGCCTAAAGTCAGGTGTTCATTTTCTGAAATTAAGCTTCTGTTTCTATTCGGTACAATTTCGGTTTGCTTACAGCCAGCTAGCAGTAAGATGAAGGAAAAAATAAAAAGACTTGGGTAACGCATAATAGTAGAAAGCAGCAAAAGTATTAATTTTTAAATTCTGTTTAGCCAGCTTATTACTTATACGAGAAATGAAAAGATAGCTGCTTATACTTTTTCAAAAAGATTATGACAATAACTACAATAAACTCAACTTTGCGGAGCCTTGTGATTAGATAGTCTACCCGGGTAATTGAAAATTTTTTATAAATTATTCTTCCCGGACCACGCGCATTATTGTTTGCGGTACTTCGGTTTTCCATTCTGATTTATCTATAGATCCATCTGTTCTTGGAATTTGGCTAACGGCCATTAGCCTTAAGTCCTGAGCAACTAACCCATCCAGAGTAATTTTAAAGTAATTCGCTAGTAATACCAGCTTATCCAGACTCGGTTCGCCAACGCCATTCTCGTAACCGCTGTAGGTAGATCGCTTAATGTTTAAAGCAAATGCTACATCTTCCTGAGTCCTTTTTTTCAGCCTTCTTAGCCATTTCAAATTGGTAGGTAGAAACATATTCCTAGGTATTTTAGTATAAATGCTAAAATAATTAGTTAAATATAGCGTATGTATTATTTATTTGGTTACATTTTACCAAAAATATTTGCTTAAAAACTAATCATTTTATCAAAAGCAGTGCAGTTGTAGGTTTTAACACCCTGATTTTATGCAATTGAACGACCAACGGACTATTGCCCATTTTGATTTAGATACCTTCTTTGTTTCGGTAGAGCGGCTGCGCAACAGTCAGTTGGTGGGTAAACCTGTAATTGTGGGAGGAATGTCGGATCGAGGAGTGGTGGCCAGTTGCAGTTACGAAACGCGTTATTTTGGGGTACACGCCGGTATGCCCATGAAAATGGCCCGGCAGCTTTGCCAGGAAGCCATTGTGTTGCGCGGCGACATGGAAGCTTATAGCGATTATTCTACTAAGGTTACTGAGGTAATTGCGGCGAAGGCACCGGTATACGAAAAATCATCCATCGATGAACATTACTTGGACGTAAGCGGCATGGATCGTTTTTATGGTACCTGGCAATGGACGAACGAACTCCGAAATTTGATAATTAAGGAAACTGGTTTACCGATTTCTTTTGGTTTATCCATCAACAAAACAGTTTCTAAAATTGCTACAGGTCAGGCCAAACCCAACGGCAAACTCCAGGTGCGCTCCGCAGAAGTAAAGCCTTTCCTGGCACCGCTTTCCATTAAAAAGATACCGGGGGTTGGTCAAAAAAATTACCAGCTCCTGCGGAACATGGGCATCCCCACTATTGAGGTACTTACCATGATTCCGGTGGAGATGATGCAGAAAGTACTGGGCAAAGAAGGGGTGAACATCTGGGAAAAAGCCAACGGCATCGACGGCGCACCCGTTGTCCCTTACTCCGAGCAAAAATCCATCAGCACGGAGCAAACTTTTAGCACCGATACCACTGATATTGGCAAATTAAACAATCTGCTGGTTTCCATGACCGAAGGCCTGGCTTTTGAATTACGCAAACAAGGCAAGCTGGCGGGGTGCATTACGGTGAAAATCCGGTACGCGAACTTCGATACGCACACCCAGCAACTCACCATTCCATACAATGCCGCCGATCATGTTTTAATCCGCAAAGCCAAAGAACTTTTTCAAAAATTATATAACCGTCGCATGCTCATCCGGTTGCTGGGGGTGCGCTTAAGCAATTTAGTGCAGGGTTTTCAGCAGATTGATTTATTTGAAGATACCGCCGAGATGGCAAACCTCTACCAGGCCATGGATAAAATCCGGGTTCGTTATGGCGAATCAGCGGTGCAGCGGGCAGTAGGTTTAAAATCGGGTTTAAAATAAAAAACAACGTATGCTGGCATTTGTCCATTCGTATTATAGTTTACGCTACGGCACCCTGTCGGTAGAAGAGTTAGCCGCCGAAGCCCAGGCCCAAGGATATAAAGCCCTAGCCTTAACCGATATTAATAATACTTCGGGCGTATTTCCTTTTATCAAAGCTTGTTTGGCGCACAACATTCAACCATTGGTGGGCATAGAGTTTCGGCGCGATAACCAGCTGTTGTACACAGGTTTGGCTTTAAACCAAAGCGGTTTTCAGGAACTAAATAGTTTTCTAAGTCACTACTTGCTACGGCACCAACCTTTGCCCGATGTACCCCCAACTTTTACGCAGGCTATTATTATTTACCCGTTTGCTTCGGGCAATACTCAAAAGCTGCGCGAGCATGAATTTATCGGCGTAAGCCCCCAGGACTTAAATAAATTAGTTTTTTCGGATTTGCGGCAGCAAGGGGCAAAACTGCTTATGCAGCCGCTGTTTACCTGCAAAAGCGAGGAAGGTTACCAACTGCATCGGCATCTGCGGGCCGTGGATAATAATATTTTGTTGAGTCAATTAGCTCCCGAACATGGCGTAGCGCAGGATGCCTGTTTTTATTCTTGCGCCAAGTTACTAGCCCAGTACCAGCGCTTCCCAGAACTCATCCGCATTACTGAAAAATTAATTACTAAAGCGGCTTTTACCTTTGATTTTGAAAGTCGCAAAAACAAACGCCATTTCACCAAAACTGCTTACGACGATAAGTTACTACTAGAAAAGTTAGCAAAAAACGGATTAGAAAGACGGTATGGCTTAGCTAATAAAGTGGCCCGACAGCGAGTAGAACATGAACTAGCTATTATTGATAAACTGGATTTTGCGGCTTATTTTCTGATTACCGAAGATGTGATTACGTATGCCCGCAAGCGTAATTTCTACCACATTGGGCGGGGAAGTGGGGCTAACAGCGTAGTGGCTTATTGCTTGGGCTTAACTGATGTTGATCCCATTGAGCTGGACTTGTATTTCGAGCGTTTTTTAAATCCCAAACGCACGAGCCCGCCGGATTTTGATATTGATTTTAGCTGGAACGAACGCGACGAAGTACTCGATTATATTTTTAAACGCTACGGTCGGGAATACACTGCCTTGTTGGGAGCTATGAGTACTTTTCAGCAAAATTCTATCTTGCGCGAGTTGGGTAAAGTATACGGCTTGCCCAAAACCGAATTAGATGCCTTAGTAGAAAACCCGCATACGGCTGCCAATACTGATCATATTACTAAAAAAATCCTACAATACGGGCGCTTGCTGGCTGGTTTTCCGAATCTACGCTCCATTCATGCTGGGGGGGTACTTATTTCGGAAGTGCCTATTACTAACTACACCGCTCTAGACTTGCCACCCAAGAATTTCTCAACCAGCCAATGGGACATGTACACTGCCGAAAGCATTGGTTTTGAGAAGTTGGATATTTTGAGCCAGCGCGGCATTGGTCATATTAAAGAATGCGTGCATTTAGTGCAGCAAAATCAAAAAATTACAGTTGATGCCCACGACATCAAACGCTTTAAAGAAGACGAGAAAGTACGCCAGCAATTAAAATCCGGTGATACTATTGGTTGTTTTTACATCGAAAGTCCGGCCATGCGGGGTTTGCTCAAAAAATTACATTGCGATAATTACTTATCCTTGGTGGCTGCTAGCTCCATTATCCGGCCGGGTGTAGCGCAATCGGGCATGATGCGGGCTTACATCCAGCGGTTTCACGAGCCGGATAAAATCCAGTACCTGCACCCGGTTATGGAAGAGCAGCTGAAAGAAACCTACGGTGTAATGGTGTACCAGGAGGATGTTATTAAAGTATGCCACCATTTTGCGGGTCTGGACTTATCAGATGCCGATGTGTTGCGGCGGGGCATGAGCGGTAAATTTCGATCGAAGAAAGAATTTGAAAAATTAGTAAATAAATTCCACGATAGCTGCCGCGCTAAAGGCCACCCCGAGGCCTTAATAAAAGAAGTCTGGCGACAAGTAGAATCATTTGCCGGCTATTCGTTTTCTAAAGCGCATTCGGCCTCTTTCGCCGTAGAAAGTTACCAAAGCTTGTTCCTGAAAACGTACTACCCATTGGAGTTTATGGTGGCGGTAATCAATAACTTCGGTGGTTTTTATAAGACCTGGGTGTACGTGCAGCAAGCCCAGAAAGCCGGGGCAGCCATGCATTTACCCTGCTGCAACCGCAGTTATCTAACCACCACTATTTACGGTAATGATATTTATCTAGGCTTTATTCACATTCAGAACCTGGAGCAAAAAGTAGCGCATACTATTGTGGCAGAACGGGAACAGAATGGCCCTTACACTAATCTGGAGGATTTTGTTACCCGCACCCAGATAACTTTAGAGCAACTTTTAATCTTAATTCGGGTGCAGGCGCTTCGGTCTATCAATCAGGATAAAAAAGCCCTGCTCTGGGAAGCACATTTAGTGTTGGGGCATAAAGTTTCGAATCATCATTCTGAGGTATTATTCCGGGAACCCGCCCGGCAATTTACGCTGCCCGCCCTGTGCCATACACTTTTGGAAGATGCTTACGATGAAATGGAGCTATTGAGCTTCCCGGTTACCTGCTCTTATTTTGATTTGCTGCAAACTACTAACCGTGGCGATGTGAAAACCATTTACATGATGGCGCACGTGAATCAGAAAGTGCGCATGATGGGCGTGCTGGTAACTACTAAATACGTGCGCACCATCAAAGGCGAAGTCATGCAGTTTGGTACTTTCCTGGATGTGGAAGGTAACTTTTTCGATACCACCCACTTTCCTCAATCCTTAAAGCACTGGCCGTTTAAAGGCAACGGTGTCTATTTGCTGTACGGCAAAATTGTCGAAGAATTTGGCTTTCCGAGCATGGAAGTAGATAAAATGGCCAAACTCCCTTTCCAAAAAGATCCCCGGTACGGATGAGTAAATATTGAGTAATTTTTAAAATTTTAATCAATAACACAGATAAATTAATCTTTAACCTTTAACCTTAAAAATATGGCTATTTATCATTTAATTTTATTACCCTCGTACCCCGTAGAAAATGCCGTTAACTATTATAAAAATTGGTTAGCTCGGCATATTGGTCCCTTTACTGCCAGATATTCCGTCCCGCACGTATCGCTGGCTATGTTTCAAATGAATTTTTATAAAGAATTGAGTTTGCTGCGGACCCTGGAATCAGCCGCGGCGGAAGAAGGACCATTTAGCTTATATACTAACGGATTTGGCTTTTTTGATAGCACCCGTACGGTATACATTCAAGTAGAAGAAAAAGAACAATTTGCGCGTTTAAGCGATAATTTGCACGAGAAGTCAACTATTGCTCTTTTACCAAACGCTTATAAGTCTATCGTTCATGTGCCCCATCTAACCATTGGCAGGAACTTAGCTCATAAGTTTGAGCCGGCTTGTAGTTTATTTCAACATTCCATCGTATCTCAAACCTTCACGGCATCGGCGGTTACTCTATTAAAAAAGAATAAACAAGAAAAGTCTGAAGTGCTTCAAGTGTTTCCTTTTCTTTCCAGATCCTCACCGCAACTAACCTTATTTTGATTTGGGGTGTTACTGGCTGCAATTTGACAAATTGATATTTTTAAAAAATGTTGCCTTAGGAATGATGCTTCGATTAGAATACGAGAATGTTTGTAATAAAGAAAGCCACTTGCCGATTTTACTCGTAAGTGGCTTTTTGAAGCTCCCCCTCTTGGGCTTGAACCAAGGACCCCATGATTAACAGTCTTAAAAAGTTGTATTATGTTTGTTTTGCTATATTTATAAAATGTTGCTTTAAATAAGTGTAAAGGCGGTTTTTGTTAATTGTTATTTTTAGATATTTGTTGTTATTTTGAGGGTTTGTGTGCAAATTGTGTGCAAATTATTTATTTGCACACATGTCAGCAATCGTTCATACCTCTATTATTTTGGATACGCGGCGAGTATTAAAAGATGGATCTTACCCTGTGAAGTTAAGACTTACCCATGCCCGGCAGCGTAAGTATTTTCTTACTCCTTACAATTTAACGGAAGAAGATTTTGCGAAAGTTAAAAGTGATAAACCCCGAGGTAAATTCAAAGAACTAGAGATTACTTTTCAGGCTATTGAACAACGAGCCATTGATATATTAAAGAAGCTAGAAGTTTTTACTTTTGATGCATTCGAAAAGAAGTTTTATAATGTAGCTAGTAAACAAGATGTTTTATCTTCTATTAGAGAGAAGGTAGCTGCGCTCAAGAAAGAGGGAAGACCTGGAACGGCAGAAACGTATGCTAGTACGCTCACATCTTTGGCAGCTTACACTAAAAAGAAAGTATTGCCTTTCTCCGTAGTTAATCCAGAGTTCTTAAGAGAGTATGAACAATGGATGGTAGGCCGGGGAAAATCAATAACTACCGTTGGAATATACCTGCGTTCCCTCCGCTCTATTTTTAATGATGCCATTGCCTCGGGTGAAGTAAGTCAAGCCTTATATCCGTTTGGCAAAAGAAAGTATTTAATTCCGGCGGGCCGTAACGTGAAAAAAGCATTGGCCACAACCGATATTGAAAAGCTATTTGCTTATATACCTAAACACGATGCTGAGGCTAGAGCCCGCGATTTGTGGATATTCTCTTATCTCTGTAATGGCATCAACATAAAAGATATTGCCCGATTGAAATACAAACAGCTGGAACCCGACAGAATAACTTTTATCCGGGCCAAAACAGAACGGACCAGTCGACAAAATATAAAGGTTATAACGGCCATGCGCACCCCGGAAGTAGACCAGATAATAGATAAATGGGGTAATAAACCAGCCTATTCCGAAAATTATGTTTTTCCATTGCTGAAACCGGGGTTAAATCCGGAACAGGAACTAGCCACAGTTCGCCAAGCTACAGCAATCATCAATCGGTATATAAAATTAATTGCGGCCGCAGTGGGTATTGACAAAAATATTACCACTTATACTGCCCGTCATTCCTTTTCTACCGTCCTGAAGCGCTCCGGAGCACCCATTGAGTTTATTTCGGAATCTTTAGGTCACAGCGACTTAAAGACTACTCAAAGTTACCTGGATAGCTTTGAGGATAAAATTAAAAAACAATATAGCAGCCAACTAACTGCTTTCTTAAGGGAAGCCAAGTAAATGTATTAAATTAGCAGGTGAGCTAGATACTTTAGATGAAGGTATACTAATGAAACTATGTAATTAATAAATGCGTTATTTGGAATAGCGCCAAAAGGCAGTTATATTAGTGACAAAAATCAGTGTTAATGGAATTACTTTTTCAAACCGGCTTAACAGAGAACAGCTTTGTGGTAGTGGAGCAAGCCCGAGCTGGGGTGAAGCGTAGTAAAGTAGATGAAGTAGCCAAGCAGATTGGGCTAACGGATAAGGAAATGGCTCAGGTTTTAAATCTCTCCGAGCGGACCTTGCATCGGCTCCGGCCCGAAATCCTGTTGGATAACAATGCCTCCGAGCGGCTGTTATTACTGGAAGATTTGCTCCTGCATGGTTTAGACGTTTTTGACGGACGGGCTGACGTACTCGGGCGGTGGCTACGAGTACCCTTGTCCGAACTGCGGCGACAAGCCCCGTTAACCTTACTGGACACGGCTACTGGTTTTGGGATGGTACATGCCGTTCTGGGTCGCATTGAGCATGGCATCTATGGCTGAGAGCAGAGCCTCGACTTTGGTTGGTGATAGTCCCGTGTTAGCTTACCGATTAGTAAAGGAACGTTTTATTGGAACCCCCTTGTCAACAGAAGGAGCTCGCCTATATGGAGGACGCTGGAATCCACCTGGTACGGGTATTCTCTATACTTCGGCGAGTCCGGAACTGGCTTTGCTGGAGCAATTAGTTCACCTGCCTACGTTACCCTATGAAGATTTGCCACGGCTTTTTTTAATTACTTTAGCCCTGCCCGAGGTATCTAAGCTCTTACAAGAACTTCCACCAACCTGGCGAGAAGAATCAGGCTACCAAGCTAATCATAAACTAATAGCTAATTGGCTGGCTAACCCTCATGTGTTAGCATTAGGAGTATCATCGGCAGTAGTGAAAGAGTCACTTAACTATTTGCTACACCCTAAGCATCCGGATTATAACCGAATAGAAATTATCAGTACCTCTCCCTTTAACATTGATCCTCGGTTGTGGCACGATCGTGATGCTTGAATCTGGTAAACAGTTGCCAAAACTTATTGATTGAACCAGAAGCTTATTGCCGCAAACTCGGACCTAATTGTAAATGAATTATTAAAAACTTTGGTCTCTTACGCCTTTACTTAGTAAATACTTTTTTAATAAATAAAAGCTTTCTTTATTGGCGTATTTAAGGGAGAATTATGAAAACAATCCGGCGCCGCATGGCCTTGTTCCACCGGAATATTTACAATACCCACAATTCCTTCTTTACAGGCTTCCAGGACTGGGGTGACTAAATTTTGGGATCTACCTGCGCAGCTAAATACTCTACTTGAAAGTAATTCCCTTTTACAGCCGCTGTTTTAACGAATTGGGTTAAATCCTCCTGGGTGTCTAGTAAAGGAGGAATAACTTCTTGCCTGATTGCTTCAATGTCGGATGAGCTAAAGGTTAGGTGTTGTAGAATCGCATTATTGCCGGTAATTAATCCCATATTGAGTAGATTTTTACTCTGCCGTTTATCCTCGGGCAACAGCTTCAATGCCACGGGGAGTACGTCTTTAAAGGCTTCTATAGTTACCCACCGGAATAGCAAATAATTATCACAAAAAGAACCATATTCCTTTTCGATTATTTTTAAATAGGAGAGAATAAACGAAACTGCCTTGGATGGACTTTCTTTATCCGTGTTCACCTTCATTTCTGAAATTAGTAGAGGAAGATAAGGAGGTTCTTTCCGATTGGATTTTAAAAAATCAAAATGGTTTAAAAGGTCACTATAGTGTCGACTTCTCTTCGATCACATAATCCGTAAATGTCGTACCAGTATTCCATAATAAGATAAATAGCATATTAGTGTTTTAAGATTTGTAATATTCCATCATTTAGTTGGTAACTTTGTAAGATTAAGGAATTAAGATCGGAACAAAATATTTTAAAATATTTATTATTAACTCAATCCTAAATAGGCCATTATTAGATATAAATGCGAAGTATTTAAAATGTTGATTGATACAAAATTGTAATAACTGTGGCTTTAATTTTACTTTCTATTTTTCTATTCAAAAAGGCTATTTTTTTAGATTATTGAATACATTTATTTAGAACGTTATCAATCTTATTTCATGGAACGAAGGTTTATTCAAATTAGTGGAATTCGGTTATCTTACCTAGAGAAGAATCCTGATAAATCTGAAACCATATTTTTGATTCATCATAACTGTGGTTCTGCGCAAGTCTGGAGAAAACAACTTGCGAGCCCTTTATTTAACGCTTACCGTTTAATAGCTTTTGATTTACCCGGCCACGGACAAACGGATGTACTGGAAGATGACCAGGATTATTTCAATTTTCTGGTGTTGTCGCGTACCCTTGCACAAGCAATCAAACAACTCATTACCAGTAATCGGTATATTCTGGTCGGAGTTTCTTTGGGCACCAATGTTGTAGCCGAAATGCTGTGTGAGGATTTAGAGCCAGTTGGTATGATATTGGCTGGGCCCAGCACCGTCGGAAAAACAGAATGTACCATTAGCCAAATGATGAAGCCCGGCAGCGAAGCCAGTGTTTTGTATATGGATGAGGCTGACCTAACCGCAGTAAAACGTTATGCTGGGCAAATTTTGCTGTCTCGGGACCCAGAAGATCAGGAAATAATTCTGGCGGACTACCTGGCCGTCCGGAAAACCTTGCGGCCTAAAATTGGGGAATGCATTGCTACCGGAAATTACAACGACGAAATAGCCTTGTTAGAAAAGCAGAATAGCCCGCTTTTAGTTGTTTTTGGGGAGGAAGATTACATTGTAAACACCGATTACCTCGACACCGCTGCTTTACCTCTGTGGCAAAACAAAATTTTTAAAATTCCCAGGGCGGGGCACCTCGTAAACGTAGATCAACCAAAAGCTTTCAACGAGCTAATGGCCGACTTTGCCCAGGAAATTCTACATTAATTGAAAAAAGCTAGTTTCAAAATCTAATAAAGCACAAGCTCCCGGAATTAAGTTAACCAGCATCAATCTGCCGGCCTCTAAAATGCCGTGCCGGATAGCGTAAGCTATTAAATCGGCGGTATTGCTGCATTTGGGTTTAGCCAGCATGTTTTTCCGGTGGTTCTTCACGGTGTTCTCAGCGATGCATAGGGTATTGGCTATTTGCTTGGTACCCTTTCCGCGGTAAATAAGCTCCAGTATTTCCAGTTCCCGCCGGCTGAATATGCCCGGCGCTTTTTCGGGGTAATAGCTATGCTTAAACAAAGGTGCCGGGGTAACGGAGCAAAACTGCCGGTCTACTTTTTCGATGGTAAAAGTAATTTTGGTGTCGTCTTTAAAATGACTAATATCCATAATAAAGCCTACGGCCGCTAGGGGAGTGTTATCGGTAGGGTGCACGTAAAACGTAGACCGCTGAATAACACTGCAGTAATCACCGCCATTCGCTTTTACCCGGTAGTTAAAAGAAAAAGAAAGATCCGGAATAACCGTAGCTGATTGCTTTTTTAAAAATTGTTTAATGGTCGGAAATATTTCGGCATTAGCAATCTTCAAGTCGTTTGGGTGCCAGAGATTAATGTAGTATAAAGGGCCATTTTCTGTTATAACGTCCAGGTCGTAACCCAGTAAATTTTTGGACGAAGGATCAATAAACAAATATTTTTGGTGCACGTAATCGACCACGTAAAAGATGGGAGCCTGGGCGTGTAGGGCCAGACCTTTAAACCCAAAATGTTTTAATAAATCTTCAGCTTTCGGCAAAGAATAGTCCGGATAATGGCTGGCCTGACTTATTAAGTCTTGGTAATTAGCCGGTATAATTGTTTTCATCGAAAATTATCCTTAAAACCCCTGAAAAATAGCTATAAAGGGCTATTTTCTTTTGTTTCAAAATATAAGAGATTCACGGAACATAATTAAATTAATGAAGATAAATCTTTATTTTTTACATGAGCTTACAATTAACATCCAACCAATAACCGCATAGCTAGCAGTATCCGTTAATGCTGGCCCTGCTACTTCCGCTCTCTTATTTACACCTCTTTGCTTATTAAGGCATCCAAGAAGACACAACCATTCCGGATCCTTTTGTTCCCAATACAAATTCATTGCTAATTTATTAGAAAACTGAAGGTGCTCTACTGGTTAAATTCCTTACCTGTTTTAGGCTACCTATGGTTCTAAATTATTGTATTATTTTATTGGAATTTAAAATTTTGGTATTAAGCACTGGATCTAATGTTGTGCTTTTACGGAATATATTGAATTGTACGCGTTCTAGACCGATTTACTAAAATACTTATGGTAGTCACTAACCTGCTGAGTAATGCCCTGGAATGGGCTTACCGACTAGTGCAGCATTACAAAACCAAAGAACAATTATTACTGGCTTACCAAGTACTCCAGCAATCGGCGTACGAAGCTGAGCGCGCCCGACAAGCCAAGGAGATTAAAGCTTTGCGCCTAGAAAATGAATTGCAAACCCAACGCCAACGCTTGGGCCGCGACCTGCACGATGGCTTAGGTTCCCAGCTCACCCATTTAATTTCCCGCTTGGATTTAATGGCATGCTCGGGTAAAGCCGATCCGAACCACCTCTTGCGCTTAAGTGAATTTGCCCGCGAGATGAACCAGACTTTGCGAGAAACAATCTGGCTCCTGAACCATGAAACAATTGCTATCGATGCATTTGGTGCCCGATTGCACAATATGTTATTGAAAGTATGGGAAGACCGGGATGCCCCAGCTTTATACTGGCAACTCCGAAACTCGCGGGACAATTTAACGCTATCACCCTTATTAGCCTTACACGTACTGCGCATTACCCAAGAAGCCACCAACAATACTTTAAAATACGCCAATGCCACACAGGTAAACGTAAAACTAACTGTTTATAAATCTAACCTGATACTCATTATAGAGGATAATGGGAAAGGTTTTGATCTGCATACTACCCAGCGAGGATTTGGATTAAATAACATGCGCCAACGAGCAGCAGAGATGAAAGGTGTATTTAGCCTCCATTCCGGTGCTTTCGGTACCCGTATTTGCATACTTCTACCCTTAAATGTTTGAAAATACGTTATTTGTCGTATTTACAAGTCTTCTTCTACGACTTACATTTGAATATATAAGGCAACATCTACAGCTAATTTTTTCTATTAATGCATAAAACTACCATCGGAATAGTGGAAGATAATGCCCAATTAGGGCAAGATATTCGCGATAAATTAGCTTTAAGCGAAGAAGTAGAAGTGCTTTTTGAGGTAAGAAATGGACAAGTTTTACTTCAAACTTTAGCAACTGGTACTATACCAGAAGTGTTGCTGATGGACGTGCAGATGCCGGAGATGAATGGTATTGAAGCAACTTGGCGAGTCAAGCAAAAATACCCGGACCTGAAGATTGTAATGCTAACGGTGATGGACGACGAGCAAAAGCTTTTTGAAGCTTTACAGGCTGGAGCTTCCGGTTATTTATTGAAAGACGCAAAGCCACATCAATTATTTAACGCAATAAATTATGTACTGGAGGGTGGTCTGCCACTTTCACCTACACTGGCAAGCCGGGTACTTAGTTACTTGAAGGGAGATGTACCTATCCCTAAACCACCTATATCAGGAACTGAAAACTTGACGAAACGAGAACAGGAAATATTGGAGTTGTTGATGCAAGGGAAGACAGTTAAACAAATTGCAGAAAAGATTTTTGTAGCTGATAAAACTGTACGAAAACACTTGGAACATATTTTCGAAAAGCTACAGGTACATTCATATAAAGAACTTGTGGCTAAACTAAATGGAGGAAACAAGTAGCAAATACCCTACATATACAGACTATTAGTTATAACGAAAAACATAGTAAGCAAGCACAATTTAAAAATGTAGAAATCTTACTAATTAATAAATGTAAAACTTCAACCTAATTAGAACGTTTTCCATTTAAATTAATAAGCTGCTATGGATAAGGATATCTGTCGTATAACCATTGTTTTATTAGTAATACAAATACTTTTCGGGTGCGAAAAAAGAACCGCTTTATCCTCTAAACCAGATTCTCCTCAAGAAAAGACTAGTTATCAATTTGAGCAGAATTATTATAATAATGCTATAACTCTTTCTGATTCGGCTCATTTTGATAGCTCTAATATACTATTTCAGAAAGCAGCTACTCAATACTACCGAAAACAAGAATGGCACTTATACCTGAGATGTAAAAATAGGATAGGAGCAAATTATCAATTGATGGGGAACTTGGATAAGGCTAATCAAATTTTTGAAAAAAATCTAAATTTTGGATTATTACACCTACCTGATTCTTCTGCTGAAATAGCTCGAACTTATAATTACTTAGGTGAGTTGGCAACTTTTCAAGGTAAATTACATAAAGCAGATTCTCTCCTTCACCTGGCTCTCAACATAAATCATAAACTAAATAATAAGGACTATTATGCACTTGCAGAAAGTTTAAGAGGTATTGGAGAAATTAGTTATAAGAAAGCTGAATATGAAAATGCTTTACACGCATTAAAAAAGAGTCTTAATATCTATCAAAATCATGTAGGAATTCAAGATAAATCCGCTGCCCGTTGCTATATGGTTTTAGGAAATATCTATTACCAGCAACAGCTGGTTGATTCCGCTTTTTATATGTATAAGGAAAGCTTGGCTATTATTGTAAAAAATAGAGGGAGAAATCATCCGGAAAGAGGTAAAATTTACGCCAATTTAGGTATGATTTCAAATGCAATGGGGGATGGTCCACAAGCAATTGCTTATTATCAAAAGGCCTTAAATATTTACAAAATTGTTCTGGGAGAGAGAAATGTTAATGTAGCTATTGTTTACAATAATTTGGGCAATACCTATGAAGACAAAGGTGATTATGAAAGGGCCATCGCATATTATATGAATGCTGTTGCAATCTTTCTAGAGCAATTTGGTGAGTTCTATCCAGATTTAGGTGTAATATACGGGAATTTGGGTGTGTCCTATTATAATTTAGGTTATATTGACAAAGCCATAGAAAGCTACAGAAAAGCTCTGCAGATAATTGGCAAAGTGGCTTCACCTGTTGAAGGGGCTTACATTCACAATAATTTAGGCCAAGCTTTAGCCAAAAAGGGTCAAATCAAACTGGCATTAGCTAACTGCAATAAGGCACTTGACCTGTACTCGTCTGACTCTACTGAAGAAGATTATCAATTGGGTCAAGCCAGTTGTTACAGCGCAATTGCCGAAATTTTTATGAGCCAACATGCTTATGATAAAGCTAATTTCAACTTTGAAAAGTCATTAAGAATTTATACCCAAATATCCGGACGCAAACACCCGCACGTAGCTGGCTTACTCACCGACATTGGTGATGCATGGTTAGGAAAAGATGAATTAGATAGCGCAAGTTTTTATTATGATCAATCTATAAAATCGCTAGTACCACATTATACATTTCGTTCTACCCTAAGTGAAGCTGATTTGCAAAAAGTGGCTGCTAAAAATCATTTAGCCAGAGCCTTAGTTGCTAAAGCCAAAACCTTCAGAAAAAAATATGATCAAAATAAATCAGACATTAACTTATTAAAGAGTGCTCTGACTTATTATCAATTAACAACTCAAGCAATAAATATGCTTCGGCAAAGCTATAAAGGAGAAGAAGCAAAATTACTTCTTAATAGTTACACAAGTAATATTTACCAGCAGGGTTTAGAAACAGCTACTTTACTTTATGAACTAACCCATAATTCAAAATACATAGATCAAGCTTTTATTTTTTCTGAAAAAGGTAAAGCAAGTGTACTATTGGAGGTAACGAAGCAAATTGGAGCAGCATATAAGGCTGGTATCCCTGATTCTATTGTAGCTATTGAAGATTCTCTTCGGTCCAGAATTGCTTTTTATGAGAGAAAGTTAGCTGAAGTTTCATCAGAGTCATCTGTAAAAGGGACATATATTAGCGAACTTCAATCCAAACTAGCAGAGACTAAGCGCTATTATGCGGAGTTCGTAGAACGCATTGAAAAAACTTATCCTAATTATTATAGCCTAAAGTTCAGCAATACCGTGGCACGGATAAAAGATGTACAAAAGATCTTGGTGCCTAGTCAATCATTAATCGAATTCGCATTTACCGATAGTTTATTATATATATTCGCCATTTCTCCAACTCAATATTCTCTTGTAAGAGTGAGTAACGATTCTTTAATACAACGAGTCCAACTAATGCGGGCTGCTTTAATAAATGAAAATAAACAAGTTTATGTTAAAGAAGCACACAATATATACAACTCTTTGTTAGCACCTCTTGAGGAGCAATTAAAAGGAGTAAAGAGGTTAATTATTATTCCAGATATGGAATTAAGCTATGTTCCTTTCGAAATACTTTTAAAAGAGAAACCTGAGCCAAGCCGTTTAGATTACTCTAGCTTAAACTATTTAGTGAAAGATTATCAGATGAGTTATCACTATTCAGCAACTTTGCTTTTAGATAACCATAATAAAAAATATCAGAATGCTCCAAAAAGTTTTTTGGGCTTGGCTCCTAGTAACCAAAATATATCTCTGGCTAAAACAGTATCAAACGAGTCAGTTGCATTAAGAGGTTCTGTAGATAGTTTCCCGGATTTACCGGGAAGCAGGGAAGAGGTTGAAAAAATTGCCAAAATGTTCAGGGGGAATTACTATTTGAACAATGCTGCTAACAAAGCTCTGTTTAAAAGCTTAGCTCCACAGTATAATATTATTCATTTAGCTACTCATGGCCTTATAGATGATGAGCATCCAAATCTGTCGAAGTTGGTTTTTTATTCTGAAAACAAGACCGAGGAAGATCGTTATCTATACGCTTACGAATTGTATAATTTAAAATTAAGGGCAGAATTAGTTACATTAAGTGCCTGTAATACGGGCGTAGGAAAGCTGCAAAAGGGAGAAGGAGTAATTAGTTTCGCCCGGGGATTTGCATATGCAGGCTGCCCAGCTATGTTGGTAAGTTTATGGCCAGCAACTGATAAGCCTACCTCCCGCATTATGCAGTATTTTTACGAAGGATTGAAGAAAGGGCTTGCCAAGGATGATGCCTTGTACCAAGCCAAACTTCAATATTTAAACTCTGCTGATGATAATCAATCTAATCCGGCTTTATGGGGAAGTTTTGTCATTGTTGGAAATGCTGAACCATTACATAAGCAAAGTTCTAAAATACTTCCTTTTTTAATTGCCGGTTTATGTTTGTTGGTGCTAATATTTGCAGGATTACTTAAATTAAAGCAATAAGTATAACTATTTATTAATCAGAAGTTTATTTCTGTAAACCTATGGTTGCACATCATTAGAAACTTATAAAGCAACTTTATGGGACAAAGTGAAAAATCAGGAAATTTTTTTTTCTCTTCTCTATTGCTTTTCGGATTCCTATACTTCTGGTCGTTTACCAATTGTAACTGAACCTGTAATCCCACCTCTAGAGGTAGGAATGTTTTGGGTGTGAGGATGATCGAGGGAAAGTGAGTGTACGCTTAACGCTTCCATCTCCTTATTTATTTTGTATTCATCAATCTCTATTTCAATTTTCATTTCTACATCGGACTGATTTGAAGGGGTTAGGTTAAGAAATATAGTTGTTATATTTCTTGCATTAGTCTCAATATTTTGAACTTTAACTTCCATATTTATAAACATTAGTGATTAGAGAATTACATTAAGCTATAATAAAAGTTTAATATATTCATTTCAGTCTGAAAAATTTAATAGTTTGTCTTATTTATTTTACTTTAGACATTAATGTAAAAGGTAATCTATACTTACATTTCTTTTAACAGCTTTGTTGCTTTTCTTCCATAGAACCCTTGGTTTTGTCTTAAAACCTGTAAGAGTGATACAGTATCTTTAGTTTTGTTAGACTTTAAGTACAGCAAAGCCAAATACCATTGAGCCCGGCTTACATACTCATTCGGCGTAGCTTGAATTACTTGCTTAAGGGACTGCTCAGCTTTGAGTAGCTGCTGAGTTTCCAGATAACTCAACCCTAGATAGAACTGGCAACTTACATCTTGGGGAGTAAGACTTAAACACGACTCAAATGCTTTTGTCGCCAGTTTATAGTTACCTTCTTCATATGCTTGCAAGGCTTGTTGCTGGGTATTCTGCGTAGATCCATTTCGTTGCACGGAAGCAATCATATAAGGCTCGTAATACTTGGCAAAAAGCTGTTCGGGTTTGTGTTGGTTGCGCCAAAACAGGTACACAAAGCAGCCCACCAGCAGGCAAGCAGCTATACCACCAAGCCAGTAATACCAGGTACGGTTTACCGGTTCTGGGTTTAGCGAAAAAACTTTTTCCTCTTTGGCGGCTAGCTGTTCTTCCAGAATAGCAAAGCGCTGCTTTAGGTTCTGGTCTATACCTTGTTCAACACTCGAAAGCAGCTGTAGGTGCAGAACATCCTTCTGGAATTCCTCGTCTAATTCTTTTTCCAAACTTAGGCGAATATCCCGTTGCAGGTCTACTTCCTGGGCAAAGGTAGCATCCTGCTGTAATTTCTGGTTAAACCAGGTCTGATCTTCCAGGGATAGAGTTCCGCTCAAGTAATCTTCCATCCATTGTTCTACCTGGGCTTTTTGTTCAACAGCTAGATGCCCCTGCAGGTAAGCATCAAGCTGTTGAATCTTTTCTTTTAAGGTCATGAGGAAACTAGTTTAACTTTCTTAAACAGCTTTAATGTTTACAATACTTTACTAGAATAAGGTTCTACTTCTTATTAGAAGGAAAAAGTTTATCCCGGATAGCTTTAATGCAGCGACATTTCTGATTTTTAACTACATCTTCGCTGTGGTAGCCTAACTGCTCAGCAATTTCCCGCATGGATAACTGCTCAAAATAATACAGCCGCAAAATGGACTTACACGGCTCAGGTAATTTCTCGTAGAATTCCATAGCAATTTTCTGAGTTTCTGTAAACTCAATCGTATCATCCGGGTCTCCCCACTTACCAGACTCACCCCATGCTTTACCTTCCTTATTCCTTTTTTGAAGCAGCTTGAAGGCCATATTACGACCAATAGCAAAAACAAAGACTTTTAAACAAGCGCTGTGAAGAATAAAATCTTCAGTTTTTAGTTTTTTTAAAATTACAATAATGGCATCCTGGTAGATGTCCGTGGCATCGTCTGCGGAAATACGAAACGTATTTTGCATCCACTTGATAAATTCTTGCCGGTTTTCCAGATAAAATTTATCCAGGTCTTCTGGGTCACCTTGTTCATAAACGTCGAACATGGTCTGGTTTGGTTTGGGTCGGGTTACAGTCATTAGTACCAATAATTAGTCGGAGGTAAGCAGTTAAAATGATCATAATAAAAAAATTTTAATACAGAGATTACCTTTTTTCATTATCAGGTACTAAGGTCATAATTAACCAAAAAATCTCTTACCAGCCATATACGGAACGTAGGAAAAAGGTTGCTTTAAAAATAAAATAAATAATTGACTTACAACAAGTTATGGAAAAATTATGCACTTTCAAAACTAAGGCTAAACAAGCCGGATTATTAGCAGTCCTGACTATCTTGGCCTGCCAGGTATCTGCTCAAAAAGTTTCGAACAAAAAAGTTTGGACAACCTACTATAAAACTCCGGTAGTGGCGCTTGCACCTAAATATACTTCCTACTCCATGGAGTATGATTATGGCGACATGGTAGTACCAGCTGGGGAAAGGCCCAAATTGCCAAGTTTGGAATACAAAAAAGCGGATGGTGACTTAACGCTAAAGGTGTGGGTAAAGAATGTTTATCCCTCCGAAAAACAAATGACGCAAGCAAATGTAGGTGGCCGACCCAGAGTTTATTACCAGGTAAGTTATAAAGCAGATTACGGTTATGAGGTTATAGATAAGACCACCGGGGATGAAGTTGCTACCTATAAAAGAGAAGATGGCACCTACAATACGCCGGCTTTTGGCAGTAAAACAGAATTAGATATTTACCTGAAAAATGCTTTGGTGAGTGACCTTACAAAATACTTGGTAAATAAAGTAAACAGCCGGGTAAGTTACGATTTAAGCCCGAATAAATTTAAAGTAAAGGTTGTAAGTAATATAATCGAAGGATCTGCACCGGCTTATCAGGAAATTAACAAAGTAACTAGTGATTTTACTACGCTTATTGCTGCACCCGACATAGATAAAGAAAAGCTGCGTCCAATAGCCGAAACTTGGGAAAGCCACCTTATGAAAGTGAATTGGACTGATAAGAAAAGCGAAATAAATAAGAAAGTTGGGAATGCTTTAATATACAACTTATGCGCCGCTTACCTGCTAATGGAAGAGTACCAAAAATTAGCTGAGATAGCCCAATTATCCGAAAGCAAGAACAAAGGGCTCTTATCTGATTTATCAGCTCCAGCCTTTGAAGTAGAGTTAAAATACCCTTGGCCAGGTTCCGTTCCTCCATCTGAAACAAATGATACGAAAACCAGAACCTTTTATTTCCCAAGATATGCCGACTTTGCTGAAGAAATAGCTAAGAAATGAAACTTAAAAAATACGGCAAATGCCGTATTTACTGGCCTAATTGAGCATAGTATATTGGGTAATAAAAAATATAGTCTATTTATAAATCAATTTAATATTTAAATAAATTAAAGGATATAATTATGTTGGTTAAAGCTTCTAATCTTAAAACTCTACACTGTTGCAAAGCATTTTGCAAGGTTCCTCCATCGCCTAAGCTGTTGCTTCAATTGTATGTAAGGTATAAAAGCTTGTTAGATACAGGCAGGCTGCCTAAAAACCTCACATTTGATGAATTCTTTAAGGTATGGAGTGCCAGTAGAAGAAGTGAGAACTATGTTGGCTTAGATGATGGTAAAACAACCAGTGCTTCCAAAAAAGAACTTCAACTTATTGAACGGCCTACAAAAGCATTAGAGGGGATTATTAATACAATAGTGCTTTTGGTAGATTTTGAAGACAGACCTCATAGCCCTAACAAACCTGTTTCTTACTATAAAGAAATGCTTTTTGGTGATTTAGATGTTTTCCCTACAGGTAGTATGGCAGAATATTATCGGCGGATTAGCAACTATAGTGCTGATGAAAATAAGGGAATAGATATAAAAGGAGAGGTACATGGTTGGATTCGGCTTCCTCATCTAAGTAGTTACTATACCAATGATTCATCCGGAATGGGAGATTATCCTAACAATGCTCAAGGAATGGCAGAAGATGCAGTGCGTGTCGCATTGGCACAGGGTGTAGACTTTACAGGCTTTGATGCTTTGGATGAAGGGATGGTAACAGCACTTTTCATTATTCATGCCGGTAGGGGAGCTGAAGAAACAGGTGATACGGAAGATTTCTGGAGCCTGAAATGGGTAGTGCCCAAAGCTATTAAAGTTGGAGAAAACTTAAAAGTTAGAACCTTCTTAACAGTTCCGGAAGATTGCCAAATGGGCGTATGTGCCCACGAATGGGGACATTTAGCAGCCCGATGGGCCGATTTTTACGATACCGGACAATCGCAAGCTAGCAGATCAAATGGCCTGGGTAGTTATTGTTTAATGGCTTCTGGATCCTGGAATAATAGTGGTATTACCCCTAGTTTACCTAATGGAATGTTACGAATGTTCCATAATTGGATTGCTCCTATGGAAGTTACTGATAGTCAGAATGACATTGTTTTGAAACCTGCCTCTGAAGGAGGAAGCATTGTGATGATTAAAAATCCATCCATAATGACTAACCCTGCTGAATATGTTTTTGTAGAGTATCGCCGCCGAAGTAAGCAAGATACATTTTTGCCAGATGAAGGACTAGCTATCTATACGGTTGATGAGACAATTGATAATGTAAATGATGAGAATAACCTCGCCGTAGAAATTATTCAAGCTGATAATCGGCGAGACTTAGCAAAGATTTTTGGACAGGGAAATAGGGGCGATGGCGACGATCTTTATCCTAGTGTAATAAACGGAGTGGAGAACAGAAGCCTAGGTGAAAATACACAACCACCTTTAAACCTAAATGGAAAATGGACGGGAATAACTATTAACGTTAAGGGAAACCCCGGTGATCCGGAAATGAGGATTGATGTAACTATTACCCCCGAAGTAGTTGCTTAGATACTTCAAAAATATTGGAGATGACTTTAAAGCATAGCGTTCCAAGTGCACCTAACCAAAGTATTATACAAGGTCAAATTCTCAAAATTGAAAAAGGCCCTGAAGGTATTGGAAATGCCTGGAGTGTAAAAGTAGAAGTAACTCAGGATGTAAGTGGGTATGCAAACTTCGCCAATCGCTACTTAGGAAAAGAAATAACTATTTTGGTGCATCCAGAAATGAAGAAAGCTTTCCATATACAGGATAAAATAAAAGCAAGTATTTTCTTCCAGGGTGATGAGAGAGGCGGGTCGTTTTTTCTTATTGGTGATAAAGTAGAAATGATTTAAGTTCTTTCGATCTGTGTCAAATTAATTATTATACATCAGGTATAAACAAATAGTATATGAGTAACATAATAGAGTATTATTTACCAGAAAAAGTATTTAAGTTAACAATCAAGTACTTTATAAAAGAAGAACTTACTATAAGAGAAGATAGGGCAGATACAAAAATACTAGAGTGTTATATACAAGATGATATTGCTTTAGATCTCTTATTACTTCCTGAATTTAATAAAAAATGTACTTACGATTATAGTAAGTTCAAAAGCTTTTGGTATCAAACCACTTTTACGGTATGTTATGATGAAAATGGAGCTGGATTACTACAATCTATAAATACGGAAAGTAATCCTATACTGAAGGATGTTATTAAAGGTACGGTAGACTTTGCATCATCTTTATTGAAACTAGGCATAGGAATACCTTTGGCAGCCCCGCCAGTTGAAGAGCAACCAACAGAAATGGTGGAAACAAGGGAACGAACAATATCAATTGTTCATACAATTAGAACAGCTGAAATGCTAATTGCTCCTGATAAAAGTTTTTACTATAAAATTATTAACTCCCCTTTCAATCAGAAGAATAATGTAAAGTTCCCAGATGTTGAATTGATAATTAAACCTTATGGTATGTCAAAGGTGGTAGAATGGCAGGATCAAGCTATAAAAGATTCAACCAAAATTTTTTACAGAGACCCTGTTTTATGTAATGTAAGAGTGTTAATAAGAAATAATAGCTCAATTAATGAGCAAGAAGTGATTAATGAATATGATTATTTTCCACAATTTGGAGAGTTAAATACGATAATGCTTACTAAAGGTAACATGCTAAATAAAACTGGTAATGTGATTGAGTTTAGCAAAAATACTGGTGGTTTACAAAAAATTGGTTTAACAACTGAAAGCCACATAAAAGAAACAGTAGAAAACTCAAATTCTACTGTGGGTACTATAAGCAAGCTTGTTTCAGATATTAAAGCAAATAAGGAACTTGGCGAACAAGATAAAAAAGCCAAAGTGGGAGATACAGAAACTAAACTAAGAATTGAGCAAGAAAAAGAAATTGAAGAGTTGAAGAAACTGAAAGAGCTTTTAGAACTAAGAGCGGAAGTTTCCAAATTACAAGGTATAACTTTATAAATATCTAAATTTTAAACTTGAGGTAGTCCAATTATAAAAAATATTAAAAATACCTTCTAAAATTTAAAAACGACTAGTATGGCGCCAATGAATATAGATAATATCATTAGATATGTATGTGCGACGTTAATCTATAGCAATATTTTCTTATTTCCTTTAAGTGGCTTTTGTCAAACTGATCCTAAAGCAGCAGAACCAGAAGAGCCAAAAGGAGAAGAACCATTTAAAGAGGTACAAATTGATCTAAAAGGAAATTATTTTAGAGGTACTTTACCCTTCGATGAACCTTTTATAATAAAGGGTGAAAAATCAGCCAATTTTATAAAAATTGTAACAAAGTATTTAGAAGCAAAGGAAATAAAAGATTTTTGTACAATAATAGACACAACAAAAGTATTCGGGAGTATGGGTTGCACTGATAAAGCAAGTTGTTGGACGAATGTTAATTATTGGCAAAATAATGAAAATCTGATTGTGCCTAAAGAAAATGAAAATGACAATTTTTCTATAATGGTTGATGAACTTAAGCCTAATAGATTTTATAAATTTTACTTTGGTTTTCAAAGGAAGCTTTCAAAAAACGAAAGAGATGCAGTAAAAGAACTTGTAAGAACCAATCTGCAAAAAGATATAAGTTCTGTTGGTAAAAAAGTAGATTTCGTTTTTTCAAATAAGCAAATAGATGATATAATTAATAATACCGAAGAAAGTCTATCTAACTTCATAAGGCCTTTAAAAATAGATTTTAAGAAAGAGAATAGACAGAAGCAGTCTTTTGATGCTAATTTGGCTCAAACAATAAAAGATATTGCTTATAATTTGTTTAATATAAATAGTAATTCTAAGGAAGACTTTATAAGGAATTCTGAAGCTTTAAAAATTCATCAAAGGAATTTGCCAAAGAAAGGGCTACCTGAGTTTATTCATTTAAAATTAGAAGATCTTACAAATAGAACTCTAGATGAAAAACTTTTGAATAGTAAAGATCTGAATTTATTTATTAATGATTATGAAGTTTTTTTGAATGAGTTATCAATGTTTAGCAAACGAAATAGGAAGAACTTGTCAACTTCAACCTCCCAAACAATTAATAAGATAACAAGTGTTTTACCGAATTTAATAAGAATTGCAAAAGATTATAGCGCCCTAAGTAATCAAGGAGTAGAATTGCTTAATCAAGAGGCAGAAAGGCTTGTATCCACTATATCAGATATTATAATTCTAGAATCTATTGTTTCAGGAAATAGTATAGGAAATTTTCAAGCCAGAGCTAAATACTATTTTAGTGCAGATTTAGGTGTAGCTGTTTTACCCCAAATAAATAAGGCTTCCCCTTATTTAGGTACAAATATTTACTTTGCTCCTGTTAATAAAGAAAAACCTTTAAAATGGAATAATCCATGTAAAATTTCATTTGAAGAATGGAGCAGAAATTTTGGTAGAAGAGCGTCCATACTAATTGGAATTTCAATGACAAGCCTTGCTGAACCTGAACAAAGAACGGATTTGATTGGAAGTTTTAATTTGTTAACTGGGGGCGGGATACGTATTGCTGATGCTGTTAGAATTAATGGTGGAGTTATATGGTATGAAAAAATGAATGCTAACCCTTTAATGTCAAATTCTAGGATCAAAGCTTCTCCTTTTGCTTCATTATCTTTTGATATAGATGTTAGAACTGTATTTAACAAACTTTTTAACACTGTTCCTGAAATCCAGAATAATTTTATAAATTAAAACCAAATTAAAATGGCAATTCAAGTTTCAAATTTAACAGCAACTCCTAGCTCAGTTTCTTTACCTAAATCAATAAAATTAGATTTTATGATTACGGCAGAAAAAGGCACTCCAGTAAAAATTATTTATCAAATTAGGCCCCATATTGATGTTGCGTTTGTACGAAATGGTATAAAAACTAAACAAATAACTCAATTAGTTAAATTAGGAAGTTCTTCTCAAAATTTTCATGAGAAGGTTGATCTTGTAATGATAGATTCTAATCTGGATTTCTCAGAAATGCCGTTGCAGGTTAGAGCAGAAAATACATTAGATTTATCAAGTGATACGGAGAGCTGTAGAATTATTTTTAAAAGATCGCTTGATGCTAAGATTGTTTGAAATTAAAGTACTATTTTTTTGAATTTTGTCAATTAAAAATGTTTTATGCTACTAGTTCTGCTTTTGAGCTTTTTCTTATGGTTAATGCTTGTCAAGGATTGTGGTTTGTTATTATTTACCAATAAAATAAAATATGTTTTTTAAGTGTTTATTCCATCAATGGTGATAAAAGCGTTATTAGGATTAATTATCAGTACAAAGAATGTATGAAGGTCTCCCATGAGTGTATAACAAAAGTTATGATTTTTTTTAGGGAGCAGTTTATTTAAGTACTCTAGAAAATGTAATATTGAGAGATTATATATCTAAGTATAAAATCTCTAGTAAAAAACAAAAAGACACAATCAGTAATAATTAAGTTGAACAGCATTTAATTTATAATCACAAGTACGGAATCCAATTACTATATTTATAATTAGGTATTTAAAATGATGAAAAGAATTAAATTTAGTTATAAGTGGTTGTGGGTAATTTTTGCTTTATTCTTTTCCTGTAAAGAAGAGCCGGAAGTAACTCCAATTAAGGAAATTATTCAATTAGAAATTTATGATGAAGACGGTAAATTAATTGAGAATGGTAAAAGTAGTATAAAAGCCAATGGAACTACCAAGATTAAACTTGTAGCTTCAATTGAAAAGGGTGTAGATGAAGGTAATCGCACAATTAAATTTAAAACCTCAGCTGGTCTATTTGATGTAGAAACCGAAAATAAAACGGAGAAAACAGTTTACGCAACCCTTGATAATCTAAATGTTGAAAAGCTCACAGCTTCTACTTATCTTACATTGGGTACAACATCGGGTAAATATGTTATTTCTGCTAGTATTAATTCTAAATCTGATTATAAGGTAGAGAAGGAGTTAGAGGTTCTACCACTAGGCAATATTGATAATATTACGAAATTCGAGATAGAAGATTTTGCTAATCTTAATGGTAAAGTAAAGGCAGATGGTACAACAAAGATTAGACTTATTGCCTTTGTGCCAAAGAATGCAACCGAGACCAATCGCATAGTAGAGTTTAATACGTCGGCGGGTACATTTGAAGTAGCGGCAGAATCTAAAAATAAGAAAGAAGTTTTAGCAACGCGGCAAAATGAAACTGATGAGATGTTTACGGCATCTACTTATCTTACTCTAGGTACTACATCTGGTAAGTATATTATTACTGCCAACATAAAAGACAAGCCAGATTATAAAGTAGAACAGGTAATAGAAGTTTTACCATTAAGTACTAACGAAAGCTTTATACAGTTTAGGATAGAAAATTTTGATAACCTTAATGGTAAATTAAAAGCAGATGGTCTAACAAAGGTTAAGCTAATTGCATCTGTTCCAAAACAATCCGGGGAAGCTAATCGTACAGTTGAGTTTAACACATCGGCTGGTACCTTTGATGTTGCTGGTGAAAATAAAAAAAATAAAGAAATTTATGCCACACTAGTAAATGAGAATGATGCTACGTTTACAGCAACTACGTTTTTAACATTAGATACTACTCCTGGAAATTATATTATTTCAGCTAATATAAAGAATCAAGCAAGTTATAAGGTAGAACAAATTTTGAATGTGTTGCCTTTATCAGTTAATGATATACTCAATATATCCTTTGAGCCTAATGCTACAATTAGAGCTGACGGTTTAACTACCTTTAAAGTTATTTCTACATTAACTAATACTCCAGCTAAATCAGTAATAATCACTACAAGTGCAGGAGAAATACAAGATAGTGAAACACCTAACAGTAAAACTCTAGAGGTAAGCCAGGAAGGTAGGGCTGAAGCAAATATTCAGGTTGGTACTGAAGTTAAGAATTATTTGATCACAGCTAAGTTGCCCAATTCTTCTACTTCTTTAACAAAGACAATTGCATTAGAAAGAGCTTACCCCGATAACATGATCATTGAGCCTGCCTCAACTATAATAGACCCAAGCGGTAATGCTGTTTCTATAGATATTTATCTCAAAAGAGAAAGAGGTAAGGTAAGTGAAGGAACCAGCCTGAACAGTATAAAGGCATATCAACAACCTACAGCCCAAGAAAATGTCTCAGTTGGTCGTTTTACAGGTGTTAGTAATACTTCAGATAGTAATGGTAAACTAACAGTACAATTTGCTGCTGATTCGGGTAACCTGATTAAGGACAAACCTATAATTATTGAAGTTAGTTCTAGAAAAGATGATGGAACTTTGATAGTTGAAAATGTTAATTTAAAAATTAAAGAGTAAAAGTTGAATTTCAATATTTATATGTTCCCAAATCCTTCAAAAGTCTATAGGTATAAATGAAAAGATTTTTGGAGGATTGACAATGTAATTTAATTAAAGATTACGTTGTTAAATCTTTTCATTTTTTCATACTTTGATCATTTATTTCAAAAGTACTTATAATGTATCCAAATTATCTTAGTTGAAATTATGTACGAGCAGTTTGGTGGTTTGGTAGATAATACAACCCAAACAGTAACTTTTAAATTGTTTATTCCGGATGGGGAACGAGCCCCGCATCAATATGCTGGAGGAGGTTTGCCACGGATAAGACAAGTGTACGTTGTGGGTAGCTTTCAAGATCCGAACCATAATAAGTGGGATTTGAACGCGCCTATACTCATGAACAGTTCGGATTATATTGATGATAAAGATGTTCTTCAGGGATTACTCTATTCTTATACATCGGGTCAATTACCGCCAGGATTTTATGAGTATAAATACTTGGTTGAATTTGAAAATGCGCCTTCCCGTTTAATTTCTGATCCGTGTGCGCGGTATGGTGGCACCGAAAATCAAAATTCGGCCTTTGTAATAGGCGGGCAAACGGAAATTGTACAAGCTTTAAAATCACCCAGGTTGCCTTATCAAGAGTTGATTGTTTACGAGTTAATGATTGATGATTTTACGGCTAACTATAAAACTTTAGACGAAGCACCGTTTGAGGCTATTGTTCGAAAATTGGATGAGTTAGTAGATTTAGGAATAAACGCCATTGAATTTATGCCCTGGACTGCTTGGGCCTATGCGGATAGTCCGGGTAAGGATTTCAGTTGGGGTTATAATCCCGTACAATACTTTTCGGTAGCCTATAAATATGTAAATAACGGTTCTAACGAAACCAATAAGCTGGTCTATCTTAAGCGGTTGATAAATGAATGCCATAAAAGGGGTATTCATGTTATAATGGATGGGGTATTTAATCATGCGGATGCTTTACTTCCTAGCTTGGGATTCCCCTATTATTGGTTATATCAAGATCCAGCAGATTCTCCTTATGTAGGAAACTTTGAGCAGGCCGCTTTCTTTAAAGATTTGGATTATGCTAACAGATGTACTTTGGAGTATATCCGTGATGCCTGTATTTATTGGATAGATACATTTAAGATTGATGGCATCCGATTAGATAATACTTTAGGTATTTACCGTCCGGGAAACCGGGGAGTGGGATTACCAAAGCTTCTTTCTGAACTACGTGGCCATCTTTCCAGAACGGGAAATAAGAACTTTTCTTGTATACTGGAACACAGCTGGGATTATGCCGCTATTGATGTTACTAATAAAGTAGGTGCTACCAGTTGCTGGCTGGATAATTTCCGGAGTAACAGTATGTCTTATCTGGGTGACCGGCCTCAGGGATTTCCGCAGATAGAACCATCTATCATGCGTATGCTCCATGAGGGTAAAGATTTTGATCCAGGCAGAGGGCCTACTACGTACATCGAAAATCATGATCACCGACGGTTTGCCTTAAAGGCAGGTGGCCGCCAATATTGGTATTTAACCCAACCTTATGTAATTGCTTTGTTTACATGTGCCGGCACCCCTCTTATTTACAATGCGCAGGAATACGGCGAAGATAATGACATGCCCGAAGATGGCCATGGACGGGTTGTTCCCCGGCCTTTGGATTGGAACAAATATGCCACTGAACCAAGCCCCCAAATATTTCAACTTTATAAAAAGTTAATAAAAATCAGAAAAGATCACCCGGGTCTTACTTCTTTAAATTTCTATCCAAATAATTGGGAAGATGGCTGGGCCTTACCTAACCCTCAGGGATTTGGTATTCATCGAGACAAAAATGTTGTAGTATATCACCGTTGGGGAGAAGACAAGCACAACAGGTTAGAAAGGTTTTATGTTGGATTAAACTTTTCTGATCAAACGCAATCAGTAACCTTCGAAGTACCTGATCAGGGTCCTTGGGAAGATTTACTGACTGGTACTATGGTCAGAGCCAATAATGGATTGCTTCATGTAGATATGGCTTCTAATTGGGGTTTTATTTACTACAAAAAGTATTAAGATTAAATATTCGTTTACATGCTATTTAAGCAAAATAGTTGTAAGCAAATTAAGTAATATCCAAAAATTTAGGAATACAGAATTTTTATTTTCTTTAGTTTAAATGAATAATCAAATTATCTTGATTATTCATTTAAACTAAATTGCAACAAGCTTATTATTTAAAATTTAGATTATATATGTTTAACTATTTAACATCAAAAAAATGAAAGAAGAAACTCAACAATCAACTACTGGTGAAGAATTAATCGAGGAAGATGTACCCTTTGAATTTGAGTACGATAAGGTGAAAGGTAAACCAGTATCTATTAAGATGAAGTTCAAATTTAAGAAGAAAGAACTTGAGGATCTAATAAAGGCATTCGATCCACATAAAAGAGGGCCTTTTAACCATACAAAAGACATACCTTCTTCTTATTTTCGTCAAGTTGATAATGCAACTGTTACATTAATTCATTAACAAGGATCCTAAATAAAACACCTAATAAAAGGAAAATATTCTAAGTATGATTTTTCTTTTATAGGTATTTTATTTAAAGTATTTCAACCATTAGTTTCTAAATAAGAACTATCCTGTATCAGTCGCAGATGTTTCTTTTAAAAATTTATCGCTTAGAAGACTCTTAAATTCAATTTATAATTCTATTTACAACGAAAGAAAATAAAGAGGCAAACTAATTTCAACTATTCAGATATGTTAATGGAAGAAATATTATCATATTTACATTTCTTCCATTAACATATCTGCTTTTTTTCCATAGAAGCCATGATCGCGACTTAATTCCTGTAATAGTAATCTAGCATCTTTGGATTTGTTATTTATCAGGTATACCAATGCTAAATACCATTGAGCTCGGGTGGTGTACTCATTCGGTGTAGCTTGAATTACTTGTTTAAGGGTTTGCTCGGCTTTTGGTAGTTGCTGAGTTTCCAAGTAACTTAAACCAAGATAAAATCGGCAATCTATATCCTGAGGAGTAAGGCTTAAGCACGACTCAAATGCTTTTGCTGCCAGCTGATAATCACCTTCCTCATACGCTTGCATGGCTTGTTGCTGTGTATTTTGCGCAGATCCATTCCGTTGTACGGAAGCAATCATATATGGCTCGTAATATTTGGCATAAAGCTGTTCGGGTTTATGTTGGTTTTGCCAAAACAGGTAAACAAAGAAACCTAAAATTAAACAGGCAGCTACTCCAGATAACCAGTAATACAGGGAGCGGTTTACGGGCTTTGATTGTAGCGGAATAACTTTTTCCTCTTTGGCGGCCAGCTGTTCTTCCAAAAGAACAAAACGGTTTTTTAAGTTTTGATCTATCTCGGTAGTGGTACTGGCCAACAAATCCTTGTACAAGCTCGTTTGCTGGAATTCTTGATTCATTGCTTTTTCCAAACCCAGCCGAATATCCCGTTGCAAATTTACTTCTTGGGCAAAGGCGGTATCCTGTTGTAGTTTCTGGTTGAACCAGGCCTGATCTTCTAAGGATAGCGTTCCGCTCAGGTAATCGTCCATCCATTGTTCTACCTGGGCTTCTTGTTCAGCGGATAGATTCCCCTGAAGGTAGGCATCTATCCGCTGAATCTTTTCTTTTGAGGTCATGAGAAACTAGTTTAACTTTCTTAAACCGTTATAATATGAAACTTTTTGGTATTTAATTATTTAATCAATTGCCCGCTTCTTACCGGGTAATTAATAATTTATCTCGTATTGTTTTCAAACAACGACATTTCTGATTTTTAGCCACATCTTCGCTTTTATATCCTAATTCATCAGCTATCTCTTGCATAGAGAATTCATCAAAATAGTACATACGCAAAATTGACTTACAGGGCTCAGGTAACTTTTCATATATGGCCATTATTATATCCTGAAGTTCTGTTAAATCAGCTGTGTTATCTTGTGCTCCATTTCGAGCAATCTCATTCAACGCTTTTTCTTCTTTTGCGCGCTTAATAATTTTTTTTAAAGCAATGTTACGTCCAATACCAAAAACAAAAGTTTTTAGACTGGAACCATTCTCGGTAAGCTTATCAGTTACCAAAATTTTGTATAACACACCATGAGCATCTTGATAGATGTCGATGGCCTCAGCAGAGGAAAGTCGGAACGTATTTTCCATCCACTTTACAAATTGCTGCCGATGGGTAAAGTAAAATTTATCCAGGGGTTTCAGGTCCCCTCGTCGAAAGGCGGCGATGAGGGCAATGTCTTCTTCGGGTCTGCGCTTCATTAGTACCAATAATTAGTCGGAGGTAAGCTGTTAAATAAATCATATTAAAAAATTTAAAATAGAGATTACCTTTTTTCATAATCAGGTACTAAGGTCAAAATCAACCCAAAAATCTCTTATAGGCGCTATACGAGAATTAGCCACTGGGTTGCTAAAATATACAAATAAATTTCTAATAATTAAATATTTACGCAATGATGAACAGATGAAATGCCTTGCAAAGTTAAGCCTTTACCTCACTATGGTTGCTAACCGCAGGTTTAACCATTTAAATCTTCCCAGCTTCTGCTTAATAGATAGCAGATGAAGTATTTCAGATTGGCTCTGTTGTACCTAATAGATCAGAAGTTTCATAGAATTCTCAATTCGTTTATTCAAATCTTGACCGGGAGTTTAACAACTGATATATATACTTCGATAATATTTGAATTGTAAAAGAGAAAATCTGCTTACTAGGCGAGCAAATCCGAGATGTTGTAACGCTCATTGCCTGTGGTCTGCACAATCTTAGAGTGGTTCATAGAAAATTATCGAAATAAGGTCTATCACAAACTAGATAAATGTAAAGAATTGAACACAACTAATACCTGTATAAACTCTTTATGCATTTATATATTCAGCTTTCAAATTGATTTGTTTATGAATATACTAAGTAAGTCAAGACATGAAAAATTTGTTTATCTGAGGCAAATTGAGTAAAGATGGAGATTATTGATGTGTCTTTAGTTTCTTTTAATAGCATTTTAATTTTAAAAAATAAAAACAACAGTTTGTCTTTCTCACAAAAATAAAAACTTTAAAATATAAAAATTCCGTCCTAATTAACATTAGCTTTTATGAAATATAAAATGATAAGTTATAGCTTCCATAAATTGACATTAGTAATTTTGATACTTTTTCTGCATATTTCTAATGTCTTTGGTTTTAAACCAAAGACACATGTTTGGATAGCGCAACAAGTATTAAATGATGTATTATTAGATGGTAAGCTAACCATAAATGGTCGTGATTATGAGGTGTCTAAAAGAATAGTGGATGCATTAAGGGCTCATGCATCAACTTATAGGATGGGCCATGTCGGGCCTGATGCTTTTCCTGATATTCTTGTAGGACAAACAGTTGTACATCCAGGACGAAAAGGTGGTTGGCAAACTGACGATTGGTTGCAATGGTCGGTACGTGAAGCAGGAGATGATCCTGCCCATATAGCCTACGCATTAGGCATGTTGGGTCATGCAGCAGGTGATATCTGGGCACATAGCTATGTAAACATGTACGCAGGTGATGCTTTCTCTTTAATTGATGGAGAGACAGATGTTGAGGTAAGACATATTGCAGTTGAAACTTTCATTGATAAGTATACTCCCGCACTTCGAGATCATAATGGCCATACCTTAGGGTCTGTACAAGATAATATAGCTGCTCCAGTTGGATTTCTTTCAAAACACCTCATTTTAGCTAGCGATCCTTCTCGGGAGTACCAAAATTCAAATACAGGAGTACACTTAGTTGCAATGAGAAAAGTATGGAATGCAATTTATAAAGCTCAGAAAGCATCAGAAGGTGCTGGCAGTGATGTTCAAAAATTAATACTTAAGTTAGAAAATGAAGTAATTGAAATTACTAGGAAGGCAAATGACCTTGTTGGACCTATTGCACAAGCAAAGCAACAATTAGTTATAGCTAATGCAGCATTAGAACAACATGAACGACTTATAGATGCACAGAAAAAAATAATTGAGGAACAAAATAGAATTATTAGACAGTCTGAACAGATTATAATAGAGGCTGGGGAATTATCAGCTAATCTTCCTGGAAAAATTGCAAACGTACAAAATGAGATTGTGGGTGTTCAACGTAGTATCGCGCTGACTCCGTCAAAACTTTCAAAAAAAGTATGTGATGTGGTTACTAAAAAGTTACCTTGGCCATTTAATAAAATTGTTGAAGAAACTGTTTGTAAAGTTGTGGATATTGTCAATCCCGCTTATGAGAATTTAGTAAACCTAATTTCAGATTTAGAAAAACAAAAAAATACTCTTACAGCTTCTCTCCAAGCAGCTACATTAAGAAAAAGTACAGCTATTGCTGCTAAGGCAGCTGCTACAACTGCTTTGGCAGCAGCTTCTGTTGAGTTAGCACGACTAGAGGCTATTAAGAAGTCAAATAACGCAGGGCGTGAACTTGCAAAGCAAGCAAAAGAAGCACTTGATAAATTAGAAAAGGCTCAAAAGGACTTGTTTGATCAAGTAGTTGCCTTAAAAGGCAAAATAGACGAATATCGGGTACTTCTTAGTCAAGAATTGAACCCTGTATCTTTAGCATTAAAGCATTGGGAAGGTGATCTAATAAAAGCTATTGATGCTTACGAAAATGCTAATTTTGCTGTTATGAAAGCAATTCTGACCTCAGAAAACCCATTAACTCCTTTACAACAATGGGTTGACTGTTGGGCACCGGTATTTATGGCAGTTCCAAAGGAGGTTCCAGGAACTGCATGTGTAATTAAACATGGTATTGAGGAAATACGCAGCTTGCGTTCTAAATTACGCAAAGCACTTGGGCCTGGAGGGTGGCTTATTGATCCCGCTGGTATGACTGAGGACATACTTGTTAAGGAACTTACACCTGCATTGGAGGATGCAACTATCCAAATAGCTATGCTTATTGATGGTAATTTAGGAGCATTAATTAAAATGCATATTGATGGCATTTCTGACCAACAACTTAATGCTGTATTTAGTAATGATGCAACTAATAAACAGCTTCTACTAATTCCAGATGTTGCTAATAGATTATTAGCAGATATGCGCGTACATGAAGGAAGTTTTAATACAGAGTCCTTTGCACCCGCATATAATGCTGTTATTTTAGCTAAACTTAGTTTATTAGATGCAAACGCTCTTAACTCAATAGCTAAAGAGTTAGGAATTAAATTCCCAACAAGATATGGTACTTCATTATACGAGGGTAATATTGCTTCTAATGTATTATTTGGTGTTGTTAGGTCCATTGATGGTAATCATCAATGGCAGGCTTATGCCCCCGCTTTTCCTAGAAGCCGCCCAAATGGAGATGGATATGAATTAGAAGATCGGCGTTACGGGTATTCTTTTGATAAAGATGGCTCTAGCAAAGGAATGAGATTCTATTCATATAATAAAACAGAATCCCGAGCATTTGCAAAATTATTTACAGGGCCATTATCTCCTGCATTAGAAACACCTGACAATTTTGGATTCTCAAATATTCTGCCTAAATGGTATGTAGCAGGAACTGTTAAGAATCCTTTCCCTAAAACTCCTTCAAAAGGAAGATTTAATAGTATATTTAGAAGTATATTCTAAATATGTTTGCGATCAAGATCAAAGTTTGTTTATACTTCAATATCTATGAAAAATAAACAAACTTTGATGAACTACTAATCTTTGAATTCACCCGGTATATTAGATGTTATTACGATAAAACTTAGTAAAGGGGTATATAATGAATTAAAGAGGCGCTGGTGTAATTAATGGATTGGGCAATTTCTTCTAAACTTAGATTAAGATAGTAATATTTTTTAGAATTACCTGACAAGTTTCGTCTAATTGATCAATGGCTTTTCCGAACTGTTCTTCCAGCAGCATTTCAAATTCTTCGGGCAGGTAATCCGGCACCTCGATGTATTCGTCTATATCAACAATTTTACTAATATTTGGTTTGCGCTTTTTAAGTAAATACAACCACTTTTTACGGGCCACGGAATACACGTACGTGGACGGGACACAAGTAAGTACAAAGTCCGGCTGTAACAGTTTTCGAAACAAAACAATAGCTGCTTCTTGCAATAAATCCTGAGCATCTTCCTGATGCCCGTGATTGAGATAAACAAACCGCATGAGAGAAGGTAAAGATTTACGATACATTTTTTCGTAGGCTTTCGCATCTCTTTTTCGGAGGTCTTCGGTTAGTTCTTCATTTGACTTTTTACTTTCTGGGTCCACATTATTGTTACTTTACGTCATAAACTATTTTTACTTGGCTACTACGTATTTATACCAACTTGGGCGTATTTTTTACTTTATTTTTTAGGTACTGCAAGGTTATTATTCTGGGGAATTTACAGGAGCCAAAAGCCGCTATGTTAGTTAATCAGAAGAATCAGTCTAATTACTCAGGATAGTTAATTTTAATACTGTAAAATTATTATTGCTGTGATCCCAAGAGATTAAGTGTTAGCAACGCCCTCCCAATAATTATATGAGAATATTTATTAAATTTTCAAATAATTATCTGTGGCTCTAACCTGGTTGTATGTATCCAAATAAACCCTTTAATGCTTATATCTATTACTCTGAAAAAGACGGAACTACTTTTGTTCAAAACTTGCGAGAGAAACTAGTGCAGGATGAAAGGAGTTCCCATTTAAGGTTTTGGAAAGTCAGATATGGAAATCATAGCGGGGAAGGAGAATATAGTGATAACCCAGATGATTGGCCGCGTACAAATTTACCTTACGCTTTAAGTAAAATAGAGTGTTTAATATTAATAATTACACCTGAATTTCTTAAGTCTAGTTATGCTCAATTAGCTTGGCAATTTGCAAAAGAAATAGGATTACCTTATTTTCTGGTTAAAGGCAGCTCGGAAATAGGTATTAATAACAATTGGCGTTTTAATGAGGCAGATGAATTTATCTTCGATGTAGATAGTAATTGGGAGCTATTTATTTCTACTTTGTGCATTAAATGTCATGTAATACCTCCTGTTTTAATGGCTCCCGCTATGCCAAATGGGTATGTACATCGTCCCAAGATTTATGAATCCATAAGATCCTTAATACTCTCTTCTAAAGGTAAACGCGAGGCCTTGCCAATTGCTTTAGTGGGAGCAGAAGGTAATGGGAAAACTAGTTTAGCTATAGCCTTGTGTCATGATGAATCCATAAAAAAATGCTTTCCGGATGGTATTTTGTGGGTTACATTAAAGGAGACTAAAGATGAGTTATCTGTACTCACGGAGCTTTACTCGACTATGACGGGAAAAGAACAGGTACTATCTGAACTGGTATATGGAAGTAGAGATGTGGCTCAATTATTAGAAGAAGGAGATTACTTCCTGGTAATTGATAATGTAAAGGCATATCAGCAGGCAGCTCCTTTTTTAAAAGATTATTTACATTCTCAGGTTTTTCCTAGGTTTGATTTGAATACAGTAAGGCTAATAACTACATCCAGTGATAGAGTAGTCCATGATACGAATGCTGTTGCTTTTAATATAGAAGGGTTGGAGTATGCAGAAGCAAGGCAGGTTTTAAAAGAAGATAAAGAATTAAATTTTAAAGAGAGAAATAGTAAGGAGCAATTAATTAAAGCTGCCCGGTCCAATCCCTTGTTACTACGGTTGCTACAACAGGCCTACTTAAACACAACAGATAACTCAAACTTTTATTCTGAAATTTTAAAACTATTTCTTAAATATCAAGATGAGTCAATTTTAAACAATCCTGTATCAAACAGCTTTAAAGCCAATGATGACGCCATTGTAAAATGTGTAATCCAGAATAGTCTTAACGCCTTAACACCCTATCAACAAAACCTGTGTTTTGCTTTAGGTACTTTATTTGAAAATGAGGGTATACCGCTGCAAATTATAAGCAACCTATGGGGTACTCATATCGCTGAAACGGAAATAGAACTGCAGCAATTAACTAAATATGCTTTGCTTTCCTATCATCAAGGCTTTATAACTATTCATCCAACGTTATTTAGTTATTACCAAAATACCTTAGGGGATAACGCTCTCAATTACCATCAGAATTTAATTTCGGCTTGGTCAGATCCGTATAATTTACCGGAAGAATATGCCTGGCGGTTTTATATAGACCATTTATTAAAAGCAGGAGAGAGTACCAGAGCATACGCCTTGCTCTCAAATTTTAAATGGTTGAAATGTAAACTTTTGAATACCAGTACCCAGGCTTTACTGGAGGATTTCCAACGTTTCCCGGGTCGGGCACATGCAACCGACCTGATTTATAAAGCCCTCCTGCTGACTAAGGAAATACTAAATATTGACAAAACAAACGTGGCTTTGCAGCTACACCAACGTCTACGAAATCACTTAAACGAGTTACCTAGTAGCTTTTTAGTAGCATTAAATGAAGAATTAACTAACAGCTTTTGTATTCCTATTGACACTCCTTACTACCGGATTGGAAGTTTAATAAATAATTATAGACAACCGGATATAATAGAGGATATGCTGATTTGGAAAGATTATATAATAATAGGCTTGTACAGCGGGGTTATAAAGGTAATAAGTAAAATAGATGGTAAAACGTTAATTTCACTGGTGCAAAAAGAAGGACCTGTCCTGCATATGGCAACTAAGGATGACCTTTTGGCTTGTGGGGGATGTTACCATGATTCATCTAATGGGGGATATATAAGTGCCTGGGACTTAAACACAGGTAGTTTGCTTTACACTTCTGGTAATAAAATGGGGGTAGTTACTAATCTGGTAATTGCCGGGGATATGTTGATTAGCGGTTGCAATGATGAAAACCAACCCTTGCGAAGTTGGAATTTATATACTGGGGAGGCTTTACACGTTTTTGCAGAACATACGGGAAGTGTAACCAGCCTGGTTGTTTCGGGAAATATTTTAATAAGTGGTAGCTATAATGGCTCTATTAAATCCTGGTCTTTAACTACCGGGAAAGTGGTGCATTTTTTCTCAGGTCACTCCGAAATGGTTACCTGTTTGGCGGTGGAAGGCAAAATTGTAGTAAGTGGTAGTAGAGACAGAACCCTAAAAAGTTGGGATTTACTTACCGGTCAAAATCTATACACCTACACAGGCCATAATCGTCCTATTATCAGTTTAACCATTGCTGATGATATTATTGTTAGCAGTGGGTGGGATCATAGAATTATAAGCTGGGACTTGTACAAAGGTAAAGAGCTGCGTTCATTTTATAGCCGTAGTGTAAATAGTTTAATAGTAACCGGAAAGAAATTGATCACCGGAGGGGGAGAAGGGTTAAAAACCTGGGAACTACATACTGGCAAACCGCTTTATGATTATTCGAGTTTCTATGTGCCTAGTTCTGGCTCTTTCAAGCACCTAACTTTAATAGAAAATATTATTGTAAGTAGTGGGCAAGAAGGGGATCATTCTATAAAATTTTGGGAATTAAACCCGAAGGTAAGCGAGCAAAAAGCCGGAAAATATGTTAATGATATAGCAGATGATGATTTCCTAAATACACTAGAATTTGTAAAAGAAAAAGATCCTGCTCATGCCGAAAAACTTACTGATTTATTAGTATTGGAAAATGTAGCTATTAGCAGTAGCCATGATACCAGACTAATTAGTTGGGATTTACTTACTGGTAAGCCATTACATATCTTTACTGGCCACGCTACTAGTGTATCCTGCTTTTGTAAAAAAGGCAATATTCTAATCAGTGGCAGTGGCTATCATAACAATCATGCATTAGAGATGGAGGGGCATGATGTTTCAGTGAGAAGCTGGGAGCTTTCTACAGGCAAGCCACTGCACGTCTTTAGAGGGCATACCAGAACCATAACTTGTTTAGGAATTTCGGGTGATGTTGCATTAAGCGGTAGCGGAGATTCGACCATCAGAAGCTGGGACCTAAAAGAAGGTAAGCCTTTACATTGTTTTAGGGGGCATAATGGATCAATTACCTCTTTGATATTAGAAGATAATCTTATCATAAGCAGCAGTGATGATCGTACCATTAGGTTTTGGAATCTGGGTAATGGTAAAGCAATTGCTTGTATCCATACAGATGAACCAATGATGAAGTTAACCTATAATGGTGCTGACAGTATTCTTATTGGATATGGAGATAAAGGAGGTAAATATTCTTTCCGGATAAACACTGCTTTAAAATCAAAGTTACTTGAATAGAAATATTTAAAATTTCATGTAAGCCTGTTCATTGAAGGAATATTGAACAATCCAGTTTACATTTTCAATAACATACACTTTATAAAAAGCATATTCAATAACCCACAATTTTCAGTAAATCCGATTCAATACCTTGCCAAGCTTGGTTCAGATTAATGGTGCAGACTTTTATATGTGCCTTATTGCCTGGCTGAAATTTGTAAGATAAAGAAAGGACTTTAGTTACTTCCGGGTAGATGAGGATGCCTTCTATTTGCTTGTTGTAAGCATTGGTGAGATTTTGGGTATAGGAGAAGATTTGGTAAAGGTTGGGGGAGATGATTTTTTCTTTGTTGTATTGGCCTTTTAAGGCTTCGGGGTAGTACTTGGCATCCATTATTATGTACCTGTCCTTTGAAACCAGGCTAATGTCGGTTTTCATGGCGGGAATGTAATTCAGGTCATCTGAATGGAGTAAGGGTTGCAACTGCCAGGTGAGGGTTTCACGTTTTACAAGCCACTCATTAGAGGGTAGGTGCTTTTTGTAGAAGTTAAATAAAAAGCGCTCGAATAAGTTGGCCATCCGTTTTTCATCTTCCACAAAACTTTTAAATGGGAATTCACCGGTTTCTTCGGTGCTTAAGAGCTCTCGCCAGATTAATTTGCAAATGGAGAGTAAGAGCTTGTAGTGGTTGTTATTGCGGTGCAGTTGCACCCGCTTGAAATCCGAAAGCTTAACGGGTTTAGCTGTTATTTCGTTGGGTAGGCGTTGTAATAGTAAATGGATTTCGTCCTGAATGGATTTATCTAAGGCTTGCTCCTTGGTAAGACGTTTTAAGGTGGCTTTCAGGAGTTGATTGTGCAGAATGTCGTAGCTCAGCTCATCAAAGGCGCAGTAGGCCGAGGCTTTTACCAGAACATTCTCTTTGATGGATTGCTGGAATAAGACTTTGCCCCGGAGCTTACTGGTGAGGGTTTCTTCTTCCTGGTAGTTGCGGTCTAGACCTCGTTTTAGTAAATGGGTGGTACCGTTTACCAGTACTTTAGCCAGTAAGTCAAATATGTTCTGGAAAGAGGTTGTGCCCCGGTTAAAAGCTTCCGCTTCTTCCAGGCGGTCCCAGGCATAAGCCAGTAAATAATAAATATTCTGAACCGGAATATTCATTAAATAAGCGATAAGAGGGTTCTGGCTTCCTGTACTTTCGCGTGGTTATCGTACCAGTATTCCTTTAGTAGGGGAATGATTTCTTGGTCTACAATTTCCTTATACCAGCTGGTTGCTTCAAATTTATCTTTCGGGATATTGCAGAAATAGCTGTGCCCCACCATAAAGCCGACGCCCAGATCTTTATCTTCTTTTATTTTACAATTTAAGGTGGTTAGGTTTTGCGCAATGGCAGTGGCTAAGTCGTCGGTAATAGCGTGTTGTTGTAAGTGGTTGGTAAATTTGTCTTCGTATCGGGGTTCGATGTCCCAGAAGGTAAAACGGCGACGAAGAGCATAATCTACCAGGGCCAGGGAGCGGTCGGCGGTGTTTAAGGTACCGATGATGTACACATTTTCGGGAACGAAGAACTTTTCCTCACCTTCTTTGCGGTAGGTAAGCGGAATTGCAAAGTTTTTTCCTCGTTTGTCCTGTTCAATGAGCATGAGTAACTCGCCAAAAATTTTACTTAGGTTGCCCCGGTTAATTTCATCGATGATGAAGAAGTAGTCATGGCCGGCATCATTAGAGGCTCTACGGCAGAAGTCGTAAAACACACCATTGGTTAAGGTAAACTTACCTTCTTCGTTGGGCCGGAAACCGCGGATGAAATCTTCGTAGCCGTAACTCTGGTGAAACTGAATCATTTCTACCCGGCTGTTATCTTTTTTACCCATTTGCAGGTAAGCCAGGCGTTTGGCAAAAAAGGTTTTCCCTACTCCCGGGGCACCTTGCAGAATAATATTCTTCTTACGCTTTAGGGATGCTTGAATTTGCTGAATGGTGGTTTTATCAATGAATAATTCTTTATCGGCCTCTTCTAAGGTATAAGTATCTGCTTTTGCTCCCGGACTTTTTTGAGTTAGCGTATAAATAGCCAGGTACTCTTCGGGGGTTAACTCAAACAAACTTCCCTGGTTGTTGCGCATTATTTGGCTATTAGCCAGCTCCGGAAGTTCTTTAAGCTGGAGCCAGTCAGCCTGATTGGGTACAAAGGAGACTATTTTAAAATCAACTACTTCTCCTTCATCATCATCCATATGGGCTCCTTGGGTAATCTCCAGAATAGCTTTTATGCGTTTGGTAGGAGTAGATTCGTAACCAATTAGTAAATCACCCGGCTGAACCTGGGTGAAGTTTTTGTAAACATTGCGCTTATTGCCTTTACTGTTGTGGGTGGTATACGTTTGCTCCTGCCCAACTTCAAAATCTTCTATTTTCCACATAGAAGGATTACAGTTTAGCCACCAGTAATTAATGTTGTTTGGTTTGGTAGGAGCCTCTTGCGTATCCTCGTTAACTACTGGAAGGTTTCCCACCTCTGAAACAGGCTGATTAATCTTACTCAAAAGGTTTTTTACATTTTTGTCAAATGCTTGCTTCGTTATGGTTCCGTCGTTCCAATTAGGATATTTCCTTTTTACTACCTGTATACTGGGCTCCATAATACTCCTGATTTCTGAAATGAACTCATCGAGAATGGCTTCCATTTCCTCAAAGGGAATAGCATCTTTTTTATAGATATTGGTATGAGCCATTTTTTTTTCCGCGCTGTTTCGGTAAACATTTAAGCCTGCCTCAATTGCACGTTTGTATATTTCCGGTTCCAAGGCTAAGGTAGCTTCATTTGGTTCGTCCTTTGGGTTACGGCTGGTGAAAAACTGGAAAAACAACCTAAATGAGTCATCTTTAATTCTATCAAAGACAAACAAAGTTGCATCGATGGCTGCTCCAGGATAATAACAAGGGAATAACCAAAAGGTAAACCCAAAATAGCCAGTCTTTTCAGTACCTATAAAATAGTTGTTTTCTTTTCCTGGAGAGAATTTCCTTCTTACTGAAAAAGTAAAGGAATTATCTTCTTGGTGCTTCTTGGATAAATGATCAAATACTAGTCGTTGGAGGTTATAATATTGCATTTATGAAATTAATTATCTAAAAAGTGAAATTTTTAGAGGTTTTAATAACTCTAATTATTGGTTTTGTAAAAAGTAAATACCTATCGATAATTCGGTAAATATTCATCCATCCAGGTAAAATAATATAAACGAGCAAGAGCAACTGCACAGCGTTTAGCACCAGCGAATGGAGCATTATCAGCAGTTAACCTTTCAATATCATCAAGTATTGAATCAAATCTGGACTTAGAACTTAAGTCAGGCGAAGAGCTTTCGGGATTCCAAAGTTTATATGCGGTATCGGCATTTTTCAATGCTATTCGAACTTCCTCCATATGCTCTACTCGCCTTTTATGTACATCTTGCTTGTTTAGATGAAATAACCAGTTAGTAATTTTAATTCGTTGCTCCTGAAATGGTGTTGGTACCTTTGTAGGCTTTGCAATACCTAAGTTCCCGTCTGGGCCAAACCATATTAGAGCCATATCACTTTTAGAACATGGATCGATGGGAAGAACATCTTCCCTGATTAATGCTAACTCGGTACCTTCCGGTGCCCTTTCTCCTCGCACAGGAAAAAAGTCCGCTTTCCCACCCTCTGTATCGTTGTCTACTCTTCTTTGATTTGAATGAATGCAGCTTAAACGAAAGTTCTTATGGTCAAAAGCCAACCACCAATAACCAATGGATACTTCACCTGTTTTTTCAAGAGAATGGCAGTCAATTTCAACTACACGTCCTTTAGGACGAAAATGATCAATATTTGAATCAGCCCCTTCTAGTGGAACCTCTGAATACCAGCATTTATTGCCGATAACTTCAATTAATGCTTTGCGAAGATTTTGATTACCCCAAGTGTTTTCTCTATTTGCTTCAATGAAAGCCATCTTTTCTGAAGGTGTGATTTTACTCTGAAGTTCATCAGTCAACTCACGAGCTTTCTGTATCCATTCCCAATTAGGGTTTATTTTAGTCGAGTTAATGTATATCATAGCTTTGAACCATTTGTCTCACTATATAACATATTTGAAAGTCGATCTACTGCTTCTCTTTTCAAATCATTATTATTTTCAGATTTTAAAATTAGAGCAAGGGTTTGTTCGTAAGCTAACTTAGCGATATTTCTGTAGGGATCTGGAGAATAGTCAGTGGGTGTAATCCCAGGAACTAATTTACGAAGTCTTTTAAGGTGTTGATGGCGCAATGGATAGTCCTTCATCAATGAAACTTCATAAATTCGTTTAAGAACACGCAGACTAAATTTATCGAGTTGGCTCTCTAATCCATAAAGTTCACTTGTTAATACTCCAGCTACACCTGTACCTCTTGGGCTCTCTTCAGGTTCAATAGCTATCACTCCACTATTCATAGATCGGTGCATAACTCTTATCTCCTGCTTTAGTAAGCCTGATACAAGAAGTGGATCATGTGTGGCAAGTATTGTATGACTTCTCTTTTCAATACCACCAATTTTTCGAAGTTTATCCAAATACTCTAGTCCCCATGCTGGATTAAGATGTGTATCAGGTTCGTCTAATAGATACAATGAATCTTCGTTTCGGGTAAACCTCATCAATCCCAATACAGTTAAAAGTTGCTGCTCGCCCTCACTTAGTTGTCTAGTGTGAATTGCACTTGATGATCCCTTTATTTTTACTCGAACTCTTACATCACGTATTAATTGACTAATCCGCATAGTGTCAAGAGCCTGAAAAAAGGTGCGAGGATCACTTCCGTATTCCTTAGCTAATGAATGAAGAGCATTTATATCTGGAAGATATAAATACATTACTTCTCGCTTTCCTCGATTCTTATTGTCAGCAGGCTCTAGTTTACTAAATGGAGCTAAACTATTTCTACGAAAACTTTCTAATAGTTTTCTAACGGGGCCTTTAGCACCCCAAAAGTCCTCAGCTTTGGCATTTGTTGGTGCCCAAGGGGGCTTATGAAGTATCAAAAGTGCAGAATCAAATGCCTCTATTCTAGGCAAATCTTCAAGGAACTTCATTACTTCCTCATCCTCCGATAAGTAAAAGGAAAGCAGCGCAAATAACCCATGCTCAGGGCGTGCGTAAATAAAACGGCGAAACATTAAAGATTCACTAGCATTTTTCTCCAGTGTTTCCTTTAAAGCCAAATTATCATGTTTTTCAAATAATTCAGCAAATCGATCACTGGTCCCAGAATAATATCCAACAAGATATCGTGGTGTCCACTTATCCCGAAGTTGTAAGGCATTTACAAGCTTTCCATTAACTTCTCCCCTTGCTTGTTGGTCTACTTCTGACTGAATGCGAACCTCAGAACCATTTATTCTATACTGGATAGAATAAGAAAATTTAGAGGATGCTTTAAGATCAATATTTCGAAATATCCAAATAAGTGCTTCAAGTAGGTTACTTTTGGACGAACCATTTCTACCAATTAGAACTGCAACATCACGCGCTTCATCAAAATCTACTGTAAACCCTTCTAAATTCTTCCAAGAACTTTTAATTTCTAATTTGTCAATCCGCATTGATAATCATATTGATTGTACCACTTTTTCCTACTGGAACATCTAGACTACCGGAGTCTCTTCCTTCTCTTAAAAACTCAAAAAATGAATCGACGTCTTTTTCTAAAGCAGACTCGATTAGGAGTTGCTCTGGTGTTGCACTTCCACCAATATTATTAAGTCTTTCCAAAAATTCTTTATAATCTTTAACTGGCTTTAGATTCTTCTTCATTTGTTCTGGACCACTTCTTATTGTTTTATTAGGAGTATATTTTTTCTTTTCTTGTGTTTGTTTCTCTTTGACTGTCTTTATCTTCTCCAATAACACGCTCGCTGGTTCATCTTCGGGGTCTTGGGGCACCAGTTCACCTCTAAAAGCTTTAACTAAAAGGGCATTTGGGAGCTTATCAATTTTTTCCTTTAAACCGGTATAATAAGTATCAATTGTATCAGCTTTGGAAAATAGGGCATCAACTTTCTTGACGATTTCTTTTTGCTCTTCTAGTGGAGGTAATTGAACAACTATTTGCCTGATAGTTTCCATAGAAAGGCTTGGTTGAGCTGTTGCTTTTACAAATGACATTGCATTCTCGAATCCTATTGAAGATTGTAAATAGTAATTCAAATATTCTACACTAATACCATCTACATCAATTTTAGCAACATTTGGTGCAAGGTGCCATCTCTTATCATTTGGGGCTAAACATACATTACCTGTTCCAGCACCAATGAATACCATTAAAAGTTCTCGTCCATGTAATTGAGATCTTTCTAAAAAGTCAGAAGTTTCCTTATCAATGTATACAAGATTGTCTTCGACAAATTTGCCCATTTGCACATTTTGTGCGCGAACAACGGGTATTTCACCTGACTGTTCATATTTTATATAGTTTGTATATTCAAAACCTGCAAGCTTGGTAACAAAGGCAAGAAATTCAATATTTGTTATTGTCCAAGATTCTGGAATATCGGTTGTTATGCCATAGTCTATTTCAGGAATTTCTTCTAAGAATATTTTACGTGGCTTTCTTTTACCTGCTTTTGTAGCATCATCACATTGAGCCATATAATTAAAAGCCCTTTGTTCTTTAAGCCTCAGAAGAAGTTCATTTGCTGATTCAATATTCGCATTTACTTCTCGCCACTTTTCCGTTAATTTACCAGTTACAGCTTGGGTGAGGACGGCTTGGCGGAAGGTTTTAAGAAGCTCTGGAATACGTTCCAGCTTGGCTTTCAGGGCATCTAGGTGCTGAAAGGCTTCATCCAGTTTGGCTACAATGCGTTTTTGCTCGGCAAGTGGTGGGAGTGGGAAGGAGATTTTAGATAAATTTCCTCTTGAAATTCTAAGTCGGGTTGAACCAGAGGCTAATTCATAAATTTCTTTTTGAATTTTAGGAGAATTTATAATATACATTAGCCATTTTGGATTTACTCCATCTTGACCAGGTCTAATAACCGCCACATCAACCACAGTCACATATTTTCCAGATAATGGAAAAATACATGCTCTACCTAAAGGATCGGGCATGCGTGCAACTAAAATATCTCCCTCATTTAAAAAAGTACACTTTAATTCTTTTGCCTTTTCAGAAGTTAAAAATCTGAAAGATTTATCTCTAAATTCCCCTACACCAATATCGGCTAACTGGATTAGCCGTACATCTCCATTTACATCTTGGTCTTTTGATTCTACCCAGTCACCATCAATGAAAATGCCATCATTGGCTATGAACTCTGAAATAGATGCTTCTACCCAATTCTCAGGTAATTCTTTTCCTCTCATCCCAACAACGCCATTATACTATTTAACTCAGTTTGTATAGATTTCAATTCTTCGGCAGCTTCTCGCGCAATATCTATAGGCTCATCAGTATTAGCATCGTTGCTAAAACTAGCATCGGCAATCAATCCTAAATCCAGAGAGTCGTTCTTTTTGGCAATATCTTCCCGTGTTAAGCAACTCCAGCGTTCATCTTGCACCAAACCTCTTTTTTCGTGGTCTACTTTACCATCAAAAGCTTCCTTCACTTCGGTAATTTCAATGCCACCAGTATAGGCTTTTACAAAATCAGCGAAAGCAAAACGGGTAAAAGGCGTGCGCTTGCCGTAGCTTGGTGCGTTCGTGCGCATGTCGTAAAACCAAACTTTTTCAGTATTGCCATTTTCAGTGTTGCCGCGCTCAAAAAACAACACATTGGTTTTTACCCCGGCGGCATAAAAGATTCCGGTGGGCAATCGTAGGATGGTGTGCAGGTTGCACTTGTTCATTAAGTCATGGCGTATTTTGCGGCCATCGCCGTCTTCAAACAGCACGTTGTCGGGCAATATCACGGCCGCCCGGGCACCGCCTTTTTTGTGCAAAGAACGGTAAATGTGCTGCAAAAAGTTGAGCTGCTTGTTGCTCGATAGATAGGTTAAATCATCGCGGGAAGGGCGTTCACCGCCTTGCTTAGTGCCAAAGGGCGGGTTAGCCAACACGCCATCGTAATTCCGGAAGCTCTTGCCTAATTCCGAAAGGGTATCACCCATTTCGATGCGGCTTTCCAGACCGTGCAGTTTGGCGTTCATGAGGGCCAGGCGGTGGGCATCCTGCACCAGTTCGCAGCCGCTAAAAGCTTCGTTTATCTGGAACTGCCGTTGTTTATCGTCCAGGTCGTAATAATTATCGGTCTTTTCGCGGAGGTACTGGTCGGCGGCAATCATGAAACCGAAGGTGCCGGCGGCTGGGTCGTTCCAGCGTTCACCTACTTTCGGGGAAATTAAATCTACCATTACGTTAATCAACGGCCGGGGCGTGAAATACTGACCGGCCCCGCTTTTCTTTTCGCCGGCGTTGCGCTCCAGCAGTTCCTCGTAAATGGTAGCAATTTTGTCTTGTTCGTGTTCATCGTACCAATCAATGGCATCGATGCTGGTAATAAGGGTGCGCAGGTTTACCGGCTTACGCAGGGTAGATGAGGCGTTGGTATAAATTTCCTTTATCGCCGCATTATTCGATTTGGTACTAATGGTAGCTAGCATCTCCCGGTACCTATCAAATAAATCTTTATTATCGGTAATGCTTTTTAACCTAGACCATTGGTATTCTTCCGGAATATCTACTTCAAATTTCTTTACTTCCGAGAGGCGTAAAAATAAAATATAGGTTAATTCATTCAGGTATTGGTGATAGGTAACGCCGTCGTCACGTAATACATTACACAGGTTCCAGAGTTTATTCGCAATTTCGTCAGCACTCATTCTTTAAGCAGTTTGAATATATAAATGTTCGTTCAGGGTAGAGATAACCTCTTCCAGTTGGTTATCAAATATTTTGTTCAGGCGCAAAAAGCCCCCGTCATCGGCAAATGGGGACTTATCCAGGTCTTCGAGCTGCAGAATGCTTTCCTGCAGCAATTGCTTCTCGAAACGGTCCAGCCATTTCTCCTGGGTTTTATTCCAGGGGCGCATGGCTTGTACCTTTTTCACGGCATTTTTAATGCGGTCTTCGTGGCTGATGAGGGAATTACCCATGGCCAGAGTCCGAATATAGGAAATAATATCGGCCGCAATGTCCTCCTTTTTTACTTCTTTCCAGGCTGTCCGGATTGTTTTCTGGTTAAAGCCGGCTTGGTCCAAAGCTAAATATAATTCTTTTAGCGATTGCCGGTTTAGGTTTTTCGGGCTGGTACACACCATATCCAGCGCAGCAATCCTGTTCGGGTTGGTTTTAATAAATTGGGTAAAGCTTTCCAGGTAGTCTTCCGGCTTTTTAGCTTTGCCGTAACCAATTTCGGTGCGCAGGTACTCGTCGTGGTGTTCCGACACGTACATCACTGAGGAAGCTGGTTTTAACTCGTCGAGGTACTGCCACAAACCCGATAGCTGCAAGGCTTTGTGCAGGCTCTGGGAAACGGGCTCATTCTTAAAAAAGTTAATCAGGGTATCCGGGTCGGAACCACCGGCGTTATATTTAAATTTTTCTTCTTCGTGGCCGGTAATAAGTCTTTTCTTCCGGTGCAGTTTGGCAATAATTTGCTCCAGTTGCTTTCTTGCCCGTTCGTTATTGTCGATTTCTTTTAGCTCTTCGGTTAATTGGGTAAAAGTGGTTTTGGGGTCTACCACTACCGGTTTCATTTGGGTGTAATCCTTCAAGGTGTCGTAAATACCTACGGCATCGAATATCCGGAAAGTGGTTTTGTTTATTTCGTCGCAACGGCGGGTAGCGCGGCCCAGCATTTGTTCGTACAAAATCCGGGATTTTACCCGGCGCAGAAACACAATATTGCAGATGGCGGGCACATCGATACCGGTGGTGAGTAAATCTACAGTAACGGCAATGTTGGGGTATTTTTCGTTTTTATAACGGTTTACCAGCTCCTGCGGGTTATGGCAATTGCCGGTTATTTTCTCAATAGATTTATCGGGTACGTCTACGCCAATATTTTTAAATTCTTCTTTTAAGTAGGCTACTACCGCATCGGCATGGTTATCGGTAGCGGCAAAAATAAGGGTTTTCTCCTCGCCGTCCGGGTCGAGTTCTTTTACCAGTTGTTTTAGAACCGTGCGGTTAAAGTTTTCGGTTACTACCAGTTTATTAAAGCCGGCCACATCAATCTGTAATTCGTCTTCTAACTGGTCCAGCTCAATAATCTCATTATTTTCCTGGTCGTAAGCTTTGGGTTTCTCGCCTTTGTTCCAGACAATGCCTTCCTGGTTGAGCTTCGTCTGGATGATATACGGCGGGTCGTGGTCGATGAGGAAGCCATCTACCACAGCTTCGGTGTAAGAGTACGTATAAACCGGCGGACCAAAAATGCTGGTGGTATGTAAAGCCGGAGTAGCGGTTAAGCCAATGGCGTAGGCATCGAAATAATCGAGCACCATCCGGTATTTACTGATGTAATCCTGCTGGTCTTTAAAAGCTAAATCATTTTCGTCTAATTCTCTATCCAATAAATAACCCCGGTGGGCTTCATCAATAATTATGCAATCGTATTGGTCTACGGCGGGTATATCTACTGTAGAATCGTTGTAAAATAAACGCTTAACTACACTTTGTACCGTGGCAAAATGCAGGCGGCTATCTATATCCGGAAGGGCATCTTTTAAGCCTTTAATGTCATACACTTCGGCAAAAGTATTCAGGTCGGCTACCTTGTTATCTTTAAAAGCATTCAGGGCCTGGGTACCTAGTAAAGTCCGATCCACGAGAAACAGAATGCGATTAAACCGGTTCGACTTGATTAAATGATAACACAGGCCAATGATGGTGCGAGTTTTACCGGTGCCGGTAGCCATGGCCAGTAAGGCTCGTTTCTTTTCCGGATGTTGCACCAGGTTTTCTTCTACGGCCCGAATGGCATTTATCTGGTATTTACGCAACCCTAAGCCGGCTTTGCTTTCCAGAAAATCAAGATTGGTTTTGGTGAGCTTGGCGTTAGCTTCCTCAACATCTGCTTTATACAATCGGATTAATCCTTCCGGCGAATACCAGCCTTGCAGCGCCTTGGCATGGTTCTCGGCTTTACGCACATCTAAAAACCAGATACCACTTTTGGTTTTAATCTGTTCCAGGTAAGGTCGGCCGTTGGTAGAGAATAAAAAAGGTACCTTGTATTTATGCCATTCTCCCAGAAATACAGCATTATGATTGGCCTGTACCAACTCGGCATATATTTTGGATTGGCCGAGGTTGGTAGAAATATCCTGAGCGTATTTCTTGGCTTCTACAATACCGTACAGCTCCAAACCAATAAACAAAGCATAATCCGCCCATTTTGAACTAGCCGGCCATTCGGCAATAGCCAGATTTTTTCCTTTTTGGGGTAAAGTCTTTTTCAGCTTATAGTTAAGCGTTGCCGTATCCGCTTCCCAACCGGCTTTGCGTAGCTGGGCATCAATCAAATCCCTGGTTTCTGCCTCGGTCATTTCTATCTTGCGGGCAGCTTTCTCCGAACGCTGCTGAATAGCCTGCTGCTTTTCTTCCGGTAAGCCTTTGGTCTCCCGTTCTTCCAGCAGTTGGGTAAACTTGCTTTGGAGGTCTTTAAAACTGGTTTCCAGTTCCTGTAAAGCGTGGCGGGTATCTTGTATAGCCGGTACCTGATACTTAACTCCCGAAATATCTTGATTATTCCGGGAGTAAGTCTCGTAAAACCACTTGCTCAGTTTAAAGGCGGAAAACAAGCCGTGCTTGGCATCATCTATGGAGCCTTTGTTTTGGTGTACGGCTACGTTGCCTTTCTCTTTGATATGAAAGAACAGGTCTTTTATATTGGTTGGTAGTACCCGCTCCAGCTCGAGGGTTTTTATCCGGTTATGAAAAGAATTTTCGTAAGGAAACTGTAGATTATGTTCCTCAAAGAGCTTCTCCGTTAAGCGCTCGCCAAACAACCGAATCTTAAAAAGACTTGCCACTGGGTCTTGGTGCAAGTAAAACTCAGCCGATTGCCCTATGTTGAATAAAATCGGAAATTCTTCTTCTAGAAAAAAGAAGTTGGAAGACGCCATATCAGGTGATTTCAGGTATTGCTTTCAGAAAAGCAAAAAGTAGTAAATATAATATATAATTTTCGTAATACAGTAGAGTAATTCTAATTAATCATTCAATATAGTAGGGAATTTAATAATATAATTTTGTTACTACTCCGTTATTGGCTTTAGTCCACATTGTATTAGCATTTAAGCCTTGGGCAGAAAGTGGAGTAGAGTCTAATTGATTCTATCGATAAGCAGTTGATAGAATTTTTGCGCCAGGGCATCTAATTGATTAAAGAAGATAGAAGTTTCTAGGGAAGTGAAACTGGTCAATTGATTCTGATAAAAGGCATATAAATTGTCATCGCTTTCTGGAAGGTTCATTAGGATGAGGATAATGCTGCCTAGATCACTGTGGTAATGTTCGGCGACAATGCCGAGCTGGTTTAAGCCCAGTAGGAGCTTATTACTTTTCAGGTCTTCTTTCAGGAGCCTGATTATCAATTCTGGGCTAAGGGTAAGTGGGTTGGCTGGTGGCGTCATAAGATTTTTTAATTAATGGTGAGTGGCTAAGTTGATTGATGTAAGAATGAAATGTGATGTAAAATGAGGACAGGCAGGTTTGGACTTGTAGGATGTAGTAATAAGGAATGAAAACTCCGGAATACTGGAGGTGTTTACCGGTTAGGTATAATCCTATTATTTAGAAAGTTTGTAAAAGGCGCCAAGCTGGGCTTTTACCCCTTACTTCGTTCTGCTAGATGGTTCTTTGTGCTGCTAAACATAAACGCCCTCTTCAAACTTCATTTCCTTCAATACCAAAGGCTATAATCTTTAACCTTATTTCATATCAATTTCAAAACAGTAGGAAGGGGAAAAAATAAACGGAATGGAATCATATAGGATCAGCAAAAGCTTGCTAAGTTCAATTGTAAAACGGGGCTATGCTAGTTCTGAATTGGTCTGGCATTAAAGAAACGCTTTAACAAGATTTCTTTTGCTGTTAGTGTAATTAAGTTGTGGTAGTTACAAGAGAGGAATATGTATTCTAATAAATCAATAAATAGATCAGTTCTCGAGACATACTTAACCAGTAGAAATGCAACTAACTATAGGAGCCAGGGTAAACAACAACTGTCAACTACCTAGTTCTGTTTTTAAATATATAAACAATCCTAAAGTCTAGTTATTGCTGTGACAAGAAGTTAGGTGGTGGGCAGAATGGGAAAATCCATTAAGTCCTTTAACGGCATTTCTAAGCCTTCACTCAAGGCTAACAATACATCTAAGGTCACGGCAAACTGCGCATTCTCAATCCGGTAAATGGTTTGCTTGGCAATATTGGCCCGATCAGCCAGTTCTTGCTGACTCATGCCTTTCTCGGCTCTAATCTTTTTGAGATGCTGCCCAAACGACTTAATTCTTGCTTCATGTTTCACCCTATAAAGGTCAACCCACTAGAAAATAATTTTGTATACATATATGTTTACAAACTAAAATATTCTTAATATTGCTGAAACATTTCAGAATATTAATTCAAATATCAATGGTACAGGTGTACAGTTACGGCATGGAAGATGAAAATACCTTCTATATGGAGGGCGAGATCGATGGAGAGGAAGATGTGGAATTATTTGGTAAACGATTTCAAGAGGGGCTCCAGACTCATATGGGTACCGTTTATGCTTTAAACTATTATTACTTCCATCGCGCTTTTAAAGTGACTTACCCTTTTAAATTGCGATTCCGGGTGGCTTATGATCGGGAATGTTACTTTAAGATGGGGTGGGAAAATGGGTATGATTATTCTTAGTAGAAAGTTGCGCAATGCTTGATTGCCCTATTTAATAGAAGAAGCCAGGAACGAGCATAAGCCAGCCAGAGGCCGTTAATTCGACTCCTTAGAAGTAAAGAGCTAGATTCAAGTAAGTAAATAGACGACAGTAGGGTATCTTGAGGCTAGTGTCCGATATAGCCCTCTGCGGCAATTTTGATTTCGATAAGCAAGTTCTAGGGTGCATTATAGAACGGCAAATAACTTTAAGAGAATAGGAGTGAGGTATAGCCCAAAAGGATGGGCTCTATCTAATAAGACGACCTAGATTTAGTTCTCCCTTATATATTACTACACGCAAGGGATAAATCAAGATTAAGGGCAAAATTAAGGCTTTGGAGCCTAGTATACAAAATAGTATCCTTTACTGTACTGATGCTTGCACGTATCAGGAGCAGCTTCTTAAATGTCAAAAACAAGGTGTTTAGCTGTTGGCACTTGCTTCAGGTTTGATAAGTGTACGCAAAAAAATAAAAGGTAGGTACCGAATTCTGAAGTTGTCAAAAAGATTTGCGTTGGGGAAATATATTGACGGGGGAGGGTTTGAAAGGGTGGTACCCCGTTAGGCACGCTCCCCAAAAATAAGAGCACAGGTAGGTTCCCCTGCCAGGTACAATGCTGATGTAACCCCAGGATTGCCGGGTTAGCAAGCACTTGATTATTCACTTGAGCTATCGAGAAAATAAAGGCTTACCAGATGGTTAATGACCATCATTGCCCAAAGTATTGCACCGGCTAAATGGAGCATCAATCACACGCACTATAGTTATTACAGTTATACTAAATACCAAAAGGATAAAACAAGGAAAAAGCACGAAAGTGTGCAAGGTTCGGAGTGGCTTTCTTCTTCGCACATCCCTTACAATTTTTTACACTTGGCAGATTAAAAACACTGCAGATCCCGGTACCTACCTTGTATTAACTCTAACAAATATCCAGGAATTGAGGAATGCAGTAATTCGGTGCTTAGATAACCTAAATAAAATCGTACCGTCCAGAACCAGGATGGATATGTCGTACTTGAATTAGCTTCCAGGTAAAAGTAGTAAATTTCATAGGCAGTGATTTGTATGGCCTGAACCTACTCGGCCCAATAGAATTTATCAGCTATCATTAGAAGGGAATGGAAGTAAATGGGTGAGCGTATAAGTTAATAATTTATAGTAGAACAAGCCTCTTAAAATCTTGGTTTATGAAGTGCTGAAAATGAGCTTCAGGCTCTCGCACTATAGTATACTACAGTTATACTAAATACGAAATAGAATACAAGTACTAAAAGCACCCAAAAAGGCTTGGTTAAGAGTGGCTGTCCTCTTAACATCTACTTCTGTTTTTTTATTTCTTTAGGTGAAGATTATTCCATTAGACCTGGAAGTAACGGCCGTACATTTTTTCTTTCCTAATTCGTTCTTAAGTAACAATGAGAAGAGCGTTTAAAGTTATCGCTCCAGGTAGAAATTAAGCTTTCCACAAGAAAATAGATAGCAATCTGCTGGTTAATACAATGACTTTAAAAAGACTTCAATCACACGCACTATAGTATACTACTGTTATTATAAACAGCAAGTGGGAAAAATCAGGAACATTCACTCAAACAAGCGCTTTTAAGAGTACCACCTCCTTTTATTCAAGCTTACATAAATTTAGGAATACCTAACGCAACATCATCAGCGATTACCTATATTCGTTAGCTTGTTATAGATTACTACAAAAATGGTTATTCTTCCCTAATATAATAAATTGCTTTTGTTAACTAACTCAGTTTAATAAGTGCCCTCTTAACATGTCGCCAACTCTCGTCTGGACAATCATCATAGTCATATTGGCTTTCTTCCTGCTGCAGGTCCTGTTTAGATACCTAAAAGAAGCTTAGCATATAAGCCGGAATGGCGGCATGGCCACCAAGTACCAGGAATTGATCCGCTTGGTCTGCCAGGCGCAACCAGGCTTACACGTCCGGTCAGTAGGAAGTCGTTACATTGTCTACCAAGGTGATCAGCGTATCGGCCCAGTCGGCTTTACCCTTTTCCAAACCGTCGGCCAACTGAAAGTAGAATGGCGTTTGCGACATCCTACCTTTGGCCCGCGTACCTATTAATGGAAGTTTTCTGAAAATGAAGACCAGCAGCACATGTATGAACGGATAAGAGCAGATTTAGAATGGGCAGCCTATTAATAAATGTAACGGGATAAAAATTTGCCTTCAAATTTGGTATAATCTCTTTATAAATGCCAGATTGGAGCTAATATTTCAGGAGAGTTCAAGAGTAATAAATATCCTCAATGTTTTGAGAATAACTATCGTTAGTTTCAAGTTCTGTATCATTAAATAAGCTGCCCACATCCCCGAAGCGCATGGTTGGTAAATCATATTCGATTATCAAGTCATCTAACTCTCCATTACGATGCTTTGCAAAAACAATTTCCATTTTATTCTTCCACTCCGGATCCGTCCTATCTTTAGCATAGTACTCCCGTCGGTAAAGAAAAACAATTACATCCGCATCCTGTTCAATAGACCCGGACTCTCGTAGATCAGACAACTGCGGCCGTTTACTTTCCCGCTTTTCTACTTCTCGGCTCATTTGTGAAATAGCAATAATGGGTAATTTAAGTTCTTTGGCTACTAGCTTCAACTGCCGGCTAATAGCGGCAATTTCTTGTTCCCGGTGGCTTTTTCTGGTGACATCCTGCATCAATTGTAGGTAATCTACCACAATTAGCTTAATACCGTATTTGGCTTTCATTTTAATAGCTTTAGCCCGAAACTGTTGAATAGTTAATCCAGCGGTATCGTCAATGTAGAGCGGCGCACGGGCAAATCGATGGACTCCTTGCTGCAGCTGAACTAGCTTCTCATCTGTAAGGAGAGCGGGACGTCGAATATGATTTAGGTTTACCCGGGTTTCCGCTGCTAATAACCGGTTCGCCAACTGCTCGCTACTCATTTCTAACGAGAAGATAGCTACGGGGATTTGATGTATCATGGCTATATGCTTTGCCTCTGCCAACGCATATGCTGTTTTGCCCATAGAAGGCCGGGCCGCTAACACTATCAAATCGGATTCTTGCCAGCCACCTGTTAACTTGGTAATTACATCGCAGCAGGAAGGAATTCCGGTGGAGGCTTGTCCCTGGAATTTCGCTGCAATCTCTTTCATGTTCCGATACATAACCTGATTTACGTGTTCTTCTTTCTTGACACAAAGCATATCACTTAATTGCAAGAGATTGGCCTGACTAGTGGCTAGTAACTCCAGTGGATCTTCGGTGTCATCATAAGCCTTTCGAAGTAGTTGTTCTTGAGTATAGATGACCTGCCGCCTTACATAATGCTCCTGTAAGAGGCGGATATGGTATTCTAAATGCGCGGCGGAATTCACGTGACTAGTTAATTGCACGATGTAATGGGGACCAAAACTATTTTCCTTCCCTATTTGATCTAAGGTGCCTAATTTTCGGGCTTGCTCCGTTACGGTAATGACATCAATCTTATGGCCCGCCTGATGGGTAGCCAGAATAGCTTCAAAAACAAGTTGGTGACTTCTCTGGTAAAACACTTCCGGGTTCTGGATTAGCTCCAGTCCGAGCTGGGTACCTTCCTGTTCCAACAACATTGCTCCTAATACCGCTGCTTCCAAGTCAGACGCGTGCGGAATTGTTCGCGGTAGAAATTGATTCATATTCTTTGGTTTTGGCGTTGCAGACGCTCGCTTAAAGATAGGTTCTCAATGGCGCCATGGTTTGATTTAACAAGTATGAGGGGAGGAATGGGAGGGATCTCCTCCTCCCACTTTCGGTTGTTTATCCAAGTAACAAAGTTGGGTAAAGCAGGAATGAAGAATTTAGGATCTTTAGCTTTATAAACTTCTGCCTCTTGATGCCAGATGTGCAAAGCATTAACGGCAGTTTGTAGAGCAGGGCATAAGTCGAGGTATTGAGATGGATATTTTGCCCGAAAGTTTTCCCATTCTGTTTCCAATCCGCGTTTTCGCCCTTTGTAGGATAACCGGGCCTCTTCAAACATTTTCTTCGCCGTATTTTCTAATTCTATATTTTTTTTACTGTTAGAATTAGAAGAAGAAAATGAAGAGGAAGTAGAAGGGGTTGCATTTTGCTTGGCGGTTTGCTTAACCTTTTGCTTAGTCTTTTGCTTAACATTTTGCTTAAGCAAATTAGAGGTTCCTCCTTTGCTACCAGCTTTTGCGCGAATATTGCGTAGGTATTCATCTTTTATCATCCGGCGGCTATAAATAGCTCCAGATTCATCCTTGCTATAAACACCGGCCACTTCTAATTCCTGTAAACACTTAATGGTGTCTTTCAAAGGTAGGCCCACCATAACTGCCAATTGCCCTGGTTGAATGATTTTCTGGTTAACTCTTAAATAGCCATAAGGTGAACCTTCATGCATGAAGCAGAGCATGTCCATCCATAAACCCCGCGCAGTAATGGAACAAGTTCGCAAGGCAGTATCTCGGAGCCAGTCGGAAGGATAGAATTGAAAGCTGGGTCTTTTACCTTTGTAATCTTTATTATTTACAGCCATTTAAAAGCACCTCCTTGGCTGCAAATTTTTGTGATTTTAGTGGGAAACATTCTAAAGATTGAGTCATACCATTCATCATATTTTTCAAATATTATAGAATAGTAAACCTTCTTATGGATAAGATAGCTGCGTATAAAAGATTGTGATACTCTAACTTTATTCCATCTAATAGAAAAATTAGGTAAAGAAAATAAATATAGATGCAGCACTGATTATCCTCTTTTATTTTTAGAAAACTTGAAAGTCGTAGCTTCAGCTTCTATCTCTAAAATAGTCTTCTTCCTTCCGGATTGAACCCACTCAGTTAACTCCGGCTTGGAGAAATAAAGACGTTTCCCTTTCTTTGAATGAGGCAGCACTTGCTGGCTTACTAAAGTGTAAACGGTGGGTACAGCCAAATTAAGAAATTTGGCCGCTTGCTGAATAGTAAGCGGTTGCTCTGGTTCAGAATGTGTAGAAAAGTTGTTTTGCTGTAGCAGCTTTTCAATTTGGTCAACCTTTACTAGGAGTTGCCCAACCGCTTGGGGTAATTGTTCGAAAGTGATTTCCATTGTTAACAGTGTTTTATTTATATTCTGTTAGCAATGATAGAGGCTTATTATGGGTTTGTTTATTTTAGGGCAATTTGGGCAAAATCTTGGGCAAGTTGGGCAAAATTTTTTACCAATTTACCTTTGTTTTACTTGGTTTGAAATTGTCGAAGATCTGTTTATGCGTCCAATTGGTAAAGTTATCCGCAACTAAATCCATATATTTTTCTCTTTTACTTACTTCCCCCCATAGAGTTATGGCTAGGACATAGAACTCATGAAATCTTTTAATCAATAATCCTGTCTTCCTGTTGGTGTGGTTCATGGTTAATTTTGGAATTTCTTTTTCACCCAGAAATGCCCTTTCCATAAAATTGATAAATTGTTCCGGTGTAAGATGAGGTTTGCTATTTTTACTTTTTTTATCCATAAATATACGGAAATGGTTAATAACCACCTTCATGGGCATTCCTATACAAAAGGTATTCTCTGCCAACTCTAGAGAAGCTAGTTTCTGTTCTATTGTTTCGATTGTAGGATTTAATATAACTTCCATTGGGTCATTGGCAGAAGCTAACGAATGTTGTTTCAAATAGGAAGCTTTTTCTAAGTGGCGGGTAATATCCTCCATATACTTCTGTTCAGTTGTTAACCAAGCATCTAATAGGGCCACATACTTTTTTTCATCTTCATTATATTCTTCTAATAAAGCCTTTTTCTTTAGCCGGTAATTGGAATTAATAACTTGTATTATCTCCGCTGAGGGAATTGATCCTTTTTCAAAAAGTTTAGAAGTTTCCACTCTATTTAACATTTGCTTGCTCTCTTCCACCAAAGCGGCTATTGTTTCCGAATTTGTTTTAGGTTCATAAAATTCCTCCCCTAGATATATATTAAACCGGGTTTCTTTAAAAAATATATTTTTTAAATTATAGCCCTGTTGCCTAATTTCGTCCACATAAGTGATATCGGAAGGGAACGTTTTCGACCATTTTAGATACGTTTGCAAGTTAATTTCTGAATCGCGGTCCCTTTCGGCTGCTGGTTTCAAAAGCCAATCAATAAACGCTATTATCCTTTGTTGCTTCTGAATCGGGATTTCCGGAGCTTTCTGAATAAAATATTTAGTCCATTTGAGATAGAATTTAAAGCCTTTGATAGCCATTAAACTATTACCATTATAATAGATATAGTCTGTTATATCTTCATACCAATTCTCCTGAGAGATATTGTTAGTTATATGGTGCTCGGTAAAGGACAAATGTTTTAACATTCTATACCTAAAGCGCTCAAAGGTCATTTTTCTACCTTTTAATGTAGAAAGCCTCCAACTAAAGTAGTATTCCCCATCAACCAAATCTTGTTGTATCTTTTGGTGATAGTCGCAACAGTTAGGGAATCCTTTGTGCAGTTGATAACCCTTTAAGGGGTCGATGCCAAACAAAATCTTATTGTTACTTATATTCTTTACCATTCTTCCTTATATTGATCTAGATCACATTTGATTTTTAATCTCCCCACTTTCCTCTTAATAGCAAAATATATAGCAATAATTAGATGTTAAGTTGGGCATTAATCTAAAATGAATTAACTATTCATTTTAGATTAATAATATAATGTAAAAGGGAAATACTGATTTGAGATAAAAAAGGATGTACAGGCCTGTAAACTTAATTATTATAAGGATGGTAATTTCAACTAGCTGAATTAATATACTTGGATGTGTGTGCAAATTGTGTGCAAATAAAAAAAGCCACTTATCGATTTTACTCGTAAGTGGCTGATTTTAAAGCTCCCCCTCTTGGGCTTGAACCAAGGACCCCATGATTAACAGTCATGTGCTCTAACCAACTGAGCTAAGGAGGAGTTTGTGAACTCAATTAGCGTTGAATTCGGATGCAATATTAGGGCAAAAACCCGGTTCGTGCAACTGTTTGTTCGAAAAAAAATGAAAATTGTTGCATCTTCCTGATTATGAGAAAAATTAATTATTGATGTAAAGTAAGTTGCCGGTTAAAGAAGTACTGTATTGTTTTAACGGATAAGGCGAAGGACCACCCGTAACAAAGCCGTTCAAGTCGAATACAGATTGGCAGCACGAATCGGCCATGAAAAAACCGGAGGGATCCATGGAAACCTGGGCGCACTCATCAAAAGGCCGATAAGGGCAGTTACGCTCAAAAGCAAGGTAAGTATCGCCGGTTTTGTGTAGTAAGATAATGCCTTTTACGCCGCTTTTTAAATAAACATACCCGTTATCCCGGCGGAGCGAATTGTACTGGATGTTCGTTAAATTTATTTGTTCGTTTACGAGTACGTTGGGGATAATAGGATTGTCCGTGGTTTCGTCGCAAGCAGAAATACCTGCTAGCAGAAAGCCAAAAAATAAGAAGCGTTTAAGAATAGTCATAAAAACCTTTGCCGGATTTGCGTCCGTGGTAGCCGGCATCTACTTTTTGTTTTTGTATACGGCTTGGCCGAAACTTAGGATCGTGGTAAAAAGCGTCGTATAAGGCACTGGTTACCGCAAAATTAACGTCTACACCAATTAAGTCCATTAACTCAAAAGGGCCCATCTTAAAACCGGTAGCTCGCAGCAAGGCGTCGATGGTAGCTACATCGGCAACGTTTTCTTCCAGCATTTTTAAACTCTCCGTGTAAAATGGCCGCGCTACCCGATTAACGATAAACCCAGGTGAATCTTGTACCCGCACCGGCGATTTTCCTAATTGTTGCGCCATGGCATAAACGGCATCGGTAACTTTTGGGTCGGTGCCTAGGCCGGCTACTATCTCGACTAAAGGCATTACGGGAGCAGGATTGAAAAAGTGCATGCCAACTACTCTTTCGGGATGCGGGATTTTGGCAGCAATACTGGTGATAGGCAAGGAAGAGGTGTTAGAGGTCAGAATGGTACTGGGTTCATTGAAGGCTGCTAGTTCAGTTAATAAGTTTTGCTTAACCTCCAATTTTTCAATTACCGCTTCTATAATTAAATCAGCGATAACCTGTTGGATGTCGGAAGTAAAAACAATCAGCTTTTCGGCTTCGATTTTTTGCCTCGGAGTTAATTTACCTTTTTCAACTGCTCGTTGCCAGTTTTGTTCGGTTGCCCGGCGGGCTTGGCTCAGTACCGCCGGATTAATATCATATAAGATGGTAGGGCAACCTGCCTGGGCACAAACCTGGGCAATACCTTGGCCCATAGTACCGGCTCCCACTACTCCAATGGTTTTAATGTTGTAGTCGATGGTCGATAGGTCATGGTCCATAGATCATAGTTCTTATTACATGGAAATTAGTAAGTCAAATTATTTCTGTCCTAATTTAATGAAAACTATCAATCACGGACCATGACCTATGGACTATTGTCTATGGTCTGGGGCTAATATTTAAATAGATTCGAATTGCCGTAAAAACCGTACGTCGTTTTCGGTAAATAAACGCAAATCTTTAATTTGGTACTTCAGCATGGCAATACGCTCGATACCCATCCCGAATGCAAAGCCTGAATAGCGAACCGGATCGATGTTACAGTTTTTTAGTACCTCTGAGTCTACCATGCCGGAACCGCCAATTTCTACCCAACCGCTTTGTTTGCAAATATTACAACCCGCTCCTTTACAAATCAGGCACGAAATATCAATTTCAGCGCTTGGCTCGGTAAACGGAAAAAAGGATGGCCGGAAACGAATTTTAGTATCTGCCCCGAACATTTCCTGCACGAAATAATACAAGGTTTGTTTTAAATCGGCGAAGCTTACTTTTTTATCGATAAATAAACCTTCTACCTGGTGAAAAATACAATGAGCCCGGGCCGAAATAGCTTCATTGCGGTACACCCGGCCCGGTGAAAGGGTCCGGATGGGTGGTTTTTTGTTTTCCATCACTCGCACCTGCACACTGGAAGTATGGGTACGTAACAGCATGGCGGCATCTTCGCCAACAAAAAAAGTATCCTGCATGTCGCGGGCGGGGTGGTTTTCCGGAAAGTTCAGTGCCGAGAAATTGTGCCAGTCATCTTCAATTTCCGGGCCTTCGGATAGATTAAAGCCAATCCGTTCAAAAATGCGGATGATTTCTTCCCGCACTAAAGTTAAGGGGTGCCGGGTGCCCAGGGTTTGCGGTATAACTGGTAAGGTAAAATCAAATTCAATTTCAGTAGTAGCAGCGCTGGCAGCTTCCAGTTCTTCTTGTTTAGCTTTAAATTTGGCTACGGCTTGTTCTTTTAAAGCATTTAGTTCCTGTCCGTACGCTTTCCGTTGCTCCGGGGCAACGTTTTTAATACCATCAAACAAATCGGCAATCCGGCCTTTCCGACCCGTATATAAATTCCGGAATTGTTCCAACTGCTCTTTATTGGCTAATTCAAAGGTCGCCACTTCTTGGGCTACCTGGGCTAATTCTTCAAACTTCATAGACACAAATATACACTTTATCAGAATTTAGTGAACCTGCAAACTGGTATAAAAAGCTTAAATCTGGTTTCTGTAAAATCAAACACGAATAATATGGTTTATCTTTATTCTGATAGTCTGGATTTTATAGAATACGATGAAACAATTCACCGACTTTTTCCGGCTTTTTACCGGTAATTCCTACCTAGTTGGCTTATTCCAACTTGTCCAAGCTTCAACCACCTGCTACCTTTAAATCGTTCTTTAAAAAAGAGCAAAATATCTAATAATAATTCTATTTCGCATAAAATATTCAAAAAATCCGGCAGATGATGGTTCCTTTTTAAACAAACACTAAATTTTTAGGTTATACTCTGGAAACTTTGGAAACAAAAATAGTTTCCTTAGTTTTGTGCCGGAAGCAATTGAAATGGAGATCAAAGATAAAATTTTACAAGCAGCTTTTAGGCTGTTTATGCGCAACGGTATAAAAAGTGTTTCGATGGACGATATTGCTTTACATCTGGGAGTTTCAAAAAAAACGCTTTATAAGTGGTTCGAAAACAAAGACCAGCTGGTTATGGCCATGTTGCAAGACCACTTAGATAAGATGGTAGAAGACTGTGGTAGTTTTACTATTCAAGCTAAAAATGCCATTGAAGAGCTGTTTCAGATGATGCAGATGATCCGGCAACAACTGGCAGGTATGCATCCGTCGGTATTTTACGATCTGCAGAAATACCACCAACCCGCCTGGCAAGTCTGGATCACGCATAAAAATAAATTTATTCTGCAGCAAATTGCCCGGAACCTGAAAGACGGGATAGAACAAGGTTTATACCGCAGCGATTTTGACTTAGATATAATTGCCCGGTTACGACTGGCCCAGATTGAAGATGTATTTAATCCCGAAATATTTCCTCCGGATAAGTTTGATTTACAAAAAGTGCAGTTAGCCACGCTTGAACATTTTATGCTGGGTATTGCCAGTTTAAAAGGGTACAAGCTTATTAATACATATAAACAAGTTGTTGAACAAGATTAAATTATGAAAAAACAATTATTCAGTCTCCTGTTCGCAGGTATTTTCAGTTGGTCCGCCCAAACTGTTACGGCGCAGCAAGCGCCTCAGGCATTCAGCCTGCAACAAAGTATCGACTATGCCTTAGCTAATCAGCCTAATTTAAAGAATGCCCAGCTACAAAATGAAATTGCCAAAGCCCGGATCGGACAGATTCGTTCACAAGGCTTGCCTCAAATTAACGGAGCCGTGGATGTGGGCAATAACGTTGTATTGCAAAAAACGCTGATCGACCCAAACATGTTTGGCGGAGGAGGAAAACAGCAAATTACCATTACTCCGGATAATTTAAATTCCTTAAATAATGGGCAGAATGTAGTACTTGATCCGCAGTTTGTAGAATCTACAGATCCATTACCACCAACTACCCTTGCTTTTGGATTGAAATATTCTGGTTCGGCAGCTATTAGTGCCAGCCAATTGCTGTTCGATGGTTCGTACCTGATTGGCCTGAAAGCCGCTAAAGTGTATACAGATTTATCGCAGAAGCAGGCGCAACAAACCGAAATTGATGTGATTGACCAGGTTACTAAGGCTTATTACGGAGTTTTAGTATCTCGGGAACGCCTGAATTTATTAGACCGGAATTTAGAACGGCTGGAAAATCAGTTACGCGAAATTACTGAAATCAACCGGCAAGGTTTAGCAGAAAAAATTGACGTAGACCGGCTGCAGGTAGCTTATAATAACCTGAAAGTAGAAAAAGATAAAGCCACTCGTTTGGTAGAACTGGGAGTAGATTTACTAAAATTCCAGATGGGTATGGATTTGAGCCAGCCGTTGGAATTAACGGATAAGTTAGATAATGCCTTAGTAGAAGCACAAATAGTAGCTAATAGTAACTTTGACTATAGCCAGCGGATTGAATATTCTATTTTAGAAACCCAGCGCGATTTAGCCAAGCTGAATATCAAAAATAAGCAATCGGGTTACTATCCTAAATTATTGTTAAACGGGCGCTATGGTTACAGTGGGTCGAGTAATAGTTTCCGGGATTTAGCGCGTTTTGAGACGCAGGTAGCCGAAAAATTCTATCCTAACTGGTTCAATTTTGCTTTTGTTGGCGTGAGTTTACAAGTGCCGATTTTTGATGGCTTGCGGAAGAAATACGAGATCCAGGAAGCCAAGTTAAACTTAAAAACACTGGACAACGGTTTCCGGAATTTGCAGCAAAGCATTGATTTACAATTAAACCAATCGAATACCAATCTGCAGAATGCCTTGCAAGTAATTAAGTCGCAGAAAGAAAGCCTGGAATTAGCCACCGAAGTAGCCCGCGTAACCAATATCAAGTTTAAAGAAGGGGTAGGCTCTAACCTGGAAGTAATTACCGCTGAAACTGAACTGCGTCAAGCCCAAACAAACTACTACGCTGCCATTTACGATGCGCTTATTGCCAAAGTAGATTTACAAAAATCAGCTGGAACCTTACACAAATAATTTATTCAAAAATGATACGCACTAATAAAAAGATGAAAAAACAACTATCTATAGCTCTTATAGCTGCCTTAGTAGGTTTTACGGCCTGCTCGAAAGGTGGTGGCACTCCCGAGGAACAATTGGCTGCTTTAAAGAAACAGCAAGCCGAAACCCAAAGCAAAATTACAGAACTGGAAGGTAAAGTAAAAAGTACCGGTAAAACCGATGCTCCAGCCGCAGCGGCCGTGCAGGTAGTAGTACAGCCGGTGCAACCCAAAACGTTTGACCATTTTCTGGAAGTACAAGGTCGGGTAGATTTTGATAAGAACGTAGTTGTAAGCCCTAAAGTACCTGGGGTGCTTACCAGTGTGCGGGTAGACGTAGGTGACCGCGTAACCAAAGGTCAAGTTCTGGCTACTATTGATGCTTCAATTCTGGAAACCAGCGAGCAGGAACTTCTTACTGGTTTAGAGCTAGCCAAAACCGTTTTTGAGAAACAGCAACGTCTTTGGGATCAAAAAATTGGTACTGAAATTCAATACTTAACCGCTAAGAATAACAAAGAATCGCTGGAGCGGCGTCTGGCTACTTTACGTCAGCAAAAAGACCAGTATACTATTAAAGCTCCTATTAGCGGCGTAATTGATGAATTTAATCCAAAGGTTGGTGAAGCTGTAACTCCGGGTTCTCCAATGCCGGTGGCCCGAATAGTAAATACCTCCAGTATGAAGGTGCTAGCCGAAATTTCAGAAGCCAATGCGGGTAAAATAAACAAAGGCGACGAAGCTATAGTAGCTCTGCCAGACCTCAATAAAGAGTTTCCAGCTACAGTTACTGTGGTTAGTCAGGCAATAAACGCATCTTCTCGATCCTTTCCTGTGGAGTTGACTATAAAAGGTGGTTCTAAATCAGAGCTACGGCCTAATATGATAGCCTTGATAAAAGTAAAAGATTACGAAAAGCCGAAGGCCTTGGTAGTACCCGTAAACGTGGTGCAGCGAGATGATACCGGTGATTTTGTGTACGTAGCCACGAAAGAAGGTAGCCAAAATGTAGTTCGCAAAAAGAAAGTACAGACTGGTTTAAGTTATGCCGGTAAAGCAGAAGTAACCGGAGGCCTGGCCGTAAATGATCAGGTTATTACTACGGGCTATCAGAATCTGTACGAAGGTCAAACAGTTACTTTTTAAAGTAAGCCGATGAAAAAGATAAAAGATTTTTTTCCTACCAGCTGGTCCATTGACAATAAAACCAGCATTTATGTAATGACGGTGATCCTGACTATTGCGGGTGTGCTGTCTTACAATAGCCTCCAGAAAGAAAACTTTCCGGACATTGTTATCCCTACGATAATTACCGGGGTTATTTACCCGGGAACGTCGCCTTCGGATATGGAAAACCTGGTAACCCGCCCCATTGAGAAAGAAATTAAATCTTTATCGGGCGTTAAAAAAGTTACTTCTAACTCTATGCAGGATTTCTGTATGATAACGGTAGAATTTAACACCGATGTGGCAGTAGATGTGGCAAAGCAAAAGGTAAAAGATGCGGTAGATAAAGCAAAAGCTGATTTACCGCAGGATATGCCTAATGAGCCGGATGTACAGGAGGTAAGCTTTTCTGAGTTTCCGATTATGTACATTAACCTATCCGGCGATTACTCCAGCGATAAGTTAAAGCAATATGCTGAGGCTATGCAAGACCGTATTGAAGCTTTATCTGAAATTAACCGGGTAGATATTGTAGGTGCGCTGGAGCAGGAAGTACAAATAAACGTGGATATGTATAAAATGCAGGCCGCGCAAGTTACTTTCGGGGATATTCAACGCGCCATTGCTTCTGAGAATATGACTATGTCGGGGGGCTTAATTGCAGTAGGCGAAATGAAACGTGCTGTGCGAGTAGTAGGGCAATATACCGATGCGAATGAAATCGGCAACATTGTGGTAAAATCATTGCCAGGGGCCAACATCCCGCTCCGCGAAATTGCCACAGTTGTCGATGGCTTTAAAGAAAAAGAAAGCTATGCTCGCTTGGACGGTAAACCGGTTATTACCCTGAATGTGATAAAGCGGAGCGGAATGAACCTGATTGAGGCATCCGATAAAATTAATGCCATTGTTAAAGAAATGCAGGGTTCTGCGCTTCCTAAAGACTTAAAAGTAACGGTAACCGGCGATCAGTCAACCCGTACCCGGCATAGCCTGAATGACCTGATTAATACTATTATCATTGGTTTTATTCTGGTTACGGTTATTCTTATGTTCTTTATGGGTACTACTAACGCTTTGTTTGTGGGCTTATCGGTGCCAATTTCCATGTTCGTAGCCTTTATTGTGCTATCGTTCTTTGGTATTTCCATGAACATGATTGTGCTTTTTGCCTTTTTGCTGGCCTTAGGTATTGTGGTGGATGATGCCATTGTGGTAATTGAAAATACGCACCGTATTCACCACGAACATCCCTGGAGTATTGTTAAATCAGCAAAAGCAGCCGCCGGTGAAGTTTTTGTGCCGGTGCTCGCGGGTACTTTAACCACCGTTGCTCCCTTTGCTCCGCTATTATTCTGGCCGGGTATTGTGGGAGAGTTTATGTACTATTTACCGGTTACGCTTATTATAACGTTAATGGCCTCGTTGCTGGTAGCATTTATTATTAACCCGGTATTTGCGGTGTCGTTTATGGGTAAAAAAGAAGTGAACCCTGTAAAAGCGCGCAAAACGTTCCTGTATACTATGATTGGCATGGCGGTGTTTGCGGGAATTTGCTATTTGGCTGGTTTCCGGGGAGTAGGCAACCTTACCATATTTATTATGCTTTTTGTGGCTTTAAATAAATATGTGTTTACGAGTTGGATTAATTCCTTCCAAACGAAAGTACTACCTAAGTTCATGAACTTGTATGAACGTACTTTACGCAGCGTATTAAAAGGTAGCCGGCCCTGGATGGTGTTAGGTTCAATAGTTTTCCTGCTTATACTCTCGGTTGTGTTTACTGTTATCCGGCAGCCGAAAGTTGACTTTTTCCCATCAGGTGACCCGAACTTTGTTTACGCCTACTTAACGTTGCCCGTTGGTACCGATCAATCTGTCACCGACTCTTTGACTAAGGTAGTAGAGCAACGGGTAAATAACGTAATTGGTAAAAATAACCCCGATGTAGAATCGGTAATTGCAAACGTAGCTATTGGTGCCGGCGACCCTACGCAGCCGTCTTATACCGCTGAGTCGCACAAAGGTAAAGTTACCGTGGCTTTTGTGGAGTTTATGGAGCGCACCGGCCCCAATACCAAAACGTACCTGAACAAAATTCGGGAAAGCGTAAAAGGTATTCCAGGAGTAGAAATTATCGTAGACCAGGAGCAAAACGGGCCGCCGGTAGGTAAACCAATTAGTATTGAAGTATCCGGTGAAGATTTTGGTCAGTTAATTAAGGTATCTAAAGACGTAGAGCAATACATTAATTCCCTGGGAATTGCTGGAATTGAAGATTTACGTACCGATTTAGAAGATAAAAATCCGCAGATAAGCGTAGCTATCGACCGGGTACGGGCTAACCGGGAAGGTATCAGCACGGCCCAGATAGCCATTGAATTGCGAACCGCTATTTTTGGAACCGAGGCGTCTAAGTTTAAACGCGACGAAGACGAGTACCCGATTCAGGTGCGTTACGCCGAGCCTTACCGTAAAAATATCGATGCCTTAATGGATATGCGCATTACCTTCCGGGATATGTCTATGGGTGGAGCTATTCGCCAGATTCCATTGTCCTCGGTGGCTAAAATTGATTATTCTAATACGTTTGGCGGTATCCGGCGCAAAAACCTAAAGCGGGTAATTACGCTCTCCTCTAACGTGCTGGAAGGGTATAATGCCAATGAAATTGTTGGCGAGATTCAACAAGCCTTACCAAACTTTAAAGCCCCTGAAGGGTATGAAGTAAAATTTGGTGGGCAGCAGGAAGATCAAAAAGAAACAAGCGATTTCCTGGGTGTTGCCCTGATATCGTCTATTGGTTTAATCTTCTTGATTCTGGTTACCCAATTCAATTCTGTATCTAAACCGCTCATTATTTTATCTGAAATTGTATTTAGCTTAATTGGTGTACTGCTAGGTTTCTCCATATTTAACATGAATATCTCTATTGTTATGACGGGAGTAGGTGTAATAGCGCTGGCGGGTATTGTGGTGAAGAACGGTATTTTACTGGTTGAATTTGCCGATGTGCTACGTGAACGGGAAGGCTATGAGCTGAAAGAAGCAGTAGTTATGGCAGGAAAAACCCGTTTAACGCCGGTAATTTTAACGGCTACAGCTGCTATTCTGGGCTTAATTCCATTGGCTATTGGGTTAAACCTGAACTTCTTTACTCTGTTCTCTGACTTTGAACCACACTTCTTCCTGGGTGGTGATAGCGTAGTATTCTGGGGGCCGCTTGCCTGGACGATTATATTTGGCTTAAGTTTTGCTACTATATTAACCCTTTTAGTTGTACCTGCTATGTACTTGATTAGTGAACGCTTTAAGTTAAAAATGGGTCGGAAGCCGAAACACGTGCAACCAATCGAATCTCAACCGCATCTAGTAGAAGAATACAGTACACATTAATTTTATCCTGACATGCCACGTACTCAAAACATCGAGCATCAAATCATTAACATAATTAGTAAGACCAAAGAAATTAAACCTTCTCGCTTACAGGCTCACGCTAATTTAAGCCGGGAGTTTGGTTTCGATACCGTGGATGTTGTTGACATTATCCTGGAACTGGAAAAAAGTTTTAAAATAACCATTCCGGATGAAGTGCCTCTTGACACAGTTGGTGATTTTATTCATTATGTTTCTGCGCAAACGTTGCGTAAAGCGAGCTAGTACAAATTTTAAGCTTTCGTAACGAAATAATAATTATAAAATTAAGAAAGGCGAACCTTGAAAAAGGTTCGCCTTTCTTGTTAAATGAAAGTGATAAAATGAAGAACTGCTTTGGCGAGAACAAGTACTTGGCTAGTATGCATCCGTATTCGGATTTAGTAATAATTTCTCGCCTTCCTGCTTAGCGGCTACAACTACTAGCTAATAACTTGCAACCAAATTATACCCAGCGAGAGCGATTCTGAATTCCTATTTGGCACCACCCACGGGTAGTTAGCAGCAAGAAGAAAACTGGCCAGAGCTTTTAATTTTCTTACCTGTTTTAAATTTTAATCCAATCATGTAAAGTTGTTATTATTACTATTTTGCCTACGGGCATATAAAAGATTTGCGGCTAAAGAAACTTTAAAACAGAGCATTATAGTCAATATTAGGCCGTTCAACTTACTTATTAACACTGTAACTTGCGTAATCCATTATCGTACTTCTTGCATGAGAGTTTGTCCTTCAGGTTACTTTTGTATCTAAACTAATTAGCAAGAATAAATGGCATAAAATCTTGTAATCAAGTATGTCTCAGGAAGAACCTAAAGTTTATTATTCCCCGTTCAACATTGCGCATAAACAGGCTAGATTAAGTTTAAAGGCGCTTCTTTTCTGAGGAACTAACTAATTGTTATAAAGTTATAAATTTATTACAGTGTCATGGCTATTAAAAGACCTAGTTTAAAAATGCATAAAACCACAGTTTGGGTCTTTTTAGCTATAGTAATAGCTTTTGTAGTTATAACCTTAATTGCTTTAGAGAAGAGTGCAGATAGGCACGGGCGGAAGTTGATGCCAACTAAACACGGACTAGAATCAAAGAAACAAAAGAATTAGAGAAGCAAAGGTTAGGAATACTTTTAGGATTAGAAGATTGTGCTTTATAGCTTCATTAGAAGCCTAAGCATTTCTTATAGCCTATTAGATAATGACTAATGGTTTTCTGAAGACAGGACGTAAAAAGAAGAATTGAAAATTATCAAACGCTATTCCTGTCTTATAAGTATAACTGCACAAGTAATATCAACAATACTCCTTAAAGGTGATTAACAGTAAATTTTAATGGAAGGTAATAAGTTAACTTACGACGAGTTTAAAGCTATAAGCTTAAAAGATATTCCGGAAGAGCAGCATTCGCAGTGGTTAAGCGAAAATGCCATTGAACCTACTCCTCTTCTGGAAGAAGGCTGGATGGTAATTCCGAAAGAAAAGCAATTACCTGGATATAAAAACCTAGATGATTTCCAGGATTATGAACATTCGCGCGAGATCGAATAAAAATAGCTAAAGTGCCTTAAGAAAAGTTTTATCCAAGCCCAATTAGGCTCTAAATTAATGTATCTGGCAGGCTATTAACTTGCTCTTTCCAGTAACAGAGTGTAGTCCGTTAAAGGAATATTCTTTTCCTCTATGGATTTTTGCTTATAACTAATAATCCGGTTGATATAGCCTAAAGCTTGCGGAAAATTACTTTTAACATAAGAGTTGGGTATTCTTATAGTGTATTGACCATTTACTAAGGAGTAATGGGTTCTTTGTAAATCAGAAAGGGAAGTATTAGTTGTATTAGTACTTCCATCTATTTCAATTGTTATTTTATGCTCCGGAACAGATATCGTCATGATGTGCTCCTGGCTAATGTACTTCTCTAATTTTGCTCTGATACCTAAATCCTGCAATTCATGGTACAAGGCTTTTACCTGGGGTGTTACCTTAAATGATATAGGTTTAGGATAAGTAGCCGTAGCCCATATGCCATAATTTAAGTTATAATAAACAATATACGCTACCGTAAAGCAAATGATTAAAGAACCCATGATGCTAAATATATTTTATTTTAAATATATTAATAAATAATTATATATGAAAATTTAGATTAAATTTTACGCAGAAAAAGGGAGGATCAAAAAAGATAATTACCGGTTGTTTTTTGCTTCAATAAAGTAACTGCTTCACCAGCTTAAAACATCTTACAATAGGGCAGGTGTCTAAATTATGGCTTAGTTATTCAAATCTTTCACAAGCAACCTTAAATGAGTTGCTTTTATACTTAGGAAAGGATTGCTTAATTAGAATAAAGGTATTTTACGATTATTTTTTGATTGCCGAAATGCCTATAAGTTAGCGTACATATATTCCCGGTGTTGTTTCTGCTGCTTTTGTTCTTTGGGTTGCTTTTGCTTAGGCATTATCTCTTTAGCGTAATGTAAATTCTCTCTTGTAATAAGTTCACGGGTGGTGCTAGCAATAACGCCTTGACCTTCGTATAAATAACACGCTATTAAATCGGTAGGACGATTATGTTTAAATAACAACTTATAGATGGTCTGGACTAAGTAAAGTTTTCTAGTGGTAAGATCGGCAACCAAAAAATATTCTTCTGGATCGTAAAAATGGTTCATGTAAATAGTAAAGTATAAGTTTTACAATATATTAAGGGTTTGTAGTTCTATTGTTAATACATTCAAAATTTGCTATATATTAGTACTTTAGTAAGTAGCTATTCCGTTTATCTGTCATACAAATAAATTGTATAATTAGGTAATAAAATCCATTTAGAGCCATTAAATAAGCTATTATTCTATAAGTTATATAAGATTCTGATTAAATTAATATAAGCCAGGATAATTGTATTAAACTGAGTATAAAACCAATGCCCAAATCAGAATCAGACACTAATCTTATCAGACTGAATAAGTACTAAAAAAATAAATGGCCGGGCTTATATTAAAGTTAATGGTTTAAATAATAGGTAAAGCCTATAAACAATTTATAGGCCAGAAGTCTTTAGAATACGTTATTTGAAAAGTTTTTTTGTAAAAGTTCTTAATATCTGTTTTACTGCATGCTAAAAATCGCCTGGACAGAACAATATGCCCATGCTTTACCCCCGGGGCATCGTTTTCCGATGCTGAAATATGATTTACTGCCGGATCAATTATTACACGAAGGAACTATTGAATCTGCGAATTTATTTCGGCCTGAACCGTTGCCGGATAGTATTATTCTTACTACGCATGATCCTGTATACTGGCAACGTCTTCGTGATTTACAACTTACTCCCAGTGAAATCAGGAAAACTGGTTTTCCGTTGAGCCAGGAATTAGTAAATCGCGAAGTAGTAATTATGAACGGAACGGTACAGGCCGCTTTATTTGCTTTGCAATATGGTATTGCCATGAATGTAGCTGGTGGCACGCACCATGCCTTTACGAACCGGGGCGAAGGCTTTTGCCTTTTAAACGATATGGCAATAGCGGCTAATTATTTATTGCAGCACCACCTCGCTAAGCAAATATTAATTGTTGATCTGGATGTGCACCAAGGTAATGGAACAGCACAAATTTTCCAGACAGAACCGCAAGTATTTACTTTTAGTATGCACGGGAGCCACAATTATCCGTTGCAAAAAGAAAAGTCTGATTTAGATGTGCCTTTACCTGATGGAATAGAAGACGATGCCTATCTGCAGCAATTATTTGATCATCTACCACGTCTTATAGATCAGGTGAAGCCCGATTTTATTTTTTATCAGGCGGGAGTAGATATACTGGCTACAGATAAATTAGGTAGATTAAAAGTATCAATGGAAGGTTGTAAAAGACGCGACCGCTATGTGTTGGAAACTTGTAAACAGAACCACATTCCGGTTGCGGTGAGCATGGGAGGAGGGTATTCGGAACGGATTGCCACGATAGTGGAAGCGCATGCTAATACCTTTCGGCTAGCTCAGTATGTATACTTTTAATTTAAAACTTACGAGTGTTACTAATATGTTCCACTAAGTTGGCTTACGTAATTATTTTTAGTAAAAGCTGCCGAGGTTTAAAAGTGCCACAAATAGGCTGCTTTTTACTTTTAAGCTGGCGTTAAAACAAAATAATGAGAAACTTTACTATCGGTTGGTGTAGAGAATAGCTTGCCAGCGAAAGGCCCATTGCCAGCGCAACTGGTACTTAAAGAACCCGGTAGCTTTAAATAAACGAATCAATTCGGTGCGTTTAAAAGCCCTAAGTACCGAAAGTGGCGCATCATTTTTTACTAAATACGAGCGCGAAAAAAAGTGAGTTAACCATTTAATAGAGTAGTAGGCAAATGGATGTCGATGAATGTCGTTTATAATAATGGCTAACCGGGCTTGCTGTTTTAGCCGTTGGAGCAACTGCTGCAATTGGGCATCGGTAAAATGGTGACAGAATAAACTGCAGATAACAATATCGTAGTGGGTTTCCTGAAAATCAGGCGCAAAAACATCTGCCTGTAAAAAATGAATATTAGATACACCCGCACATTTTTGCTGGGCATACTTAATCATTACCGGATTAGCATCTACGCCAATTAAAGTAGCATTTACATTTTTTTCGAATGCCCAATCAGCTACATCGCGTAAGATATCGCCCCCACCACAACCTAAATCGGCAATAGTTAAATTACTTTGGAGTTCCGGATTAATTTGCCCGTTGTTCCATAAAGTATTTAAAGCTTGGGTTACTACTTCATTGCCACCCAGCCATTTGTTAATAAACTCCAGCTCTTCTAAGTTACGCCGTAAGGCAGATCCATCTACATTCGGATCGTCCATTAACTCGGGGGTAATTGAACGGTTCTTAAACATAGCACACTCTTAAAAGCATTGATTCTAATGTTAATCCAGGACCAAAAGCAAAGCTCAGTATCGGCTGGTTGTGGTGAGCCGGTGAGAGGGTCTGTAATATTGCTTTTAAAACAAATAGTACCGTAGCCGACGACATATTGCCATAATCGCGCAAAATCTCGTAGGCAAAACAATTATGTTCGGGCTGTAAATCTAATGCTTTTTCAATTGCTTCCAGTATTTTCCGCCCACCCGGATGAATAGCAAATAAATCTACGGTAGATAACTCTAAATTTAACTTTTGCAATAAGCTTTGAGTAAGAGATTTAATACCTTGTTGGATTAAATCGGGCACGTACGAGGATAAGGTCATCTCAAAGCCATGATTGGCAATGTGCCAGGCCATTTCTTTTTTACCGGCTGAGGCTAACTCGCAATGGAATGCAGCCAGTTCTAAATTTTTGTGTTTAGGGATGGGTTTACTTTGAACCAGCACAGCAGCCGAACCATCGCCGAAAATAGCATTAGATACTAAATGATCGTACTCCTGATACTTCTGAAAATGAAGGGTACATAGTTCGGTGCATACCACTAACACCTTAGCCTCCGGATTAGTCTGGCAAAAGGCATCGGCTACTTTTAAACCGTTAAAAGCGGCGTAACAGCCCATAAAATTTACCGAAGTACGCTGGGTAGTAGAAGGTAAATCTAATGCCTGAATTAAGTCAATATCCAAGCCCGGTGCATACATCCCTGTGCAGGAAACCGTAATTAAATGCGTAATAGAGCTCCGGTCAAAGTTTTTTATTTGATCCAGACAATCTGTAACGGCCGCTACCGAAAGCGGCAATGCTTCTTGCTGATACATTTCCATCCGCTGCCGCACTGTTGGAAAAGGTTCTAAATCGGGAGTATTAGGAAAAAAAGTAAATTGGCCGTTCGTAGTGGCAAAGTCGGGTAATACGGTGTAACGGTGGGCAATGCCTGTTACCCGGTATAAAGCCTTTAATTTCCGGTTTTCTTCCGCAGGTAATTGCAAGGCGGTAGCCATAAATTCGGCTGTTCGCATTTGCGCTATTTTGTGAGGGGGCGTAGCGGTACCAATCGCACAGATAAAGCTATTCATCGTGGTAGTATAAGCAAAAAAATGGGAAATTGTTTTATTACTTATTTCGCCAGATATAAATATTTACTCAAAAGCTTTTCCGTGCGTGTTTTTCATTAAAAAATGTACAGCCTGGGGCATTTGCTTTAATAAGGTTACCGTTGCTTCAGATAAAATAGGTCTACCAAACAAACCTTGAATTAACCGGCCCACCTGCAACCGGCTATTAAATTGCTTTTTCCATTGTTGGCTATAGGCTTGTTCTAATTGTAAACGGGAGTAGTGGCCTTGCAGGTAATGCGTAACCCGATCGCTGATAATTTTTGCTCCGTGAATAGCCATAGCCATACCATTGCCACATAAGGGCGTAATCAGGCCGGCTGCATCGCCGCACATTAAAATATGATTTTCAAGGCAACTCTTCGGGGCAAAAGAAATTTCGTTAATTACTTCGGGTTGTTCGTACAAAAAATCGCTTTCGTTAAATATGTGCTTTAAGTAAGGGTTTTGCTGCAACACAATTTTTTCCATTTGGGCAATAGTGCCGTGCTTTTTCAGGTTAGAGCGGGTTGTCAGGTAGCAAAAACAATATTTATCGTTTTCAATGGCCGAAATTCCGGCGTAGCCATCATTAAAGTTATGCAACGCAATTAAATTGCGCGGAAAATCGGTACGGATATGGTATTTAACGGCTAAGTAAGGCGAACGCTTCTGAAAAAAGGTTCGCTGTAAGTTCCGGTCGAGATTTGCCCGCTTACCGTAAGCGCCAATTACTAAATCAGCAGTAATTTTACGATTATCGGTTAATAACACTGAAAACTGATCATCGTTAAATTTTACATCTGAAACACTGGTGTTTAAAATAAACTCCACTCCCCGTTTTTGGGCCAGTTGAAATAAGTAATTATCCAGAGAATACCGGCTTATGCCAAACCCGCCTAAATCGAGCGGAGCTCTAAGCGTTTTACCAGCCGGTGAGCTTAGTAAAAATTGATTAATTGTAGCCGGTTGTAGCGCATCTAAATCAACCTCAAGTTTCTTTAAAAATGGTTTTACTTCGTTAGAAATATACTCGCCGCAAACCCGGTGAAACGGATATTGTTTCCGTTCAATTAAAGTTATGTGGGCGCCGGTACGTTGTAATTGCAGACTGGTAATTAATCCGGCAAGGCCGCCGCCAATAATAATTATATTTTTCAAAGTACTTGATTGTAATTTAACCTGACTTTTTGAAGGACAAGTTTGTTTTTAGATTTTGAGCAAGTAATACTAGCTAAAATACAAAAACTAATTTATTTACAATGCGTTACTTCACAAAGTAGACATATTCATGCAACTTGATTTTGATAAATAGAATATATGAAAAAAATTATACTTTTGTTTGGTGCCTGGTTGCTCTGCCTGAATATTGGTGCTCAAGTTAAAGCACCGGATTCAGAGCCGGCAAAATTACAGGTTGCGGCTCCAGCACCAGCAAATAAAGAATCAGATAAGGGAATAACAATTTTTCCTAATCCTAGTACCGGTAAAGTTTTTTTAGAACTTTCCGGTTTTAAAGGCCATCGGACCGAACTTCGGGTGTTAAATGTAATTGGTAATGTAGTACTCCACGAAAACTTTTACGAAACAGAAGATAAAACTACTAAGGTATTAGATTTAAGTAAATTCGCGAGTGGTTTGTATTACGTAAAACTGGAAGCTGACGAATACAGCGAAATTAGAAAAGTTATAATTAATTAAAACTTAAAGTATTTTATCACTTTTAAAGTAGTACAAAAGGAGCAGAAAATGCTCCTTTTATTTTTATAGCCATTTAGTAAATTAAATAGCAAAGTTAGACCTCTAAATACTTCCTCTCGTTTTTCTTGTAAAAGCATCAAAAATAGTAGTATTAACTATTTTATAATATCTGCATAATATAAAAGTAATATCCCTAATCCATATTTGCTGAAGTCGGTTTGTGTCAAAATTGCCAAGATTAATTTAGAATAAAAGGTTGCGGCTACTATCTACTTTACTATGGATATTACTTCAGCAAATGATTTTGCTTCGGCAACAAAATTAGATAAAACCAATACCCGGTTTTTAGCTCCTGTGCTTATGCGACTACTTAAATTGCATCAGCTTAACGCTGTTTACGCGGCCACCCAACATTTAAATGGCTTAGATTTTATTGATGTTGTGTTAGAGCAACTAGGTATTCAGTTTGAAGTAGACGCGAAAGAGCTGCAAAATATACCGGTACACGGAGCCTTTATCGCTATTGCCAATCATCCGTACGGTGGTATTGATGGCCTTATCTTACTAAAAATCTGGCTAGCGTACGGCCCGATTTCAAAATTCTGGCGAATAAACTATTACAAAAAATAACGAATATCGAAGATTATTTTATACCGGTAAATCCTTTTAAAACCCACGATCTGTTTAATGTGCCAGGTTTACGCAATGCCTTAGATCTCATTCATAACGATGGTCCATTGGGTATTTTTCCGGGCGGAGAAGTGTCGAGCTTACAAGCTGTGGAAGAGTATAACGTGAGTGATCCGACCTGGCAACCTGCCGTTGGTCGGCTTATTAGTAAAGCGAAAGTACCTGTATTACCCGTTTATTTTACCGGAAGTAACAGCTTCTCGTTTAATTTATTAGGCTTGGTTCATCCTTTGTTACGCACGGCCCGTTTACCCGCCGAATTATTTAACAAGCAAGGCGTTTGTATTAAAATCCGAATTGGTAAGCCAATATCTTATACTAGCTTACATGGTTTGTCTAATCCAGATTTATTGGCTTACCTCCGCGCTAAAACATATGCCCTTGGATCTTCTTTTTTCCGGCCAGCTGTGCCTACGGTGTTTAAATACGTCTCTGCGCCTAAGCCATTGCTGCCAGAAACAGATAATGAGTCCATTTTAAACGATATTAAAAATTTAAAACCCGCCAGCCATTTGTTCTCCCATCATCAATACGCGGTTTATATGGCTCGTCAAGCAGAAATGCCTTGTGTTATTCGGGAAATTGGGCGTTTGCGTGAACTTACTTTCCGGCAAGTGGGCGAGGGCACCAACCAGGCAACCGATCTGGATCAATATGATGCTCATTACTATCATCTGTTTTTATACGACCACCAGAACCACCTGATTGTGGGAGCCTACAGGTTAAGAAAAGGAAAAGAAATTTACCGGAAATTTGGTAAAAAAGGCTTTTCTACTTATTTAGCCGGTAAATTGAGCTATCAGTATATTTTAGGGCCGGTAAGTATAAGCAATTATTTCTCCCAGGTATCTAAAGCTCTAATGGTTAATTTTATTACCCAGTATTTTTTTGATGCCGAGTTAGCGCAGTATATCAAGCCCCGAAAGAAGTTTAGGTACCGATTAGCAAACCATTATCCGGAAACCTTGCTGCAAAAAAATGTACAAAACTTACATTCTCTCGACGATTTAATTGCCGAAATAGAACCGAAGCACATAGGAATACCTATTTTACTAAAGCAATACCTGAAGCAAAATGCCCGTATTATTGGCTTTAATATTGATCCTAAATTCTCGAATGCGCTGGATGGCTTAATGGTAATGCGAATAAGTGACTTACCCGCTGCCACCGCTTGTATGTTGGAACGTATTCCCCTACCCGATAGTAATCATCCCGAAGAATATCGCTGTTATTTTCTCGCAGGTACTCCACCCAGGTATATAAAATCTTAATTTTATTAGTATAGTTATTATCACGGGTTAGGTTGTTTTTTATACGAAATTTTGTTCATTTTTGTGAGAATTGAATCTTGGGTTTCCGACCTCAGGATAAAGCTCATTGTGTATGAAAAACAGACCGGTTACCATTAAAGATATTGCGCAGCAGTTAAATATATCGGTTTCTACAGTTTCTAGGGCTTTACGGGGTTCGCCGGATATTAATGCGGATACAAAAAAAGCTGTATTGGATTTAGCCGCCGAGTTAGATTACCAGCCTAATTCTATTGCTTTAAGTTTAGTAAAAAGTCGTACTAATATTTTAGGGGTTATTATTCCGGATATAGCTGTCCAGTTTTTTGCTTCGGCTATAAGTGGCATTCAGGAAGTTGCTTCGGCGGCTGGTTTTAACGTAATGATTTGTCAGTCGAACGAGTCAGAACAAACAGAAATAAATAATATTCAGGCTTTGCTATCGAGCCGGGTAGCGGGATTAATTGTGTCGGTGTCTGGGAGTACGGTTAGTACCGAACATTTTAAAATGCTCCAGAAAAAAGGAATTCCTTTAATTTTATTCGACCGGGTATGCGATGATATTGAAGCCTCAAAAGTAATTGTAGATGATTATCAGGGAGCCCTAGCTGCTGTTAATCATTTAATAGCCGTTGGTTGTAAACGGATTGCTCACCTAGCTGGGCCAGAAAAACTACAGATTACCGCTAACCGCAAAAATGGCTACCTCGACGCCTTGCGCCAGAATAATATTCCGGTGGAGGAAACCTTAGTGAAGCACGTAGATTTTGACCGGCAGAAATCCATAGATGCTACTAACCATTGGATTCAATCAGAAAACCCGCCCGATGGAATTTTTGCTATTAGCGACCGGGTAGCTATTGGGGCGATGCTGGCAATAAAAGCCGCCGGATTACGTATTCCGCAGGATATTGCTTTGGTGGGTTTTGGGAACGAAGCTACTTCATCTATTTTAGATCCGGCGTTAACTACCGTTATGCAGTATCCCGTAGACATGGGAAGAGCAGCCGCCCGTTTGTTTTTAGAGCAAATAGAAGCAGACCCGGAGGATTTTACTCCGCAAACTATTGTATTAGAAACTAAATTATTAGTAAATAAATCTTCAGATAGAAGCCTGATAAAATAGGAATTGTTTAAAGAATCACTACGCTTATGTACCGCCTGAAAAGTTTAATTCTGTCTTTGTTTATTAGCTTATTATTGTTTGTTGGCTCTCTGCAAGCGCAGGATTTTCAGAAATGGGAAAAAGAAATTTCAACTTTAGAGCAGCAAGATAAACTAAGTGCGCCTCCGCGCAAACCTATTGTGTTTACTGGTAGTTCGTCTATTCGGCTTTGGAAAACCCTCAATCAGGATTTTCCGGGTAAAAAGATTTTAAACCGGGGTTTTGGAGGTTCTCAGACTTTTGAAGTAGTACACTTTGCCGATCGTTTGATTTTGCCTTATCATCCGAAGCAAGTAGTAATTTACGTAGGCGATAACGACTTGGCCGCCGGTAAGACTCCCGAACAGGTTATGGCTGATTTTAAATCTTTGTTTCAAAAAATCAGAGAAAATAATCGAAAGACTAACATCACCTTTATTTCAATAAAACCTAGCCCATCCCGCAAAAACTTAATCCCAGTTATTACCCAAACCAATCAGCTCATCCAACAATACCTGGCTGCACAAAAACACGCTACTTATGTGGATGTGTACAGCCGAATGTTATTACCATCCGGTAAGTTTAATCCATCTCTCTATCGCGCTGATAGCTTACACATGACGGATGCGGGCTATCGCATTTGGGCAGAAGCGGTGCGTCCGGTATTAAAGTAGAAGCTTGCTTATTTCTATCTTTAGATTACGTCAGAAAATTGCTGCATTTGTAAGTTGTTAACTAGCTTTTATAGAAAATAATTAATATTTAATAGTATAAAATAATTTTTTTAAGACAAAATTTTCTAAAAAGTTAAGTTTAAATAAAGTAATTATTGAAAAAATGATATTCGTTCATTAAAATTATTAACTCTAAAGCCGACTATTTTTGCTGATAATAAACAGCTGGAATTTCCTACAGAGAACGAGCATAATAAGGTTTAACTAGGTATATTTTGTATTTTTCTAATTAAAATTGCATTATTTTTGCTAAATAACTAGAACGGTATTACATTTGTTTGATTAATAGCAAATTTAATTAGTAAGAACAAAGAAAATGATCGAAGTTAGAACTTTTAGCTTTAGCCTCAGAGTAGAAAAGAATAATACAAATAACAGCCAGTGCAATGGTAACTATTATTTAGTATTATCTTGTGAAAGCCCCTTTGATACCAATAAGTCTTTTTCTGAAGAATTTTTGTCTGATTCAGACTTAACTCCATTCTATAGCTTTGGCGATATAGCCCGGTTTGCTGAAGAAATGGCTACTTTTTGGAAAATCCGGTTATTAGTTAATCCTAAGTTAGATTTAACCCGGCTCGAGGAGATTGCGGATTTGTGGAGTAAATTACTTCGCCAGTTAACCAGCGAACTTACTCTTAAAGAAGTAGCTTAATTTAACCTAACAACTCAGTATCAAGCTCGTCTTATTCTTTCTACTAAAAAATATTGCCTTTAAATTTATAGTAATTTTACGTTTTAATTAGGAGAAAGAATCTGTTTGATAGCTCCGTAGAATTTGATAAATCATCTAGAAAACAATACTGGTGAAAGTTAGGCCGTAAAATATAGAACAATAAATTTAGTTTACTTTGTCTTTTCCTTTTCCAGTAAAATAGTTTTACCCGATTGTGCTGAACGGCGCGCAGCATCCAAAATTTCTACTACTATTACATTATTAGCCAAAGAAGATAAATTATAATCATCATTAGGTTTTATATCGTTGCGGACTACAGCCGTTAAATACCGGAACGGATCGTTATAGGGTGCTTGTAAAGAAGCGGTCTGATAGGGTTTAGCAGGTTCATCGGGCTTTAAGCGCAATTGCATATGCGTATTATCTAAGGCAAATACGGCCCCGGCTTGTCCGTAAATTTCTAAATCTTTGCGGCTGTACGGCCAGTTCCAGGAAGCTTGAATAATGCCCTGCGCTCCCGGATACGTTACCAAAATAGTAGCTTCATCGTCTACTTTAGGATAAATTTCGGGTTTAAGTTGTTGGGTAACTGCTGTAACCGATAATGGGCGCTGGCCTTGCATGAGCCAGGTAATTAAGTTTGCCCCGTAGCAGCCAAAGTCGATAAGCGCTCCGCCCCCGTTTTGTACCGGGTCTGTTAACCAGGCCAGGAACTCGGGACCCACTCCAATTTCTTTAGGTCCTTGGTGACCATCGTGTACCACCATTTTCCGGATAGAACCAAGTGATTTATCGGTATGAATAATGTCGTAAGCTTTGTGATTGCTGCCGTACCAGGTAGTCTCGTAATTGGTAAGCAAATGAATCGGGTGCTTGCGGACGAGCACTTCCATCTGGCGGGCATGATCCAGGCTTACCGCCAAGGGTTTTTCTACCATCACGTGAATGCCGCGCGGCGCGCAAGCCTGAACTACCGCTAAATGATTGTAAATGGAATTAAAAGCCGTAACCGCTTCGGGTTTGGTTTTAGTAAGCATCACATTTAAATCAGAATAAATCAAGCTCGCTGGTAAATTATATTTTTTAATATAGCGTTGAGCCAATTCGGCATCCGGTTCGGCAATGCCAATAATCTCGATATCGCCGCGTTTGTTACTTTCAAATACCCAACCTACGTGACCGTGTACCAGACCTGCTACTCCAACTCGCAAGGGTTTGGATGATTTTACCTGGCTTAAAGCAGCTATATTTTGGCAAAAAAGAAAAACAAGAAGGAAACCGAAAAAGGCACTAACAGAATTCATAAGCGAGTGGCTATAGATTTGTGTTCTGTAAATATAAGTTCAAAAAATCAAGGCGCTACTAAAATAACAGTTTTCATTTAGTTATAGGAGTGGTAGCAAGAAGTGGCTACTGGATTTGGAAAAAGAAAATTGATTGTCTGAGGTTTGATCTAGCGAAACGGTTACCTAAATCTGTAATTATGTTTTCTGAAGACGATAGCTTCGGAGAAGTTTCGCCTCCAGAAAACATGAATGTAATTAGTAACTTTTATAAACCAGAATTTAAAGCGAATTGCTACATTTCTTCTATTATTGCTCAAGCTAGATTTATCAGCAAGGCTCAGCTAAATTCATGATTTTATTTTTTAATCTATGGTTGTAAATATGCGGTTCCAGCGGATTTTATCGGTTAAACCACCTTTAGGATCTACTGACATCCAAACAAATACGGCCTTGCCCACTACATGGTCTTCGGGTACAAAACCCCAGTAACGCGAGTCTTCGGAGTTATGCCGGTTATCACCCATCATGAAATAATAGTTTTGCTGAAAGGTATATAGCTTTGTTTCTTTACCCTGAATAAAAAGTTTTCCGTTAGATACTTCCGCATCTTTATTGTGCTCGTACTTGGTAATAACGCGGGCATACAAAGGTAGGGTAGTAGGAGAGATGGTAACAGTGGTGCCTTTTTTAGGAATGAATAAAGGGCCATAATTATCTTTATTCCATTGGTAGATAGTTGGTGCTTGCGGAAAAACATCGGCTTCTACTTCGCCGGCAGGAGAAAGTAAAAACCGTACTTCTTTAATAAAATCCAATGAAGCTAATTCTTTCGCTTTAGCCGGACTTGTATGTACCGCATAACCATTTGGAGCCGAGAAGTAATCTGTTATATCCCGATCAGCGAAAAACTCTTCGTTTAATGCCATATCGGTAACAAGGTAATACTGGAATTGCTCTTTCTCCGGATTAGAGATAGGTTGATTATTAATATATATCTGTGCGTTTTTAATACTAAAAGAATCGCCGGCCAAGCCCACGCAGCGTTTTATGTAATGCGTTTTTAAGTCAAAGGGGTGCTGGTCTTCGGAGGGAAGGTTAAAAACTACGGCGTCGTTGCGCTTGATTTCGGAAAAACCAGGCAACCGGAACGATGGTAAAGTAATTAAATCAGAATAGGAGGGTAGTTCTGTTCCCCAAAGAGTCTGGTGCGTTAAGGGCACTTGCAAAGGAGTAGCCGGAGTACGGGAGCCGTAATGCAGTTTACTTACAAACAAATAATCCCCGGTCAATAAAGATTTTTCCATCGATGAAGAAGGAATAGCGTATGCTTCGAAAGTTGCCCAACGAATTAAAGTAGCTGCTACTACGGCAAACATGAGCGCATCGCCCCACTCGCGGATAATACTTTTAGTAGGAGCTGGTTTATGGTTTGATTTTTTGTTCCGGAAAAATATTCTCATAGTGTTGATTTAGGCAGAATATAGTTTTTCTGTATATAACTGATTATTTGCTCATAAATTATATTGTAGCCTATAATTAGGTAGTACAAAAAGTAAAAGTTAGCTAAAAGTAAATAGATAAATTATTTCCTGAGTTTTAAACAGCTAACTGCTTTTAAAACGGCCTAGATCTATTTTAAAACAGCGTAGTTTTACTAACCTATTTTAATTTGAGGAGGATCCTTTAGGTGACGGAGCCTGGCAAAAAAGCCTGAATAGTTTAGAAAAACTAAATAAAATTCTTCCGCAAGTGGGATAAAAGCAGGGCTACGAACGAGCAAAAATTTGATTTCAATTTTAAGATTAAGGCTACTGCAAAAAAAATAAATAGGAGTAAATGAAGTGGGTACGTAAAGGGCTAATGGAAAGCCAAGTTATTAATGCAAAGGTTTCTTTTTTACCATACCACCTTCGGTATCATCAATGCTGTGCTGGATTAAAAAAGCGTTTGGGTCGATGCGTTTTACTTCATTACGCAAGTCTGGAATTTCGAAACGAGTTACAACAGTAAAAATAATATCAATACCTAAACTACGATCGCCGCGTTTGCCATAACCGCGCTTGCCCTGGTAAATAGTAACACCCCGGCCTAATTTTTCGGTAATACTTTGCCTGATTTCTTCGCTTTGTTCCGAAACAATGGTTACTCCGGTGTATTGTTCAATACCCGAAATAAGAAAATCAATCATTTTAGAAGCAGCAAAGTAAGTTAAAATAGAGTATAAAGCTGATTCGATGCTGAGTAAAAAGGCAGCGGCCGAAAAGATAAAGATGTTCAATAACAAGATAAAATCGCTTACTTTTAACAGCGGATATTTCTTGCTTACAATTAAAGCTGCTATTTCGGTACCATCTAATACTGCTCCGCCGCGCATGGCTAAACCAATTCCGACGCCAATAAAAACACCCCCAAACACAGCCGTTAATAGTCTGTCGGGAGTAATATCCGGAAAAGGCATTATAGCCAGACAAACCGCTAAACCAGCAATAGCTATCGCACTTTTAAAAGAAAAGCGCCAGCCCATTTGCCGATAACCCAAAATAATAAAGGGTAGATTAATAAATAAAATAAGTACGTACAGCGGAAAGCCCGATACTTGAGCCAACAACATGGAGATTCCCGTAACACCCCCATCAATAAAATGGCTGGAAAGCAAAAAACCTTTTAGGCCAAATGCTGCGGCTAAAATGCCGCAAATAATAAGAACAATATTTTTTATCGCGGTTCCAACGCTTTGCTCTTCATTAATAGTAGTAGAATTAGAAGCCATAATATAGTAGCTGACAAGCCTCGCTAGAACGACCGGGCGCCGAGATTTTGTTAATTGGTTTGAATTTTTTCCTTTTGTTTGGCTGCCTCTTCTTTTTGTTTAGCTGCTTCCCGTGCTTCCCGCACTGCTTTTCGTTTGAAGTAACCTTTCAGGAAAAAATTATTTTGAATAGCTTTTAAGGTCTCATCCAATTCATCGGTGCTGGATTCGAGATTTGTCATAGTATTGCGAAGTTGATCGGCAAAGACTTCATCGTTTAAAAAGACACCTACGGCGTTGGAATCGCTGTTTAATTTACCGCTAACCTGTTTTAAGTTACTGGTAATATCGGCGGCAGCAGCGGTGCTTTGTTGTATTTTCCCCACGGATTGCTCTAAACGCCGGAAAACTACTGTATCCGTTAAAAATTTACTCGCTAACCCGTTTGATGTATTGAGTTTGTTGGTAAAAGTGGCCAAAGCACCGGTTGCCTTTAAGGTAGTAGCAGAAGCTTGTCTTAAATTATTTACCACTGCCTGAAAATTATCCGCCATAGTAGAGTCTTTCAGGATAGCTCCCATCGTGCCCTGGCCTTGTACCAGCCGGGAACTAAGCGTTTTAAAATCGCGGGTTATATTTACTAAATTCTTGTTATTTTCCTGTAAAGTTTCTACTACATCATCGGTGTCGAGTGGGTTTTCGGCTAGTACCCGGTCGTTTTCTTCTACGGGAGCTGCCTGCGGACTGCCACCAAACAAAACAATAATACGGTTACCAATTAAGCTTTCGGAACTAATCCGAGCTTTAGAGTCTTTCCGGACGAACTGCCTTACTTTTTCTTCAATACTCATGGTGATTTCTACTTGCGACTCGCCGTAGAAATTAATGGTTTTAACCGTACCAATTTTAACTCCGGAAAACCAGACATTATTACCCGGTTTTAAACCGGCTACATCGTCGAAAACGGCTTTAATGTTGATACTGTTTACAAACCGCTTTTGCTGGCCACCTAACAGAAAGACACCGCTGATAAAAATAATAATGGCCAGTAAGATAAATATGCCTACGATTACGGAACGTTTGTTCTCTGCTACACCCATTTAAGTAAGTGGTAAATATTTAGTTTGTTAGTGATGAGCCAGGTAAAAGAAGAATGCCCTCCTATTAATCCCGACCCGCTATTTTACTTTTTAATGGTTAATAAAGTTATTCGATAAAATTATAATCGTAAAATGCTTTAACCCGATCATCGGCTGCTGCAAATACTTCTTCAAATGAACCTTCGTATTGGAATTTCCCATCTAGCAGCATTACAATCCGGTCGCCTACGGAGCGGGCACAGGTTAAATCGTGGGTAATAATAATGGAAGAAGTATTAAATCTTTTCTGCACCCCATTAATCAATTTATTAATTTCAATACTGGTAATAGGGTCCAGACCTGCCGTTGGTTCGTCGTAAAGCATAATTTCCGGCTTCAGAATCAAAGTCCGGGCAATTCCGATTCGCTTGCGCTGGCCTCCCGATAATTCAGATGGCATTTGATTAATGGTATGCGAGAGCTCAACTGCTTCCAAAACAATATTCACGATCCGGTCAATTTCGTGCCGGCTTAAGTTCTTCTGATTCCGGACTAACGGAAACTCCAGATTTTCACGAATAGTCATGCTATCGTACAAGGCACTATTCTGAAAGGAGAAACCAATTTTTAAACGAAGCTGATCTAATTCTACCGGCGTAAGGTTATTTAAATTACTGCCTAAAACATTAATATCCCCTGAATCGGCCTTTAGCAAGCCGGCAATTATTTTAATTAAAACCGATTTACCGGTACCAGACCGGCCCAAAACTACTAAGTTTTCGCCTTGGTACAAGTCCAGGTCTACTCCTTTCAATACATCAAAATCATCAAAAGATTTCTTTAAATTCCTGATGGAAATTACTCTATTATTTTTATCAATATTCGGATTTATTTTTTTCATAAAAATTATACTAGCCGAATTACATGGTTCTTAACGCGGTAATTATTTGCAGCGAAATTAATTCTTCAATAAAAATCAGGAACATGCCGGTTACTACCGAGGAGTTTGCTGCTTTTCCTACTCCTTCGGTTCCTTTCGAAGAGTTGTATCCTTTATAGCAACCTACTACGCCAATGGTAAAACCAAACACAAATGATTTTATAATAGAAGAAAAAATATCTAAAAAAGTTATTGCATTAAAGACCTGTACGAAATAAGTAGTAAAACTGGTTAATTCGTTTTTATGAACATTTACATAGGCCCCCAGTAGAGCCACTAAAACCATATACATCATTAAAGAAGGAACCATAAAAGTAGTTGCCAGTACCCGACTTACCACTAAGAAACGGAACGGGTTAGTGGCCGATACTTCCATAGCCTCTATTTGTTCGGTTACTTTCATGGAACCTAGCTCGGCGCCAATGCTGGAGCCTACTCGTCCGGCGGCAATTAAAGCGGTTACCAAAGGCCCCATGGCTCGAACAATAGCCACCGAAATAAGCGCTGGTAACCAAGAAGTAGCCCCAAATTCGGCTAAAGATACCCGCGACTGATTGGTGAAAACAATACCAATAATAAACCCGGTTAAAGAAATAAGCGGCAATGATTTTACCCCTATTTCAAAACATTGCTTTATAATTTCTTTGCCTTCGTAAGGTGGTACAAACACTTCCCGGAAAAAGCGGGCGATGAACTTGTAAATAGAATATAGTTCCAGAAACAAGCGGTCCATCCGTTTAGACAGCACGTACTTGCGTGAATTTTTAGTGTCAGTATTTTCGTCGGTAAGAGCCATAAAGTAGTATAAACCGGTTCCGAAGTAAAAGTACTAGTTATACCGTAAATAAGTTTGGACTAGCAGTTAATTGTTTTAAATTAGATTCTATTAAGATAAAATTTTTAGTACCTAGATAAGGGTCAAATACAATTTTGTACTTTATACGTAAAGCTGACTTATTATTATAAAGTACAAACAAATAAAGATATATTTTTATAAAATTTAGTTTAATAATTAGGCAACCTGTTTTTAGTTACTGTCCGTATAAGGATTTATATTAAATATTGTAAATTTTGTATAAATATTTATCAGCTTTTAGGAGCGTAACTTACAAATACCTAAAAATAGGTATTGTTTTTTCCTGGATAGTACTGCAACTTGCATATATTAATTTAAAATGAATCTATATATTAATAAATCTATAGTGTGAATTTAATATTTAATTTAACTATAGCTGAAAGAACAAAAAATTGTTAAAACGCTAAGTAATAGTTGAACCTTTTAGCTTTTATTCATTTTAGCTATAGTAAAAGATACATTAAACCTAGAATTCAGAAAAAAATATTAAGGCAATAAAATATTAATAGTGAATAAGATATATATGCATAATTTAGACTTCTTGCTCTAAAAGAAGATAAAATAAAGTCTCGGTTTTTAGTGAATTTGCTTAAAATTAAATGAGTTATTACTAATTCTAAACCTTGTTTATTCAATTAGTAGTAAAAAAATAATATTGTAAAGTTTGTGCCTCATAATGTCCGCATTATATTTAAATTTATATTGACTTAGCTATAACCAGCTAATTATATTATAATGGTTAAATTAGAAATGTTCAAATGTTCCAAATAATTTTTCAATCTATAAATACGTCCTGAGCATACATAAAAATTATTACTAGAAGTGTTAGAGTAACAGCTAGTTAAAGTTTCTCCGAAAACGACAGTTTCTGCATTAAAACATCCAAACTTTTCGATGTTTATAAGTCACTTCAATATCCATTCTGCCTGACAGATTTGGAGAGGTATATGCTACGTACCTTATCCTATTTTATCTGATGAATCCTGTTTTTTAGCTTATTGTTTAATCATAGTGTATTTTAAATTTGTATGAAAAAAGAAATTACCCCTTATCAAAGGTTTATAGAATTATCAAATAGAAGGTTACTTACTACGCTTCTTTTCGCCTTGATATTCGGTATCCAGTTAAACGTAACCAGTTATGCTGCCAGTGCAGCCAAAGGGAACAGCAAAAACTATTACTCAACTACTAAAAATGGTATTGCTTTCGCGGGCCAAAGAATAATAAGCTTTACCCTGATTAATGCCGATACGGAACAGCCTATTCAAAAAATTGCCAACGGTGCAACTTTAAATTTATCTACTTTACCAACCAAAAATCTTAATATTCGAGCCGATACTGACCCCGTTACAGTAGGAAGTGTAAAGTTTGAGTTAACCGGCGCTCAAATTCGGACAGAAACGCAAACTGGTAAGCCATACGCCTTATTTGGCGATGCCGGTGGCGATTATAATCCATGGATTCCTACTCTAGGAAGCTATACCCTTAGATGTACTCCTTATGTGGGCAGTGCGGCTTCCGGAACGGCCGGTACTACTTTAACTATTACTTTTAAAGTAGTAAGCCAGAGTTCAACCAGTTTAATAAGTAACATTAAATCGTATACTGGTCATAGCTATGCCCAGTCTAATTTAGCGGTAGGGGTTCCTTTCTATACCGATCGGACTTATAAAATTACCTCTTTGCCCGCTTCCTTAAACGGAGAGGCATTTATTAAAACGCCTAACGACGATAAATACTTTACTGGTTCTACGGCATTCACCTTTCAGCTTGGCCAGAGTTCTACGGTTTACGTGGCTTATGATCCGGTAGCTACTAAATTACCAGGCTGGATGACCGGCTGGCAAAAATCATTTGACCGAATTGGAATTAATGACCCTCGTATTAGTTATTTAGACGTTTACAGCAAAACTTTTGCGGCAGGTACCGTTACTTTAGGCGGCAACCTGGCTAGTCCGGCAGTTGGTTCTAAGAATACATACATTGTAGTAGTAAAACCATCCGGAGTTACTAATGTTCGCCCTTATGTAACGGCGGTGCGTCCTGCTGATGAAGCTACCAACGTTTTACTAGATCAGTCTGTTTCTGTAGATTTAAAGTATCCGGGTGGCAATTCCATTAACGGAAGTACAGTAAATACCAATACTGTTAAATTATATACAGTTAGTTCTACGGGCGTTAAAGCCTTAGTAAGCGGCACTGCGGTTAACTCTACGGCGGCTGGCGATGCTATTACCTTGTCCGCGGCCTTAAAAGCCAGTACTACGTACGAGTTTCAGATTAGCGATGGCGTGAAAGATGATAATGGTAATGCTTTGGTTCCTTTTGCTTCTCGGTTTACTACTACTAGTGCAACCCCAAATGATCCCGGTGATTTAAGCGGAGTATCTTTTACCGAAAAAACTTTAATTACAACTTCTTTCGGCAGCGATGGTTTTACCTCGCTAGTAGTGGGTCCGGATCATCGTTTATATGCTACTACTTCGGGCGGTAAGATTGAACGTTGGGACATAAAAGCAGATGGTACCATTACTAACCACGTCCGGATTTCGCCATTTGGAACCAGTCGCCGTTTGCTGATTGGTCTACGTTTTGCTCCTTCGTCTACCTCCAGCAACTTAATCGCCTGGATCAGCCATTCTTCGCCGGTGTTTACCAATGCGCCGGATTGGTCGGGTAAAATCTCCCGGATTAACTTAAACAATCCGTCTAGTCCGCAGGTGATTGATTACGTAGTGAACTTACCTCGTTCGTATAAAGATCATTCTACTAACAGCCTGGATTTTGGACCCGATGGTGCTTTGTATTTCCCGCAGGGTAGTAATTCTGCCATGGGTTCTCTGGACGGAGCTTGGGGGAACCGGGCCGAAAGACTGCTAAACGCCGCTATTTTACGGTTAGATATTAATAAGGCCCAACAGCAAGGATTGCCGATTAATGTAAAAACCCAAGAAGGCGGTATTTATAACCCATACGCTAGCGGCGCGCCTTTAACTCTTTACGCAACCGGAGTGCGCAATGCCTATGATTTAGTGTGGCACTCGAATGGCTCGTTGTACATTCCGGCTAATGGTTCGGCTGCTGGTGGCAATACGCCTGCTTTACCTAATGGCACAATATGGTCGAATGGCAAAACGTATACAGGCCCAGGTATCCCGGCTATGAACGATGTGCGTCAAACCCAAAGCGATTATTTGTTTAGAGTAGTACAAGGCGGTTATTATGGGCACCCCAATGCTCTACGACACGAATACATTATGAACGGGGGTAACCCAACCAGCAATACTGATCCGGGAGAGTTAGTAGGTTACCCAGTAGGAACACCTATAGAACCAAATTACCGGGGCTTCATTTATAATTTTGGCTTGAACATTTCTCCAAACGGAGCTATTGAGTATAAGAGCAACGCTTTTGGGGGTAAGTTAAGAGGTAAAATGCTGGTTTGCCGCTTTAGCGGGGGCGACGATTTAATTGTGTTAGCACCAAGTTCAACTAATCCGAACAGCATTACCGCTACCGAAGGTATTAAAATACCAGGTTTCCGTCGGCCATTCTCTAACCCACTTGATGTAATAGAAGATGTAAAAACTGGTAACCTATATTTATCTGAGTATTACGATGGCAATGGCGATGGTCAGCCGCGCATTACTTTACTAAAAGCCGATAAACCTGCTACCAGCGGTACCGTTGCCAAAAGAGTAGCAAGCGTTATAGACACGGAGGTTATAAAAGAATCGGGTTTAGCCGTAAGTGTGTATCCAAATCCAAATTCAGGCAATAACCTGCACGTAGAAGTAAAAAATTTCTCGGCGCAGGAAGGTATTACGCTTACCTTGCACGATGTAGTCGGCCAGGTGGTACATGCTACTTCGGTGGTTACAGACGAACAAGGAAATAGCAGCGCGGATATAGCCTTAAATAAGACGCAATTAGTGCGCGGCGTTTACATAATAAAAGCAGCCGGAATTTCAGGAAATACCCAAACAAAGGTAGTGATAGAATAAACGCTGCTTTTTCTTCTATAAACTATTATAGTACAAGGGAACTGTCCATTTAAGGGGCAGTTCCCTTTATTTTTAATGGTACTAAAAACCAATTATTAGCTTGATTGGGATATGTGCCAGTTTATATTTAATCCAATTTTGATCTAACAAATTTTAAAATTCAAATTTATTCTTCTTTAGATTGTATTCCTGGTTTAAGTAATAAAATCTAAATATAGTTGTGCAAAAATTTGTATTTACTTTAGATACTATTATATTTATAAAGTATATTGCGCCAAAATAATGTTGTTTAAAGTTTTAACTTTTATACTTTTGAAAAATTTTTCTTAAATAAACATCTAAGCTAAATTATATGCGGCATCTGTTTAGTAAAAAAAAATGAAATGGCTTATTCCATTTTCAAGCAACATATCCTAACTTAAATTTAATCCTTTTAATCAGCCAGGTTAATTAAAGAGAGTTGAAAACGCGATAGATCCAAAATTAGAAAGTTGCCTTTTAATCAGTTTATAATTAATTGTTAAGTAATAGTTCCTATTTATTATTTGTTTATGAAAAAAGTATCTACTTATTATCAAAAGTTCACGGATTTATTTATTAGAAAATGGTCGGTAACTTTACTCCTCAGTTTGGTGTGGGGAATGCAGGCCAATGGCTCCACTTCTCTCGCTAAAGCAAATAGTGCTACTGCGCCTAACACCCATTCTACCTCTGTAACGCGTGCTGCTTACGCCCTACAAAGAGTTGTTAGTTTTACGTTAATAAATGCGGATAATGAGCAGCCTATTCAAACAATTGCCAATGGTGCTGTTTTAAAGCTTTCCAGTTTGCCTACCAGAAACCTGAATATCCGGGCTAATACCGACCCGGCTACAGTAGGTAGTGTTAGATTTGTTTTAAGTGGTTCTCAGTCTTTAACTCAAATGCAAACCGAAAAGCCTTATGCTTTATTTGGTGATTCGGGTGGGGATTATTATCCTTGGGTACCTACCAATGGTAGTTACAAACTCGTATGTACGCCCTACACGGGTGGGGCAGGTTCTGGTACAGCAGGTACAGCTTTAACTATTTCCTTTACTGTAGAAACCGGCACAACCAGTATACGTCCGTATGTAACCGCGGTGCGGCCAGCCAATGGTGCTACTAATATAGCGTTAGATCAGTCTGTATCCGTTGATTTAAGATACCCAGGCGGTAATTACATAAGAACCACTACGGTAAACACTAGTACTGTTAAATTATATTCGGTGAGTTCTACCGGTACTAAAACCCAGGTAAGCGGTACTACCGTTAATTCAACGGCGGCCGGCGATGCTGTAACTTTATCGGCTCCTCTTAAATTAAGCACCACTTACGAATTCCAGATTACGAGTGGGGTAAAAGATGATAATGGTAATTCTTTGATTCCGTTTACTTCACGTTTTAAAACTACCAGTACAGCAACCCCACCCGGAAACTTAGATGGCGTGTCTTTCACCGAGAAAACTTTAATTACTACTTCTTTCGGAAGCGATGGCTTTACTACCCTCGTGATCGGACCAGACCACCGCTTATACGCAGCTACTTCGGGCGGTAAAATTGAACGTTGGGACATTCGGACAGATGGCACTATTACCAACCATAAAACTATTTCGCCTTTTGGATCGAGCCGCCGATTGCTGATTGGTTTTCATTTTGCTCCTTCCGCAACAGCTAGTAACTTAATTGCTTTTATTAGCCATTCTTCTCCGTTATTTACAAGTGCTCCCGAGTGGTCGGGCAAGATTTCGCGGATTAACTTAAACAATCCATCCAGCCCACAGGTGGTTGATTACGTAATTAACTTACCGCGTTCGTACAAAGACCATTCTACCAACAGTATTGATTTCGGATCAGACGGTGCGTTATATTTTACTCAAGGTAGTGCTACTGCCATGGGTTCTTTGGACGGAGCCTGGGGTAACCGGCCAGAGAAAATTTTAAATGGTGCTGTGTTACGTTTAGATATTACCAAAGCACAGCAACAAGGTTTGCCGGTTAACGTGAAGACTCAGGAAGGAGGAACTTATAATCCATATTCCAGCAGCGCTCCATTAACTATTTACGCGACCGGGGTGCGGAATGCGTATGATCTGGTGTGGCATTCGAACGGGGCTTTGTACGTACCCACTAACGGTTCAGCGGCGGGTGGTAATACTCCAGCTTTGCCATCTGGTACTGTATGGTCGAACGGGGCGAAGTATACAGGCTCCAGTATACCAGTGATGACAGATGTACGCCAAACTATGAACGATTACTTATTTAGAGTAGTAAAAGGAGGGTATTACGGACACCCCAACATTTTACGCCACGAGTTTATTTTAAATGGTGGTAACCCAACTAGCGGAAGTGATCCCGGCGAAGTAACCGCATATAAAGTAGGTACTCCTAAAGAACCGAATTACCGAGGCTATATCTATAATTTTGGAACAAACAAGTCACCAAACGGTATTATTGAATACAAAAGCAACGCTTTTGGTGGGAAACTAAGAGGTAAAATGCTGGTGTGCCGCTTTAGCGGGGGCGATGATCTAATGGTATTAGCGCCAAGTTCTACTAATCCGAACAGCATTACTGTTACCGAAGGTATTAAAGTGCCAGGTTTACGCCGGCCATTTGCCAATCCTTTAGATGTAATAGAAGATGTGAAAACTGGTAACCTGTACTTGTCTGAGTATTACGATGCGAATGGCGATGGTCAGCCGCGCATTACTTTACTGAAAGCCGATAAACCTGCTACTAGTGGCAGTGCCATAGCAGAAAGAGTAGTTACCGATCCGTTTACAGAATTTAGCAGCGAGGAAACTGGTTTAAGTGTAGCCGTTTTTCCTAATCCGAGTACAGGAGATAATTTGCACACAGAAGTGAAAAACTTTGGCTTCCAGGAAAAAGTTACGTTGACTTTACATGATGCAGTGGGCCAGGTAATTCAAACCTCTACCTTGGTTACAGATGATCAGGGTGCAGGAAGCCAGGATATAGCTTTGCATCAGCAAGTACTGCGAGGCGTTTATATTCTGAAAGCAGCCAGTGCTTCGGGTAATACCCAGACCAAAGTAGTAATTGAATAAATTTTAACGTATTTTCTTATTAAGGGACTACCTTGTAAAGGGTAGTCCTTTTTATTTTCATAGTAATATAGTAATTTTTCTACCTATTATTTTCTGATTATATCCCTTTTCTGGTGGCCATTCCATGAAATACTTCTTTCCCTATTTTATAGAAGTTTGCTTTTCCACTGCTAATAAAATAGCTGTTAATTACGGTACTTAATCTTAAAATGCTCTAATGCTAGCCCAAAAACCAATTTGCTATAATAGTTATTATAAAGTTTTCTTAATTATCAGGTAACAATCTGTTTATTAATAAGATATATACATAGATTGGATAAAAGAGGTATTTATTAAAACGAGTATTTCAAAATCTTAATAAAGCCCTATTACACTCTTCGGCAGATTTTAATTCTAAAAAATGCAACCAGGCTTGAGAAATAAACTATCTTCTTTCCATCCGAAAACGCCTAAAAAGTAACTGCCTGTTTACAGGTTTAACTAAGTATATAAAGCTTACTTTCAGAGGTCTGTATTAATTAAATAATAAATGTACAGAGTATAATGCTATTTATTTTAATTCAGGTACAAATACTGATAATTGTCATTTGAATACTAAATAGAACTATAAATATTTGTTCGTTTAAACTATAGCATTATATTTATAAATAGATTGACTATGTAATTAAGAGATTTGCAAATTTTGCGATTCAGAATAATTTCTTAACACTACAAAAGATTATGCTTACAATTGATTTCTTAACTAGAATTATTAGGGTAGCAGATTATTTTTATCGTTCAATTTATATCTCTCCTGAGGGTTGTCAAAGCGTAGCCTCAGCATAATTTCAATTCCCTTCTGCCTGACTGATTTTCAAGAGTAAATATTTTGTTTACCTGAATCAGATGTTTTCCAATTCTATCTCATCACTTTTACCATTCTGTTTTATTTACTATTATGAAAAAGAAATTTACTTTTTATTTAAAATCTGGAGAGTTCTTAAAAAAGAAGTGGCTTGTAGTTCTGCTTCTAAGTTCAGTAATTGGTTGGCAAAATCATGTTTTGGCGTTTAATCTAAAAGAAACCGCCAAGGTAAAAAAAACAAATTCTTCTACTATTAATAACCCTGCCCCTTTCGCCGGAGAGAGAGTAACTAGTTTCACCTTAATAAATGCAAATACAAACGGAGAGATTCAGAAAATTGCCAACGGCGCTACTTTAAACCTGGCAAATTTACCTACCCAAAATCTTAGTATTCGGGCAGATACCGATCCATCTACTGTAGGTAGCGTAATATTTAATTTGAGTGGTACACAGGCACATACTCAAATGCAAACCGAAAAGCCTTATGCTTTATTTGGCGATAGTAAAGGCGATTATTATTCCTGGAAACCAGCTAATGGTAGCTATACTTTAAAATGCACTCCTTACTCCGGACCGGATGGCTCTGGTACGGCTGGTACGGCTTTAACTATTACCTTTAAAGTAACTAACCAAACAACAAGCACCAGCTTGGTTAGTAATATTCAGTCTTATACAGGTAATAAATATGCTCTATCTACTTTAAATACAGGTACAGCTTTCTACACCGATCGAACTTATCAGATAACTTCTGTTCCGGCTTTATTAAGTAAGCAAGCTTCTATAAAAACCCCCAACGATGATAAATATTTTACCGGCACCAAGGCAGTTTCTTTTAAGATTAGCCAGAGTGCAACTGTTTATGTAGCTTACGACCCCTTAGCTACCCAATTGCCATCCTGGATGAACGGTTGGCAGAAGCTTTCGGAAAGGATTGGAATTAATGATCCCCGAATTAGTTATTTACAAGTTTACAGCAAATCTTTTGCGGCAGGTACTGTTACATTAGGCGGCAACCTGGCTAGTCCGGCAATTGGTTCTAAAAATACGTACATTGTAGTAGTAAAGGCGGGTAGTACTCCCAACGTACGGCCATATGCTACAGCCGTACGTCCGGCAGATGGTGCTACTAATGTGTCTTTAGATCAATCTGTTTCCGTAGATTTAACGTATCCGGGGGTAACGCCATTAACGGAAATACGGTTAATACTAGCACCGTTAAATTATATACGGTTAGTTCTACCGGCAGTAAAGCGCAAGTAAGTGGTACTGCCGTTAATGCCTCAGCGGCCGGCGATGCCATTACCCTATCGGCTCCTTTAAAAGCCAATACTACGTACGAATTTCAGATTAGCGATGGCGTGAAAGATGATAAAGGTCATGCCTTTATTCCATTTACCTCCCGCTTTAAAACCAGCGGCACTACTCCCCAGCCTACTGGTAATTTAAGCGGAGTATCCTTTACCGAAAAAACTTTAATTACAACTTCTTTCGGCAGCGATGGTTTTACCTCGCTAGTAGTGGGTCCGGATCATCGTTTATATGCTACTACTTCGGGCGGTAAGATTGAACGTTGGGATATAAAGGCAGATGGTACCATTACCAACCACGTCCGGATTTCGCCATTTGGCTCTAGTCGCCGCTTGCTGATTGGTCTACGTTTTGCTCCTTCGTCTACTTCCAGCAACTTAATTGCCTGGATCAGCCATTCTTCGCCGGTGTTTATTAATGCGCCGGATTGGTCGGGTAAAATCTCGCGGATTAATCTAAACAATCCGTCTAGTCCGCAGGTGATTGATTACGTAGTAAACTTACCTCGTTCGTATAAAGACCATTCTACCAACAGTCTTACTTTTGGGCCGGATGGCGCTTTGTATTTCCCGCAGGGTAGTAACTCGGCTATGGGTTTGCAGGACGGAGCTTGGGGGAACCGGGCCGAAAGACTGCTAAATGCGGCTATTTTACGGTTAGATATTAATAAGGCTCAAAAACAAGGTTTACCCATCAATGTAAAAACCCAGGACGGTGGTTCGTATAATCCATATTCCAGCAGCGCTCCATTAACTATTTACGCAACCGGCGTGCGTAATGCCTATGATTTAGTGTGGCATTCAAATGGCTCGTTGTACGTTCCGGGTAATGGTTCGGCTGCTGGTGGCAATACTCCGGGTTTACCATCGGGTACCTTATGGTCTAGTGGGGCCAAGTATACAGGCTCCAGTATTTCGTCTATGACGGATGTGCGCCAAACTATGAACGATTACTTATTTAGAGTAGTAAAAGGTGGGTATTACGGACACCCCAACATTTTACGCCACGAGTTTATTTTAAATGGCGGTAACCCAACCAGCAATACTGATCCGGGCGAGATAGTAGCCTACAAAGTAGGTACCCCAAAAGAACCAAATTATCGGGGTTATATTTACAACTTCGGTTTAAACAAGTCACCGAATGGTATCATTGAATACAGAAGCAACGCTTTTGGCGGTAAACTAAGAGGCAAAATGCTGGTGTGCCGCTTTAGCGGGGGTGATGATTTAATGATATTAGCGCCAAGTTCTACTAATCCAAACAGCATCACCGCTACCGAGGGTATTCAAGTACCAGGTTTACGCAGGCCATTCTCTAACCCACTTGATGTAATAGAAGATGTAAAAACCGGTAACCTGTACTTGTCTGAATATTACGATGGCAATGGTGATGGCCAGCCGCGCATTACTTTACTAAAAGCCGATAAACCTGCAACTAGTGGCAGTGCCATAGCAGAAAGAGTAGTTACCGATCCGTTTACGGAATTTAGCAGCGAGGAAACTGGTTTAAGTGTAGCCGTTTATCCTAATCCGACCCAGGGCGACAACTTGCACGCAGAAGTGAAAAATTTTAGTGCGCAGGAATCTGTTACTCTAACTTTGCACGATGCCGTAGGGCAAATTATACAAACTTCTACTCTGGTAACCGATGAACAAGGAACTGGTAGACAAGATATAGTTTTAGGAAACCAAATGTTACAAGGCATTTATATTTTAAAGGCTTCGGGCATTTCGGGTAATACGCAAACCAAGGTAGTTATAGAATAACACGTTTAGCTTTTTTATTACCAAGGAACTGTTACGTAAGTGGCAGTTCCTTTTTTATTTTAGTTGTATCCTATAAGTTATACCAAATAGTAAAAAGAATCTTCCTTCGTTCAAACCCGGTAGATTTTTAAAACCTGCCGGGTTTTACCATTATGGTTTAACCTTAATTTGAATAGGGAACCGTTAAATACTATGGGGTATAAGAGGTATGCCATTAAAGTAAAAATAGTGGTTCAAGAAGACCCTTTAGAGCGTGTTTTAAAACTAGCCTTATTTTGTTTATTAAAGAGGAAGGGGAAGGGATTATAAAGAATAAAAATTTGCTTCTAAAATATTTCATTATAAAAGAAATATAAATAGGTCTATTAGTAAATGTGTTTCGTATACATTAACCATCCAGCTTAAAAATTATTGCTGTTTCTCTTGCCAAAAATTATGATTTTTAAGCCAGAATAGTTCTACCAGAATTTGTTCTCACAACAATAAATAGTCAAAATATTATATAAATAACTAAGAATAAATATCGTGAAATCTATGTTTACTTAGAACTCTTTTCTATATTTTTAATATAAGTGACTGGACAAAAGTAATTTACTAAACTGGATATCGGGTTCGTAGTAAAAAGCAATTAATATTTCATTACTTATGCACCCAAAAGCTTAATAGCTGATAGGCTGATATTGAAATCTTTTTACTTGAAGTAGTAAACAATAAGTAAATAATGCTACTTTCTGAATGAAGTTGCTTATTAATATTTGATCAGTAAGTACTAGTTTACTAAGTATAAGTACCATAATTAAAGAATTAGATTTTCGGATGAACCCTGAAAATAGTAAAATCTTTGTTAGTTTCGTTTAACTCGCTTTAACTTAGTTAATAAAATAATTGCCTGGAATGCTTGTACTATCTTATCTCGCCATATTCTAAAAACTGGTTCGGGGATACCAGCAGGAATCATCAGAACTAAAGAATGAAACACGCTATATAAATATTGCTAATTTTATATTTTACTTAAAGTCGATTTCATGAGCAAAAGTATACTATATATTACCTTCTGTTTTCTGTTTGCCCATTGGCAACAGGGTTGGGCACATATATTATTAAATTCAACTACTACCACACTTTTTACTTCTACTTTTACCCCACCCAAAAAGACTGACACAGCGCCCCACAATATTTTCGATAGAAATATTCATTTAGAAGGAATCTCCGAAAAAACAGCATTTCCGGAAAAAATAACTTTATCACCTTTCGGCATTATATATAATCAAGCCTACAGTAGCAGTAATAATTTTGCTCTTATCCCAACTAAGGCGAATGAAACTCCTGAAATTACTACTCAGCCCGTATCGGTTACAATAAATAGCGATGAAAATGCCAGCTTTACCGTTGTTGCTTCCGGCGATCCATTATCTTACCAATGGCAGGTAGATACCGGCAATGGTACATTTGCTAACATAACGAACAATGAAGTTTATAGCGGTGCTACTACGGCCACCCTTACCATTACCAGTGCTCCGTATTCGATGAACAACTACACTTACCGGGTACAAATTAGCGATGGGGAGGTGGTTACTTCCGACAACGCAGTATTAACTATAACTAAACGCGTTCCCGTTATTACCCAACCCAAAATTACAATTCCGGCCATTGCCGAAGATTTAGCAAAAGAGCAAAATTTAGGGGCGGAAATTTCTAGTTTACTAGCTGGTGCCGTTTCTTCGCCGGAGGGTTTGGAAATAGGTATTGCCGTTACCGGAAGGGATGTTACCAATGGAACCTGGGAATTTTTTCAGAATAATACCTGGTATACTTTTGATTTAAGTAATACTCCTGCCGATGCTAACGCCTTGTTGTTGCCGCCGACTGCTAAAATCCGGTTTGTGCCGACCGCTAATTTTAACGGAACCGCTTCCTTCACTTTTCGAGCCTGGGATCAAAGTGCTGGTACTGCCTATTCCGTAGCGGATATTACTACTGGAGACACTACGGCCTATAGTGCTGCCTCAGGCACTGCTACTATTACAGTATCCGCCGTTAATGATGAGCCGGTAATTACTAGTTCAATAAGAGTAAACGGGCTGAACTTTGATGGTACTAAAGGGTATGTATCTATTCCGGAGTTAAATTTAGAAGGCGATTATACTATTGAAGCCTGGGTGAATGTAGCCCAACATCAAACTTGGGCGCGTGTTGCTGATTTAGGTAATGGGCCCAATCAGGATAATATTCTAGCTACCTTTAATACTGCTCAGCATTTGGAAATGCAAACGTTTATTGGCGGCAATCAGGGTAGTTCTTTGGCTGCGAATTCCGCTTTCCCGACCGGGGTTTGGAAACACGTAGCTGTTGTGAATAACGGAGCTGGTACCGGTACTTTGTATATCGATGGCTTGTTGGTAGGTTCCGGTAACCAGAATGTGCCTCGGGATGCAGTTCGGGCGCTTAATTATTTAGCTAAAAGTAACTGGGCCAATGATGCTTATTTTAACGGTAAAATGCGCGAAGTACGAATCTGGGATGTAGCGCGTACGCAAACTCAGATTCAGGAGAGTAAAGACCTGCAATTGGCGGGCAATGAAGAAGGTTTAGAAGTGTACTATAAATTTGCCGAAGGTACCGGTACTACGCTAACAGATGCTACTACTAATGGTAAAAATGGTACTATTCACGAAGGAGCCACCTGGGCAGTAGAGGCTTTCCCGGTAACATCCGTTACTACTCCCGAAGATACGGAGCATATGATTACCGGAGTACAAGTTTCTGACCCTGATGCTGGTTCCGAAAAAATAACCTTAACGCTTAACGTTGCCAATGGAATAATAAAAATTAAGAATGACGTAAGTAATGGCATAGCGGCCGGCGATATTACCACTAACAATTCAAACGCAGTTACTATTAATGCACCTCTGGCAGCTATAAACGAAACCTTAGCCAAGAATGGGTTAATTTATGCTCCCAATGCCAATTATAGCGGAACGGATAATCTTGTTCTTACCCTTAACGATAATGGCTTAGCCGGGGCAGGCGGAAGTAAGATTAGTTCGCTTACTATTACTGTAATTGTAGAGCCAATTAATGATATTCCGGTTATAACCTCTACACCGATTAGCTCTGCTTCTGAGGGCAACAACTATGCGTATACTTTAACCGCTACCGATGCGGATGTTACAGATAAGTTGATTTTCTCGGCTCCTATTCTACCCGGATGGTTAAGCTTTAATGCTGCTACAGGTGTTTTAAGCGGCATTCCGAAACAAACCGATGCGGGTACGCACCCGGTTACTTTGCGGGTAACCGATGGTAAGATTACTTTAGATCAAACCTTTACTATTACGGTAGGTTTATTGCCGCTTGCTCCGGTTATTGTGGGAGTTACAGAAGATACCGGTAATAACACGGATGGTATTACCGCTGATAATTCCTTAATTCTTAGGGGTACTGCTCAGTCTGAAGTAACCGTAAAAATAGTAGCAACAGGACTCGGCGACATGGGCACCACTACCAGCGATGGAGCCGGCAACTGGGCTTTTACTTTTGCTAATGTTTTACCTGATGGTGTTTACTCCTTCACTGCAAACGCTATTAATGCTGCTAACCAAGATGGGCCGTTTAGCGCTCCTTTTCGCGTAGAAATAGATACAAAAGCGCCGGAAACTACTATTTTATCTGCTCCTTTAGCTAACTCGAGCAGTACGGCAGCCATCTTTGATTTTGCCAGTAGTGAGGCAGAATCTGGATTTGAAGTAAGCTTGGATAATGCTGCTTACGTAACATCTACTAATCGATTAACTTTAACTAGCCTGGCGGAAGGAACCCACGAATTAAAGGTGCGTGCCCTGGATAAAGCCGGAAATATAGATGTTACTCCAGCTAGTCATACCTGGACGATAGATTTAAATGCGCCAACAGTAACTATTTCTACCACCGCGCCAACGCCTATTAATGTTCCTTTTGAAGTAACTATAACTTTTAGCGAAGAGGTTAATAACTTCGACGCAACGGACCTTACTTTAAAAAATGCCACTGCGACTGCTTTTACTGCGGTAAGTAAGCAAATTTACACGGCAGTTATCGCCCCCATAGCCGACGGTGAAGTAACAGTAAACGTTGCCGCAGCCGTAGCGCAGGATGGATCTAATTCTGGTAATGTAGCTTCTAATGAACTGAAAATTATTTTTGATGCTACCAAACCAACTGGTTACGCAGTAAGTTTTGAACAACCGCAAATAGATGTTACGAATCAGGGAAACATTACTTTAAAAATAACCGGAGCGGAAATAGGTACTACTTATTTTTATACCATAACCGGCGAAAACAGTGGTACCCCAGTTACCGGCACCGGACTAGTGGAACAAGCGCAATTTGATATTACTGCTTTAAATCTGACTGAACTGCCTAATGGCCCGGTTACAGTTTCGCTTTATTTGGTTGATGCGGCCGGTAATCAAGGTGAAACAATTACAAACCAGATTATCAAGAATACGAAAGATGTTGTTGCCATTAAACAATCGGATAATATAAGAGTGCCCCTCGGTACACCTTTTCAACAATTACCCCTGCCGGTTACCTTAGAAGTTACGTATTCTTCCGGGGAGAAAGAAGAAGTTCCGGTAACTTGGCAACCAGGTTCTTATAATCCGGATGCTACCGGGCAATACGAATTAACTGGTATTCTTACGTTAAGCTCCGGTACTACCAACCTGAATAATATACCGGCCAAAATAATTGTATCCGTAGAATCTAATCAAGTTCCTACAGCTATTACTCTAAGCAATACTACTTTCAGTCCCAACGTAACGCCTTCCGACGCAATTGGGAAATTAGAAACCGCCGATGCCGACGATACGCAATTTACGTACACGTTAGTTACCGGTCAGGGAGATACCCATAACGGGTTATTTAATATAGTGGGAGACCAGTTATTTCTGAAATCAAATGCAGGCTTATCGGGGCAAACTCAATTTACTATTCGGGTAAAATCTACCGATTCGTTTAATAATAGCATCGAGCAAAGTTTTACCTTAACCAAAGCCGCCTACCCAATAACGGCTGACCAACTTAAAATAGTAAATGCTTTCTCGCCCAACGGCGATGGCATAAACGATGAGTGGACTATACCCGAGCTTAAATTTTACAACCAGGTTCAGATTGAAGTATTCGACCGGTCTGGGGTGCGGCTTTTTTACACCACTGATCCGGAAAAAGGTTGGAATGGCCAAAATGCAAACGGAAAGGTTTTACCCGGTTCTTACTTGTTTATTATTCAAGTGGCAGATATTAACCTGACGAAAAAGGGAGTGGTAACGGTCCTTAAAAAGTAAGAGAGCATGAGAAAATATTTATTCTTTATCTTTTTAGTAACTATAGCCGGAGAAATTCAGGCGCAAAGCAGAAAACATCTGGCCAGTTTTTCGCAAGTGCAGCATTATTTTAACCCCGCTTTAACCGGACTAAACGGCTCTCAGCTTAAAGGTATTTACCGCGACCAGTGGACTGGTTTTGAAGATGCGCCGCGTACTTTGTTCTTTTCGACTGAGTTTGATTTGGCGGATGTAGGTGCCTGGAGCCGCAGCAAACGGCCCGGAGTGTTGCAGGAAGAAAGACCTGATCCGTATCTGGGCGCTAAAGATGGGCTAGGAGTTACTTTATTGCACGATTCTTTTGGCCCGTACCGCGAAAATCAATTGTTATTAGGTTACAGCAGGCAGGTATACCTTTCCGAAAAATTAACTCTGCGGGCCGGCGTTGCAGCTACGTACAATAACATTTTTCTGGATTACCTGCGACTTACTTTAGACCAGAGCAACGATCCGGAATTGCAGAATTTAATTGAAGCAGATAATAATGAAATTAATAAAATAGACGTAAATGTTGGAGTGGCTTTAGCTGGCCAGAACTTTTATGTGGGATATGCTTTGCAGGATGCCGCCGAAGGTAAACTAACTTCTAACAAAAACTACTTTACGAATACTTTTCCGCGACAGCATATTGTGCAGGCGGGTTACCGGCAAGGCTTTTCCGAACAATTTGGGTTAACGGTAAACGGCCTTTTCCGCTACGATCCTAAGCTAAAAGAGACTATAGAAGGCCAGGTGAAAGGAGTGTTTCAAAATACTTTTTGGGCAGGAGTGGGTTACCGCTCTAATCTGGCTTATACTTTTACGGGTGGTTTCCGGTTAAAACAAATCTTTTTAAACTACACCTACGAATCTGTAACACAAGATGCCCGACGTTTAAACGCCAGCAGCAACGAAATTGCTATAACCTATAACCTGGTACCCCTTCCATTTAAAAATTTAGGTAAAAAAATGTTGGTCTGGTAAAAAAAAATATAACCAGAAGTAAAAAGAAAAAGGCTTACAATTCTGTAAGCCTTTTTCTGTAAAAGAATATCCCATTTTAGATAGATAGCTTCCTTAACTAATACCAAATAGTAAAAAGCACCTTTTTTAGTTCAACCCCGGCAGGTTTTCAAAACCTGCCGAGGTTATACCCCTATGTTTTAACCTTTATTTTAATAGGGAAACTCTAAACACTATTGGGTATAAAACTATCCGTAAATTTAAAACGGGAAGGAAACTTTTATTTCTGAAATCCTTTCCCTATCAATCATCAGATTTTCATTACCGTAGCATCAGTTTTGCTTGGGTAGTTCCGGCCTTACCTGCCGCCCGAATCAGATAGGTACCCGTACGTAATTTGCCGGCTAGTTCCCATTCGGTGCGTGCGGTACCCTGTTCATTGGTTATGAGGTTAGTTGTTTGAACAAGCTTGCCAGTAACATCAAATAACGTAAGTGCAATGTTTTCCTGCTGGCCGCCATTCGTAACTTCTACAAAAGTCCGTTCGCCGGAAACGCCCGGGTTAGGATACAGTTTTACAGTTAAAGAATTACCCAGCGCTGGTGTCTTAACTTCGGAAGGAGTGGTAGCTTTTCGGCTTACTTTTCCCGGGTTATTGTTAGTTGCAATTACTGCTTCTCCTATAGAATCAGCTTTAACCGGAATAGTACCGGCTTTTACAATAACAGTAGTGTAATCAGTGCGGTAAGCTCCGGCATTGTCTTTTATAACCAGTTTAATTTGGTGCGTTCCAACTCTTAATCGTACCGTTGGTTTTTCGCCGTTAGCTAAATGCTGTTCATTACGAAGCCAATGATATAAAACTAAATAACCATCTGTATCAAAAGAAGCGCCGCCGTTTAAGGTTACGTTGGCATAGCCATTGGAATTAGCGGTTACTGTTTGAACTTTACCCGCATTTGGAGTAGGTTTACTATTAAAAGTAGCCGTTCCTAAAGGTGCAATCTCAATAGCGCTTACCTTGGCATTCTGAACCTGGCGAATAAAAGCAAGATTAACCGCTCCATCGGATATGGTAACCGGATATTCCCGGTAAATGGCTTTGTGGATACCGTTAGCAGCGTCATAAATATCGAAGTTTTTCTGAATGAACTGCCCTTCCAGCTTAATATCAAACTTGCGCAAATCACGACCATTTTTATTCAATTCCACAAAGTACAAGCGCACCAGGTACTGACCATTTTTTACGGGTATGTGATACGAAAAGGCCGTAGCACCTTTCGGTACAGAATTAGGTCCGGTTTCACCGCCGGTCCACTCAGTTTGGTAAATGGCCTGGTTCAAGTTATTATAATTAGCGCCGATAATGCCAGGAGAAGGTCTTTCGGTATAAGCAAAACCACCATCCACGTAATCGCGGCAGCCGTTTTCCGAAGCACAGCCGCGCCAGGTTACGCCCTTAATTGTTTGGTTGCTGCCACCGGCATTAATTCGTACCACGGTTACATCTGTTTCTTTCCGGCGGAAATTAGCAGTTATGCGGCGATTACCTTTCATGATTACTTTAAGTGGGTTAGCGGAACCAGATACATCTCCAGACCAGCCAGCAAACCGGTAACCGCTGGCAGGTTTTGCCGTTACCTGTACCCTTTCGCCGTAGCTATAATAAGCTTTGTCGGGATTTTTAGTAACAGAGCCATTACCGGTTTTAGTAATGGTTAAAACCGAAGAACCTTTAGTAACTTTTAAAGTTACGCAGAAGCTGGCACTGGTAAAGTTTCGGCCTTTACCGGTTCCTTTAGCCGTGATAGTAGCTTTGTAGTTACCAGCTGGTAAACCTTCTGCCTGAATAGTAGCTTCTACGTAAACTCCCGATGGAGCTGCTAAACCGGAAGCATTTTTACTAATTTTTACCCAAGGTGCATTTGAAGTTAAGCGGTAATTTTTTTCTCCTTCTAGGGTGTACAGTAAGTTTTTTACCGTAATTTTTTCGTTAGAAATTACCGTGCGGCTAAAGCAATCTTCTGAAAAACCAAATTTATAGGCTACGTTCTGCGGAAAAGGAGCGCTGTAGGTTTCTAAACGGGTAGTATGGGAGTTCTCGAACCGGCCACCAGTTACGATTAGTTTGTTATGTACAGCTTTCGCCGTTACGGCAATATAAGGCCGGGGTAAATTTAAAGCAGAAAGATTGCTCCAGGAACCGCGACCGCCATTTGCTTCCGGGTTAAAGCGGGTAACTTTATCCGGGCCGCCATCGCCACCTACCATGTATATTTTACCTCCGGTAGCAAAAACGCTGGCTTCGCAGTGCGAGCGATCCATGGGTAAATCTGTTAAACGGGTCCAGGTATTCGTAAGCGGATTATACACGTGGGAGTATCTCTTGTCCTGTCCGCCCCCGCAATCGTGTCCAAATTGTCCGCCGAGAACATATATTTTGCCTCCTAAAACAATGGTGCTCATGTGATTGCGTTTAATAGGCATAGGGGCAAGCTTGTTTTCCCAAGTGGTGCGTTTAGGATTAGCGGCCCACTTATCTACGTCCAAAGTCAGGTGAAATTGATCCTGGTCGCTGTTGCAGGTGGTCATGGCAAAGCCTCCTACCAGGTGAATCGTACGCCCGACTAAAGCCGCCCCACCACCGCCCCAAGGTACAGGTTTGCCGGTAACAGGGTGTTTTAAATCCGGGCCTTTAAACCATTTGTTCTGGCTGATATCATATATCCAGACTTCGTGCGTGAGGGGGCCTTCGGTACTTTCTAAACGTCCGCCAATGTGCCAAACTTGGTCACCTACCACCACAATTCCTTGGTGAGTAACAGTTTTTCCGGCGGGCATGGGAGCCAACATTGTCCATTTATCGCGAACTGGATCGTAAACCTCGGGTACGGGTTCTACCAGTGGCCAGTTGCCAATTCCACCGAAACTATACATTTTACCTTGGTATAATATATTCATCATTTCGGCGCGTCTTTTATTAGCATTTTTCTGGCGGGTCCATTGGGCGTATGTTACCTGAATTTGAAACAGAAAAATAAACAGTAACAGAACGCGAGCGGTAAGAGGAAACCTCGTTTGTGGTTTCCGGATCTTAAAAAAGTAAAGTTTGATCATAAAAATTTGAAAAAATTAAGAAAACAACCATAAAGTGCTAAAAGCCCTGCTAAGCTATTATGTTCTTACTTTTTTAGCTACCTATTTGTTTAACATTATTCGATTTGTTTTCCTTTTTACTTTATTAAGTAAAAGGAAAATGCGGGAGGCAGTATTTTCTGTTGCGTAAATGAAGTTACACATATCTTATTAAAGATAATAAAACCCAGCGTACTTTTTTAAAGTAAAATCTTGTTCTTCAAAGATCTAACAGCGTAGCCACTGATTATAAGTAAAAGTTTTCTAAAATGTAATGGTTGAAAGAGCAGATCGGGTAGCAAGATCAAAGCAACATACAAGACTATACATTATCTAAACACCTAAAAGCAAGAGGGTATAACCTGGGTTACAAAGTATGAATGAACCCTATCTTAAAAGGAGGCTTTGTTAGTTGACATATATTTCTAATTCCAAAAAGCAGTTTACTAAATTTTGGTTAGTTATGCTGCCACTGGTTTGAATGATTTAATTAATACTGGCAGAACTCACAATTAAATACAAGATAAAATTAAGGTATTAAAAAATAATGGATTAAAGAAATTAAATAAATTTTGGCCTTTACATAATTTGTATGGTATTTCTACAATATTAATTGGTGTTCTACTTCCTTCTGGTTGTTTTACGATGCCGTATAAGTCGGTTTAATAAGTTTGTATACAGAAGAAAAATGCTGCTATCACAGTTTTGGGTTTTGTAAATCATATAAATTCTTTATCTTATCCATTTAAAAGGCACTGCGTTGTTGGTCTTTTTTACAATCAATTGGATGTTGGATTTTTTTATAAAATGGTTATGCGTTCTTTAAAACTGCAAATTGGATTGTTGTTTCTCTTCTCTGTTTACCATACCTGCACTTTTGCTCAAAATACTGGTATTAGTGATGTTAACCGAACGCCAGATGCTTCTGCCGTGCTGGATGTTTATTCTACTTCTAAAGGAGTACTGGTGCCCCGCTTAAACGAAGCCCAACGTACCGCCATTGCTAGTCCGGCCATAGGTTTGCTCGTTTATCAGACTGATGGCGCTACTCCCGGTTTCTATTATTATACCGGCACTACCTGGACGCCCATTGCCTCGGGCAGCGGAAGCCGTTGGACCCTGGAGCCCTCTACTTCTAATATTTACTATAATTCTGGTTTTGTAGGAGTAGGCGTAACTAATCCCAGAAACCAATTGGTTGTAAATAATAATCTGGAAATCAGGCGTACTGGTACTGCTACGGACATTTCACAACTTATTTTTTCGAACACAGCTAATCAAGGGAATTTTAGGATTGGCGGTGATGGTGGCGATATATTTTGGCAAGGAGGAGGAGGACAATCGCTTCAAATGGGTTCCTTCTGGACGACCATATTAACCGGGGACCGCCAATCTGCAGCATTCCCAGCTTTTATTACTGGTTCTACTATTCCAAACCGGTCAGTTTTAGTAAGAAGCTCGCGCAATGCCAGTATACCTTTATCTATTCAGGGTAATTCTTCTTCTCAAACTGCTAATTTAACCGAATGGCTAAATGCAACGGGCACCGCAATTAATGTAGTAAGTAGTGCCGGGAATTTAGGCCTTGGTGTTACAACTCCAACTCAAAAATTAGATGTAGCCGGAAATATTAATTTATCAGGGGCTTTTATGCCCAACAATGCGCCGGGAACAGCCGGGCAAATTTTACAATCGGCCGGGGCAAATGCATACCCAACCTGGGTAGATTTAAGTACTGCTACCAATAATTTAAACTGGGCTTTGGGAGGCAACAACCTTGCAGGTATTAAAACTTTAGGAACTACCACTAACTTTGATTTGCCTTTTATTACTAACAATACCGAAAAAATGCGGATTTCTGCTACCGGTAACGTAGGTATTGGTTCCACTACTTTCGATGCAACCAATCCAGAGAAGTTATTGGTGAACACTGGTACTACTACTTCAGTGAATGCTATTGTAGCTAGGGGTAATATTAATAAGTACTTTCAAACCAATATTCAAAACTTATCAACCGGAAACCAAGCTAGCTCCGATATTGTAGCTACGGCTAACAACGGTACTGAAACTTCTTTTTTTGTAAACTTAGGCATAAATGGCAGTGGGTTTGTGTATAGCCAAGCGAATAATTTAATAGCAGCGGGAGCAGCTAACGACGGCTATTTGCTTTCGGCAGGCAATAATTTTCATATTGTAAACAGTAACGCCACTAAAGACATTGTTTTTACTACGGGGGGTACTGCTACTACCAACGAAGCCATGCGCTTAACCGCTGCCCGCAATTTAGGAATTGGATTAACACCCACTCAAAAACTAGATGTTTTAGGCAATTTTAAATTAAACGGAGCTTTTATGCCCAATGGCAATGCTGGTACGGCCGGCCAAGTTTTACAGTCTGCGGGTGCGAATGCATCACCGGTATGGGTAACCGCCGGTGCTTCTTCTAGTTGGGCTTTAGGAGGTAACAGCGTAGCTGCATTAAATAGTTTAGGAACCACATCTAACTTTGATTTACCTATTATTACTAATAACGCCGAAAAAATGCGCGTTTTAGCGAATGGTAATATAGGAATAGGGCTTACAGCACCCGCAGAGAAATTAGATGTAAACGGAAATATCAGACTAAGTGCTACCTCTAATACTACCCCCAGAAGAATAATGTTTGCCAACACCGGCTCGGACCCGGATGCAGCCATAGAAGTACGCCCGGGTGGTTCTCCGGAGCAGCAGGAAATGCTGTTTTACGTAGGTAATGACCCAGCTAATGCTTTCGGCCCTGACCGGATACGCATGGTAGCGGAAGAAATCCGTTTTCAAAACTTTAATGCGGATGGTACTAGTAGCTTAGCCAACGCAGAAGCACAACCTGCTTCTTTAAATACCCGCATGATAATTTCTCCGGCAGGGAATGTAGGTATTGGTGCCACTACTTTTGACCAGGATAGTCCCGAACAATTATTAGTAGAAGCGAACACTAATACCTATAACGCTATTGTAGCAAGAGGAAATATAAATAGTTATTTCCAAACCAATATTCAAAATCTATCCACGGGTAGCCAAGCCAGTTCTGATGTTGTAGCAACAGCCGATAATGGTACCGAAACTACCAATTTTATTAATATGGGAATCAATAATTCTGGTTATCTATATCAAAATGGAAATGTTATAGAAACGGGTAAAAAAAATGATGGCTATATTCTTTCAGCGGGGCAAGATTTTTACATTGTTAATAATAATCCTACCAAAGATATGATTTTTACCGTTGGTGGAACTGCTACTACCAACGAAGCCATGCGCATTACGGGCGCTGGAGAACGGGTAGGTATTGCCAATAATGCGCCAAATTCAACTTTATCCGTTAATGGAACTCTCAGTATGGCGGTACGCAATGTATCTGGGGGGACTACCTTAAGCGCTACCGACCATGTTATAATCAATACTACTAATGGGACTGCAACCTGGGCCTTACCAGCGGCAAATAGTTGTAAAGGCAGAATTTACCGGGTAATTAACCATGGTTCCGGAACGCTTACTTTTTCAACTTCTATTATAGTAGGATATAATACTACCGCAACCAGTTTAAATGCGGGTGCTGCTGTAGAGCTGATTTCTGATGGAACGAACTGGCGTAGAATGGACGACTAAGTCTCTACTTAAATAAAAATTTTAATCTAAAATTTATTTAAGGAAGATCTTATGAAAAATATACTATCCCTTTTATTTTTAATGTTACCATTCTTACTGCAAGCCCAGGGAGTCGTAAATAATGGCGGAAAAATAGTAGTGGGAACCGGGTCTTTTTTTACTATTTCGGGTAATAATAGCCACTTAACTAATAACACTACTGCCACTACTGACGGCACTTTTGATAATAATGGCACTATCCGCCTGCAGGGTAATTTAATCAATAATGCCGGGAACAATTTATTTATTAATCCCAACGGAGTAGGAGAAATAGTATTTACCGGTATTACTGGTCAGGCAGTAATGGGGCCATCCCCTACTAAATTTGAGAGGTTTACGGTAAATAATGCAACGGGGCTTACTTTACAGCAAAATGTAATTACCGAAGTTCTTACTTTAAGTACCGGTCCTTTGTATTTAAATGCCCAGACTTTATCTGTAACGAGTAATGCTCCCGCTGCTATTACCCGCACCAATGGTTATATTGTAAGCGAGCAAACTAATAATTCCGGGCGGGTAAACTGGAACATAGGCAATAGTACTGGAACGCACATTTTTCCATTTGGTACCGCCTCGGGCAGTTACATACCCTTTGTTCTTAACCTAACTTCCGGAAATATAGGTAATGTAGCCGTTGCCACCTATGCAACCGGCAACAACAATCAACCTTATCCTACCACACCCGACCTGGTAACCAATGTAAACGGCTGGGATGGCAAAGATAACAGTGCCAACACCGTAGACCGTTTTTGGCAGATTGATAAAGATGGACCCAGCGGCACCGCAACTCTTACGTTTACCGCCAGTCCGGAAGAGGTAGGAGAAATAACTATGTTGCAGGCCCAGCGCTGGAACGCAGCCCAAGCTATCTGGGAGTTTCCTTTACCTGGCCAAAGTAATACAGCTACTTCAGCAACCGTACCGGATGTAACGGCTTTTTCGCCCTGGACTTTATCGGGTAATAATTCACCTTTGCCTATACAACTGTTAACTTTTACCGCTACTCTAAACAATGCGCAGGTAAATTTGCACTGGAAAACGGTTTCGGAAACTAATACCGACTTTTTTACCGTAGAGAAAACCCGCGATTTAAAAAACTACCAAACCGTTGCTACGGTTAAAGCGGCAGGTACTAGTAAACAAATAATAACTTATAATGCGCAGGATGCTCAACCGTACAGTGGTGTATCGTACTACCGTTTAAAGCAAACAGACTTAAACAAAAAGACTTATTACTCAGAAGTAGTGGCGATTAATTTAATTGAAAATTCAGTTTTTGCCGTGCGTGTTTTCCCTAACCCAACAGAAGGAACAATAAATATATTTATTGGCGGCGACGATGATAAAGAATACACTTTATTATTAACTGACATGGTAGGGCAGCGTTACTACAACAAAAAAGTAAAAACTGAGCTTACCTATCATACTTTCTTAATAAACCAGAACCGATATTTGCCGTCAGGCGTGTATCTATTAACTGTTGCGGGCGCTGGCCATTTTTACAGCCGAAAAGTGGTGATACAATAATGTGTAAACAACTCTAAAAACCAAACAAAAAAGCTGGAAGATTTTTCCAGCTTTTTTGTTTGGTTTATTTATCAAAATTGTTTTACCCATTCAGGAAAGCATTCAGCATCCAGAAGGTTTTTTCGTTTTCGTTCAGGTCAGTGCTAATCAGGCCTTCGGTACCTTCATCATTGCTTTCATCGGCCAATTTCAAAATGTCCCGCTCCAACTGAATGATGTAGGTGATGTTTTCGATGGTAGTGCCTACAGTATCGCGATCAGAGGTAAGGTTATGGGTTTCTTTAATCTGGGCATTTTTAATAAAATCCGAAAAACTGTGTAACGGCGTATAACCCAATGTTAAAATTCGTTCGGCAATTTCATCGATGCGGGTTAAAGCATTGGTATACAGTTCTTCGAACTTAGCGTGCAACTGAAAAAAGTTGCTGCCTTTGATGTTCCAGTGAAACCCGCGCACGTTCTGGTAGTAAATGTGGTAGTTCGCCAGGAGTTCGTTTAGCTTAGTGGCTAATTCCTGATTACTTTTTTTTTCGAGTCCGGTTATAGTTAAGTCTTGCATAGTTTTATAGAATTACTTCTTATAAGATTTCTTCATTTGCTGTTTTATGTACTTTTTAAACTTGCAAATACCCTATAAAGTTTAAGAAAACTTTCTGGACGAATTACTTTTAGCAAGAGCAAAAAAAAAGAGATGCCTTTTAGGACATCTCTTTTTAAATTTATAAAGTAAGTCTTGTGTTTAGCATCTAGGTACTAGCAGCTACACTTACGCTTCAATACTTTCACCTTTTAGTACTTTGGCCATGGTTTCGCCAATATCAGCCGGTGATTTTACTACGTAAATACCGCACTCCTGCATAATCCGCATCTTGGCTTCAGCGGTATCGTCGGCGCCGCCAATAATAGCCCCAGCGTGGCCCATCCGGCGACCTTTAGGTGCGGTTTGGCCGGCAATAAAACCAACTACCGGTTTTTTGTTACCCGTTTCTTTAATGTATTGCGAGGCCATTGCTTCGTAATTACCACCAATTTCGCCAATCATTACAATAGCGTCGGTGTCTGGGTCATTCATTAATAATTCTACCGCGTTTTTGGTAGGCGTACCAATAATTGGGTCACCACCAATGCCAATAGCTGTAGAAATGCCTAAACCAGCTTTTACAATTTGGTCGGCCGCCTCGTACGTTAAGGTTCCGGATTTAGATACAATACCAATGCGGCCCGGCTCAAACACAAAACCCGGCATAATACCTACTTTAGCTTCGCCTGGGGTAATAACGCCAGGGCAATTCGGGCCAATTAAAGTAAGCGGTTTATCCTTCACATATTCTTTCACGTAGATCATGTCTTTCGTAGGAATACCTTCGGTAATGGTTACAATTACGTTAATTCCCGCATCGGCCGCTTCCATAATAGCATCGGCAGCAAAAGCGGGCGGTACAAAAATAATAGTAACATTAGCGCTGGTTTCGCGCACGGCTTCGGCTACCGTATTAAATACAGGCCGATCCAGGTGGGTGCTGCCCCCTTTACCCGGAGTAACTCCGCCTACTACGTTCGTGCCATATTCAATCATTTGTTGGGCATGAAACGAACCTTCGGAGCCGGTAAAGCCCTGTACAATCACTCTTGAATCTTTATTTACTAAAACACTCATGTCAGTCAGGTTAAAAATGTGGGTACGTATGTAATAGGTGATGCAAAAATAGTTTTTTTTAAATCCGCTCCAAACAGAATCAAGTATTTACCGGATAAAATTGCCCACCGGTTTAAGTTAAAAATTAGCCATAAAAGAAGAATAATAGATTATGATACAGAATTATTCCCAAGGAAGTTGTTTCTTTTAGCAAATGCCGGTATTAAAAAACTTTTTCTATTAACAGAAAATAGATGATTGGCGGTATTCCGGTTTCTATAATCTGTTCTTCTTCTTTGAGTAAAGTTTTAACTCAGATTTATCTTTTATAAATTTTTCTCTTAGCTTTTTCGAATAACTTACTTTTAAACTTTCCTAACAGTTTTGGTATTTAAAGACAGTGTTTTTTATTAAACATTGGTGCAATTGTTAATTTTATTTGATTAAAAATAATAATCTTATTTTAGGCGGAGTTAATCCTTATTGAATAGTATTTTATAGCCAATAAACATTTAAATCATGTAAGAATTAAATGTTAAAAAAATGTTAAGAAATTTGTAAAAACATTTGTATCTTATTTAAAAAGAAGTTACTTTAGTCACTATCAAATAGGTAAAAAACAAATTTTTAGTTTTATAATCCAATCAGCTAATTCCAACGCTTATTGAGCAACAGGCAATAAGAGATTTTACAAGTGTAGATGTGATGTGTTAATTTAATTTTAGTTATTAAATTAAATGAGGGTAACTTGATTAATGTAAAATTTAAATGTAGGTCTTTTAATACTTACATAACTCCAATAACTCAACCTGTACTTATTGTTTTATTGCTTAACGCCCTTTCTCTTAAAGGTGTAATATACAACAGAGGATAGCTTGCTATAGATTTTCTTTAGCTAGGAAGCTAATTTTCTATTCCCGTACTTATTAGCGCAACTTCTTTGCCTTTTTAATTCTGCTGGCAAACTTAATCTTTTTACGGATATTAGATTTAATATGATCTAGCTTCAGGTTCATAAAACCTGAAAATACAGTCATTTTAAACTTTATAATTTACTAATATTTTAAGTGCGTTCTTAAAAAATAAGAGCTTGAGATTACCATGATTAGTTAGTAAGTTCTTGTTTGTTAAGTCATAATATATATTAAATTAATTATGTTTTTTGCTATGCTGCTATAAATAGTAACAGGAAAGCTAGTGCCTGTAAGGTAAATGAAAATAGAAATATTATATATTTTATTTAAATTTTATAATTATAATATTCTAAATAAGAACTTCTAAATAACGGATTATATAATTGTATTATGCTATGTAGCATAGCCAATAGGAAAGCTATGCCTAAATTATACTAAATCAATAAACCATTCATTGGTTTTTAAGATATTCAGTACCGCGGACTGATAGGGAGAAGGCGAAAACCCTAGCAACAGAGTAGCCTATTTATTCATTTTTTAATTTTTTAAGTCATGATCACTTTAGAAAAAATCTTAACTGACCTAAAAGGCGAATCTCTAAATGAGATTGTTGGTGGTACATATGGTTGCTACACTCCACCTAGCTGCAGTTATAGCAAAAGCCATAGCAGAAGCTGTAGCAAGAGCAAGAGTAGAAGTCATAGCCACCATGGCAAAAAAAGAAGAAAAAATAAGAAGTGCAAGTACTAATCAGCAAGGCTGACTATAAAGTATGCTTAAGTAAATTCTGCTAAACTATAAGGAGTGGGGTAATTTCCATCACTCCTTATTCCTTTTAAAATAATCGAGAATGGTGAAGTACCGGATATCCCACAATATAAGTATCCTCAATCCTTCTGATTTTCCTGAGATAAATCCTCTGTCAGAGAATCTGCATGGACATTATATTTTGTTGGATCAAAACAAAGGGAAGGAGTTTTTAATTAATGAAACTGTTAAATATTTTATAGACAAATTTTCTAATCCTAAAACACAAGCCGAAGTCTTACAAGAAGTAGCTTTGGATGTACAAACCGAAGAAAAGAAAATAGAACAAAAATGTGCGTCCTTTTTTAAGTTTTTGTGCCGAAGGAAAATTGTGGTTCCGGAGAATTGGGTTGAACCAAAAAAAGAAAAACAACCGCTTTATAAAGAAGGAGATTGCTTTGATAATTTACTAGTTCTGGAAATTATTTCTAACAAGGATTATGTAGATATATACCTGGTCCAAAATAAAGTTACTGCCACCAAATATGTTGTAAAATTATTAAACCAGAAAAAAATATCTGATAAAACTAAATATAAAGAAGAACTTCTGGACCTGGAACATGAATATCAAATGCTCCAAAAAATTAAACATATACCTTCTATCTGCCAAGCCTATACTTTTCGAAAAGATAGTGATCAGAACGCGTATATTTTATTGGAATATATTAAAGGTAAACCATTATCTCGTTTTTTGAAGCAGGTTGATACTTTAACTCTGCACGATTGTCTTACTATTATTCATAACATCTTGCAAGCATTTTCTATGCTACATGAAAGCCATTTGATTCATGGCGATATTCACCCCTCTAACATAATGGTAAACGATGATAAAAGCATTAAGATTATTGATTTGGGATTTTCATTTGAGGTAACAATTGAGGCGGATGAAGTACTAAAATTTGGAGGGGTACTTTATTATATGCCTCCCGAACGAATCAATACTACCAGCTTGCATAAATTTTCTAAAGAGCCTGATTACTATTCTGATGTATACCAAATTGGTCTAATATTATATTTCATTTTTTACCAGAAAGAACCATTTATCGGCTTTATATGGGAAGAATTTTCGGAGAATATCAAAAGAAAGGAGGTCATGTATCCTACTCTTTCCATCTTTAATTTTCGGGTATCCGAACAGATAATTCAAATTATAGAAAATTGCTTGCAAAAGAAGCCTTCAAGGCGGTACGCAACTGCTACTTCCCTGTTAAAAGAATTTAAAAAAGTAGCCTTGGAAAATGAAGCATTAATCTTTTAATTCTTTCTTATGCATAGCGATATTGAACAACAACTAAAGCATAACGATTGTGGTATTAGTGCAGTCAAAATTATCTATAACCTGCACAACATTCATATTAACCGAAATTATTTAGAAGAAAACATATACGTTACCGAAAACGGCTCTAGCCTGCACGATATCAAAGATTTTTTTGACAAACAACATTTTCAGGCTGACTTTAATTTGCTGGATTTAAATAGTTTAAAGTTTAACAGCGATAAATTAAAGGCTTTAGTTCCCTGCATTTTGCCGGTTAAAAATACCCAAGGGCTGCATTATGTGGTGATTAAAGGTTTCCGTAAAAATAAATTACAAATTCTGGATCCAGGCATCGGTCAGTCTTATCTCTGGACCCTATCGGAGTTAATGAATAACGCTTATACCGCCACGGCTAATTACGATTATGTAAGTAACAGTAAAGTTTTACAACAAATTATCCGGGAAGAACTTATTGCTTACCAACTTAATCCGGAAAAAGTAGAAGATCAAAATGAAGGGGATGTAATTAATAAACTTACTTATTTTTCTTATTTAAAAGAAAATTTTGGTTTTGCTGATAGTACCGCCGAAAAAAACTTTTTAGTAGATCTGCTCTTTAATCAGGAGTTAAGTGTTCTGCCAAAACAATTTAGGACTTTAAAACTAAGAGAAGCTGTTTTGCGCATTACAGCTCCCGTGGTTCTAACGGTAAAAAAAACAGCAGAAGTTCAGTTACCCAGTACCAGCGCTATTGTCTCGGAAAAACCAATCAATCCGTACCGCCGACTTTTCAAAGAATTGAAGCCTTACCATAAGCTTTGGGGTATTTACATTGCAACTGCGGTTTTTGCCGCCTTGCTGGGGCAGCTTACCATCTTTAGTAGCCAGATTCTGATTGATTACGTTTTGCCCGATTATAATTTGAGTTTGCTGGTGTTATTTGCTTTAGGATTAGGTCTTTTTAAGGTTTTCAATCTTATCCTGTCGCTATATAAAAGTTTTATTTCCATTCACCTGGCCAATATTCTGGATAACTTTTTTCTGACTTCTTTTATTGAAAAGCTCAACACGTACTCTATCCGCTACATTCATACTTTTAGCCGCGGCGATTTAACCGAACGGATACAGGATAGCCTGAAGCTTAAAACTTTTTTTATGCGGTTTTTTACCGGTATCCTCATCGATTCTATTGTAACAGTATACTCATTGGTGGTTTTATTTATTCTCGATTTTAAAATTACGTTTATCGTTGTTGGCATCTTAGTTATTTTTATAGTTTGGTTTTTCCTGATTACGCCCTATATCCGCGAAAACGAAAACCGAAGGTTCCTCGAAAAATCAAATTTGTTTTCTTCTCTCTTCGAAAATATCGATGGCTTACAGGTAATTAAATCGTTTCGGTTGGAAGGTTTATTTATGCAACGATTAGGGCCGCGCATTAAAAATATTCTGGGCATTCAGCGCCGGGTGAAATACGTGAGTTTAATTAATTCGGGGGTTATTAATTTTATAATGATTATCGCCAGTATTCTTATTCTGGTGTTTCTGTCTCAAAATGCCATTACCACCCGGAACATTTCCATGGGACAGGTAATTACCTTCATCGCTTTCTCCTCTCAAGTGTTTTCTTCGGTTAGTAGCCTTTTGGATCAAAACTTGGATATTCAGGAAAACCAAATTATTCTTTCCCGTTATTTTGATTTTGGCAGTAAGGAGGCGCAAACTACAGCGGCAACTTTTCATAGTAAAATAAGAGGAGTTGAAATTCAAACAGTTACTTTCCGTAATGTAGGTTTTCATTATATCCCACAACGCCCGGTTTTTTCCAATCTAAATATTGTTATTAACAAAGGCGAAATCATTAAGCTGGAAGGAAGCAACGGGGCAGGTAAGAGTACTTTTTGCAAGTTACTTTCGCTGTTATATACGCCCGACCAAGGAGAAATACTGATAAACAACGAAAAATTCTCTTTCTATAACCCAAGTTCTTTACGCAAAAAGATATTGCTGGTCAGCAACGAGGATATTGTGTTTAACGACACTCTGGGCTTTAATATGGCTTTTTCTTATTCGGTTAATACTGCCCGGGTTTTAGCCTTAGCCAAAGAAATTGGCTTGTACGAGTTTATTACCGAAAAAGCCGAAGGTCTTGATTTTGTAATAAACGAACAAGGCAGCAATTTATCCACGGGTCAGCGAAAAAAAATACTCATGATGCGGGCTTTTCTGTCCGAAGCGGAGCTGATTATTTTAGATGAAACCTTGTCGGGTATTGATGTAGAATCGAAGGAGAAAATTGAAAACTACATTAATAACCAGACGAATCGTTCTTTCATCATTGTGTCGCACGAGCCGCTTTACCGTTTACGATTTTCAAATACTATAATCATGCAAAATGGAAGCATTGAGCAACTACAATATCAAGGAGTATAATTTTACCATTTGGTTTTTCCGGTTGCTGATGGGGATTGCGGCTACGCTTATCATCTTGGTCTTTGCCCTGCAGATAAACGATTCGGTAGCCATTAGAGAAGGGGAAATAGTAGCTACTAATCCGCAGTCGGATTATAAAGCTCCTTTTGAGGCCCAGATTGTAAAAATTTACGTGAAAGAAGGGCAACCGGTAAAAGCGGGCGACACGCTGTTGGTAATGAATAATTTGGACTTTGGGGAACAGCAAGCTAAAACCAGCACCGAAATAGAATATCTCCAGAAGAAAATTCAATCTGTTTCGGTACTCTTAGACGCGGTGCAAAAAAAGAAGGCGGCCGTAGAACAAACCAGTACTATTAATGCCCGAAAATATGAGTTAGACAATAATCGGTTGATTACGGATTTAAAAACTTTAAAAGAGCAATTTGCTTTACAGAAAGAACGGCTGGCTTCAGCGCAAGAAAAATACCTGGGCGATGCGGCCTTGTTTAAAAAAGATATGCTCAGTAAATATGAGTACAACTCTACGAAAGATGCTTACCTATCTCTAAAAGAAAATTTAACCAGCCTTAAAAACGAGCAAAATAAATTACTCGCCGAAAGAAACCTGAGTTATAACAATTTTACGAATGAGCAAAATAATTTATTGCTCAGTAAACTGCAACTCGACGAAAATACCCAGGAACTGCTGCAAACCAAAAACGACCTGGAAGGCCAGCTCTTACAGACCAGGGAAACTTTGCGGAAAGTAGATAAGGAGCTGCAAAAGCAATACGTAATTGCGGCAAATTCCGGCATTGTTAATTTTTTATTTAGTACCAAATTAACTAGTAATTTAATTTCCCGGGGTGATTTGCTGGTTAGCGTTGCTCCCGATTCCCGGTCGTATTACGCAAAAGTTATTGTGCCGGAAAAAGATATGCCCTACGTAAAAGCCGGGCAGGAAGCCCGTTTGAAACTGGATGCTTACCAACGGTTAGAGTATGGCATGATTCGGGGCAAAGTACTGTACCTGGCCGAAAGAAAAGAAAGTGAAAAGTTTTATGCGTTGGTGCAACTCCTGCAAAATGACCGGTACAAGTTAAAATCTGGTTATACCATTCACGGCGAAATTGTAGTACAGCGGCTGCCTCTCTATAAATTCTTTATTAAAAAGATTTTTAAACGGTTCGACAAGGTATGAAATGCTGGTTCGTTTTTCTGCCGATCATGCTGCTGGTTACCTGGCCTTGCTGTGGCCAAAAGCAATTCACTTTAGATGATTGTTATCAAATTGCTTTAGAAAATAATATTGCCGTTAAACAAGCTCAAAACGATATTAACTCAAATGCGCTGGACCGAAAAACGGCTCAATACAGTTTATTGCCTTCGCTGGCCTATTCGGTAAATCATTATTTTTCTTTTGGTAAAAATATTGACCCGGTTACCAATGATTTTGTTTTCGAGCGATTTAGTGGCGGCTCCACCGGGTTAGACTTAAATCTGGAATTGTTTTCAGGATTGAAAAAATTAAATACTATTAAGCAAAGTGCGTTTAACCTTAAATCGGCCGGCTACGCTAAAAAAAGAACAGAGCTGGAAGTATTATCTAATATTACGCTGAGTTATGCTCGTTTGCTACTGGATAAAGAACAAGCAACCATTGCCCGCAACAATATTTTAACTACTACTAAAACGCTGGCTATAATACAAGAAAAAATAAAAACCGGCCGGCTTACTAAATACGAGCACTATACTTTTAATGCCCGCCTAAATAGCGAAAAGGCTGATTTAATTACCGTATTAAACGATTCATTGTTGGCTTTACAGGAGTTAAAACAATTTCTAAATATCTCTTATAAAGATTATTTTACCATTGCTGCTATTGATACTTCTCTACTAGCTGATATTTACAACACTTCTATTGTAGCCAACGAATTTGTAGAATCAGTTATACAAACGCATCCAGCTATTAAACAGGCTCAAATGAACGAGCAGGTAGCCCGGTTAGGAGTTAAAGTTGCAAAAAGTAGTTTGCTGCCTTCGCTCTCCGCCGGAGGAAATCTGGTATCAAACTATAATAGTAACGAAAAAGTAACCGATGGAGCCAAAATACCTATAAATCAGCAGCTAAATGATAACTTGGGCCAAAACATTGGTATTAGCCTGGATATCCCTATATTTTCCAAAAAGGAGTTTATTAACAGTGTAAAAAAAGAAAAGATTAATGTTTCGAATGCTCAATTAGCAACCAAGGAAGCAGAGAATGCCGTAATTAATAATACCCTGCAGTTTATTAATGAATTTAATTCGGCTAAGCAAAAGTACAAAGCTACTTTGGCCGCCTGGCAACAAAACAGCTTATCTTATAATCTATACGCCGAAAAATATAAATTAGGGCAAATCAGTTCTGTAGAGCTATTAACCGCTCGCGATATTTTAAATGCTTCGGCCGCCAATTACTTGCAATCTAAACTTCAATTATTTTTCCGCTATCAGCTTTTGCTTTTGTTAAAAGCCAATTAAAAATTAACAACTCGTTACAATTAAATAAAAATAACTTTTCAATTAGTAAGCTAAAGTGGTTTAAGAATATGGTGATACACCTGCGACCGGATAAACCCTTGAAAAAAGTACTCGGTTTTAACTAAAGTAAGAGGTGTATTTTGAAACAGCTGATCAAAGTTGGGCAAAGTACTTGTTTCTAATTGGCATAACTTACTAAAAAAGGCGTACATCGCCTTTAATAAACTTTGCTGCCACCATTTCTGCCAGTGTGCTTGGTTAAAATTTAAGTAAAAATCGGCTACCAGCCATTTTCCGTTTAATTTTAAATGTTGTTGTAAATGCTCTACCATGGCAGCAGCTAAGTGCTCAGGATATAAGTCTAAAACAAAGGGCGTAAAAATAACATCAAACATTTCGCTCTTTGCTAAACTTGCCTCATTGCCCTGCCGGAAATCTACTTGCAAAAAATGATTTGAAATCCCAGCTAAGGTTTTTTTAGCTTTTGTTAACATGCGGGGAGATATTTCTAAGTACGTTATTTTCAAGGGCAATTGCAGCCTGGCTAAGTCGCGAAGCAACCAACCCGTGCCCCCACCTAAAATTAAAACCGATGTCTGAGCCGGAATAAAAGGTAAAAGAACAACCTGCGACTTTTGGATAGCCCCGCCAAAAATAAGCTTGGCTAAAGGATCGTAAAACCAGCTCACCCGGTCGAAAGAAGCGCGCATACGTGTAATTAAAAAGTTTGTTTCAAAAACGTAAAATTATTTAAATGAAATACTTGTAAATGATAGTTTATTTTAGATATTTGCTTTATGGGTAATTATATTACAACAAAATAACAAAATAATCTTATGGTAAGAAAAGTACTTAAATGGACTGGTATTGTTTTAGGGTGTTTCGTGCTACTATTAATAGCAGCGTACGTTGTTGTGTATTTTAAAACGGAAAGCCGCATTAATAAAACGTATACGGTAAATGTGCAGAAAATTGCGGTAACGCAAAGTGCGGAGGCGCTAGCCCAGGGAGAACATTTAGTACAAATTAAAGGTTGCCGGGAATGTCATGGAGAGGATTTAGGTGGTAAAGTATTTATAGATGATCCGCAATTAGGTAGGTTAGTGGGTGCAAATCTAACGCAAGGGCGAGGTGGTATTATGCGCGAGTATACCAAAGCCGATTTAACCCGGGCCTTGAAGCACGGCGTTCGTAAAGATGGTAAATCTGTTATTCTAATGCCATCGGATGAATATAATGCATTGTCCGTAGAAGATATGGGAGCCTTAATGTCATACCTTAAAAGTTTACGGCCCGTGGACCGGGAACTTCCTGAAAACGAAATAAAACCATTGCTGCGGGTGTTAACTTTTTTAGACAAGTTTCCGTTGCTGCCTGCTGAGCGAGTTGATCATAGCAAACAAAGCCTGGCAACAATAAAGTCTGAAATATCGGCTAATTATGGTCAGTATGTAGCAGCTGGTTGCGTAGGCTGTCACCGGACGAATTATAAAGGTGGAGAAGCATTAGTGCCAGGGTCTCCGCCTGTGCCAAATATTACTAAAACCGGTAATATTGGTAAATGGACGGAAGACCAATTTATTCATACTTTACGTACCGGCGTAACCCCCGAAGGTAAGAAAATGAACCCAAAAAACATGCCCTGGACCATGACCAAGGAATTTACAGATAACGAAATTAAATCGGTTTACCTGTTCCTGAAAAATCTGCCGGAAGAAGGTTAAGTTAAACGCAAACTTGAATCCACCTAAAATAAGTTTACCTTCTTATTCCTGTTAATTTACTTTAGGATGATTTACTAAAAACTACTCTCTTTCAAAATGACGGTCGACGGTAGTTTCAATTTTCTGGAAGATAAAATCTGCGGCTTGCTTCCGGATATCGCCATCTTCTTTCGAGAATTCCTGGCGAAACTCCTCTACCTTGTTTTTGCAATAAATCGAAAAAAATACGGTGCCAATGGGCTTTTCGCTCGTTTCAGAAGCTCCTTGCCCGCTTAAACCCGTAACGGCTACGCACATTTCGGCTTTCAGCAGTTTAAACAAACCTAACACCATCTCGTTGGTTACCTGTTGCGATTCAGCAGTGTAGAGTTTTAAGGTCTGCTTTTTTACGCCTAAAACTTTTTGTTTTACTTCTTCTGCATACGTTACAATACTGCCCAGTAGCACATCGCTTGCTCCTTTTGCTTTTACAAATTCCGAAATTAAGAGACCGCCCGTTACGCTTTCGGCAAAAGCAAGCGTCAACTTTTTGTCTCGTAGTTTGGTAACAATGCGGGTTAAGTCAGTTGCGTTCATGGGTAATTTAGTTTGTAGCTACCTATACTGTTTTTTACTCTCCTAGGTTTATGCTCCTTCCGGGCCAGTTAATGGGTAAAGTATCAAACTCTGATAAATGGGATGGGGACTTGCTAATTTAGATTCCCACAAGGCCACCGAAGAGACCGGTAAAGTAATTTGTTGTGGAGGTACTGTTACCGAAGATAATAGAGGTGGTTTGGTTCCCTTCCGGAAGCGGGCCAAAGTAATGTGAGGAATATAGTTGGCTTGGTTAGAAGAAGAAATGCCTAATTGAGTAGTAAAGGCAGTACATAATTGAGTAAAGGTCGGATGGGTAGCAAACCGGGCCCAAATAAGCCGCGGCGATTTTGGTTTAGGTCCCGGTTCTAGGCGTTCTAATTCTAAGTGAAAGGGAGTTGTATGGCTAGCAACTTGTTGCAAGGCCGTCATTATATTTTCCAGGTGGCTGGTTGGTACTTCTCCTAAAAAGTAAACGGTAAGGTGCAAATTGGCTGCCGGAACAAACCGAACGGCTTCATGCTCGAACGCGGATTGTTGTTGATTAAAAAAATCTTGCAGGTTATCAGGCACGGGAACCGCAATAAATAATCGTCGGGTTTCAGTCATAAAATGGAAATACTTACCAATACAAAATACTCACTCACAAATAAAGAGTTATAGTTTCTATTAATTTTTAATTAAATGGGAGTAATAAGTAAGCAGCGTTGGGTTAAGGTAGCAGTTACTGGCTATTTACTTGTAGTGGAACTGAGGAAAAATTAGTAGTAGAGGCACAATTAAAAATAAAGTAAGTTGCTATAAAAGTAAATTCGGAAAAATAATAAGCAGCTTTCATCCGAAAATAGAATATTTATTTTACATTTGCCCTTCGAAAAATGAGCGCACGTGGCGGAACTGGTAGACGTGCAGGTCTCAGAAGCCTGTGGGAGTTGTCCCGTGGGAGTTCGAGTCTCCCCGTGCGCACTAAGGCAAAAGCCGGCTTTTTAGCCGGCTTTTTTGTTTATCTAGGTTTGTCTGTTAAAATTATCTTATTTCAAGAAATCTGAGAATCAAGATCGCTGTTAAGTAACCGGACAAAATTTATGTAATATAATTGATGCGGCTATTGTTTAAAATTACTTGATATTTAATGACTGAAACACCAAAAGTCTAACATCTAGCATCTAAATACTGGTGTCTCTTTATTTACTGAGTTCCCTGTCTGTTTTGCGTAAATAAATCTGCTTCAGGCCAATTAGTTTTAAGTAAAAGTTGCTCTTTAATGGCGGCGTACAAGGCATCGGTTATAGCAAAAGGCTGATCATTATTGCGGGTATTGGCTAATACGGCAAAACTATATTCATCGTCTAAGCGGGTAAGAATAGCTGAAGTTCCCGGGAAAGAACCGGTATGAAACCAATTATAATATCCCATGTACGTTTGGTTTAACATATCACTCGATACAATATCGGCGGCTTTGGTGTTGCGGTCGATGTGAACCATCAAGCGCATTAAATCAGTGGCAGTAGCCAACCAACCACCGTGCGCATCCATTCGGTTTATATTGTAAGCATAAGGATTGTCATTTTCCTGGTAGTAGGTTACTTCGTTAAGGGCACTTTGGGCTTGGGTATTACTTGCCAGGCGCATATCAATAATTCCTAAAGGTTGCAGTATGGCCGATTGAACATAACTGGAATACGTTTTTCCGCTTACTTTCTCGATGATCCGCCCCAAAACACAATAGCCGAAATTAGAATAGTAATAAGTGCTGCCCGGTGAATATGCTAAGGGGCGATGTTGAACAATATCGGCAATTAACTCTTGGTGCGAAAGATTTAAATTGGCCATCATGGGGTCATTGGGTTGATTTATCCAGCCTGACTTGTGTTCCAGCAAATTTTGCACGGTAATAGCTTCGAGGTTGGAACCAGCAGGTACATTACCAAATTCATTTCTAAGAATGCCGGCCGAACCAAAAACTTTATCCGATAATTTTAATTTACCGTCCTGGGCTAATTTTAAAATGGCAACAGCCGTAATAGGTTTAGAAATACTGGCAATCCGGAATAAACTTTCATTATCAACGGGTTGATGGGTTTCTTTATTCGCGTAACCATACCCTTTAGCAAATACTAACTTCTCGTTTTTAACAATGGCTACTGTTAATCCGGGTACCTGGTATTGTTGCATTACGGTTTCCAGAGCCTGGTCCAGTTCCGGAAACATTGGATGTATTTCTACTCCCTTATAGTTAGCGGATTCGTTAGAGGCGAGTACCCGATAGACAAGTGGAGCCGAAAAATTGTTATTAGTTTTTCTACTGGTTGGCTCATTATTCCCGACGTAAATATTAGATTCAGGTTCATTATCGAAAGAGGCAATAAGATTATTTAAATATAATCCTGCTGGAGCCTGTAATGTAATTCTTTGTTCCATTACATTACCTGTTAAATCTTCTGATAATTCCGGATTAAGAACTTTCAAAAACCTAAAGGCACTTAAATAATTTTGAGCATTGGGTGCAATTACGCTATTATCTTCTTTCTGGCAGCCAAATATAAATAATACAAGCACCAGCATGGCTAGTCTTCCTGTTTTCATGTAAAGGAAGACTAGTAAACTGTAGAAGAATTTAAAGAAAACTCACCTAAAGGCTGGTTAGCAGCAACAAATAAATGAAGGGAATTAGTAAAATAATAAGAGGAAAATAAGCGTAAATGTTTTATTCTAATAAGCATTACAGTTGGTTGACTAATTGTTTAAGACGAGGCAAAACTATAACGCAAATAACAATAATGGAATAGTGTAATTATGACTATTCTAATATAATGATAGCAAGTAGTCTGTTTATTGGAAAGTAGTTAATCTGGGAAAAAGTAAAATAGAAGAACGTGATTGTAAACCTATTTCCAAGTGTGAATTCAGTAAACAAGAAATACAGCTGTTATTTACCGGCAAGTTGGCGCAATAACATTCTACCCCGGGCATTTACCGCCGCGCCGCCTTTTGCCATTTCTTCTTGCACGATTAAAATGGTTTCCCGGCGTAACCAATCGTGTTTTTGAGCCAGATTTGCTAAAGCTTGCAGGCAATGTGCTTTCAAGAATTTATTTGGATCGGTACGCAACCAGGTTAGTATATATTCAATTACCTCGGCTAATTGATCGTCGTCAGAAAAAGGCAAGTAGGATAGGATTAAAGCCAAATGCCAGCGGATAATTGGTTTTTGCGTATGCGGCAAAGCAGCCAGTAAAACATCCTGGTACGGCAACAATAAATGCGGATGGCGCTGACTGATCTTTTCAGAAATATCAGCCGCGTACCGGGCGGTATCTGCTGGCATATCAGAATTTAGCATGGCAGTGAGAAAAACAGCAAATTTATCCGGGTCATCACCCACTTCTTCTACTAAATCTTTTGCTCGTTCGGCGTATTTCTTACCCGGGGCCATTAATTGAGCAAGCAGAGGATGCATTTGGGATTGATCGGTTAATTTTTTCTTACTGCTAGATAATACTTATTTTAAGCTTTGTTTTATCAAGCTGTCAACATTATACTTCTTCAACCATTAACTGCTCGGGAGTTGGATTATCGTTAAACTCGCCTTCCCAACGGGCAATTACGGCAGAGGCTAAACAGTTACCGGTAACATTTACCGCCGTACGAGCCATATCCATTAATTCGTCAATGCCTAAAATAATAAATATGGGTTCAATCGGTAAATTAAAGGAAGCTGCTGTACCCAATAAAATTACTAACGAAGCGCGAGGTACACCGGCTACGCCCTTGCTGGTAAGCATTAAAGTAAATACCATTAGCAATTGTTGTTCCCAGGGCATGTCAATACCCGCGGCTTGAGCCACAAATACTGACGCTAACGAAAGGTATAAGGTAGTGCCATCGAGGTTAAATGAATAACCCATAGGCATCACAAAGGCAATAATTTTACGGGGTACGCCAATACTTTCCATAGCTTCCATGGCGCGCGGTAAAGCGGCTTCCGAACTAGTGGTAGCAAACGCAATAGAAACGGGTTCGGCAACAGCCGCCACAAATTTTTTCACCGGAATCCGGAAGAAGTACGCTACCGGTAATAATACCAATAACACAAAGGCCACCAGCGAAACGTACAAGGTAGCTAACAGCTTAAATAAATTTACTAAAATTCCAAAACCCATGTGACCTACCGTGTAAGCAATAGCTGCTCCTACCGCAATTGGAGCAAAATACATGATAATGTTGGTAAACTTAAACATAGTTTCGGAAAGGCTTTCGGCAAACTCAAGCATAGGACGGCGCTTAGCCTCGCTCAGCATGGCCAGAGCAATCCCGAATAAAATGCTAAATACTACAATTTGCAAAACCTGTCCTTCTGCTACCGATTGGGCAATATTTTCCGGGAAAATATGCAGGATTATATCGGAAATAGTTTGCGGCTCCGGCTTCTTTATTTCGTCGGTGGCATTTACTTTTAGTTGAATTCCCTCGCCGGCTTTGCTGATGTTAATGGCCGCTAATCCAATAAACAAGGCTAAGGTAGTTACTATCTCAAAGTAGATCAGGGCTTTTATACCCATGCTGCCTACTTGTTTTAAATTAGAGTGGCCGGCAATACCTACTACCAAAGTGCCGAATAAGAGCGGCGCAATAATAGTTTTTACTAATTTCAGGAATACTTTACTTAATACATTCAGGTTCTGAGCAAAAACCGGAAAATCATAGCCAATCTCGGCTCCTATTACCATGCTGGCTAAAATCCAGGTAGTTAGCGAACGTTTTAAGTAAGCATAATACAGGAGCAAGGCTATGGCCATCCACCGTACTGTTGTTAAAACCGCCGGGGCAATAGAAATAAAACCGTATTCATTAAGCAGCGAAAGGCTTAGAACGGCCGTAAAAATTAAAATAATGAGTAAAACTAAGCGGGATTTCTGCATAGAAAAAGGAGTAAGCCAATCTGCCGGAGAATTTTACTAAAAGGCCATTTAACCATTATTTAGTCTTACCAACAAGCCCGGACAGACGTATCTTTTATAAGAACAAAGATATTATTTTATTTCTTATTTAAAGAAATTACACATTTGCTCCTGGCCTAAACCGAAAAAACGAAAGAGTAATAGAAGGAAATAGTTTTCTTAAAATAAAGTAGTGGATGCTTTAATTAGAAATTTTAAATGTTTTATGCTTCTAGAAAGCCTAACGATTATTCTTTATTAAATTATTTAAAACATCGGTAAGTACAAGTTTAACCTCTGAGGAAGGTTTGGCTAAGAAAGAGTAAAGAAATAAGTGAATTAATACCTAAGCAAACAGACATGATGCAATAGCAATGCTTAACTTACAGTAACTGATTCGGAAGAGAAGGTGGCCTCAAACTTTTTTGATCCAATTATCTTGTAGATTCTGAAGGAGCGTATTTATTCATGGTTTAAATCCTCAATAAGTTTTGTTTTCCGATGCTTTTAAACTATAGATGTATACTTAGTGTAACAATGTAATAAATACAGATAGCTCTTGATTGATTAAATCAAGGGCTTATTTGCAATATTTTGTAAAAGTTAAAAAACCGGTAAAGAGACCCTACTTTACCGGTTTTTATTTTAATACCCTGAAAGAATAATTCTTATAAAAATTCTATTAGTTTTGAGATACAACAAACTTCAATATTAAGCCGGCGGAGGGTCTCTGCCGGTTTTCTTAGAATTTTTACTCGCTTCCGGCATGTGCCCGTCGCAGGAAGCGTTTTTCCTTTCTCAGTATTACCTCTAAATACCTTGAAGGAAAGAATTGTTACCAGTAGTAAACGGAATTATTTTGTTGTACTTATATAAGTAGCTGATATAATAGGTTTTGGATTAGTATTGGTGCTTTCAAAAAGTGAAACCTTCTGCTCAATAAAAGCGCAACGTATTTAATTCTAAATACTAATCGATATGCAGGTTCTCTTTAATCCTCTGTTTCATTTAGCCTTAGGTGCTACCGGTCTTGAAAGTACAGGAATATTATTAAAAGATGTATTAGCCATTCGGAAGCAGTTCCGGATAGATACAGGCAAAAGCAATCCCAAAAAGGTAGCACAAGTTTAGATGGGAATTCAATTCAAAATCATGGGCAAACCAACCGTAAACTAACCAATTAAAAAGCTGTTTATAGGGAGAATACCTTTTTATTTGGTTAGGAAAGTATATTTTTTAAGCAGCCAATACAGTTTTAAACATGTCCTCGGTTAAGGGCTTTTCTAAAAAAGCAATAATCGGATACTCGTGCGCTAACAGATAATCTAGGGGGTTATTAGAAGTGGTTAGAACAGCAATCTTTAAAGCACAAGTAACAATGGGTGAGTTTTGTAGTTCCTGTAAAAATTCCAACCCATTCATAATTGGCATATTAATATCCAACAGGATTAGTTCCGGACAGTTATTGGATGAACAGCCCTGATTTAACAGCAGTAATGCTTCCTCGCCATTGCCTGCTGTTTGAATTTGATTTGCCTGGGCCACGCTTCTAACTACCCTGGTTATTAAGAAGCGGGATACATCATCATCATCTACTATTAAAATCTTATTTAATGAATTCATTTCGAGTTAACTTCGTCTACACTTTATACTTAGTAACCTGAGATTAAAATAGCAACAATCCAGCATACTTATATAATATTTACTAGCTTATAGTATAAATACGGAGATTATAGCTGCTATTAGAGAGCAAATACACCGAATTATTCTCCAAAACCTTAATTCCATAACTTCCTCATAATCTGGCACAATATTTATAATTTATAATGTTATATCCATGTGTTATGAACCTGTACGACTTTAACCATAAAAACCACGAAAAACGAATAGCATTAATTAGAACGCAAGGTGAATTCTTAGCGGTTCGGGTTAGTAACTATTATGTTATTAAACTGTACTCGGTGGATAAGTTCTTTGCTGAAATCTGGTACCGGGGAGAAAATTGCGAGGTTGGCCTAGTTAGAGGTTTTACCGGCATTGCTTTATTGGAACCTTATTTGGAGATGGTAGATTTATCCGAAATAACGGAATAAAATTATGGAGTGGTGGCAATGGCTTATAGCCACAATCCTTCTGATTGTGGCTATTTTATTTGGGGATTGGCTTAAGAAAAAATTGAAGCCTAAACCAAATAAGCAAAGAAAGTACAAAGGATTGTAAATCTAAGGTTTCTGACTTGTATCCATTTAAAAAATTCCTAAACTTTTTACTAATAATTTGTTGTGAACCAATCAGTTGTGTTTTTAATCCCATTGGTTTAACACATTAAGGGACAAATAAAAAATATTATTAGTGGATGATGTTTCTACAGCTATTTTTTAACCAAGAGTGTACTTGACAGATTTGCAATAAACCTCCAGGTGCAAACTGCGGCCAACGGGGAATCAACTTTGGGAATTGTAAAGGAAGTATGCTGACAAGAGCAATGCCTCAATTTAATTTTATGAGATATTAACATGCCTATAATGGGTGAATTTGAATTTTTAGAAGAATTACAAATATCGGCATAAGAAAACACGGCTACCATTAAGATCGTTGCACTGAGCAGTTCAAGGAATTATCTGGATATAGCTAGATCAAAGGACTTTTTCCTAATCGATTGCATTAAAAAACCACTTACTCCGGAAAAGCTTACTCCCTTTTTAAAGTAGACTTTTTAAGCGCCTTTTAAATTTCCAATTATCGTATTTAATTCAATTCTGTTCAGATAGAGTATTACTGACCGGTAGTGTTCTATTGCACTACCGGTCAGTAATACTTAAAAAGAGTTACTCTTTTATAATTCTATTAGTTTTGAGATACAACAAACCTTCAATTAAGCCGGCGGAAGGTTTCTGCCGATTTTCTTAAATTTTAAAATAGGGCCAGTGTAATGAATGCTTCTTTTTTGAGTATTAATTCTAAATCCACCTTAGCAGAAATTTGTTACCGGTAATAAGTGGATAATTTATTTCAACCCATAATTATACAGGGCGTATAGCTGGAATAATTACTAAATCATGGAAAAAGAATACTTTGAATTACCAGTTACCTATAAAGGAGAGGAACGGGATTTTAAATCAAGGCTTATCATGGCCGGCTACATGCATAAGATAGAAGTGGAGGTGGATGGATTGCTCGTCTATTTTGAATCAGACGATGAGCAGAATTACCGGGCATTGGTAGATCAGGATCAAATAGATAAACATTCTAAAGTAGATATAGGATTGCTACAAGCTATAGCAAAAGTCATTGAATCCGTGCGGCAGTAAAATTAGAACATTTATAAATGAACCTATACAACTTCAACTTCCTTACTCCTGAGCAAAGATTTTTACTGGTATAAAAGCAAGGAAAGTTCCTGGTCGTTCGCCTTCTATTTGTTCTTACTCACTGGGTAAGTACTTTGCCGAGGTCTGGTATTAGCCAAGGTCGATGATATTGAGCTGGTGTATGGTTTTAAAATTAAAACCCAGCGTGAACCTTACTTGGACATGGTGGATATTGCAGATATAAAAATTAACTTAAATTAATTCTTTAATCAGACACCATAATGGGTAAAACATTAGATTTAGTTAATAAATGTAATGGCAGTGTTTTTATATAGAGAGTTTTAAAAAGCATTTGCAAATAGTAGAAAATAAAAGAAAGCTAACTGTATATGCTTACCTGGCACATTGAGACCAAAGTACTTTCGTTACGCTACACCTGGAAAATTTCCCGCAACGCCGCAGATAGTAAAATCAATTTATTTGTGCGCGTATCTGACCAGCAATTTTTAGGAATTGGGGAGGCTGCTCCTAATGTACGTTACCATGAAACCCCCGAACTCTTGCTACAGCAATTTCAAAACTTGCTCCGTAATGGTTTAGCGTACATCCGTTCTATTTCGGAATTGGAGACTTTGCTTAAATTGTACCCGGTAGCCAATTCTTTGCGCTTTGCCGTGGAGTCGGCGTACGTGCATTTTATTTGCTGGCAGCAGCAACTCACGGTGAGTCAATTTTTAAAGTTACCTCAGCCCGAAACTGTGCCTACCATTTTTTCTTTACCCATAATGGCACCCGAGTTAATAGGTGATTTTATTAAAGTAAATAATTTAACGCGTTTCTCTCCTTTAAAAGTGAAGGTAAACCAGACGGATGCCTTGGTCTTAGTGCAAGCTGTAGCAGCAGTTACCGTAAGTCCTATTATTATTGATGGCAACGAGGCCTGGACGAACCCCGACGAACTTCTTGTTTTTCTACGGGAGTTAAATGGTTTACCAATCCTTTTTATCGAACAGCCCTTACCGGCTAGTCAGTTAGAGGCTTACCAGTATTTAAAAAAGCAGAGTCCTTATCCAATTTTCGCTGATGAATCGGTAACGAACGAACCTGATTTTGAGAAGCTACGTGCGCAATTTCACGGCATTAATATGAAATTAATGAAAGCGGGCGGTTACCTAAACGGACTGCGGATATTACAAGAAACCCGTGCCTATGGTTTACAGCCTATGATTGGGTGTATGGTAGAAACTTCGTTGGGAATCTGGTCGGCTATGCAGTTATGTTCCGGTATTCATTACGCCGATTTAGATGGCTTTTTAATTTTAAAAGAAGAGCCATTTGGCATGGTAAAAGAAGAAGACGGGCAGCTTATTTTAAATAAATAAACTTTATGAAGGAGCTGTTTGAAAGTAAAAAGACATAAGTATTCAGATATCAGACACCAAACTTCTTTGTATGTAATAGGCTTTATTTCTGCTTATAACACTAAATACATTTCTAATAAACGGGTTGAATTAAGTTTGTCCTTTTACTTGAATATTGCTCTAGTTTATAGGCTTCGGATGTATTCTATGATTCGGTAAAGATTTACTAAACTAGCTACTTATATCTTATGGTCTTAACTACCACTTATAAGATTAAGCAAATTAGGTAAGTCCACCAAATAAGCTTGTACCACACCTAGATACCAGTTCAGATCATCAGGCATAACAGCCTATTAATCGTCATCCTACCAGAATATAACCGGTTCACAACGACTGCTAGAGCAGTGTTAAAAAGTAATTTTTTTTGGTTGAAGGAGAAAATAAATTACTTTTCTTAAACTCTTCTTATTGACTTGAACAAGTGGGATAAATAGTTTTTCTACCTATTCAGGGTTTAGGTAATCTTATTTTCAAAACCGCTGGATTTATCATCTCTTTATTAGGCAAGTGGTTTAGGAAATTAAGCAGGATAGCTTTACTTAGAGAACTAGTTAAAAAAAAGCCAACAGACAACATCTGTTAGCTTTTTAGCGCCTATTATGAAAAAACTATAAATTCTAACTTATCTCTAATCTAGCTGCAAAACTTAGTAAATACTTATCTTAAACCGCCTGTAGTAGTACCGGAAGTACTGCCACCAGAGCCAGAAGTAGAACCACTTGTAGATCCTGTACCAGAAGTGCTACCGCCGGAAGTTGTTGCTCCGGTTGTGCCGCTGGTAGTTCCGCCAGCTGTTGTACCACCCGAAGTAGTAGGTCCGGTTGTAGTTCCAGAAGTAGTAGTTCCAGAAGTGATGGCTCCGGAAGTGGTACCGCTGGTTGTTCCGGATGTAGTGCCACCAACAGTTGTTCCTGAAGTGGTACCAGAAGTAGTTCCGCTAGTAGTGCCAGTAGTAGTTCCACTGGTTGTACCGGCTGTAGTGCCACTGGTAGTTCCAACAGTTGTAGAACCACTTCTTGATCTACCGGAGGTAGTTCCGGAAGTGGTGCCGCTGGTAGTGCCCATAGTACCTGTGGTTGTACCAGAAGTAGTACCGCTGGTCGTGCTTCCTCTTCTTATCGTACCGGAGGTAGTTCCACCGGTAGTGCCGCTAGTTGTTCCCGTAGAACCGCTAGTAGTGCCAGCAGTGGTACCTGTTCCAGAGGTAGTTCCTGAACCAGAAGTGGTAGTTTGGGCATTGGTTAAATAACTGGCAAATACCAAGGCAATGGCTGGTAAAAACTTTAATTTGTTTGTCATAGCTTAAAAAATTAATAGAAAAATAAAAATTTAGTTAATAAGGTATCCTATGATTCGGGCTTGTATGCTTCGGTAAGAAAATCCTTTAATCCTCCTTCGCAGTCCTAACCCTTTTAAAATCTTTCCTATTCTACTCTAATTAACTTCTTTCTAAAATTATGATTCTCTTACTTTTAAGAGATTATGTCCTTTTACGCGGGTTTTAAAGAGAGAACTAACAATTAAATACTTATTTTAAGCTGAAAAATACGGATTTACCCCGCTTAGTACGGATAAATAAGACTAATTGCAAGATTTTTAAGTGGTTATATAGGTTAAAAGCTCTTAGTGGATAGCTGTTTTATCCCAGAAAAATTAAAGCAAAAATTAACTTACGTCAGGAAGCCGGCTGTATTGATATCGTTGAAAGAGTAGATAAGCAAAAACAATCAGGGTAAGAACAGGTAAAAAATAAAAGGTTTTAAGATAAATTTCCAGAATATAAAACAAGACCATAATTACTACTAATACCATACTACTAATAATGTAGTGGCGGGTAGGTACTTGTTTAAAGTTAATCCCCTGAATAATGCCGAGTGGTAAGATAAACAAGGTAATTCCAATTATCATTAACAAGTTAGCCAGGTTCGCCAGCGTACTAATGTGGCTGAGAATACTGTACTCGAGTCCTACTCCCAGAATAACAATCCCGATGTAAATAAAAAAATGCAGGTAAGTATAAAGCAACCCCGTGCCTTGTATTTTACCGGTAACAAATTCTTCGATGTAATCGAAGTAAATCCACCAGACCAGAACAATTAAAATAAAGCTGCAAATGGCATTAGCGCCGGTAAAAAACTGCCATAATTCCAGGTTAGTTAAGGCTCTGGTAATTCGTAAAATACTTTCGCCTAACACAATTATTACAAATAAACCAAAGCGTTCGGGTAAATGGGTATTCTGAATAGGCTTTTCCCGTAGTCTTTTGTGGTTCATCCAAGGAATAATAAACTCTAAAAGCCAACTAAAACCCCATAAGTAAAATCGCCCGGGTGGAGGTGTAAAAATGGATATTATCCATATAATAGCCCCAATCGAAAATCCGATTAATAAAGGAGTAACAATGCTACGACTATCCGGCTCGTGGTAGAATACCCGAAGGTACATTATCAGCAATACCAACCGAATAAATAAATAAGCGCAAGCAAATAGATAAGATTCTTTTAATAAAGCTTCCTGAATAAAGACCGCGATAAAAAGGGAACCTAACACTTGAAGTAAGGTAAGTATCCGGTGCCTTTGATCGTCGAGTTCAAAGCGATTAGCGTACATGGTATGGCCGGTCCAGGCCCACCAGATTGGAATAAATAACAAAACGAACTGCCACAAGCTTACCAACGTTAAATCTTTCGATAAATGAGTAGTAAGTTGCCCAATAGCAATTACAAAAATTAAATCGTAAAAAAGTTCGAGCCAGGTAGCATGACGTTCCTGCTGTTGTGGCGTATCAGTTTTAGGCGAGTCATCCATAAGATCTCAAAAATTAACCAGAAGTAAGATTTAACAACGCTTTTTAACAGTTCAAGCAAATTAAGCTTCGTTAATATTTGGTTCTGGTTAAGAATAGCAGCTTTTTTGAATAGTTTAAATTCGTATTTTAAAGAATATTCAGAGATTGTTTTTTGTTAATCGAGTAGCTATTTAAGGTTTTGATTAACAATGTCTTATTGAATTAAAAATAGCATCTTAGCAATACGGCGACCTTGGTAATTGGTTTTAAGGAAACAAATAAAGTAAATTCTAAAAAAAAATAAATTAATAATATGTTGGTACATTAAATGTATATACATATATTTGTAACGTTAAAAGGATATGAAGATAGAAGAAGAGATTAAGCAGAAAACTTTTAAAGATGTGTATCAAAAAATATACATAAATATTGGGTACACAGCTGGTTGGTTACAAGTGCAGCAAGCAGCTGTTTTTAAGAAGTTTGGACTTACGTTGCCACAGTTTAATATTTTACGCATTCTGCGGGGGCAATACCCAAAACCAGCAACGGTAAATTTGCTGATTGACCGAATGCTGGATAAAACATCTAATGCTTCCCGCATTGTAGATAAACTGGAGGTAAAGAATTTAGTAACGCGTCATCAATGCCCGAATGACCGCCGGACGGTAGATATTCTGATTACGGAAAAAGGGTTATCGTTATTGCAGCAAATTGACGAAGACCAAGGTACCCGGATTCCAGGTTTGGAAAACTTAACCATAGCTGAAGCCGAAGAGCTGAGTCGCTTGCTGGATAAAATCCGGGATTAGAACTAAATAAAACCAATTATTTACACCTTAAAATTAAAAATAGAATCTTATCAACCTTAGTATTTTAAATTAATCATGAAAAAGACATTATTATCAGTTGCTGTTGTTGCTAGTTTATTTTTTGCCAATGCTGCTTCGGCTCAAGCCTTAGCTTCTGCTGCTAAAACTACCAAAGCCGTAAAAGCAGCTACCGTTTATAAAGTAGAAACTTCTCAAAGTAACCTGGAGTGGAATGGTAAAAAAGTTACCGGCGAACATACCGGCAACATTGCTATTTCTAAAGGCGATATATTAGTAAATGGCAATAGAATTGTGAGCGGTACTGTTTTAATCGACATGAATTCTATTACGAATAAAGACCTGACCGATGAAGGTTATAAGCAAAAATTATTAGGTCACTTAAAATCTGATGATTTCTTTTCTACGGAAAAACACCCAACCGGTACTTTAAAAATTACCAGCGTTACTCCTCTTAAAGGAGCTGCTGCCGGAGCGGCTAATGCTACCGTTAACGGTGATTTAACAATCAAAGGAATTACCAAGCCTGTTTCTTTTCCGGCTACTGTTAGCGTGAAAGATGGAGTGGCTACCGCTGTTGGTACGGCTACTTTAAATCGTACTAACTGGGATATTAAATATAACTCTAAGAGCTTTTTCCCGAATATCGCCGATAAAGCTATTTACGACGACTTTACCGTTAAATTTAATTTAGTTGCTAAAAGCGATCGTAAAGCTTAAATAATACCTTAATTTTTTACTTTTCTGTTTTTTAACCTATAAGGGAGGCCAATTCTACTGGTCTCCCTTATTTATTCTGGAAAAAATTCAAAATGATGCAGGTAAACTTTTTATAATGAAAATTATATTTTTAGTTTGTTACAACTTAGAATTCTAATCGGTTACTGCATTCTAACTTCTATAATTTTATCTCCCACTTCTAACAAGGGCAATACTTCTAATCCTTTTACTACCTTAGCGAAAATGGTATAGCGGCCATCAAGGTGGGGGGTAGGAGAGTGGGTAATAAACCATTGGCAACTTTCGGTGTCTTTACCCGCCGAGGCCATCCCCACAAAGCCTTCGCGGTAACGTAGATTGGCAAACTCCGAGCGAATAGCATAATCCCTACCGCCCCAACCATCGCCGCGCGGGTCACCACCTTGTATGACAAAGTTGGGGACTACCCGGTGAAAGTTTTTGTCGTTAAAAAAGCCGTTGCGCGCTAGCAGCACGAAATTAGCAACGGTACCCGGGGCTTGTTCCACAAATAACTGCAGTATTACTTCTCCCCGGTTTGTTTGAATGGCCACTTTCTGGTTTGCCGGAATACTTTTTACTAAATTCCAATCTATGGGGTGCGAAAAAGGGTTTTTAGGGGCAGCAGGTTCTGGTTTCCCTTCAAAATAAGCTACGGTTTTCGCAACTTCCTGGTACGCTTCGTTATCGCGGGGTAAGACTAATTTATCTAAGGCCGTTTTTAAGAAGCTTGTATTCGTAAAATCCGCTTTAAAATTTAATTCGGGTTGTCGCAGAATGCCAGCTGTAATTCCTACGGCGGCTATATCGCCGGAAGAAATGGTCCGTTGAAATAAGTTGGCAAAGTGCTTTTTTTGATTCGATGGAAAATTTTTCTCGCTGCGAAGTTGAGTTAAGGCTTCTATGCCGTAAGTGCGTACAACCGGTATCTGAGCGGCAAATGTTTCCTGCTCCACAAAACTGGCGCCTGCTATATCTTTTGCGGCTGCACTTAGTAAAGCAGCTTTTTCGTAAAAATTGTTGGTTTGTTGGTAACGTTCCTGGATGCTGCTTAAAACCTGTTTTTTATCCGGATGTTGCTTCATAGCGGTTGCCAATAAACTAGCTCGTACCCGCCAGCGTAAAGTTTGTTCGGCTTTTTGTAATAACTCGGGCGCTTCTTCGGGAGTAGATTTGCCGGCAATTAGGTCGGCGGCGGTAAGGGCAACATTTATATTTTTGTCGGTTAAGGCGCGCCATACTATTGGTTTTACCAAAATCCAAACCTGGTTGGTTAAAGCCCGAAGCGAATTTAATCGCACCCGGTAATCGGGCTCGGTTTCCATTATTCCCGCTACCTCTTCGGGTAAATGGGTTGCTTTAGATTTACTTAATGCCAGCGCGGCGGCCATGCGTACTTCCGGGCTCGGATCAATTTGAACAGCTGTTAAAACGGCTTCGGTATGCGGCGTTATATCTAGCTTTGTCGTCCGGGCTAAAAAATGACTGGCTGCTAACCTGGTTTCTGGGCTGGGAGAACTTAATAAGCTAATTATTTTAGGTAGGGCAGTTTTGAATTGTAATGGACGAGAGTGGGCCCGGTAAATACCCCAGGCCTGGCCTGCTTGCACTATAGGGTCCGGAAAATCATATTTTACTAAAGTCTCCAAACCTTTTTGGGTGGCACATTTACCTAGTGCTTCTAATAACTCCGCGTTTACTGCCGCCACAGTTTCTTTTTCAATAGCAGCTTGCAGAATTTCCTCTACCGAAGCTTTTCCGGTCTGCCCTAAAGCGTAAGCCGCTGCCCGCCGTACCGTCGATTCCGGATCGGTAAGTAACGGAGTAAGGGAAGTAATTGCCTGCGAGTCTTGCACGGAAGCAAATGCCTGGGCGGCTTCTTGCCGGTAACTGGCATCTGCGTGGGTTAAGTAAGGCAGTAAAACAGAAGTTTGCCGTTCGTCCTGGGCCGTGTAAATAGTTTGTAAAGTAGTATCGTTAAATTTATTAGTTAAAAGAGAAGAACTTTGCCGCCCAGGTTTTTGGCAGCCCATACAAAATAAATAAAGCAGCAGAAAGTAATAATATTTCATAAAGATGACCTCCTGCCGGAAGATACAGAAAACCATAAAAAATTACCAAAATACTCCCTGCTTAGCTAAAAACCTGAAACCGGCAAAAGAAACATTTAGTCATTAGTTACGCCGTTTAGTAAAAGGTTTAAGTTAAATGAGTACCATTATAGCTATAGGAAAGCATTGATAAGTAATACTAGGGTATTTACAAAAGGAACATTCTGGCTTGTTTATAAAGCTCCAAAGCCAATTAAAATAATGTATTGTATGTCAGTAATTTAAATTTATTTTTTCTTTTAATTAAACCGATATATCAAAAAAGACGAAAGAAGGTATTTGTTAGATTTACTTAATTTTAACCTATGTATACCACAACAATTGTAATTAATAATTCGGAAGCTTACGTGAGAAGTCCCCAACTACTGAGAGAAGATGTACTAACCAAGCTTTGTGTTGAAGCTGAGGCTGTAACAGGTGCCAGGCCGGAAAAGGACGAAATTGAGATAATAAGCGGTTTCCCTGAACTTATAGATGGGGAATTACTGCCTTTTACTGTAGAATGGGAAATTATACCTAAAGCGTAACCGATCCAAAAAGCCTCTCGCGTATAGCAAGGGGCTTTACTTTATATTAACTACGCTTTTAATCTTTCTGATCTACTTCCGTCATTTATTATTTCAACAAATCCCGTTGGTTTAGGGATTAAAGGAATTTGTAAAAGTTTAATCTTCCTCCCTAACTGTTAATAGTAATTCTAAATATTCTGGTGTCATATTTAGGTCACATACAATATAATACCCTTTATCTCTTAGAAACTCTAATTCTGCTTTACTAAACCCAAAAACTTTATTAAACCTTGCTAAATCCACTAACATGCCTTTGGTGGGAGTGTAAGGAAGGTAGAAAACCACGCCATTTACTTTTTTTAGAATAGATAAATGTAGCCCCTTATTTTCAAAACCATACAGGTAATCATCTAAAGGTTCTTGTAATAAGTAAAAGGCTACTTTCATATTCTTAATTCATAAATTCAAAAGGCATTGTAGTATTTACGCTAGCTGTCCAGAGTGGCGGTGATGCCTTTTTTACTTTTTTTAGGATGGAGAAGTTTACTTCCTAATAATAGTTAAAAGTATTTTATAATAGAGAATTCTACGAAAATAGTAGGTGAAAAAAATATAAAAAATACCCTAAAGCTTTCGAAGGCAGGAACTAGAATTAGCAGTAAGGATTGTTACTTTGTACAGTAACAAAGCTTTACAAAATCAGAGCGCCTGGCAAACCGAGAATAGTTTACAAAATGAGTAGAGGAACCAAGGATGTAAAAACAGATAGGTTTCTATATGAATAAACACGCGTATAAAGTATAACCTATAATTTTAGCCTATGAAAAAGTGTGTTTTCTTCCTTCTGCTAGTACTCTGTTCCGCTTGTGAAAATAGGTTTATGCGCACTATTGTTTTTGACGGAGATAGTATGACTGCGCCCAACCCTGCGGATGGTGGTACCGAATGGCCGTTGCTGTTAAAAGAGCAATTATGGTCGGGCTATTCGGGCTGGCAGAACTATGCGAAAAACGGCCAAACCGTAGACCAAATGTTGCAAGATCAAAACGGTCAGATTATCGCCAGGTATAAATTCAGCAATACCATGCTTATGGTTTGGGCAGGCATAAACGACTTGCATTTAGGGGTAAATGCCGATTCATTAATTGAAAGAATAACTATTTACCACCAAAAATCTGATCGGTACTCTATCCGTACATTTGCCTTTACTCTTACCGCTAGTCAGATTCCAAAATACGCCCCGGTACACCAACAGATAGAAACGGAAAGACTTAAATTTAATAGCTGGTTACGAGCTAATTATAAGTTGATTGGAGCAGATGCTTTAGTAGATTTAGCGGCTGATAAGCGAATAGGAGAATTTGATTCCGTTTTAAATCAGCAATACTTTCAGGCAGATAGATTACACATGAACCAGGGAGGGCGTAAGGTAGTAGCCGAGCTAGTAAAAGCACAACTTTAAGTAAATTTAAAGGCTTATCTATCTTTATCTTATATTCTCTGAGTTTATTAACCTGCACGCCTTTTTTCATCTTCGGCACCCCCGGAGCGCCGCCGTGCGGGAGCCGCCTGGCTTTGACCAAACTGGTACGTAAAGCTAATGGTGGCTACCCGCGAATCGCGCCGTTGAAAAAAGCGTTCGGTGTAACCGGTAAGCGCAGTAATTGCCCGGACTTTGTTCGTGTAAAAAGCATCGGTTACGTTTAATTTCACATTCGCCTTTTTCTGCCAGAGTTGCTTTTGAATGCCCCCGGTAACAAACCAGATAGGTTTAATATCCAGGAATCCGTAGATTTCCCGAGCTTGATATTCCCCGGTTACCTCGGCAGTCCAGTCTTTGTTTAGCACAAAAGTGTTATTGGAGTTAATATTAAACGTAGGCCGACCGTTCCGTAGATTGGTATTTGCTAAATTACCCTGGTACAAACCATAATAAAACGATGCATTAGTTACGCTATTAAACCAATTGCCAATGGAAGCCGGCACGGACAGGTTTATACCGTAATAATTATACTTAGCCAGGTTGCGATCGGTTTGTATTACCACTTTGTCTAGTTCCGGATCGGGTGAGAGAACCGAAATAATGTTATCGGTGGTGCGGCTGTAGGAGTATTTGGTTGTAATTTTTTGCTTGATAGTATGCGTAAACTCCACCGAATACGTTAATTGCGGCTTTAGGAAAGGATTACCGGTAGAGTACGTACTGGGGTCCAGGAAATACTTGAATGGGTTTAGCTGGTTATAAGTAGGCCGGTCTATGCGGCGGCTCAGCGACAAGCCCAGGTCGTGCATTTTGTTAACGGTATAGCCCACAAAGGCACTCGGAAATAATTGGGTATAATTCCGGTTAAACTCTTGCCCATCGGAAAGTTGCTTGCCATCTGCAATGGTATTTTCGACCCGCAAGCCTAGCTGTAAACTGGCTTTGCTCCATTTTTTAGAGGCATTAAGGTAAGCCGCGTTAATGTTTTCTTTATAAATAAAATGGTTGCTTTTGCTTGGGTCCAGCACGTTGCCGTTGTTACTGCGGTCGAGGAACTGTAAATTGTTATCGGCTTTTACCGAACTGCTTTTCAGGCCGGCTTCTAGTTTCCCTTTGATACCTTTTAGCGGTTGAGTATAATCTACTTTCGCCGATTGAATAATTAAATCTCCGTCTAAATCGCCGTACAATAAATAAGGCGAACGGGTAGGTTCGTTTTGCAGGTTAAAATAGTTAGTAGTATAATCCTGGATATCGGTGGTTTTATAAGAAATATAATCAAAGTCGGCGGAAATTTCCCGGCCCAAGCTGTCGAGGGTATGTTTCAAGTTAAGGTTAGCCGAACCATTATACCGGTTAGTGCCGGTAATAGCCTTCGTCAGGAACGACGAGGCAGGCTGATGCTGTTCATCCAGCACTCCGGCCTTATTGTCGGTGGTGCGGTTAATATCGTTCGCAAACCCGTTTACTACCACCCCCACAATGGTCTTGGGGGATACGTAATAATCCATACCCACCCGGGCAGAATGGTTATTTAAGATAAAGCCGAAGTTGTTTTTCTGGTCGTAGGCACCAATATAGGTTAGACCTTCGAAAAACTCCCGGTAAATATCTAACTTAGATAGTTCGCTTCGGTGCACGTAATTGTAACTGGCAAATAAGTTTATTTTCTTACCCCGGTGGTTTACCTGCACGCCTTGGTTGGATTTTTCGTACTTGCCGTGCCCGAACGACGAAGTAAGGGTACCGTTGGTGCCCATGCGTTTGTCTTTCTTTAACCGGATATCTATAATGCCCGCATTACCAGCAGCCTCGTATTTGGCCGATGGATTAGTAATTAAATCAATTTTTTCTACTGAATTCGCTGATAAGCCCCGCAGCATATTAGCCAGTTCGGTGCCCGACATGGGTACCCGTTTCCCATCAATCATCACGATTACACCCGGACGGCCGCGCATACTAATGTTATCGTTCTGGTCTACGTTTACGCCGGGGGCTTTTTCGAGTACTTCCAAAACCGTGTTGCCGGCAGCCGTAATGCTGTTTTCTACGTTTAAAACAGTTTTATCAAACTGTTGCTCAATAAAGGGTTTCTTGCCTACTACATCTACTTCCTTTAAAGTGGTTGCTCTCTCGGAAAGGTTTATTACCCCTAAATCAACATTTTTCTCTAATGGTATAACCGCTGATTGGTATACCGCAAAATCAAAATGGGTTATTACTACTTTGTACGTGCCAACAGCTAAATTTTGAACCACAAAGCGACCTTCAAAATCCGAAACTTCTACTTTTACCAAGGTGCCAGCCGGCTCCTTGGTTACCTGAATGTTGGCGCCGCTCACCGGTTTGTTTTGCAGCCCCATCACCTGGCCCCTTAATTCTAACCGCCAAGGCGTTTCCTGCGCCCATCCTAATTGCCCCAGACCTAAAAATAAAGCCAGAATCAGCTTAGTAACCTTGCTGCCCATATCACTCAATCTTAAAATTTTATAATTCAAAAATAAAGCTTGAATAATTATTTAAAAAATATACTTTAGCTTACCATTTGATATAAAAAATATATGGATGTAAAGCCAGATATAGACTTGAAAGTGCTGTATTACTTTACCGTAGTAGCCGAAGAAAAGCACTTTGGCTTGGCAGCCAAGCGCATTGGCATTGAGCAGCCGCCGTTAAGCTTAGCCATGCAAAAATTGGAGAGGAAAATGGGTGGTAAGTTGTTCGACCGCAGTAACCGGCGTATTGCCCTCACCGAAAGCGGCGAAGCCTTACTGCCCGAAGCCTTAAAATTACTAAATACTACTAAACACATAGTTGATAAAATCAGACGAATTAACCGGGGCGAAGCAGGCGTTTTAAATATAGGCTTTACCTCTTCTACTATTTTTTGCGGCGTTCCGGAATTAATACAAAAACACCGGCAAGCCTACCCACACGCCGAGTTCTCGCTGCGCGAACTTTCCCCGGCGGCTCAACTGGCCGAATTAAAAAACGGAACCCTGGACGTAGGCTTTATCCGGGAACCGACAACAACAACGGGTATTTCTTGCCGGCCCATGCAGCAGGAACATTTTGTGGCGGCGCTATCTGGCAGGCATCCTTTGGCCCATAAGAAACAACTTAAGTTGAAGGATTTGGAAAAAGAGTCATTTGTGTTGTTTCCGCAATTCATCGCACCTAAATTGTATGATAAGCTCCAGACTATTTTTAAAGCGGCACAGCTTGCTCCGCAGATTGGCCAGGAAGCCAACGAATGGCAAACTATTGTGAACTTAGTGGAAGCCAACCTGGGTATTTCCGTCTGTCCTTCATCTTTCCAGAAACTGCAAATCGGGCAAATCCGATATATTCCGCTTACAGATGTAAAAATTAAAACCGGTGTGAGTGTGTGCATCAATGCGGATTACAAATCCAAATTAATTGATTCCTTTATGGCTCTGATAGAGGAAGAAGTTGCCCAAAGCGGCAAGTAGTTAATTAGGGCTGCTTTAAAAATAATAGTAATTAGGGTAGAGCAAAAGCTAGTTAGGCCTATTCGTTTTAATTGCTCTTGTACATAAAATTTATTATAAGAAGTTCTCCTTTAGTAAATTCATCTATATGATTTACTAATACTAATTATTAAATCTATTTTCTGCTAGGGAGTCACCTAAAGGCAACTTAAAGTTTTAAGCTTATTTATAAATTATTGTATTTTTTATATGCTATAAGTAGTTTGTTTACCTGAACTGCTTATATATTTTAACTATTCCTTACTTTTAGGTGCTATCCAATTGAAAAGCGGTAATAATAGTTTTATGGCAAGGGTAGGACCAGAGGCATTGTATTCTTTCTGTTTGAAAATACAAACAATCATAACGGTTAGCAACAGGTTACTTTAAACGATTAATTCTTAGATCGAAGCTGGCAGAGCGTATATGGAGCAATCTTTTTTTAAGGTAATTCAACAGTACCTGGCCGTAGCTGGAAAGATTAGAAGTACCTGGTTCGCCGTTATGATTTATGCGCTTTTCACCACCTTCTTTTTCTCTTGCTCGATTGCATTTGCTCAAAATACAGTTAACCTGGCCTTGAATAAAGCAGCTACTGCCTCTTCTGCGGTGGGGAGCAATAACGCTAATCTGGCCGTTGACGGAAATGAAAATACCCGTTGGGAAAGTAATTCCAGTGATCCGCAGTGGCTCCAGGTAGATTTAGGAGTGGTGCAAAGCATTAGCCGGGTTCGTTTGGTTTGGGAAAATGCTTACGGGAAAGATTATGAAATCCAGGTTTCCGATAATGGTACTACCTGGTCTCCCATTCAAACAGTTACGAACAATAACACGCTTATCAATGATTTTGCCGTTTCGGCAAATGGGCGGTACGTGCGCGTATATGGTACAGTTCGGGGCACTGGCTACGGCTATTCTTTGTTTGAATTGGGAGTGTATGGTATAGATAATTCTCCCGTTGTTAGTCTTTCTTCGCCGGCAAATAATGCCATTTATAATCTGCCAACCACTATTCTTTTAAGTGCCACGGCCAATGCCGCTTCGGGCAGAACCATTAGCCAGGTAGAATTTTATAACGGAACTACTTTGTTAGGAAGCACCACCACTGCTCCTTATACTTTTACCTGGGGCAATCCTACCTTGGGCACCCATACTATTACGGCCAAAGCCATAGATAACGAAAATGCCGCGGCTTTTTCCTCCCCGGTTACAATTACAGTAAATGCCTTAAATATAGCTTTAAACCGGCCGGCTGTTGCTTCTACCACTAATAATAATGGGGTACTGGCGAGCAACGCTTTCGACGGCAACCTGGGTACCCGGTGGGAAAGCCAACAAGGTGTAGACTCACAATGGCTATACGTGGATTTAGGGGATATTTACTCCATTGAACGTGTTAAACTGACCTGGGAAACGGCCTATGCTTCTAACTTCCGGATAGAGGTTTCTAATGATGCCAGTACCTGGACCACGATTGCCAGCGAAACCAATCCGGCTAATTTAGGCAACAACTTAGTCAATGACCTAACCGGGTTGGTTGGCTCCGGGCGTTATATACGAATGTACGGGGTAAGCCGTTCGACGCAATATGGTTATTCGCTTTGGGAGTTTGAAGTTAATGGGTCGAGTGGACCTTCTGTTATTGAGGCACCTGCTCCAGGAGTTACTTATACAGCACCGGGTAATTTAGCCGTGAGCATCAATGCTGCCTCAGTTACTGAACCCATTTCTAAAATTGAATTGGTGTCTGATAATATCGTTTTGGACACGCGAACGACCGAGCCATTTACATATACGGTGTCGTTAACCGATTTAGCGGCGGGTAATTACAATTTGTACGCCCGGATATACGATGAAAATAATTCTGTTACTAATTCTTCGGTAGTACCTGTTTACGTGGTACCAGCTACATCAGGGGCTTTTAGTTGCGGCGAACCGGTAATTTTAACTGCCTCCGGGGGCACTTACCGGTGGTACACGGTTCCGGTGGGAGGAACTCCGATTGCAAATACCTCGGGCACTACGTATACCACACCTATTCTCAATTTTACTACTACCTATTATGTAGCCGCAGTAAGTCCGGAGGGAGAAGAAAGTCAACGAACACCGGTTACGGCTAATTTTAATAGTTTGGCGCAGGTGGCTACAACGGGTTTAACCAGCTCTTATCCATTTAACGGTAATCCGCTGGATGCTACCGGCCAAGGCAATAATGGAATAGTTCATGGAGCTATCCTGGTTGCGGATCGGTACAACCGGCCTAATAGTGCTTATAGCTTTGATGGCGTGGGCGATTATATTACTACCAGTACTTCTTTTCCTACGAACATCGAAGGTACTAATGTGTTTTCCTTAAGTCTATGGTTTAAAACTAATACTGCATGGGGGGGAAAGATGCTTGGCTTAGGTACTAGTCAAACCGGTCCGAGTAGTCAATATGATCGGCACATTTATATGACGAACTCGGGGCAGGTAGTTTTTGGAATTTACTTAGACACCCATAAAATTATAAAGTCTCCCGAGGCTTTTAACGATAACGAGTGGCACCACGTGGTGGCCACTTTGGCACCGAGTGGGATAAAATTATTTATTGATGGAAAATTAGAAGCCAGTGATGAATCAGTAAAAAAAGGAGAGAGTTATGCGGCTCCCGGTTATTGGCGCATCGGATTTGATAATTTGGGCGGTTGGCCAGATGACCCAACCAGTGATTATTTTCAAGGCCAATTAGATGATATAAATATTTATTATTCTACTGAGATTTCTCCGGGGGATTTAACGAGCCTTTACGGGGCAAGTGTAGATCCTGTAAATACAGGTGAAACGCTGAAACTGAAAGCCAACTACGTAGAAGGGGTAACTTATTCCTGGACGGGACCAAATGACTTTACTTCTAATTTGCAAAATCCCACTATTCCAAATGCTACTGCTGTTAATGCCGGAGAGTATACCGTAGTTGCTAATAGTGGTACTTGTTCCACTACTCCCATAACTGTTACTGCCGTAGTAAATGCCCCTTTACCGGTAAATTTAATTTTATTTAAGGCTAATCAGAGAGCTGGCGAGGTAAAGTTACAATGGGAAACCGCCATGGAAGTAAATAATAAAGGTTTTATTGTTCAACGCTCCACTGATGGTCTTCTTTTCGAAAACATTGGATTTGTTGAAGGTGCATGTACCAGCCGGCAAGTTCAGCATTATACCTATTTCGATAAACCGGTTTCTTTTGAGTGGTTGTATTATCGTTTACAGCAAATAGATTTTGATGGTCAGATTGTTTACTCTAAAATCATCACTGTCAAAACTGTTTTAATTTCTTCATTTTCCTTTTACCCGAACCCCGTAAAGACAAAAGCAATCCTGTCATGGAGTACTCCTCTGCCAAAAGGAACCTTAATAAAGATTTTCGATTCTAAAGGTCAAATCATCTTAATGGAACACTTGCCCGGCAAGGAACAAAATGAATATTGGCTTAACCTGGAAGAATTAGTTCCTGGTCAGTATTACTTTATTTTGGAGAAGGATGATCAGGTTATATACCGCAGTAAAATGTTGAAACAGTAGATGCTGCGCCTGAATGAGGATAGTAACGGTTCGTGTGTTATAAAGGTTGAATAGAGCTGTTTTTAACTAAATATTTAATAATAAAGTAAGTTCCCAAACTCCCGGAAACGGATTAAAGCCACTTTCAAGGTAACAACATTATTTGTGAACCGGTAAATAATGTTGCCTGCCCAGTGGGCACCCACCGTGTACCACAAATTCTGGGTGTTTATTAAAGGTAGCGTTAGCATTAGCCCAATTACAAATAAATTAATGAACTGCGTAGGGCCATTACTCAGGGCATAAATGTGGTTCAAAATATAAAAATCAGATGATAAAAGTATAAAACCCAAACTGGACGTTTTATTCTTAAAATGTTTATATAAATATCCTCAGGTTAAAATGTCTTCGGCCATTGAAGGCAGGAAGGAACCTATACTAAAATTGAAGGTACCAGTCATTATTTTAGCCAAATTGAGTACTGTCGAAATAGATTCTATGTAAGCCAAAGGCTCACTAAAAAAGCAATGCTATTAATAATTAATCCTATTTATAAACCAATAGCCAATCAGGTTAGGGTACGGAGATTGGTTTGCAGTCGCCAGGCACTTTGCCCTTTAAAACCTTGTCTTTTTGCCACCGCATAGGTTCCTATTACTACAGCCAACAGTAAACCCAGGAACAAGGGAATATTCCGGTAAAAACGCATGGTGTATTCGGCAGCATGGTAAGTAAATGCCAACAATAGGTAACCAGAAATCAAGTGCCACCAATTAATTTTTACTTTTTTCAGCAGAAAGTAGTTGAGTATCCTTTATATAATTTGTTGAGCGGTAGAAAACTGGAAGAGTGATAAAGATATGTTAGTAAAATATTAAGGTTGGGCGGAATGTTATATATTTCGGCCGGAAATTCAATTTTTAAAAACTTGGAAGATTACCGAGGTAGAAAGTTGAGTATAACCGGCAGATTAGATAGTATCCGAGCAAATTAAAAGCAGATGAAGAAACAGTTATTCTTATTAGTATTTTGCCTTTTAACCAGCTTTTACCTATTTGCGCAACAAAAGAAAAAGCAACCTAATATTTTAATAATTGTTTCGGACGACCACGCTTACCAAGCCATTAGTGCTTATGGCAGCAAATTAATCCAAACGCCCAACATTGATCGTATTGCTCGGGAAGGTGTAATTTTTAAAAAAGCATACGTTACTAATTCTATTTGCGGGCCTAGCCGGGCGGTACTTTTAACGGGCAAGTACAGCCACAAAAACGGTTTTAAAGACAACGAAAATTCACACTTCGACGGCAGCCAGGATACTTTTATCAAACAATTAAAGGCCGGCGGCTACCAGACCGCTTGGGTAGGCAAGTGGCATTTAGAAAGCCAGCCTCAAGGATTCGATTTCTGGCAAATTCTGCCTGCTCAGGGCCACTATTATAACCCTGATTTTTTAATGATGGATGGCAGCCAGAAACGGATAGAAGGGTATGTATCGGATGTGACGGCCGATGTAGCCGAAAATTGGCTGGAGAAACGCAACCCCGAAAAACCGTTTTGCCTCGTTGTTGGCCACAAAGCTACTCACCGCACCTGGTTGCCCGCCCCCGAAGATATGGGCCGGTTTGATAATGTTACCTTCCCTGTTCCGGCTAACTTTTACGACACCTACGAAAACCGGGAAGCAGCTCGGGTACAGGATATGAGCGTAGAAAAAACCATGCTGATGGGCTACGATTTAAAAATGTTTCCGGCCGGCGAAGAAATTAAAGACGGCACCATTACCCGCATGAACGTTGCCCAACGCGCCAAATTTGATGCGTACTACCAACCCATTCAGGCCGATTTAAAAGCCCGTAATTTGACTGGGCATGCTTTAACCGAGTGGAAATATCAGCGCTACCTGCGCGATTATTTGAGTACTGCCGCTTCCCTGGACCGCAGCATTGGCCGTACCCTGGCTTACCTGGACAATAATAAATTAACCGACAACACCATTGTAATCTATCTGTCGGATCAAGGCTTTTTCCTGGGCGAGCACGGCTGGTTTGATAAACGCTTTATGTACGAAGAGTCTTTCCGGACGCCCATGGTGATGCGTTACCCGGGAGTAATAAAACCCGGTACTGTTTCTAACGACATGGTTATGAACATGGATATTGCCCCAACCATGCTGGATGCCGCCGGTTTGCCCGTGCCGCGCCAGATGCAAGGCCAGTCGCTGTTGCCAATTTTAAAAAATAAAAATGCCAAGGGTCGGGAAGCTTTGTATTACCATTACTATGAAAATGGTGAACATTCCGTTTCGCCGCACTTTGGTGTAAAAACCAGCCAGTATAAACTAATTCGCTTTTATAAGCGCGTAGAAAGTTGGGAACTGTACAATTTGCAAAAAGACCCGCAAGAAATGCATAACTTATACGGTCAGAAAGGCTACGCAAAAATTACCGCTACGCTGCAAAACCAACTGACTAGCTTAATTAATAAGTACGAAGACACGGATGCACAAAAGTTATTAGTAAGTAAATAATGGCTGTTTTGTTATGCTGAAAAAAGTAAATTTATTCTTTTTAGTTGTATTAGTTTCCTTAACCTGTGCTGCTCAGAATAAGCATAATGTGGTTTTTATTCTGGCCGATGATTTAGGCTACGGCGATATTGGCGTTTACGGCCAAAAATTAATTAAAACTCCTAACATTGATAAACTAGCGGCCAACGGAATTCGCTTTACTCAGTTTTATGCGGGTACCTCGGTGTGCGCACCCTCCCGGGCAGCGCTATTAACCGGCAAACATACAGGCCATACGCCAGTGCGCGGGAATTACGAGATCCAACCCGAAGGCCAGTTTCCCTTAGCGGATTCAGTTTTTACCATGGCCGAAATGTTCCGGAAAGCGGGATATGCTACGGGTTTATTTGGCAAGTGGGGGTTGGGTTCTCCGGGTTCGGCGGGGGAACCTACCCAGCAAGGTTTTGACCAGTTTTATGGCTATAACTGCCAGCGGCAATCGCATAATTTCTTTCCAGATCATTTGTGGCACAATCAGCAACGCGTTAATTTAACCAATACTACCACAGTTCAACCGCAATACGCCCCCGAGTTAATTCAGGAAAAAGCTTTAGCTTTTATTACCACTCATAGCAAAAAACCTTTTTTCCTGTACCTGGCCTACACTTTGCCGCACGCCGCCCTACAACTACCAGCTGGCGATAAAGCTTTTGAAGCTTACAAAAAGCAGTTTAACGAGCAACCCCAAACTGTACCGGCCACCTGGAATGGCCTTGGTTATCAGCCTCAGGCTTACCCTCGCGCCACCTACGCGGCTATGGTTACCCGCCTCGACGACTACGTAGGGCAGGTAGTAAAAGAACTAAAAACCTTGGGCATCGATAAAAATACGTTAATTGTTTTTACCAGCGATAACGGTCCGCACCGCGAAGGGGGAAATCAACCGGAATATTTTAATAGCAGCGGCGGCTTTCGGGGCATTAAGCGCGATTTGTACGAAGGCGGCATCCGGGTACCCATGATTGTGAGTTGGCCAGCTTTAATCAAAAAAGCCCGGCAATCGGAATTTGTGGGAGCTGCCTGGGATTTTTTGCCCACTTTTGCGCAGCTGGTAAACCAACCTGTACCTAAAAACCTGGACGGAATTTCGATTTTGCCTACTCTCCGGAACCAAGAAAAACAAGCGCAGCACGACTTTTTATACTGGGAATTTCACGAAGACGGTGGCCGGCAAGCCGTGCGTTTGGGCAACTGGAAAGGCGTACGATTAAACGTGAAAAAAGACCGCCACAGTCCGATTCAGTTATACAATTTAACTGTTGATCCTGCTGAGAAAAAAGATATTAGCGCGGCGCACCCTGACGTAGTAAAACAAATAGCCCGCATTATAACGCGTGAACACATTCCGAACAATGATTTTCAGTTACTGGCCGTAGAATAAGTTAAGTATAAAGTTTAAAAAAATCTATTATCCTTAACAATGCAATTAGAGCATCACAATAACCATGCAGAAGGATTATTGCCAGTAACTGCTATTTTGTTCAATAAAATTATAAATAAGGTACGTTTAGGTGCTTTCGTTAAAATCAGGCAAAGATTAATTTTTCTTCTTTAATAAGTAGTGGTAAATACTTTGTTCTTCCTCTATAGAAGTATAAGCCTGAATAAATTCATAACCGTTTTTGGTCATAAAGTTTAAAGCTTCCACCATATAATTAAATTGAATATCTTTCCCCTTCATATCTTTAATTTTCATGTTTCAATAAGAATACAGTCCAGAAGCTTTTTCTTGTCCGTAAGCTATTTCAACAAACTGCCGATTGGATAACACCTTTGTTTGTCCCACAATTTCCACATATTCTATAGCTAAATCTTTTAACGCAGTTCCATCAATTGTTTGGGCAGAGCTATCCATAATTCCCCATAAGAGCGCTACCGATAAAAGTAAAATAAATTTCATTTCGTTTTAATTCTAAAATAAACTCTGAATTCTATGTATTGCTTTTTGCAGCCTGGGCCGATTATACCGTTGAACTACAATGGGGTAAACATGGAAAATTACATTTAGAAAAATTAGCCATAGTGAATGCTGAATTCCCTCTTTTAATGCTACAAAAAGGATAAAGAACGATACGATAAAAAATATAATTAAATGCCCAAATTCCGATTGCCGGGTACTATACTCTAAATGTTTTAACGCTGTTAAACTCTTTTTTACCGGATAAGCCGTTTTTTGAAGTTTCTCCCACCCAATCCAGACCAGGATTTTCCTAAATCCAAGAACCCCGAACCATTCATATAGCTTTCCATCTGCCTCCCATCTTTTTGAATGGTAATAAGTCGAGGTTAATGGCGGTTGAAAGGTTTGCGTGAGGTATAAAACACCCGTCATGAGCATGAAGTTTAAAATCCAGGCAAACAGAAAAGAGGGAAGGCCCTGCCATAGGGCTGCTGCCACCACCATGCAGATAACAAACAATAAGACCAAACCAACTCTTACATATTTAATCATGGTTTTTTACTAGAAATAGAAAGCACAATATCTGAGGATACATATTGTGCTTGAGGTTAACCTGATGATTATTTAGAAATCCTTACTTGTATAATTGGGTACTTTATTCTGTAGGTTCTTATTAGCAAGTATAACGTTACTAATTAAATAAAAACAAAAAGCCCTGACCCATAAGGCAGAGCTTGATGATAAAAAAATATATTATTAAATAAAATAAAAACGGTTCTAATATAGAAGGATAAACTATCTTATTCCGAATGTTACCGAAGGTTAAGCTAGTTTCCAACCATTTTGATACTCGCGTTTCACAAACTGATTCGCTTCTTCAAAGTTGGTAATGCGGGTCTTGGGTCCATCCCACAACAGTTTCTTACGACCCGGATAATTAAAGCCTTTACCGTCGGCGGTAGGAGTGCGCAGGTTATAACTACGGATAGCCAGATTACCCATAAGCACAGTTTCAGTTAGTGGTCCGGCGTAGTCGAACGACGAAGTTAAAGCTTTGTGCTTGGCACTATTGAAACCGGCCTTGCAGGCTTCTTGCCAAGCCAGGTTATGGCCCCACTCCGGTACCGACGAATTAGTAGAGGAACCTTCGCCGCTGCTGTTTATTACTTGTCCGTTGTTCAGGAAAACTTTTGGGTTAACGCCGTACGTACCACAATTAATAACCCCCTTAGTACCAACCATAAACACGCCATTGCTGCCATCTGGTTCGCTTAGTTCCGCATCCGCCGGTATTACTTCCGGCCGGAATGCCCGCAGACCACCATCCGACCAGGTCATGGTAATGGGAGTTTTGTTTTTAGCGGTGGCCGGAAACTTTAACTGCACGTGCGATGATGGTGGTGCCCCTTCGGGTAAATATTCCGGAGTCCAGTCTTTCAGGAACACCGAACCTACACTGGCTTCTACCTCAGTAGGGTAACCTAAACCCAATACCCGGAAAGGCGGATCGATGAGGTGGCAGCCCATGTCGCCAAGGGCACCCGTACCAAAGTTCCACCAGCCCCGCCATTTAAACGGATGGTATGCCGGCGTATAACCCACTTTGGTGGCTGGCCCTAACCATAAATCCCAGTCCAAGGTGTCGGGAGGTGTCCCGGTAGCTTGTGGCACCGGAATACCTTGCGGCCAAACCGGCCGGTTGGTCCAAACGTGTACGGTATGCACATCGCCAATAACGCCGTCGTTAAACCATTTTATCATTTGTTGCTGCGCCGGGTTCGAAGCACCCTGGTTTCCCATTTGGGTTACTACTTTGTATTTCCGGGCAGCTTCGGTTAATAAGCGTGCTTCGTAGATGTTGTGGGTTAAGGGTTTTTGCACGTACACGTGTTTTCCTAACTGCATGGCCGCTAAGGCTACTAAAGCGTGGGTATGGTCGGCGGTAGATACGGTAATGGCATCAATATTCTTTCTTTCTTTTTCCAGCATTTGCCGGAAATCTTTGTAGCGTTTGGCTTTCGGGTGTTTTTCAAATTGTTCCTTGGCCAGGTTCCAATCCACATCGCACAAAGCCACAATGTTATTGGCTCCGTTGTTGTACGCATTATTAACGTCCGAAAATCCTTTGCCCGATACTCCTACGCCCGCAATGTTTAATTTATCGCTCGGCGCAATAAACCCTTTGCCGAGTACGTGCCGGGGAAAAATAAAAAAGCTGCTCGCAGCCAGGGCACCTGTCCTAAGAAAATCGCGACGGCCAGTCGTTATTTTTTCTTTTTCTTTCATGTTTGATTTGAGGTAGGGATGAATGAAAATAATTAACGAATGAAGTTAAGGAGAGAAAATAACAGTATGAAGTACAATTAGTAATATTTTTCCAGTTAAATGTATTTAGGATAATGGAGTGGTTTATAGAAACCAATTGCAGCCTTACTATTTGGGTTGCTAAGTTACTTTTAAAGTTGGCGTATTTTATAGTAGTGCAAGGCTTTTTAATTTAATAGGTATGCTTCAACTGCCACCTGTAAACCAAAAATGCAGCTACTTGCCGGCTGACTCTTACTCATCAGAAATTAAATGTAATAAAACCTAAGGTAGTTACGACATACCCTGAACTATGAGAATGCCCAAGAACTACTTAGTTGAGATAATGCCTTATAATTAATTGGGGAGCACTATACAAATACCTAGTAAAACCATTTTCTTGAAATAAAGGGTAGTTGTAAGTGAATTTTTTAGGAACAAAAAAGCACTTACAGAAATTTATCTATAAGTGCTTTTTAATCTGTGGAGAATATCGGAGTCGAACCGATGACCTCTTGCATGCCATGCAAGCGCTCTAGCCAGCTGAGCTAATCCCCCTTGCGTTTGGTGCTACAAAAGTAAAAGAAAGTTTTAAAAATAGAACAGGTGAAGTAAAAAATAATTTAAAATAAAAAAGCCCACCATTTCTGGTGGGCTTTTTTATTTTAAATTATTCCTTAGAAACTGTACCGTAAACCAAGTTGCATGCGCCAGGTATTGGTAGTTGCCAGGTAGTTACGGAAAGGAGAGGTAGGTAATACCGTTTGGTTGTTCTCGTTCCGGATGGTAATCATCTGGAAAGCGGGAACTCCCTCAGGGGTTACACTGGCTACGTTTAATAGTGGATAGTTAAAGTTAGAGCCACCGTTTAATTGTTGGATTAATCCCCAATCAGAATTTAGCAGGTTTCCTACGTTCTGAATATCCAGGCTTAACTGCAAGGTGTTCCGGCGCTCCCCAATGTTCGTGAAAACATCTTGTAATAACCGGAAATCAAAACGGTTTAACCACGGCATTAAACCATTATTCCGTTCTACGTAACCGCCGCGGCTATTTTTTAAAAATTTACTGTTATTTACGAACTCATCAAAAGCGGCTCTTTGCTGCTCCGGGGTAAAGGTTATATCTCCAACGGTAAGCGGGGCAAAGTTTAACTCCGAAGAATTATTCGGGATGTACAATAAGTCTAAGCTTACGCCATCCTGGTTCAGGTCGCCGCGAGTGGTGTAAGCAAAACGGCCGCCATTACCCTGACCCTGATGCGAACCTTCGTAGAATAAAGAAACCGTAGTACCTAAATGGTTCAGGTATTCTTTGCGGTAAGAAATGCTACCTATTACGCGGTGCGGACTGGCGTACTGCGAAATACCTAACAGTTGCTCATTCGGATCGTTTATGGAGTAGTTATTAGACCAGGCCGAAGCCGCCGCTGAACCGGGGTTACCTGTAATATCTTTGGCTTGGGTATAGGTGTAAGCAACGTTACCAAAGAAGCCATTTTGGTTAGGCAATGTAACCCCTACAGTCGAAGAAAAGGAGTAGCCTTTTTTAGTGTTCGACAATACAGCAGCAATACTTCCAGTAGAAGCAGTGTAACTGGCATTGGCACTGCCACCCCAGAAATCCCGATTGTCACCGGAGTAATTCATTTGTTGCGTAGCCGGTTTCCGGTTAGCGTTATACATGTAAACGCCCTGGATGTCTTTGGAATACAAAATATCGGCGGTGGCTACTAAAGGAGTACCCGGAATTACATAATCTACGCCAAAGCTGGAACGCCAGATTTGCGGCATTTTAAAATTGCGGTCAACCACGGAAATACTTCTGGGAATACCTGAACTTGGCGTAGGTAAGAATACATCTTCCGGGCCATTCTGTACCCAATACAAAGGATCCGGATTAAACCGGATGGTATTTAAAGCTGTGGCCGGAACCGGCTCTAAGTTGTTTTTAGTTAAACCGGTACCACCGGCCATGTTGGTTAAAAATACAAACGGCACCCGGCCGGCAAAAATACCGGTTCCACCGCGTAGTTTTAAAGAACCGTCTTCAAAAACATTGTAGTTAAAGCCAACACGCGGCGACAAAATTATCTTTTGCTTCGGCCACCGGGAGCTGGCGTAAGTAGTAGCATTGCCATCCTGATCTAACAATTGTAAATTATCTACGGCCGAGTTCGCACCTAAATCGTTCAGGTATAAAGGTAGCTCCGCGCGAATTCCATAAGTAAGGTCGAACCGGTTGTTAAAGGCTACCCGGTCCTGAATATACGCGCCGGCTAAACCAAAAGTAATGCTTTCGTAAGGGTCGCCGTACGGGTAAGTAATGCCGTAAGAAGTAGGCTGCGCATTATTAATAAAATCGTCCACGGAAGCGTAACGGTAATAAGACGTAGACATCCGGAGGTATTTATTGCCGTATTCGATTTGCTCGTAGCTGATACCGCCCGTGATGGTATGCTTGCCGGCTAAATACGTTACGTTATCGATAAAGCTGTAATTATCGTTTATTAAATCGTTATCCCCAGAAAACAGTTCAGTACCAAAACTCATGTACTGGTCGCCCCCTTGCCAAATATCGACAAACGGAAACCGGTTGCCCGGGAAAGAACGGGTAGCCTGGCTGTGGCTGTAAGTAGCTAATAGTTGGTTAGATAATTTGTTACTAATCGTACTGTTTAATTCGCCGGTAAGGGAGCTGATCTTATTTAAGAAGCTAAAATTTGAATTAGAAAAAACCAGGGAGTTAGAACCAACCCGGGAAGAAGAAGAACGTGGGTTCGGGCCGGAATTGTCATTTACTACCTGGTCGCTGGTGCCTTCGGCGTAGGTATACCGGAGACTAGCTTTGTGCGTCTCGTTAATGTTCCAATCCAGGCGGGCGATTAAACGGTCACTAAGATTGGTAAACTTATTGGCGTAATTTTCATAAGCTCCCGGATCGTAGCCGTAAGTAGATATCAGGTGCTGGCGAACCCGTTCTAAATCTTCTACGGTCGTACGGGCTACGTTACCGGTAGCACCCGGCCGGCTAGCTACCCAGGTAATACCCGGAAAAGTTTCTTTTTCGTGTTCGTAATTAGCAAAAAAGAACAATTTATTTTTGATGATTGGTCCGCCTAAACGGGCACCGTAGGTGAAGGTTCTGTTATCGGGGTTTACCACTTCGGCATCGCCCACTTTTGTACCCCTTAAATCTTGATTCCGTAAAAAAGTGTAAGCCGAACCGGTAAAGCTATTGGTACCACTCCGGGTAATGGCATTAATACCTGCACCGGTAAAACCCGATTGCCGTACATCGTAAGGCGCAATGTTTACCTGAATTTCTTCTACCGCATCCAGCGAAATAGGCCGGGTAGCGCCACCGGGTAATAAATCCTGAGCGCTTAAACCAAAAGCGTTATTAAAGTTAGCGCCATCTATTTGTAAGTTGTTATAACGGTTATCACGGCCGGCAAAACCTACTCCATTGGCTTGGGGAGTTAAACGGGTGAAATCTTCTAAACTTCTGGTTACCGTGGGTAAAGTAGCAATTTGTTGCGTACCAATGTTGGTGGCGGCCCCGGTTTTATTGGCGTTAAACACGTCGGTGCGGTCGGCGGTAATTTCTACTTCCTGCAACGCGGTGCTGGCCTGCCCAATGCGGGCATCTAAAGAGTAAGGCACCCCTAAGGCAAGGGAAATGTTATTATAGGTTTGTGTTTGAAAGCCAATATAGCTCACTTCTACGGCGTAAGGGCCACCTACCCGCATATTTTGAATGTTAAAACGTCCGTCGACATTGGTAACGGTACCGTACACCGTACCGGAGGGCTGGTGGGTAGCTTTTACCGTAGCCCCAATTAAGGCTTCGCCGGTAGCATCTCTTACAGAACCGGTAATACTACTGGTTGTTACCTGGGCGTACAGGCTGGCTGCACCTAGTAACAAGAAGAGGATAGTAAGTAAGTACTTCTTCATAAAGAATTGTAAATTATTGTTTGTTTACGCGAATGGAAAAGGAATTAGGACTAAAATTGAAACGAGAATTAAGCAACTAGGTTATTTTAACTAATTACTTATGAGTTAGTTATTAGGTATTGATACTGGTTGAAAGTATTTAAATCATGCAGTTAGGTTAAGTTTTTAAAATTTCTTAATACAAATTTAATTTAAGTTTTTGGCTTTTATGTTAAAAAAATATTAATAAATGTAAAGGTTTGTTTGAAAAATTAAAATTGATTGACTTATAGGAAGTTAAGAGTAGGGCTTAGAACAAAGAAAAAAGGTCTGCCGGATAAAATATTTTAGTCCTTACTGAAGGAGGTTGCAAGTGCGTGTTAGGAGGGAGTAGCAATAAAAATCAAAAGCCTTTATCTTTCTGCAAATGGAAGGATAAAGGCTTTAAAGCTGCGTTATATTATAAAGTTTCTGTTTACTTTATTATTAATGTTGATAAATGAGACAGATAAAATTTTAAATTTTTGGCCGAACAGCCTTAATAAAGATTTTCTGGTAGTAGCGGGAGTACAAATTATCTTCGATTACGCCTAAAGTAGAAGAAGCATGAATAAACGTTACCTGGTCTTTGCCTTTTACATCGGTAACCATGCCCACGTGCGTAATCTTATTACTAAACTTGTTGGCGCCGAAGAAAACCAAATCGCCTTCCCGGATGTCGTTGGTTCGTACCGTGCGGCCAAATTTACTCTGATCGGTAGAGTTACGAGGTAATGTTACGTTAATGGTTTTAAAGGAAGTACACAATAAACCAGAACAATCCATGCCGATGCGGGTGGTGCCTCCAAACCGGTAAGGCGTACCACGGTAGGAGCGGGCTACCTGAATTACTTTAGCCACTTTCCGGTCGAGGTGCGTTTTGGCATAGCGGGCATTTCGGCGCTCCATACGGCGCGCTACCCGATCGAGTTTGCGCGATTTTTTTAAAAAAGCTTTTTCCAACATCCGCTGGCTGGTGTCTAAAGCCGTGCCTGATGGCCGTTGACCAAAGCTAAAAGTAGGTTTAGCAGAACGGCATGAAGCCATTGCCAGTAAAGTTCCTAATAAGATAATAACGTAGGTTCTGGTAAATTCTCTCTGCAACATAGTCCGGCACGTTTGGCGATATAGGTAAAAATAAAAATTCCGGTAGTGCAAAGAAACGATTCATTCTTTAAAATTTATCCACGATAAATAAGGACGAATGTGGATTAATGTGTGAATAAAATAAGCTGCTATAATTAAATATTCATCTAATTGCTTTTCTAAGTGGTGGTTATATTCAATCCTAGCATCTTAAATTAATGGCATTTATCACTTAACAGAAAGCTTCATTTAGCTTAAGTTAGTGGAATTTATAATTCAGTTTTACTTTATTAAAAGGCTAATAACCAGAATAAACCAAACTATAAAACAGCAATTTCGGAACCCTGTAGAAGCAAGAGTCGTTTTATGATTTATGTAATATTGTTTATTTTTAATATTTAATAAGTTGCGAAAGGTAGATTTATCTGTTAATGGTTTATAAAAGTGTATTCACAAAATAAAAAGTAATCAGTTAAATATGGTTTTTAAGGAAGTATTCGAAGTAGAATGCTGACAAGTAAGTGAATAAGGTATAAGTTGTATTAAATTGTTTCGGGATATCTAGTAATTTTGCCTCATGTGCGGAATATCAGGAGTATATGCTTTTAGCGACAAAGGGCGCGAATCAATTACAAAGTTAAAAGACTCAACCGATGCTATTGAAAGCCGGGGACCAGATTCTCAAGGTCATTATGTATACGACAAAGTAGGGTTAGGGCATCGGAGGTTATCTGTTCTGGATGTAAGTTCCGATGGAGCGCAGCCCATGGTAGATGAGTCAGGACGTTATACCATCGTATTTAATGGAGAGATTTTTAATTTTTTAGAGCTAAAAAGAAAATTAATTCAGAATGGCTACACCTTCTACTCCGGAACTGATACCGAAGTTTTATTAAAGCTGTATATCACCGAAGGAAAAGATCTTTTGAAAAAACTAAATGGCTTTTTTGCTTTTGCCATTTACGATAAAGAAGAAGACTCTTTGTTTATTGCCCGCGACCGGATGGGCGTAAAGCCTTTACTCATTTACAAAGACGAAGATCAGCTATTATTTGCTTCGGAAATGAAAGCTATGCTGGCTTTTAGCATTCAGCGTAAAATTGATTTTGTTTCGTTGTACCAGTATTTACAGTTTAATTATATTCCGGGACCAGCCTCTATCTTTAAAGGGGTTAAAAAGTTAGAACCGGGTCACTACTTATATATTAAAAAAAATCGGGTTCTTAAAAAAGCTTGGTACCGTATTCCTTACGATCGTAAAAAGATTAAGAAAAATGATTTATCGTACGAGGATCAGCAAAAGAAGCTCGTTACTTTATTAGATGAAGCCGTTCAGCGCCGCCTGGTTGCCGATGTACCTTTAGGCGCTTTTTTAAGTGGCGGTATTGATTCTTCCGTAATTGTGGCGCTGGCTTCGCGGCATACCCAACATTTAAACACCTTTTCTATTGGTTACCAGGACGAGCCATTTTTTGATGAAACCCGATATGCAAATTTGGTAGCAGATAAATATAAAACCAACCATACCGTTTTCTCACTCACTAACCAGGATTTGTACGATCATTTGTTCGATGTATTAAATTACACCGACGAACCTTTCGCCGATTCTTCCGCCTTGGCAGTCTATATTTTGAGCAAACGTACCCGCGAAAAAGTAACCGTAGCCTTATCCGGTGATGGAGCCGATGAATTATTTGCCGGTTATAATAAGCACATGGGCGATTTTAAAGTGCGGCAAGGAGGCTTTCTGGCCGAAGCGGTTACTTTTTTAGGACCACTTTGGGATGTGCTGCCTAAATCGCGCAATTCATCTATGGGTAACCGGGTGCGGCAGTACCAACGATTTGCTGAAGGTATGTTGGTATCCGCTAAAGACCGTTACTACAATTGGGCTACCCTCGCCGACGAAGATGAAGCCAATCACTTATTAAGTAAGCGCATTCGCCGGGCGTTGTCCAAAAATATCTACAAAAAAAGGAAAAAGCGGATTCTGGAACATATTCACCAGGAAGGTGACTTAAACGAAGTACTGTATACCGACATGCAATTAGTGCTACCCAACGATATGCTTACAAAAGTAGATTTAATGTCGATGGCCAATAGTTTAGAAGTACGCACTCCTTTTCTGGATTATAAAGTAGTTAATTTTGCTTTTTCTTTGCCTCAATCTTCTAAAATTGATGGCGGGATAAAGAAAAAAATTGTGCAGGATGCTTTTCGCCCGCTATTACCTGCCGAACTGTACAAAAGACCCAAGCAAGGTTTTGAAGTTCCTCTGCTCAAATGGTTCCGCAATGAACTTCGGCCCTTAATTACCGACGAACTACTTTCCGATGATTTGATTCATGCTCAGGATATTTTTAGCGTAAATGAAATCCGCAAGCTCAAGGCAAAATTATTCTCCTCCAATCCCGAAGATGTTCATGCCCGCATTTGGGCGTTGATTGTGTTTCAGCATTGGTGGAAAAAATGGATGGCATAGATTAAACTCTTCTTAAAAAAGAAAGAATTACTTATTGCTACTTTAATTTTTCTTCACGCGGCACCTGTTTGAGTTGCTAAATGGTGCTAAAAAGAATTTTTATACTTAGAGATTGGGCTAATAACACCTAATAGTTTATACGTATTAAGATTATTTTACTAAATAATTGAAAATTTTTGGCAGTTATAAAGCTTTTTAACTAAAACGGAACAATAATTGTAAAGACTGGCAAATATATAAAAATTCCTTTTTAGTAATATCCAATAAAGACGTTACTATTTAGAAATGAATCATTTAAGTTGAATATAGTGTTTGCCTTATTAAAATTTATCATTATTGTATTATCCAAATGTTAAATTAGCTATAAAGAATACCGTTTTTCATCTTTTTTCTTTCTTTCAAAAAATAATTAGTAATTTTATATCGTAAAAACTTGTATAACCAAAAATTTCTAACACATAACTTAAATTAATATGAAAATTGCAGTTGTAGGAACAGGCTATGTTGGCCTGGTTACTGGAACCTGTCTGGCCGAAGTGGGCATGGAAGTTACCTGTATCGACATTGACGTTAAAAAAATTGAAAATCTCAAGAAAGGTATCTTACCGATCTATGAGCCAGGGCTGGAAGAAATGGTGTTGCGCAACACTGCTCAAGGCCGTCTGCACTTTTCTAACGACATTGAATCTAGTATTCAGGACGCGGACGTTGCCTTTATTGCGGTGGGTACCCCTCCCGGCGAAGATGGCAGCGCCGATTTAAAATATGTATTAGCTGTTGCCCGTAGCATTGGTAAATACATGAATAACTACATTGTAGTAGTAACCAAGAGTACCGTGCCAGTAGGTACTGCTATTAAAGTAAAAGCAGCTATTACCGAAGAATTAGCTTTACGCAATTCGTACGAAGAATTTGATGTGGCTTCTAACCCAGAGTTCTTAAAAGAAGGTGCTGCTATTGACGACTTCCTGAAACCAGATCGTATTGTAGTTGGTGTAGAGTCTGCCCGTGCCGAAGAAGTAATGCGCCGTCTGTACAAGCCTTTCTTATTGAATGGTCACCCGATTATTTTCATGGATGTTCCTTCAGCTGAAATGACTAAGTATGCCGCTAATTCTATGTTGGCTACTAAAATTTCTTTCATGAACGATATTGCTAACCTGTGCGAGATTATGGGTGCCGATGTAAACATGGTTCGGAAAGGTATTGGTAGCGATCCGCGGATTGGTAATAAGTTTATCTACCCAGGTATTGGTTACGGCGGTTCTTGCTTCCCGAAAGACGTAAAAGCTTTAATTAAAACCGCTTCCGAAAATGGTTATAGCATGCAGATTTTGAAAGCTGTTGAATCAGTAAACGAAAATCAGAAATCGGTTTTATTCAACAAAGTAATGGAGCATTTTGGCGGCGACATTGCCGGTAAAACTTTTGCTTTGTGGGGCCTTTCCTTTAAACCCAAAACTGATGACATGCGCGAAGCGCCATCTTTGGTAATCATTGAAAAATTATTAGCGGCCGGTGCCAACGTGCGGGCTTACGATCCGGTGGCTATGGCGGAAGCGAAACACAGCTTAGGCGATACCATTGTGTTTGCGAATGATCAGCACGATACCTTGATTGATGCCGATGCATTATTAATTATTACCGAATGGCCAGAGTTCCGTACTCCGAATCTGAAAGTATTAGGTAAGTTAATGAATGACAAAGTTATTTTCGATGGCCGAAATATTTATGAAGCCAAAGAAATCCAAGAAGCAGGATTTGCGTATTATTGCATCGGCGTGAAGACGAATCTTCACGATGTAGCAACCGTATAATCCTTCAATGACAAGAAAACGTGTACTGATCACCGGCGGTGCCGGCTTTTTAGGGTCGCATCTCTGCGACCGCTTTATCCGGGAAGGTTACCATGTTATTGCCATGGATAACCTTATCACCGGTGATTTAAGTAACATCGAGCATTTATTTAAGCTCGAGCAGTTCGAGTTTTATCACCACGATGTTTCCAAGTACGTGTTTGTGCCCGGGCATTTGGATTACATCCTGCATTTTGCCTCACCGGCTAGCCCCATCGATTATTTGCGTATCCCCATTCAGACCCTCAAAGTAGGGTCTTTGGGAACGCATAATCTGTTGGGTTTAGCTAAAAACAAAGGCGCCCGCATGTTAATTGCTTCTACTTCAGAAGTATACGGCGATCCGGAAATTCACCCCCAGGTAGAAGAATATTGGGGCAATGTAAACCCAGTGGGTCCTCGTGGATGTTACGACGAGGCCAAGCGTTTTCAGGAGGCTATGACAATGGCTTACCACATGCACCACGGCTTAGAAACCCGCATTGTCCGGATATTTAATACGTATGGTCCGCGTATGCGCCTCGATGATGGTCGGGTGTTACCAGCCTTTATTACCCAGGCTTTACGGGGCGAAGAATTATCTATTTTCGGAGATGGCTCACAAACGCGCTCTTTCTGTTACGTAGATGATTTAATAGAAGGTATTTACCGGTTATTACTTAGTGATTATCCTTTACCGGTAAACATTGGTAACCCCGATGAAATTACCATTAAAGAGTTTGCTGAAGAGATTTGTAATATTACTGGGGTGCCGCTTAACCTGGGTTACCAACCTTTACCAAAAGATGACCCGCAAAAGCGTCGCCCGGATATAACAAAAGCAAAAGAGATTCTTGGTTGGGAGCCTAAAGTATCCCGCGCTGAAGGCCTGAAACTTACGTTAGAGTATTTTAAAGAACACGTATAGTAAGGAGCCATTATTAAAAAATATAAGTTTTTCTTTATTCAAATTTAATAGAATAAGAACCGCAGAGAACCTGCGGTTCTTATTTTTTTGACTTGTTTTTACCTACAAGAAACTACCTTATCTTCATTCTAAAGGTATAATAGGTAAGTTAGTAGCCGGGTGTTTTTAGAAAAAGAAAGTACTTTTCCATCGCAAATTTTAGATTGCTGAGCATTTAAAAATTAGTAAATGCTTTTAAAATATAAGTAATAAGTGCTTAGTTAAGAATAAGTTAAATATTTATTTCCTTCCGAAGGAATTTATTTAGCTCCGTAGCAGATTCGTTTCTTTTAGAAGGACAACTGTAAAAGATGCAGATTTACTTTAAACTAATTTTACTCCTTGAATATCTTTAAAATAATGTGAAACAGCTAGAAAGTAAATTTCTTTTTGGTGTTGAACTAAATAGCAAGGTGTCAATAAGTACGGTCTTTACTCTACTGCTTTTTCCATTTTGGGTACTAAGAGCCAAAAACCTAGGGAGGCAATGGCAGCCAAAATAACTGTAAACCACCAAAGCCCCGTAAACCCGAAGTGCGTAATAAGACTGGAGCCCAAGTACGGACCAACTACAAAAGCTACGGAGTAAGATAAATTAAACATACCCATGTAGGCACCCCGATTCTCTTCATTGGACCGGTGTACAGGAACGGTTGCCATAAAGGGCATTGCTAAAATCTCAGCTATACTTAACAAAACCATGGCCAGGTATAAAATCCATACTCCCTTAAACCAATTGAATAGCACAAAAGAAAAACCTGCCAGCAAAGTGCCTAAACTGATTAAGTGCACCAATTTGTAACGTTGCCCAAGCAGGTATACCAATATCATTTCTAAAGAGAAAACCACCATCCCATTAAGGGCGAATAGTATTCCAATGGTGGTTTTGGGCAGAAAGTATACTTGCCGGTAATATAACGGCAAATTGGAAAAAAACTGAAAAAAGACAATTCCAAAGCAGCAACTCAAAAATGTGTATGCTATAAATTTTCGGTCGTGGTAAGGCGATTGCTTTGAAATTAGAGTTGCTTTTTCCTTTGTTTTAGGAATTGCTTGCCGGCTTGAACGATGACGAAAGTAAAAATAGAAAAATAACCCAGCTACCAGGCTGCTGCATCCATCGGCTACAAATAACCATTGATACGAAATGGCTGCCAATAAACCACCCAGCGCCGGACCAATGGAAAATCCTAAATTAATAGCCATCCGGTTCAGGGAAAAGGCACGGGTAATATTTGTATTACTGGTGTAAAAACTAACGGATGCTGCGTTGGCTGGGCGCAGGCATTCCGTAGTTAAACTAAGTATAAAAATCCCAAAGGCAAATGAAAGGAAAGTTTTAAGGATTAGTAGTAAAAAGAAAAAGCCGCCTCCTAGCATTAAACTCATTATCTGCACCCAAAAATGACCAAACTTATCGGTAAGCCAACCACCCAGAAATGATCCGCACATAGAGCCTAAACCAAATAAACTAAGCGTAAAACCTACCTGTTGCACAGAAAAATGCAAGGACTCGGTCAAGTATACACTTAAAAAAGGTAAAACCATAGCCCCACTCCGGTTGATAAACATAACCAAAGCTAGCATCCAGGCAGTTCGCGATAAGCCGCCGAAGGCATTTCGGTAAAGATTAAAAATGGAAGTGGCGACCAGGTTTAACACGAATTACTTAATGATTTTAACAAGTCTTGTAGAACAAACATAATCTTGTAAAAGCATTTTACCTAGTCTATTACACTATGATTTATTCAGCATTTCGAAGCTTTTTTAAGGTGTATCTAAAAAAAGAATAAGAGCAAATAATCAGCTTAAAAATGGTGCGAAGAATCACGACTTTATAATCTCCTGAAAATAGTAAATTGCTACCTGTAACCTATAACTTACTATTGATAACCTTTGGCTTGAAGGCGGAATAATTCGGCGTAACGGCCGTCCTTAGCCAGTAACTCCAGGTGCGAGCCAATTTCTAAAAACTGACCGTTTTCTATAACCAGAATGCGGTCGGCCATGCGTACAGTGGAGAACCGGTGAGAAATAAGAACGGCGGTTTTGCCATGCGTTAATTCGGCAAAACGCTGAAAGACTTCGTGTTCGGCACGGGCATCCAGGGCAGCAGTAGGCTCATCCAGAATAAGTAATTGTGCATCGCGCATATACGCCCTACCCAAGGCCATTTTCTGCCATTCTCCTCCTGATAATTCTACTCCCTTGGCAAAGCGCCGACCGATCATCTGGTCGTAGCCATCAGGTAATTTCTGAATAACAGTATCAGCCAAGCTTTGCGTCGCAGAGGTTTGAATACGACTTCGATTTTCTTTCTCATCAATGCGGCCCACAGCAATATTATTCGAAGCTGTCATTTGAAACCGGACAAAATCCTGAAAAATAACACCGATCTCTTTGCGTAAATCTTCTGGATTATAATCCCGCAAGTCATAGCCATCGAGCAGAATGCGTCCTTCGGTGGGGTCGTAAAGGCGAGCTAGTAATTTTACCAGTGTAGTTTTGCCTGCTCCGTTTTCACCAACCAAAGCTAGTTTCTCGCCGGCAGTAAGAGTAAAATTTAAATGCCGGATAGCCCATTTATCGGGGGAGTTCGCGTATTTAAACCCAACATTTTCGAATACAAAACCCTCTCGGATAGGTTTAGGAAAAGGCCGGGCTTGCGGATTTATTTTGATATGCGGTTTTAATTGGAAGAAATCAAAAAAGTCCTGGAGGTATAAGGCGCCTTCCGCAATACTGGAAAACCGGTTTAAAATAGCTTCGAGTAAGCCGCGCAAACGAGCAAATGAACCCGATAGAAAGGTTAATTGCCCAATGCTTATTTGCCCACTAATAGTTTGGTAAATAATGTATAAATACGCGCCGTAATAACCAACACTGCCCAGTGTGGCAAAAATACTACCCCAGGCGGCTCGTCTTAAAGCCAATTTCTTATTATCGTGGTAAAATTTATCGGATAATTCTTTGAACCGGTCGATAAGAAAGTCGGCTAGGCCAAAAATTTTAATTTCTTTAGCCGTGTCGTCGCTGGCTCCGGTTAAACGCAGGTAGTCGAGTTCACGGCGTTCGGGAGTCCAGCCATGCACGAGGGAGTAGCTTCGTTCGTTGAAATGCGATTCGCCTAAAAATGCGGGAATAACGGCAACAATTAATAATAAAATTAGCCAAGGATTAAAAGCAATTAACCCAACGGCCAAAAAAACCATGGTTATAATATCCTGCATCTGGCCTAATACCTGCGACATTAAAATAGTCCGGCTTAAAGTCTGTCGACGAGCCCGTTCCAGTTTGTCGTAAAAAACGGAATCTTCAAACTGCACCATATCCAAGGTAGCAGCGTGTTTCATTAAATCCACGGAGGTTTGATTCGCAAATAAATCACCTAAAAGGCTATCGAGTAAAGCCGTACCCCGGTTTAAAACATCTGAAACAATAGCTAAGCCAAACTCCAGCGCTACCAGCGTAAGAAGATATGAGGTGTTTTTTTCGTCCGGCGATTGCGCCATACGTACTACTTCGTCGATAATTAACTTAGCAATGTATAAAGTAGCCAGCGGAATAGCCGAACGGATAAGCCGGAGAAATATGTTGCTGGCGGCTAAAGAAGGATCAGTTTGCCAGATTAATTTTAAAAAAGCCGGAATATTTTTAAGGGCGGTAAAACGCTCTTTCAAAGTAATCGGTGTTTTATCGGTGGGTTTAGCACCAGGTAAACGGATAAAATATTTAATTCGGGTCCAAAAAGACATGTAAAAAATTTAAGAATGATGTTTAATTATACGTAATAGGTTCGTGTATTTACGCTAAGCGTTAAACTAAATATTACTTCACTGAGTATAAAACGAGAAATCCTGATCAGAAAGATTTTCTACTCTATTTAATGAAACAGTTTATAAAATTTACTAAATAGGATTTAGCCTGTATTCGTAACAGAATAAGCAGAAAACTAAATAGTTATTCATTTGTTTAAACAGAATATCACAAAGCGCCTACCACTAAAAACATTAAAGTAGTTTTTGAAAGTTTATTAAGGTTTTAGGAGTTATGCTAAAAAATAACAAATAAAATTAGGTAAAAGTTAAAACTCCTGTTAGTTTTGCCCGACCGAATGAACGTTCGTTCGGTAATAGCAGGGAGAAATTAGCAGGTGGAGCAGATTACCGAGAAAAAAAAGATAATTTTTGACACTACTTTGACCTTGGTCCGAGCGAATGGATTTCATGGTACTACCATGAGTATGCTTATTAAAAGCTCGGGAGTTGCAGCCGGTACTATCTACCACTATTTCGATTCGAAAGATGCACTTATTCTAGAATTACACGCGTACATCCGGGAGATTATGGCAACTGCCATTCTGGAAGGCGACAATGAGAATCTAAACTTTAAAGATCGGTTTATTGCTTACTGGACCCGTCAATGGCAATTTTACACCCAGCACCCAGAGGCTTTGTATTTCATTGAGCAGTTTGTGAACTCACCTTATTATAAGCAATGTCCGCAACCCGAAAACGATCGTTGTCAGAATATTATTACCCATTTTGTGAAAACGGGTATTGAAACCGGTATTCTGAAATCAATGAATTACAAATTAATGGGAATTATGGTACACAGCAGCATTATAAAGGCAGCCAAGGTAAAGCTCAATAATTATTTGCCGGTCGGCGACGAAGAACTTAAACAAATTATAGATATGGTTTGGGACGGAATGGTGATAAGGTAATTGAATAAACAAAATTCTAGGATCTACTAAGCCACGCGGGCTTATGAAATATTTTAAACTATGCTAAAAGACTACTTAATTCAGTAAAAGCTTTATGAAAAAAATAAAAAGATGGGCATTTCAGGTGGCACTGGGATGCTTATTGGCTCCATTAAATTTATTTGCGCAGGTAAAAACAGAAAGCCCAACTACTGGACTTACGCTGGAGCAATGCATTGAGTATGCCCTTAAACATCAGCCGGCGGTGCAGCAGGCCCGTATTGATGAAGAAATTGGAGAGCGGGAAATAAATATTGGTTTGGCCGGTTGGATGCCGCAATTAAACGCACAGTATAATTTTCAGCATTATTTAAAAATGCCGGTTACTTTTTTCCCGAACGATGCAGGCGTACCCACCCCCCGTACTATTGGTGTAGCAAACACCTCTACTTTGCAATTTCAGGCGAATCAAACCCTTTATAGCAACGATGTCCTTTTAGCTTCGCGGGCAGCCCGGTTTGTTCGTTTACAGGATGATCAAAACACGCAAAATGTTAAAATAAGAACGGTAGTAAATGTAAGTAAAGCTTTTTACGACATACTGCTTACCCAGGAACAACTACGTATTCTGGATGAAGCCATTACCCGGCAGGAAAAACAGCAAAAAGATGCTTTGGCGCAATACGAGAATGGTATTGTAGATAAAACAGATTACCAGCGGGCCAGTATATCGCTGAGTAATACGCGCAGCGACCGTAAAAGGACCCAGGAATCTATTAAATTTAAAGTTGCTTTCCTGAAAGAATTATTAGGTTACCAGCCCGAAACTAATTTACAATTAGCGTTTGAGCGCAATAAGATGGAGCAGAATATTGTGGTAGATACAACTGAGACCTTAACTTTTGCCAACCGCATTGAATTTCAGCAGCTTCAAACTCAAAAGCAACTGCAGAACCTGAATGTTACTTATTACCGCTGGGGCTTTTTACCTACTGTTTCGGCTTTTGTAAACTACAATATAGTAAATCAAAATAACGAGTTTTCGGAAGTGTTTAGCCAGACTTTTCCCAATTCCTTAGCCGGCTTAAGTGTGGGGCTGCCTATATTTCAGGGTACCCGCCGCGTGCAAAACCTGCGCCGGGCCCAGTTATTAAACCAGCGCCTAGATGTAGATATTGCTAATACTAAAAACATAATTAATACTGAATACCAGGAAGCTTTAGCCAATTATAAAAGTGACCTGAACGAGTGGAATACTACTAAAAGTAACGTAGCCGTAGCGGAAGATGTGTATCGGATTATAAAGTTACAGTACAACGAAGGCATTAAAACTTACCTGGAAGTAATTACCGCCGAAACCGATTTGCGCACTACCCAGCTCAATTATTTTAATGCGCTTTACCGTTTATTGGCCAGTAAATTAGACCTGCAGCGCGCCCAGGGAACCATTAACGTGAATTAATTCTCAAGCAAAAATTCAAAACTTTATCATGCATAGTAAATTCATTTCATTGGCAACTGTCGTTGTAGTTTCGATTAGTTTGTCAGCATGTAACAAATCACAGAATGCGGGTCAGCCTAATCCTTTGGATGCCCCGGTACCCGTTAATGCCTATACCGTGGCGCAGGAAAACGTAGTAGGTACCGATACCTATCCGGGAACTGTAGTAGCTTTAAACGAAGTAGAGCTTCGGCCGCAGGTTGCAGGTTATATAACAAACATGTATGTGCAAGACGGACAAATGGTAACGAAAGGGCAAAAACTGTACGAAATTGACCGTACGCAGTACCAGGCTACGTATAATCAGGCGCAGGCTAATTTACGAAGTGCCCAGGCTAACCTGGAAAGAGCCCGGCAAGATGCAGAACGTTACGAGAACTTAGCGAAGCAAGATGCGGTGGCCCGGCAACGGGTGGATTACGCGCGGGCCGAACTAGGTACAGCCGAGGCGCAGGTAGCGGCGGCACAGGCGGGAGTTTCCGGAGCATCTACTAATTTGCGGTATTCAACTATTATAGCTCCTATGAGTGGCCGGATTGGCATTGCCCAGGTTAAAGTGGGTTCGCAGGTTTCGCCGGGAACAACGCTTATTAATACTATTTCAGCGGATAACCCCATTGCTGTGGATATTGTAATTAACGAAAGCGAAGTGCCCCGCTTTGTTCGTTTAAGAAGTAAATCAACTTCTGATTCTACTTTTACCCTTCAGTTTACGGATGGTAGCGTTTATCCTTATCCGGGTAAAATTCAAGCTATTGACCGTGCTATTAACCCGCAAACAGGTACCATTACCGTGCGGATAGGCTTTCCTAATAAAGATCGCCAGTTAATTCCGGGCATGATTGCTGTTTTACGAGTACGGAACGCAGATATTGGAGAACAATTGGTTATTCCAAATAAAGCCATTACCGAGCAGATGGGCGAATTCTATACTTATGTTATACAAGGCGATTCAGTTGTTCAGAATAAAGTTTCTTTAGGCAGCAAAGTGGCCGATAAGATAGTAATACGCGAAGGTTTAAAAGCGGGAGATAAAATAGTGGTAGAAGGAACGCAAAAACTGCGGCCGGGTGCTAAAATTACCTTAGGTCCCCCAACTGCTTCAGCCGGACCTGCTACTGGTAAATAGAGTTTGAAAGTTTTGAATGTTTGAATAAGTGGGTGAGTGAATAATTTGAAATAACAAATTAAGACCTTGATTTAGTAAAAGGTAAGCCCTTCCATTTATTAAGTAAATTTTATTATTCAATCATTCCAAAACGCACTCATTTACCCAATCATTTAAAGAGTACTCATTTTATTTAGATAAAAAATGATTTCAGAAGTATTTATAAGAAGGCCGGTTACGGCAATTGTAATTTCAATTGTGATAGTTCTGGTAGGTACGTTGGCCATATTAAATTTGCCCATCAGCCAATATCCTAATATCTCGCCGCCGGTAGTTTCCATCCAGGGCAACTATACGGGGGCCGATGCCCAAACAGTAGAACAAACCGTTACTACTCCCGTGGAAACCCAGGTAAATGGTACCCCGGGCATGACTTACTTGTCCTCTAACAGTACCAGCACCGGGCAAATGTCCATGGATGTAAACTTTGAAGTAGGCACCGATGTAGACATTGCTACCCTGGATGTACAGAACCGGGCCAGTATTGCTGAACCACGGTTACCGGAAGAAGTACGCCGTTTAGGTTTAACTGTCCGGAAGCGGAACCCTACTATCATGATGGTAGTAACTTTTTACTCACCCAACGGTACGCACGATATTAAATTCCTGGATAACTACACCAACATTTACATTCGCGATGCTATTTTGCGGGTAAAAGGCGTAGGGGATATTAATACCGTAGGCGAAGAGTTTAGTATGCGGGTTTGGTTACAACCCGATAAGCTTTCGCAGTTGGGAATAGCCCCTACCGAGGTAGCGGCGGCTTTACGGGAACAAAACGTACAGGTGGCGGCTGGTTCAGTGGGTGGAGCCCCGCAATTTTCAACTCAGGCTTTCGAATATCCTTTAACAGTAAACGGCCGCTTAACGGGCCAGGAACAGTTCGAAAATATTGTAGTGCGTACCCGACCCGAAGATGGATCGGTTGTTTATTTGCGCGATGTTGCCCGTTTAGAATTAGGTAGTTTCGGGTATACCCGTCAAGCGTTTATTAATGGCAAACCAGCTACATTTTTACTAATTTATCAATCGCCGGGCAGTAATGCCTTGGATACCGCCGAAGGTGTTTATGCAGCTCTGGCAAACCTGAAAAAAACGTTTCCGGCCGATATGGATTATAAAGTATCGTTCGAGACAGTTTCGGTAGTACAAGTTTCTATTGAAGAAGTAATTCATACTTTGATAGAAGCTTTGGTGCTGGTAATTTTAGTGGTATTTATTTTCCTGCAAAACTGGCGGGCTACTCTGATACCTATCCTCGCTATTCCGGTTTCTATTATTGGTACGTTTATTTTCTTTATCCCGCTCGGGTTTACTATTAATACGCTTACTTTATTTGGTTTCGTGTTAGCCATTGGTATTGTAGTAGATGATGCCATTGTGGTAGTAGAGGCCGTGCAGCATTACATCGACCACGAGCGACTTTCGGCAAAGGAAGCTACCCGTAAAGCCATGAAAGATATTACGGCTCCGGTTATTGCCATTGCCTTGGTATTGGCCGCAGTATTTATTCCGGTAGGCTTTATTCCGGGTATTGTAGGCCGTTTGTACCAGCAGTTTGCCATTACCATTGCTATTTCGGTGCTTATTTCGGCTTTTGTGGCCCTTACTTTAACCCCGGCCCTGTGTTCCTTAATGTTGCGGCCTATGAACCTGAACAGGAATTCACGCGGTATAAATAAGCTCTTTTATAAATTTAACCGTTGGTTTGCCCGGGTTACGCACGCGTATTCTAATGGCGTTCGGAAAAGCATAAAGGCGGCTCCTTTGGTTTTAATTTTGTTGGCCTGTATTTATGCCGGCACTTTTGGCTTGTTCCGGGCCAAACCAACCGGCTTTATTCCTACTGAGGATGAAGGTCGTTTATTTGTAACCTTCGAATTGCCCCAGGCAGCTTCCAGTAATCGGACTATTGCCGTTTTAAAAGAGATATCCGAACATTTAAGAACTACTCCGGGAGTTAGCAACTACTCAGCCATTGCCGGATTAAACGTTTTAAACTTCTCTATCAAATCGAACAGCGGTACTATTTTCGTGCAGTTGAAGCCTTGGGCCGATCGGAAAGATGCCGCTCAACAGCTTTTTGCTATTATCGGCAGCTTGCAGCAAAAGTTTGCTACCGTTAAAGATGCGAATATTGTAGTAGTGCCTCCTCCAGCGGTTCCCGGCTTAGGTCGTACGGGTGGTTTTAGCTTTATTTTGCAGCAACGCGAAAGCACCGACGATATAAAAGCGTTTGAAGGAGTAGTAAATAACTTTTTGGCGGAAGTGCGGAAGCGTCCCGAAATAACTGGTGCCTTTTCGTTCTTTACCGCCCGGGCTCCGGGCTACCAACTCCAGGTGGACCGCGAAAAAGTGAAAAAAATGGGTGTTTCCCTGGCAGATGTTTTTTCTACCATGTCTACGTATATGGGTAGCCAGTACATTAACGATTTTACTATGTACGGTCGTAACTTCCGGGTAGTAGCCCAGGCCGATACTGCCTTCCGCGACGATATCAGCGATTTAAGCCAGTATTACGTATTAAACCGCCAGGGACAATCGGTGCCGCTAAGTGCACTGGTTTCGCACCAGGTAACGGAAAGTGCGCCGGTAGTAACCCATTTTAATTTGTTCCGGTCAACCGAAATAAATGGTAACCCGGCTCCGGGCTATAGTAGTGGTCAGGCCATTCAGGCTCTGGAAGAAGTAGCGGCTAAAGTGCTGCCAGCTGGTTATGGCTACGAATTTTCCGGGTTAAGCCGCGAAGAGCTATCGTCGGGTAATACTACTATTTACATTTTTGCTTTATCTATTACCTTGGTGTTTCTGTTAATGGCGGCTCTTTACGAAAGTTGGTCGGTGCCGTTTTCGGTTTTATTGGCCGTACCATTAGGAGCATTCGGGGCCATTTTGGCTTTAACGTTTCTACCCAAGTTATCTAATAATATCTACGCGCAGATTGGTTTGATTACCTTAATTGGTCTGGCGGCGAAAAATGCGATTCTGATTGTGGAGTTCGCCAAAGAAAGGGTAGACCACGGTATGGAAATACTCGCTGCTACCATCGATGCCGTTAAACTTCGCTTACGGCCAATTATTATGACTTCCCTGGCCTTTATTCTAGGGGTATTGCCTTTGGCGTTCTCGTCGGGGGCAGGAGCGGTAGCCCGGCAAACCATTGGCTGGACAGTAGTAGGGGGGATGCTTTCGGCTACCTTCTTGGCACTTTTTATGGTTCCGGTATTATTTATCGTAATTACCAGGTTTGCCTACGGTAAAAAGCAATTAGAAGAACTGCAAAAAGCGCATCCAAGAGTAGATTACGACCACGCAGGAGCTTAAAGCTTTCGCCACCAGAAAACTTTAGAGTAAAACAGAACCCCGAACACAGACAAACTAGGCTGCGTTCGGGGATTTGCTATTTCTGGGCGGTAACTTTCTTATTTTTAATTCGCAATTATATCCTAAAATCATTACTACTTTCCATAATATTAAGTAAACCCGCTAAGTTTCCAAAACAAGCTTCTCCCGCCCCTAGAACCCGACTTAGGCCATCAGACGTCCGCTTCTTTTGTCTGTCATCCTGCAAGGATTTAACCGGTTCACTGCAATTGCCGGAGCAACATTATACTGTAGTTTCTTGGTCGAAGGAATCACTAGTATTCCTTTCCATTCCAACTCCTGTTTCGAACAATCTTGCTTTCAAAAGCAGTTGAAGTTCGTGTCTCTTGATTAAGTTAGCAGGTTCAGGCGATTGGGTATAATCTTAAGGTTCTGATTTTAACAATATTACTACCCAACTACCATTCTTTTTAATGCTGATTGCTGAAGCGTAGATTTTGATTCTGGTGAAATTTTAATAGAATCTACTAGTTCTTTATCTAATTGTACCAGTCTGTTTTCCAGGCTTATTTTGTAGGAATAATATTTCACTATTCTGTCCAAAGAAGTTTCCTGCTGCGTTATTTCATTTAAGTAAATCAGATGATTTAAAACTGCGCTTCTATCTAAGCTTTTGAAGTCTAAATTCTGGAAAATCCAATCTATTAATCTGATGGACATGGCACAAGTCGAATAAAAATATTTTTAAAGTGCTGTGCTGCAAGTAATATGCCCACCAGATTAAATAAATACGGAATTAGTTAGCTATTAATACGGAAATAAACCAGGTTTTATTTAGCATAACAGCGCAATTACTTGTTATAGCCAGTGGGTTTTTAAGTAAGTCAAATGCGCTCGTAAAACCACTTAAGATTTTACTATATAAAACATATTCTAAACCAGGCACTCCCTTATTTACTTTTATTAACCCTACAGGATTAAACCTGTTATATAATTATTTACTATAAAGTATTTTTAAGATGAGGAAAGCAAGAGATTTCATGAAACAACATTCTTGATTGCAGGTAAACCAATCTGAAACTAAAAGACAAGTTCATCAAAATAGAGGTTAGCTTAATCAATCTGAAAATGATAAATAATTACTTTACTAAATTGAATTTGTGGGAAAGGTAGAATTAAAGAAAGCAAACGGCGACGTATTTTTAATTGCCGAACGAATGCCGGATAACTCCTATGTTCTGGCGCAATGGATTGGGATACAAACCTTAGATACGGTAAAGCAAGGCGGTAATTATTACATAGAAATGCTGCAGAAGCAACCTTGCTCTAAACTCTTAAATAGCCACGCCGAATTAATTAGCCCCTGGACGGTTGCTAACGATTGGATTGTACAAACTTGGACTCCTAAAATACAAGCCTTAGGACTGCGTTACATGGCCCAGGTACTGGCGCCAGGAGTATACGGGCAAATGTCGTTTCACCAACTGTAGTAATACCTGGGAAATTAAAATGTTTGATGATGAACCTTCTGCCCGGGAATGGCTGCTTTCTTTACCATAACGCTATTTTAACGAGTTAAGCAGATATATTTATAAGCTGGTTTGCTTCCTGCGTTACTAATTCATTCTTAGATTTATCTAAAATGCTATCATATATTTTGCAGCAGAGATTAGTATAATTTCAATGATAAAATTTGGATAATTTTATACTACAACTAAGACTAATTATCTTTTAGCTCTAAGTTTAAATTCAACTAACTATTTACAAGTAATATTGTTCTATTGAATTTGGGCTATGTTTAACAAGTTTAAAATAGTTACCGGATTAAGATAGGAAATAGTGCGTATAACAAAGCTTAGTTGTTTTTAAATTTTTTGTGCTGGATGGTAGATGTTATTAAAAGAAACAATGTTCGCGTAGTAGGCAATGCAAACCAATCTATTGTGCTTGCTCATGGTTTCGGATGTAGCCAAAATGTATGGCGTCATTTTGTTGCGGCTTATCGATCAAAATATAAATTAATTCTTTTTGATTTTGTGGGGGCAGGTCAATCGGACTTGAGTGCGTATGATTCTGACCGCTACAGTTCTTTAGAAGGGTATGCTCAGGATGTTTTAGAAATTCTGGAGGCATTGCATATTACCAGTATAATTTTTATCGGGCATTCGGTGAGCAGTATGATAGGGGTAAAAGCCGCTATTATGCAGCCAGCTTATTTTAGTAAATTAATTTTTGTGGCTCCATCGCCGTATTACATAAACGAAGCGGAATATATAGGCGGCATGGAAAAAGAAGATTTACATAATTTATTAGAGTTAATGGATAGTAATTACCTGGGCTGGTCGAGCTTGTTGGGGCCTCAGGTAATGGCAAATGAAGACCGACCTGAATTAGGCGAAGAACTGGTAGCCAATTTTTGTGCAACCGACCCAGATATTGCAAAGGAATTTGCCCGGGTTACTTTTCTTTCGGATACTCGGGCAGATCTGGAAAATCTTCAAACTGAAAGCCTGACCCTGCAATGCTCGAACGATATTTTAGCTCCTTTAGAAGTAGGTTATTACATAAAAGAGAAAGCCAAAGGAAATACTTTACAAATTTTAGAAGCCACTGGTCATTGTCCGCATTTAAGCGCCCCGGAAGAAACCATTAAGGCAATTAACGCTTATATCCAAATCGAACAATAATACCGCTGATGGAAAAAGAACATCCAGAAAATCTTACAGATTATACCTTTTTATATAACACGGCTCCCTGCGGTATACTAACTTTTGAGATTAATGGCCCCATCAATCAGGCAAATCAAACTTTGTTAAATTGGCTGGGTATCAGTAAAGAAGAAATACTAGATAAAAAGTTTACACACCTCTTAGATAAAGCCGGTGTAATGTATTACGAGCTTTTTGTTCAGCCTATCTTAAAAATGCACCAGGAAGCAAAAGAGATTAATTTAAATATTCAAACTTCTCAAGGCGTTTTCTCTTGTTTATTTAACGGAGTGGTAGTTAATAAAAAAGAAGGGGGAGGCGAAATTATAAATGCCATTATTTTTAAGGTAGAAGACCGGAAGAAATACGAAAATGAGCTGCTGCTTAAAAGAACCAAGGCCGAAGAAGAAAAGCAATTAAAAGCAAAAGTTTTACAAGAAGTATCTTTTAGTCAGGCGCATTTAGTCCGGGCTCCTTTAGCCAACATTCTGGCTCTTATTACTTTTCTAGAACAAATAGATCATCAAGACGAGGAAACCAAACAAATAGTAGGTATGCTGCAGGTGAGTGCTGCTGAATTGGATAAGCAGGTAAGAGCCATTGTAGATAAAGCCGATTTAAATATTTAACTCTTGATTTAGTAAATTTTTTCACTTTCATCTTCCCGCTTATACAAATTAATACACCTAAATGGATAGGTTACAGAATAAAGAAATTCTTATAAGAACGGAAAGCTAAGAAAAAATTAATAAAATTATTTTAACGTATAATTCTGATCCAGAGAAGGATAGAAACTCTTGGATCAGAATTTAAATTTTCCTATCTTTCAAATACTTTCCTGAAGTGACCTAAATAGTAGATTTAGTCACCTTATTTTCCCGAATCGATCATATAAAGTACCCTATACTAAATAGGTATTTAAAATAGATATACTTTTCTGTTTTAAATACTTATTCATCTAAATTGGGTAGCTACTTACTCTTCTCCGGTAGTTGTTAAACTACATTAAGGCATCTTTTTTTATAAGGTAACTTTAACAACAAATAATAAAAGTTTACCCTTTGTAAATTAATACCATGAGATAGATATTCTTCTCCTGAAAATTCCTTCTCTAGCTTAGTTTAATTCTAATTTTTTTCTTACAGGCGAGGCGTACTGCACGAATTAGAATCATTTAAATACCGGCAATAAAGCAATTTTAGTAAGCACAAAGGTTATAATACTTGCCGGGTATATTTTGTATCGGATTAATTTAAAAAAGAAGAAGATATGAATAAGCAATTACTCCGTAAAAATGTGCTTTACATTTTGGTCTGTACAGCCACTATTGTTCTTTCCTCCGCTGCATCCTTGCAAGCCCAAATGCAACGCGATGTTATGGTTAATGCCATCTTTGAAAGGTATGTTTACCTGACAGCAGGGAATAAGGTACAATTTGAAACAAGAAACCTTTCCCAGCAATGCGATCCGGTGCTAAATCTTATCTCTCCCCGAGGAGTAGAAGTGGCGGCAAATGATAACGGCGCCGGTGGCTTTGCCGCCAGAATCACTTATACTCCCCCGGCATCTGGGTATTATACATTGATTGTCAGGGCTCGTTCCACTGCGAGAAGTGGCACCGCAGATATTTATAAAAATAATGCCCAGTTTCAAACTAATGTTGCATTTGGCGGACGCCTATTAATTCTGGCAAACCTGCGAAATAAAGAATCGATTCAAACGGTAAAATTGCCACGGGGCGATAACGGTAGCCACCGTATTTATTTATTAAATGTAAATGAAGTTAATATTGTAGCTCGCGGCGCGAATACGGCGGCCGGAAACGCTGCTATTCTTAAATTAACAACTACCCCAAATACAAATAAGATTATAGTGGGTTCCACTGGAGTTGGAGGAATGCTTCGTTTGATTCGGAACGATGCGGCTATCTTGTGGCATGACCCGGACCAGGATGGTTTAGGAACGGAGTTAGAAACAGAACTTGGGAGCTGTTCTTTCCGGAGCGGATTTGCCAAAGGTTTTGACTGCCGCCTGGTAGCTGATCCGAGAGATACAGATGGTGATGGCATATCGGATGGTTGGGAAGTTCTTGGCCGTTCCGACATTACTCCCACTCAACCTCTTCCTAAGTGGGGAGCCAATCCCAGGCATAAGGATCTTTTTATAGAGGTAGATTTCATGCGCCGAACTAGCGAGGAAAATACCGGCAACGTTAACCTAAAAATGAGCCCTGCTTCTGCCCGGCAGTTTGCTGCTATATATGCCGACTCATTTACGGTATCTCCTTTATTAAAATTGTATCACGCAACCATTTTGCAAAACCCGGATCTGGTACCGGGTATTAGCGCCCACTTAGATATTGGCCTGGAACCTGCTTCGCCCGCTGATGCCACAATCTATGGCAATTGGGGAGGGTTTAATGCTGTAAATGCTATTGTTTCCGGATCCGATTACATTGGCTTGGATCCCAATGTTGCCTGGAAAACAAATCTGAGAGAAGCTAGATTAGGAATTTTTCGTTATGCCCTGGGCTATAGTAGTGGGGGCGGAAGCTGCGGAAACACTTATGCCTGTGCCTTTAATTTTCAGGATAATTTCAACCCGGCGCATGAATATGGGCATACTCTAGGGCTTGGCCATTCAGGTCCTTATGGGGCTACGGGAAATGTTGACCCTAACTGCAAACCTAATTATGCCAGCCACATGAACTATGCCTTTTATGGTCAGTCGAAAGCCGGCTTTTCGGATGGTAACGGAGCCCCCGCCTTGAATAATGCTTCTCTTAAAGAATGGAAGGCGGTATCACCCAGTAAAACGTTATACCTAGATGTGTTAGAAAAAATATTTAGATATTGGGTAGACCGTACCAATGGTCACGTGGATTGGAACCGTAATGGGGTATTTGAACCCGAAGGGCAAACAGTAAGAGCGTATGCTAATTACCGGCCCGGTGCAGCTTGTGAATATACCCGGTATAACAAAACCATAATAAACGGTGCCCAAACTACTACCACGCCTATTTTGGCCAGGATGGGCAACCGACTCTATATGTTTTATACCAATGGTGGAACGTTAAAATACAAGTATTCTACTTCTACCTGGAATTGCCCCGAGCCAGGTACGGCCGGCTGTGCTAACGGTACCTGGAGCAGCGAGAAAAATGCCGGAATGCTGTCGGTAGGCGTAGATGTAGCCAATGATGGAAATGGTCTTAGGGTAGTGTCCGTTGAATGGAGTGGAAAAATAATGGAAAAACGGCTTCAACTGGATGTTATATTTAATAGGGAAGTATGGACTAGTGCCAGGCAAATTCCCGGATCAGCGCAGGGGGAACCCTCCATTTCTTACACCCGCACCAGTACCTACCTGGTATATAAGGGTACCGATTTACTCATTCATTTTAACAAATGGGTGAATGGTAGGTGGCAAGGAGATCGGATTGCTTATTCAGCTGCAAATACTCCGGTAAAATCTACCAGCCAGTGGGCCTTCCCGGCTATTATTCAAACGTATCTACCCTGGAAGCCGGGGGTAAAAAGCTTGTATGCCCTCGTTCCGGCTGCTGATGCCAAACTTGACTTGTGGTATTACAATCCTGCTACCAACTTATGGGAATTAACCAATGTAATAGAAGGTGGGCGGGTTGGACCTATTCATAGCAAACCTTCCATGGCCTATGTTCCTTACCGGGGCAGTTCAGAAACTCCAGGAAGAGTATATATGGTATACATTAAACAATCCCAGCCAGGTGCTGTTTTCAACGGACAAGTCAGAATGAAAATGTCGTATGTAAAAACCACGCTTAATCCGGATAGCACTTATACAAAAGAGGAAAAAATAGGACTAGATTCTTATTTTGACAATTCCTGGTTTTATGCTTATGGGATGAGCTTATATTTTGATCGCGGGCAAGACACTAATCTACGGGCTGTTTCCACAATAGGAAGTGAAGAAAACAAATTGAACGTAGTCTTTCGCCCCAAAGCTGACGGTATAAATGATTTTAGTTATACTAATTACAATGATTGGGAGGTGCTTCGGTTAAATCTTTGTAAACAGGTTGTAAATCCAGGAGGCCTTGTTTCTAATCCGATTAATTGCACCTCTGCCACCCTGCCGCAAGAAGCAGCAATAGAGGCAACCCAGAGAGAAGAAAAAGCAACGGATAAGAACCCCTTAAAGGTGTTTCCTAATCCTTTTTTTAATAACGTACAGGTAAGTTTTTCTTTACCCGTAACCCAAGTTGCTTCAGTTAAAATATACGACTTGCAAGGTATAGAAAGAGCTACTTTATTCCAGGGCGAAGCGCAAGCCAATCAAACATATCCATTAGAATGGCAAGCCAGCCATAAAGCTGCAGGTATATATCTTTTGCAATTGCAAACCCCCGGTAAACGTTATCAGCAAAGACTGCTTCTGGCAAAGTAAATAGTACTACCTGAAAAAGCCGGCGAAAAGTAATTTTATCCGGCTTTTTAGTAAATTCTGATCCTATTTATACCAGGTAGTATTTACAAATTACCATAAGAGTATATTAAAAAGAAGTTAATCCGGTAGGTATTGAAAACAGGAATGTCGAAAACCTGCGGGAACTGTAATCAAGTAATACATACTTCTTCCACTTTAGTCATCCTGAAAGGAACTAATCGGCAGAAAAGAAGAACAAATTGTTGGAAGTAAGGGAGATTACCTACTATAACTTTCCGGATCAGTAAAAACAGCAGAAAGCTAGTTTTAACGTTAACTTGAGTACTGCTTACTTTATTAACTTACTCGAACGAAAACCGGTTTCTGTTTTTGATTTCATAGTTGCAGACTTTATGATTTTCTTTCCACAACTCCAGTTCTTTCATTACTAATTCGGCCAGGTGGGTGAGCATATCCTGATCGGCATAAGTAAACTTTCGGGGCTCTTTATCTACAATGCACACGGAGCCCAGATTGTAGCCATCGGCGGTTTGTAAGGGAGCGGCGGCATAAAATCGTAGCCCAAAGCTACCGGCAACTAACGGGTTAGCTAAAAGGCAGGGTTCTTCTAAAGTATCCGTAAATACGGTGAGGTCATCGTTTAAAATAGACAGTGAACACAAACTAATGCCGCGGTCTATTTCTGTTACTTCTTCCATACCCTCATTCGCCTTAAACCAAACCCTTTCAGAATCCACGAAAGAGATTAAAGCAATGGGTACTTTAAAAATATGGGCCGCTAAAGAAGTAATATGCTTAAAAGAACCTTCGGAATGGGTATCCAAAATGTTGTATTCGTGGAGTTTTTTTACTCTTTCCCGATCGTTACAAGGAATAATGGGAATGCCAAATGTGTTTTTCATACGCCTCTACCAACAGACTTACAATTATAAACTAAGCATAAATACGTGTATGCTTTAGCGTTTATACTGATTGCTGCTGTTTAGGTTAGCCAACTCAATAAAAAAGATACAAATATTTTAAACGGACAAGTGTGCCCGCTTTATTCAACTTTACGCAAAACGAAATTGGTTACCAGGTTACAGAAGGATGTGGGCCAGTAGTAAGGTTAAGAAAAGTAAAATCCAGCTAAATTATTTTTCAGGAATAGATAAATAACCTTTACCTAAATAGTAAGCTTAGAGGCACTAAGTAAAGAGACAAATGAAATGATAGAGGATAAGTTGAGGAAAAAACTCACCACCTAAGTTTAAGAGGGGTAGGGGTGGTTGTTTTCCTACGCAGTAATTCTTAAGCTAATAACCATTCCATAGCTTCGGCTTTGCCGTTAAAACTTTTGTATTCGATAGGTAGGTTCAGTTCCTGTTTAATTTCCTGGGAAATCTTTGCTGAACTTTCTTCGCGGTTCGTATTGGTGGTTCCTACCCGCGCTAGTTTCTTTAAGCGGGTGTTCATCAGGTTTAGCGCAAATTGAGTAGTAATGGTTTTGTACGCTTCGTCTTCTACTTCTACCACCGAGTTGCTGGAATCGAGCAAAAGCTTTTTAATATCGTAATTACGAATATATTCCACAATCAGACCCAGGCAATAACTTACTTCTGAAAGACCAAACGTTTTAATATCGGGCATACTGGTGATGAGCACATCTTGAGCCGGATTATAATCGAGGGTAATAATACCATCATGTAGAACCATACTTTGCGATATCAATAATTAAAGGAATGATTTTTATAACTATTAAGGGAGATCCACGCTCCTAAGTAAACTGAAAACAAGTTATTAATACTTAAGTTCCGGTTTGTAATTATTTAAATTTTTTAGATATAAGTTATTGTAAATAAGGTAATTAATTTGCGTTAAATACTTGGTAAATGTGGGTGCGACTTATACTTATTATCCTTATTTAAAAAGAATATTACCTAAAAAAATAAAGCTATAATATAATCAATTTAAAGTTAAAAGGAATAAGGAGAGTAGATTTAAAACCTTCCTCTGCTTTTGATGTAAAGCGGATAACCACCAAAAGCCCGAAAAGCGTCGGAGTATACTTAACCAAGTATATAACTAAGAATAAGGCAGAATTCAGGTGTCAGGTTTGGAATTGCTCGAAGGATATTTCTGCTCTTTATACTCACTTCCGTTCAGATTATGCCACTTTGGATGAGTTTCACAGGCTCAAGAAGGAGGAAATAAAAGTAAAGCCTAAAGATTATTACACCCTGCACATTATTCCTTTGGATAAAACAACTATGCGGTTTTATGACTGTTTAGCATTGAAGAATAAACAAATTTTACAAACTCTAAAATAAGTAAAATGCCAAGTTCCCGTAAACGTAAAAATAGGTATCCTCCTTTTGTAAGGCTAAAGTAAAAGCAACACAAGTTTATTTTAACAATCGTGAATTCAGAGGATGTAAATAAGGAAAATGTATAATTTGTAGGTTATTGAGAGAGAAACTTACGACTCTTGAGCTTCCACTTAAGCAAAAGATTAATTGGATATTGGATATAAAATAAGCATTTTAGGTCAATAAACTTTTTCCTTTACTTTCTACAATGCCAAGAATCAACTGCATTATTTTAAATTTATAGGGATTTAACAGGAGAGCCGGTCTAACCCGGTTCTTTTGTTTATGATTGTCACTTTTAATTGAATTGCATATCTTGACATTCTTGTAATCTACAACCTTACTGTATTAAAAAGAACACATGTCTTTAAGTAGAATTGAGAACACAATAATTTGGAAAAAAACTTTAGCAAGTCAAAAAAAAGATACATTCTCTACTAAAAGAGAAGAGCTTCGTTCCTCTTTTTTTAAGTTAAGAGAAAATGTTTCTTTTTTAGTTGTAAGAATTACAGGTGAACTACCGGGACTTACTCAACATGACATTAGCCATTTGGACGCATTATGGGAAACTGCCAGTCTTATAGCTGGAGAGGATTTCCCAATTTCACCACTTGAAGGGTTTGTTTTAGGAGGAGCTATTTTACTTCATGACTCAGCACTTTGTTTTGAAGCATATGAGAATGGTCAAATTGGAATTAGGGAAACTTTGCAATGGAAAGATGCATTTTCCTCTTTAGAAGATTTAAAAATATCTGAAGAAGAGAAAAAAAATATAGCTGATTTTTATGCACTTAGACAATTACATGCAATACAAGCAGAAACATTGCTGGGAAAAAGTTGGATTGACCCAGATACTGAACAGGAAATCTATTTGTTAGAAAACCAAAATTTACGTAAACATCTTGGTAAATTAATTGGTCAGATTGCTGCTAGCCATCACTGGGATGTTGAAATGGTAGCATCGAAATTGCCTTCGCAACTCAATGCCTTAGCAAATTTTCCAACAGAATGGCGAATAGATCCAGTAAAATTGGCCTGTCTACTTCGGTGTGCTGATGCCTCACATATTAATAATGAACGAGCACCTGATTTCTTACACGCATTATTAAAGAGAAAAGGAGTCTCATTTTTACATTGGCAAGCTCAAAATAGACTTGCTGCTGTAGATATTGACCAATCTGACCCTAACAAAAATACGCTGTTATTTACTTCAACTATTGATTTTAATGAAGCAGAAGCTGAATCTGAATCTTGGTTCGTTGTATACGATGCTTTATATCTATTAAATAAAGAGCTACAGTCCTGCAACACTCTCTTAGATACCCGGAATGGTATTTCTTTTAAAGTGAAAAAAGTAAAAGGAGTTGAATCACCTGAAAGTTTAGCAAACTTTGTAAAAGCAGTTGGTTGGAAACCTTGTTCTGCTCATGTCCATGTAAGTAATATTGAGAAATTGGTGCAGAACCTTGGAGGTGAAATGCTATATGGCACGCATTCTGATTTGTTTGGGGTTGCTATTAGGGAATTAATACAAAATGCCCGTGATTCCATAAAAGCTCGTTTACTTTCTGAAATGGATTTTGTTGGTAAAATTCTTGTCAAAATTAAAAATATTGATGATTCGCTTTGGCTTTTTATAGAAGACAACGGTATAGGGATGTCTGAAAGAGTATTAACAGGTCCTTTACTTGACTTTGGTACAAGTTTTTGGACTTCCTCTTTAGTACAAAGTGAATTTCCGGGTTTGCGTTCCTCTAACTTTAAATCTGTAGGTAAATTCGGTATTGGGTTCTATTCTGTTTTTATGGTTGCACAAAAAGTCTTTATTGCTACAAGAAGATGGGATGAAGGTATCTCGGATATTAAAGAGCTTAAATTTTCTTCTGGATTTACCTTAAGGCCAATAATAACTAAAGGACCGGTTGAAGGATTTAGTTCTTTAATATCAACTCAAGTTAAATTACAATTAAATGATAACTATTTAAGAGAGGACTTGAGTATGTTAATAACAACTAATAGAAGCGGGGCAAAAAATTTTTATGTGCCTTTTAAGAATTATTTAGCTGCTCTTTGTGCAGGATTAGATGTGCCTGTTTTTTATAAGGAAAATGAAAGTCTTGAGGTAAATATTCATGAGAGTATAGAAAGTGAAAATTTTGATAAGGAAAAATGGCTTAATGATATCTCATTTTCAGGATATATACCTAATATTTCAATTAAAGAATATATTTCAGTAAACGTAAATAGATTAAAGCCAATCATTGAAAACGAAAAGATACTTGGATTAGCTGCAATAAATACACAAACAGAAAAAGAGCAAAATTTTCTTAGTATTACCACTATTGGAGGATTGGCTTCAACTGTCCATGCAAGAGATTCAGAAAATTTTATTGGTTTTATTGATTATAAACCTAAATCCGCAAAAAGAGACCAGGGAGATTATTCTGCTAGTCCAACTATTATTAAAGATTGGGCCCAAAATCAACTAGCGGAGCTTCTAAAATTAAATTTATCTCCCCATGAAAAAACTTCCGCTTCAGCAGCTTTATGTTCGTTCGGAGTAGACCCAATTTCAATAGCTCATGTTTATGTTTTGCTTAATGGAACTCAGAGCTTTGTCTCAATTGATACATTGGCAGATTTATCTGTTAATATAGGAATAGCTTTCTTAGAGTCGAGTTTTGGAAGTTATATGGAAACACATCATAATTTTCAATACTTAGATGGTTTCGCCTTAGTAGTGCCCCTGGCTGGAGGACCTTTTTTAAAGTTAGAATTGGAAAATGGAATTCCACTTAATAATAATAGTATCATTGATTGTTTACACAGGTCTATTTCGAAGAAAGGATATTTACCAAATTGGGAAAAATCTGAAAATGTAGATACTAATAGGTTTAATGAAAAAATGAATGCGTTAGTTGTTTCTTCAAAAATGGCAACTACCTAAACATAAATAGTTAAGGTTTTAATTAAAATATTTAATCTAGATTAATGTTATAAACCGTCCCCTATACTGTCCCCTGAAAACCAAAAAGCCTTGTAAATGATTAGTTTACAAGGCTTTATAAGATAAATAAGTACCCAGAGCCGGGGTCGAACCGGCACAACCGTGAAGTTATTGGTGTTTGAGACCAACGCGTCTACCAATTCCGCCATCTGGGCAATTTGTAGCTTCCTTTTCGCTAAAAACGCCGGAGCGTTGTTTTACGATGGGGTTGCAAACTTAGAGAATCTTTCGGGAATACGCAATAGGTTTTTCTCCCACTCGTAATAAATTTTTGCCTCAGCCGGGTTCTGGTTTAGGAGTAGTTTAAAATTATTCCGGTTGGTTCTGGCTACTTCGTACCCGGTGCCCTAAATAAGTAAAAAATTTAAAAATGCAATTGTAGCTGAGGCAAAGGTAGTTTCCTCCCCTTACCCTCTCCGAAGGGGGACTTTTACCTGTATTGCTTCATGGTATTCGTGTAGGTGAATCAGAATTTACTATTTACTATTACTATTTACTTTTTTCTGTATTTACCTTACAACCTTACAACCTTCTAACTTTCCAACTCTTCAACCAAATTTAACCTGTAACTTGCAACCTGTAACTTGCAACCCCTAGCATGCGCCTTGTTCGTCACCCAGTTTTGTGTAATTATTACGTTACGTACCGCTGCAATGCCCGGTGTTCGTTCTGTGATATCTGGGAAAAACCGTCGCCGTATATACAACTGGCCGATGTAGAGCAGAATTTGCGCGATTTACGGGAATTAGGCGTGCAGGTAATTGATTTTACCGGCGGCGAGCCTTTGCTGCATCAGCAGATAGATACTTTTTTGGCATTAGCGCATCAAATGGGTTTTATTACTACCCTTACCACTAATGGTTTGTTATATCCCAAATGGGCAGAGCGTTTACGAGGCAAGGTAGATATGCTGCATTTTTCGCTGGATGCCGCCGATAAAAATTTGCACGACCAGGGCAGGGGAGTAGCTTGTTTTGATTTTGTGCAGGAATCTATCCGGATAGCAAAAAGCTTAGGCGAACGACCCGATATTTTATTTACCGTTTTTAGCGGCAATATAGACCAGGTAGAACGGGTTTACCACGAAATAGCGCTGCCCAATAATTTAATGCTGCTCCTTAATCCGGCATTTTCGTACAACACTGTCGAAACCGGGACTCCTTTAACGCCCACCGATCTGGATTACCTCTCGGCTTTTGGCAAGCGCCGGAACGTGTACCTGAACGAAGCTTTTATGCAGTTGCGCCGCGATGGCGGCAATCATATTTCCGATCCCGTTTGTAAAGCCGCCAGCACTACTTTAGTTATTTCGCCGGAGAACGAATTAATTTTACCTTGTTACCATTTGGGCGAACAGAAATTTAAAATTACCAGGAATTTAAAGCAATTATATCGCTCCGAAGAAATACGGCAGCTTGTAGCCTTGGAGGGGCGTTTACCCGCCTGCGAAGGTTGTACTATTAATTGTTACATGCAGCCAAGTTTCGCCGTGGAGCTTAATTCGTACTTCTGGAAAGCTTTGCCCAGTACAATTAAATACAATTGGCAAAAAGGCACCTGGAAACGTTTATTAAAGCAAGTCGTCTGAATCGCGGATTTTTACGGATTATACTTATTACGCGTATTATTAAAGCCATGTAATTAAGTGAAGCCAATCAGATGAAAAAAGTCCCCTTTTGAGGGGGTAGGTGGAGGATTTAAAACATCTGATTAAATTTTACAATACGCGTCATTCCTTAATTTAATGATATTTCATTTACCATTTACCATTTACCAGTCACCAATTATCATTTACCAAAGTCCGTTTGCAATTTTATTAAGGTTTTTGCAAAGTATTAACTTTCTTGTATTTGCTCTATTTGGAGTTCGTATAATTCGGCATAATCATACATTAGTAGGGCATTGGAGTTGGCATATCCTTTTTCTGCTAAATGCAACAGGTTATCTTCTCCTCCACCGCTTATAACATCTATGTAAATAGAAGAAGCTGCCTTTTTTAAGATGACTATATTCAGGTGAACTGCCAGGTTTAACAGAAGAAGGTTGTCGCTTATAAGAATGGACATATCTTCGCCGTGATTTTCGTAATCAAATTTTCCATCCTTAATTAAGTAGTGTACGAGTTGGTCTAAGTTATTATTGTTTAGTTTTAACTTCAAGGTTGTCATTTTAATTAAGGTTAAAGGGTACTTTAATTGTTTAAAATTTCCTGAATGTTAAATACCAAAGTTTAAAATAATCTTCAGGCAGATAGGGCCACAAATGCAGTATCACCGAAACTGAAATTATATACCGTTATAAAGCTTAAGAATAATTTATTTGATTGAAGCCTATTTGTTTACAGCAGTACGGTCAGGTCTTTTTCTTTATATTTATATCACTAATCCAGGTACCCTTTATTCTAGAATCTTAATTTCAAGCGGGCATGTATCCTACGTTATTAGCTTTGCACTCTTTGGTGCGGTGGTTAGTTTTAGCTAGTTTGCTTTTAGCAATTATTTATGCGTATAAAGGCTGGTTCACGAATAAACAATATTCCCGAAGCGATAATATTATCCGGAACATAGCCACCAGCTTCGCGCATATTCAAATAACGATCGGGCTATTTTTGTATTACCTCAGTCCGTTAACTACTTACTTTTTGCATTATTTTAAAGATGCCCTGCACCAAAGAGAAATCCGGTTTTTCGGGATGGAGCATAGCTTTATTATGTTTTTATCCCTGGTTTTAATTACCATTGGCTCCAGCAAAGTCAAACGCCTGACTGATGACAAACAGAAGTTTAAAACTATGGCTATTTGGTTTACTATCGGCCTGGTACTTATTCTTTCGTCTATTCCCTGGGCCTTTTCGCCGTTGGTAAGCCGGCCTTATTTTAGAGCTTTTTTCTAAAAACCACTACTAAATGGGTTGTTCTAAATGGTTGTGGCAATTAGTATTAGTTGTTAGCAGTGGCTATGATTTTACCAAGCTACCCGGTTTTGCTTACCCAGGAATAGGAATAATAGAGTCTGTAACCTGTTTCTATCGCGAGCGTCCTCGCTCGTGATGTTCATCGTCCGGCCTCTGGCCGGTAGGAAATTTTGTTTTTCTTAGTAAAAGTAAATCGGTTCACCCGGCCGGCGGCCTCCTGAATAATCTTCACGAGAAAACAGGAATTTATTAGAACTTAACGGACCTACCCCTTCGGAGGGGATAGGGAGAGGATGATACAATTAGAAAAAAAATAATTTACTAAATCTTTCTCCTTTCACCAGACAATATCCGTTCACGGATAACCTAATATTATTTATTCTTAGCTACTTATAGCCGATACACCCTTATTGTTTCCATTTCGTATCATTAGCTTACCTGTCTTATAAATAATAAATTTACTTTTAAATTATAGCCAAACCATCTCCCGATGAAGCAAGCGTATCCTCTTTTTCTTATTTGGTTAAATTTCTTTTTTTTCTTTCAAAGCAGCCAGGCTCAGGTTACCTCTGGCACCACTAGTAAATACGATCAGCTAAAAGTATTTGATCCTTTATTTTATAAAGAAAACGGCAACCAGTACCGAACTGCCGGTGGCGCTCCCAGCAGCAAATACTGGCAAAACAGAGCCGATTACCAAATTACCGTTTCGCTCGATACCGCCCAGCATCAGGTAAGTGGCAGTACTATAATTACCTATACCAATAACAGTCCGGACGAATTACCTTTTTTATGGCTGCAACTCGACCAGAATATCTACCGAGAAGATTCGCGTGGGGTAGCTACCAGTCCGGTAACCGGTGGCCGTTATTCTCATCGTTCCTTTACCAAAGGAGACGAAATTAAATCGGTATCTATTATCCAGAAGAAAAAGGAGGAACCGGTAGATTATCTGGTTTCGGATACCCGCATGCAGATTAAGTTAAAAGAAGCTTTAAAAGCCGGAGGGAACAAAATACAGATTAAGATTACCTACAATTTTGAGGTTCCGGAATACGGAACAGACCGGTTAGGGCGGTTAAAAACCAAATACGGCTGGATCTACGAAATAGCGCAATGGTATCCGCGTATGGAAGTGTACGACGACGTGAGCGGCTGGAATACCATTCCGTACCTGGGTGCATCGGAATTTTACCTGGAATACGGCGATCTGGATTATACCATTACTGCCCCGGCCGACCTGGTAGTAGTAGGTTCAGGTGAATTACTAAATCCTAAGGAAGTTTTAACGCCTACTGCTATTAGTCGTTTGGCCAAAGCGCAAAACAGCGATCAAACCGTGGTCATTAAAGATTCGGCGGAGGTAGTGGCGCACAACAGTTACCCGAAAAAGAATACGCTTACCTGGCACTTTCTCTGTAAAAATGCCCGCGATGCTTCCTGGGCAGCTTCTAAAGCCTTTGTTTGGGATGCCGCCCGGATTAATCTGCCCAGTGGCAAAAAAGCCTTGGCCCAATCGGTGTACCCTCTGGAAAGTGGTGGCCAATCGGCCTGGGGACGATCGACGGAATACGTGAAAGCTTGCATTGAACTTTACTCGAAGCAATGGTACGAATATACTTACCCAGTAGCTACCAATGTGGCCGGCATTGTATCGGGTATGGAATATCCGGGTATTGTTTTTTGTGGAGCTAACAGCAAAGGCGCCGGCTTATGGGGCGTTACCGACCATGAATTTGGTCATAACTGGTTCCCGATGATTGTGGGTTCTAACGAGCGTAAATACGCCTGGATGGATGAAGGTTTTAATACTTTTATCAATTCCTTAAACGCAAAGGCCTTTAACAACGGCGAATACTACACGAAAGAAAATGTGCAGCGGAGTGCCCAGAATACCTTTGGCCCCAAGGCCAAACCCATTTTAAATACTCCGGATGTATTACCGGGCGATTATTTAGGAGAAGCCGCTTATAATAAACCGGCCATGGGGCTTACTATTTTGCGCGAACAGATTTTAGGAAAAGAGCGGTTTGACTATGCTTTTCAAACGTACATTAAACGCTGGGCATTTAAGCACCCAACTCCCTGGGACTTTTTTCACAGTATGGATAATGCCGCCGGCGAAGACTTAAGCTGGTTCTGGAAAGAATGGTTTTTTACCGACCGGAAACTGGATCAAGCCTTAAGAGACCTCCGTTACGTAGGTAATGATGCTGCGAAAGGGGCATTGATTACCCTCGAAAACCTGGAAGAAATGGCTTTGCCGGTTACCATTCAGGTTAAAGAAGAAAATGGAAAAACCGGTACCGTGAACTTGCCCGCCGAAATCTGGCAGCGGGGCAGCACCTGGACTTTTTCTTATAAATCTACATCCAAAATAAATTTAATTACCATTGATCCTGAGCATCTTTTCCCTGATATAAATCCGGATAATAATGCCATAAGCGGTCTGGATATGCCGGCCGGTATAACGGCCACGCAGGTAATCCGGAAATACATTAATGCCGTGGGCGGAGCCGAAAAACTGAAAAATGTAAAAGATATTTCTTTTACGGCAGCTGGGGTTATTCAGGGTACGGCCGTGAAATTAGTAATGAACCATAAACTCCCGAATCAATATGCCCAGGAAATTCGGGTGCCCTCGGTTAACATTGCTATTTGGGGAGCGGTAAGTGGCGATAGTGCTACTGTTACCTATAATAACCAGAAAGTACCGCTCACCGACGATTATAAAGCTCTTCTGAAGCAATCGGTGGCTATTTTTCCAGAATTAAATTATGGGAGTAATACCTATAACCTAACGCTGGATCCCCGGCTACGAATAGTAAATGATAAACCAGCCTACTTAATTACCGCCACTGCGGCCAACGGAACAGCAAGGAAGAGCTATTACGACCTGAATACCGGCTTAAAATTAAAAGAAATAAAAATATCGCCCACCGAAACCCGGGTAGAAGAATACGCCGATTACCGCGAAGCCGGCAACGGTATTAAAGTACCCTACACGATAACTAGTCCAATTGCCGGTCCACCGATTGAGTTCAAAGTTTCAGAGGTAAAAGTAAATAGTAATTTGGCGGATAAGATGTTTAAATAATACCAGCTAAAGAAGTTATTATGTTCTTCCAGAAGGTGCGCCAAATACAATTTTCCTGCACCGGATGGCTGGAGATGTAGTCTAATCTTTGTTTTAATAAGCTTTCGGACCATATAGGCACGATTAAAGGGGGCTACCTTCCTGCATACTAAACAAAAATTTACTATATTTCCCAGTCTCTTTCTAAACTCCAGAGCTATGAAATTCCGGATTCTGTTGCTTTTTACGTGCGCTATTCTTCTAGTAGCTTTTATCAATCCAAAATCAGAAAAACAAAAAGCAGGTATTACGCAAGAGGTATTTGGTAAAATGCCAGACGGGCAGGAAGCGCAGTTGTTTACGCTGCGCAATGCGGCGGGTATGGAAGTGAAAATTACTAATTACGGCGGCTACATTGTTACCTGGGCGGCACCGGATAAGAACGGAAAACAAGAAAATATTACCCTGGGCGTGCCCACTTTCGCGGATTATTTAAAAGGTACTCCCGCTTTTGGTCCTATAATTGGCCGTTACGGCAATCGCATTGCTAAAGGTAAACTCGTTTTGGATGGTAAAGAATATGCCTTACCTACCAACGGCAGCGGCAACCACATGCACGGGGGTAAAATAGGTTTTGATAAAAAATTATGGACCGCCACCTCTACCAACGGTACCGAACCTTCCCTGAAACTGCATTACACCTCGCCGGACGGCGAAGAAGGTTACCCCGGTACTTTAAACGTAGACGTAACCTATACCCTGCAAAAAGATAACGCTTTGCGCATTGATTACCGGGCTACCACCGATAAAGTAACGGTAGTAAACCTTACCAATCACGCTTATTTTAACTTAAGCGGCATGAAGCGCGATATTCTGAACCAGGAATTAATGATAAAAGCGAATAAATTTCTGCCCACCGATGCTACTCAAATTCCAACCGGGGAGTTAAAAGCAGTAGCCGGAACACCTTTCGATTTTACTAAACCCACCGTAGTGGGTGCCCGCATCAACGATACCATGGATACGCAAATAAAATACGGCCACGGCTACGACCATTGCTGGGTTTTTACCGACCAATCGAAAAAATTAAAACTGGGGGCTACGGTATACGAGCCCGTAAGTGGCCGGTATATGGAAATGTATACCACCGAACCGGGCGTGCAAATTTATACCGCTAATCATTTAAATGGAAAAGTACAGGGAGTAGAAGGAGTGCCGTATACGAAACGTTTTGGCTTGTGCCTCGAAACCCAGCATTTCCCCGATTCGCCTAATCACCTGAACTTTCCTACTACCACGCTCCGTCCCGGCGAGACCTACCAATCTACTACCGTTTATAAGCTATCAGTGAAGTAGAAAACAGGCTTGCCTAGGCTCGTTAAAGCCAGGCTGGTGGGGTGGTTAATCTATTTAAATGGCAAACACTAAAACCAGATTGTTGCAAGCCTGTGAAGGATTACCTATATTTCTAAAATTAAATGAAATTGAACGCTTAATCTTACCTAATACTATGAACAAAAATCGATTTGCTAAATCTTGTTTATTGGGCGCTTTGTTGTTGGGTTTTACTCAAATAAGTAGCCCGGCAGTGGCTCAAACCGTAAGTCTGGTTAAAAAGTGGGAAACCCCCGCTACTCTAAAAGAGCCGGAGTCTGTATTGTACGACAAAGCCAATAAGGTGCTTTATGCTTCTAACATTAACAACCCGGCGGGCAACGCCGATGGCAATGGTTCTATCGCCCGGATTTCTTTAAACGGCGATATTCAGAAAGTAGAGTGGGTCGTAGGAGGCATGGATTCACCGAAAGGGTTGGGTTTATCGAAAGGGCTTTTGTACGTTGCCGATCTCACCAAAGTAGTGGTAATTGATACTAAAACCGCCAAAGTGGTTCGTACTATACCCGTAGCCGATGCCGGTATGTTAAACGATATTACCGTGGATGCGCAAGGAGTGGTGTATGTGTCGGACTCCGATAAAAAAAGAGTATACCGCTTACAAAATAACCAGGCAGAGGTGTGGCTGGAAAAAGACCATTTTCAAAAACCGAATGGCTTGTTGGCGCATCAAAACAAATTTTACATGATTGATATGACGGCGGGCATTTTCTACGAGGTAAATAAAACCACGAAAGAGCTGCGTAAAATAGCCGAAGGATTACAAGGCGGTGATGGTATTATTCCGTACGGTAAAGATTTTATTATTTCTAACTGGAACGGCGAAATCAATTATGTAACCGCCAGTGGCCAGGTAACTAAATTGCTCGATACCAAAGCCGAAAAAGTAAATGCCGCCGATATTGAATATATTCCGGAACAAAATTTACTATTAGTACCTACCTTTTTCGCGAATAAAGTAGTAGCCTACCAGGTTAAAAAGTAAGTAAGTATGTGATTAAAGCCAGAATAAAACAACCAGCAGATTTCAGTTGCTAGTTGTTACATTAAGCCTAAATGACCAAATTCTAATGCCGAACGGGACTTGCTCGTAGCATTAAAATTTGGTCATTTTTTTATCGTAGTAGTCTAAATTGTAAGAAATAATTGCTATAGTGGTCTTTGATGTTGTTCTTTGGAGCCTTTGCAAGTCTCCAGGCATTGGTGCTAACTTGTTTGACAAGCCTAAGTTCGCCTCATGGCCGGCGGGCCTCGTTTGGCTGTTGAGGGCGGTCTAAGCTTCCTTTCCTCGCTCCGCTGCGGAATTTTGCTGCGCAAAACCGGAACCTTAGAAGGCCCTCAACAGCCAAACTGGTGTCTTTATTCTTAGCTAAGGCATTTCTTCCGAATTTTGTATAATTAAGGAGAAGAAGGAATGTTTTAACTACTTTATACTATTTGGTATTCATTAAGCTACGTCCAAGGCAATAATTTCGTGATCGGCTAACTGGCTTACTTTTAAGTTTATCAGTCCATCTTTTATCGTAAATGCTGGTTTTTGTTCGCTTAATAGTAAATGCACACCGGTAACTTTTTTATTTTTTGGTACCCGGATGCTTACCTGGGCATCTACCGGAATTAACTCCCGGAAAGGTCCTTTTAGCAGCATAGGGTTAGTCAAATTTACTATATGAACGGTCATAGAGTTTTTCTGCTGCCAGGCAGTTACATCAATAATTCCAGGCCCGGTTACATCTACCAAGGGAGCTTCGTTTAAAGCCCACCTGATAGTATTCCGCAGCAGTTTCCCATGATCGGAGCTCATAATTTGCCAGAAAGCGCGATCCAGATCGCCCGGAATATACGCTATCCGGCCTTTCCCAACTTCGCGCAGGTAAAGTTCGCGGGTATCGGTATCGGGTTTCCGCGGGAAAACATCTTCCATCGGTAAGTCGGGGTAAGACGGCACCAAGGTTACCGGGCTGGGGAAAGTACCGTTGGGTTTTACTTTCACGCGGTGAGTAGTATTGATAATGCGATAAGCATCTTCTAAACCTTTTAAAACTGGATGAAAGGTATTCGTACTAGCATCACTCTTGAGCCGCAGGTAACTATTCTGGAGGGGGCCTTCTACTTCCTGGTTGTAACTCACCCCCAATAAATCGGCTAAGCCAAAATCCGGACGTTGCTTACCTTCTTCATCGTACAGCGAGGTTTCGAAGGTAGCTACTAAACTGCCCCCGGCGTTTACAAACTGCCGCAGCTGGTCGCATTGAGCCTGGGAAAGTACCGCAATATTGGGCAGGATTAATAATTTATAAGGTTTCAGGTGTTCGGCATCCAGCAAGCGGTCGTTTACCATTTCAAAAGGCATCCGGTCTTCAATCAGGGCGTGGTATACTCCATTCGCGTGGTCGGGGTAATTTTTCTGCCACGCTTTATCGCCATAATTTTTAGCAGTTTGCTCGGAGTATACTACTCCTACGCGTGCTAGTGGAGCCGTATTACGCAAATACTTTTCGTTTTTATAATAGCTCTGATACAGTTTTTCAACGGTGGTAAGCCAGCGTTTATCGTAAATTTGCCCCCCGAATTTTACAAAACAAGGTAATAAACCGTTTGCGGTACCTTCGGCTACCCAAATTTTTATTTCTGCATTATCCTGCACCGAGTCTTTCCAGCGGTATTGTTCTTCTACGCCCACGCTAAAAATGCCCACCTGAGGTTTCATGCCCATGGTAGCCCGCAATTCTTTGGCGTGTTTGCCATTTGACCACGGCGGAATCACGCCGCTACGGGCCTGCTGGTCCGCAAAAAAGAAATCAGAATTCTGACCGGTTACTAATTTATCCGGAAAGCCATTCGGGATGAACCGGGCTGTTGCTTTTTGCTTTTGTATTTCGCTATCCCACAAAAACCATAATTCCCGTAAACGTTCGGTGCGCCATGCCACGTATTTCCGGTAAGCAGGATCGTTTTTATCGCCGGAGGCCATGGCCGTGCTATTATTGACGGAAGTGGAACGCGGCAAGTCGTAACCCGAAAAAGCTTTAAAGTTGCGTTTGCAATGTTCGCAGTAACAAATACCGTGGCCCGACCACCGGTTAGAAAAAATGGCATCGGGCTGGTAACGGGTCATTATTTCCTGATTCACCTGCTTCATAAAATCGAAGTTGTAGGGACCTAAAGCGCAGGTTACCCATAATTCCGGGTTAGCCCAATGTTTCCGTTTATCACCATTTATATTTGTATGAATCCAATCTGGGTGGGCATCTACCACGTTTTGCCGGGCGGCATGCGGGTCGGTACGCAAAATTACCGACATATTCATTTTTCGGCAGCCATTTACTAAATAGCCGAGCACGTCTTTATCTTTCAGCCAGGCGCTTTGGTAATGCAAGGGCACTTTAGTAGGGTAAAAGGCAACAATGCCACCCGCACTAAGCAATACCCCATCGGCATGTAAGCGTTTAAAATAATCCAGCCAGAAATCCGGGTCGTAATTGCCGGGGTCAGTTTCTACAAAGGCTAACTGCGCCCACCGCATGCACCGGTCAAACCACAAACTTTCTTTGGGGCTGGTGGCTTGAGCCCAGGCAGCGCTTCCGGCCAGCGTAAAACTTCCACCAACAACTGCCGTTGTTTTAATAAACGTTCTTCTATGCATAATAAGGAGTACAAGGAAAGACTAAAGTGAATTTCGCACCCTAATAATACAATTTAGTAGTTATTTAAAATACATTTATTTAAAATGTTTTCCGGCAGGCGCCACCAGAAAACAAAATAGTAAAAGGAGTTATTTTATTAATTGCGGGATTGCACCTCTTTATAGAGCCTGCCTTCGTTGCCCAGAGCCTCGTTATATAATTTAAAGTGTTCTTTGCCAGTTGTTGCCCCATACATTTTGGTGAGTAAACTTTCGATATCGTAGTTTCCTTTCGAAATGAATGGGTTCATGATAAAAAAATAAGCGTAGGTGCCATCCGGTTCCGGGGCGACCGCGTAGCGGCCAGAGTATTTCTGGGAAGAGATAAAGTAAAAGATAACTGTATTTATAAGGGAAAACTTTAAGTAGCGGATTAAAGCAGTCAAAGCAATCTCTGCGTAAAACGAGCTTCCAAAATTAGGAAATAAACTCCTTTAATAAGATTATAATTTATCCGAAGCAGGTACCAATTTGGCCGAAAGGTCCGGATCTTTCATGTTTTTATCGAAAGGAAACATAGGGCGTTTAATTCTTTTGTAGGTTAAACCTTCTAAGTTCTGATCTACGCCGCCGGGAGTAAGTGCCATTATCCAATCGGCGCGCATGGCGTAAAGTTCCGGCTCCAAGTAACCAATTTTTACCACTACAATATCCGATTGACGAGGATTTAGGCCCAAGCGGGTAAAGTCTTTTTCTTTATGATAAGGTTTTCGTTTTTTGGTAACAATTACGTGTACGCTGCCCACTTTAACCACTACTTCGGTTTCGGCATTGGTATCGCCGTGTTCAATGGCTGTTACGGTACCAGTAAGTCTTACCGGGGGAGCAAAGCGGGCATCTACCTGGGCACCCACTACTCCGTCTACTTTATTACCTACCCCAGCAGCAATAGCTTTTTTTACTAATTCAGGGCCCGGAATAGAGGCATAAATTAAAGAAGGCCCGTTTTCATTTTTAAACTCCGGACGAGCTAATATTTGCTGTAAGGTCCAAGTAACATCACCGGCTCCTCCGGCAGTTGGGTTGTCGCCGGAATCACTAATAAAGTAAGGATGTTTGTTACTGGCTAGGGCTTTATCCAGGCTTTCTTTTAAAGAACCGGTAGGAGCCACAAAAGCAAAACGCGAACGGGCCTGCCAGAAATTTTTGGCTAGCTGCTCGGCGGTTTGGGTTACTTTAACTTTATCGTCGCCGGTAACCATTACTACCGCGTGATTACGGGGTTCATCGGCCCAGGCGTATCCTATCCAGATTGCGGCGTCTATAATTCCTTTTTGCGCGGCCGCCGGAGCTACCGCCTGGTAAATGCTTTTACCGGGTTCAATGCGGGTACTGGTTTTTTCGCCGGGTAATAAAATAGGTACCGGAATCCAGGCTTTGTAAGCCGGTTTTCCCTGGCCACTTTTTAAGCGGTTAATTAAGTTCTGAACTGCTCGCTTTTTGGTTTGCATGGCATCTTCGTGAGGGGCCATGCGGTAACAAGTAATTAAATCGGTATTTTGAGCCAATCGCCACGATACATTGCCGTGTAAATCCATGGAGGTAGAAATTAAGGTATTCGTGCCAATTACCTTTCGGATGCGGGTAATAAAATCACCTTCCGGATCATCCAGGCCTACTACACTCATTGCCCCGTGAAGGTCAAAGAAAAGTCCATCGTACGGGGCGTGTTTTTTAAGTGAATCCAACGTTTTTCTTACCAGCGATTCGTAAGCCTCACGGGTAACTGCGCCGCCGGGTAAGGATTTGCCAACAATGGTGGGTACCCAGGTAGCTTGTTTCCGGAGTAATGAATCGGTGGATAAAAAAGGATAAGAGGTAAAAACCTGTGTGCCGTATTTGGCATGAAAAGCTTCTTCGTTGGTGAGCGCCGGCGAAAAAGTACTGGATTCAATACCTAACCCCGCAATGGCAATACGAGGAAGCGCTTGGGCAGACTTTGTAGAGTTAACTATACTGTGATTCGTTACAATTTTGGAGCTTTCCCAAACAGAAGAAAAGGTGGTAGTAATAAATACCCCAATAGAAATAATTAGAAAAAGCAGGAGTTTCATAATAGAAATTCTAAGTGCCCAGCAGTTTTATTGCCTTTGGTCTAAAAGTAACCAGAAAATATTGAATTTTACAAAAGTTAAGCAGCATTCTGTTGTTCTCTCTTATAAAGAAGCAGAAACTATTCTGTTAAGGCGGCGAACCTAGGTAAAAATAGTCGTTCTCGCAGTTAGACTGTTTAGGTATTACAGCCACGTTTATTTTCCTGCAATAAGTAAATTCTCTTCTCTGTATTTCTACTGTAAAACATAAAAAAACAGTGGCTAAAATACTTAGGTATTCAACAACCAGCTTTACCTTAATTCGTTAGAGAAGGAATTATGGCGGTACCTTTTCCTGGTGCTGCTTATGTTCCACCATCCAAAATAAAACTATGAAGGCCCTTGTATTTCACAAAATAAACGATGTACGCGTCGAAACTGTAGATGATCCCATAATTGAAGATAACCGCGATGCCATTATTCGGGTTACCTCTACTGCTATATGCGGGTCTGACTTACATATTTTAGATGGTTTTGTACCCCAGATGCGCAATATGGTACTAGGGCACGAGTTTATGGGAATTGTAGAAGAAGTAGGCTCGGGAGTAAGTAATTTAAAAAAAGGCGACCGCGTAGTGGTACCTTTCCCAATTGCTTGCGGCCAGTGTTTCTTCTGTACGCATAAATGGCCAACCCAATGCGAGAATTCTAATAAAAACTACGGTCCGGATGGTGGTTTAATGACCGAAAAAGCCGCTGCTTTATTTGGTTACACCGATTTGTATGGCGGCATTAACGGTGGCCAGGCCGAGTACGTGCGAGTGCCTTACGCCGATTATGGTCCGCGCCTGGTACCCGACGGATTAACCGACGAGCAAGTACTTTTCTTAACCGATATATTTCCCACTGGTTGGGCCGCCGCTGACTGGGGCAAAATTAGAGGGGGCGAAACAGTAGCTATTTTTGGAGCGGGCCCTGTGGGAATTATGGCGGCTAAATCGGCGTGGATAATGGGAGCGGCTCGCGTAGTTAATATTGACGTGCAGCAATACCGGTTAGATATGGCTAAAAAAGCGGCTAATTCCGAAACCATTCTGTGGGAAAGTGAAGACCAAGTAGTAGAACTGATTCGCAGTATGACCGAAGGCCGCGGCGCCGATGTGTGCATTGATGCGGTGGGGATGGAGGCAGATCGCAATGTGCTGGAAAAAGCAAAAGCTGTAATTAATTTCGAAAAAGGAACTACTAAAGTACTCGAAACTTGTATGCGGGCAGTGCGGCGTGCCGGTGTAGTAAGCGTGGTGGGCGTATACGGAATGCCTTACGACAATTTCCCGATTGGCCGTTGGTTTGATAAAGGCATTACCTTAATGGGCACTCAAGCTCCGGTGCAAGTGTATATCGACCACTTAATGAGTCTGGTGCAAGAAGGAAAAGTAATGCTCAACGATATTATTACGCATACTTTGCCTTTAGCAGAAGCGCCGCGCGGCTACGATATTTTTAAGAAAAAAGAAGATAACTGCGTTAAAGTAGTTTTAAAACCTTAATGAACAGATAGAGAGCCAGGTGTAAGAAATTAAAGAGCAGGTTGTAATTACCTGCTCTTTTTTTGCCTCTTACAATCGAATTTTTTAGGTTACTTTTCTGTCTTCAACAAGTATACTAATGGGATTCGCAAATATTTAGTAAATTTTTAATTTCATTAAAGAATAATAAGTCTGAAAAGGGCTTTTTATTTAAATTAGTCGAATTTCGGTTTTTGTGTATATTTGTTCTTATCGTGTTATATACGATGTAGATAATTAAAGAAAACAGGAATTTAAGATATAAGGAGAATTTAAGGTGGGATGTGGTTCATGTTCTAGCGGCGGTTGCAGTACCGATACCAAAGGCTGCAAAAGCAACGGCGGGTGCAGTACCGGCGGTTGTAACCGCTTAAATGTCTTTGATTGGTTGAGCGACATGGATTTGCCAACCTCATTCGAAGAATTTGATATAGTTGAGGTAAGATTTAAAGGCGGCCGAAAAGATTTTTACCGCAACATAAATAGTTTACCTCTTATTACCGGCGATGCCGTGGTAGTAGATGTGCCCAATGGACATCACATTGGTTACGTTTCGCTCAAAGGAGAATTGGTTCGGCTGCAAATGCTGAAAAAGAAAGTAGATAACAACGAAGAAATCCGAAGCATTTACCGGGTTGCTACCGAAAAGGATATGGAAAAATTACAGGCCGTACAAGATCTGGAAGCAGATACTATGTACCGGGCTCGTTCCATTATCCAGGATTGCAAACTCAAAATGAAATTATCGGATGTGGAATACCAGGCCGATCGTTCTAAAGCTACTTTCTATTATTCGGCCGAAGACCGGGTAGATTTTCGGGATTTAATTAAAAAACTAGCTGATGAATTTAAAATTCGTGTAGAAATGCGCCAGATTAGTCTCCGCCACGAAGCTGGTCGTTTGGGTGGTATTGGTTCTTGCGGACGGGAATTGTGCTGTTCTACCTGGCTGACTGATTTTAAAAGCGTTTCTACTACGGCAGCCCGTTATCAGAATTTATCGCTTAACCCAAGCAAATTATCGGGGCAATGCGGCCGCTTAAAGTGCTGCCTTAATTATGAGCTCGAAACGTACATGGATGCTTTAAAAGATATTCCGAACGTTACCCGGCCATTATTAACCCTGAAAGGCGATGCGGTACTGCAAAAAACCGATATTTTTAAACGTTTAATGTGGTTTGGCTTCCGCGACGATAATAACTGGTATCCGGTACCGGTAGAACGCGTAAAGGAGATTCTGGAATTAAACGCGCAGGGAATTCAGGCTGAAACTTTAGTTGTAGCAGCTGAGGATTCTAAAAAGGAAATTAGCTTGTCGGAACAGGTAGAAGGAAATCTGGAGCGGTTAGACGAGAAATTTGATAAACCGAAAAAGAAGAAAAAGAAGAAGAAAAAGAACGCTGAAGCAAAAGGCGAACAAGCGGCTACTTCTATTCCGGTTGCTGCACGCCCAGACGCTAAAACCCCGGAAGTGGTAAATGATGCAGCTATTCCCGGGCAAGGACCGAGTGCCCGACCTAAAAACAAATTTAAAAACAAAAAAAATAAACCGCGGCCAATAACAGTAATAGCCGAAAATGGATCGGCTCCAATGGCTGCTACGGCGGCTACCTCTTCTGAGAAAGTAAAACCGGAAGGCAATTCCGAAGGACAATCCCGGAACCGGCACCGGCGACCGCACCACAATAAACCAAAGGGGCCGCGGCCGGATAAACCAGCTTCTCTATGATGATGCAGGTGCGTTGGTATTTTTATCTGGTATTTTTTATCGCAGCTTTAACGGGCTGCGATAAAAACCGGATATTCGAAGAAAATCAGGACATACCTAATAACAATTGGCAGATAAGGAATGCGCCTCAGTTTTCTTTTACGATTGAGGATCCGCAAGCTTCTTATAATATTTATTTTAATATCCGGAATGCCTTATTTTATGAGTTTTACAACTTATATGTGCGCGCAGAGTTAACCGGACCAGATAAAAAAACACTGCACGTAAAATTGCATGAAATGTATTTGATGGATAAAGTTACCGGTCGGCCCTTAGGCGATGGCTCGGGTGACATTTTTGATCATCAGTTTCTGGCAATTAAAAATTTTAAGTTTCCGCAGGCTGGAGCTTATCAATTACGTTTAAAGCAATACATGCGCAAAGATCCTCTGCCAGGTATTATGGCCATAGGAATTAGAGTAGAAAAAATAGCTCCTTAATAAGCGATTTTGAGGGTTTAAATGAATAGGTGATAAATACAGCTTATAAAATTTAAAATACGTAAAACTTTCTGTAAAAATACGGGTAATAATACAAATACATCTTTATATATTATAATGCATGAAAATTACCCTTGAAGCATTTGGCGCCTTATTAATTTTATTTTCTTTTCTACCTCTTATTAAAACCCATTACTGGTGGATACGGGTATTAGATTTTCCTCGGGTTCAGGTAGCTTTTTTTATCGCAGTTACATTAATTCTGTATCTGTTCCTTGTTCCTTTTCAAACTACCGGCGAAATTTTATTTACTATTTTGCTCGCTTTAGCTTTAGCGAACGAGATAAAACACATTTACCGGTTTACCCCTTTAGGTAAGACAGAAGCGCTGCGGAGCAAAATAAAAGCACCGCGTAATTCCTTTAGTATAATGGTGTCGAATGTCCGGATGTCGAACCGCAAGTATCAAAAATTTTTGAAAGTAGTGCGCGAAAACGATCCGGATATTTTGCTGATAAACGAACCCAATCGGCAGTGGGCCAATGCCTTAAAAGACTTAGATAAGGATTACGAATACTCGATTAAAAAGCCGCAGGAAAATACCTACGGGATGATGTTTTTTAGTAAATTCAAAATTGTATCGCAGCGTATTCAGTTTATTGTAGAAGATGATATTCCTTCTTTTTACGCAATTCTGGAACTGCCAAGCGGCAAACATTTTGATATTTTTACTGTGCATCCACGGCCACCGCATTTTGATAAAAATACCGATACCCGCGAAGCTGAATTGCTGCAAGTAGCTCAGCTGGCAAAACTCACTCCTTTAGCCACTATTGTGGTCGGTGACCTGAATGATGTTGCCTGGTCGCATACTACTAATTTGTTCCGGAAAATCAGTGGGTTGTTAGATCCCCGGATTGGCCGGGGCTTTTTTAATACCTATAATGCCCTTATTCCTTTTTTCCGTTATTCCTTAGATCATATATTTTACGATCCGGCATTTCGGCTTATTCGCATTAAACGGTTGTCTAAATTTGGTTCCGATCATTTCCCGATGTTCTTACGCCTAAATTATGAACCGCAAGAAGCCGAAGAGCAGGAAGTTCCGGAAGCTGCGCCGGAAGAAGTAGAAGAGGTTCAGGAAATGATTGATAAAGTAATGGAGCCGGAAAATGATAGTAAGTAACTGATTAAAATTAATTTACTATTTTACTACTAATTTTATTGTGGTTTAAGATTGATAATCAATTAATTGATTACCCCAAAGCCTAATATCTAATAGCTTAATACTAGTGTTTCTTTACCTATAGAAAGCTGTATAAAACAAAAAATCCCGTTCAGTTTTCTGAACGGGATAATCATAAAATAATACGATGCCAATAAGGCAATATATTGTTTTAGTTAGATTCTCTCTACATTAACTGCATTCAAACCTTTTTTTCCTTCGGTTACTTCAAAAGAAACCCGGTCGTTTTCGCGAATCTCATGAACCAAGCCGCTCTGATGAACGAAAATATCTTGGCTATTTTCATCTGAAACAATGAAACCGAATCCTTTAGATTCATTAAAAAATTTTACTTTACCTGTTTTCATAAAAAATGTGAAATTAATAATTAATACAAAGATAGAAATTTAATTTAATATTTTATCTATTTAGAATATCAGACTCTACTTTTTTTGGATTCTTTTAAAATAATTGGTTTTAAAAGAGCGTTTATGGCACTAAAATACTAATTTATTATAATTCTGTATTTAAATTTTAAAAATTTTGCAATTATCTGACTAAAAATCAGTTTGCAACTCCTGAAATTTTTATTTTACTTATTTTATTCGGTAGCTGGTATTACACAGCATAAACCATAAGTAACTTTCCCTATAATTTATGCTGGCAAGCAGTCCTTCAGAAAATAATTTCGTAAAATACTAATCTTTTTTAATCTATAAAATTTTAATTTATTCAATAAATAATCACTTTCCATTAAGTTACTTTAATAGAATCATTAAAAAAGTAACAAACTAAGTTTTAAAAGCGGTAGAAACTACCTTGTTGTTTACTTTCTGGTTTACCTGTTGCAAGCTCCCCGAAAACATAGCTAAAAAAGGCTTCGTATAGCAGAAGTATCACAGATTGAATAGTATAGCAAATAGTTGTTTAAAAGAGAAGAAGGTTTACTAAATGGCCTTTTACCTGCCAAACAGCAGTTTGCCCGAATTTTCTTTCAACTAAAACCAGAGTGAAAAATGGAAAACGAACAAAAAAATCAGGCTGAAGACCAAAAAGATAACTTTAGTGCTGGTACCCCAAATGCGTCTGTTAATGCAACGGCTTCTGCCAACCAAAATAAAAATGATAATACTTTTGGTGGAATAGGAGCTAGCGCCAGCTCCAATCAGGAAAATAAAGATCAAGGCAAAGAAGATAAAAAAGAATCAGAAGGTCTTTTTGGTAAAAGAGTAGAGAGTAAAGCCGACAGCGGAGAAGCAGCTAAAAAATCAATTGCAAAGTCTACTCCCGTAGCAGCTAAAACTGATACTAATGCGGATAGTAAAAATAAAACTACCGCTAAGATTACTACTAATAAAACTAGTGGCACCGCAACTTCCGGCAATAAGGATACTAAAAGTAATTTAGCCCAGGCTGGAGATAAAACAAACGCCAACGCGGACCAAAATAAAACGCAATCTGAAACCCAGCAGAATCAGTTTAGCGACCAAAATAAAAATCAGAACAACCAGAACAACCAGGAAAATCAGTCCTCTGGTAACAATGATTGGTCGCGGCAGCAAAATCGGGAAGGTCACGGAGAATCAGACTATGATAACTACGGCACTCAGCAACGAGGCAGCTGGGGAAACCAGGGCGGTAGTTATGGGCACCAGCAAGACTTTGGTGGAGGAGGCGCTGGTTACGGCGGCTTTAGCGGCTATGGGCAGCAAGATAGGAGAGATCAGTATTCTCAACCCTCTCACCAGAATTATGGCGGGTATGATAACTACGGTGATTTTGGTGGTTTCCAGGGTGGATACGGCAATCCGCGCTCACACGAAGATAATAACAGCGGTTACCCATCTGCTACCCGCGGCGGTTATGGTTTGCAGGAAGGCGGGGAGTATAATAATCATACGCATGGTGGTGGCTTCCAAGGCAGTTACGGCGGACACGATATGCGCAATAGCGGGCATAATCAACAGCAGCCTTATAATCAGCAGCGTGGCCAGCAAGGTAATCAGCAAGACTGGAACCAGCAATCACGTTTCCGCCAGCAAGATGATTCCCACGGTCAGGGCGGCTACGGTAATTCATCGCAGTGGGATCAGACGAACAGATCTAACTACGGCAACAATTATGGGAATCAGGATCGTAATCAATCTTATAATCAGTCTCGGCAGCATGGCTCATCTGATCGGTTAGGTTCTTCTTCTGGTTCTAATTCTGATTATGGCAACCAGCGGGGCTATGGCAATCAACAAGAACGCCAAGGTGGTTTTAACCAGCAAGGAGGTTATGGTTCGCAAGGTGGTTCTTACAACGACGAATACCGTTCGCCACGCAATGAACGGGGTGCCTCTAACGGTACCGGATATGGTTCGCCGGACTACGGCAGCGGACAAGGACGCCAGGATGATAACCGGTTCCGGGAGTCGTACCGCGACCAAAACAGAAATTATGGCAGTGGATCGGGTTATGGTGGTTCTTCGCAATACGATAGAGGCGAAGATTACGGCAACCGTTCAAATTATGGCAATTCTTCGCAAGGCGGAAATTACCGCAACAACGAACAGCACGAACAGCGTACCCGCTACCAAGGACAAAGCGGTTATGGCGGTCCTTCGCAGTACGGACGGGGGCCACAAAATCAGCGGGACGATGATCAATATAATTCCTCTTATCAGGGTAACCGGGGCGGTTACGAAGGCCGGGCTCGTCATACCAGTTATGATGAGGAATAATTAGAATTTATTTTTTACTTTTTAAAAGCTCTTCTATTTTTAGAAGAGCTTTTTTTATTGCTTATTTTTGCTTTACTGTAATTAAAACGGTTTTGTATGTTACAGTTTAAATTGATTTATTAAATAATAATGGGCTGACTTTTTACACCCGTTAATTTATTTAATGGTCTACTAAAGTCGTGTTCGTTTATTTTGTATGTTTGTAAGGCAGTTTCGGCTGGAATTATTTACCGGTTTAAACTGTTTATTATTTTGAATCCGTAAACTGGGGCTGACTGGAATTGACAGCTTGTGCAGGCTGCGGGTAAGCATGTCGGGAGTGGAGCGAATCTCCTGTTAAAAAGTCGTTCAAACAATAATCGGCGAGACTAACTACGCCATGGCTGCTTAATCTAGGTATTAAGCAATAGCCATTGTCCCGCAACTGCTTCTCCGTTCCGCGGTTGAGTACGGGGCATCGAAATGAATGGATAGCAAGGGCGAAGGTATGGCGCCCAAGCGAAGCTAAAGTACCTAAGGTGCGTTCACAGGTCTGGTGCCGACCTAAGCGTACTCGAAAACCTAACGGCAACTAAACATGTAGAAAGCTCGACGGTTTCCTTGTCTGGACCAGGGTTCGAATCCCTGCAGCTCCACCAACCTACAAACAAACCATAACACCCCCGTTATGGTTTGTTTGTTTTTATAGGGTTCCGTACCCTCCAGACATGGATTAATATGCTTTTTATTAGTTTCAAGATGTTTGGATTAACTGCCTGCGATAATGATAATTCCCAAACCGGCTATAAAACACAAAAACATGCCTGTTAAAAGCCCGGTTACGTTTTTAGGCGATTGTTTAAATTCCCGCCAAATGACTACTCCCCAAATAGCTGCTACCAGGGTTGCCCCTTGACCTAACCCGTAGGATACGGCTGGGCCGGCCTTACCCGCCGCTATCAGGTTACATAGGTTACCCAAGGCCCAGATGGAACCGCCTAAAATTCCGGTAAGATGAAAGGCTGCTTTTCCGCTGAAATAATCGGTATAGCTAACCGGCGTTCCCTGGATGGGGCGCCGCATAATTAAGGTATTAAAAACAAAGTTGCTGGCCAGAATGCCTAACGCAAATATAACCGAAGCAGTATAAGGCGTCATTTTACCGGCTGCCGGACTTACGAAGTTCTCCAAGTCCATGGATGCGGCCACAAAGCGATAGAATAAGGACATCAAAACACCCGCCACCACCGAAATAACTATTCCCTTTAAGCCGGCTGCTTTATTAGCCGAAGAAGATACGCGATAAGCTCTGGCATTTAGAATAATAGCTACAGTTACTAACCCAATACCAATAGCGAGCAAGGCCGGATTGCCCTTTTCGAGTGCTACGTAGTTTACAATTACGCCTAGTATCAGAGCAATACCTATACCCACCGGAAAGGCAACCGACATGCCCGCTATAGCAATAGCAGCGGTTAATAAGATATTAGCCAGATTAAAAATTACTCCACCCACAAAGGCACTCAGCAGATTCTCGGGTAGGGCTTGTTGCAAATCGGGGATAAAGCTACGTCCCTGGGTGCCGGTGCTACCCAGGGTAAATGCCGCTAAAAGCGAAAACAAAAGAATGCCCCATACATAATCCCAGTAAAACAGCTCAAAACGCCATTTGCCATGCACCAATTTTTGGGTGTTGGCCCACGAGCCCCAGCAAAGCATAGTAATTACACAGAATAGCACTGCAAGCGGGTAATTTTCGACAATAAACATAAGCAGGGTTTATAGTTTAGTTTTGGGGTATCTTTTTCGCTATCAACTCATTGCGGTAAGGAATAGACGATTGTGCTCCTAGCTTTGTTACCGAAAGAGCGGCCGCTAAACAAGCAAATTCTACTGCCGGAATAAGTTCCTGTCCTTCAGCTAAGGCTACGGCCAAAGCACCATTAAAAACATCCCCTGCCGCTGTAGTATCTACTGTAGCCACTTTTTGTGCCGGCACCATGGTGAATCTTTCTTCTGTAAATAGTAAAGCGCCTTGGGAACCCAAGGTAACTATTACATTTTTTACGCCTTTTTCATAAAGCACCATAGCGGCTTTTTTGGCGTCTTCCATACTATTAACCTCCACTCCCGAGAGCATTTCGGCTTCTTTGGCGTTAGGGGTGATAATATCGATACGTTTTAATAGTTCCGTTGACAGCAAATTGGCTGGGGCAGGATTTACAATTACTAGAATGTTTTTGCCGGCGGCGTATTGCGTAACAAAATCGACTGTTTCGATGGGTATCTCCAGTTGAAGTAGTATAATGTCTATTTTGCCTATTTTTTGTAAACAATTTTCTACATCTGCGGGCATTAGGTTTGCGTTGGCACCCGAGGCTACCACAATGCTATTTTCGCCGATTTGGTCTACTGTAATTAGTGCCACTCCTGATGGCGAAGTAGGATCAGACAAAATGCAGGAGGTATTTATTCCTTCTTCTTCGAATAATTGTTTTGATTGCTTGCCGAATACATCAGTGCCAATTTTGGTTACAAAAGTGGCGTCTCCGCCCAGCCGAGCTACGGCTACCGCTTGGTTGGCACCTTTACCGCCCGGGTTCATAAAAAAAGATCCCCCCAAAACGGTTTCTCCCGGCACGGGCAAATGCGTGGTTTTCACCACCATATCCATATTGGTACTGCCAATTACAGTTATTTTCTTTTTTTTCATTAAATAGTTCAAGGAAGGATGATTTGTGAATAAACCAAAATCAAATACATAAGTAGTTCTGGTTTGTATATTACTAATTTTAATAATAAGTCATATTTTTAAATCTAGTAAATTTATAATTATTGCCTAATTAAAAAATTAATGATCAGACGGTTAATTGCTTTAAAAATTGACTGATAATATAATTAAGTAATTAGGTTAGACTAAAAAATAATGTGGTGCGCTTGGTAAAACCTTTCGTCTTCCTAAAAATCGGTAACTGAAGCTTATTCCGAAAACAATCGAACCATCAGGCTTACTTTTTCTTGTTCAATTTTATTGGTGAAATGCCGCTAAAAAACATAAATCAGTTGTATAAAAAATTGGAATCTGCTCTTTCTAACACATTGTTTGTTACTAAGGCTAAATACCTGTTAGGCATTGTCACGGATTGCTTGATTAAGGTTAAATTGGATAAAAACCCGCTTTTTCAGCAACTGCAAACGTTTATGCGCGCCAAGGTTTTACTTGACTTCTCTTTGATTAAGGAAGATTTAAAAGAATTAAACAAGGCGCAAAAACTAGCTGTTTACTTGCAAAACTACCCGGCTAGTATCAATTTTTGTATTTAGATGCCTGAAGGAGAACTCTCGGGCAAATTTTACTAAAATAACAAGCAGTATGCGCATCATTTCATAAACCTAGCTCCCTATCACTACCCCATTTCCCACGTTCTTATTCCTATTTCTCCTACCTTCATTTAATAAATTAAACGAGAGATGAGCAGCACTTTTGATGTAATGGTAGTGGGCCTTGGCGCGGCGGGCAGTTCTGCCTTGTATCATTTATCTAAAACAGGCAAAAAGGTTTGCGGCATAGACCAGTTTCTACCACCGCACCCGTATGGTTCGTCGCACGGACAAAGCCGCATTATTCGACAGGCTTACCACGAAGATCCGCTGTATGTACCTTTTATAAAGCGCGCCTATGTGCTTTGGGAAGAAATTGAAAAAAACTCAGGCAAGCAGTTATTTTTAAAAACCGGCGGATTGATGCTCGGCCACCCTGATACCGGCGTAATTAAAGGCGCCGAACTCAGCGCAAAGATGCATGATATACCTTATGCATATTTAAGCAATCAGGAAATCAGTACCCGCTTTCCGGCTTTTAAGCCAGGTAACAATGTTGTGGGCGTGATTGAAGAAAATGCCGGTATATTATTTCCGGAGGATTGCATCAAAGCTCATCTGGAGGTGGCCGCGACAAACAATTCTAAAATTTTAAAAAATGAAAAAGTTACAACCATTCATACCCATTCAGATGTTGTAGAGGTGGTGACTACTCAAGGCAAATACCGGGCAAATAAAGTAATTATTGCAACTGGTGCTTGGATAAGTGAGTTTATACCCGAACTAAATTTGCCTTTAACAGTAGAAAGGCAGGTTCTGTATTGGTTTAAAACAAATGAATCGAGAGTCCGGGTAGATAATTTACCCATTTACATTTGGGAATATGCGCCAGGTAAAATGTTTTATGGTTTTCCGGATTTAGGCGATGGTATTAAAGTAGCGCATCACCATGCCGGCGAACCCACTAGTGTGCATACCTTAAACCGGAATATAAGCCAGGAAGAAATAGATTCGATGAGAAACGTAATAAGTACTCATTTCAACTTAAATGCTGCATTTAATTACGGCACGGTATGTATGTACACCAACACGCCGGATGAGCGCTTTATTATTGATTATCATCCACAACATAAAAATATGATTATTGCTAGTCCCTGTTCGGGGCATGGTTTTAAATTTGCGAGCGTAACGGGCAGGCTATTAAGTCAGCTAGCATTAAATGAAAAACCGGAACTGGATATCTCCCTATTCAGTATAAGCCGATTTAATAAATAAAGTAAATGATCGAATTAAAAAATATAACTAAAACTTTCCGCCAGAAAGACCGGGTAGTTACCGCGCTCAACGGGGTATCGTTGCAGGTGAGTAAGGGTAAGATATTTGGGGTAATTGGCGCTTCGGGAGCGGGTAAGAGCACATTAATCCGTTGCGTAAACCTGTTGGAAAAACCTACTTCGGGCAAAGTGATTGTGGATGGGCAGGATTTGCTGCAACTATCAGCACCGCAACTGGCACAAGCCCGCCGACAAATCGGAATGATATTTCAGCACTTTAATTTGCTGTCGTCCCGGACTGTGTTTGATAATATTGCCTTGCCCTTAGAATTAAGCAACACCCCCAAACAAGAAATAAATACCCGCGTGCTCGATTTATTGGCTTTGGTCGGCTTACAGGAAAAACAACACGATTACCCCAGCAGTCTATCGGGCGGACAAAAGCAGCGGGTAGCCATTGCCCGTACCCTGGCCAGCAACCCCAAGGTTTTGCTTTGCGATGAGGCCACCAGTGCGCTGGACCCCGAAACCACCGGTTCTATTTTAAAATTATTAAAGGATATCAACCAACGGCTGAATATCACCATTTTGCTAATTACCCACGAAATGAACGTAGTAAAATCTATTTGCGACGAAGTAGGCGTAATCAGTAACGGCCAATTAATTGAGCAAGGCACCGTGGCCGACATATTTTCGCATCCTACAACCGAGCTGACCAAAAAGTTCATTGCCTCCTCATTAGAGATCGAATTGCCCGAAAATTTTAAAAATCGGTTAAGCAACACCCCGGATGGCGGCAAACACCCATTAATACAATTAGAGTTTTCGGGCCAATCGGTGAATGATCCGGTACTTTCCGAAACAGCGCGTACTTTTGGGGTCGACTGCAATATTATCAGCGCGCGCATGGAATATGCTGGTGGGGTAAAATTTGGTGTTATGCTGATTGAAGCCTACAGTACCGGCGAACAAACTAAACAGGTTTTGGCCTATTTTGAAGATAAACGTATTAAAACTCAATTAATAGGCTATGTCTGATTCCATGCTATCGCTCTTGGTTCAGGGCTTACTTGAAACCATATTAATGACGCTTGCTGCCGGCTTTTTTGGCTTTGTGATAGGCCTGCCAGCCGGGGTATTCCTGTTTATGACGCGGCCCGGCGAAATACTGCAAAACCGTTCGTTTAACCGGGTAATATCCATTATTGTTAACATATTTCGTTCCATCCCATTCATTATTCTGATTGTTTGGATGATTCCGTTTACCCGCGGTTTAGTGGGTACTTCCATCGGGGTAAAAGCCGCTATAGTACCGCTGAGCATTGGCGCAGCCCCATTTATCGCCCGCATGATCGAAAACAGCCTACTGGAAATATCACCTGGGTTAATAGAAGCAGCCCGGGCCATGGGCGCTACTCCCTGGCAGGTAATACGCAAGATTTTACTACCGGAGGCTTTACCTTCTATTGTAAACGCGGCTACTATTACCTTAATTACTTTAGTGGGCTACTCGGCCATGGGTGGCGCCGTGGGTGCCGGTGGTTTAGGGCAAATTGGGTATCAATATGGCTACGTGGGTTACGATACATTCGTAATGAACTCGGTACTAATACTCTTGGTCGCGCTTGTTTTTATTATTCAATTCACTGGTAATCATCTTTCCAAGAAGGTAGATCATCGTAAATCTATTTAACTTATACTAATGCAAAATCAGATAAAATTTTTAGTAACCTTATTATTTAGTGTTTTTATAGTTGGTTGTGGCGCCGAAAAAAAGAATGATCCCAATCATATTGTGGTGGGAATTATGTCGGGTCCTGAGTACCAGATAGCTGAAGCGGCCAAGAAAGTAGCCGAAGAAAAATACAAGCTGAACGTAGAACTGGTTAGTTTTAACGATTATGTAATGCCTAACGAAGCCTTACAGCAAGGAGATATTGATGTAAACGCTTTTCAAAACAAACCTTACTTGGATATTCAGGCCAAACAACGCGGCTATAAACTAGCCATAGTGGGCAACACCTTTGTTTATCCACTGGCCGGTTATTCTAAAAAAATAAAAAAACTCGACGAGCTGAAAGAAGGGAACACCATTGTTATTCCCAATGATCCTACCAACAGTGCCCGGGCGTTATTGCTGATGCAACAGGCAGATATTATCCAATTAAGAAATGGTGTTGGCCTGTTCCCCACCCTAGCCGATGTTACCGCTAACCCCAAAAATATCCGCATCTTGGAAATGGAAGCCCCGCAACTGCCCCGCGCGTTGGACGACCGTGATGTTACGATTGCTGTTATTAACGCTACTTTCTCAACCCCTATCGGCCTTAATGCCTTACGTGACGGTATTTTTGTGGAAGACAAAAGCTCGCCTTATGTAAACAACATTGTTGCCCGCGAAGACAATAAAAATGAGGAAAAAGTAAAAAAGTTTGTCCAAGCTTATCAATCGCCGGAAGTGGAACAGGCCGCAATAAAAGCCTTTGATGGGGGCGCTATTAAGGGCTGGTAAAGTTTTGTATATACACAATTATAAATTGGGTAAACAGGCCTTTTGTGCAGTTAACTTCTAACTTTACAAAATGCCCTTTTACATATTATTTAAAGTTAGCGTTAAGAAATTGGTTAAGTTAAACTGATGAGTGAATAGAATAAGTAGTTGGAAAAGATTAATTTACTATACTTGATGATGAGAGTATTGTGCTGTTTTATAGGTAGCTAGATAGTTAATTTCAAATAGCGTAATTTATAAGCCTTTGGGTATGTGTACTTATGAATAAAAAAGTATTATTTCTGATAATTTTAGTTCTTATACTTATTCAGTTTTTCCGGCCGACTAAAAATATTTCCAGACAAGAGCAGCCGCAAGCCTTAAAAAAGCGCTACATAATTCCGGCAAATGTTGAAGTCACTTTGCAAAAAGCTTGTTACGACTGCCATAGTAATAATACCCGTTATCCTTGGTATGCAGAGATACAGCCAATAGCTTGGTTCTTAGCAGATCATGTGAAGGAAGGAAAAGAAGAATTAAACTTTGATGAATTTTTAACTTACCCTACCCGCAAGCAGGATCATAAGCTGGAGGAAATAGTGGAAACCCAGGAGGAGGGTACCATGCCTTTGTCGTCGTACACGTTTATTCATAAAGAGGCCAATCTGAATCCAAGGCAAAAGAATGAGATTATTACTTGGGTAAACACTCTCAGGCAGCAAATACAATCTAATAAAAATAACTAATTCATAAATAAACAGAGCCTTAGCCTGTGGGTAACTGTACTTAGCTGAATTTTGCTAATAAGATAATTCCGCACCCGTTAGAAAAGCAGAAAGGGACAACATTATATAAACAATTCTGCTATACTTGCTTTTATTTATTAGTTGGATTATTATTTATTATTTTAGAAACGCCATGAATAAAACTGCCACCGCTTTATTTATTACTTTACTGTTGGTAGGTACAGCAGTCTATTTATATCTGGATACTTGTAATAGCCAAGATACTTTAGATATTCATTTAGAAGATGAGGATGTAAGCAACTATTGTTAATTTCTAATAAAATAAGAGTTAGCTTTAATTTATATTATTAAGTAAGGTTGCTCATTAATAGAGATAAATTAGAAGTGCTGTTTAAGCCAAACGGCATGGAGAACAGGTACATCCTAATAACTAGTTTTTGCCTATTCGTCTTTGGCATTTTAAATGAATAATCAGGCGTAGCGCATTATAAATAGAATTCTTCCCGAAAGTGGTCACCTAAATTTATTTTTATTCTGTCCGAAAGTTTGTGAGCGCATCTTAGCTTAAATGAATGCACCAGTTACACGGATTTAAATAAATACTTCTAGAAGCAATTTGCCTAAACAGTTTCACTTATCGATCCGGGTGGTATAGCGGATTTTTTATTTTACTACTTCCTAATATAACAACTTATCAGTCGATTAAATATATCTTGAAGAAGTTTTCTGCTTTTCGGAACGCACTCCTAATTATTTTACAATAAGCCAGCTATGCAGCAAAAAGTTTGTCATTTAAGTAAACAGCCGCTTAATGAAAGCCATGCTTATAAAGCCAATACCATTATTGCTCCGCTTTATGAATTCATAAAAAAAGATTATCCTGATTTAACCCAGGAGGATTATATTTCTATGGAGCAGCTAAATATTTACCGGCGAAAATACCTTACCAGTTTAATTACAAAAGAATCGGGTGAGGTAAATGATCTGGAAAAGGAGGTATTAGAAAAGATGGAAGGTAATAAAATGCTATCCGAAAATATTGAACCCGAGATAGCTGAAAATAGTACCTTTGGGCAAAGATTAGCAGATGGTATTGCTGAATTTGGCGGCAGCTGGACTTTTATTATATGCTTTTTTAGTTTTATTCTGGGTTGGATGCTGGTTAATATTTGGTTGTTTACCACCAAGCCTTTTGATCCTTATCCATTTATCCTTCTTAATTTAATTCTGTCCTGTCTGGCGGCTATTCAAGCACCTATTATTATGATGAGCCAGAACCGACAAGAGCAAAAAGATCGGCGACGAAGCGAACACGACTATAAAATTAATTTAAAAGCAGAATTAGAAATTAAATTACTGCACGAAAAATTAGACCATTTAATGGTGCACCAAAACAAACGCTTGCTGGAAATTCAGGAGCTGCAAACCGATTTTTTAACGGATATTTTTAATCAAATGAAAAAAAAGAATACTTAATATAAAGTAACCTAATTCATTTACTTTAGCCATATACGACTAGCTATTTCAGCTTTAATATTTACTAAATTGTTTTAGAAATAAGTCAGTTAGTAATTTTTATAGGTATTTATTCTTTGTTTTTAGTGGGATTTTACTTGTATACCTGATTTTTGATTAAACATTGTATGAGCAAGCGCCTTCGTTTTAGTTTTATTTTTATTCTCATTCAAATTTTAGCTGCTCCGGTTTTTGCGCAGAAGATTGCTCCCAATGTTAAACGAATTTTGTTTTTAGGCAACAGTATTACCTGGGCCGGCATTTATGTAAACGACATAGAAGCTTTCATAACGGCGCAAAACCCCAGCCAACAAATAGAATTTATCAATGTAGGCTTATCCAGTGAAACGGTTTCGGGGCTTTCGGAAGAAGGCCACGCCGGAGGAAGTTTTCCGCGGCCCGACCTGCACGAGCGGTTAGCCCGGGTACTAACTAAAACCAAACCCGACCTGGTATTTGCCTGTTACGGCATGAACGATGGTATTTATTTGCCTTTTGATGAAAGCCGGTTTACTAAATTTAAAGAAGGTATTAACTGGCTGCACAACGAAGTTGTAAAAACCGGTGCAAGAATTATTCATTTAACCCCTCCCGATTACGATGAGCAGAGAGGAAAAAGTTTGGGCTATGCGGCTGTTTTAGATCGATATTCGGATTGGTTATTGAGTCAAAGATCTTCAAAATGGGAGGTAATTGATATTCATTATCCCATGCAAAAATACTTGCGGGCGCATCTGGTAGTAGATGCTACCTTTAATCTGTCTGGTTTTGCTTTAGCCTTGGATGGAATTCATCCCGGCGAAACCGGGCATTGGATTATAGCCCGGGAAGTTTTATCGTATTTAGGTTTTAAAGAAGTAGCAAATTCTCCGGGGATTATCGAAAGTTTACTGCAATTACCAGATGCAACTCAATATGTAAAGGTAGTGACAGAACGCCAGAACTTAATGCGGGATGCCTGGCTCATCGAGACCAAACACAAACGACCGGGTTTGCCAGTTGGCTTGCCTTTAAACGAAGCAAAAAGTAAATCTGAGGAATTACGTCAGCAGATTCAAAGTTTACTGCAGGGTAAAAATTAAAATAAGTAAATTTTTTACTAGCTGGTTTGTTTTAAAGTTACACTTACGCCTTTTCGTAAGGTGTTATGTACTTCGGCTACCTGATCTACCTGTTGAATAAGTTCAGCAATTTCCTGAGAAGAATGATGAATAGAAAGTACCTGGGCCTGGTACGTAATATTAGAAGCTGGTTCTCCTTCTAGCCCGAATTCTCCTGAAATAGTTACGGTTACCGATTCAATATCCATTTTTCTGCGGGTTGCTTCCCGGTATATATCATTGCAAAAGCAAGTTGCCAAGGATAGAAAAAGTAATTCGCCGCCGTTTACAGAGGAACCATAACCTTCCGGTTTACCGGCAATCTGCATTTCTTTTTCAAGGCCGTTGGTAGCAACTCTTACTTTATTGGCCTGGTTGCTATTTTGAATAGTTGCCGAAATATTCATAGGTGGTAATTACTAATTCTTAGGCAATAATGGGGGTAATGACTTTGCCGTGTACATCGGTTAACCGGAAATTACGACCCTGGAACGCGTAGGTAAGTTTTTCGTGATCCATGCCTAACTGGTGCAAAATGGTAGCTTGCAAATCGAAAATGTCCGTTCGCCCTTTAATGCCGTAATAACCAATCTCGTCGGTTTCGCCGTGGGTATACCCTTGCTTAATGCCCCCACCCGCTAGCCAAACGGTAAAAGCTTCGGTATGATGATCGCGGCCTTTAAAGGCCATTTGCTTACCTTCGCGGTTTTCCTGCATTGGGGTTCGGCCAAATTCGGCTCCCCACACCACCAAAGTTTCTTCTAATAAACCGCGCATTTTTAAATCTTGTAATAGCGCAGATACAGGCTTATCAATGTTGCGGCATAAATTTCCAAAGCCTTTATCCAGAGCATTGGTGGGATCATTGCCATGAGAATCCCAGCCCCAATCGAACAATTGCACAAACCGAACGCCCCGTTCTACTAACCGGCGAGCTAATAAACAGTTATTAGCGAACGAAGCTTTACCAGGTTCCGTGCCGTACATTTGGTGAATATTGGCTGGTTCGCGCGAAATATCCATTACTTCCGGCACCGATACCTGCATCTTAAAAGCCATTTCGTATTGCGAAATCCGGGAAATAATTTCCGGGTCTTGCGTTTCCTCGTAGTGTAGTTTGTTTATTTCATTTATAGCGGCTATGGATTGTTTCCGTAAATCCCGACTCATACCCTCCGGATCTGACACATACAATACTGGTTCACCTTTTTGCCGGCATTCTACGCCTTGGTAAACCGTAGGTAAAAAGCCGCTGCCAAAACCAGCTTTGCCGGCATCCGGAGCTTTACCTCCTGATAGCAATACCATAAATCCAGGCAAATTTTCGTTCTCGGAACCTAATCCATACGTTACCCAGGCTCCCATGCTAGGCCGACCTAAACGGGCATTACCTGTTTGCATCAGTAATTGGGCCGGAGCATGATTAAACTGGTCGGTATGCATGGCTTTCAAAAAAGAAACATCGTCGACCATTTTGGAAAAATGAGGTAAATGCTGCGATACCCAGGCACCTGATTGCCCGTGTTGTTTAAACTCAGCTTGCGGCCCCAGCATTTTAGGTACTCCTTTAATAAAAGCAAACTTTTTACCTTCGAGTAACGAAGGTGGGCAATCTTGACCGTCCAATTTATGCAGCACGGGTTTATAATCAAAAAGCTCTAGCTGCGAAGGTGCTCCCGCCATGTGCAGAAAAATTACCGCTTTTGCTTTAGGAGCAAAATGTGGGGCTAAAGGAGCAAATGGTTTAGATAAATCCCGGAGAATACCACTGGCACCAGCCATGCTATCCGCCCGGTCCCGACCCGAGCAACCTAACAACGACGATAGTGCCATTGCGCCTAAGCCAGTAGTACATTGCCGCAAAAAGTGCCGTCGGGTAAAGTATTCAGACTGCCGGAAAAGAGCTTCTTCAAAAAGATTCATAGCTACTTAATTATTATTTAAATTCATTTTCCAGATTTACGCCTAAAAATTTAGGATGTAATTTACTTTTTCTCACTCCTTAGTAATGTATTCATCTAAATTAAGAATGGCATTACTTACTACGGTTAAGGCGGCTAGTTTTTGGGCTTTAGGCAGAGATGTTAAATTTTGCTGACCTAAAAATTTAGCTAGCTCTTTTGGTTGCTGGGCGTAATGCTGTTCGGTTTGCTGGTATAATTTCAAGAGTACTTCTAAAGTGTAGGCGTTGGGGTATTTAAACAAAGCCTGGTAATAACCTGCTTTAATCTGGTAAAAAGGAGTAGTGCCGGCTAATTGCATGCGCCGGGCCAGACCACGGGCAGCAGTCAAATATACGGTATCGTTTAAAGTAACCAAGGCCTGCAAAGGCGTATTGGTCCGGATACGCCGGGAAACGCAAACCTCCCGACCAGCCGCATCAAAAGTAAGCAAGGACGGATACGGGCTAGACCGACGCCAGAAAGTGTAAATGGCGCGCCGGTAAGCATCTTCCTCCGGGCTGGTTTTCCATTCCATGCCACTGTAAACTACTTGCCAAACCCCTTCCGGCTGCGGAGGCATCACACTCTTACCATACATTTTCCGGCTCAGTAAACCTCCGGTAGTTAAAGCTTGATCGCGAATTTGTTCAGCGGTTAACCGCACGCGCGGGCCACGAGCCAGCAACCGGTTAGCCGGATCTATGTCTAATAAAGTTTTATTGGTTTTAGAGCTTTGCTGGTACGTTTTTGAGAGAACCAAAAACTTTAATAATTTCTTTACCTGCCAGTTTTGTTCGTGCTGAAAATTGAGAGCCAGCCAGTCGAGCAATTCGGGGTGAGAAGGTTTGCTACCTTGCGAACCGAAATCTTCTAAACTTTCTACTAAACCTGTTCCAAATAATTGTTCCCAAAAACGATTAACCGTTACCCGAGCTGTAAGCGGATTTTCGTTGCTTACCAGCCATTGCGCCAAACCTAACCGGTTTTTAGGATAGGAGCTAAAGCTAGGTAAAAAGCGCGGCGTTGTGGCTTGTACTTCTTTGCCTTTGGTTAACCAGTTGCCTCTTACAAATACCACGTTTTTGCGGCGTAGATCGGCGGGGTTTTCGTAAATTATCGGGGTTTGCTCCGTTTCTGTGTTCAGTAGGGATACTAACTTTTTTTCTGTTTCCGGATAACCAGGTTTATCTGCCCCGGGTAAAGACTCTAAAAATAAAATCCAGTCTAATTGGCACACATAATCTTCGGGGTTGGATTGAACAGCATTCTCAAAAACAAAATACAAATCGTGAAAACCAGTGGTGGGTTTTAATTTAATTATTTCCCGCTGGGTAGATCCTCCTCCGCCCGTGTACTTGTTTTGATAAGTACCTATAATTTCTCCGTCTAATTTATCTTTCCGGATGGTTAAAGTGCCTGTATTTTTAGCAGAGCCAACACTCAAAATTAAATTTACTTTTTCGGTTAAGTTAACGTGTTTTAAACGCGCGTAGCCTTTGTGCCCCCCACCTAAAAATTTACCATCCGACAAAGCTGCGTTGGTAAGTTGATCGAAAGAATGAGGATGGATTTTAGGTTCGGTAAAATGAAGTAAGTTATCTAAAGTTTTAATTTTTGTAGCCGCTTCTTCGGCGGGTAATTGCTGCTGCAACCAAGCTTTTACTTGTATTATTGTAGCTTCGTCCTCGGGCTTGTATTTGTTTAAATTAGGAAACTCACCGGGAACATCTTCGTCATGGGTGTTATTAAAAAAAGCCATTGATTCGTAAAATTCCTGGTGCCGGATAGGGTCGTAAGGATGACTGTGGCATTGCACGCAGCTCATGGTAGTTCCCTGCCATACTTCCCAGGTATTACTTACCCGGTCCAGGATAGCCGTGGTGCGAAACTCTTCATCGTCGGTACCGCCTTCGTCGTTATTGGCAGTATTTCGGTGGTAAGCGGTAGCAATTAGTTGTTCTTCGGTGGGTTGTGGCAGTAAATCGCCGGCCAGCTGCTCAATGGTAAACTGGTTAAAAGGTTTATCCTGGTTAAACGAACGAATTACATAATCGCGGTAACGCCAGATATTACGGTATTGGTCTTTTTCGTAACCTTTAGTATCGGAGTAACGGGCTAAATCGAGCCACATGGCGGCCCAGCGTTCCCCAAAATGCGGCGAAGCCAGCAAGCGGTCTACCTGCTTCTCGTAAGCATTTGCTGATTTATCTGCCAGAAAAGTACGTGTTTCGGAAAGGGTAGGAGGCAAACCCGTTAAATCCAGACTTACCCGACGAAGCAAAGTAACTTTATCAGCGGGAGCCGAAGGTTTTAAAGAATCGGGCTGCCAACGGGCTTGGATAAAACGATCTACCGGATGGTTGGACCAATTGGTAGCAGCAGCAAGAGCCGGTTTTTGCGGTTTTACATAAGCCCAATGATCGGCCCAGGGCGCTCCCTGGTTAATCCATTTCTTCATTTTAGTTATTTCATCGGAACTTAAAGGAGCGGCATGGTAGGGCATCCGTTCATCTTCATCTTTCGATAAAATTCTTCGGATAAGTTCGCTGTTATCTGCCGCACCGGGAACGATAGCGGGTTTTCCGGATTTGGTTTTACGCAAGGCATCGGCCCTTGAAAACAAACTAAAGCCTGAACTTTCTTTTACTCCCCCGTGGCAGGAAATGCACTTAGTATTAATAATAGGTCGGATATCCGCATTAAAATCAATTGCTTTTTCCTGCTTAAAAGTATGCCACAGAAACCAGCCTCCAACTAAGGCTATTAACGGAATCAGGGAAAATTTAAGAAGTCTCATAAAGCTATTTAAATAAAAAAAATGGGAATCTGAATTTTTAGTACTCCATAAACCTGAAAAATAAGCATTTAAGTAACAGAATCCAATAACTTATAGCTTAAGAATTACGAATGAATTTAGCGACAATTAATATTTTGCCGTTTAATTTTTAGTTTATGGTTGATAGGGTTTGCAGCCAATTCAAAGAACAATCTGGGAGCTACTCGTATTAAGATTTATAAATTACTGAAATTCCATGAAAAACTAAATCCATGACCTTACTTAAAATAAAAAAGAAAACCCGGCAGCAACTTATTAAACAGTTTCGCAAAACAATTATAAAACATGGTTCAGAAGTAGCGATTGCTTTAGCTACTAGCTTTATTACTGCTTTAATTACAGAAATTGTAGAAAACACGACAGGTAAAGAAGAAACAGGCCATAAAAACAAGAGAAAGAAAAAGAAACATAAAAAAGAAAAGAAATAGTTTACAAACCGCTACCCTGATTTTATAGTTTCAGTCAGTACAAAATAACCTTCCGGGCAAATTTTGAATTTTCTTATATTCACTCCATTAAACTGCTTGTTATTATGCAATAGCAATACTTTTGTTTTTTAATCAGTTCTTAAATATTCCTTCTTTATTTTATTGTTCCACAATCAATTTAAATGTTTAGGATTAGTATTTTTCTAATATCAAACATTTAAATATATAAATTTAATAAAATCGTACTTGTTTATCTTATAAATTTACTTTTCTTTGTGCTAATGATATTTATCATTGTTTTACAATAATTACTGGTAAATAATACATTTTAGGGGCTAAAATTTACTAAAAAAGCTAAATACTTAAGATTTTTCTTGTAAACAGATAATTAAATTCTGCTTGTTATTTGTTTGAAATTATTTAAATCAATTTGGGTTTTTCGAATTGTTATCTAAATAGCCTTTTAATTAAAATTGACTATTTCTATTCCTGATTTATTAAGTAAATCTATAGTAAAATACAATTTGCAATAACAACCGATATGTAAAATAAACTTTAAGGGCGATCTGGAATAATGAAGCAATTGTTATATAAATGCATTTGCCAGGTTATTCTTTATACTAATTCCGGCTTTTAAACAATCTGATCTAATCCATTTATGACAAGAAAATTTACGAAAGTATTTTTTGTACTATTGCTGTGCTTTATTTTCAAGCAATCTGTCTTCAGTCAAACGAGTAAAATTTGGGATAAATCTTTTGGAGGAAATAATTCGGATCTTCTGATAACTACTGTTGCAACTAAAGATAATGGTTTTCTTTTAGGAGGCACTTCTTCTTCTAGCGTTAATGGTACTAAATCAACGGGTAATAAAGGGCTTCAGGATTATTGGCTAGTAAAAACCAACGGCGATGGCAATGAACAGTGGGACAAAACCTTTGGCGGCTCCGGTTCTGATTTCCTGCAAGCTGCCTGGCAAACTGCCGATGGCGGTTACATTTTGGGGGGAAGTTCAAATTCTCCGGTAAGCGGCGATAAATCTATTGCTGCTTCTAGTCAGTACGATTACTGGATTATAAAACTGGATGCATCCGGTAATAAACAATGGGATAAAAGTTTTGGTGGTTCCAGCAACGATTACCTGAAATCGGTAGTAGCAACCCGCGATGGCGGTTATCTTTTAGGAGGCACTTCTGACTCACCGGTGAGCGGAAAAACCGGTTACAACAAGACAGCCGGCTCTAAAGGATTACAAGATTATTGGTTGGTAAAAGTAGATGCCAACGGAAATAAACAATGGGATAAAAGTTTTGGTGGCAGCAGCTACGATTACCTACAAACCATACAAACCACCAACGACAATGGATTTATAGTAGCAGGTTATTCTTATTCTTCCGGTAGTGGAGATAAGTCAGCTGGTTCTAAAGGATTTGCTGATTATTGGATCGTAAAAGTAGACGCCAGCGGCAATAAACAATGGGATAGAACTTACGGGGGAAATCAGGAAGAAAACTTAGAAACCTGCCTTTCAACTTCGGATGGGGGGTATTTACTGGGAGGCATTTCTAACAGTCCTGCCAGCGCTGATAAATCCGAAGGCTCTAACGGCCTTAGCGATTATTGGCTGGTAAAAATAGATGGCTCTGGAAACAAAAAGTGGGAAAAAACATACGGCGGCAATAATAATGACTACCTGCAAGCTATAACGCAAACGTACGATAATGGATTCTTACTCGGCGGCGCTTCGGATTCGCCGGTTGGAGGCGACAAATCAACTGGTTCGAAAGGGGAATCTGATTATTGGATTGTAAAAATAGATGCAGCCGGCAATAAGCAATGGAATAGAACCTTTGGCGGAGAAGGTTACGATAACCTGCAGGCGCTGCAATTAAATAACACCGGAGGCTGTTTATTAAGCGGAACTTCTAACTCCGGGGCTGGCAGCGATAAAAATAGTAGTAACCGGGGAGATACCGATTTTTGGATGATTAACCTGGATTTAGGAGGACCAGATATGCCACCGGTTATAAACCAGGAAGTAGAAAGTTTTACTTTATTAAACGCCGATACGGATACCGATATTCAAACCCTGGCTAGTGGTGCTATTTTAAATCTGGCTACTTTACCTACTAAAAACTTAAATATCCGGGCCAATACGAATATAACTACGATAGGCAGTGTAATTTTTAACTTAAGCGGCGCGCAGGATTTAACCCGAACAGAATCAGGTGCACCTTTTGCCGCATTTGGGGCAACGGGAAATAATTACAACGCCTGGGTACCAGCCATTGGAAATTATACGTTAAAGGCTACGCCTGCTACTAATGGACAGACCGGAACTTCTCTCACGGTAAATTTTCAGGTAGTAAATCAAACTACTAATAACCAGGCACCAGTCGCTTCAGCGGGTTCCAATAGTACGGTTTATCTTCCGGCTACCAGTACTACTCTAAATGGTTCGGGTTCAGATGCCGATGGCAATATAGCTAGTTTTCTATGGGCTCAAGCGAGTGGCCCCAATACAGCTACCTTCAGCAGCAAAACCGTGGCGAAGCCTACCGTAAGCAATTTGGTGGCCGGTACGTATGTCTTTAGCTTAATCGTAAAAGATAACAATAATACCAGCAGTAACCCGGCTCAGGTAAGTATTACGGTAAGTAATAGTAGCACTTCTGATCAGCAGATACTTGGTTTTACTTTATTAAACGCTGATTCAGATACCGATATACAAACTATTACGAATGGTGCCACTTTAAATTTAGGTAGCTTACCTACTAAGAGGCTGAACATCCGGGTAAATACCAGTACCAATACGATAGGAGTAGCCTTTGCTTTAAAAGGCGCAGAAACCCTGAACCGCTCGGAGGCTACTGCTCCCTACATTGTATTTGGGGCATCCGGCACAGATTATAATGCCTGGTCACCTACGGTAGGCAATTACACTTTACAGGCTACACCTTACTCCAAAACCACTGGTGCTACTACTGGGGCGGCCCTCACAATAAATTTTCAGGTAGTAAATCAAACCACCGGGAATCAAATACCTATAGCTTCGGCGGGAGCCAATAGCACCATGTATCTTCCTACGAGTAGCATTATCTTAAATGGTTCCGGAACGGATGCCGATGGCAGTATAGCTAGCTATCTATGGGCTCAGGCGAGCGGCCCTAATACGGCTACCTTTAGCAGCAAAAGCGTAGCAAAACCTACCGTAAGCAATTTGGTGGCCGGTACGTATGTCTTTAGCTTAATCGTAAAAGATAACAGCAATGCCAGCAGTAATCCTTCTCAAGTAGCCATTAATGTAAGTAATAGTACTACTGCTGGTCAGAAAGTAGTTAGTTATACTTTAATGAATGCGGATACCGATAAAGAAATCCGGACGATTTCGAACGGATCCATTCTTAATCTAGCCACATTACCTACAAAAAATTTAAATATCCGGGCCAATACCAATCCGGAAATTGTGGGTAGCGTGGTTATGGTAGTGAGTGGTAAAACTAATTTAAGCAAAACAGAAACTGCCGCTCCTTACGCAGTTTTTGGCGATGTTTCCGGAAATTATAGCGCTTGGATTCCAACTCTTGGTGATTATACTTTAAAAACAACTCCTTACACTCTGGCCAAAGGAGCTGGTACGGCAGGTACTCCCCTCACTATTTCATTTAAAGTAGTAAATGTGGCGGGCAGTAGCTCGATAGATACCAGTTATAGCACTGGTACAGATTCTCTAGCAGTAGAAGATTTCCCTGATGAAGCTTATCCGAATGAAGACCCCACTTTTGAAACAGTCAGTCTTACCAATTTTCCTAACCCTTTCCAGGACCAAACCACTATTCAGTTTTCTTTTCCGGAAGAGCAAGATTACACTTTAGAAATTTACGATTTAACCGGTAGCTTAGTGAATCAACTTAAAACGGGAATTGCTCCCGCCTGCAAATTAATTGAAGCGACCTGGGATTCCAGTCACCAGGATCCGGGAATGTACATTGTGCGGTTAATATCCGGCCACGAAGTGCAGCACTTACAAATTTTACTGGAAGATTAAGCTTATTAATCGCTTATTCTATAAAGGTTTACAACTAAGTAAATTTTCTTTTTAGGAATAAATTACTCTTTTACACAAGTTTTATAAAAACAAAGAATCTGGTAAGCTTTAATTATTTACTAAAACTTACCGGATTCTTTGTTTCGGTCCTGATTCTTTCTCGTTTTATAATTCAGCTTGTCCTGATTTTTAGCATTTAACTTAATCCGGTATTATAAATGAATTACAGATAGCGGAGAAGCACTGGGTTACTTTACTTCAAATTCTCCTATAAGTGCCCTATTTCACTCAGAATATTTATTAAATTTTGTATAAATTATCTTGAAAAAAGATAAAGAAGATAAGTAGCTTTAAAACTTTATTTTATTTAAATTTTGCTTGAATATAGCAGCTTGGCTGATCTTGTAAAGGTTTAATTTTAAGGGAATACGCTTTGTATTCTTTTCTTTAATCTTATCTAAAGTTACTGTTTATGAAACCACTATTACAGTATTCTGTTTCACGAAAAAGTTTTATTCCTCGCAGTCAATCTAAGAAGGGAAAAGTATTTAAAAGCTTCACCGCTGATTTAAACTTTAAACATCTGGCTTCGTGGTTCACTGCACTTTTTCTGGTGCTTTTTTTAACACCAAATGCAATTGCGCAAGAAGTATTACTGGGGCTTAACTCTATCGAAGGTCCGCAGGGTGGCGGTACCGCATTTACTATTAACAGTAGCGGCACTAATTTTACTATGCGTAAAGGCTTTTACAAGTTAGGTTCCTCGCCCTTCGGCGACTTAACGAAAGGAAAAGACGGCAATTTTTATGGTATGACGGCTGAAGGGGGCATTAATTCAGGAGGTACTATTTTTAAAATGACACCCGACAGCAAAGTAACTATTCTTCATCATTTAGATTTTCCGGAGGGCGTTTCTCCGCGCGGAAATTTGGTGTTAGGTACTGATGGTAATTTTTACGGCATGACGTATGTTGGCGGAGCCAATAAGAACGGTACTATCTTTAAAGTTACTCCTGGTGGCACTTTAACTGTCTTGCATCATTTAAATAAACCTATTGATGGTGGTGCGCCGGAAGGTAGTTTAGTTCAGGGCTCTGATGGTAATTTTTATGGCATGACTTTGCTGGGCGGCAAGTATGATTATGGAACAATCTTTAAAATTACGCCCGCCGGAGTATTTACCGTTTTACGCTCCTTTAACGGAACCACGAACGGCGGAGCTTCTTCCGGCAATTTAGTACAAGGAAAAGACGGTAATTTCTATGGCATGACCTCTCAGGGAGGTACTTACGGATACGGTACTATTTTTAAAGTTACCCCAACTGGTAGGTTTGCGGTTCTACGATCATTCAATAATGATACAGATGGAGGCCTTCCGGGAGGCAGCTTAATACAATCATCAGATGGTAACTTTTACGGCATGACATACGCCGGAGGAGAAAACTTTAATGGCACCATTTTTAAAATTACAGCCAAAGGGGCTTTCTCGGTTTTACATGCTTTTCGTTCCGAAGATGGTAGTCACCCGTATGGCAACCTGGTTAGGGGCTCAGATGGTAATTTTTACGGCATGACTTCCGATGGCGGGAATAATTATTATGGTACTATTTTTAAACTAACTCCGGGCGGTACTTTTACTGTTTTAAAGCACCTGGATTTTTCAACAACTGGCGCCAACCCACGGGGAAGTTTAGTGCAAGGCAATGATGGTATTTTTTATGGCATGGCGGGGAGTTACGGGCCTAGTAGCTATGGTACTATTTTTAAGATTACGCCGGCGGGTACCTTTACTGTACTAGTAGCACTACCCAACGATAACCAGGGGAATACGCCTTATAGTAGTTTAGTGCAAGGCAAAGATGGCTTTTATTACGGTACTACTTCTCAGGGAGGTAAGCATGGCAATGGTACTATTTTTAAAATGTGTACCGATGGTACTTTTACTACTCTGTATTCTTTAAACATTAACACCGATGGAGCAAACCCGGAAAGCGCTTTAATTCAGGCCAATGATGGAAATTTTTATGGTACAGCCAGCACGGGAGGCAAGAACGGTTATGGCACTATATTCAAAATTACTCCTGGTGGTACTTTTAGGGTTTTACACTCTTTTGATTTTAACACTAACGGAAGAAATCCTTATGGTGGTTTAGTGCAAGGTAACGATAATAATTTTTACGGTATTACTTTTCAGGGAGGCACCATTGGTGGGGGCACCGTTTATAAAATTACCCCTTCCGGTACTCTAACCACTATCCGGCAGTTAAGTTTTAGCGATGGTGCTGATTCAAAAGCTACCTTGGTAAAAGGGAAGGATGGTAATTTTTATGGCACCACTCATATAGGTGGCACCAACACGGGTGGTACTATTTTTAAAATTACTCCAAAGGGTGCTTTCAGTGTTTTATATAATTTTACCAATGCCAGCGGGGGATTTACAAGGGGCAGTTTAAGCCAGGATGCAGAAGGTAATTTCTATGGATTAACTCCAGTAGGTGGTAGTAAAGGATATGGCACTATTTTTAAAGTAAATTCTTCCGGTACAGTTACCGTACTTTATAATTTTGATAAAATTACTGATGGCAGTAAACCAAATGGAAGTTTAGTCCGGGACAGTAAGGGAAATTTATTTGGAATGAATAGTGAAGGGGGAACTTATCAGGGCGGCACTATCTTTCGGCTTACTCCTAAAGGCACTTTTACCGTCCTGCGTCATTTAAACAAATCGGCCGATGGGGGTTCACCGCAAGGCAGCCTTATTCTGCAAAAAGCCAATCCGGTAGCAAAAGCACAAAGTGTAGTTACCTCTTTAAATACTCCCAAAGCAATTACCTTATCGGGCACGGGTGGAAACCCACTGGTTTATACTATTGTTTCTCAACCTAAAAACGGAAGGGTAAAGGGTTCCGGGCCAAATCGGTTATACACGCCTAAGCCTGGCTTTACCGGGACAGATTCTTTTACTTATACTGTAACCTGGGGATGTCAAACTTCTGCGGCCAAAACAATCTCTATTTCGGTAGGTGAGCTTACTGCTAAAACTCTACGAATTAACAGTGGTGGCAATGCTGTTGCAACTTCCTTAGGTGAATTTAGTAACGATGCCTACTTTATTGGGGCAAGTACTATTACCTCTACTACCGCCGAAATTTATGGAACCAACGATGATGCCTTGTACCAAACTACCCGTAAAGCAGAAACTTCGGGTGGTAGTTTTAACTATTCCATACCGGTTACCAACGGTAATTACACAGTTAAGCTGTACTTTGCCGAAATTGCTTTTGTAACTAGTGGCAAACGAAAGTTTAATGTAAACGCCGAAGGAACCTCTTGGTTGACTAATTATGATATTTTCGCGGCGGCAGGTGGGGCCCGGAAAGCCGTTATAGCTACCAAAAATGTACTGGTTACTGATGGTATGCTACATTTATCATTTATATCCGTTGTAGATAAGGCTTGCGTTGCCGCCATTGAAGTTATTCCGGTTGCTAATTCAAATCGCCTGGCTAATCAAGAGCCTTCTTTAAACCAGAATACCAGAATAATAAGTATTTTCCCTAACCCGGTAATTAATAAATTAACCCTCTTCCTGCCAGGGATCGAAGATCAGGTGATAACTTTTGTTACAGATATAACAGGAGCACAGGTAAGTACCCAAAAACAACAAATAGTAAAAAATCATCAATTAGAATTGGATGTTCAAAGTTTGAAGGCAGGCGTGTATGTACTGCACGTGCAGACAAATCAGGAGGTACAATCTCTCCGGTTTATTAAAAAATAATCTGAGAAGTGTAAGGATTAACAAAGACGGTTAGTGCCTTATTTATTAAACTTTTTTCTTTTAAATGCTTAATATTGATGTATTTACTTAAAAGAAATATGCAATTTAAAATAAAGTAACTTGTAACAGTTTAGTACCCAATTAATTGCTAAAAACACGGTTTCTGTGGTAATTAACAGACATGTATTTGAAAAATTAAGCGGTTGATAATGTTTTTATTCCAAATATATTCCTAAAAAAATAGTAAAATATTTTTGAACCTAATGGATAAAATATATCTTTATAACATAGTAGTGAGTGCTACGGCTTACCGGCCGCGCCATAAGGTGCTTGGCAACCCCGGTAAGATATGTCGGATTTAAAGAAAGGAGGTACAAATGTCTAGTCCCAAACAAATTTTATCAGGTTTGAATAATGTTGTATCCTTCAATGGAGGTTTGTTCTAAGTTGGTTTTACCACTTATAACAGATTAACATTATTTTTAAGGTCTGAAAAGATCACTGGTTTGAAATACAACTGGTAACTTGGTAAGATTTTAAAGGATTTATAGCCTGCCTGTTTCATCTTGTATGAAACAGGCAGGTTTTTTTTTACCTTTTACTTTTAAATTCTGGCCAACTCCGTATAGCCATATTACTTTTGAAAGTAGAGGCTCTTTTTTCTATCTTTTTATCTAGTACTTTTGTATGAAATAAAATATTAGACAACAATAACATCATATTAAAACACTAGTCAGATTCTCTATTATTCAATAAGAACTTAAAAGCCCTTCTAAATAAACCTAATAGCTTTTATTTGCTTTTTTAACTTAGTTTTTACCATTCATTATCTATGTCTTTAACTTTCTGTAAACGAATTTTCTTTTCTTCTTTATTAATAATTTTATTTCTACCCATAAAAACCTGGGCGGCGGCTAAAGTAAATTATACACTGGCAATGCCACAACCCCAAACTCATTACTTTGAAGTTGAAATGACATTTGCCAGCCCCCAGAAAGAATATGTTGAGGTTAAAATGCCGGTCTGGACACCTGGTTCGTACTTAGTTCGGGAATACGCCAAAAACGTGGAGGGTTTTACTGCTAGTGCAAATAACCAAAAGTTACGTTACGAAAAGATAAATAAAAATACCTGGCGTATTTATTCGCAAAAAGTACCGCAGGTTAAAGTTACTTACAAAGTATATGCTTTTGAGTTAACGGTGCGTACCAGTTTTCTGGACGCCGAACACGGTTATGTCAACGGAGCCAGTGTTTTCATGTACCCCGACGGTTTACAAAATGAAAAATCCGAGATTAAAATAGTGCCTTATAAAGATTGGAAAGTAGTTTCTACTGCCCTGGTGCCAGTTAACGAAAGTCAGCCTTTTACTTTTCAGGCAACTAATTACGACGAAGTAGTAGACTCGCCGATTGAGATTGGTAACCATAACGTGTGGCAGTTTGAGGTAAATGGCGTACCCCATCAAGTAGCGATGTTCGGAGAATCGAACGTGAACAAAGACAAGTTTTTAGCCGATTTAAAAAAAGTAACTACTACGGCTACCCAAATTATGGGCGATCAGCCAATTAACCATTACTTATTTATTATTCATAATACCAACAATGGCGGGGGAGGATTGGAGCATAAATACTCGACCACTTTGCAGGTGAAAAAATGGAATTATGCTTCGTCTACGGGTTATAACAGTATTTTAAGTTTGGTAGCCCACGAGTACTTTCACCTTTGGAATGTAAAACGTCTGCGTCCGGCTGGTTTAGGTCCTTTTAATTACGATGCCGAAACGTATACCAATTTACTTTGGGTATCAGAAGGTTTTACGAGTTATTACGCTAATTTAATTTTGCGCCGTAGCGGTTTTCAAACCAACGAACAATATCTGACTACTAGCGCCAAAGAAATAAGCGATCTGGAGAATACTCCGGGCGTTCGGGTACAATCGGCGGCCGAATCGAGTTTCGATGCCTGGATTAAATATTACCGGCCTAACGAAAATTCTACTAATTCCGGCACTTCTTATTATTCCAAAGGAGCGGTAATTGGTCAGTTACTAAATCTGGAAATTTTGCACCGTACCAAAGGCCAGAAAAGTTTAGATGACTTAATGCGCCAGTTGTACCAACAATATTATAAAAAACTGGATCGGGGTTTTACTGATGTTGAATTTAAACAAGCGGCCGAGAGTATAGCCGGTGGAAAGCTCGATACTTTCTTTAATGATTATATTTACGGTACCAAAACTCCTGATTACGCTACTTATTTTAATTACGCCGGTTTACGCTTTATTAACCAGAATAATAACAAAACCGAACCTAGCTTAGGGGCGAAAGTATCGCTAACAACCGGCAAGCAAATAGTTACATCCGTAACTCGGGACGGCAGTGCGTGGCAAGGAGGTTTAAACGTGAACGACGAGATTTTAGCTGTAAACGGCTACCGTATTACCGACGATGTAAATCTATCTTTGGCGGGTGCCCGGGTTGGTCAACCTATTAGTTTGCTCGTAAACCGCGATGGTCAGATTTTGACTTTAGAGTTTCCCTTGGTTGCCACCGAAATGCGTCGTTTTAGCATCTTGCCGAATGAAAAACCTACCAAAGAACAAACGGCTGTTTTAAATAAATGGCTGAATGGATAAATTAAGTAAATAATTGCCTGAACTAATCGTCGGATAGGCTTAAGTTGCCGTGTTCCGAAGCCGTTTGCGTAATAATACGATGACGAACGATGTTTACAAATTGTAAAAAAGGCGGATACTTACCCGAAAACCAGAAAACGTAGTCGTTTGTGGTGGTACTGATTTGTAAACTTATTTTTCCTCTCAATCCGAAATAAAGACCAACAATACCAATTAAAACGAGTAATATACCAGGCAGCGGAGAAATAAAGTTGTTTAAAATGGCTAATAACGAAAGCGTTAGGGTAAATCCGCCCGCTAAGTAATAGAACAGCAACCGAATGTGCCTTAAATCAATCGATTCTATTTGATTAAGCGGTAAAATATACCGATGGGCGCGATGTTTAATTTCCAGCGCTTCAGATGTTAAGGTTAGATGGTCGCTGGAGTAACCTTTTTCCGGGTAATATTCTTCTATCAGCTCCGTCGACATTGCCTGTGTTATTCATAGGATTGCTGCCAAAGTAAAACTGATTGCATTTAGCAAAATTATCGGATTTGCTCCAATAAATTTGGCTGATTGAACCGAGTTTTACTTTGGCAGCAATTAAAAGGTGTGTTACTTACTATACTAATAAGTAGTCTCTGATTTAGTTAACCGATAATAATTCTACGTCAAAAATAAGAGTAGCATTAGGTCCGATATCGCCGCCGGCACCACGGGTTCCGTAAGCTAAATTGGATGGAATAAACAACCGCCACTTATCGCCTTCTTTCATTTTTTGTAAAGCTTCGGTCCAGCCCGCAATAACTCCGTTTACTGGGAAGGTGGCTGGTTCACCGCGTTCGTACGATGAATCAAATACAGTTCCGTCCAGCAAGGTACCGTGGTAATGCGTAGTAACCGAATCGTTCTTGGAAGGTGATTTACCGGAACCTTGGTTTAATACCTGGTATTGCAGGCCACTTGGCAAACTAACTACCTCCGGACGGTTTTTGTTTTCGGCCAGGAAAGCTTCGCCTTCCTGCTGATTTATTTCTCCTTGCCGGCCAGTTGCGGTATTTTGCCGGCTGGCCATTAGCTGCTGAAGTTCCATCATGGCTGCTTGTACATCTTCCTGGCTAAGCTGCGATTTCTGACCCGCAGTGGCTTCTTTAAAGCCTTGCAAGAATATTTCCGGATCTACTTCTAGGCCTTGTTTCTGAAAGTTGGCGGCCATATCCCGACCAATAATATAACTGATTTTTTCTTTGTTACTATTGAAATTCATCTTTGTGTAGTTTACGCACCTTTGGGTGGTTAAGAGTTTAGAATTAATGATTATTAAAGTAAAACTACTTCTTCTTTAAATGAACGCAAAGTTGTTCCGTAAGTTACTTCCGTATTTATACTTATAGTCCTAATCTGCTTACTAATAATTTAAAAGAGTTTAGGTAAATTGTGTATCCTTTTTTTAATTATTCCGTTTTTCAGCATTAAAAATTTTAATCCATAGCTTCAGAGTTTAGAAATATCTTAAAATTACATTTGTAATTAATCAATCGATTGATTAATTTTGCAGGTAATTTATTATTCACAAAAAATTATGAAGCTGGATAAGAGAGACCATATTATAGAAGTAGCAGAAAGGATTTTCGGTGAAGTAGGATATGAAGGAGCTTCTACCAGATACTTAGCAACGGAAGCTGGAGTAAATATAGCTATGCTAAATTATTACTTTGGCTCTAAAGACGGGTTACTAAAAGCGGTTTTAGAACGCCGGATAAATTCAATGCGGCAAGCCTTAGTGGCCATTAAAGAGCAACCAATTCCTACTTGGGAAAAACTAACTAAAGCTTTAGATATATACTTGGATCGGGTGTTAGTAAATAATTCTTTTCACCGATTAATTCACCGGGAGCTTTCTTTAAACCAACGTCCGGAAATTACAGAAACTATTACTAACCAAGTTTTAAATAACATTAATGCTATTAAAGCTATTATTCAGGAAGGTATAGATAACGGTTCTTTTCGTTCCGTGGATGTGGAGATGACCATTGCCAGTATCCTGGGTACCAAATATTATATTTCTAATTCTACTCATATTTCGTCGCGGTTGCTGGAAATGGATTTGAATGAACCCAACGTATTGGAAACACAATTAAGACCTCGCATCAAGCATTTTATACAGGATTATTTACAAGCTTATTTATTAAAAAAATGAAACTAAGATTTCGGGATACTTTCCGTAAAGTAGAATGGAGTTGCACGAACCGACTTTACAAATTGGTTTTAGTAATTTTGTTAAGTGTACAAACTATAGCCGCTTCGGCACAAAATGTAAAAGTACTTTCATTAAGCGAAGCGGTAGATTTAGGAATACGCAATAGTAAAAATTTAAAATTAGCCCAATCGAAAATTGATCAGGCAATAGTGCGGTACCATCAAGCGTTGGATAGCCGTTTGCCTACCGGTAGTGTGAGTTATACATACAACCACGCCGAAATACTCGCAAATAAAGTACAACTAACCCCCGAACAACAACCAATTATTTTACCTAAACACGCGGATGCAGCTATTGGCATTGCCGGTTTGCAAGAGGTTTTGTTTGCCGGGAATAAACTACGTTATGCCCGCGAAAGTACCCAATTACTCACCGAAATAGCCCGGTTAGATGCCGATAAAGACCAGGAAGAAATAATTTACAGCATTACCAGTGCTTATTACAACTTGTATAAGCTGCAACAAAGTAAAAAAGTGGTAGATCAAAACCTGCAAGCTATTGATCGGCAAATAAAACAGGCGCAGCGGTTCTTCGAGCAAGGTATTGTAACCAGAAATGATGTATTACGCTTTCAATTGCAACGCAGCAATGTGGAGCTATCCGGCGTGGATCTGGAAACAAACCGGAAAATTGTGGTCTATAATCTAGGTATATTATTAGGATTGCCCGATAATACTGATTTACAAACCGAAGAATTACATAATCCGGCCACCGAAATCCCTGCCTTAACCACTTTTATGGATGCGTCTATTGCGAATCGCCAGGAATTAAAATCACTTGGTTTAAACAGCCAGGTAGCCGATTTAAACATAAAATCCATTAAAGCCGATGCCATGCCAACCGTTTTGGTGGGAACGGATGCTTACTACGTTAACCTGAAAGGCCCATTTGTACCCCATACTAATGGATTTATAGCTCCGGTTACAGCCGCTGCTACCGTAGCCTGGAATTTTGACCGGATATGGCAAAACAAAAATAAAATTAACGAAGCCCGCATCCAGAAAACGCAAGTAGACATTAACCGCGACATAGTAACGGATCAAATAAAAACCGAAGTAAATCAGAGTTACCAAAATTATGTAAAAGCGCTGGAACGGATCAAAATTCTGGAAACCTCCATTGTGCAGGCTCAGGAAAATGATCGTACCACTGCCTCGCAGTACCAAAACAAAGTAGCAACTGCCACCGAGCGGGTAGATGCTCAATCGGAACTGTTTCAGGCCCAGATAAACCTGGAACTTGCCCGCGCCGATGCTCAAATTGCTTACTATACTTTATTAAAATCAACCGGAAAAATCTCGCAAAAATAATTTTTTAGTGTCATGGAGACAGCAACAGAAATAATAATCGAAAAAAAGAAAAAGAAAAAGTCAAATAAGGTAATTCCTATCATTCTAGGGCTTGTATTACTGGGAGGAGCTATATTCGGTATTCGGGAATATATTTATTATGGCAAACACGTAGATACCGACGATGCGCAGATTGACGGCGATATTAGTCCGGTAGTGGCCCGGGTAGGAGGGTACGTGGAAGAAATCAACTTTGAAGAAAACCAACCGGTAAAGCAAGGCCAGATAGTAGTAAAGCTAGATGACCGGGACTTACGCATTCGGTTAGAGCAAGCCGAAGCCGCCCGCCGCGGTACCAGTGCTAATATTAATGTATCGCAGGCTCAAATTACCGCTACCGCCGCTAACCTAACTAGTGCCAAAGCCAACATAGAAGCCGCCGAAGCCCGGCTCTGGAAAGCCACTCAGGATTATAACCGCTACGCTAACTTAATTCAGGATGGTTCTATTACCCAGCAACAATTTGATCAGGCAAAAGCCGAACGCGATGCAGCAGCAGCTAACCTGGAAGCAGCTAAAGGACAATACCGGGCAGCTAACCAGCAGGTAGGTACTACCCGTTCACAGCTGGCTGCTACCACCACCGGCATAGACCAGCGCCAGGCCGATATTGATTTTGCTAATCTGCAACTTTCTTACGCCCAGGTTAAGGCTCCTGCCTCTGGGATTGCTTCTAAAAAGAATGTGCAGAAAGGCCAGTTGATACAGGCCGGACAAAGCTTATTTTCCATAGTAAACGAAAACAGCTTGTACGTTACCGCCAACTTTAAAGAAACGCAATTAGAAAAATTACGCTCCGGCCAAAAAGTAAATATTGAAGTAGATGCTTTTCCGGAAGAAAAAGTAATGGGCGAAATTTATAATTTTTCGCCGGCTACGGGCGCTAAGTTTTCTTTATTACCTCCCGATAATGCGACCGGTAACTTTGTGAAAGTAGTGCAGCGGGTACCGGTTAAAATTAAAATTAATACCCGGAAAGAGATAATGGATCAATTACGGCCCGGAATGAGCGTACGGGTTTCGGTAATCACGCAGGAATAATTATGGCTGAAACCGGATTGAAAAAGTGGGTAATTACCATCACGGTAATTACCGCTTCTTTGCTCGAGCTGATTGATACCACCATTGTAAACGTATCTATTCCGCAGATGCAAGGAAATTTAGGGGCCACCCTCGAAGATATAGCTTGGATAACAACGGGTTATGGCGTGGCTAACGTAATTATATTACCCATGTCGGGTTGGCTGGGAAGTTATTTTGGCCGCAAGAATTACTTTTTAGGCTCAATTGTATTATTTACCATTGCCTCTTTCTTGTGCGGTAATGCTACTACTCTGGAAGAACTCATTGCTTTTCGTATTCTGCAAGGTTTAGCAGGTGGTGGTTTAATTTCTACGGCACAAGCTATTTTACTGGAAACCTGGCCACCTGAACAGGTAGGTACCGCTACGGCTTTATTTGGTTTAGGAGCGGTAGTTGGTCCTACTATTGGGCCTACCATTGGCGGCTACATTACTGATAATTTTGCCTGGCCCTGGATTTTTTACGTGAACATACCCGTAGGTGCTATTGCCGCTTTTGCCACCTACACTTTTGTGCGCGAAACTCCACGAGATGGTAAAGGCCAACCCATTGATTGGTGGGGCATTGCTTTACTGGCCTTAGCGGTAGGTAGTTTACAAACCGTATTGGAAAAAGGAGAATCAGAAGATTGGTTTGCCGCTCCTTACATTATTGTATTATCGGCAACTTCGGTAATTGGCACCATTTTATTTATTTGGCGCGAAAAAAGTACCAAGCACCCTATTGTGAACTTTAAAATTATGCGGCACAGAAGCTTTAGCGTAGGTATGTTTACTTCTTTTGTGCTGGGTTTGGGGCTTTACGGATCTATGTTTGTATTCCCCGTTTTCTGCCAGACTTTATTGGGTTTCACGGCGCAGCAAACCGGCGAATTACTATTGCCCGGTGGTTTGTTTACCATTGTAATGATGCCTTTTGTGGGTAAAATGCTGCAGCGGGGCGTACCGGCTCAATTTATGGCTACCGTGGGGATGTTCTTGTTTTTTGTTTTTTCCCAGATGCTGATTAAATCTACTTTAGTGAGCGGTACCCACGATTTCTTCTGGCCTTTAGCTATCCGGGGCGTAGGTATGGCTTTATTGTTCGTTCCACTTACTACTTTAGCTATTCAGGATTTAAAAGGTAAGGAATTAGGGCAAGGAACCGGGTTAAATAACATGATGCGGCAGTTAGGCGGATCATTTGGTATTGCTTTACTTACTACTTTAATTCATGTGCGCTCTGGTATTCACCGCAACGACTTGCTGGTAAATATTAATGAGTTTAATCCGGCTTTCCTGCAACGGTTCCAAGGCTTAATGCAAACTTTTGTGGCAAAGGGGTATTCGTTGCTCGATGCTAAAACCGCAGCGTACCGGGCTATTGAAGGTACCGTGATAAAACAGACTATGCTCTTATCGTATACCGATGCTTATTGGATTTCCGGTATGATTATGTTGTGCTCTATTCCGTTGCTATACCTGCAAAAATTTAAAAAGAACGTTAAGCTACCAGTGGATGCACATTAATTATTAAAAACTGGGAAATTTAAGTATTTGCTGAATTAGATAAGCTAATAAAACAAAACCCCTCCTGAACTCAGGAGGGGTTTTGTTTTTTACAGATACTTATTAGGAATTAAGTATTGTTGTACGTAATCCGTTATCCCGTCTTCTAAAGTGTAGAAAGGCCGGATAAAACCAATATTTTTTAGTTTTTGCATGTTGGCCTCAGTAAAGTATTGGTAATTATCGCGGATTACTAAAGGCGTATCCACAAAATCAATATTTATGTCTCTGTTCATGGCCGTAAAAGTATTAAAGGCTAAATCCAGAAACGTACGGGCCTGGCCACTTCCCAAATTGTAAATACCGGAGTGCTGCCGTAAATGCATTAAAAAATAACACACTTCTACTACATCTTTTACGTACACAAAGTCTCGCATTTGCTCCCCATCTTTATAATCCGGGTGGTGCGATTTAAAAAGTTTTAATCGGCCATTATCATTAATTTGGTTAAAAGCATGGAAAATAACCGATGCCATACGGCCCTTGTGGTATTCGTTGGGACCATACACATTAAAAAACTTTAACCCTGCCCAAAAAAATGGTTTAGCTGTTTGCTGTAATACCCACTTATCAAATTCATGCTTAGAATCGCCATACGGGTTCAAAGGGTTTAGCAGCGGTAAAATAGCTTCATCGTCGTCGTAACCTAATTTGCCGGCCCCGTAAGTAGCGGCCGAAGAAGCGTAAACCAGTGGAATTTGATACTCGCAGCAAGCTTCCCAAACTTTTTTAGAATAATTAAGATTAAGTAAATCAAAAATATCCTTACTAATTTCAGTAGTATCGGTGCGGGCACCCATGTGAAAAATAAATTCTACTTCTTCGTAGTTATCCGCTAGCCAATCAAAAAAATCGTTACGATCTACGTAGCGTTTAATTTTTTTTCCTTGCAGGTTGTTTTCCTTTTTTGCTACCGAAAAATTATCGACTACAATAATATCATTAAAATTATCAGCGTTTAGCCGACTTACCAGACAAGAACCAATAAAACCCGCAGCCCCGGTTACTACTATCATATTTAAATTTTATTTACAACCTGTTCTAAACTTAAGCGCTAAATTTACGAAAAAATCAATACCCGGCACGGTTAACTCAAATAGGCTTACTGATTTGTTGTTTTAAAGAAAGTGCCTTTACTTATACAGAGTACATTAGAATAGAATGCAGCAAAAATTAAAAATTAAAAGTTTTTTATTAGGGCTATGGTGTGGCATGTTGCTTTTACTTTTTGCCGAAGCAGGCTGTCAGTCTAAATCCAAGAAAGTGAAAACAGATTTATCTGTTAAAGAATATATTACCATAACCGACGATTTAGGAAGAAAATTAAAAATTCCGCATTATCCTAAACGGGTAATGGCGCTGGCTCCCTCGGCTACTGAAATGTTGTTTGCCGTATGCGACGAAAGCCAAATAATAGCCCGTACGCAGAATTGCAACTATCCGGCTCAGGTAAAAAGTAAACCAGTGGTAAATAATTACCCAATGGATTATGAAAAATTAGTACAGCTAAAGCCGGATTTGATTTTTACAGTAGATGGTATTACTCCGCCCGAAGTAGCCGCCCGCATTCAGGAATTAGGTATTCCGGTTTATTTTCAAACATTCGGGAAATTAAACGATATTTTTGACCGCTTAGTGGATATTGGCCGCATTATGCACCGCGATGCTTACGCCATGTATTATGCTGATTCTTTACAAAAACAATTAAAAAAGATAGCGGCTCTAAAGGGAAATACCGCATATAAACCCAAGGTATTAGCTATAACCTGGAACGATCCCATTTATGTGTACGGACGCAATACTATATTTACAGATAAACTTCATGTAATTGGCGCAGAGAACGCCGTTACAGAAGTAATGTCGCAGCCTTATCCGGCTTTAACCCGCGAGTATATTTTAAAAGTAAATCCAGATGTAATTATTGGTGGCACCTTCGGGAAAATGGATAGTACTTTCTTTCAGCAGTACCCGGAATTAAAACAAACGAATGCTTATCAAAACCGCCGTATATTTGCTGCCACCGACGACTTAATGTCCCGGCCTAGTCCGCGGGTTGTGGAGTCGGTACGCGAACTGCAATCTTTCCTGAAACTTTGACGAAGAACCTAATTATTTATGTAGTACTAATTGTTCTGCTCCTGTTGGTGTTAGGAACGGGCCTATTGGTTGGCAGCTTTGAAACCTCACTCGCCGATGTGCAAGCTGCGATTCTGGCTTATGAACCTGATAATCCTGTCCATTTTGCCATTGTACAGTTGCGTCTGCCCCGCTTGTTGTTAGCCTTATTGGTAGGCAGTTCCCTGTCGTTTTGCGGTTATTTAATGCAAGCCATGGTCAATAACCCCTTAGCCGATCCGTATATTTTAGGTACTGCTTCCGGGGCATCGTTAGGCGCCTCCTTAAGTATTTCGGGTGTAATAGCTACTACCTGGGGAACCATTTATTTACCACCCTTTTTTGCCTTAATAGGTGCTTTTGGCGTTACAGTTTTAGTTATTGCCTTAGGTTACCGGAAAGGTCAGATTATACCCACTCAACTATTATTAGCGGGCATTGCCATTAGCTCGCTTCTCACAGCTTTAGTAAGTTTTTTTACTTTTCTCTTTGGCTCTGAGAGTAATATTAAATCAATTTTATTCTGGTCGATGGGAGATTTTGGGCGGGCAAATTGGGATTTCTTAGCTTATCCGGCTATTGCCTTAATTTTAGCTTTGCTTCTCTTCCGGTTTCAGGTGAAAGAATTAAATACTTTATTATTAGGGTCCGAACGGGCGCATGCTTTAGGCGTACACGTGGTACGTACCCGCTGGCTTATTTTAATTACGGTCGCCGTACTTTGTGGTTTCTCGGTAGCTTTAGCAGGTTCAGTAGGGTTTGTAGGTATAATTATTCCGCACGTTACGCGAGCATTAATGGGAATTACGTATAAAAATAACCTTTTGGTGTGTGCCTGGTTAGGTGGTGTGTTTATGATCGCCTGCGATATTTTATCTCGTTTTATTTACCCGCCCGCTGGTTTGCCGATTGGTATTATTACTTCGTTTTTCGGGGTGCCTTTTTTCGTATATTTGCTGTTGAAAAAGCAATATCATTTCAACTGATGGTTTATATAAGCAGACTAGAACACTTTAATGCAGCGCATAAGCTGTTCAACCCAAATTGGTCGATAGCGAAGAACAAAGAAGTGTTCGGACCGTGTGCAAACGCTAATTGGCATGGCCATAACTACGAATTGATTGTAACGGTTAAAGGTACTCCCGATCCGGATACTGGTTTTGTAATAGACCTGAAGAAACTCAGCTTACTTATCCGGGACCATATCATCCAAAAAGTAGATCATAAAAACCTGAACCTGGATGTAGCTTTTATGGAAGGCAAACTAGCCAGTACCGAAAACTTAGTTATCGAATTTTGGAATATACTAAAACCACTTATATCTAAAATTTCCAGTTCGGCTCAGTTACACAGCCTTAAATTATACGAAACACCCCGCAATTTTGTAGAATATCTTGGCGAGTAAAATAAGTATAGTGTTGAATTGTTAGGTTGTGGAGGTGTTATCGGAATTATTTTATTATCTGGTACGATAGTCATTCAGCAATAAAATCATTAAGCCAACTTACAATTCAACCATCCAGCAATTTAACAATTCAACCATCTAAAATATTGAAATATTATCTGATTGCGGGCGAGCGTTCCGGCGATTTACACGCAGCTAAGTTAATGCAGGAACTCCAAAAGCAAGATACTAACGCTGAGTTTCGCTACTGGGGCGGCGATATGATGGAAGCGACCGGTGGGTATTTGGTGCGCCATTACCGCGAGTTGGCTTTTATGGGTTTTAAGGAAGCAATTACTAATTTATTTAAAATAGTTCGCTTTCTCCGGGAATGCAAAGCCGATATTTTAGCTTACCAACCAGATGTGGTTATTTTAGTAGATTATGCCGGCTTCAATCTTCGTATTGCCAAATTCGCGAAAGCCAATGGTTTAAAAGTGTTCTACTACATTTCTCCTAAAATTTGGGCCTGGAACCAGGGCCGGGTGCATACTATTAAAAAGCTGGTAGACCGGATGTTTGTTATAATGCCGTTCGAAGCAGATTTTTACCAGCAGTTTGATTATAAAGTAGATTATATAGGTAACCCTATTGCAGATTTAGTAAGTGCGCATCAAGCTAACCCCTCATTCAGGCAACAAAATAATTTAGTAAATAAACCTATAATTGCTATTCTACCGGGTAGTCGTAAACAAGAAATAGAAGCTATTTTATCCGTAATGCTAAGCGTGGTGTCGGATTTTCCGGAGTACCAGTTTGTAATTGCGGCAGTTTCTAACTTAAATCCGGAGTATTACCGAAACATCGAGAAAAAAGATAATGTAAGTGTGGTAACTAACCAAACTTACGATTTACTGGCTAATGCTCAGGCCTCTTTAGTTACTTCGGGTACTGCTACTCTCGAAACAGCTTTGTTTAATGTGCCGCAGGTAGTTTGTTACAGTACCAGCGCCCTATCGTACTGGATTGCGCGGGCTGTAATTAAAGTACCCTATATTTCCTTAGTAAATTTAATCGCCGGTAAACCAGTAGTAAAAGAGCTTATTCAAAATGATTTGAACAGTAGAAATATTATTGCTGAATTAAGAAAGATTACAAAAGACGACGCAGTAATTCAGCAGCAAAAAGGCGATTACCAAGATCTTCGTAATTTATTAGGCGAAGCAAAATCTGCTGCGAAGGCCGCTGAATTAATGGTAAATTACTTGTCTTTAGATGCTGGTCATTAGACTTTAGATAGTAGACTTTTTACTAGAGTTTAAATAGATAAAAACAAAGGTGGCTCCTAAATACTTAGGAGCCGCCTTTGTTTTTATTTAATCTTTTATCTAGCGTCTAGTATCTAGCGTCAAATCCTATGCAACTTTTAATTGCTTTAAAGACGATTTTTCAAACTGATGACGAGCGTATTCTAAATCAATAACCAGGTCAGAAGTGCCTTGTTGCGAAGGAAGTTCAAACATAGCTTCGGTCATAATACCTTCGCAGATAGAACGTAAACCACGGGCTCCTAACTTGTACTCGGCGGCTTTGTCTACAATGTAGTCCAATGCTTCTTCGGCAAAACTAAGGGTAATATTCTCCATTTCGAACAAGCGCTTGTATTGTTTAATAATCGAGTTTTTAGGTTCGGTTAAAATTAAGCGCAACGTTGATTTATCTAACGGATTTAAGTGCGTTAAAACAGGTAAGCGACCAATTAATTCAGGAATAAGGCCAAAAGTTTTTAAATCCTGAGCAGAAATATAACGCAGATAATTATCAGTATTCTCCGCATTATCAGCCGCCGATTTCGAAAAGCCAATCGGTTTGGCATTCATACGATTTTTAATAAGCCGGTCAATGCCTACAAAAGCGCCACCGCAGATAAACAAAATATTTTCGGTGTTTACCGAAATCATTTTTTGTTCCGGATGTTTGCGGCCACCTTGTGGGGGTACATTCACGGAAGTACCTTCGAGTAATTTCAATAAAGCCTGCTGTACGCCTTCACCACTTACATCGCGGGTAATCGACGGGTTATCACTTTTGCGGGCAATTTTATCAATCTCATCAATGTATACAATGCCACGCTCGGCCGCTTCTACGTTGTAATCGGCCGCTTGTAGCAAACGGGTTAAAATACTTTCTACGTCTTCGCCCACATAACCAGCTTCGGTTAATACGGTTGCATCGGCAATACAGAATGGAACTTGCAAAACCCCAGCCAGCATACGCGCCAGAAAAGTTTTTCCGGTACCCGTTTCGCCCACCATTATAATATTTGATTTCTCAATCACTACATCGTCTGACTTAACGGTTTGCATTAAGCGCTTATAATGATTGTAAACCGCTACCGACATTACTTTCTTCGCCTCGTCCTGACCCACCACAAATTGGTCCAGGTACTCCTTCATTTCTTTTGGTTTTACTAAATTAAATTTAGGAGAGCGGCTATTAGAACGAATTTTATTTTCTTCGTTAAGGATTTGCTGCGCCTGGCCGATACACCTTTCGCAGATGTGAGCATTAATGCCCGAAATCATTATAGATACTTCTTTTTTTGTTTTTCCGCAGAAAGAGCACGTTACATCGGCCATATAATTATTTGTAGTAAAGGATATTTTAATATAATCTATTACAAAGGTACTAAATAGAAATTTTATGGATACATATTTTTATTCACACATTTTTAACATTTAAAATATTGTATGTTAGATATTTATACGTATTTAGTAAGCTTAAAATCTTTTATTGAACATTTCTAATTTTAAGTCTTGTAAGTTTATATTTTAAAAAGAAAAAAACTTGCTTAAATCCTATTATTTTTTCTGAACCTAACCTATTAATTTGTACGTTGTTAGGGTAATAACGGTTTATGACAGCTATTCAACTTAAAAGTATCACTAGGGAGCACATTTTGCAGGCGATTAATCACATTGATCGGCAGCAAATTAATTTACGGGCTTCTACGGTATACGATGTGGTTTATAAAGGTAAACGTTATCCACCCCGGGAGTTATTGCGTTTAGCTCACCAGGTAGCCAGTGGTACAGCGGCCGAATGGGTTACCTCCGCCGGGATTACTGCCAATTCGTATCTGGAAAAATTGGGTTTTTCGGTGGTGAATAAACGGCCCTTATTTCTGCTTCCTCCGGAAGATGACAAAGTTGTAACCGAGGTAGCTGTTCCCGCCGAAATAGCCTTAGCTCTTAGTAGTCCCTCGCCTTCTCTGGAATTAGTTGCTGAACCAAAAATTACTTATAAGGCTAATAAAGTCGAGAGTTACTCTCTAGTTCAGGCATTAGAAGAAATTTTTTTAGAAGAACACCAATTACAAAGTTTAATGGCGGCTTTACGCCGTAAAATGAACCTTATTCTGCAAGGCCCCCCGGGTACCGGAAAATCTTTTCTGGCTAAACGGTTGGCCTTTTTAGATCAGGGCAGGCAGGATTTAGACCGTATAGAAATTGTTCAGTTTCACAGTAATTACGCCTACGATGATTTTATCCAGGGTTATCGACCCGATACCGAAGGAAAGTTTAAGCTGACAAACGGAGTATTTTATAACTTTTGTCAACGGGCAGTGACTGATCCGGAGCAATCTTATTATTTTATAATTGAGGAAATAAACCGCGGCAATGTAAGCAGTATTTTTGGAGAGATGTTGTTTCTGCTGGAAGCTGATAAACGTGGACCTGCCTTTGCTACCTCACTTACGTACGGGCAATCAGAAAGCGAAAAGTTTTATATCCCCGAAAACGTATTTGTGATTGGAACTATGAATACGGCTGATCGGGCTTTAACCTTGTTAGATTATGCTTTGCGGCGGCGTTTTGCATTCTTTAGAATGGAGCCGCAGTTTAACGAGCAATTTCACCAGTATCTTCTAAGTAAAAACGTATTGCCGGATTTAGTAATTCATATTAGTAATAGTTTAACTAAATTGAATCAAAGGATTGCTGATGATTCTAATTTAGGTCCCGGTTTTCGCATTGGCCATAGTTATTTTAGTAACCCGCCTTTAGGTTCTGGTTTTAAATGGTTTAATGGGATAATTGAAAATGAAATAGCTCCTTTGTTAGAAGAATATTGGTTCGATAATCCGAAGCAAGTAGCCGTGCAACTTCAAAAACTAAGAGTTGGGTAAATTATTATGGTAATTCCCATTCAAAACATATACTACCTGCTTAGTTATGCATGGGATAAAATAGATTGGCTGCCCAACCCAGAGTTAGTAGGTAATGAAACCGGTGCAGATTCAGTAAATCTTTTGGTAAGCATGCTGCTACCAGAAGTACAACATTTATTAACTCAAGGTTTAGCTACTGATTATAAAACTCAAAAACAGCAGATAAAAGGAATTAAAGGAAAGTTATTGTTAAACGAAACAATCCGTTATAATTTAAAATCTGCACCTGGTCAAACAATTTGTTCCGTTGAGGAACTTAGTCATGATATTATACCTAACCAGATTATTAAAACTACTCTTTTAGAACTACAGCAAACCGTTAATTTATCTTCTGGTTTTTACAAAAAAATAAACGCTTTTTTGCCTGCTTTTGCATTAGTGCAGCCGCTTTCTTCTACTATTCAGGTAAATGTGCCAGCGCAATTACCCCGTTATCAATTAGCGCGCTACCGATTTGTCTTAAATTGCTGCACTTTTATCCGGCAAAATTTATTGCCTACCAACGACCATAAGGCATATACATTTAAAGCTTTTTTGAAGGATAAAAAGCAAATGGCGGCTATTTTCGAAGCTTTTGTCCGAAATTTTTACCGAAGAGAGCAATCTGGTTTCAGCGTAAAATCAGAAAGAATTAATTGGAAGAGCGCAGAAAATACAGAAGAAATACAGGATTACCTGCCGGTAATGTACACCGATATCTCTTTACAATCGGCAGACCGGAAAATAATTATAGATACCAAGTTTTACAAAAAAGCTCTCCTGCCGCATCATCAAAAAGAGAAACTCCATTCTAAACATTTATACCAACTGTTTACTTATCTGCAAAATTCGCCTTTAATTCACCCTAACCAGACCGTAGAAGGAATATTGTTGTATCCGGTTGTAAATACAGAATTGAACCTGGAGTATGTATTAAGCGGAAATAGAGTACGAGTTTGTACAATTAACCTAAACCAGCCTTGGATTAAGATAAAGGAGAATTTAGTAAAACTGCTTGATTAGCCAATCTGATTTACTAAATAAATTATTTTACACAAAAAAGCTTACCTCAACAACTGTTAAGGTAAGCTTCCTGATGAAATAGATTATAAATTTAAGCGCTTGGCCGAATTAAAACTTCGTCGATTAAGCCATATTCTTTAGCTTCATCGGCGCGCATCCAGTAATCCCGATCAGAGTTATCGTGCACTTCCTGGTAGCTTTTACCGCTGTGCGAAGCAATAATTTCGTATAATTCTTTTTTCAATTTTAGAATTTCCCGGGCCGTAATTTCAATATCCGAAGCTTGACCTTGGGTACCACCCATAGGTTGGTGAATCATTACGCGAGCATGCGGTAAAGCCGAACGTTTGTTTTTAGCGCCACCGCAAAGTAATACAGCCCCCATAGAAGCAGCTAAACCGGTGCAAATAGTAGCTACGTCGGGCTTAACATACTGCATGGTATCGTAAATACCTAATCCGGCATATACTGAACCACCAGGACTGTTGATATATAATAAAATATCTTTCTTGGAATCCGAAGATTCTAAGAACAGAAGTTGAGCCGTAATAATGTTCGCAATAAAATCATCTACCTGCGTGCCCAGGAAAATAATGCGGTCCATAATTAAACGAGAGAATACATCAATCTCCCGGAAATTAGTGGGACGTTCCTCAATTACCGAGCGGGTCATGCTTTCAATGCGGTGCAGGTTAGTGGTATTTTCGACGTGGCTTAAATACTGATCTACGCCTAAACCGCTTAAACCTTGCCCTTTTACGGCAAATTTTCTGAATTCATCTTTATAGTACATAAAGTAGGGTCTTAAATGATTTAAGTAAAATATAAAACAGGTAATAGGGTAAGCAAATAACAGAAATCATGCAAAAATAAAAAAGTCCTTATTATAAGGACTTTTTAAGCTTTTTGTTTTCGAAAAGTGGAAATTAGAACGATAAATTCCGGAACTCATCCGCCGTTACTGACTTTTCGACTACAGTAACTTTATCTTTTAATACATCTAATACTTTTTCTGCCAAAATGGCTTCGTATTCGTTAATGTAGTTACGACCGTTATTTTGTTTCAGATAATTATCAATATAACCACTCATGGTTTCTGCTAACTCTTCCGAAATATCAGGCATATTAAATTGCGCAAACATCTTAGCCTTGGTAGCATCTACTACTTCCTGGTTCGAAACTTTAATGTCATTTTCTTCAACTACCTTATTGCGAATCATTGACCACTTAAGCTCGTCTTTGTATTGCTCAAAGTTCTGCTCAATTTGCTCCGGAGTTAATTTACCCTGGTTAGAAATCGCCAGCCATTTTTTAAAGAATTCTTCTGGTAAGGTAATATTTGTTTCTTTAACCAGTTTTTCTACCAGTTTATTCTTTAATACTTTATCAGCCTCTTGCTGGTAATTTTCCGCTAAGGTCTCACGCAACTTGGCATTAAATTCTTCTTCGGTAGTTACAGCGTCTTTGCCGAAAATTTTATCAAATAATTCCTGATTCAATTCAGCAGCCGTAGTGCGGTTAATCTTTTCTACGGCAAATTCGAAGTTCCCTTTTAGTTCGGCAGCTTCCGATTTCTTCTGGCCGGTAACATGCGAAATGGCTCCAGCATCCTGATCGAATACTTCTTGCAGATCAAAAGTAATTACTTCGCCTGGTTTAACGCCAATAAACTGCTCTTGATTTTTCTTTATTTTATTTATAGGTAGGAGGGTAGTGGTTTTAAATTCGCCATCCACTTGGCGGAGCTCACCTGATAAATAATCGTTTGCTTCAGAAGTTTCCGGGTTAGCTGTTTCGCCGTACTGACGTTGCAAATGCTCGTGTACCTGGTTTATGGTTTCCTCGTCCAGTTCAATTTTATAAGCATCTAATGTTTCACCTGCCGCTAGATCTAAATCAAAATCTGGCAGTATGCCTAATTCAAAATCAAACTCAAATTCTTTTTGATTATCCCAGTCTATCGTGTTTTGCTTTGTTTCATCGGGTAACGGCTCACCTAAAATCTTTATGTTATTTTCTTTGATATAGTCGTTAACAGATTTAGAAAGCAAGCCGTTGATTTCTTCAGCCAGAATACTTTTGCCGTACATTTTACGGATAAGGCCAGCCGGAACTTTGCCCGGGCGAAATCCTTTGATCTGTGCCTTTTTGGTGTATTCTTTTATTTTTTCGTCAACTTTAGGAGCGTAATCCGCTTCCTGCAATACTACCTTCAAGTTAGCATTGGTTGTGTCGTTTTGATTTAAGGTAATGTTCAAGGCTTACAAATTTAGGTTATTGGAAACTGCATTAAAAATAAACCCTCAACACAGGAATGTTGAGGGTGTTGAAGTGCGGATGAAGGGACTCGAACCCCCATGCCGTGAAGCGCTAGATCCTAAGTCTAGTGCGTCTACCAATTTCGCCACATCCGCAAGGCTTTTCAATTATGCTGCAAAGGTACTAAATCTGGAGCTAAATGCAAGGTGCTATATGTTTTTTTTGTAAAATATTTTACTTAAATAAAGCAATATAGGCGGGTATAACAGTTATATAGTTAATGTTGGCCTTTTTAATTTAATATCAGAAGTTTTCCTGTAAAGTAGTTCTCGCTTAAAATAGGCACGATATAGTAGTAAATTATGTTATTAGGATAAGTACATTTGGTTCCAAGTAAGAAGACGCTAAACGTTTAGCAATTGCTATTATGTAAAATGCGACGAAACGCACCTTATACAAAAATGATTGACCCAGAAGAAGAGCGAAAAGAAATTCTACGTCATTATCGCCGGTTACTAAAATATGCCAAGCCTTTTTTAAAAGATAATGATGCAAAAATTATTAAAAAAGCATTTAATACCTCGTTAGAGGCGCACAAGAATATGCGTCGTAAGTCGGGCGAGCCTTACATTCTGCATCCATTAGCGGTAGCACAAATTGCTGTAGAAGAAATTGGTTTGGGTACTACCTCTATTGTGGCCGCCTTGTTGCACGATGTAGTAGAAGATACTGAACTCGAAATTCCGGATATAGAGCGGGAATTTGGGCACAGCGTAGCTCGGATTATTGAAGGACTTACTAAAATTTCCGGCGTTTTTGATTATGGTACGTCGCAGCAAGCCGAAAATTTCCGGAAAATGCTTCTTACTCTTTCGGACGATGTACGTGTAATTCTGATTAAGCTGGCTGACCGCTTACATAATATGCGTACCCTGGATAGCATGGCTCGGGACAAACAATTAAAAATTGCCTCGGAAACAATGTATCTGTATGCCCCATTGGCTCATCGCCTGGGCCTGTACGCTATAAAATCGGAGTTGGAAGATTTATATCTAAAATATACCGATACCGAAACCTATAAAGAAATAACGAATAAAATCCGGCAAACAAAATTAGCCCGAAACAAGTTTATTAAAGATTTTGTATCGCCTCTGGAAGAAGAATTAGCGCGGCAAGGGTTTGATTTTGAAGTAAAAGGGCGTCCTAAATCCATCTACTCTATTCTAAAGAAAATTCGTAAGCAAAATATCACCTTCGATGAAGTATATGACTTATTTGCTATCCGGATTATTTTGAATGTGCCTTTAGAAATAGAAAAAGCAGCATGTTGGTCGGTTTATTCCATTGTAACCGATTTTTATCAACCCAATCCGGATCGATTGCGGGATTGGGTAAGTACGCCACGTGCTAATGGTTACGAGTCGTTACATACTACGGTCATGAGTCATACGGGACAATGGGTAGAAGTTCAAATCCGGAGCCAGCGCATGGATGATATTGCGGAAAAAGGTTATGCAGCTCATTGGAAATATAAGAGCGAAGGTAATACCGGCGGGCATGAATCAGGATTGGAGCAATGGATCAATAAGGTTCGGGACATGCTCGACACAAATAATTCTAATGCGCTGGAGTTTATGGATGACTTCCGGAAAAATTTATTTGTCGAAGAGGTTTTTGTATTTACGCCAAAAGGTCAGTTAATTATTTTACCGGATAAAGCTACCGCTCTGGATTTTGCCTTTGAAATTCATACCCAAATTGGCACGCAATGTATCGGGGCAAAAGTAAATCAAAAGCTTGTTCCCTTAAGTTATCGGCTTCATAACGGCGACCAGGTAGAAATATTAACTTCCCAAAAACAACGGCCATCCGAAGAGTGGCTTAAATTTGCAACTACTTCCCGGGCACGGTCAAAAATTAAAGAATACTTACGAGAAGATCGGAAAATTAAAGCAGAAGAAGGCAAAACTATCGTAGAGAAGCGTTTGCAACAGTTAGGAATTGAACCTTCCTTATCTAATTTAAACCGCCTTTTTACTTTCTTTCATGTGCCGCATCCGCAGGAGTTTTACTTCCGGATAGCCATTAATAAGATTGAGGTCAAGGATATTAAAGAAGAGATTTTTGATCATAATCTGGTTCTTGAGCGGGTAAAAAATGACCATTTCGATCAAAAAAGCTTCGACAAGGAAGTACAGAAAATACGAGGAGTAACCTCTGACATGTTGGTAATCGGGGAGAATACCTCTAAAATAGCTTATAGCATTGCTGCTTGCTGTAATCCTATTCCGGGCGATGATGTATTTGGTTTTGAGACGGAAACAGAAGGCATAATTATTCACCGTACCTCTTGCCCGAAAGCGGTAGAATTAATGTCTAATTACGGTAATCGCATTGTAAAAGCTAAATGGACAGATCAATATGAATTAGTATTTCTGGCCGGAATTCGGATTAAAGGCACAGACCGGGTAGGAATGGTAAATGATTTAACTAAAGTTATTTCTAATAGCTTAAAGGTAAATATGCGGTCTATTACTTTAGATTCGCATGACGGAATTTTTGATGGTAAAATTATGGTTTTTGTTAACGATACCAGCCATTTAGAAAAGTTAATTCAGCGTCTTAACCGGGTGAACGGAGTAATTCTGGTAGAACGATTCGATTCATAATAGTTTGATTACTCTACTTAAAGGTAGAATTTAGTAAATTTTAGTAAGTTTTTAATGAAAGGTTATAAACGTGTTAGATCCAATAAAATATAACGAAGTAAAAAAAATATTTACCGCTTACCTCGAAAGTAAAGGTTTGCGGAAAACTCCCGAGCGCTACGCCATTCTGGAAGAAATTTATTCCCGTACTGGACACTTCGATGTAGAGTCGTTGTACATTAGTATGAAGAATAAGAATTATCAGGTAAGTCGGGCTACGGTGTATAACACCTTAGATTTACTGGTAGAAAACGATTTAGTAAGTAAGCACCAATTTGGCCGTAATCTGGCTCAGTATGAAAAATCGTATGGGTACCGGCAGCACGACCACGTAATTTGTACGGAGTGCCATAAGGTTGTCGAGTTCTGCGATCCTCGAATTCATAATATTCAGACCATGGTAGGGGAACTATTAAATTTTCATATCTTGCACCATTCTTTGAATTTATACGGCATCTGTGCTGATTGCCGGGCAAAAAACAACGCGCAAAATTCATGAAACTGGAAAGTACCGTTACAGAAGATATAGTTTACGTTCGATTACAAGGTGATTTAATTGGTAACCCGGATTCTCAACAATTAGTTGAGCTGGTAAATAGTAGCATTAATAATACAAAGTTGCTTTGTGCCGTAGATTTATCAGAAGTGCGTTTTATAAATAGCAGTGGTATTGGCGTTTTGGTTTCTTTATTAACTAAGTTTCGTAATCGGGGAGGTGAAATGGTGCTGATCAATCCGTCAGAACAAATTCGTAAACTCCTTATTATTACTAAACTCAATAATATATTTACAATAACAGATACAGATCAGGCAGCTGCCGATTTTTTAAGTAAGTCCTGAATTTCCTCTCTTATTCAGGTTTAATTAATTCCTTAACATCCTTATTTTCACTAAATACTCCTTATTTAAATGGCAGTAGATATATTAATTGGTCTTCAGTGGGGCGACGAAGGCAAAGGTAAAATTGTAGACGTATTAGCACCTACTTACGACATTGTAGCGCGTTTTCAAGGTGGGCCTAATGCAGGCCATACTTTAGAATTCGATGGTATTAAGCATGTTCTGCACCAAATACCCTCTGGTGTTTTTCATCCTGACATTATTAATATTATTGGCAATGGTGTAGTGCTAGATCCAATAATTTTTAAAGCGGAAATGGAAAAACTATCTGCTCGCGGTGTGGATGCAGCTAAAAACCTTTTTATATCAAAAAAAGCATCTCTTATTCTTCCTTCCCATAAATTTATTGACCGGGTATCCGAAGAAGCTTTAGGTGAAAATAAGATTGGTTCTACACTTAAGGGAATTGGTCCAACTTACCAAGATAAAATAGGCCGCTCTGGTTTGCGCGTTGGAGATATTTTGCTTGCCGATTTTAATGACCGATATAATCGGATAATTGAACGGCATCGGAAAACAGTAAGTTTTTACCAGCGTGACTTAGATATTTCAGAGCAGGAAAAAGAATTTTTTGAAGCTGTTGAGTACTTAAAAACTCTTCGGTTAGTGGATAGTGAATATATGATTAACCAAGCCCTAAAAGATGGGAAGCGTATTTTAGCTGAAGGAGCACAAGGGTCTTTGCTGGATATTGATTTTGGTACGTATCCCTTTGTTACGTCTTCTAATACCTTAGTTGCTGGAGCTTGTACTGGTTTAGGTGTGGCTCCAAGGCATATTGGCGAAGTATATGGTATATTTAAAGCGTACTGTACGCGAGTAGGTAGTGGTCCTTTTCCGACAGAATTGTTAGACCAGGTAGGAGAGAACATTCGCCAGGCCGGTCATGAGTTTGGATCAACTACGGGTAGGCCTCGCCGATGCGGTTGGATAGATCTGCCAACTTTAAAATATTCCATTATGTTAAATGGAGTTACTCAGCTTAATATGATGAAGGCTGATGTGTTAGATGATTTTGAAGAAATTAAGGTATGTACCCACTATAAATTACCTTCCGGCGAATTAATAGATACTGTTCCGCACCAATTTATTGATGGGGAATTAACACCTTATTACACTACTTTGCCCGGTTGGAAAGCTGATACTAGTAAAATTGTAAGTTTCGATGGTCTGCCAGATGCATTTCACTCCTACATTAACTTCTTAGAAAACCAACTGCAAATTCCAATAACAATTGTAAGTGTTGGCCCGGATAGAATTAGCACTTTAAGAAAATAGCTAAAAAGATATATGTAAATCCAAGTCTTTATTCGAATGTAAAGTGGCTTAATATAGGAACGAGAAAGGGGCTTAGGAGGAATTTTTTCTTGGGGGGGAATCAGGGAGTTAGGCCGGGGGCGAGGGAAAATGGGGGTTGGTATTAGGAAAAGCGGCGGGGGAAGTGTTACCTTTGTGCACCGCAACGAAAAAGGGGGAGATAAGTTTCCTTTTTTTCTTCGGCCAAAAGCATGGGCGGGAGGCGAGCCCGAAAAGAAAAAGAAGAGTCTGGTAGCCGGCTGGACCGGGGTTCTACTCCGATAAAAAGTAGGGACCCATAAGGGGGGTAAAATAAAGTGAGCAGAAAGTTTGCGCAAGCGGGGAAAGGCTCGTACTTTTGTCTTCTGTTTCGGCGAAAAGCGCCGATTAAAGCCCGGTAAATTTCGAAAAAAAAGTTTCCTTAAAGTTTGGAGGTTTGAGAAAAGATTCGGACTTTTGCCCTCCCAAATCGACAGCAGGTTGAGGCAAGAAAAGCAGGCAGGAAAGCCTTTTCGTTTGAAGGAGCGAAGAGGTAGTTTTCGGAGAGAGGGAGGAGGAAATAGGGGAGTGAAAAAAAAAGATTAAAATTTTTACTTTCAGATTTGGAAAGAAGGAAAAAGATGTTGACCTTTGCACTCCCAAAACGAAACAAGGTTTTTTCAAAAGAGAAAAGACGGGAAAAAGAGAGAAAATAATCTTGCTTAATGAGCAGTTAAGAAGGTTGCCTAAGTAAACGACAGGTTTACAAAAGTTCTTTGAATGAGTGAGAAAAGAGAATAGCAAACCGCATAAGTGCTACATCTCATCTTGATGGTGAGAGGGTCTTATGTTAAAAGAGCAGGTAACCATCCAGCGAGACAAATTTGAGTAGTGATACTCACAAATTATATTCTACAATGGAGAGTTTGATCCTGGCTCAGGATGAACGCTAGCGGCAGGCCTAATACATGCAAGTCGAACGGGCTGGAGTAGCAATACTCCAGTTAGTGGCGCACGGGTGCGTAACGCGTATGCAACCTACCTTTTATTGGGGGATAGCCCGAAGAAATTCGGATTAATACCGCATAATATCATTTGAGGGCATCTGAGGATGATTAAAGCTACGGCGATAAAAGATGGGCATGCGTGTCATTAGCTAGTTGGTGGAGGTAACGGCTCACCAAGGCAACGATGACTAGGGGTTCTGAGAGGATGATCCCCCACACTGGTACTGAGATACGGACCAGACTCCTACGGGAGGCAGCAGTAGGGAATATTGGGCAATGGAGGAAACTCTGACCCAGCCATGCCGCGTGCCGGATGAAGGCCTTCTGGGTTGTAAACGGCTTTTACCAGGGAAGAAAATACCTTTGCGAAGGGAACTGACGGTACCTGGTGAATAAGCACCGGCTAACTCCGTGCCAGCAGCCGCGGTAATACGGAGGGTGCAAGCGTTGTCCGGATTTATTGGGTTTAAAGGGTGCGTAGGCGGCTTGATAAGTCCGTGGTGAAAGCCAACAGCTCAACTGTTGAACTGCCATGGATACTGTCAGGCTTGAGTACAGACGAGGTAGGCGGAATGGATAGTGTAGCGGTGAAATGCATAGATACTATCCAGAACACCGATTGCGAAGGCAGCTTACTAGACTGTAACTGACGCTGAGGCACGAAAGCGTGGGGAGCGAACAGGATTAGATACCCTGGTAGTCCACGCCGTAAACGATGATAACTCGATGTTGGCGATACACGGCCAGCGTCTTAGCGAAAGCGTTAAGTTATCCACCTGGGGAGTACGCCCGCAAGGGTGAAACTCAAAGGAATTGACGGGGGCCCGCACAAGCGGTGGAGCATGTGGTTTAATTCGATGATACGCGAGGAACCTTACCTAGGCTAGAATGCGCGTGACCGCCTCAGAGATGAGGCTTCCCTTCGGGGCACAAAGCAAGGTGCTGCATGGCTGTCGTCAGCTCGTGCCGTGAGGTGTTGGGTTAAGTCCCGCAACGAGCGCAACCCCTATCTTTAGTTGCCAGCGGGTAATGCCGGGGACTCTAGAGAGACTGCCTGCGCAAGCAGTGAGGAAGGTGGGGACGACGTCAAGTCATCATGGCCCTTACGCCTAGGGCTACACACGTGCTACAATGGGCGGTACAGAGGGTCGCTACTTAGTAATAAGATGCCAATCTCAAAAAACCGTTCTCAGTTCGGATTGAGGTCTGCAACTCGACCTCATGAAGCTGGAATCGCTAGTAATCGCGTATCAGCAATGACGCGGTGAATACGTTCCCGGGCCTTGTACACACCGCCCGTCAAGCCATGGAAGTCAGGGAGACCTGAAGATCGTAACCGTCTAGGAGCGATTTAGGGTAAAACTGGTAACTGGGGCTAAGTCGTAACAAGGTAGCCGTACCGGAAGGTGCGGCTGGATCACCTCCTTTCTGGAGCTGATGGTTACTCTAACCGGTTAGCTATTCTCTCTCTCTTATTCAAACCTTATTGCTACTAACGACTGGTTAGTAGTCAGGAAAAAAAGAAGTGGCATCATAGCTGCGTGTAAGCTTGAGAAGCAAACGAGAGCGGGCAAGGACAAGAAAGAAGGACTTCAAGCTTAAGAAAGCCGGAGCATGCAACTCAACTGAAGAATGAGGGCTTGTAGCTCAGGTGGTTAGAGCGCTACACTGATAATGTAGAGGTCCCTGGTTCGAGTCCAGGCAGGCCCACCAGCACATGGGGGATTAGCTCAGCTGGCTAGAGCGCCTGCTTTGCACGCAGGAGGTCAACGGTTCGACTCCGTTATTCTCCACACTTAAATAGTACCTCAGTAAAGGCAACAGGTCTTTACTACTAAACTTAGGATTTTTTGTTTGGCTGGCCGATGTATCCCATCGACCCACAAGCGAGCAACTAACGCCTAAGATAAAGTTCTTTGACATAATGGCAAGAGAAAAACTAGAGTAGACTGTAAATACGAGTAAAGAGTAAATTTTTTAAGAAAGTTACTAAGGGCGTATGGGGGATGCCTAGGCTCTCAAAGGCGAGGAAGGACGTGATAAGCTGCGATAAGCTCGGGGGATTGGCACATACGAAGTGATCCCGAGATTTCCGAATGGGGCAACCCGGCTAGTTGAAGACTAGTCACACCGCAAGGTGAGCAAACCCGGAGAACTGAAACATCTAAGTACCCGGAGGAAGAGAAAATAAAAATGATTCCCTGAGTAGTGGCGAGCGAAAAGGGAAGAGCCCAAACCAGTATTGTTACGGCAATACTGGGGTTGTAGGACCACGAGATGGGACTGAAAAGTAAAGCTAAATTACCTGGAAAGGTAAGCCAGAGAAGGTGATAGCCCTGTCAGCGTAAGCTTTTCAGCCTTAGTGGGATCCTGAGTAGGGCGGGACCAGCGAAATCCCGTCTGAATCTACCGGTACCATCCGGTAAGGCTAAATACTTTTGAGAGACCGATAGTGAACCAGTACCGTGAGGGAAAGGTGAAAAGAACCTTGAATAAAGGAGTGAAATAGAACCTGAAACCATACGCTTACAAGCGGTCAGAGCCTCTTCGTGGGGTGATGGCGTGCCTTTTGCATAATGAGCCTACGAGTTACTCCTCTCTGGCAAGGTTAAATGTTTGAAAACATGGAGCCGCAGCGAAAGCGAGTCTGAATAGGGCGCATAGTCAGAGGGGGTAGACGCGAAACTTTGTGATCTACCCTTGACCAGGTTGAAGTGTGGGTAACACCACATGGAGGACCGAACCAGTTTCCGTTGAAAAGGATTTGGATGAGTTGAGGGTAGGGGTGAAAGGCCAATCAAACTGAGAAATAGCTCGTACTCCCCGAAATGTTTTTAGGAACAGCGTCGTGGTTAGAGTTTTAGAGAGGTAGAGCTACCGATTGGACTAGGGGGAGTCACATCCTACCGAATCCAGACGAACTCCGAATGCTCTAAAATATACGCGGCAGTGAGGCGTGGGGTGCTAAGGTCCCACGCCGAGAGGGAAACAACCCAGACCATCAGCTAAGGTCCCTAAATCTATACTAAGTTGAACAAAGGAGGTCCAGTTGCTTTAACAGCCAGGATGTTGGCTTGGAAGCAGCCATTCATTTAAAGAGTGCGTAACAGCTCACTGGTCGAGCGACAGGGCATCGATAATAATCGGGCATCAAGTATAGTACCGAAGCTATGGATATGTAGTAATACATGTGGTAGGGGAGCATTCTCATCGGCGTTGAAGGTGCCTGGTAATGGGTGCTGGAGCGATGAGAAAAGCAAATGTAGGCATAAGTAACGATAATGCAGGTGAGAAACCTGCACGCCGTAAGACTAAGGTTTCCTGAACAACGCTAATCGGTTCAGGGTTAGTCGGGTCCTAAGGCAATACCGAAAGGTTAAGTCGATGGACAACGGGTTAATATTCCCGTACTAGCTTCATAGAGTGATGTGGTGACGGAGGAGTGAAAGGTCTGCGTACTGACGGAATAGTACGTTGAAGGTGGTAGGTAGTAGTTTGGTAGGCAAATCCGCCGAACTAGCTGAAAGCCGATAGTACACCAACCCTTCGGGGGCGGTGATATGACCCTAATCCGACTTCCAAGAAAACCCGCTAAGCGTTTACTATGAAGCTACCCGTACCGTAAACCGACACAGGTAGTCGAGGAGAGCATCCTCAGGCGCTCGAGTGAATCACGGCCAAGGAACTCGGCAAAATGGCCCTGTAACTTCGGGAGAAGGGGCGCTTCCTTGCAGCAATGCAAGAAGCCGCAGTGAAAAGGCCCAGGCGACTGTTTAACAAAAACACATGGCTTTGCGAAATCGAAAGATGAAGTATAAGGCCTGACACCTGCCCGGTGCTGGAAGGTTAAGAGGGGGGGTTAGTCCGCAAGGGCGAAGCTCTGAATCGAAGCCCCAGTAAACGGCGGCCGTAACTATAACGGTCCTAAGGTAGCGAAATTCCTTGTCGGGTAAGTTCCGACCTGCACGAATGGTGTAACGATCTGGGCGCTGTCTCAGCCGTGAGCTCGGTGAAATTGTAGTCTCGGTGAAGATGCCGAGTACCCGCAACGGGACGGAAAGACCCCGTGCACCTTTACTATAGCTTAACATTGACTCTGGATAATTCATGTGTAGGATAGGTGGGAGTCTATGAAGCGGTGTCGCTAGGCATCGTGGAGACAACGTTGAAATACCACCCTTGAATTATTTGGAGCCTAATCTCGCAAGGGAAACAGTGTTTGGTGGGTAGTTTGACTGGGGTGGTCGCCTCCAAAAGAGTAACGGAGGCTTTCAAAGGTACCCTCAGCACGCTTGGTAACCGTGCGTAGAGTGCAATAGCAAAAGGGTGCTTGACTGTGAGGCCGACAAGCCGAGCAGGTACGAAAGTAGGATATAGTGATCCGGTGGTTCCGCATGGAAGGGCCATCGCTCAAAGGATAAAAGGTACGCCGGGGATAACAGGCTGATCTCCCCCAAGAGCTCATATCGACGGGGAGGTTTGGCACCTCGATGTCGGCTCGTCACGTCCTGGGGCTGGAGAAGGTCCCAAGGGTTCGGCTGTTCGCCGATTAAAGTGGCACGCGAGCTGGGTTCAGAACGTCGTGAGACAGTTCGGTCCCTATCTGTTGTGGGCGTAAGAAATTTGAGAGGACCTGACCTTAGTACGAGAGGACCGGGTTGGACAAGCCGCTAGTGCACCGGTTGTGACGCCAGTTGCAGCGCCGGGTAGCTACGCTTGGATGAGATAAGCGCTGAAAGCATCTAAGTGCGAAACTCACCTCAAGATGAGATTTCTTTTAAGGGTCGTGAGAGATGATCACGTTGATAGGCGGCAGGTGTAAAGCAAGAAACTGCAAAGCTGAGCCGTACTAATTACCCGTAAACTTTCTTAAAAACCCTGTTTACTTCCAGTCCACGGTAGCGTTTTCTCTTGCCCATTTATGTTACGCTAGCACGTGGTGCTAGTGAATAAGACTTTAGCCATTATCAAAGCTGCCCAGGCAGCTTCGCTTACTTAACCAGTAAGCCGAACAATAATGGTGGTTATAGCGCGGGTGTTCACCTCTTCCCTTTCCGAACAGAGCAGTTAAGCCCCGTAGCGCCAATGGTACTGCAATCACATGCGGGAGAGTAGGTAGCCGCCAACCCCTTTTTTCCTCTGAACGCCCCCACCTTCCTTGAAGATGCGGGCGTTCTGCTTTTTAGTGAAATGGGTAGCGGATTCTTGCCTTATTCTTCTCTCTTTATAAAAATGAAAGAACCTGGAAAGGTATAATCACGGGTTTAGGTATCACGTATTACCATAATTAACTATTTAGAACCTCACTATTTAGAACGTCAATATTTAGAACCTTAACGTACAAGTAGAAGAGAACAACTTCCAAAAAGTTCTTGCCTACCAAGATTAGTGGAAATGATTGGTAATCTAACCCTTGAACCTTGGTGACCTTATAGTACCGCTTCACGAGGACCAAGGCAATTTATGCTAAATTGGCTCTTAACCTAAAGCTAAAGAAAGAGAGCATAGAAAAAATCTTCGAAGCCCTTCCCAAAGCGGAAGTTAATGGAAGAGATGTGCCACCAAACATTAATAGTCATCAGCAAGGCATGCTAGGAGTTAAATTTAAGTAAGTCGGTTTACTACTATCAAATAGCGAAATAGAACCAGCCAGTTTAAGAAGTTTTACAGCAGAAAGCCGAGCAGCATCCCCGCTAAGGCTTTAGAAAATACAAATGATTTATTTATTATACTGACAATAAAGAGGTAACTTCTAATAACAAAGTTTGATTTAAAGCTAATTTATTACATTATAATAAACTTCTTTATATGTAAGTTAGTAAATTACATACTTTAGTTTAAAAAGAAATTTGTAATGAGTTTTCTCTTCCCGACCTTCTTGTATGGTTTACTCGCGGTTAGTATTCCTATTGTAATACACTTAATTGAATTACGAAGAGCGAAGCATGTTTTCTTTACTAATTTAAAATTTATTAAAGAAGTAAAAAGCATTACTGCTAGCCATAGGAGATTAAAACAATGGCTCATTCTCCTAGCTCGTATATGTTTTATTATTTCATTAGTTTTATTGTTTAGCCAACCATACCTGTCTAATGGAAACAAGATAGGTTTGTCTACTAATAGAGCGAAAGTGTTTATTGATAATTCATTTAGCATGCAGAATGAAGCTAAAATTGGCAATAATACTTTATTGCAAACTGCTCTAGACCAAACAAATGAATTAACTAAGTTTTTTAATGTAAATTCTTCTTACCAGATAAGTACAAATTCGAAGTTTTCATATACTGATTTAAATAAATCTAATTTTCAGAAACAAGTAGGGCTTATAAAAGAAGCGGTTAACTCCCGTTCTCTGCATTCTATATTTTCCTGGTTCAATCAAGAAGAAGATAGAAAGCCATTTAAGGGTTTTCTATTCTCTGATTTTCAAAAGTCGATAGTTAAGCCTAATTCTTTCCAGATACCTGACAATGTAAATGAATATTATTTAGTACCAATTCAAAGCTCAAGTGAAAATAACTTATTGATAGATACTGTTTATAGCGAAGATGTATTTATAAGACAAAATGAAGAGAATGCGCTTCAAGTAAGAGTACGTAACGCAGGAATTACGGAAAAAGATTGTCAGGTTAAATTCTTTATTGATAATAAACAGGTTTCAGCGTTAAGTGTAAATGTGCCACCTAACCGAACCGTTCCATTTACCCTAAATTACCGATTAAGTAGTAACAATATGGCAAATTGCAGGATTGTTATTGAAGATTTTCCAGTGACTTTTGATAATACTTTTTATTTTATTCTAAAGCCTTCAGAAAGCATTAAGATTTTAGAAATTAATTCCAATAACTTAATTGGTAATAATCTATTTACAAACGAAAATATATTTAGATATACAGCCTCCTCTGTAAATAATATAAATTATAAACAAATTAATCAGGCCGATTTAATTGTTTTAAATAGCATTAACGATATAGATGCTCCTTTGGCGGATAACTTACGTTCATTTGTTCAGGATGGAGGTAACATCCTTATCATACCAGGTGATAAGGTTAATTATAATTCTTATCAAAGTTTCTTAGCTAAATTACAATTAAGCAATGTGCAATTAGTACAGAATCAGCAAGGAGCAAGTAAAAGTTTACTCGCGTACCCTGAAATACGTAACCCGTTTTTCCAAAATATATTCAGCGAGCAAAATCGTAATACTATTTTACCACAAGGTACCAGGCTTTGGCGCTGGAATCGGTCTGCTAGTGATATTTTATCTTTTAAAGAAGGGGGAAGCTTTTTGTCTTCTTTTAGATTAGGCAATGGTCAGATTTATATGTTTGCTTCGCCTTTAACAGAAGCTTATTCCGATTTTCAGAATCATGCTTTGTTTGTGCCGGTAATGTATAAAATAGGAATGCTTAGTTCTCGGGAGCAACAGCCTTTAGCCTACTCCATGAGTAATCGTATTCTTACTATTCCTTTTAAACAAAGTGCGCCAGCAGACCAAATAGTACAATTACGTAAGGATAGCACATCTTTCATTCCGGAGCAACAAGTTCGGAAAAACGAATTGGTTCTTGGTATTCCGGCTGAGGCAAACGAAGCAGGATTTTATGAATTAATCCAAAAAGATTCAGTACTAGCTAGATTAGCTTTTAATTTTGATAAAAAAGAATCTTTTTTAAAGCAGTATACAGTACAAGAACTGCAAAGACTTACGGCAGGGCAAAAAAATATTCATGTAATTAATGCTACAAACCAACTAGACTTAAAAAAAGAGTTAACAACCGAAAATTTAGGTGTACCTCTATGGAAATATTGTCTAATATTGTGTCTTGTTTTTATGTTCACAGAAATTTTACTAATCCGATATTTCTAACATGCAGGTATTACTTAAATCAGTAAAAGTAATTGCTCCCGCTTCTAAATTGCATCAGAGTACCACTGATATATTGATTAAAGATGGTTATATAAGTGATATTAGTCAAAATATACCAACACCTAATTCAGAAACAGAAACAATTAACCAGGCTGGTTTATGCGTTTCTGTGGGGTGGCTAGATATGAATGCCTGGATTGGTGATCCCGGTTTTGAACACAAGGAAGATTTACAAAGTGCAGCTCTGGCTGCAGTGAAAGGCGGATTTACCGAAGTAGCTTGCCTACCTAATGTAGAACCAGTGCACCAAACCAAGAACTCGATTGGGTATATTCAAAATCGTTCGAGAATATTGCCGGTAAGTTTTTATTCCCTAGGAGCAATCACTATGAATGCTCAAGGAAAAGAACTTACCGAAATGATAGATTTGCATGTAGCAGGAGCTATTGCTTTTACGGATGGTTTACAGCCAGTGCAACAGGCTGATGTACTTGTAAAAGCTTTGCAATATGTACAATTTTTCGATGGACTTTTGATTCAGAAACCCGAGAATAGTAGCCTTACGCAACACGGTTTAATGCACGAAGGCATTATGAGCACGCAATTAGGATTAAAAGGCATGCCTTCCCTGGCCGAAGAAGTAGTTGTGACTCGGGATATAAAATTACTTAAATATACGGGTGGTCGTTTGCATTTTACTTTAATTTCTTCGGCAGAGGCAGTTGAATTAATCCGGGAAGCTAAACGAGAGGGATTAAATATTACCTGCGATATGGCCGCTTTCCAAACGGCCTTTACCGACGAAGAGATATTACCTTTTGATACCAATTATAAAGTAAATCCACCTTTCCGATCTCAGCGAGACAGAGAAGCTTTATTACAAGGTTTAGCGGATGGTACGATTGATGCATTAGTTTCGGCGCACCGCCCTCAAGACACTGAATCTAAGAATCTGGAGTTTGATTTAGCAGAGTTTGGAATTACAAGTTTAGAAACTGCTTTTGCTGTGGCAAATACTTATTTAAGTCCTGTAATTGGCCTGGAACAAGTAATTACAAAATTAGCTTTTGCGCCGCGTAATATCTTAAAAAAAGAAATCCCCGCCATTAAAGTAGGGGAAGTAGCTAATTTAACTTTATTTAACCCGAATCAGACCTGGATTCCGAGTGAATCTAGCACAGCTTCTAAAAGTAAAAATAATCCTTTTTTTGACCATACGTTGCAAGGGCAAGTTTTTGGTATTGTAAACAAAAATCAGTTGGTGTTAAATCCCGATTATACTCTCTAGCAAAAGAAGGCTTTCCTAAAAGTACCAGAATTAATTTATAGCAATGTTGGAGCAAGCAGTTTTAAGAACAGCCGTACGATTTGGAGTATTAGCAGCAGGGGCTAGTTTCTTAGTGATACTAATCGTTTACCTAACAGGGAATAATCCGTACGGCCAGAATGCTTTTTATGCTTTATTCTTACTACCGGTGTTCTTATTTACAGGTACTGCTTATTATAAAAGAAAATTTAATTCAGATTTAAGGTTTTTTAAAGGTTTAAAACTGGCATGGTTAACCTCCTTTATAGCGGCCATAACTTTTGGGTTATTAATTTATGCGTTTTCTTTGATAGTGGGAGCAGAAGCACTGCAAGGGCATATTCAGGAAATGAAAACCATGATGGAACAGAATAAAAGTCACTTTCTTAACTTGCCAAATGGAAAACAGGTTTACGCTTTAAACTATACCAAGCTCGACCAAATTACCGTTAAATCTTTAGTTCTCGATAATTTTTTGAAATTGTTACTAGTAGGTTTTTTATTCTCCTTAGTATCAGCTACATTTTACCGAAAATAAAGCATTTAAACTAATTTAAACGGTTATGGATAATTATTCTACTACAACGGTAGCTCCTTCAAAAAATGCTATTGCCCTACGTTACGGACTAATCTGCGGGATTATTTCTATTGTTTACTCGCTTATTTTAAATATTACAGACCTGGCTTTTACCAATAAAGCCTTAAGTTGGATATCGTTTGTTATTCTGATTGGGGCTATTGTATTAGCCATGCGGGAATTTAAACGGCAGAATAATAATTACATGTCTTACGGGCAAGGCTTGGGTATAGGAACTCTCGTAACAACAGTATCAAGTTTGCTAGGAGGAATTTTTACTTTTATCTACGTAAAATTTATTGATACAGGCTTTATTGATAAAATGCGTGAGATGCAGGTATCCGAACTAGAAAAGAGAGGTATGAGCGATGATCAAATAGAACAAGCAATTTCGGTATCTGAAAAAATGATGACTCCTGGTATGATAGTAGTATTTGCTGTTTTTGGAGGTTTATTTTTTGGATTTTTATTATCGTTAGTTATTTCGGCTATACTAAAGCGTACCCGACCTGAATTTGAATAAATAATTTTAATGCAAAAACCCGATTTAGATATATCGGTAGTGATTCCCCTTCTGGACGAAGCAGAATCCTTACCGGAACTTACCCAGTGGATTAGCCGTGTGATGGTTTCGCACGGCTATTCTTATGAAATTATTTTAGTAGATGATGGTAGTACCGATAATTCTTGGAACGTTATTCAGGACCTTTCTGCTATAAATCCCGCAATCAGGGCCATCCGGTTTAACCGGAATTATGGTAAATCAGCTGCTTTAAATGTTGGTTTTAAGGAAACACGTGGTAAAGTAATCATTACCATGGATGCCGATTTACAAGATAGCCCGGATGAAATACCGGAGTTATACCAAATGATTACCGAACAAGGATATGATTTAGTTTCGGGTTGGAAGAAGAAACGTTTTGATCCTTTGTCTAAAACTATTCCGACGAAATTATTTAATGGGGTTACCCGTAAAATTTCCCGGATACCTTTGCATGATTTTAATTGTGGGTTGAAAGCCTACGATCAAAGGGTAGTAAAAAGTATTGATGTATACGGCGAAATGCACCGTTATATTCCGGTAATTGCCAAGTGGAACGGCTTTAAGAAAATTGGGGAGAAGGTAGTACAGCACCGCGAGCGGAAATATGGTACTACTAAATTTGGGCTAGAACGATTTGTTTACGGATTTCTTGATTTACTATCCATTACATTTGTTTCTCGGTTTAAGAAACGCCCCATGCACTTTTTTGGTGCCATGGGTACCTTATCTTTTCTGATAGGTTTTGTTATTACCATGTGGCTGATTGGTGATAAAATATATTCTTCATTTTACCTGCACCAGCGCACCCGCGATGTGGTCGCGCAACCATTATTCTTCCTGGCCTTAGTAGCCTTAATAATTGGAGTACAGCTATTTTTAGCTGGTTTTCTAGCCGAAATGATTTCCCTTACGGGTAGTCGTAAAAAGGAGTATCTAATCCGGGATCAGATAGGATTAAGGCCAACGCATGTCTAAAATAGTAATTGTTGGACCGGCTCATCCGTTGCGCGGTGGCTTAGCTACTTATAACGAACGATTAGCTAAAGCTTTTCAGCAAGACGGCGACGAATTAGAAATAATTACTTTTAGTTTGCAGTACCCCAGTTTTTTGTTTCCGGGTAAGACTCAGTACTCCGACGAAGCTCCTCCTCTTAATTTAAATATTAAAGCATTTATAAATTCTGTAAATCCCATTTCTTGGCTAAAAACGGGTAACTATTTACGTCAGCAAAAACCAGATATACTAATTTTTCGATTTTGGCTGCCTTTTATGGGACCAGCCTTAGGCACCATTGCCCGTGTAGTAGCCCGCAATAGGCATACAAAAATTGTAGCTATTACCGATAATGTCATTCCGCACGAAAAACGAATGGGCGATTTGCCTTTTACTAAATATTTTTTGCAGGCCTGCCAAGGTTTTGTAACCATGTCGAAAGCCGTGCTAGGTGATTTAAAAAAGCTGCAACCTACTAAAGTAAAAGTATATCATCCGCATCCTTTGTACGATAATTTTGGAGAGCCTCTTTCAAAACTCGAAGCGCAACGTTTATTAAACTTAAACCCCGACTACCATTACATTTTATTTTTTGGGTTTATCCGGAGTTACAAGGGGCTGGATATTTTATTAAAAGCTTTTGCCAGCGAAAAACTGGCTCAGTATAAAAAATTAAAGCTTATCATTGCCGGCGAGTTTTACGAAAGTCCTGAAGTGTATAACCAATTAATAACGCAATACCAATTAGAAGATAAAATTATACGTGCTACGGATTTTATCCCGAACAACCAGGTAAGACAATATTTTTGCGCGTCTGATTTAGTTGTTCAACCTTACAAACAGGCTACTCAAAGTGGGGTTTCGCAGATTGCGTATCATTTTAATAAGCCTATGGTAGTAACAAATGTAGGAGGGTTAGCCGAATTGGTGCCAGACGGTAAGGCAGGTTATGTTACTCCCGTAGATCCGGAAGCTATTGCCGCAGCCATTGCAGATTTTTACGAAAAGGACCGGGAAGCTTTTCTGACGGAACAAGTTAGTATATTAAAAAAGCAGTTTTCCTGGGAAAGTATGGTGCAAACGCTTAAGCAAGTGGCGGCGCAGGTATAACTCCTGATTTTAGCGTATCTTTAACGGCTTGCCAAACTTTAGCGGCAGGTAAATCTTCCATGCAGGAAGTGCCAAATTTACAAGTACCCCGGTAAAAACAAGCACAATCTTTATTCGGCTGAATAATTACGCCCCGACCGTACAGTTCAAATTCGTGGGGATTAAAGATGTTGTTCAGCAGAACCATTTTCTTGCGCAACGCAATGGCAATGTGCATGGCCATGGTTACCTGCGTAACAATTACGTCCATCTGGTACATTAGATTAATAAATTGCTCTAACTTAAAATAACCTAAGTAAGTAGCCTTAGAAGCTTCACTGAGTCGTTTATTGCGAGCATCTTCTTGTTCACCTCCCAATAATACCACCGTAAAGTTTTGCTGCTGTAGTAAACGAATAAGCTCTAGCCATTTCTCATCCGACCACAGCCGGGTTGTCCAACGGTCACCGCAACCGGTATTCAGGCCGATAAGTGGTTTGGTACGGTCAAGTGGCCATACATAACCTTTGTCTTCGTGGGTGTCAAAAATATATTCTTCGTAGTTAAACTGCCAACCGCACAATTCAAAGATTTCTTCTACGTACGACTTTTTATTTGCCAGACTTACTTGGTCAAAAACCCCGGTTAAATACTTATGATTGGCTAACGAATTAGATGGATAAGCAACACCATTTTGTAAGGTGTAACCAAATTTTTGTTTTGCCGAAATGGTATCGTGCAGGGCGCAGGCTTCTTTGTCTTTATCTAAATTGAATAAGATATCAAAACTGGTGTTTTGCAGATACAGAATGGCCGCTAAGTCAAATTTTAAAATTTCTTCTATTTCGTTTTTGGGAAGAATAGCTGGCGTATGGGTGAGCCAGGTAATTTTAGCTTGTGGATAAGTAGCCCGTATTTTCCGGAGTAATGGCGTTGTTCGGATTACATCGCCAATCGCCCCTAATTTAATAATAAGAATGCGCGTTTGAATAGGCGTATAAACCGGACAATCATTGCATATATAACCCGATTCTTTATTTGGTTTACAGGGAACATCGCCCCGGAAATAAATGCAATCGGTATTTACTTTTATGCCATTTAAAACGGACATGCTACTTAGGTCGAAGTTAAAAACTTATGAGTTAGAAATGCTAAAACAGAATTCCCGTGTAATTAAACGGAGTAATTGCTTTTAATTCTGTTTTTACAGCATCATTTACATTCAGAGTATCAATAAATTGGCTAATGGTTTGAGCAGTGATTTTTTCGTTTACCCGGGTAAGAGCCTTTAAAGCTTCGTAGGGTTGCGGGTAACCTTCCCGACGCAGGATAGTTTGAATGCCTTCGGCTACTACCGCCCAGTTTTCTTCTAAATCCTGCTTTAAAGCCAATTCATTCAGTTCTAATTTACTAATTCCTTTCCGTAAAGATTTTAAGGCAATAATAGTATGAGCCAACGGCACGCCCAAGTTACGTAATACAGTAGAATCGGTAAGATCGCGTTGTAAACGGCTGATGGGTAATTTAGCTGCTAAAAACTCCAGTAAGGCATTAGCTATTCCAAAATTACCTTCGGCATTTTCAAAGTCAATTGGATTTACTTTATGCGGCATGGCCGATGAGCCTACTTCCCCCGCCTTAATTTTCTGTTTAAAATAACCTACCGAAATATATTGCCAAACGTCGCGGGCAAAATCAATTAAAATAGTATTTAAACGCTTAACGGCATCAAAAAAAGCAGCTAAGTTATCGTAATGCTCAATTTGAGTAGTGTATTGGCTGCGGTTTAATCCTAAAGTTTGGTTTACAAATTTGTTGGCAAAAGCAATCCAATCTATTTGCGGGTAAGCCACAAAATGCGCATTAAAATTACCAGTAGCACCGCCAAATTTAGCAGAATAAGGTATGGCTTCTAACTGGGCTAATTGCCCCTGCAAACGTTCGGCAAAAACTTGTATTTCTTTGCCTAAGCGAGTTGGCGAAGCCGGTTGCCCGTGGGTGCGGGCTAATAAAGAAATATTTTTCCAGGACACCGCCATTTGCTGTAATTCCTCCATCATTTGTTTAAAAGCTGGTAAAAGCTGCGTTTGAGCGGCATCTTTTAACGAAAGCGGTATAGCAGTGTTATTAATATCCTGGGAGGTTAAACCAAAATGAATAAATTCCTTGTAGGCTTCTAAACCCAATTGATCGAAATGGTTTTTAATAAAATATTCCACGGCTTTTACATCGTGGTTCGTTGTTTTTTCAATTTCTTTAATGGCTGTAGCATCTTCTACCGAAAAGTTCTGGTAAATCTGGCGTAAATCGCTAAATACCTGTTGGTTTACTGCCGATAATTGAGGTAAGGGTAACTCGCATAACGCAATAAAATACTCAACTTCCATTTGAACCCGGTACTTTATTAGCCCCCATTCTGAAAAATAAGGTGCCAATTCGGCAGTTTGCCGGTGGTATCGTCCGTCAATAGGAGAAAGGGCAGTAAGCGATTGCAATTTCATATTTTCGTATTTTTGTCAAAGATACGCACGATAATTTAAATAAACGTGGCAAGAAAGCTGCAAAACATGCTAGAATTAAAGAAATGGAGTTACTTTTGTGAACCCATATTAGCTGGTAAAACTCTTATAAGTCTAACCTTTAACCGACTATTTTACGTTTACAGGAAAGTGCCGAAATTAAACCTGGTACCGCTAATAGTATTAACTTACAGAATATCGTTATTCTGTTAATTTGTCTTAAATTCTGCTACGTTGAACCCGAAAATACAAGAAATTTTAAATAGTAGAGGTGCTAAAATTGCCGGAAAAGTTGCTGCCGCAGCGGCAGTGGTATTACTTATTGCGTTTAGTGTATTATTTATTTTCCGCCGGAATATTCTGCAATTTGTTGTAAAAGAAGTTATTACCCGAGTAGAACGTAAGTATCCGGTAGACTTAATTATTGGTAAAGCCGATTATGTTGGCGTTAAAACCGTAATTATGCGCGATATTGCTTTAATACCTAAAGGCGGTGATACTTTATTTACTACCGATAGTGTGGATGCTGAAATTAGTTTATGGACTATTTTTAAAGGCCGCGTAGTATTTAGTGATCTTAAAATAGCGAATGCCTTTTTAACTGCCCGGAAAACCAAAGATCAAAATAATTTTAGTTTTTTACTCCGCAAGAAAACTCCTGCAGCTCCCAGAGATACAACCCAAGGTCGTAATTACGGCGAAATCCTGAATCGCTTAATTGAAACGGCTTTTGAGAATGTACCGGATGCGGTTACTTTCCGGAATTTATTGGTTACTTACGAAAGTCAAAATCGTAATATAAGAGTGAATATGCCCTTACTTACCATAGATGATGGCGATATAAGCAGTTCACTTACGGTGCAAACCGATTCTTTGATCAACAAACTGCACGTAGATGGCAGTATTAACCCCGATGATTACCAGCTTTCGGCTAACTTATATACTACTGATACGGCCGGCATCCGGATCCCGTACATAAAAGAAAAATACGGCGCTAAACTTTCCTTCGACTCCCTTAAAGTTAGCTTAACCGATAAAGTTTATAAAAGAGACCGACTCACGATTAAAGGCGAAGGTCAAATGAATAAACTGCTGGTAAATCACCCGAAAGTAGCAGATGGCGATGTGGAGATAGACAAAGGAGCGATTGACTACGTTGTCACCATTGGCGAAAATTACTATTCTTTAGATACTCTCTCGCGGGTAACAGTAAATAAAATGGTAGTTTATCCGCAAGCGCGTTTAATTACCAAACCTTCTAAGCGGGTGGCCTTAAAAGTGCATTCTGCCCAAACCGAAGCCAATGACTTTTTTCAATCGTTGCCTAAAGGGATGTTTGAAACCCTGGAGGGTATAAAGGCTAAAGGCTATTTAACTTACAAGATGAACTTCTATGTAGATTTAGCACAAATAGATAGTTTAAAGTTTGATTCTGATTTAGAAGGTAAGAATTTTAATGTTTTGGAATACGGTAATACGGATTTAGGCCGGATGAATCAGCCATTTGAGCATACGGTTTATGAGTACGGTAAACCTTTGCGTACTTTCATTGTTGGCCCACAGAACCCGAACTTTACTCCTTATAACCAAATTTCTAACTACTTAAAAAATAGTATTCTTACTTCCGAGGATTACGGCTTTTTTAAACATAAAGGGTTTCACGAAGGCGCTTTCCGGCATTCCATGATTACGAACCTGAAAGAAAAGAATTTTACCCGGGGCGGGAGTACTATTTCAATGCAGTTGGTTAAAAACGTATTTCTTACCCGTAAAAAAACAGTTGCCCGCAAGGTAGAAGAAATGCTGATTGTTTGGCTCATTGAAAATAACCGCATTACTTCTAAACAACGCATGTACGAGGTTTATTTAAATATTATTGAATGGGGGCCGAATGTGTATGGGGTGAAAGAAGCATCCCGGTTCTTCTTCGAGAAATATCCGGCAGAGCTTAATTTAGCGGAGAGTTTATTTTTAACCAGTATTATTCCTAAACCCAAAGCCTACCGGTATTCTTTCGATGCCTACGGTAATTTACGTAATCGGTCGCGTTATTTCTTTAAACTTATCTCCGGAATAATGCTGCGTCGCGGTCTTATTTCGCGCGAAGAGTATGATAATTTGTACCCACACGTAAATTTAGCAGGTCGGGCGCGCGATTTAATTGTTACTGCTACGCCAGCTCCAGATACTACCGCCGTAGATTCGCTGCAAATAGATTTAGTTACTCCAATTGATTTATTGGATTAACAGTGTAATTACTAATTTTAAGCTTTTTAGTAATTTTTTTTAGAAAATACCTATATTCAGAAAAATAACTACTTTCTCTGAACATCGGTAATATCAATTTCATCCAGGTAGGTGGTTAAGCAGGCGGTATCTGTAAAGCCTCGAATTAAACCTACTTCATGACTGCCTTTGGTATACCAGACTTCTACAAAAAAGTCGGCAACATAATACAAATTAAAATCAAATTTACAGCCACTCCGGGTAGTCAGATATATTCCTTTCAGACATACAAAATGGGCGCGCCAATCAAGTGGTTGAATAAGAAAATCATCGAGGCTCATAATGGCAAATACGGCCAATATCAAAAATAGATATACGGTAAATTAAAATACGTAAAATACGGTTAATCAGATATTTCTACTTAGTTTAGTTGTTTGTGATCTTACCTTAGCTGGCAAGACGGCTTATATTAAAATTTTTAGGTTAGCTATCTAATTAGTAGCAATTAAATCAATAACACTTAAACTATTCTTAGTTATTTCTAGAAGTAAAATTTCATAAAGAAATTAGTAATTTCCGTTTAGCTTTTGGTTCGTTTTAACTGCTTCAGAGCCGAATACTCCATTAAGCCTACAGCTAATAATACCCATAACAAACCAAGTAAAAAACCAGCCGCAACATCGGTTAAGAAGTGAACGCCCAAATAAATCCGGCTAAAACCCATTAGTAAAATATAGCTAAGGCCTAAAATTATAATAAGAGAACGCACTTTGTTGCTTTTAACTTCTAACACAGCAATGTAACATAAAACCCCTACCAGAGCCATAGCACTCGTGGAATGCCCGCTTGGAAAAGAAAAGGAACCTTCGGTGGCATAATAAGCTAAGTTTAACGGTCGTTCCCGGTGAAAATAGAACTTCGAAAAATGCATAGAAATACCACTGCCCAAAACAGAAACTAAAAGTGCTAATAGTTGATATAACCTTTTTTTCCAGAGTAAAAGAATACTTATTAAGGTGGTAAGGGCGGTAACGCCATACACAGAACCCGCTTGGGTAAAATAATATAAAAGTAGGCTGATAAAAGGAGTACGTAAGTTAAAGAATGCTCCTGAAACCTCTGTGTCTAAATTTTTGACCTTTGGAGAGTTAACCACATGTTCAGTTATTTCCGAAAGCATACTTAGATTAATAAAAATTAAGGTAATTAAAATGGTAAAGGGAAGACCAAAAAAATCGCCGGTTTTAAATCTTTTCCGAATAAAAGCAAAAAGCCAGGGGTACTTTTGCTTCAGCCGCTGCATAAAAGGCAATTGAAAAAACCGTTTTATCTTTTTAGATAAAAGCAAAGGTATTTTGTAAAGCATAGCGGTTATATGTTTATCCTATTGGGCAATGTTGCGGTTTAATAATTTAGTAAATTTTAAATGCTTGCTTACATTAGTTACAGGTTTAGGTAAGTATTAGGTATGCATAGGTTTAACTTATATTCTCAAAAACTTATTTTGTTGCATACAAGCTGGATTTTGTAGATCGTAATAAATTAAGAGCAACCATTAAGTGTATTATTTCGAATGAATAGGATTTATAGTTGTACTCTTACAAAGCTTAACTACTATCTATGAAATCGGTTACCCAAATATGGCTGACTTTATCTTTATTTTTTTGTTTACTTAGCCCTCAACTTCAAGCCCAAGTCCAGGAAACAGATACTTTAAAAAAGTATCAGGATTCTACGCTAGCTCCCGCCAAAGTTCCTTTTTTTAAATCAAAGGGTTTTAAAGCCACTGTTGTTCCGGCAGTGCTTATCGGTTATGGTATTAGCACTATGAAAGACCATGGAATTTACAGCAGTTATGATGCTAAACGAGATTTGCAGCGTAATTTTCCAAATTTTAAAACTAAAGTAGACGATTACTTAATATTTGCCCCTTTTGTGGAATTAGCACTAGCTTATAGTCTGCAGTTTGAAGGCAACCATGATTATTTAAATACGGGCATTTTAATTCTGAAAGCAGAGGCTATTAATGCCGTTATGGTTTTTGGGCTTAAAAGTATTACCAAACAAGAACGCCCCAACGGGGAAAACTCTTATTCTTTTCCTTCGGGGCACACGGCACATGCTTTTCTGGCGGCTTCCATTATTCATTCGGAGCTACGCCATCGTAGCCAATGGTTTGGCATTGGGGCTTATACTATTGCTACCGGAGTGGGAGCGTTACGCATGCTAAACAACAAGCACTGGCAATCGGATGTATTTGCGGGGGCAGGAGTAGGTATTTTGTCATCACACCTGGCTTATTTGTCCCATCGGAACCGATGGGGACGCAAGCCTACCATTGTGTTTGCCCCAACTTATTTGTACGGAGTGCCAGGCATCAATCTTACCATCAATCTGGATCCTGCCAAGAGCAAAAATAAGTTCATGTTAAAACGATCGAGAAAACAAACGCCACTTGCGTACAAATAAATGCGGTACTTAATTTAATTGCTTATAAATATAAATGTCGGAAATTAGACTAATAATGCTTTAGAAAAGACCTACTGTTCCGCCTACCCAGTTAAAATCTTTATTATACCGTACTCCAATCATTTTGCCTCGGCTTAGCCGGGCCAGCGAAATAGCTAAAACAGGTTCTTCGGCATCATCAGGCCATAAATACATTAACCGGATTTCGCATTTTACCGGCGCTTCCGGCGTTTCGATAACGGGTTCGTAGGTTACTTTTTCTTGTAAAATCCAGTTCCCCGGATCCGGAATAGCTTTAATATCGGCTTCGGAAACATCAATTAACACACCTTGGCCAGCAAACGAAAATAACGGTTTGAGTACGTAATTTTGTAAATCCTTCGGGATGGTTTTTAAGTCGGAGAGGAAATAAGTAGCCGGCACGAACTCACTTTTTAGAAAAGGCATGGTGTATTTACTAATGCGATAAAACCAATTCGGGTGCGTTACCCATTCCAGTTGATCGGTAGTTAATAAATCCGGAACATTCCGGAAAGCTTCACTTTTATCCGTTATTTCATCAAAAATAAGTCGGTTGTAAATTTTCTTTACGGGTTGCTTTACACCTTCACGAAGGTAATAAAATTGATTTTCTTCTTGTAGCAATTCGTGCAACGCAACCATGGCAATACCTAGTTGCCGGGCAGTAAGGTAAAAATCAACGGCGGTTTTTTGCTCGGGAGCGTTAATATCCATTATAATAACTTCCTCAGGCGCACTATTTCCTACAATAGTACGTCGGAGAAGGTCAAAATAACTTTGTTGATCAGGATGGTGAAAATAAGGGGTAAAATCCCGGGTTACTGGAAAATGCTTTTTAAACTGTTCGGCTAATTCCGACTGAAAAGCATAAAGAGAAGGAAATCCTTGCAGTTCAATTAATTTAGGAATTAGCTCCCCATTGGCATCGCGGCAAACAGCAAAATCGAACGTTAAAAAATGGGGCTGTCCTTTTTCGTGGTCTACCTGCCAATTCTCCGGAATTGACTTTTGAGTAAGTTGTTTAAAATTTTCCTGCTGAATAATAGCTACTAGTTCATTTCCAGCTTTTACTAATTTTTCTTTAAACACTGCTGGAAGAAACACCGGGGTCTCGGCTATCCGAAATTCAATTTGGCGGGCTAAACCTTGGTTTAACTCGGCTAGTAATTGCTGATAGGCAGCAGACGTAAAAGCAGCATTATAAGCTTCCCGGGTTTCTTTAATCATTATTAGGCCTCCTGCATTGCGTGAATAGCTTGGTCTAGAAAAGCAGGGATAATTTGGTTCTGGGTACGTTCCAGTTTTTCTGGATCGTCCAGGAACTGTAGCATTTCCCAATATTTTTCTTCTCCGTGAACTTCTATTATCTGATTTTTCTTGTCCTCGCTTAATAAATGTTCTTTCATTCCTACCGGATCAGCTTCCGGATGAAACTGGGTACCAAAAAAGTAATCGCTAAAGCGAATAGCCATAAGGCAACGTTCTAAAGGAACGTGCGGACGCTCTTTTTCTAAAGCTAATACCTTAGCGCCAATCGCTTCTATCTGTGCTTCGTTCGGCTTAATAACTTGCCAATCGCGGGAATCTACGGCATAAAAAGGATCAGCTAAACCGGTAAATAGCTCTTCAAATTGCCCGTTAGTAGTGCGTGGAATAGGAAATATGCCAAACGAAGTAGATTTTCTTTTAGATATTTTACCTAAGTTATATTTACGGCAAATTAACTGAAACGAGTGGCAAATAAAGAAAACGTATTTTTTATCGGTACGCTGAGGATCGTCGTTAATGTATTCTAATTCCCTGATTAAATGAAAATAACTGTTTTCCCAGTCAGAACCTTCGCTTTCTAAAGGGCTACCCGGTCCACCACTGGAAATATAAATATCAAAATCAGTACTCGGAACTTCATTCTTCGTTCGTACTTCAAAAATCTGGTATACAAATGGAATTCGGTTCCGAAGGCTGTAACGCTGTAAAATATCCTGTATACCACGCATCCCTTGGTTAGGATGCCCATCGTAAAGGTCAAGAATGGCAATTTTTATAGACACTATTTTAAAACTAATTATTAGGTAAGCTTTTTTGCTTACAATGGTAAAAAATAAATTTAAGAACTTATTAATGCGAACAAGCTAGTATAAAGTAGATTTTACAAACCTTTATAATCACTTATTGGCTATACATCTACGCCTTTTAATGTTTGCGACGTAATATAATCAACTACATCGGTAAAGTTTTGGTTCTTTTGGTAAACCTGCAACTGTCGGTCGGCACCGGTGCCATGTTCTAGTATTTGCGAAACATAGTTAATGTCATCGCGGCTACCCAAATCATCTACTACATCGTCTATAAAATCTAATAATTCCAAAATTAAGGCACGGGTATTTACTTCCGCTTCCTTCCCAAAATCAATAAGTTTGCCATCTATGCCGTAACGGGCAGCCCGCCATTTATTTTCGTTAATTAAGGCTCGGTTATAGGTAATAAATTTCATGTTTTGTAGGCGTAGTTTGTACAATTTAGCGCAAAGAGCCTGAAACAAAGCGGTAAAAGCCATTGTTTCGTCTACCAACATAGGGCAATCGCAAATCCGGAATTCAATGGTCTCAAAAAAAGGATGCACTCGCACGTCCCACCATATTTTTTTAGCGTTATCGATGCAATTGGTTTTAACCAGCAACTTTATGTAGCTATCGTATTCTTCAACGCTCTGAAAATAATCGGGAATACCCGTACGGGGAAATTTATCGAATACCTTGGTGCGGAAAGATTTATAACCGGTATTACGACCTTCCCAAAAAGGTGAATTGGTTGATAATGCGTAAATATGCGGTAAAAAATAACGTGCTTGATTGGCAATATGGATGGCCATTTCGCGCGATTGAAACCCCACGTGCACATGTAAACCAAATATCAGATTCGACCGGGCAGCGTCCTGCAATTCATCTACGATTTCGACGTATCGGGGATGATCCGTAATAAGTTGATGCTCCCACTGCGAAAAAGGATGGGTGCCGGCCGCTCCAATGCGAAAACCTAACTCGCCGGCCAGAGTAGCAACGGTTTTTCTTAATTTAGTAACTTCGGTGCGGGCTTCGGTGGTATTTTTACAAATGTGCGTGCCTACTTCTACTACGGCCTGGTGCATTTCGGCTTTTACCTGGTCTTCGTGTACTCTTTGCGCCGCCTCTACAATTTTTTGCTCGTGCGAGGTGAGTTCCCGGGTTACGGGGTCTATTACCATAAACTCTTCTTCTACGCCAAGGGTGAATTTGTTCATGAGTATGGATTTAGTAAATAAGAATACATTATTTAGTTAAAAATTTTTGGTGTTTCGTGTTCGTAAAAAGCGCGAATATACATTTGGCCATACTTTCTTAAAGCAGAAAATTTAAAATTTACTGCCTTCCCAGATTACATTAGAGATAAACTACTTCAAACCTATAAGCTTTGTTCAGGGTTGGTCTTTGTTTTCAAGCTGGATTTATTTGGCATTTCCTGAGGTAGCGGCAATGACATTAAAGGTGTTTTAGCATTAGCCGATTTAATAAATTGACCCCAAGTTAAATTATCTAAACCTGATTTATGGGCTTTGGCCCGGTTAATAGCGTATGTTGCCATGGTCTCCACAATCCATTCAAAGTTTTCTTGGCCTACACTATTTAAATCGGCATCCGGCGCCGGATTGCAGAAATCAATGGCATAAGGAACACCCCCGCGAATGGCAAATTCTACGGTGTTCATATCATAGCCCAGGTACTGATTTAATTTAAGTACGTAATCTTTTACCTGGCTTAATATTTTTTTTGAAGCGGGCGCCTTGCCGTGCTCGTAACGCAAATGGTGGGGATTACGGGGTTCGTATTGCATAATTCTAACGTGCTGCCCACCTACGCAATAGCACCGGAAATAATCATCAAAAATAATTTCTTCCTGCAGCATCATTACCAACTGCCGGGTTTGATTAAATTTATCAAAAAAGTCTTCCGGATCGTGCAGTTTGTACACATCGCGCCAGCCACCGCCATCAAAGGGCTTCATGTAAGCCGGGAAACCTACGTAATTAAAAATTCCTTCCCAATCCAAGGGGTATTCCAGGTTGCGGAACGAATTGCCAGACGTATTTTCGGGCATATCCCTGGAAGGCAATAGTACTGTTTTAGGAACCGGCACGCCAATTTTTACGGCCAGAGCATTGTTAAAGAACTTTTCGTCGGCGCTCCACCAAAAAGGGTTATTAATAACCGCAGTACCCGAAATAGCTGCATTTTTAAGCGCAGCCCGGTAAAAAGGAACATCTTGCGAAATACGATCTACAATTACATCGTAGCCTAACTCTTCGCCCTGAATAACTTTGTCTATTATAACAAACTCGGCACTAATATTTTTAACGGCTTTTTTATTAATACGATCCACAAAGGCTTGCGGGAAAGTGTTTTCCTGCCCGAAAAGGATGCCTATTTTTTTCATAGTAGCTTCTATTATACGTTTTAGATTAAAGATAAATAATGCGGAAACATTTCGCGCCAAATAGGCCAATCATGCACGGCATCCGGCCGGATATCTAACCAATGCGGAATTTCTTTTCGGGATAATATACCGGATAAATTAATATTGGCATCTTTGCAGATATCGTGGTCGGAAGTGCCCAGAATTATTTTTAATTGCCAGATAGCCGGATCCGAAGCGTTCGATATAAAATCAACCGGATTGTTGTAGTACACATCATGGTTGTAAAAGCCGTCTAGCTGCCCTCTAATATCAAAAGCGCCGCTCATGCTAAACATGTGGCTGGCTTTATCGGGATGTTTAAAAGCAAAATTTGCGGCGTGGTAGCCGCCAAAACTGCAACCTGCTACACATACTTTATCTTTGCCGGTTTCATGCAGGGCTCTTGGAACCAGTTCGTGGTAAAGCATTTGGTCGTAGCGCATGTGGTTTTTAACCCGGTCGGCCGGATGAATATTTTTATTGTACCAACTATAAGCATCAATAGAATCGATGCTGTAAATTTTTACTAATCCTTCCTGAATAAACCAACCCGCACTTTCAATTAATTTAAAGTCTTTATTCTGGTAATACTGGCCCATTGAGGTTGGAAACAGAATAACAGGATATCCCTGATCGCCGAAAACCAGCATTTCAATATCGGAGCCTAATTGTTGCGAATACCACTTGTGATATTGTTCATTCATAGATTATACATTTCGCTTGCTGGTGGCCAATAGAACTAAAGGAAAATGTAATGGCACGGTTTTTTTAATGTAGCCGCTGTAAAAGGATAAAGTACAATTCCCTTATACTTATTAAATATAAATTAGTTAATTTTGTTTTTTTATTAATTACCTTAAAATAATAATGTTAGTAAACTTTACCAAAGCCGATGTACGCATTTGTGTGGACGAGTGGACATTGAAATCGGCTATTTTAGATCGGGAAGTTACCTGTGTGGTGTACCTACCAGAAATGGCAGATGTAACGGAACCTTTACATTTGCTTTTAATCAACGATGGGCAGGATCTGGCAACCATGCAATACGACCAGATTTTGCGGAACATGTACCAGAAAAAAGATATTGAACCGATAGTAACGGTAGGGATAAAAGCCGGTAATCGGCTTCAGGAATACGGTATTTCGGGTCAAGCAGATTTTAAAGGCCGGGGAAACGCAGCCTTAGAGTACCGCCAGTTTATTGTGCAAGAACTGTTACCGGCTATTTATTCTCAAACTAATATTTCGGCTTTTGCGAGTTATACCATAGCAGGTTTTTCCTTAGGGGCCCTTTCTGCTCTGGATATTGCCTGGCACGAAGATAGTATTTTCTCTAAAGTGGGCGCTTTTTCTGGCTCTTTCTGGTGGCGTAGTAGAGATTATACCCAAACAGAGCCCGATAAGTATCGAATCGCTCATAAATTAATCAGAAAAAGTATTGCCAAACCCAGCTTAAAATTTTGGATCCAGGCCGGTACGCAGGACGAAGAATCAGATCGCAATCAAAACGGTATTATCGACTCTGTTGATGACTCTACCAGCCTGATTTCCGAATTATATCAGAAAGGTTATCAGAAAGGCAAAGATATACGCTACGTGGAGCTAATTGGAGGCAAACACGATGTAGCTACCTGGGGAAAAATTATGCCCGAGTTTTTATGCTGGGCGTTTGAAAAGTAGAATTAAATCAGCTTTTTGATTTAATAGAATTATTTATTCTGGCTTTTATTCTGATTCTTTTGAAGAAAATATTTTTAAAGGGAGAGCCTGAAGTTTATAGAAACGAATATTTAGTTATTAGTTTCTATAAACTTCAGGCTCTTTTTTATTCTTATCTATTCTTTAACAAGTTAAACCTGGCAGCTGTAGGTTTGTATACTATGGCTTTTTAATACTTTTTTCTTCCTCATCTTCTACTAGAGTAGGTAATTCTTCTGCGTCTTTCTTGGGTAATAAAAGTGATAAAAGCACCGAACCGCTCAGGATAACTGCTACAACTACCAAGGCCCAAACCATATCTATTTTGTAGATATCGGAGAGGAGTAGTTTAGCGCCAATAAAAATTAATATGAGCGATAAACCGTAGTGCAGGTAATGAAAGAGCTTCATGATACCGGCCAAAGCAAAATACAAAGCCCTTAACCCTAGTAAAGCAAATACATTAGAGGTATAAACAATGAACGAATCGCGCGAAACGGCTAAAATAGCCGGAATGGAATCGGCCGCGAAAACCACATCCGTGGTTTCTACCATAATTAATACAATAAACAAAGGCGTTACAAACCATGTCTTATCGTATTTGACAAAAAACTTATCGCCTACCAGCGTATTAGTAACCGGAATGTACCTACTAATAAATTTTACGACCGGGTTTGCTTTAGGATCAATTTCTTCTTGCTCGGTAGTGGCCATTTTTATACCGGTAAATATCAGAAATGCTCCCAGTAAGTACATAATAAAATGGAACTTAGCCAGCAGGGCTACGCCCACCAAAATAAAGGTAGCACGCAAAACCAAAGCGCCTAAAATCCCCCAGAACAATACCTTATGCTGAAATTGCACCGGAATCTGGAAGTAGGAGAAAATCATAATAAATACAAAGAGATTATCAACACTAAGCGATTTTTCAATGAGATAGGCTGTTAAAAATTCCAGAGCGGGAGTTGGCCCCATCCAGAAGTAAATTAACGCGTTAAAAGATAAGCTTAAAGCAACCCAAAAAGCACTCCACCCTAAAGCTTCTTTAATTTTTACTTCGTGCGTTTTCCGGTGAAAAACAAATAAATCAAGCCCCAACAACAATAAGATGAAGGCATTGAATAAAATCCAGAAATATATATTGTGGTGATCCATTAATTTTCTTTAGTAATTTCAACTGGTATCCAACGGTACTTTGCCTCATTTTGCCAGTTCTCCGAAACCTTGCTATTTTCTTAAACCTGAAATTCAAAGCTAGGTTTTAAAAGATGAAATTTAAAATTAATCGGGCACAAACCATATACAGAACAACAAGAAAAGTCCAGATTTATCGGTTAAAGTAACGGAAGTAGCTGTTAATCTTCATCTTTAGTACGCCGTAAAAAGCTTCTTTAATAATACCTTTACTAATTTTAGAGGTACCTTTGGTGCGATCGGTAAAAATAATGGGGACTTCTTTAATTTTAAAGCCATACTTATACGCCAAAAATTTCATCTCAATCTGAAAAGCATACCCAATAAACCGGATTTCGTCGAGGTTTATGGTTTCGAGCACTTTGCGGCGGTAGCATTTAAAACCGGCAGTTGCATCCTGAATAGGCATGCCGGTTACTATGCGAACGTAAGCACTGGCAAAATAACTCATTAACACCCGGTTCATGGGCCAATTTACCACATTTACCCCTTGTATGTACCGGCTGCCAATGGCTACATCATAGCCTTCGCGGTGGCAAGCATCGTACAGGCGGGTTAAATCATTAGGGTTATGCGAAAAATCGGCGTCCATTTCAAAAATATAATCGTAGCCGTGCGTCAAGGCGTATTTAAAACCATGAATGTAAGCGGTTCCTAAACCTAATTTCCCGGTGCGCTGCTCTAAAAATAAGCGATCTTTAAATTCATATTGTAAGCTTTTTACAATAGTGGCCGTTCCGTCGGGGGAGTTGTCGTCGATAATTAAAATGTGAAAAGGGGTAATCAGGGAAAATACGCTGCGTATAATATCTTCAATGTTTTCTTTTTCGTTGTAGGTTGGAATTATAACGAGCGAATTCTTCATGGTGTGGCAAATATAACAAAATCGCCAGGAAACAGAATTTACCGCATTTGTTAAATTTTAACGGTATACTTTTACAGTATAAGTTTTAGTAGGCAATAAAGAATGTGGCTCAACAACTAAAGCTAGAAAAACTATTCCATTTCTGGTATGACTAAACAAAAATGCATTTTCCTGGATCGCGACGGAGTATTAAATGTAGAACGCGGTGATTACACATATTTGCCCGAAGATTTTATTCTGGAAAACAAAGTGCCTGAAGCCCTTGCCTTACTAAAGCAACGAGGATTTTTACTAATTGTGATTACGAACCAGGGAGGACTGGCTAAAGGATTATTCAGCCGGGCACAAATGGAAGCTTGTCATCAGAAACTACTGCAAAATTGTAATTATGCCATTGATGCTATTTACTACGCACCGGCGCATCCGGCCATTTCGGCCTCATTAGCTCGTAAACCCGATTCGCTAATGCTGGAAAAAGCAATTGCTAAATTTAATATTTCTCCGGCAGAATCTTGGTTCGTAGGCGATCAGTTACGCGATATGCAGGCAGCCGAAAAAGTAGGCGTAAACGGCATTTTGGTAGGGCCGCATTCGCCCGCAACCTACATCCGGCAACAGCACAATCTTTGGGAAGCAACCCGGTTCATTATAACTCAAGCATAAAAAAACCGGCCTAAGCCGGTTTTTTGTATATCTAAAAAGACTTTACGCGGATTAGATTCTGTTTTTGACTACCGCTGTATGAGCCTTTACCATGGGGGAGGAGCTTTTTGCAGGATCCGCTTTGGAATAAGCCGGACAAGGCGTAGATCTGCAAGAGCTAAAGCCCATTATACAAACGGTACCAATAACAAATAACTTTTTCATGTATATCTTTTAGGTTTCTTTTAATAGTACAAATCTAGGGTAATTACCGTTCCATTAAAAACAAACGCTTATATTTTTTTTCTATTGTTTATAACCTAAAATTTTTAACATCGATTCGCTGTCTTGTTCGTCGGCAAACATCTTGGTTTTCAGATGTCCGTTATCATCACGATCGATGATAACGTGGCGGGGTGCCGGAATAAGGCAGTGTTTAATTCCACCGTATCCACTCAAAGATTCCTGGTAAGCCCCAGTATGGAAAAAGCCAATATACAATGGTTCCTTTTCATCGGGGGTAATTGTAGGCAAAAACACCTGAAATGAGTGCGTTTCGGAGTTGTAGTAATCCTGGCTGTCGCAGGTTAGGCCACCTATTTGTACGCGCCGGTAACCTTTGTGCAGGTGATTAATAGCCAATAAAATATACCGTTGGCTCAACGCCCACGAATCGGGCAGGTTAGTAATAAATGAGCCATCAATCATGTACCACAACTCTTTATCATTTTGCAGTTTCAGATCCAGGATAGAGTAAATATTGGCACCGCTTTCGCCTACCGTAAAAATTCCGAATTCCGTAAAAATATTAGGTTCCGGAACGCCTTCGGACTGGCAAATGCGTTGAATAGTGCGCAGAATTTCTTCTACCATGTAACGGTAATTATATTCTGCCTGAATAGATGTTTTAATCGGAAAACCTCCGCCAATGTCAATGCTATCTAATTCGGGACAAACTTTTTTGAGTTCGCAGTATTTATGCACAAACCGGCTTAGTTCCGACCAATAATAAGAGGTGTCTTTAATGCCACTATTAATAAAATAATGCAGCATTTTAAGCTCAAATTTAGGATCGTCTTTTATTTTATTTACATAAAGATCTACCACATCGTTATACCGGATGCCTAAACGGGAAGTATAAAATTCAAATTTAGGTTCTTCGTCAGATGCTACCCTAATTCCTAAGCGGCACTTTTCCTTAACGTGTTCTTTGTAATAATCAATCTCCGAAAGGTTGTCCAGAATAGGAGTTACGTTATAGAATCCATCGTTAATAAGTTCAGAAATGTAGCTTTTGTACAGTTCCCGTTTAAAGCCATTGCAAATAACATAACGGTCTTTGCTCAGCTTTCCTTTTTCGTACAAAGCTCGGATAATGGGAATATCGTAAGACGAGGAAGTTTCAATGTGAATATCGTTCTTCAGAGCCTCTTCCAGCACAAAAGAAAAGTGCGAAGATTTAGTACAATAGCAATAGGTGTACGTACCTTTATAATCGAGCTTTTCTATCGACTCTTTAAAAAGCTTTTTAGCTTTCTGAATCTGCGAGCTGATTTTTGGTAAATAAGTAAGTTTAAGCGGAGTCCCGTATTCTTTAATGATTTCGAGCAGCGGAATGCCGTTAAAAATCATTTGGTCGTCTTCTACGTGAAACTCTTCGGTTGGAAAATCAAAAGTTTGGTTTATTAAATCTATGTATTTATCCATGCTTGGTTTAAGTCTTCGCGGGCGATGTAAAATTGTTTGTATTTTACCATCTTTGCAAAAGATTGTTGTGTTAACAAATGAAAAACATTAAACTGATCGAGGTACGTTCAGAACTTGGTGCCGGTACGCGTGGGGCGAGCATGGGCATTGATGCTTTGAAAGTGGCCTGCCTGAATAAACAATCAGATTACTTTAAGCGTTTCAATTCTACGGAGGTTGCTAACTTAAATTATGTACTTTTTGACCGGAATCTGTTTCCTGTTGCTAAATACATCGACTCTATTTTAACGGTACAGAAAAGTATTGCCTCTACGGTAAAACAAACCATGGAGCAAGGCATGTTTCCACTGGTTTTAGCCGGCGATCATTCCAACGCAGCAGGTACAATTGCGGGTATTAAAGCCGCTAACCGCGATAAAACCTTGGGGGTAGTTTGGATTGATGCCCACGCTGATAGCCATTCGCCGTTTACCACTCCTTCGGGTAACGTGCACGGCATGCCCATAGGTATTGCCTTAAACGAAGATAATCTTTGCTGCCAGATTAACAACCCCGATCCAGAGACGCTTTTTTTCTGGAATGCTTTAAAAAGAATTGGCGGAGAAGGCCCCAAATTAAAGCCGGAACATTTGGTTTACGTAATGGTGCGTTCTACCGAAGAACCCGAAAACACCCTTATGCGTCAGTATAATATTAAAAATTATAAATACGACGAATTTAACGAAAAAGGCCCGCTGCAAGTAGGGCAGGAAGTACTGGAACGCTTAAAAGATTGCGATATTATTTACGTGTCATTTGATGTAGATAGCCTTGACCCTAAATTTTCTAGGGGTACCGGTACTCCCGTGGCTATAGGTTTAACTGTAACCCAGGCGCAGGAGTTATGTTCTACTTTATGTCAGAGCCCTAAGGTTTGTTGCTTTGAAATGGTAGAGATTAACCCCATGTTGGATATCAAAAATACCATGGCCAAAAATGCTTTTCGCATTCTGGAGTCGGCTACTAATGCCATATTGAGCCAACCCGAACCAACAGAAAATCTAAATTAACTGCATTTGGGTAAGCTTTATCTTTATCTGGATGTCCGTAATAATTAGGGATGTTGAACATTCGCCGTAAATTGCGCCAAAATTTTCAGTATATAATTTAAGATACTACCGGAACGCTAAAAAAGTAAAAGCAAACTGTTTATTGTTGCTGCTATACTTACTTAAATTTACTTAAAAGTACCACTCGTTTATGGTTGAATTAGAACAAAGTATAAAACAAAATATTAGTCAGGCACTTCAAAACGTATACAATTTAGCCGTAGCTCCAGAGGCTATTTCCTTACAACCAACCCGTAAAGAATTTGCCGGTACCTTTACCTTTGTTACTTTCCCTTTTACTAAAAGTATTGGTAAAACCCCGGATATTATTGGGGTAGAATTAGGTAAATACCTGAAAGACAATACTGCTGAAGTGTATAGCTACAATGTGGTTAAAGGATTCCTGAATTTAGAAATCGACGATACCATCTGGGCCGAAGTTTTCCGCCAGTTAGCTACTGATGCAGATTTTGGTTACGCAAAAGACAAAAAAAGCAAAGTAGTAGTAGAGTATTCTTCGCCTAATACCAATAAGCCGTTGCACCTGGGGCACTTACGCAATAACTTTTTAGGGTACTCGGTAGCAGAAATTTTAAAGGCCAATGGCCATGAAGTGGTAAAAGTAAATCTGGTAAACGATCGGGGCATTCATATTTGTAAATCCATGCTGGCTTACCAGTTATATGGACAGGGTGAAACTCCTCAGTCATCCGGCATGAAAGGCGATCACCTGGCAGGTAAATATTACGTGCTGTTTGATAAAGCCTATAAGTCCGAAATAGACGAACTGGTTTCCTGTGGCATGGAAGCGGAAGTAGCTAAGAAAGAAGCTCCTTTAATGAAGCGGGCTCAGGAAATGCTGCAAAAATGGGAGCAAGGCGACGACGAAGTTATTCAACTCTGGCAGCAAATGAATGGTTGGGTGTACGAGGGTTTTTCTGAAACATACCAAAACATTGGGGTTGATTTCGATAAATTTTATTACGAATCGCAGACTTATCTATTAGGTAAATCGTCGGTAGACGAAGGTTTGGCCAAAGGCGTATTTTTTAAGAAAGAAGATGGATCGGTTTGGGTAGATTTAACCGCTGAAGGTCTCGATGAAAAATTGGTACTTCGAGCCGATGGTACCTCGGTATATATTACTCAGGATTTAGGCACCGCCGAACTCAAATACCAGGACTTTAGCTATGATTTATCTATATACGTCATCGCTGATGAGCAAAATTACCACATGCAGGTACTCCAGGCTATTCTTAAAAAATTAGAGCGGCCTTATGCCAACGGTATTTACCATTTATCTTACGGCATGGTAGATTTGCCATCGGGCAGAATGAAATCGCGGGAAGGTACCGTAGTAGATGCCGACGAACTGGTAGAGGAAATGGTAGAAACCGCCCACAAGCAAACGGATGAGCTCGGAAAAATTGAAGGTTTTACCGAAGCTGAAGCGCAGCAATTGTATCATACGTTAGCCATGGGTGCGCTCAAATATTTTCTGCTGAAAGTAGATCCTAAAAAACGAATGTTGTTTAACCCCGAAGAATCCATCAGCTTTATCGGTAATACCGGGCCGTTTATTCAATATACCCATGCTCGTATAGCGGCTATTTTGCGGAAAGCAGCAGAACTGAATATACCTACTAATGAGGCCGCTTATGCAGGGGTAAAAGCCTTTCACGAAACTGAACGCGATGTTATTACGCAATTAGCTGCCTTCCCGAACGTAGTACAGGAAGCCGCAAATTTGTACGCTCCCTCCGTTATCGGGCAATATGCGTACGAACTGGCCAAAGCCTATAACCGTTTTTACACCGAAGTATCTATTTTCCAGGAAACTGATCCGGTAGTTCTAAGCTTCCGGGTTACTCTGTCTAAAATGGTAGCCCAAAATATTAAACGAGGCATGCGATTGTTAGGTATTGAAGTGCCCGAACGGATGTAAGTGAAGATGTTGGATATTAGACGCTAGATGTTAGATTTTGAAATCCGGGACTTAACAACACAAGGGTTTAGTAGAAAATTAGTTCTGCACTTACTTTATTAATATACGGCAGAATAAGGCTTTAAATAGTTGTTGCCCTATTTCTTTTAATTTAAAAAGAAAAACGCGTAGCAACTTGTTAAACAAATATGAAACACATCGGTATACTTTTACTGCTGTTCCTGGTATTGAGCTGCCAGCAGCAAGCGACCAACGCGAAAGAACAAACGGCTAATTTTAACAAAACAACTATGGAAACGCAAGCTAGTGCGCCTGTAGAAGGAAATAAACCTTCGGTGTATGATTTTAAATTTAAATCTTTGCAAGGCGAAGAAATTAATCTTAACGAGTTTAAAGGTCGTAAATTACTACTGGTAAATGTAGCTTCGGAATGTGGCTTTACTCCTCAGTACAAAGAATTACAGCAATTGTACGATCAATACGCCGGCAAAGTGGTAGTTATTGGTTTTCCGGCAAATGACTTTGGTGGACAAGAACCCGGTTCCAACCAAGAGATTGCTACTTTTTGCGAGAAAAACTACGGCGTTACCTTTCCGGTAGTGGAAAAAATAGCCGTTACCGGGCCCAATCAGCACCCTTTGTATAAGTTTTTATCAGATAAATCTCTGAATGGAGTAACTAGTGAAGCGCCTACCTGGAACTTCTGTAAATACCTGATTGATGAAGATGGTAAGGTAATTCAGTTTTTCCCTTCGAAAGTAGCGCCGCTTAGTTCCGAGTTAATTGCCGCTATTCAAAAATAAATATTTTATACTTTTGGCCTCTTATTCTCCACCGGTTACCCCACCAAATAAAACTAAAGCCTGGGTATCTGCTTTTCGGCTGCGAACCTTGCCGCTGGCCTTGTCCAGTATCGGGATGGGTAGTTTTTTAGCGGCTGTGCAAGGAAATTTTAATTGGGTAGTGGTATTGCTGTGTGCTCTTACTACAGTTTTACTGCAAGTTCTATCCAACCTGGCCAACGATTACGGCGATTCGCAGCACGGTGCTGATAGCCAGCATCGTGAGGGGCCGTTACGGGCTGTGCAAGCCGGTTCTATTACGGCAGCCGAAATGAAGAAAGGAATGTATGTAACTGCCTTTTTAAGTTTACTTTCGGGTATTTTGCTTTTATACATTGCTTTTGGCGCCCATGGCTTATACTTGTTTTTAACTTTTTTAGCCTTAGGGTTAGTTTGCATTTGGGCGGCGGTGTCGTATACAGCTGGGGGTAATCCTTATGGATACGCTGGTTTTGGTGATTTAGCTGTTTTTATATTTTTTGGTTTGGTAGGAGTTCTGGGAACGTTTTTCTTACAAACTCAAACTTTTTTACCAGGTATGCTCTTGCCTGCCGCCAGCTTAGGCTTTTTCTCCACCGGAGTATTAAATATTAATAACATTCGCGATATCCGTTCGGATGAGTTGGCTGGTAAACGATCCATACCGGTGCGCTTAGGCCCCAAGCGAGCCCGGATTTACCATTGCCTATTATTAAGTGGTGGCTTTTTATGCGCGATTATCTACGTTTTGCAACATTACCAAAGCGCTTGGCAATTCTTGTTTTTGCTTACTGTACCGCTCTTTTTTTGGAATGGTTCCCGCGTTTACCAATTGCAGCAACCATCTCAGCTTGATCCTTACTTGAAACAAATGGCTTTAAGCACCATGCTTTTTGTGCTGCTGTTTGGTATTGGCCAGTTAATTGGGATTTAATCTGGGATAATAAACTTTTGAAACTGAGTGCAGGAAAAGGTATGTATAGCTGGTTGTTGAAGCACAACCAGCGGATTGTTATTGGAATATAGCCTTCTGAATTTTTGTAAAATATTTAGTTTCTCTTCAGTAAACAAAAGGCAAGAAAAGTAAATAATAAACTTATCAGAATTATTCTTCCGCGGACTCAATCGGTGGCGTAGTAGCAGCTGTTTCTGAACTTTGCGCTTGGTCGCTTGGTTTTGGCCTTCTTTGCTTATTATTACGTCGTTTAGGGTTGTATGGCTTTTTAGGCCGGTCTTCGCCATTTTCCAGGTTAGGTTTAGAATCTACTTGAGCGGATGCATCAGCAGGTTTTCGGGTGGGCCGCTCCGTTGACTTTGCCGCGCTTGGGTTGGTTTTTGGTTTGCTATTAGACCGTGACTTACTCCGTGGTTTACCTTCGCGGTGTTTACTCGGTTCAAAAGCAGGGCCGGGACCAACCTCTTCGGGATTATCTAATTTAGGAATTTCGCGTTCAATAAGTCGTTCAATACGAGCTACCCGTCCCTGGTCTTTTTCGTTAATAAAAGTAATAGCAGTTCCGGTCGTTGCTGCCCGGGCAGTCCGGCCAATCCGGTGGATATAATCTTCGGCGTCTTGCGGTACATCGTAGTTCAGAATATGGCTGATGTTATCAATATCAATACCTCTTGACATAATATCAGTGGCCACTAAAATCTGAAATTGTCTGTTCCGAAAACCTTGCAAAGTTGCTTCCCGCTCGTCCTGGGTGCGGTCAGAAGTAATACCTTCGGCCTTATGCCCCATTTTTTGTAAAATACGTACAATATCGTTTACTGCCGACTTACGGGAGGTGAAAATAATCATGCTTTGCACCGAAATATCTTTTAGCAAATGCTCCAGCAGTTTGGGCTTTTGCTTATCATAAGTAAGATACATGCGCTGATCAATACCTTCTGCCGGCTTAGAAATAGCCAGATTTATTTCAGTAGGTTCTTTCAAAATTTTACGAGCCAAATCCCGGATTTTGGGCGGCATGGTAGCCGAAAACATTAAGGTTTGCCGTTTAGTGGGTAACTGACTTACAATCCGGAGTAAATCGGGCATAAAACCCATATCCAGCATTTTGTCGGCTTCGTCGAGTACCAGGTAATCCAGTTTATCGAACTTTACGTAACCCATGTTCATGTGCGCAATTAAGCGGCCGGGTGTAGCAATAATTATATCTGCCCCACTGGTAATAGCTTTTTTCTGCTGATCCCAGCTTTCGCCTTTGTTGCCACCGTAAATGGCAATAGAAGTGGCCGGTACAAAATAAGCAAAGCCGGCGATCTGGTCGTCAATCTGCTTGGCCAGTTCGCGCGTAGGTACTAAAACTAAAGTGCTGGTATGGTCGTGCCGGGCGTGCGAAATTTTATCTAACAGCGGTAATACGTAGGCCGCCGTTTTACCAGTACCGGTTTGGGCACAGGCAATTAAATCTTGTCGTTCCAGAATTACCGGAATAGCTGCCTGCTGAATAGGCGTAGGTTTCCGGAAGTTCATGGCATCAATACCAGCCAGCAGATCGTCGTGCAACTGAAAAGAATGAAAAGTTGGTTCTGCTACTGGTTGATTATCGGGTTGAATATCCATTGTAATGAAAACAAATTCTATATCTAAGAAAGTAAAGATAATAATTTTAAACGGTATATATAGTTTTAATAAAGGTGTACCAGCGACATACTTCATTTAGAATTAGGCAATAATCTTATAAAACAGGAATTAATAAAGAGCTTTTGACAATCTCTTTACATTGGTGTGTTTATTAAATAAATTGGCAAAGTTTAAAAAATAAAATTAAGTAACAGGCATATGTCAGGACACAGTAAATGGTCAACGATTAAGCGGAAGAAGGGAGCCCTAGATGCCAAACGCTCCAAAATATTTACTAAAATTATTAAAGAAATATCTGTAGCAGTACGCGAAAGCGGACCCGACCCGGAAAGCAATCCGCGATTACGCTTAGCTATTCAGAGTGCCAAAGCGGCCAACATGCCCAAAGAAAACATGGAACGGGCCATTAAAAAAGGTTCGGGGGCAGATGAGGCGAACTACTCCGAAGTTACGTACGAAGGCTATGCGTCGCACGGAGTAGCAGTTTGTGTTGAATGCCTGACCGATAATATAAACCGGACGGTAGCGAGTGTGCGGTCGGCATTTAATAAACATGGGGGAGCTCTGGGTACGACCGGTTCCCTGGATTTTCTTTTCGATCGAAAAGGAGTTTTTGTATTAAAGCAAAATGAAAAGCCGTTAGACGAAGAAGAATTTACTTTTGATTTAATTGATGCGGGTGCCGATGAAGTGTTTTTCGAAGACGGATTTATTACTATTTATTGTGCCATGGAAGATTTCGGTGCCTTGCAGAAAAAGGTAGAAAGTCTGGCCTTAGAAGTAGAAAGCGCCGAATTGCAGCGTATTCCAAAAACCACGATAGCCCTGGACGACGAAGCGTTAAAGAAAGTATTAAAACTTGTTGACGTGCTCGAAGACGATGATGACGTACAAAAAGTATATCATAACTTAGAATTGAATCAAGAGCAAATGGCAGCATTAGAAGAATAAGCCCAGGTTAGGAGTGCAAATAGTAAAATTGGTTCTTAATTTGAGCAAAGCCAAAGTAAAAACTTACTAAATAGGTTTGCCCGAAACAATTAAAATAAATTTCTGAAACATTTCTGCTAGAGCGGGAATGGCTAAAATGAAAGAATATGGAAGACAAACTCGAAGCAATTTTTGAAGGACTTAAACAAAAATCAACTACTAAACAAACGATCTACCGCAATACACAGGATGTTTTCGAAAGAATGCGGGTGGCAGCGGCTGATGTGGTAGCCTTTTTAAGTCAGAAAATTACTGAAGTGGATTCGAACGTAATAATTGAATACCGAAATATTAATGAATTTGAATTCCATATAAAGTTTTCCGGCGATTTACTTATTTTCGTGATGCATTCGAATGTTATTACTTTTCCGGATGACCACGAGCTAATGACCAGCAATTACGTGGAAGAAGATTTTCGCCGGCGTTTCTTCGGGCACATTATGGCGTATAATTTTATGGCCGATTCCATTAAGTATAACCGCATGAACGACCCCGGTTATTTATTGGCCCGTATTTTAATTAACGTAGAAAATCATTTCTACCTGGAGGGAGTAAGCGAACTGGATTTAGAATATACCGATATGGCTAAAAACGTTGTAGATAACAAAGCCTTGCGGTTGTTTATTGAAAGCGCCATGGTAGCTTCGGTAAACAATGATTTAATGGCACCTGCCTTGGATGATATCAAAAAGATTTCGGTGAAGCAGAAAATGGAAAACCAGCAAGTAAGTCGTGGTCAAAAACTAGGTTTTAGCTTCAGTTACGAAAGCAATAATTTTAAAGGATGATTGTTGCTTGTATAAGCAGTTAAAATAAGTAACAAAAATTAGTAAGTTAAAAAACGGAAGCCGGAATAATTAATTATTCCGGCTTCCGTTTTTTAGTCCATTAAATCGGCGAGCTCCAGCCAGCGTTCCGATTTTTTGTCGATTTGTTGGTCGAGTTGTTTCAAGCGGCTGGCATCATCGGCGAGTTGCTTATGATCGGCTTGGCCGCTGTTCATACGGGTAATAAGCGCTTCTTTTTCTGTTTCCAGAGTGGCAATATCTTTTTCCAGTTGCTCGTACTCGCGCTTTTCGTTATACGTGGCTTTGCGTTTAGCCGCCGGTGCTGTTTCCGGAGTGCTACTAGCAGCGACAGAAGCGGTTGGTTTTACAATTAATTTAGCAGGTTCCTTATCCTTTTCTGCGAGATATTCGCGGTAATCGGTGTAGTTACCCGGAAAGTTGCGGATCTGGCCATTCCCTTCAAATACAAACAAATGTTCTACTAACTGGTCCATAAAATACCGGTCGTGCGACACAATTAGCAAACAACCGCCAAACTGCAACAGAAAATCTTCCAGAATATTAAGGGTAATAATATCTAAATCGTTGGTAGGCTCATCCAGAATAAGGAAGTTAGGATTTTTAATGAGTACCCGGAGTAATTGTAAGCGTCGTTTTTCCCCGCCACTTAATTTGCCTACTAACGTGTATTGCTGCGCCGGCGGGAACATAAAATGCTGCAAAAATTGGGAGGCGGTAATTACTTCGCCATTGGCCATTTCTACTACCTCGGCAATTTCTTTTACAATATCAATTACCCGCTGGTCGTCTTTAAAAGTAAGTTCATCCTGGGTATAGTAACCTACTACGGTAGTTTGGCCGGGATCTACTTCGCCCGAATCAGGCTTAATTTTGCCGGTAAGCATGTTCAGGAAGGTAGTTTTACCCGCGCCATTCTCACCAATTATACCTATGCGGTCTTTTTTCTTAAAAACGTAAGAGAAATCGGTAACAATCTTCTTGTCGCCGAAGGTTTTGGAAATTTTATCGACTTCTATAATTTTTCCGCCTTGCCGGGTAGTTTTTACGGATAACTCTAATTGAGCCTGGGATACTTTACTGCTGGCTTTTTCTTTTAAATCGTAGAAAGCATCAATCCGCGATTTAGATTTAGTACCCCGGGCCTGAGGTTGCCGCCGCATCCAGTCCAGTTCTTTCCGCATCAGGTTGCGGGCTTTCTCAATTTCTAAGTTCTGTTGTTGTTCCCGTTCAGCTTTTTTCTCAATAAAATAAGCGTAGTTGCCTTTGTAGGAATATAGTTTGCTCTGATCTAATTCTATAATTTCGTTAGCTACCTTGTCCAGAAAATAACGGTCGTGGGTTACCATTAGCAGGGTTTGCTGCGGCGAAGAAAGCACGTTCTCCAGCCACTCAATGGTATCTAAATCTAAATGGTTGGTAGGTTCATCCATTATTAGCAAATCGGGTTCTTCAATAAGCACCCGGGCCATGGCCACGCGTTTTTTTTGTCCACCCGATAAATGCCGGATTTCTTTTTCCAGGTCGGTAATGCCAAATTTCCCTAAAATCTGCTTTACTTTAGTGTCATAATCCCAGGCTTGCAGTTCTTCCATGCGCTCCATTAAGCGTTGCAACTCATTGGGATCAGCGTTGTCCAGGTGCAGGCACCGTTCATACTGACGAACAGTATCAATAATTTCGTTCTGGCCCGAAAACAAAGTTTGCTGTACGGTTAAATTTTCATCAAACTCGGGTTGCTGCCCTAAATAGCCAATTCGTATTTCTTTCCGGACACTTACCAAACCAGAATCGGGGGCTAATTTGTCGGCCAGTACATTGAGCAAAGTAGTTTTACCCGAGCCGTTTACGCCTACCAGGCCCAGGCGCTGGCCTTTACTAATGCCAAAATTCAACTCCCGGAAAAGCCAACGGTCGGCAAAGGTTTTAGATATATTTTCTGCGGATAAATAATTCATAATGCAAATTTAACAGAAAGATTTGGAAGGCCTTAGATTATCCAGAACGGATTTTCTTTGAGGGGCTCCTTAAATTGCCGATACAAAAAAAAGCCGGCTAATGCCGGCTCTTAAAATAAACCAATTAATGAAACAAATAAGATTACAAGCGGTTGTTATTCATATCGTTTACAATGGAGCTTCTGGAAGTACTCGCAACAGTTGAAGGAACTCTACGGGTCATGAGCGATGCTAAAATAGAAAATACCCCAAAAATTACATGTGGTGCCCAAACAACTTCGTCGAAGTTAAAAATCCAGGGCGATGCAGCTAAAAACAAACCAATAAAAAAGTCCATTCGCAAGTGGCTCGCCATAGGTATTTTACGGATGATACCTACTTCAAAATCGGTCATAATAGTTTGCAGCAATACCATTATACCTACAATTACGGGTACCCAGGTCTCGGCACCGCCATTGTCAAAGTCAAATACCCAGGGAGCAGCTATTAAAATAATTCCCACTAAATAATCTAAAATTCCGTGGATTCTGGTTGGTATGATTCTCATAGTTCTGTTTAACTTGTTAAGGAAAAGAATAATATTTTAATTTTGGTTGTATGTACGATGTTGTGCGGTTAAAGTTTAAAAATCCAAAATAAAAGGTTAAATTGGGGCTTAATGCGTATTTTGTGTTAAATAAGTTATATAAGTATAAATACGTAAGTAATTAATTTTAATTATATATTTTTGGTATTGTACTCTGATAGTTTCAGCAAATGGTAATTTGGTAAATTGCCGTAATTTTGTTTTATGAGCCAATACTTACAACAACAACCCATTGGAGTGTACGACAGCGGCATTGGTGGTTTAACCATGGCCCAGGCTATAACCCGCCTTTTGCCCCACGAGCAATTAATTTATTTTGGCGATACAGCCCATTTACCATACGGCGATAAATCCACGGCCGCCATTCAGGCCTACTCGGTTAAAATTTGTAATTTGTTAATTCAGCAAAAGTGTAAGGTTATTTTAATTGCCTGTAATTCAGCTTCGGCCGCGGCTTACGATCTGGTACGGGAATACGTGGGTAGTAAAGCCAAAATTTTAAATGTAATTGATCCGGTAATCGAGTATATAGGGCAGCAATACCCTAATAAAACAGTAGGCTTAATTGGTACCAAACAAACGGTACATTCTAATGTTTATAAAAAGAAGATTGATGCCCTGGATAAAAACATAACTCTACAGTCGTTGGCTACACCTTTACTGGCTACCATGATTGAGGAAGGTTTCTTTAATAATAACATTAGCGAAAGTGTTATCGCCAAGTATTTATCCGATCCCGCACTGGAAAATATAGAAGCTCTTATTTTAGGTTGTACGCATTATCCGTTAATTAAAAACCAGATAAATGAGTTTTACAAGGGCAAAGTAGATATTGTAGATGCTTCGGAATTAGTTGCTAATCATCTGAAACAATTTTTGGAAGCTAACAATTTAGCGGCTGATAAACTGACGAAGGAACATGAGTTCTACGTGTCGGATTTTACCCGGTCTTTCGAGGAATCTACCAAAATATTTTTTGAGCGCGAGGTAAACCTAGAGCATTACCCTTTGTGGGAGTAACCTAGTCCATGGTTAATTGTTCGTAGAACAAAGTTATCAGTTTACGGTTTGGAGTTGCTGGTTCATGGTTTACATACTAGAAATTCCAGCAAGGTTGAAACTATTAACCCAAATAAAGAGGCACAGATATGTAATGATTGGGTTAAATTTACGTATAAAGAATATGAGTCCGTGGGTTATTGCCTGTAGACCATCGACTATTTACTAAATATTATGAAAAAACGCTATCATATAATTGGGGACTTAAAGCGCAATATGCTTATTCTGGCAGCGGCGAGTAGCTTAGGTTTAGCCAGTTGTAGTTCTCCTTCCAATAATACCGCAGAAGATACAACTTCCAGCGATTGGTCGGCCAGTACAAATACCTTAAACCACGGGGTAGTTACCGAAATGACAGAAACTAGCCCCAATAACTGGAAAATCACCGACGAAAAACCAGCCGGAGCAGGCCAGGTAGCTGCTATTTTAAAACATTACGACGGCAAAGTAGATACGCTTACCGGCGAACCTTTGCAACGCGCCATGAACGAGTATGCCTCCGTGCATCCTAATAATACTAACCGCTTCGGGATGATGGATGTGCTCATGTGGAGCGGTATTGGGTATATGGCTGGTCGGATGTTATCGCCGAACCCGGCTTATTACGCTAATTCTTCTGTTCTTAACCGTACCAGTGGCTGGCGAAATGATATCTATCGGGATCGCAGTAGCGGCCGGAGTGGCTATTATGGCAGCGGTGCGTACCGGAGCCGGAGCGTTACCCAGGCACCGCAAGGCCGTTCGGGTTATTTTTCTGGTCGTCGGAGTGGTTTTTCAGCTTAAAATTTAAAAAGTACTTTGGCAAACTTATTTTCAGGAGCTTTACCTTCGGGCTCTACGCAAAAGCACGTGCGGGTAATATCGCATCAGGGTAATGTAAATGCCGTATTGCAGGGTTTAGGCTGGAACTGGGTTACCGAAGAAGGTTGCGCCAATTATTTGCCCGGTGAAGCGGTGCTTTTACCCGAATCGGAAGCCGATGCTTTGCTTAATGCCGCTACTCAATTATACGATTTAATGGTAGCCGCCGTACCGGAAAACCTACCCGATGATTTTCTGCACGTATTAGATATTCCCGAAAACTTATGGCCAATTATCCGGCAATCCTGGAATGATGATCGGCACTGGCATCTTTACGGGCGGTTCGACTGGGTACAAACACCGCAAGGCCCTAAATTAATAGAATTTAACGCCGATACGGCTACTTCTATCCCGGAAACAGCCGTGGTACAATGGGCCAGTTTAGCCGCTGCGGGTAAAAACGATGCTGCGCAAGCCTCGGGCTTGTACGAAGCTCTGGTAGAGCAATTAACTACCTGGCGTAACCTAAACAACGATTTAGAACCGAACCTGGTATTAACTTACATAGGCGAAAGTACCGAAGACCGAACCAATTGCGAGGTAATTGCCCAGGCTGCCCGTGAGGCCGGGTTCGATGCGTATTTATTCCCGATTGACGAACTAACCTTTTCTACGCATGGCACCGACCGGGGAATTTGGGGCGAAGTGGGAAAGGACGAATGGATACAATTTCCGTTTATTTTTAAATTATTGCCCTGGGAGCAAATTGCCTGGGAAGAACCGGAACTAGCCGAAGATTTAGCCAGCTTACTGCTTACCCGCAACGTGGTAGTAGCTAATCCGGCTTATACCTTAATCTGGCAAAGTAAAGGTTTTCTGGCCTGGCTCTGGAAAGCTTATCCGAACCACCCACTTTTACTCGAAACTTCTTTAGAACCGTTGCAAGGAAAATACGTGCGCAAACCTTTCTTTGGCCGCGAAGGCCAGAATGTGCAGGTAGTAGACCAAAAAGTACTCGAAACAAAAGAAGGAGAGTACGCCAACCAAAAAGTAGTGTACCAGGCCTGGGTAGAATTACCCCAAGACGAAGCCGGTAATTTATACCAGGCCGGTGTTTTCTGGGCTGGCGAAGGTTGTGCCATTGGCCTGCGCCGCGAAAAAGGAATTATCACCAACCTGTCGCAGTTTTTACCTCACATGTTAGAGGGCAATAAATAAATCTGGCGTAACAATCCCGTAATAAAGCGTTTCCTATTTCATAATATTTAAAATACCTTTGTCCACTTTTCAGGTAGGAGTAATATGCTGGCACTGATTATTTGTATTGGGGTTATTTTAGGAGTGGTGATTGCCTTAGCTTACGCGGAGCGCAAAGTTGCTGCTTTTATTCAGGACCGCTTGGGGCCAACTGAGGTGGGGCCCTACGGAATGTTTCAAGCCATAATAGATGTATTAAAACTGCTCCAGAAAGAAGATATTATACCTGCTGTTGCGGATAAAGCATTATTTCGCATAGCACCCATTATTATTTTTGCCGCAGTGTTAGCCGGTTTTGCGGTGGTGCCGGTATCGCCGGATATTATCTCTTCCGGAGCCGAGGTTGGGATTTTCTTTTTGCTATCCATTGTGTCGCTGGATGTAATCGGTTTGTTGATGGCGGGTTGGGGTTCAAATAATAAATATGCTGTGCTGGGTGCTATGCGATCAGTAGGGCAAATTGTTTCTTATGAAATTCCGGCGGGTTTAGCTATTCTAAGTGCCGTTATGATTTGCCAGTCGCTTAACTTGCAGGAAATCAGTTTTCAGCAGGGAATTTTACTAAATCAATTTGCCGGTTTGGAAAATGAGAAAAATTACTTATTTGGCCTGAAAGCTTTAAATATCGATGTTACGGCAGTAGGAGGTATTACCACCTGGAATATTATCCGGATGCCGTTTTTACTCGTAAGTTTTATTATTTATTACATTGCCTCCCTGGCCGAGTGTAATCGCGCTCCGTTTGATATTCCCGAAGCTGAATCAGAGTTGGTAGCAGGTTTTCACGTAGAATATTCCGGCTTCCGGTTTGCCGCTTTGTTTTTGGCTGAGTATACCATGATGGTGCTGGTTTGCTTGGTCGCCACTATTTTGTTTTTAGGTAGTTGGAATACTCCCTTACCTAATATTGGGCCGTTAAAATTAGCCACCTGGACTACCGGAACTCCCGGAACCATTGGGGCAAACCTCTGGGGATTTTTCTGGTTAATGAGTAAAGTAAGCGTTTTGTTGCTTTCTCAGATTTGGCTTCGTTGGACCTATCCCCGTATGCGCGTAGACCAGCTTATGCAACTATGCTGGAAAATTTTAATTCCGGCAAGTTTAGTAATGGTATTGCTGGCAGGCATCTGGCGCTTGTTAATGATTTAAAAATGGAAAAGAATACGATTCATATCGATAGTAAAAATAATTTTTTTGGCGCTATCCGGTCTTTATGGAGCGGACTGATGCTCTCATTGCGGCATATTACCAAAGCTACGAAGCGGCGGCAACCAACGTATGTATCCGACCCGGAATATTTTACCCAGAAAGAAGGATTGGTTACTTTAAAGTATCCGTACGAAGCTATACCGGTACCCGATAATGGGCGTTATCGTTTGCACAACGAAATTGATGATTGTATTGTCTGCGACCTGTGCGCCAAAATTTGTCCGGTAAACTGCATTGAAATAGAGTCAATTAAAGCTACCGAAGAAATTGGTATAACTTCCGACGGTACCAAAAAGCGGCTGTACGCGCCTAAGTTTGATATTGACCTGGCTAAGTGTTGTTACTGTGGTTTGTGCACTACTGTTTGTCCTACTGATTGCTTAACCATGACCAAGGTGTATGACTTCTCCGAGCTGGATATTAAAAATATGATTTACCACTTCACCGACCTTACCCCCGAACAGGCCCAGGAAAAGCAGGAATTATACGAAAAACAGCAAGCCGCCGCTGCCCAGGCCAAAGCCGAAGCTTTAAAAGCAAAACAGCGTTCTTGAGTGGGAAGGTTAAAATTTGGAAAGTCTAAAGTTTAAATAGCTATAAGGATTTTGTGAGAGTCGATAACCTTTACTCTGCCATTCTGGAAAAATCTTGGTAGTAGAAAGTGAACTATAAATTAAAGTTCGGATTAGTGCAAAAAGAATAATTTGTTAAATCTTTCGCAGGAAACTGAATAGCTGCGTTGCCAAATTAGTTTCCCTTGAATGACATAAAATATGTTTTTTGAGGAATTAAGATAAGTAAGAAAAGCAGAAGGAAGGCCACTTTTAAACCCTAAAAACTTTCCGCTTTCCAACTAACTTGCAACCTGCAACCTGCAACTTATAACCTGCAACTAAATTTATGGTGCTGATTTTATTTTACGTATTTGCTTTTCTGATTGTAGGATCAGCGTTGTTAGTAGTTTTTATGAAAAACTTGCTGCACGCAGCCTTTATGTTGCTGATTACTTTGCTGAGTCTGGCAGCAGTATACGTGTTATTATTTGCTGATTTTTTAGCGGTTACGCAGTTGATGGTTTACGTAGGTGGCATTCTGGTGCTCATTCTATTCGGGATTATGCTGAGTAATAAAGGTGATAATATTTTTATTAAGTCAGAGTCGAGTAATGGAGTACCTGGAGCGCTGCTAGCTTTTTTGTTATTTGGTGGTTTGGTTTATGTTATTACCCGAACTCATTTTGCGCAACTGCCTTGGCTCCGCCATTCTGAAACAATAGCCTCCACGGGGGTAAAATCTACCTTGCATGGTATTGGTATCAACTTAATGACTAACTTTGCGCTCCCTTTTGAAGTAGCTTCTTTTATTTTATTGATTGCTTTAATGGGAGCAGCTTTTATTAGTTCGCAAACTAAAATTAAATAATGGCGTCCATTCCGCTCGAACATTTGCTGTTGTTAAGTGCTGCCTTGTTCTGCATTGGTATTCTGGCTATTGTAACCAAGCGCCATGCGGTAGCAGTTTTAATGGGAATTGAGTTGATTTTTAACGCGGCTAACTTAAACTTGCTTGCTTTTAGTCAGCATGATCCTACTTTACTGCAAGGGCAGGTTTTTGCGCTCTTCGTTATTATTATTGCGGCTGCCGAAGCGGCTATTGCCCTGGCTATTATCTTAAAAGTGTACCAATATTTTAATACCGTAAACGTAAACGAGGTAGATACTTCGCGCGGATAAGACTAAAACGCTTTGAACACCGACCCTCTAACGAGCAGCTTAACCGGAACGACAAACTTGCAAGTGGCGCTTTGCTTACTTTTGTTGCCTTTATTGGCATTCGGGATTTGCTTCTTTTTGGGTAAGAAAATTTCTCGGCAAGGCGATTGGGTAAGTATTGGGTTTAGTGCCATTATATTTGTGCTGGCCGTATTTTTATTTATTCAGGTTTGGCAACAACCAATAGTGCATGCCCGTTTTACCTGGTTTCAATTAGCCGGTTTTTCCCAAACAGCCCGGTTATTTACCGCCGGTATTTACCTCGATAACCTGACGGTTTTAATGCTGGTGTTGGTTACCTTCATCTCTTTATTGGTACAAATATTTTCGGTGGCTTACCTGCACAACGATGAGCATTATAACCGCTATTTTGCTTTCCTGAGCTTATTTACTTTTAGTATGTTGGGCCTGGTTCTGGCTGATAATTTACTAATAATTTTTATTTTCTGGGAATTAGTAGGCTTTTGCTCTTACCTGCTCATTGGTTTCTGGTTCGAACGGTCTTCTGCCGCTCAATCCAGTAAAAAAGCTTTTATTGTTAACCGGGTGGGCGATGTGGGTTTACTATTTGGTTTATTTTTATTATACAGCTTTTTCGGAACCTTTGATTTAGTAATTCTTAAATCTCAGGCTAATCAGTTAGTAAATGCTGCTTCTGCTATTCCAGGTAGTCTGCTTACCTTAACCGGTTTAGCTTTATTTTGTGGTTGTATGGGTAAGTCGGCACAGTTTCCATTACAGGTCTGGTTGCCCGATGCTATGGAAGGGCCTACGCCGGTTTCGGCGCTTATCCATGCGGCTACCATGGTAGCGGCCGGTATTTACCTTTTAGCTAAATGTTACGCTTTTTTTACCCCCGATGCTTTGTTGGTTATTGCTTTGGTTGGTGCCATTACGGCTTTAATGGGCGCATTAGCGGCGTGTACGCAGTTCGATATAAAAAAAATACTGGCTTATTCTACTATTTCGCAGTTAGGATATATGGTAATGGGAATGGGCGTAGGAGCACACGATGCGGCTTTGTTCCATCTTACTACGCACGCTTTTTTTAAAGCAGCTCTTTTTCTAAACGCTGGTATAATTATTCACGCCGTGCATCATGCGTTGGTACATGAAGGAACCGAAGCTGCGGCTGTTATCGATGCGCAGGATATCCGGAACATGGGCGGGCTCTGGAAAAAACTGCCTTATAGTTTTTATTCTTATTTGTTAGCTGCGGCTGCTTTAGTTGGAGTACCTTTCTTTTCCGGCTTTTTATCGAAAGATGCCATTTTGGTTGGGGCCTGGACTTGGGCTGCTTATGGCTACCAAAAAGCAGGAAATAGTTGGTGGTATATAGTACCAGTAGTTGGGTTTTTGTCGGTTGTTTTAACGGCCTATTACATGGTCCGGCAATTATTGTTCATCTTTCCGGGTAAATTTCGTTTACCTTTTGGAGAAAAGCACTTACGGTTAAGTGAGCATCGCGAAACTTCTTTTTTAATGATGGGCCCGGTAATTATATTATCCATACTGGCACTTGGAATATTTTACGCCGTTAATCCCTTCGATGCGACCCAAAGTTGGGTGCCAACTGGAATTTCGTTGAATACTCTTAATCCGCAAAGATTTTTCCTTTCTGCTAATTTTTTAGCTGGGTTAACTAATTTTGAAAGCCACCATATTCACCTTTTCACGGTCATAATTTCAATTGCCGCTATTTTGCTGGGAGGCGGAATGGCTTGGTTCCGGTTCAGGGGTAATCTTATTAATACAGCAGCAAGTGACCATTTGTCTTCTTTGCCACCCCAAGGTTTATCGAGTTTAATGTATCATAACTTTTATTTAGATAAAGTTTATGAGGTTTTATTGGTGCAACCGGTACTTTGGCTGGCGCAACTAGTGGCTAAAATTGATTTAAAGATTATTGATTATGGAATTAATACCTTCGCCAAGGTTTTAGTAGTTTTTTCTAAAATTGTGGGTTGGTTTGATCGGGCAGTAGTGGATGGACTGGTTAGAGCCATTGGTACCATCGTGCGGGTTTCCGGACATTTTGGTCGTTGGATGCAGAATGGCAAGATCCAGACGTATTATTTATTTTCACTATTGGGCTTGTTGTTGCTCGTATTTTACATTTTAATTTTTTAGACAAGTCTGCTGAAGCAGTTTAAATGGAATGAATTTTATCCTGAGTAGCCTTATTTTTCTTCCCTTAGCAGCAGTTCTCCTTATTCTGGTTTTACCCGGGAGAGCAGTCCGGCTCATTCAAGTGGTAGCATGTAGCATAACGGCGATAGAATTAGTGCTAGCTGTTTGGGTATACCTGCAATTTAATGCCACTGCCGAAACCACAACGGGTTATCAGTTTGTAGAAAAAGTAAAATGGATTAGTTTAAGCTTAAATAGCCTAGGTTATTTGCGCATTAATTATTTTCTGGGGGTAGATGGTATCAGCATTTCTATGGTGTTACTCACCGGAATTATTGGTTTAATTGGCGCCATTTCTTCTTTTTCCATTTATAAAAGTGTAAAAGGCTACTATGCTTTGTATTTGCTACTACTAGGCAGCATTATGGGGTGCTTCCTGGCCTTGGATTTGTTTTTATTTTACCTGTTCTTCGAGTTTATGCTGCTGCCCATGTATTTCTTAATCGGAATATGGGGTGGCCCACGCCGGGAATATGCCGCCATAAAGTTCTTTATTTATACCCTGATTGGATCAATATTTATTCTGATTGTTATAATCGGATTGTATACCTCTGTAATTGACCCGGTGGCTACTGGGCAACAAATGGGATTAATAACGAATAATCTCGTAGAAAATCCAGGTATTATTACCCGAATACAAGACTTGCTAGCCACTGGTAAAATTCCACGAGAGGCGTTAGTACATACCTTTAGTATTCCGGATATGCTTTCTATGGCCAATTTTATTCCAGATAGCCTGTTGCACGTAACTTCCGGTAAAATGTTGGGATCGGTATCTATCCGGTTAGTGGCTTTTCTGTTGCTGTTTGCTGGTTTTGCTATTAAAATGCCCTTGGTACCCGTACATACCTGGTTACCCGATGCGCACGTAGAAGCACCAACTCCTATCTCGGTTATTTTGGCTAGTTTACTTTTAAAAGTGGGGGCCTATGGTATGCTCCGGATTGTATTTCCGGTTTTTCCGGATGGGGCCGTGTACTATTCCTATTTTCTCGGGGTTTTGGGGGTGTTCACTATTATTTATGGCGCTTTATGCGCCCTGGCTATGAGCGATTTAAAAAAGCTGATTGCTTATTCTTCGGTATCGCACATGGGCTTTGTTTTGCTGGGATTGGCGGCTTTAACTTCGGAAGGGGTAAATGGTGCTATTTACCAGATGTTCAGCCACGGGCTTATTTCGGCCATGCTGTTTTTGGTGGTAGGTGTTATTTACGATCGCTCGGGGAGCCGTTCTATTGCTTGTTTCCGGGGGTTAGCCGGTACCATGCCTGCTTTTACTACTGTAGCAGTTATTGCTTTTTTTGCTTCTTTGGGTTTACCCGGGTTAGCTGGTTTTATTGCCGAATTATTGGTACTACTAGGAGCCTTTGCTTCGGCAACCACTTCGGGCATGTTGCCCCGTTGGTTAGCCATAGCTGCCATGGCAGGGATGGTTTTGGGCGCAGCCTATTACTTATGGACCCTACAGCGCATGTTCTTTGGTAAGTACTGGGTTCATCCGGAGTTGCGGGAACGTACCCGGCTAACTGATTTAACTACGCGCGAATACATTCTTTTTTTGCCCTTAGCCATATTGGTTATTCTATTTGGTATTTTACCCGGTGTTTTACTCGACAAAGTAAGTTGGGGAGCTAGTGCTTTTCTACAGCATGTTCTCACGCAGGGGGTACCGCAATTAAATCAAGTTTTAAATTCTATGCCTTAAGCCGGGAGCGTCGTGCAGAAATCTATACATTCCTTAACGACTTCTTTGGAGCAAATCCAAAACGGATTAGGTGCTCTGCTGCCCGAAATTCTGCTCGCTGTTTTTTGTTTGTTAATAGTTTTTGCAGATTTATTCAAGGCAGATTTAGTAAAAAATGCTTTGCCTTTTTTAGCGCTACTAGGTTTAGGCTTGGTGTTATGGGTGCAGTTTTCCGAAGGTATTGCTATTAGCCGCCATGCTCGTTCCGAGCCCTTTCTATTGGGATTATTAATTAAAGATGGGTTAAGCATGTATGCTGGTATTTTGTTTTCCCTGGCGGCTGTTTTAACTATTATGCTGGCTAGGTTCTACCGCTCTTTTAAGACGCATTTCTTTGGTAGTGGTGAGTTTTATGCCTATTTGCTGGTGCTGGTTCTAGGCCTGAACTTAATGGTAAAATCGGCAAATCTGTTATTATTATTCGTGAGTATTGAATTGGTATCTATTGCCGGTTATTTACTCACCATGATTGTAAAGGAAAATGTACGGAGTACGGAAGCAGGTATGAAGTATATTCTGTACGGTACTATGGCGGCGGGGGTAATGCTTTACGGGATGTCGTTTTTGTATGGTTTTACCGGATCGTTGCAATTCTTACAACCGGAGTTTTGGCAGGCAGTGAATAAGGTTTATCCGGCAGCAGTAACTGTAACAATGGTACTCACATTAGCCGGGCTTTTATTTAAAATATCGGCAGCCCCTTTTCACTTTTGGGCACCCGATGTGTACGAAAATACTCCAACTCCGGTGGTAGCTTTATTTTCTACTGCTCCTAAAATAGCGGGTATATTAGTATTGCTGCGTTTTGTAGAAGTGTTAAAGGCTCAGAAACTTTATCAGGCGCTGTACTTTGATGTGCTGCTTTTTGTAGCGGGCATTGCTCTATTTACTTTAGCTATTGGTAATTTTACGGCGCTTTGGCAAAGTAAACCCAAACGAATGTTGGCTTACTCATCGGTATCGCACGCTGGCTTTATGCTGGCGGCGTGTTTATCTTTATCCGACGATAATCTAAGTAATTTATTATTTTACGTTACTATTCTGCTTTTCACCAATTTTGGCATTTTCTTATTTATCCAGGAATTCGAAGAACAGTTGGGCGTATTCACTTTTTCGGATTTTAGCGGCTGGGGCAAGCATTATCCTTTTTTAGGAATACTGGCCATTGCCCTTCTAATTTCTTTAACTGGATTACCTCCCACGGCCGGTTTTACGGCCAAACTATTGGTATTTAGCTCAGTTTGGCAAACCTATCAGACTTCTGGTAACCCGCTGATGCTGTTGCTGGTAGTAGCCGGTTTGCTCTTTACGGGAGTTGCTTTTTTTTATTATGTTAAAATTCCGTATTTCTTATTTTTTAAAAGGAATTTCCGTAGAGAAAAAAAGGTTATACCCGTAGCCTCCCAAGTATTAATACTGGTTTTAGTTATGCCGGTAGTAGTATTCTTTTTTCGAACGGATTGGCTCATGAATGTAATTCATCTTTTTATTAAATAAATTTTTCTTCGGTCTGTAAATTATCCTATGATTCTATAACTACTTAACACAAAAATTCTTATTATTTTTAAGACCAGTAGTTCGTGCGCCAACAGCGGTCTTTAACCTTGTAACGTATAATTAGAAATATGAGCGACGCAATAAAGCATGAGTGTGGTATTGCCTTAATCCGGTTACGAAAACCCACCCAATATTATGTCGAAAAATATGGTACGGCCATGTACGGCATCAACAAACTGTACCTTTTAATGGAAAAACAGCATAATCGCGGCCAGGACGGCGCCGGGGTAGCTAGTATTAAAATAGATGCCGAACCGGGCACGGAATATATTTCGCGTTACCGATCTGTGAAAACCCGGGCAATACCTGATATTTTTGGGAAGATTAGTAACTCGTATAATAAATTAAAAAAGCAGTTCCCGGATGAGGTGAACAATATCAAATGGCTCAAGAAAAATCTCTCTTTTTTAGGGGATGTTTACTTGGGCCATTTGCGTTACGGCACGCATGGACTTAACAGTATTGATAATTGCCACCCTATGGTGCGCGAAAATAACTGGCGCAGCCGCAGTTTGGCCGTAGCCGGTAATTTTAACATGACCAATGCCGACGAATTATTTAATGTGTTGGTAGATATTGGCCAGCATCCGCGTCAAACTACTGATACTATTACCGTATTAGAAAAAATAGGTCACTTTCTCGATGAAGAAAATCAAACCTTATTCGATTCTTACAAGCAAGAGCGCTATACCAACACCGAAATATCGCACTTGATCGAAGAAAACCTTAACATGCAACGGGTATTACGGCGGGCATGTAAAGATTTTGACGGCGGCTACGCCATGGCAGGCTTAACGGGCTACGGCGCAGCGTTTGTGGTGCGCGATCCGGCTGGTATTCGTCCGGCTTATTATTACATCGATGAAGAAGTAGTGGTGGTAGCTTCGGAAAAACCGGCTATTAAAACTGCTTTTGGCATTGATTACAGCCAGATTCAGGAAGTTACTCCTGGTCATGCTTTAATTATTAATAAAAACGGTGGCTCCCGGGAGCTCGAAATTTTACCGGAGGCAGAGAAAAAATCCTGCAGTTTTGAGCGGATTTACTTTTCGCGCGGTAACGATCCAGAAATTTACCAGGAACGCAAAAGAATGGGAGAGTTACTTTGCTCGCAGGTACTCGAAGCAATTGATTACGATTTAAAGAATACGGTCTTTTCTTACATTCCGAATACGGCCGAAACAGCTTGGTTGGGAATGATGCAAGGAATTGAAGATTATCTGCGCCAATACCGCAAGGAAGCTATCTTGAAAGGAGTAAGTCCGGAAGAGTTGGATGAAATTTTAATTGCGAAGCCCCGGGCCGAAAAGTTAGTAATTAAAGACGCAAAAATGCGCACTTTTATTACCGATAACGATAACCGCGATGATCTGGTAGCCCACGTTTACGACACAACTTACGAAGTAATTAACAAAGGGGTAGATACCATTGTAATGATTGATGATTCAATTGTGCGGGGAACTACTTTAGAGAAAAGTATTATCCGGATGCTCGACCGCTTGGAACCGAAGAAAATTGTGGTGGTTTCCTGTGCCCCGCAGATTCGCTACCCCGATTGTTACGGAATTGATATGTCGAAGCTGAAAGAATTTGTAGCGTTCCGGGCGATGTTGCAATTATTAGAGGATAACGGTCAGGATTATAAACTCGACGAAGTGTACGATAAATGCCGGGCACACGAAGGTACCGAAGCTTTCAAGCGAACCAACTTTGTAAAAGAGCTTTTTGATTTATTTACCCCGGATCAAATATCGGCCAAAGTGGCGGAAATTGTGCGTGGTCCCGAAATTAATGCGGAAATAGAAGTTATTTTTCAAACGATTGATAACCTGCACTTAGCTTGCCCTAACCACACCGGCGACTGGTATTTTACCGGCAATTATCCTACGCCAGGTGGCAATAAAGTAGTGAACCGGGCTTTCATGAATTTTATGGAAAAGAAAGAAGTACGGGCGTATTAATAAGTATGTATTAAGGTAAAGTATAATTCCTTTATGTAAATAAAATCAGTTTGTTGCTTAATTAAACAAGTTCGCCAGGTTTTTCTATCCTCTTTTTAAATTTAATGACTTACAAGTATCCTTATTTAACTAATCAGCCTAGCTGACGTACATACCCAGGTACATCAAAATATTTATCTCTACTTTTTACCTGAATAAACGTTTTGCTTAACCAATCATATAAACAAACTATGAAAAAAATATTTCAAACAGTTAATAAACTAAGTATGGTTCTTTTGTTGGGAGCTGCCCTGAGTTTATCGGCCTGCAGTACGGGTACAAAAGACGGTGATACAAACGTAGAAGACGGCAGCGCCAAAAATAAAAATCCGGAAAATGAAAATATCCAGCAACCCGTAAACTCCGCCGCCGCTGATTCAGCCGCTAACAGCGATGATCCGGATGCCAATAAAACTTATCAAAAAGTAGATCCCGATAATGGTACCCGCGATGCGGATAACGACGGACAGGCAGATAAATAAAGACAAGCTATTTTAGCTATTTTAATTTCGAGTTAGTGTAAAAAAAGAGAAGAACCCGCTAAAGTTGTAATTTTAGTGGGTTCTTCTTTTTTAGCTATGAGTTTCTATTTAAAGATGAACTCGCTGGGTAGGATACTTACTGTAAATGAATCTACTGCCGAGCCACTCGGGTTAAAACGTACTACTTTGCCGTTTGCCGTAAAAGTTCCGGCATCGGCGCCATAAATTAAATTATCCGATGGGTCTACGTCAATCCCGTAAAAGTTACGGTTCAGAAAAGCTGTGGTAGTTAAAGTGGCAGCGGCAATATCCTGTTGAAAGACTTTGCCATTATAACGATAATACAGCTTGTTTTTAGAGCCGTTTATTACTAAATCATCTGGTGACAGAGATTTAGAAGTAAAAGTTAATGTGGCTTCTATAGCTTGCGTACTAGGATTAATGCGAACTAAACTACCCGGCGTACTGGTATTTTCGTCGATGGAATAATCTGAATTATAATTTTTCTGACCACTGCATAATATCCATAATTTATTAGCCGCATCAACGGTTAAACTATTAGGAGAGTCGCCTACGGGAAGTGTTGTTTCTATAGCATCCGAAGTAGAATTAATAACCGATAATGTATTATCGCCGGAATTGGTAACGTAAACTTTGTTATTCAGTACCAATAATTTTTCAGGTAACTTGCCTACTTCTAAGCTTTTAGTAACAGCATTAGTAGTAAGGTCAATAATAGAGACCCGGCCCTTACTGCTGTAACTTACCCATTCGGTTAGATAACCTTTATTATTCGCAACTACTAAGTAACGGGGCATCTGCAGATTGTTAATTACTCCTAACGATTTAAAAGTATTCGCATCCGCAATTTCAATTTTATTACTATTATTCACTACCACATAAGCCCGGTCGTTATGGATAGTAGCAGACTGCACTACATCGCCTAACGGCCGGTTATTTTCCGTAAGAAAAACATTTTCTACAACGGTTTTATTTTGCTTATCAAAAAAGCAAATGGCACCATTGCCTTTCTGAAAGTTTCCTTCGTTTACAATTAATACGCCTTTCTCATAAGCACCTTTGGGTTCTAAAGTGTTTCCACCGGAATCGTCATCGGTACAGCTGGTTAAAAAAATACTACTGAGGCAAAAACCAACCAAAACCGACTGGTTAAATAAATTTTTGTTCATAAATAAAGATTAAAGTATAGTGTAAAGATTAGTTTAATGGAAAGTGAAGCGAACACTAAGCTGGTAGTTCCGGCCGGGCATGGCGTAGTATTCTAAATTTTGATATACTTGGTTGGTCAGGTTATTTACCCGGCCTATTAGTTGAAAATTAGCCTTATTAATTATAAAAGTTTTGCCACTATAAAGATTTACCAAACCATAAGCAGGTAAAGAGCGTGTGTTTTCGGCAGTAGTATACCTGGTTCCGGTAAATTGGTAATTAGCCGTTAGCAGCCAAGTTTTATAGGTAAAATCGGCGTAAGTAGTGGCCGTGTGATAGGGCACGTATATCAACTGCTTTCCGGTTGGCTCCGAAGAATTATTATCATTTTGGACCTGCTTCGAAGAAGTATAATTATAATTTACTCCCGTGGTTAACTTACCCCGTGAGAACTGCCAATTTGCTTTACTCGAAAATTCTATCCCCGCCGTATGTACTTTTTTTAAATTCTCAGGCGACCAAATGCCGGTACTTGCCGCGGGTAACCATTGAATCCAGTTTTCTACCCGCATGTGATACGCGGTCACTTCGTTTTCTACTGTAAACCTGGTTTGAGAATACTTGTGCAGGAAACCCGCTTCGAAATTGTAGCTGTTTTCGGGCTTTAAACTTACATTGCCGGTTGGCCAGTACCGGTCATTTAAAGTAGGAACACGGTAGCCACGGGTAACTGCTCCTTTCCAGGTAAGCGAGTTTTTACTTTTTTCAAGGATATCAAAGGCAAAACCAAAGGTAGGAGCCAGCGGCGGATTAAAACCTGTTATCCAAGCTTGGCGCAGATTTAAGTTTAAGTGTAGAAAAGATAAAGGATCGTAGCGGAGTAAAAGAAAGCCAGAAGCCCGGGTTTCATTTACTTTTTTTCCGTAACCATCTACATCGGCGGTAAAATATTGAATATCGGTGCCGGCATCTACGTTTATTTTCTTTGCCAAGGTAAAACTATGCTGGGCCTGGGCTTGGTAAGTATTTACCTGGGTTTCTGCATTAGTATTATCGTCGCGATAAAGCATGTAATCTGCGAAGTACGCTGCCCGGATGGTTGTTTGGCCTAAGTTGGTGTTATTAACCCATTCGCTCATGAGCCGCCAGTTGCGGTTGGCCAAGCGAGCATGGGTATTGGCGGCCACCATGTTGGGTTGCGATTGGTCATTATTATCGGTATACCAATTCCGGATAGCTACCGTATTGCGGGTGTTGAGGCGCAGGTATAAATTGGTAGTAAAACCCCATTGATCAAGGGCGGCATTTTCTTGCCGTTGGTAAGGAGCCCCAAACTGAGTAATATTTTTAAATCTGAAATTATTCTGAGCTGTTTTACGGTAAAAAGTAGTTTCTAAATTTACTTTTTTAGTGCTAAACTTACCTGCCAACTGACGAAAATTATACCCAAAACTACCTGCATCTTGCTGCGCCCTGAACTGCCAACCGGGCTGCCAATTAGCATTAGATGAAAGTAAAATACTTCCGCCAATAGCACCAGTGCCAAAATTAGCGCTACCCGAGCCGTGCTGCAATTCTACGGTTTGGATGGCAGTTATAGGAATTTGCGAGAAATCAGTTTGACCTAAAGTAGGAAGGTTAATGTTAAAGCCATTCCATAATACAGCGGTTTGGCTGGCCGAAGTTCCCCGGAAGGAAATAGTAGAAAGCATGCCATTTCCGTAGTTTTTCAGGTAAATAGGGGTGCGGCTTTGCAATACATCGGCCAGAGAAGTAGCATTATTCACTCCTAAGTAGGCAGAATCCAGTTTAGTAGTACGGGAGCCAATGGTATAACGCAGATAATGCCTGGCTGTGATTTGAACCTCCGGCAGTTTGCCTCCCGTGAGCGTATCGCCGATAGCCTGTGCCCAGGCAACCTGGTGGAGTAGCCCGAAAACTAATAAAAGCAATAAATTTTTTAAGCGCATCTTTTCCCGGTCAGATTTAAATCCGTCGGGGCGAAAAGAAGCAGCAATGAAGTAAAATATAATATCATGTATCTGGCCCTTAGCTTTTTACCCGAAAGCGTGTAACATAAATTCCGGTTGGCAGGTCTCCTGGCTTTCTTCGGTTCGTTTGGCCTTCCCATTCTAAAAGCAGAATAGTGGCATAAGGAATAAACAAACTGGTTATTAGAAGATTACAGTTGCGGGAACAGCCCAGGTTTTACACCTGATTCCCTTTTAAGGCTTTACATGCGGGTGCAAGTAAGCCACCAATCTGAAGCAAAGGTAATCAAAACTTTGAGAATACCTATTGTAAGTGACGGGTGCTAAAAACCTACTAAAATGCTTCGCAGAGAAGAAATTATTTACATAAGTTATGTGAACTCATGAGAATAAATAATTCTCAAATACATCAAGAAAGATTATCCTTCCATCCAGACAGTGTGTGATTTTGAAGCCGGATGCTAAATCTGTAGTAAGTGTTGTTTTACAAATTCTTTATTGAAAAAGAAAAAAGTTCACCTTAGTGAACTCTCCGTACTATAAAAGACGATTTAGTAAATTATTATAACTTACTAAATAACTCGGTAACTCCGGCATTTATTTCTCGTTGCAAAGCGGCATCTTTTTTAGGAATAATACCTTCCATTACGCCTTGCCATACTAATTCGTTTTTTGTTGGATCTACCAGGTGTACCGAAGCCGTACCTTAGCGGTAACGACCAACTTCTACTTGCTGGCTTTTCCAGGAATAACGGTATTGGCCAATGTACCGCGGAGCATCCGTCCGGAAATCGGTTTGGCGGGTTTGTACTTTCTCGGTAGTTACAATGCCAACGTTCACGAGTAAATCCGGGTTGGTTTGACTAAGCGTTAAACCTTTGCTCGTAAGTTGTTGCTGAATAGTTGATTTTAAAATATCAATCCGGTTATTAAATTGTGGATTTACGGGTTCTCCGTTAGCCGTAATTTCGTAAAAGTTAAAGGTTTTATAATTACTTAATACAAAATTATCGGCCGCTTGAATGTTGGCGACCCGGGTAGAGCTGCAACTAAGTAAGGCCAACAGACAGCAATAAATAAAAAAATTACATTTCATATTTTCAATTTCGATAGGTTCAGGATGTAGAAGTAAAAAACTCTCTCAGAATTTTTAGAAGAAATCTTTTGAGTATAATACGAATATGCCGGATCAGGTTTCTGATGGTTAAATGTATTTTACTTTCAAAAATTACAAAGAGCTTTACTAACCGAGAGCAAAACCTTGAATACGTAAAACAGGTAAGCCTTTCAAATACTTTTCTGTATGGCTAAACTTTCTAAATCATTTTATACGCGTTCGGATGTGGTACAAATTGCCCGTGACTTACTGGGTAAGTACATATTTACTAACTTAGACGGAGTAATTACCGGAGGTAAAATAGTAGAAACCGAGGCTTATAGTGGCGAAAACGATTTGGCTTGTCATTCGCATAGTGGGCGCCGCACCGCCCGGACCGAGATCATGTTTCAGGAGGGAGGAGTAGCTTACGTTTACCTTATTTATGGTATCTACGCCTTATTTAATATTATTACGAATGTAGCCGAAAAAGCCGATGCAGTTTTAATCCGGGCCATTGAACCAACCGAAGGATTGCCGGAAATGCTGCTGCGAAGGGGGCACCCGAAAGTTAGTCCTAAATTAACATCTGGACCTGGTTTAGTAACTTTAGCTTTAGGTATTACAAAAAAACTGTATGGGACCGATTTAACCGGTAATACTATTTGGCTGGAAGATCGAAGTGAGATTATAAAAGAAGATCAAATTATTGCCAGTCCGAGGGTGGGAGTAGATTATGCCGGCGAAGATGCTTTATTGCCCTGGCGTTTTCGGGTACAAGGCAACCCCTGGACGAGTAAAGCTAAGTAGTAAATTAATTGAAAAAGTAAATTGCCAGATTATTAAACGGAGGTTGAAAAGAGCAAAGCTAAAGTAAATTGTTGGCTGGCTCATCCGTAAACTTTAATCAAGATTTTTCTTCCACTTTTGCGCAATACTTATTGCCGTTTCGAGCATGTGCGGTTCCCATTGTTCGATTTTCCAGTCGGAGTGGGCTAAAGGCGAGGAATTTAGTAAATGAATTGCCGCCTGGTAAGAAGAAGCCTTTTCCAGGATAGAAGATAACTGAATTTGTTGTTGATATAGTTTTTCGTCTTCTAGAATGCTACCAGTAGTTACAGATTTTGAAGGCAGAAAGGAATTAGTAAAATGCGAGGCTAAAGAATGGTTTTTGTTTCGGACAATTTCTTCTAACTTCAAGAAATCTGAATAAAAAAGTTTTTTACTGGCCTCTGTTTTTAAGGCGTTGCCGAGTTGCTCCAGAACTACATATTTTAAATTCGGACACTTATCTATTGTACGTTTTAGTAACTGAAAAACTTCTTCTGGTACGGCTTCGTCGTGGGTGTCTCTTCTTATTTTTCGTTCCGGCTCAACAGTAGAATCCTGCCAAGTGCCGCCCGAAATATGAATTTCCCGAACCCGGTCAAGCGGGTACAGGTTGATAATGTCCTCGTAAGAAATAGTAAAGTTGTGAATCTGGCAGTAAAGATTATGTAAATCCAGAATTAGGAAGCCGTTAACGGGCGCTACTAATTGTTCTAAGAATTCGCCGTGCTGTTTTACCTCATCTAATGAATACGAAAAGGCAAGATTTTCTAAACCTACCGGGCATTGGCTGGCCTCGTAAATGCGGGCTAATCTATCTTGCCCAATGGCTAAAGTTGTTTTAGAATAAGGAATAGGAAGGGGAGCCCCGTAATGAAAATTTTGGCCCGTCATAAAACCAAAATGTTCGGTAATGTGGTCAAAGTGAAATTCCGAAGATAATTGGCGCAATTGGTTTAGCCACTCGTGTTGGTTCTGAGACCATTTGCCGGAAAACAGCGAAAAAAATACGCCGTGCCCAATAAGCTTGTTTTCGTTGCTGTAAGCTTTTAGTAATTCTAAGAACCAGGGCGGAATTTGAGAATTACCGTAAAGGGTATCAAACGACCACTCTATCGCCCCTACCCGGCTTTCTTCAAACAAGGGCAAAGCCGCAGTTAAAATATCAGCGTCTAAATTACAAGCTATAGAAGATAGTATTTGCGGCACCCGTATACAATTTTAAAACTACCTTCTTAACCCATGCCACAGCCGGGGCAGTTAGCCGGAATTTCTTCTCCCGACTGCTTGGTGTTTTCTCCTTGCTCTGAGTTTGGTTGAGGCAGCTCTTTTTCTTCGCAACTGGTAGTCGTTTGAACAGTTATGCCTAGCAAAATAGCGCTTAATAAGGCTTTCGATAGTTTCATATTCTTAAACTTTATGAATGAGCAAGATAAACCTGGTATCTAAAATATATAAGGGTAAGAGTCAAATTTTAGCTTCCAGCAATACCTTATCTCCCACACCTTTATGTATCTATATGATTCCAGGATTAAAGGAAAGGTTGCATGCTGGGTTTAAACAAGTTGCCTTATTTTAAAACTTTACGGAGGTGGGCAGATAGGAGGATAAATAGTAAGTAGCATGCAGCGCAAGTCCGTTTTTAGTTCTTCCATTTACTTTTTTGTTTAGAAGAAATAGCCTGATTAGACGAAAATGGCTTATGTAGAATATGCTCAAAAAACTATACTGGCGGCGTATTTAGAGGATAAGTAAAATGAACAACTTTTTCGGGTGTGCCACCAGTGGCTCGATAAAAATCTAGCGCATAATCATCAATCTCGTCGGCCTGAACAAATACTTCTTGTATCCCAATTTCTTTGCAATAAACGTTTAAACTCGCAATTAACAGTTTACCAATTCCTTGGCGCTGGTAATTGGTTAAAACCGCCAGGTCATAAATATACACCACCGGTAAGATAGAATAGTATTGCTCTAAAGTATAGGTTGTTAAGCCACCCACCACTTTATTATTTTCCAAGGCCACAAACACAAAAAAACTATCCTTAGCTAATAATTGCTGCAGATGTTTGTGATCAGGCAAAACAAAATTTTTCATTTCGAAAACATCTTCAAATACCCGGATAAGTTCTATAAAAGTATCCAGGTCTTGATTGCTTAATTTTTTGATTTCTACCGTCATCTCTAATAATTATGATTGTTGCTTAAAAAGATAATGAAGAGGAATCTTAAACCCTGGCACCACCCAATTTAAAATTTATTAAATTGATTAATTAGAGTTTAGGTGGATACTGGTGAAAGCAATTTTACATAGCTTTCTCGCAGATTAGAATAACAGGCTTCTGGTGAATATCGGTAGTAGCAAGTAAATACAGGTTGCCACCTTCCTGCAAACCTAATTTTTTGCGAATAGCCGCTACGGGTTCCGGAAAATTACGAACCGTAATATTGACTTTCTTTTCTGGTATATGAGTTATTATTTCTTTTTTCTGGTACTTACAAACGGTTAAACATTTAAAAACTCGCCCCGGGAAATCAGTAATTAACATTTCGGAGGTGTATAAATGACTGTTGCGGTGCAGTTTGTTTATACTATATTGTTGAGCGACACTCTTAAACCCTCCCGCTTTTAGTATGGCTGTATTAGGTTCGTAAATATATTGTTGCGGCTCGGCATAAGTAATGGATGCAGTTTCCTCATCAGATTTATTAAATCTAAAAATTATGGCTTCTTTCTGTGGATGAAGGTTTACTGCTTCAAATTGAATTTCCGGAGGAGAATTTTCATTTAATAAATAGAGTACCTCTTTACATTCGTTATCTACAGCTATTACTAATACTTTACTTACTTTATTTAACTGCTGACGGGCTTGTTCAATATCCAGCATCGGGGAAGTTTTCAACAAAACCTGATCGGATTTCTGGAAAAGCAATGGCAGCATTTCCAAAACATTTGGTTCGCAATCGCTTAATAAATGGAGTTTCTGGTTAGCATTACCCCGCCGAGCCGGATCCAGGTAAATGCAATCAGCTTTGCCGGTAAAATTTTTTAAAAATTTAGCTGCGTTATCAGTATGAAATTGAATATTCGTAACACCCAGAACAGTGGCATTAAACTCGGAAACAGCCGTCAAGCTAGGATTTTGCTCCACGTAATGCACCTGTTCAAAACGCTGGGCAAAATAAAAACTATCAATCCCAAAACCGCCCGTTAAATCTATCAATACCTGGCCACGCACCAAATTAGCTTTGTAACGAGCAGTTATTTCGGAAGAGCTTTGTTCTAAAGATAAATAAGGCGGGTAGATAATCTGTAAGTTTTGGTACCAGAGCGGCAGCTTGCTTTTAACTTTTTGCCGGGCTTGTATGTAGTGCACCAAGCGGGGAACGTCTAAATCTTTGTACCGGTGTTGTTGCAAGAGCAATTTGGCCGGATCGGCTTGGGCGTGTTCCCGTACAAATTCCTGCTCTGCTGGCGTAAGCGGCTTTACATTAGCCATTAAATCTTTTTTGTTAATATTTCCTGAACTAGCTGATATTTTCCAAAAGTAGCATGATTAGCGGCATACTTACGGAAATTCTATCGGCGTAATTTTAGTATACCTGTTTCATGCCAACTCGTTTCTGTTGTTACTCCGCCTAACTATATTGCTTTAAAGGTGTTTTAAGAAAATTTAATTGTTGTTTTGTTTATATGTAATATTTAATTGTTAAACAATAGATAAACCTTATTTTAAGATGAAACCGATAACAACTGGTTTATTTTGTTTTAAAATGATTTTATTAGCATAGATTAGTAATAATGAATGATTAAATGTTTAAAAAATTTATAAAAATATTAAACAATAATTTACTTAACGGGTTTTAGTTCCATTACTAACATTTTATAATTAAAGAATAATATTATGAAAAAATGGTTAAAACTCATGATGCTGGTTCTACTTCCGGCCTTGTTCCTGACTGCTTGTAATGACGACGACGAAGATACTGATACTATGGCCAAGGCTCGGGTTATGGTGGTACACGCCTCGCCGAATGCGCCCGCTGTTGATATTTTAGTAGATAATGTAAAAGTTAATTCCAGCGGGTTGGCTTTTCCGAATAATTCTGGATACTTGGATGTAATGGCTGGCCAGCGTAACGTTAAGGTAAATGCTGCTGGTTCTGCCACTTCAGTTATCGACGCCAACCTTGACCTTGTGGCCGGACAGAATTACTCCGTGTTTGCCATTAACAACCTGGCTAACATAGAACCTCTGGTGTTACCTGATAATTTAGCCACCCCAGCTTCGGGTAAGGCACACGTCCGGTTTATACATTTATCGCCAGATGCTCCGGCTGTAGATATAGCAGTAAAAGATGGGCCAGTTTTGTTTAGCAACCGAAGCTTTAAATCAGCTACCGATTTTACACCGGTAGACGCTACTTCTTATAACCTGGAAGTGAGGCTAGCCGGTACCAATACGGTAGTGCTGGATTTGCCCGGAGTAGCTTTGCAAAATGGCAAAATATACACTGTTTTTGCCCGCGGATATGCGGCACCACCCACTGGAAATACTAATACCATAGGGGCTCAGGTAATTGTTAACAATTAAATTCAAAACCTCGATTTTACAATTAGACCTAAAACTTCGCCCAACAGATTCCGGGGGCGAAGTTTTAGGTCTATTTTTTTGTCCTGATTAAACTCTTTTGGTTTACTTTTGTTATGCAACTGATTTGGTTAAGGTTTTTAGCCTGACGGGTTTCTAAATTTAGTTAGAACCGTATGCTATATAAATCCTGCCTTTAATTACCTGGATATATGAACCTTTGCAGTTCATAAACCTATTCTGTAACTTTGCCATTTAAAACTATAAAAAAATGATCGAAACCGCCCTTAACTACAAAGTTAAAGATATCTCACTCGCGGAGTGGGGTCGGAAAGAAATTAGATTAGCTGAAGCCGAAATGCCTGGCTTAATGGCTATCCGTGAAGAATTTGGCGCTTCTAAGCCTTTACAAGGTGCTCGTATTGCCGGTTGCTTGCACATGACCATCCAAACGGCCGTTTTAATTGAAACCTTAGTAGAGTTAGGTGCCGAAGTAACTTGGTCTTCCTGCAATATTTTCTCTACCCAGGATCATGCGGCAGCGGCTATCGCAGCGGCTGGTATTCCGGTATTTGCCTGGAAAGGCATGAACGAAGAAGAGTTTAACTGGTGCATTGAGCAAACGTTGTTTTTCGGCGAAGATCGCAAGCCTTTAAATATGATTCTGGACGATGGTGGCGATTTAACCAACATGGTACTGGATCAGTATCCGGAATTAGCGGCTGGTATCCGGGGAATTTCGGAAGAAACTACCACCGGGGTACACCGCTTGTACGAGCGCGTGAAAAACGGCACATTGCCCTTACCTGCTATTAATATCAACGACTCGGTAACTAAATCGAAATTTGATAACAAATACGGCTGTAAAGAATCTTTAGTAGATGCGATCCGCCGGGCTACCGATGTAATGATGGCTGGTAAAGTAGCAGTAGTAGCTGGTTACGGCGACGTAGGAAAAGGTTCGGCGGCTTCGTTGCGGGGCGCTGGTGCCCGCGTAATTGTTACCGAAATCGACCCGATTTGCGCGTTACAAGCTGCTATGGATGGTTTTGCCGTTAAGAAGATGGCGGAGGCCGTACCGCAAGCGGATATTGTGGTAACCGCTACTGGTAACTGCGACATTATCCGGGAAGAACATTTCCGGGCGCTAAAAGACAAAGCAATTGTTTGTAACATTGGCCACTTCGATAATGAAATTGATATGGCCTGGTTAAACAATAATTACGGACATACTAAAGATACTATTAAACCCCAGGTTGATCTATACAACATTGAAGGTAAAGACGTGATCGTGTTGGCCGAAGGTCGTTTAGTAAATTTAGGTTGCGCTACCGGTCACCCATCGTTTGTAATGTCTAACTCTTTTACCAACCAGGTATTAGCGCAGTTAGAATTATGGCAGAATGCGGCTAATTACGAAAACCAGGTATATACTTTACCCAAGCACCTCGACGAAAAAGTTGCCCGTTTGCATTTAGCTAAAATTGGCGTAGAACTGGAAGAATTATCCGAGCATCAAGCGGCCTACATTGGCGTAGAAAAGCAAGGACCGTTTAAACCAGAGTATTACCGTTACTAAATCACACATATTTTCGCGGATTACATAAATTCCTCGGATTATCTTTCGAGTATATATTTTTAAAGAGCCGGATTTTCGTCCGGCTCTTTTCTTTTTCAAACAGCTTCTATCCGGTTGATTGTTCGGTAGAAAGATAAAAATTTAAAATTCTATTCCGGAAAATCCGATATTCGCGCAAGATTTAATCAAGCCATAAAATATTAGATAAATGCCTGTAAAGTTGTCGGTGGTAATTATTACGTTTAACGAAGAGCGCAACATTGGGAGCTGCCTGGAGAGCGTAAAAAATGTAGCCGATGATATTGTAGTGGTTGATTCGTACTCTACGGATAATACCGCCGAAATTTGCGCCCAGCACGGTACGCGGTTTGTTTCGCGGGCTTTTACCGGTTACGTCGAGCAAAAAAACTTTGCAAATAGCCAGGCTGTGTATCCGCATATTCTTTCTCTGGATGCCGATGAAGTAGTTACTCCGGAACTCGAAAACTCAGTTTTAGCCATTAAGCAAAACTGGCAATTCGCCGGCTATTACTTGGTTCGGTTAACCAATTACTGCGGCTCCTGGATCCGGCACGGGGGCTGGTACCCCGATAAGAAGTTACGTTTGTATAACCGGGAACAAGGTCAGTGGGAAGGTTTATTGTTGCATGAAGTATACCAGATACACTCTAACCAACCAACCGGTTTACTAAAAGGCGATTTGCTGCATTATTCTTTTCATACCCTGGAAGATCACCTGAAGCAAATTAATCATTTTACCACCATTGCTTGCCAGGAATTAAAGCTGAAAAACAAACGTCCCGGTTTATGGCCTATGTTGGTAAAGCCGCCGTTTAAGTTTTTTCAGATGTATTTTTTAAAATTTGGCTGGCGCGATGGCTTTGCCGGATTCTGTGTAGCGGTACTATCGGGGTACGCAGTTTTTGTGAAATACGCGAAACTATACTGGACCAACCGATGAAACATTTGCAAGCTCCTGCCAAAACTATTTTGATCAGCCGGATTGATGCGATTGGGGATGTGGTATTAACTTTACCTATGGCAGGCTGGATAAAGCAACATGTGCCCGGTGCGCGGGTGCTGTTCCTGGGGCGTACCTACACGGCGCCCGTAGTAGCTTGCTGCCGACACATCGACGAATTTTTAAATTGGGATGACGTAAAGAATTTATCGGTAGCCGAACAAGTTGCATTTTTTAAAAAACAGCAGATTAGCAGCATTATCCATGTTTTCCCGAATAAACAAATTGCGCAACTAGCTCGAAAGGCGGGCATAAAACAACGCATTGGTACGCGTAACCGTTGGTTTCATTGGTTTACGGTTAATGTTTTAGTTAACCTCAGTCGCCGCCATTCGCCTTACCACGAAAGCCAATTAAATTTTACTTTACTCCGGCCTTTGGGCTTAAAAGAAATACCCTCTTTAGACGAGGTGACTGGTTATTTGGATTTTTCCAGAATTAATCCGCTGCCGGAAAAATGGCAGAAATTTTTAAAATGGGATAAACCTCGTATTATTTTGCACCCCAAATCTAAAGGAAGTGCCCGCGAGTGGGGTTTGCCGCATTTTGCTTCTTTGGCCCAGCAACTTCACGGATTAGGCTGGCAGGTTTTTATTTCGGGCTCAGCAGCAGAAGGAGAGTTGTTGCAGGATTGGCTCCGCGAAAATCAAAACTACATTACTGATGTAACCGGTAAATTCTCGTTATCGGAGTTTATCAGTTTTATGAAAGCTTGTACTGGTTTAGTAGGAGCCAGTACCGGACCTTTGCACCTGGCCGCCAGTGTGGGTATCCATGCGCTAGGTTTGTATCCGCCTATTAAGCCCATGCATCCGGGACGCTGGGCACCGTTAGGCCCAAGGGCACAATACCTGGTAGTACCCAAAGATTGCAGCGATTGCCGGAAATCGCCTGGCAGTTGCGTGTGTATTCAGCAGATTAACGTAGCGCAGGTGGTTGCCACATTAGAACAATGGCCTAGGTAGAAAGTTGTTTATCTTAGGATGGCTTCTTTACTTTATTAACAGAATCAGAATTAAAAAATTTACGGGCATAAATGCTTTATAGTAAATACTCCTTTGAATAAATTTTTCTTATGCCAAATATACTAGCCAACTTAAAGAATAATCGCTTTTCAGAAGCTAGGGCACAGAATGGCCTGTTTTTGCTAAGCTGCTTATTTGTAGTTGGTTTGTTGTTATCGCGGGCTTTACTGAGTATCGCTCCTATTGCTATGCTGGTATGGGCATTGTGGCAAATGCCGGTGCAACAAAGTTTAAAACGGTTAAAACAAAATACACCGGCTTTATTCCTGCTGGGCTTTTACGGACTTTTTTTGCTGAGTACTTTATATACCGATAATTGGGCTCAGTGGCGTTATTACATCACTCAGTACCTGCCTTTTCTTGTAATATCCTGCGCCTGGGGCATGTTGCCTGGCTTGCGCAATAAGCAGCGTTATGCAGTATTATTTCTTTTTGTATTTCTAGTGATGTTGCTTTCGGTGGGTACAGTGATTCATTATTTTCTGCACCGGGAACAAATTAACGCCATGATTTCGCATAGCCAAAACCCTACAAGTATTAATGGTATTTCGCACATTTACTTTGGCGTATTAATGGCCTTAGCCGTATTTTTTACCTTACATCTCTACCAATCGCCTGTACTACTCTGGCGTAAAACTGAGAAAAAAATACTTGCAGTTTGCTTGGTACTCATTTTTGTTTCGCTGCATATTATGGCGTTTCGTACCGGCTTACTGGCTATGTATGTAGCTATGCTGGTACAGGTATTTATTTTTATTCGTAATCACAAACAATATGTGCTGGGCAGTGCCTTACTAGCTACTATTATTTTAATTCCTGTTGGGGCTTATTTTACCTTAGAATCGGTTCGGTTGCGGGTAGCTAATACTCAGAGCGATGTAGAACGTTATCTGCACAACCAGGATATTAATTATTACTCTATTTCGCAACGTTTGGCAGCCTGGGAAACTGCTTTAACCTTAGTGAGGCGTAACTGGTTGTTAGGTGTGGCGCCGGCCGATGTAAAAGTAGAACTGGACCGCCAGTATGCCGTAAAAGATTTTGGTTTGAAAAAGGAAAATCAGATTGGGCTGCACAACCAATATCTGAACTTTTTGGTGAGCATGGGAGTAGGTGGCTTGATTTTACTATTGTATACTTTTCTGTATCCGGTTATAAAATTTAATTGGCAACAGAACCAAGAGAGTATCGCCTTTTTAATTATTATCGCCACGGCTATGCTGGTTGAATCCTTTTTTCAGAGACAACTTGGCCTGAATACTTTTGTTTTTTTCTATTGTTTGTTTTTTACCAATAAAGAAAGTAAAAACCAGCCGGTACGGGTAAGCCGCGAAGATGTTGGCTACTATCCGCATTAACTTAAATAAAAAAGTAGCCATTCTGGTTGGTTTTACGTACATGCGGACATTAAGAGGTGTTGCTGTTAGCAATAGTTGGCAGCAGGCTTTTCTAATTTTAATTTTAAAATTCTAAGGTAACTGTAATCGAGTTGGTTACATACCAGTAAAACGCTATGCTGCTAATTATCGTAATTTTACGTATAACCTAGCGGTTTAAAATGTTTATTAACATCCAATTTAAGTTAAATGAGCGAGCAAAGAGGCAATCAGCTAACTAAGGCAGAAAAGGATACCCGGTTCGAAGCGGAATTACTGCCAATAATCGATCCGCTGTATAATTTTGCTTTTAGACTTACCTTAGACGAAGACGATGCCAATGACCTGGTTCAAGAGACCTATCTGAAGGCATACCGGTTTTTCGATTACTTTGAGCCCGGAACTAATGCCAAAGCCTGGCTGTTCCGAATACTCAAGAATTCGTTTATTAACGATTTCCGGAAAAAAAGTAAACAGCCGGCAAAAGTTGATTATAGCGAAGTAGAAGGCTATTATAATTCGGAAGGTTTAGATGGCGATGGCGAAATTGCTACTACTTCGGATATGCGTTCGCAGAGCGTACAGGAATTAATCGGTGATGAAGTAGCCAGCGCCTTAAATTCGTTGCCCGTAGATTTCCGGACAGTAATTATACTTTGCGATCTGGAAGGGTTTACTTACGAGGAAATGGCCAAAATTTTGGATATTCCAATTGGTACCGTCCGTTCTCGTTTGCACCGGGCCCGGAACTTTCTGAAAGAAAAGCTTGAAAAATACGCTCGTTCAATGGGTTACCACGGGGAGGAAGAGGAAGAATAAAAAAAAAGTAAATATTTATATGAAATTGTAAATTTTTATTTGGATTTTTTGTTACACTGAAAACAGCCTATTGTAACCGGATAACCTTGAACGTATGAACAACCAAGCACCCAACTCAACGCCCATGAATACAACCTTTACTTTACAACATGCTCTTACCGAAGAGGGCCCTAAAACCGACTGCGAACGCGTAGTAGAATTATTAGATGTAATTATTGACGGCGAAGCTACCGCTGAAGACCGTCATTATTTTTTTAATCACCTGGAGACCTGCCAGGATTGTTTTAAGGCCCATGATAAGCATCAACAGTTAAAATTATTTTTAAAAGATAATATAAAGCGCAAAATTGTGCCTCAAAATCTGATGGGTTCTATCAAGACCATCATAAATGAAACTGTTTAACCTCGGATGCAAGGTAAGATCATTATTTTTTCGGCTCCCTCCGGCGCTGGTAAAACCACTATTGTAAAACATCTGTTAAAAGTAAATCCGCACTTAGGTTTTTCTATATCGGCTTGCACGCGCGATAAACGTGGCCGTAATGAAGTGCAAGGCAAGGATTATTACTTTATTACTCCCGAAGAATTCCGGCAAAAAATTGAAAATAACGAATTTGTAGAGTGGGAAGAAGTATACGAAGGTGCTTTTTACGGTACATTAAAATCTGAGATTGAACGCATCTGGAGTACTGGTAAACATGCCATTCTGGATGTAGATGTAAAAGGTGGTTTGCACATTAAAGAATTTTACCAAGATCGCGCTCTGGCTGTTTTTGTTAAACCTCCTTCTATTGAAGCATTGGCGCAGCGTTTGGTTGCCCGGGCAACCGATTCGGCTTCCAGTATTTCCAGCCGGGTATTTAAAGCAAAGTTCGAACTGAGTTTTGAAAATAAATTTGATAAGGTTATTGTAAATGATGACCTGGAAGAAGCTTTCCGGAAAGCCGAAGCTTTAGTAAACCAGTTTATTGGGGTGGAAGATGTTGTGATATGAAAGTAGGCCTGTTGTTCGGCTCTTTTAATCCCATCCACATTGGTCATTTAATTTTAGCAAATTACATGGCCAATAATACCGATTTAAGTGCAGTTTGGTTAGTAGTTTCGCCACAAAATCCATTTAAAAAAAGTGCTTCGCTGCTGCACGAGTTTGACCGGTTGCACATGGTGAATCTGGCTATTGATACGAATACCCGCTTGGGAGTATCCGATATCGAGTTTAAAATGCCAAAGCCGAGTTATACGGTTGATTCGCTTACTTATCTGCAAGCAAAATACCCTTCTTATGAATTTGTGCTGATTATGGGCGAAGATAATCTGCCTTCGTTCCCGAAGTGGAAAAACCACGAACAAATACTGGAGTTTTTTCAAATTTACGTTTACCCGCGTTCCGGCACTCCTCCTTCGCCGTTAAAAAATCATCCAAAAATAAAGTCCGTACCGGCACCCTTGCTGGATATTTCTGCTACTTTTATTCGCGATTGCGTACACCAGGGCAAATCTATTACCTACATGGTACCGGAAGTAGTAGAAAACTACATTAAACTTAAGAAGTTCTGGTTGTAAAATTTTTTTTTCTAGTGGGCAAGTAGCAGGGTAGCCTGCTTTTTTTAAGCATTTTAGTAAGTAGTGATTTCCAATTTTAAAAGCTCTGTGCAGAAAACAACTTCCGGTATGCTATGAAACAAATAGCCGTTCCAGGTGCACTCATTGACGCTAAACTGTTCGAACGTTCAGCGAGTTTTTAGCGCCTTGACTTTTTTGGTTCTGGGGGTAGGGGCCCTCTTACTTTGTGTCAAGACAAAAAGAACAAAGAAGCTAGCAATGAAACAACTTCATTTATGAACAAAGCATCGGCCGCCGCTATGCAAACGAAAGCTTTTTAGCTACTATGGCACGGAAGTAAATCCGTGCCATAGTAGCTAAAAAGCAATTCTAAAAAGTCAAATACTCTTCGGACTTTAAAATTTTTACTTTTTTTGACTACCTAGTTAAACTTTACCAGCTAAAAGGCATCCAAGGAACTCACGCTCTGTTTCTGATGCTATGAAAATACTTTTTACTTTTTGGCTGTTCTTATTTACCCTGCCGGTTTTAAGTCAATCCTTTTTGCTGGAAGGTACCGTAACCGATAGTAAAGATAATTCGGCATTGCCCGGCGCTACTGTGTTGCTTATCCGCTTGCCCGATTCCTCGCAATCGGCGGTTATAACGGATGCTACCGGTCGATTTGCTTTTCAACAAATTCCGGGTAGGTACCAATTACGTATTTCATTTTTAAGTTACCAAACCGCACAACGACCGGTTACCTTAACTAACGCGCCGTTAAACGTTGGCGTTATTGCATTAACTTCTGATACCCGACAGTTAAGAGAAGTGCAGGTAATCGGCAAAACCCCCACGGCAGTGCAAAAAGGAGATACCACCGAACTAAATGCCCGCGCTTTTAAAACCAATCCCGATGCCAGTGCTTCGGATTTAATTCAGAAAATGCCCGGCATTAATGTGCAGGATGGCCAGGTGAAAGCTCAGGGCGAAAACGTGCAACGCGTGCTGGTAGATGGTAAAGAATTTTTCGGTGATGACGTTAATGCTACCTTAAATAATTTGCCCGCCGAAGTAATTGATAAAATTCAGATTCTGGAAGAACAAAGCGAGCAAGCTAAGGTTTCGGGTTTCGATGATGGTACCCGGGTGAAAACTTTAAACATTGTAACTCGGGCCGATAGACGAACCGGGCAGTTTGGTCGGGTTTACGCCGGTGCCGGTACCGATGCCCGTTACCAGGTGGGCGGTAGTTTAAATTTTTTTAAACCGGGTCAGCGCTTAACTATTCTGGGACAATCCAATTCTATTAACCAACAAAACTTTTCCGGCGAAGATTTAATTGGAGTTTCCAGCGGCGGTGGAGGAGGTGGCCGGGGTGGAAGAGGTGGCGGTGGCGGCCAGGGCGGTGGTGGTTTTGGTGGTGGCAACGACTTTGCCTTACCGCAGCTAAATGGGATTACTAAAACCCATTCGGCGGGCTTAAACTACTCGGGTCAGTTCGGCAAAAAGCTGGAGATCAGCGGTAGTTACTTTGGTAATTACACCGATAACGATGCCTTCGAGAAATCTTTTTTACAATACGTAGTTAACCAACGCTTACCTTATAACTCGGAAAGTGAGATAAATAACTCTTCCAATCAAAATCATAATCACCGGTTAAACTTCCGGTTGGAGTTTAAGCTGGATTCGGCTAACAATATTTTTATGCGTCCTCGATTGAGTTTACAGGGCCGCGATGCTTTATCTGGTATTAACCGCATTCGGAGCATGGATACCGCGCAGGTTACCGAAACTTTAGGACAGAGTAAGTCAAACTCGCTGGGCTTAAATTTTACGAATGAATTTACTTTTCAGCACCGGTTTGCTAAACGGGGCCGCACGCTTTCTATTGGTTTAGGTACGGCTATTAATAACCGTGACGTAGATTCTTATAACCAATCCGAAACAGCGCAATTTAACCCGGATGAATTTATTTCCATTAACCAACGCAACGACCAAGAAGTAAAAGGTTGGAGTCTGACGCCCTCGCTTTCATACTCCGAGCCCTTAAGTAAATTCAGTCAGGTGCAGTTAAATTACTCCGGTACCTTTCAGCGCAACGAATCGGATAGGAGGGCTTATAATTTTATCGACGAAGAAGAAGGCTATAACGAGTTTGATCCGCGCTTTTCCAATACTTTTGTAAATTTTAATCCGCAGCACCGGTTAGGCGTAGGTTACCGTTTCCGGTCTCAAGACAACAAGATCAATTTTAACGTGAATACCTCGTATCAATATTCCGAACTAAACAACAAGCGCGAGTTTCCTACTACCAACTCTTTTTCCCGGAGTTTTAATAATGTAGTGCCTAATGCCCGTTTGCAGTATAACATCAACAAACAGAAAAATTTTCGACTGTTTTACCGGGGCACCACTAACCCACCTACAGTAGAGCAATTGCAGGATGTGGTTACGCTAAGCAACGACTCGCTGCGGTTTACGGTAGGTAATCCTAACCTGAACCAGTTTTACCGGCACTTTGTGAACGTGCGGTACTCGGCTACTAACCTCGAAAAAGCCAGTACTTTTTTTATCGGCGTTAATGCCTCAGTCAATCAAAACCCGATTGTAAATGAAACCATTATTGCCGATTCTACCGAAGTTATTTTTGGCGTACCGCTTATCCGGAATCAACAAATTACCCGGCCTACCAACGTAAACGGGCAGTATAGCTTTACCGGGTTCGTAAACTACGGCATCCCTGTTAAAGCTCTTAAAACTAACATAAACGTAGATGCCAACGCCGGCTACAACAAAAATCCGGGCTATTTAAACGGGGTGCTCAATTATTCTTACACGCAAACGTATGGGGTGGGCTTAACTTTAAGCAGCAACATCAGCGAGAACCTGGATTTTACTTTGGCCAGTAACGGCACCATGAATTTTACGCAAAACTCAGCAACGGTGGGCCGCAATAATAATTATTATACCCTTAATAACCGCGCTCGTTTAAACTGGATTTTCTGGAAAGGTTTTGTTTTACAATCTGATTTTTCGCAGCGCATTTACTCGGGTTTAAGTGCCAATTACAACCAAAACTACAGCTTATGGAATGTGAGCGTGGGTAAAAAGTTTTTCCCGAAACGCAACGGCGATTTACGCCTGTCGGTGTATGATTTACTCAAACAAAACAACAGCATCCAACGCAACATCCAGCCCACTTATATTGAAGATGTGGAAACCCGAACGCTGCAACGGTATTTTATGCTTTCGTTTACTTATACCATTCGGCAGTACAATGGCAGCGGCAACTCAAATAACAATAATTCCAATAATCCGGGCGATCGGAGTAATCGGGAACGTCGCCCAAGTGACTTTAATCCCAGTAACCGGGGTTTTGGTCCGAGCAATTAATATTTCTGAAAATTTAAGATAGCTATTTTGTTCTGCTAATTTATAGCAAAATTAAATAGCTATCTAATTACAGTTCAACCTTTAGGCACTATAAATTACTTGAATTGCATAGATCAGTTTCCTCATTCCATTTATCTGGTTCGCCTGCTAACTTCCTTTTGATGTTATATACTATGTTACTCTCAAATACTGATAAATTATGCTCATTATTTAATTCATAATAGGCTAAATCTGTCCAAAATTCATTGTTAATATCTTTATCACGAAAGGAACAATAAAAGTTCTTGCCATTCAACGGCTTCTCCAATATTTAAAATTTTAACTGGAAATGAGGGTTTTCATTTTTGAAGGTGCGCAAAGAAGTTATTGGAAGATAAGACATAGATTTTTAATTTATTGTACATATAGTATTACGGAATTTTGAAAGATATTCCAGAACAATGATTTATTTAATTAAGAAATTTAAAAATTAATCAACTTTATAAATTAGAAAAAGTAAATGGAAGCCAGTAACTAAACTGTATTTACATGATATAATAAACCTTTTAGTTTATTATATCAGCTTAGTAGGTTGTAAACAGCATTATCTTAGTAATAAAAAGAAGTAGGTTCACTTTTTATATAGTATAGTTGAAATAGTGAACAAAAATAAATTTACTATCTACTGGCAACTTATAACTTTCAACTTATAACTTTCAACTAAACGCATGCATATTGCTATAGTCGGAAATATTGGGGCTGGTAAAACCACGCTGGCGCAGAAATTAGCGCATCATTATAAATGGGCTCTTTTTGAAGAAGTAGTGGATAGCAATCCTTACTTAAAAGATTTTTACGACGATATGCCCCGCTGGGCTTTTCATTTGCAGGTTTTCTTCCTGAACAGTCGCTTCCGGCAGGTTCAGCAAATTAAACACAGTGAAAAAAGCGTGGTGCAAGACCGCACCGTTTACGAAGATGCCTATATTTTTGCCCGTAATCTCCACGAGTCTGGCATGATGAGCCAACGCGATTACGATAATTATTTTGAGTTATTCCGTTCGCTTATTAGTATGGTTACGCCGCCCGATCTTCTAATTTATTTAAAAGCCGATTTGCCCAAGTTGATTGAGCAAATTGAAAAACGGAACCGGGATTTCGAAAACAATATCAGTATACAATATTTGCGTAGCCTGAATGAGCAATACGAAAACTGGATTAACCACTACGATTTAGGTAAATTACTTATTATTGATGTGAACCACCTGGATTTTGTGAAGAACCCCGAAGATTTAGGCTTTATTGTTAACCAGATAAATCTGGAATTATTCGGCCTTTTTAAATAATAAAGCCTAATTAGTAAATAATTTTTAAAATTTACTTCCTGTAAATCTGTAGCTTAGCTTTAATCCGGGATTTTTTTGTCAATATTACTACAAAGTGGTTTCATCTTCCGTAGAAATACCGTATTTAATCGCAGTAATATCTATATTTAAACAGCATATTTACTAACCTTAAATCACCTGCCTGTGCTAGACCTAAATTATCCTGCTAAACTTAACGAAGATGCGCTGAAACAAGCGTTATTAGCCGAAATTGCCTGGGAAGTTTGTAACCAGGTGGGCGGTATTTATACCGTTATTCAGACGAAAGTACAATCGATGATCGAAAAATGGGGCGATTGTTATTTTCTGATCGGGCCGTATTTCCCGAAAATGGCGGCGGCTGAGTTTGAACCGACTGATGATTACAGCCGACCTTTTGGCCAAGCAGTATTGAAGATGCGCAATATGGGGTATGAGGTACATTACGGGCATTGGCTCGTGGCGGGTAATCCCCTAATTGTATTACTAAATCCATACAGTGTATATGACCGGTTGGGAGATATAAAGTACCGGTTGTGGGCCGATCATGATATTCCTACGCCCGATAATGATGACCTATTGAATCAGACCGAAGCGTTTGGTCATTTAGTAAAAATATTCCTGAGTATTTTAATAACTCCGGAAATTACCGAAAGACCCGTTATCGCGCACTTTCACGAGTGGATGGTAGGCTCGGCTATACCAGCATTGCGGCGGGAACAAGCAAAAATTAAAATTGTATTTACTACTCACGCTACTTTACTGGGCCGCTACCTGGCCATGAATGATCCATCGTTTTACGATAATCTTACGTCGGTAAATTGGTTAAAAGAAGCGCAGCATTTTAATATTGAAACGGCCGTACGTATTGAGCGAGCGGCAGCGCACGGCTCGCATATTTTTAGCACGGTTAGTCAGGTTACGGCCAGGGAGTGTATATTTTTGCTCGACCGGATACCGGATGTATTGCTGCCCAATGGCTTAAATATTGAACGGTTTACTGCTATCCACGAGTTTCAGAACCTGCACGCCCAATTTAAAGCAAAAATCCACCAGTTTGTAATGGGGCATTTTTTCCAGAGTTATCCGTTCGATCTGGATCAAACACTTTATTTCTTTACTTCGGGGAGATACGAATACCGTAATAAAGGATTTGATGTAACCCTCGAAGCTTTAGCCCGGCTCAATTACCGCATGCAACAAGCAGGCATTAAAAAAACAGTGGTAATGTTTTTTGTGACCAAGCAACCTTACCATTCCATAAACGCGCACGTGCTGCAATCACGGGCTATGATGGAGGAAATTCGGGAAACTTGCGAAACCATTCAGAAGCAAATCGGGGATAGACTATTTAAATACGCGGCTTCCAATAACGACGTGAAATTACCTGACATGGCCGAGTTTGTGGATGATTATTGGCAACTGCGTTATCGGCGTAACTTACAATCCTGGAAAACGCACATTTTGCCGAGCGTAGTAACGCACAACCTGGTACACGACCAAACCGACGAAATTTTAAGCTTTTTGCGTTCCTCCCATTTAATTAATAATGCCCACGACCGGGTGAAAATTGTTTACCATCCGGATTTTATTTCGGCTACCAATCCTTTATTTGGTTTAGATTACGGACAGTTTGTGCGGGGCTGCCACTTAGGAATATTCCCGAGTTATTATGAGCCTTGGGGTTATACGCCACTAGAGTGTATTGCCCGCGGAGTACCGGCCGTTACCAGCGATTTGGCTGGCTTCGGTGATTACCTGGCTCACCGCCAGGTAGATGAAGAAACTGCCCGCGGTACTTATGTTATCAAGCGTCGGAATAGAAGTTTTGATGATGCGGTAACCCAACTTAGTAATTATTTATTTGATTACGTGCGCCTAAGCCAGCGGGAAAGAATATCGCTGCGCAACAGAGTTGAAAACTCATCCGTAGAGTTTGACTGGAATAACTTAACCAAACATTATAACCGGGCTTACGTGTTGGCTTTAGATAAAGAATTTACTTAAGCTTCACTGGCGGCGCTACTTGTTAAAGTATTTGTTTCCAGCGGCGAATTGGTGCGGGTTTTAGGTAAACTGTCGGGATAATTTTTTTGAATAAAAGAAACCAGTTTTTCCCGGATTTCGCAACGTAGTTCAAAGGCTGAACTAGAATCGCGGGCACTTACGAGTGCCCGCAGTTCTAAGGTCTTTTCTTTAGACTCGGTTACGTGCAATTTACAAACGCGCTTATCCCACAGCGGCGAAGCCTGAGCTAGTCTTTCTAATTCTGCCCGCACCAAATCTACGGGAATAGTATAATCGGTATAGATAAATACTGTTCCTAAAAGTTCGGCATTCGTGCGAGTCCAGTTCTGAAAAGGCTTTTCAATAAAGTAATTAATAGGTAACACCAGGCGGCGTTGGTCCCAGATCCGTACTACTACATAAGTAAGCGTAATTTCTTCTACGTTGCCATATTCACCTTCTAACAGTACTACATCATCAATCCGGATGGGTTGGGTAAAGGCAATCTGAAAACCAGCCAAGAGGTTTGCCAATGAACGCTGCGCCGCAAAACCTACTATAATACCCACAATACCTGCCGAGGTAAGTAAACCTGTTCCTATTTTCCGGACCGCTGCGAAACTCATGAGTACCAACGAAAGGGCCACAAAGCCGATTCCCAGCACTACTAGGCGTTTAATAAATTGGAGTTGCGTAATTATTTTTCGTTCCCGAATATTATCGACCTTCGAAATCTGATAGCTCCGCCGGACTACATCTTCAAAAACGTAAACCGCCCGGATGAGTACCCAGGCAAAGGTTATAATTAAACTGGTTTCAATAATACGCCGCATTACCTCGTAACTGCCACCCGTAAAAGGCATAAGCGGCATTACAAACGAAAACACCAACACTGGCAGAAAATAACCAACGGGCTGCTTTACAAATCGGGTAACCGAAGAAATAATAGCAGATTCGGAACGGCGGTGGGATACAGCAAGTACTTTAAAAGTTAAAAATTTTATTAGTAAGCCCACTACTAAGCTGCCTATAATCAGAGTGGCGGCTCGCAAAATTTTTTCCAGCAGGTAAGGTATCGGTAACCCTAAGTCCATAACCTAATTTCTTTATTTTAAACTAAAAATGTTGTTGAGGTTCGTTCAGTAAAAATCAGTAATAAAATGATTTGTCGGTATATTTTACTTTTTTTACACCGGCTATTCGCCTATAGAATTACTCATTACTTAAAGGGAACCCTAATTAGTAAGTAAATCAAACTATTTACTAAATTTTATATTTTTTAATTCATGATAGATCAACTTATACTGGAAATTTGTACCGATTCGGTTTATTCTTGTGTGCAAGCCGAGCAAGGAGGAGCGGCCCGGGTAGAATTATGTGCGAACTTGTTTGAAGGGGGAACCACCCCAACCGCTGGCTGTTTACGTCTGGCGCGTCAGAAAATTACTATTCCGATTCATGTTCTTCTCCGGCCGCGGGGCGGCGATTTCTGCTATACCGACGAAGAATTTGCCATAATGCAGTACGACCTGGAAATGATAAAAAGTTTGGGAGCTGATGGAGTTGTTCTGGGTGTACTATTACCCGATGGTAACATAGATGTAGAACGTACCGCTGCATTAATTGAACAAGCCCGGCCTCTTAAAATAACTTTCCATCGGGCATTTGACATGGTAGCCGATCCCATGCGAGCCTTAGACCAATTAATAGATCTAGGAGTAGAACGCATACTTACATCTGGTCAGGAAAAATCTGCTTTAGAAGGATCCGAATTAATAGCGCAGTTAATCCAAAGAGCCAAAGACAAAATAGTAATAATGCCCGGAGGAGGCATCACCGACCGAAATATTGCTCGTTTACACCGCGAAACCCAAGCAAAGGAATACCATTTAACGGCCCGCGAAAAGTTGCCCAGTCCTATGACTTACCGGAACCCGAATGCTTTTATGGGCGGGGAATTACGTGTACCTGAGTACGAACTTACTTTTACCAATGCTCAGAAAGTAGCCCGAACCCAACAAGCCTTGCAAACGAGTTAGTTGTTCGTTTTTTATTAAATGTTGTCTGGGTTATAATAAGAAGCAGTGTAGCCTTCACTGTAGGGTTTGTAAGTAGCAGTTTAAAGGTACTTTCTTAATAGCCATTAGGCTAAAATATTACCGATTTTTCTGCTTCCAGTTTAACGCAGTGTAATTAAAAACAGCAGAGCGAACAAACAACAACTATTTAGATTTTAAAAATTAAGTAGGCAATATTTTCAGAAACCTATAAATTGCCGGCCATATTCATCTTAAATCTGCCTTTATGTTTGTACATCACGTATTTTTCTTTTTAAAACCAGAATTAAACCAAGAACAGCAGTCAGCCTTTGAGGCGGGTGTAAAATCTTTGTTGCCCATAAAGCATGTAAAATTAGGCGACGTAGGAAAACCCGCTTCTACGGATCGACCGGTTATTGATCGTTCGTATTCGTATTCGTTGTTGCTGGTTTTTGAAAATCTGGCTGATCACGATGCCTACCAGGTAGATCCTACCCACCTTAAATTTGTAGAAACCTGCCAACAATATTGGGAGCGCGTGCAGATTTACGATTCTGAAACGGTATAATTTAAAAATATTAAAGCCTTCTGTTTGTAGCAGAAGGCTTTTTTTGTGCGTATGCTATTCTATATTGCTACTATCATCCAAAAAAAGGAATTTACAACCCAAAATGATTTACACCTTACGCATTGATTGCCCCGACCGGAAAGGGTTGATCTATGACATTACCCGCGTGGTTTTTAATTATAATTTAAATATTATCAGCAACGATGAGTTTGTAGATAATACTTTAAATCATTTTTACATGCGTGCCGAAGTAGAAGGCGAATTACAGGTAGAACAAGTTACCGCCGAACTGTACACGGTATTACCCGCCGGCGTAAATATTCAACTGCTGCCTCAGCAAAAGAAAAACATTGTTATTCTGGTTACTAAAGAGCATCATTGCCTCGGCGATTTATTGTTGCGCTACGAGTTTAACGATTTGCAGGCCAATATTCTGGCGGTAATTGGAAACTATGATGTATTAGAGCCCTTGGTAACACGTTTCGGAATCCAGTTCCATTATGTAACCCACCAAGATAAAACCCGCGAAGAACACGACGAGGAAATAGCGCAAGTAGTTAAAAGTTACCAACCCGAGTATATTGTATTAGCCAAATACATGCGGGTACTTAGCTCAGGCTTTGTCGCGCAGTTTCCCGGCCGCATTATCAATATTCATCATTCCTTCTTACCCGCTTTTATTGGAGCTAACCCTTATAAGCAAGCCTACGAGCGAGGAGTAAAGATTATTGGGGCAACTGCGCATTTTGTAAGTAATGAATTAGACGAAGGGCCTATTATTGCGCAAAACGTTATTCAGGTAAATCACGCCCATAGCGCCCGCGACATGGCCCAATCGGGTCGGGATGTTGAAAAAATTGTGCTGGCGCAGGCGCTAAAATTAGTTTTTGCAGATAAAGTATTTATTAGCGGAAACCGGACTATTATTTTTTAAGTAGTTTTTGCTTCCAAGTATGTTTAATAACTAAATGACATTAGTTTACTAAACTGGATGCCGAGATTGTTATTATACAAGGTGGATATTTAATTAATTTATTATATAGGAATTTAACATCTAATGTCTTAATACTTATTTCTCTTTCTTACTATTGGCTAAAAAGCAGAAAGCGGTTCCTGATTAGGAACCGCTTTCTGCTTTTTTAGTTTTTATTTAGAGTTTCTCCGGTAAGCTCAATTAAGCTACCAATAACTTTTCTTCGTGTTGCGATACATCCAAGCCGATGTTTTCTTCTTCTTCAGATACTCGTAATGGCGTGATGAGATCTGTAATTTTCAATAGTACGAAAGTACCCAGGAAAGAGAAGGCTACTACAATGCCTAGGGCAGTTAAGTGAATTAAGAATAATTTTGTTTCGCCGTAAAATAAACCGTTTCCGGTAGTGTTACCAGGGTTAATGCCTTGATGAGCAAAAATACCGGTCATTAACATACCTACAATACCGCCTACTCCGTGGCAAGGAAATACATCCAGAGTATCGTCTAAGCTGGATTTACCTCTCCAGGATACCGCCAGGTTACTGATAATAGCAGCTACTGTACCAATAAAAATACTTACAGAAATACCTACAAAACCTGCAGCAGGAGTAATGGCTACTAAACCAACTACAACCCCAATACAGAAGCCCATAGCAGAAGGTTTTTTACCCCGGAATGCATCAAATAAAATCCAGGCTATACCAGCAGCAGCAGCGGCAGTATTAGTAGTTGCAAAAGCAGAAGCGGCTAATCCACTGGCACTTACTGCCGAACCGGCGTTAAAACCAAACCAGCCGAACCAAAGTAAACCGGTACCCACTAAAACAAATGGAATATTAGCTGGAGTAGTATGCGCAATTTCTTGTTTGCGTTTGCCTAAGTAAATAGCAGAAGCCAAAGCAGCACAACCCGCCGAAATGTGTACTACCGTACCGCCCGCAAAGTCTAAAACGCCCATTTTAAACAAGAAACCCTCTGGGTGCCAGGTCCAATGCGCAATAGGCGCATAAATAAACATACTAAACAAACAAGCTAATAAGATATAAGAGGTAAAACGAATTCTTTCAGAAAAAGAGCCAGTTATTAAAGCTGGCGTAATTACCGCAAACTTTAATTGGAAGAAAGCAAATAATACCAACGGAATGGTGGCAGCTAGTGGCCAAGGCTTGCTTTCGAGTACTCCGTTAAACATAAAGTAAGTGCGGGGGTCACCAATAAAACCGCCGATAGAGTCACCAAAAGCCAGGCTAAAACCTACCACAATCCAAAGAATACTGATTATACCCATGCAAATAAAACTTTGCAACATCGTTGAAATAACGTTTTTAGCATTTACCATGCCTCCGTAAAACAATGCCAGACCGGGAGTCATTAGTAAAACCAAACCTGTTGCTGCCAGCATCCAGGCTATGTCACCGGAGTTTAAGCCTTCAGTAGGCATGGTTCCGGGTACTCCCGATAAGGCAACACCCAGTACGCTGACAATTACCAGCATAGAGAAGGGAACGATAGATAATTTTTCTTTCATGGGTTAGAAATTAAATGTGATTAATAATTGTTCAACGATTCAAACATAATAATATTTTTAAAATAATGCCTAATTTTTAATGGCAAATTTTTAAATAAATTACTAAAAGTATGTAAATGACTTGTTAAAATAGGGTGTTTGAATAAAAACGTATTAAATTTCGCTATTGTCAGTCTGAATATGATCATTAATTGATTTTGGGTTGATTATTTAGCTAAATAGATAGTTGATGAAGGTGGAAATACCTATTAAGTACTCTAATTAGAGGAGGTAATTATGTAAATACGCTATTTTAAATAATAATGTATTAAAATTTGGAAGTACTATTTGTTTAAAAGTATGTTTTACTAATTAAAATAGTGGTTATGCAATGGGGAGGAGGTTTAGTTACTAGTTCGTAAACTTTAAGAGTTTTTATAGAGTAAGCATACTTGCGTATATTTAATAGCTTACAATTCTTGAACTTTAATGTGGGGCAATCAATACGATGATTTACTTTATCCTCAAAATCATATTTAAGATAGCATTAAAGATATTCTATCAAAAAATTGAAGTAAAACTATCTCAACCTTTGCCTGATAAAGGCCCACTTTTACTAGTAGCCAATCATCCAAATACATTTATGGATCCTATTGTAATTGCGTCCTTGTTTAAGCAGGAAATTTACTTTATTGCTAAAAGCACTGTTTTTAGTTCGCCTTTTCGGAAATGGTTATTGCAAAGAATGAATCTTATTCCGGTTTATCGCCGGGAAGACGGGTTAGTAGTAGCGGGAGCGAATGAAAGTACTTTTGAGAAATGTTATGAATTTTTAAATGCTAAAGGCTCTTTGCTCATCTTTCCGGAAGGAAATAGCTTTAACGAACGACGACTGCGGCCATTAAAAACTGGAGCGGCTCGTATTGCCTTGGGAGCCGCTGCCCGCTTAGACTTTACCCAGGAAGTTAAGATATTGCCTATTGGATTAAATTATTTAGAACCCACCCGATTCAGGAGTAACTTATTAATAAATGTTGCTCCGCCCATAGTGGTCAATAATTTAGCTTCTGTTTACCAGCAAGATGCTAGCAAGGCAGTTTACCAATTAACCAATCAAATTAGAACCGAGCTTGAAGCAAACATTATACATACGCATTCTAATACCGACGATGAACTGGTATATCAGGTAGAAACTGTTTTTAAAAATCACTTATTAACGAATAGCGAAAAGACCGATTCCGAACAGGAATTTCAACTTACCCGCGCCATTGTAGCTAGCTTGGAATATTTTAAAAGGCACGACTCCGAAAGGGTAAAAAATATCCAGCATAAATTAAAGACGTACTTACAGCAGATAAAAGCCTTACATTTAGAGGAAACCGTATTTTATTCTCCGGAAGGGAAGATGCATTTCGGAAAGTGGTTGTTCACATCCATTTTGTTTTTACTAATTGGTTTGCCGCTTTATTTATTTGGATTACTTACTAACTACTTACCTTATATTATACCCGCTAAAGTAGCCAATGCTTTAACCGAAGAAGCTGAATTTATAGCCCCTATTCTGCTTACCACGGGTATTTTTACTTTTCCACTATTTTATGGGGTAGAATTATATTTGTTTTGGTATTTCACGCAGGCGGGGCTATTAACCTTGTTATTTTTTCTGAGCTTGCCCTTAAGTGGTTTTTTTGTGTTGCATTATTTTCGTCGAGTAAAAAATTTACAAACTCATCTGCGGCTTCAAGTTTTACTTTTTAACGACTCTAAAGTAGTTAACACCTTATTAAAACAGCGCGAAGAAATATTAATAGAGTTAGAACTTGCTCGCCAGCAGTATTTACAAAAAATGCAACAAGTACCTTAAAATTCTGATAGGTTAATGGTTTAGGAAGCTATTTTAGTTAAAAGTGAGGCCATTAATTTTAAATTACAATAAAAAAAGGTAGTATTGTGCCCATCTAGTTGAAAAACTAAAAATATTAGGTTTGTCCTTTTCTTCTTTAAATATTAAACCCCAACATTAATTAAAATATAGTAATGAGTGATGTAATGACTAAATTTAAACCCGGCGTTTTGTTTGGCGACGATGTACAAGCCTTATTTGATTACGCCAATAAAAATAATTTTGCTTTACCTGCGGTGAATGTTATTGGTACCAATTCGGTAAACGCAGTTTTAGAAACAGCTAAATTAGTAAATTCACCTGTGATTATACAATTCTCACACGGTGGGGCTCAATTTTTTGCTGGTAAAGGTTTAAGTAACGATGCTCAAAAGTCGGCTATTGCCGGGGCAGTTTCCGGCGCGCAGCACGTTCATTTAATGGCCGAAGCCTACGGGGTTCCGGTTATTCTGCATACCGACCATGCCGCTAAAAAATTATTACCTTGGATTGATGGCTTGTTAGATGCCGGTGAAAAATTCTTTGCTCAGCATGGCAAACCTTTATACAGCTCCCACATGCTCGATTTATCTGAAGAAGATATTCAGGAAAATATTGAGACCTGTGCTCGTTATTTCGAAAGAATGAATAAAATGGGTATGACAGTTGAAATTGAATTAGGAGTAACTGGTGGTGAAGAAGATGGAGTAGATAACTCAGATATAGATAGTTCCCATTTATATACCCAGCCTGAGCACGTGGCTTATGCTTACGAAACTTTAAAGGCTATTAGTAATCATTTTACTATTGCAGCGGCCTTTGGTAACGTACATGGCGTTTACAAACCGGGTAACGTAGAGTTACGTCCTGAAATTCTGAGAAATTCGCAGGAACATATTCAGGAAAAATTTGGAACAGGTCCTAATCCGGTAAATTTTGTATTCCACGGTGGCTCTGGTTCAGAAAAAGAAAAAATTACCCAGGCTATTGAATACGGAGCGGTAAAAATGAACATTGATACGGATATGCAATGGGCATTTTGGGATGGAATAAAAAATTACTACGAAAAGAAAAAAGATTATCTTCAAGGGCAAATTGGTAACCCCGAAGGGGAGGATAGCCCGAACAAGAAATTTTATGATCCCCGCGTGTGGCTGCGTTCCGGCGAACAAACTTTTATTGATCGTTTAAAAGAAGCATTTGCCGATTTAAATGCCTTAAACCGTAATTAAAAACTCTTCATATTAATGATACAAACAAAAAGCCACCTGATTATTTCAGGTGGCTTTTTGTTTCTGTATACAATGTGCCTCTATTTTAAAGTTAATGTTCTAAAATCAGCATTGGTATAAATAATCTGAATGTTTGAATCTTCCTCTTTTATTATTTGGCTAATTTCTATACTCTGATCATCCAGTTCAACCGACGTTATTTCGAAAGGTAAACCATGTACTATTATTTTATAGGTTTGGTAAGTAGCCAGGAACGTTCCGGTGGTGGTTTGCTGCAGGCTCAAACTGGAACTAGTGCCAATTGTAGCGAATTTTTTTACCATACAGTTTCCCGTTTCATAGCCGTAGCCTTCGCCGGCATCTTCAAAAAGGGTACTTTCGTGCGCACCGTTTTTATGGTATACATGTAAAGTTAGTTCTTCAATTTCTTTTTCGCCTACGTATTGCAGTACCGGGAACATCGGGATAACGGCACCGGCTTGCACGTATAAAGGAATACGATCCAGACCAGCGTTAGCCCAAATTTCTTTACCACCTGCTACCAATTCATCGGTCCAGTAATAATACCAATTGCCCCGCGGCAAGTACAACCAACGACCATCCGCTTCGGGCTGGGTAATGGGGCATACAAGTAAATTGTCGCCTAATCCAAATTCCGCCATGCGCAGGTACGTTTCTGAATCATACTGATCCAGGTAAACCAATGGCTTTAGCATTGGGGTGCCTTTTGTTACATACTGCCAGAAGGTAGTATACATATATGGCATAAACTGGTAGCGCAATTGAATAAATTTCTTTGCTAAGGCCGTGTTTTCTTCGCCAAACGACCAAGGTTCCTGATCCCCATGATCTCCGGAAGAATGTGTGCGGCAAAAGGGGTGGAATACGCCTAAAGCCAACCATCTTATGTAAAGTTCGCCGGAGGGAGTTTCAATAAATCCGCCAATGTCTGAACCGGCAAACGAGTATCCCGAAATGCTCAGGCGTTGGCACTGAATGTTGGCCAGCCACATATGTTCCCAACTGGCTATGTTATCTCCGGTCCAGGTTGAAGCAAAACGTTGTACTCCGGAATAGCCCGAACGGGTAATGGTAAACGGGCGGTTAGGGTAAGCATATTTCTTAACCCCCATGTAAGTAGCCCGGGCCATTTGCATACCATAAATGTTATGCGCTTTTTTATGACTGCACGGGTGCCCATCATAGTCAAACCGTACATCGTCGGGGAAAGTGCCTTGTTCAAATACGGCAGGTTCATTCATATCATTCCAAACACCTTTTACCCCAACTTCTAATAAGCCTTTGAACAAGTCTGCCCACCATTCCCGTACATCGGGGCGGGTAAAATCCGGGAAATTACATAAGCCCGGCCACACCGAGCCCTTCATTAAAGGGCCGTCTGCCCGATGGCAGAAATAATCGTTTTCAATCCCTTCCTGGTACACCCAATAATCTTTATCAATTTTAATTCCCGGATCAATAATAACTACAGTTTTAAACCCTTCCTGGGCTAATTCCTGCAACATGCGTTTGGGGTTCGGAAAATATTCTTTGCTCCAGGTAAAGCACCGAAAACCTTCCATATAATCAATATCCAGATAAAGGGCATCACAAGGAATCTGCCGGTCACGGAAGCCAGCGGCAATTTCTTTTACTTTTTCTTCAGGATAATAGCTCCACTTACATTGGTGATACCCTAATACCCACAAGGGCGGTAATTCTGGTTTGCCCGTTAAGCAGGTATACTGCTCAGTTACTTCTACCAGTTTGGGGCCGTAAATAAAGTAATAGTTTAGTTCTCCACCATGTGCCCAATAACTGGTTACATTGCTTCGTTCTGCGGCAAAATCAAAAAAGCTTCGGAAACTGTTATCGAAAAACATACCGTAAGCTATTTTCTGGTGCAGGCCAATGTAGAAAGGAATATTTTTATATAGGGGATCGGTGTTTTTGCCATAACCGTAGGTATCGCTGCCCCAGTTTTCTACCCGGCGTCCCCGCAAATTCATGTTACTGGATTTGTCGCCTAAGCCGTAATAGTGCTCCCCGCTTTGTACTTTTTTCGATATTTTAACAATGTTGTTACCGGTTTCCCGGTTGTATTCCCAATGAAAACCTCTTTCGTCTTCGATAAGAACTGTACCGGATTTATCCAGAATTCTGACGGATAAATTTTCTTTCCAAATAGTAATTATAATCCGGTTAGTGGTAATGCGATAATGATCTGTCTTTTCTTTAAATTCCAGAGTTGGTTTTTCTGGTTGGTACGTTTCCGCTACAGCATACGAAAAATCTTTTTCGAAATCACCATCTACCGCATATCGAAACCGGATTACTTTATCGGTTATTGCTTTAATGTGCAGAATTACATTATTATCGCAATAAAAATAAAAGTTGTTATTTTTATACTGGCAATCTATTATGGTACCCGGAAACAGTTCTCCTTTTCTGTTTGCCAGGTCATTTATCATATAGTTACCTTCTTGGACGGCATTTTCCATAATTGTAATAGCAAAATTTAATTAGTTGGTGTAGAAATAGAGAAAAGGTTCAGAAAAAAAAGCTTTTATTATTAAAAATTATTTAGATTAGTAAATAATTATTTATTAAATTTGTAAAGAAAAGTTAATTTTATTAAAAATATCAATTAGCTACCTAACTATTGATTAATTTATAGCTAAGATTTAATCATATTTTTGATTAAGTTTAAAAGTAATCTCTCGTATACATCCTTCAAAGTAATAATCAGTCAAGGATTTTAGTAAATATATATAGTAATTTTTGATTATTATAATAAAAAGTAGAATTATTCATAAATAAATATTATTGGTTCTGTTTAAACACTTACAAAAAGGTTACTTACATGAAAAAGCTAAAGGTATTAATGTTAGGTTGGGAGTTTCCACCCATTGTTTCTGGAGGGTTAGGTACTGCTTGTTACGGTATCTCTAAGTCTCTCGCCGACAAGGTAGATCTTACCCTGATTCTGCCTAAATCCGATCCGGATTTTATTTTGCAGAATGTTAATTTAACTGGCTTGAACAATATTGATATTCAAAACATTAAAGCTGAGTTTGTTAAACCTGATTATTCTACTTTTGGCGATGTAATGTATGTGCCCTCTACTATTACGCCGTATCAAACAGAAGAAGATTTACCAGCAGAGATTTCTTCTGTTGTGCAAAATACCGAGCCGGAAGAAGCAACCACCACGGCGGTAAAACAAGCTTACCATCCGGTAGCTATCACTGAGCCAGTAGAGGAGCTAAATGTATTTGGCCAAACTAGCCTGGAAAATATGGACGCAAATTCGGCTGTTATCCAATATGCCCGTTATGCCACTCGGTTGGCCTCGCAGAAAGATTTCGATTTGATTTATGCGCACGATTGGATGACTTTTTTAGCGGGTGTGGAGTTAAAATTAGTAAGTGGTAAACCTTTAGTGGTACATGTGCACTCGCTGAGTTACGACCGGGCTGGTAAAGATAGCCAGGGTTGGATTTACGAATTAGAAAAGCAAGCCTTAGAAAAAGCTGATTTTATTATTCCGGTAAGTGAGTATACGGCTAAAATAATTCAAAATGAATACGGTGTTTCGGGCGAACGCATTCAGCCGGTGTACAATGGAATTGAACCAACGCTGAAACAGCGAAAAGAAAAAGCTTCCGACGAAGATAAAATTGTGTTGTTCCTGGGGCGCGTAACAGAGCAAAAAGGAGCTTCTTATTTCCTGGATATTGCCTCGAAAGTTTTAGAGAAAAACAAAGATGTGCAATTTGTAATGGCGGGTACCGGTAATCAATTGCAAGATCTTATTGCCTCTGATCAGTATTTGCAGTTAGATAATAAGTTTGAGTTTACCGGTTACCTGGACCGTGAAAAAGTAGAGAACCTGCTAGCAATAGCGGATGTGTATTGCATGCCGTCTGTTTCAGAACCTTTTGGCTTATCTGCAATTGAGGCCGCTCAATTTGGAGTTCCTGCTGTAATTTCTAATCAATCGGGGGTAGGTGAAGTACTGCATAGTGCTTTAAAAGCCGATTATGATGATACTGATACCATGGCAGCGCACATTATTTCCTTACTCGAAGACGAAGAATTAAGAGCTAAAGTAATAGCAGATTCTTACCAGGATATTGAACAACTTACCTGGGAAAATGCAACCGAAGAAATTCTTCAGATTTTTGAAAAAGTTGTAGAATAATAATGTTGTGCGTTTAAGATAACCTTTTTAAAAACAAAAAGACGACATTTAATGTGGTCTTTTTGTTTTATGCGCTAATTCTATATCAAGCAATATTGCCTTTCTTTAACTCAGAAACGGCATAATCTGCTGCGCGGGCAGTTAAGGCCATATACGTTAAAGATGGATTTTGACAAGCTGCAGAAGTCATGCAGGCACCATCGGTTACAAAAACATTTTTTACCTCATGTAATTGATTAAAAGCATTTAGTACCGATGTTTTAGGATCACGACCCATACGGGCAGTACCCATTTCGTGAATTGCCATACCTGGATAAGAACCATTATCATACGTAGTGACATTCTTTAAACCTGCAGCGTCTAACATTTCGGCAGCATCGTTCATCATGTCTTTCCGCATTTTCATCTCATTATCTTTAAATTCAGCATCAATATCTAAAGTAGGCAACCCCCACTTATCTTTGCGGTCTTTATTTAAAGTTACCTGATTTTCGTAGTAAGGCAAGCACTCACCAAAGCCGGTTAAATTCATTTTCCATTTACCTGGTTTAGTAATTTCTTCCTTAAAGTTAGCGCCAATGCCCATTTCAGCTACTCCCCGCATCCAACTATCACGGCTGGCTCCACCTTGGTAGCCAAATCCCCGGATATAATCGCGTTTTTCATCTCCTAAATTCCGGAATCGAGGAATGTAAATACCATTTGCCCTACGGCCATAATAATATTTGTCATCAAAGCCATCCATTTCTCCACCGGCACCAATGCGGAAGTGGTGGTCCATGAGATTATGGCCTAATTGACCACTTGAGTTGCCCAAGCCATTAGGAAAACGACTGGATGTAGAATTTAAAAGAACAAAGGTGCTACCCAACGTAGAACCATTTACGAATATAATTTTAGCAAAGTAGTCGACAGTAGCATTTGTTTCAGTATCAATAATACTGACGCCGGTAGCTTTGCCTAATTTTTCGTCGTAAATAATATTGGTTACTAACGCGTGCGGGCGTAAAGTAAGGTTTCCAGTTTTCACGGCAGCCGGCAACGTAGAAGATTGTGTGCTGAAGTAGGCACCATACGGGCAACCGCGGCTGCATAAATTGCGGTATTGGCAATTCGCGCGGCCATTATGCGGTTGTGTTAAATTAGCAACCCGCCCAATAGTTAAATGACGACCTTTAAATTTTGATTCAATATGCTTTTTTACTTCCTTTTCTACGCAGTTTAATTCCATAGGAGGCAGAAATTCGCCATCAGGAAGGTGAGGAATATTTTCTTTTGCCCCGCTAATACCCGCAAATTTTTCTACGTAGTCGTACCACGGCGCTATATCTTTGTATCGGATGGGCCAGTCTACTGCAATACCTTGTTTGGCATTTGCCTCAAAATCAAGATCAGCCAAACGGTACGATTGACGGCCCCACATAATAGATTTTCCGCCTACAATATTGCCCCGATACCAGTCAAAACGTTTTTTTTCACTATAAGGAGCGTCATTATCGTTTATCCAGAAACTTTCGTTGGTTTCGTTGTAAGGATAATCGCGGCTCAGGTACGGGTGCGTTTCTTTTTGAGCTAAAGTAATTTTTCCCCGGTGCGTAAATTCCCATGGGTGTTTCATGGCCGTAGTATAATCTTTTATGTGCTCCACATTGCGCCCTCTTTCCAGCATAATTACTTTAAGGCCTTTTTCGGTGAGTTCTTTTGCTGCCCAACCACCGCTAATGCCCGAACCAATTACAATAGCATCGTAGGTATTTTGATCTTTAGCTTTACCGTTTATATTCATGAATATTTTAACATCTAAGGAGTAATAAAATTTAATAAGACTAAAAGAGGTAGAAACCAGTTGTAATTTTAAGTAGCCCAAACTTTTTGGCCGGGTTGTAAGTCCGTACAAGCTTCAAAACGTCCAGGAACTTGCACGTAAGCAGTAGCTTTTGTTGCACCAGCTTCCGAAGTAAAATAACCGACAATCGTCATTTCCTTCATCATTGAAAAGAAAGGAGGATCATCTTGTTTTTCTCTTTCTTCGCGAGTTTTTGCTTGAGCCTTAATTTTTCTTTGTTCCTTCTGTTCCGCCATGGCCAATTCTTCTTCTTTCTGCAATAAGGCTACTTGCTGGTCGGGTTTGCAATCTACAAACTCGGTACCGTAGGCTTGCTTGGCGCGTTCATCTAAGGTATCTAATCCCTTAAAGAAGCGCTGCTGTTCCTGCTGCGGATAGCAATCAGCGAGCATAATTAATACATACTCGGGTACTTTGGCTTCTTTAGCACCCGGCGTACTTGTTTTAGGAATAATTAATTCCGTGATTTCCTCAATCATGGCCTTGTGTTTGTCCGAGACTACTGTGGTGGTTTTAGTATCAGTGTCTTGGTTGTTGCTGGTTTTGCTTTGGCAACTGTACATTAGGCCTGATAGGAGGGGAGCAGAGACTGCACTGCCCATTAAGGCAGCCACTCTCAACATGGCTTCTCTTCTGTCCATTAGGTGGTTTTTGAATAGAAAATTGATTAATATTTACAACAATTTGTAAACAATTTACAATATTTTATTTCAAAATGTATCTGGTAAAATCCTCGTTTTTAGAATTATATAAATAGAATAACGAACCACCTAACTTGTTAACGAATTTTTAATTTTTTGTACTTACCTTTTAAAAATGCTTAATCAAGGCACATAAAAAAAGCAGGTTAATTACCTGCTTTTCTTTTTAATGATTAAAATACATTTCTCAACTAATTAGGCATAAGATCATCAGTCATCTTGTAACTTAAAGACCAAGGCCGTACGGTTAGGAGTATAAATACGAAGTTTCGCTGTTTTTTCTTCTTCGTAGGTAAAATACTTTACGCTTGGATCAATACGGTTAAATCCACCAAACTCTGAATCGTCTGAATTTAAAATCAACTGGTATGTACCGGCTTGCGGAACCGTAAAAGTATAGCCGAATAGTGAATTTTGGGTGTTGAAATTAAAGACGAAGATTAGATTAGCCCGTTCAAAAACAATAATGTTATTGGCAGAATCCATGTTAAGTTGTTGCCCTTGAGGAGCAGCTAAAACATGGTATTTCAAAATAGTTTTAACCATTGCCTGATCAAAATTGCCCATAAATTTATATTTTAAATTTGGGTTATCAATCAGAGACCATTGCCGACGGGCATGTTTATGGCTCCAGTTATTGCCTTCCCTTGGAAAATCAACCCACTCTGGATGCCCGAATTCATTACCAATAAAGGTTAAATAACCTTCGCCTCCCAAAGAAATGGTAATAAGTCGGATAAGTTTGTGCAGCGCTATACCCCGATCAATAATTAAATTAGGATCATCGACACTCATATGAAAATACATTTCCTTGTCCATGAGCCAGAAAGCCAAAGTTTTATCTCCTACTAGGGCTTGGTCGTGCGATTCGGCGTAAGCAATTGTTTTTTCCCGGTAGCGGCGGTTGGTAAGTACTCCCCACATTTCATAAATATCCCAGTCTTCATCGCGGCTATGTTTCAGAAGTTTAATCCAGTAATCGGGAATACCCATGGCTAAGCGGTAATCGAAACCAATACCCCCGTCGGTTATAGTGCGGCAAAGGCCAGGCATGCCGCTCATGTCTTCGGCAATGCAAATGGCGCCAGGTTTTACCTCTTGTACTAAGGATGTAGCTAGTTGCAGGTACAAAATTGCAGCATCATCTACTCCTTCCCGGAAATATTTATTATAATTATCAAATGCTACTCCTTCGCCATGATGTTGGTACAACATAGAAGTTACTCCGTCGAACCGGAAACCATCAAAATGAAATTCCTCCAGCCAATATTTAACATTTGAAAGTAAGAACTGCTGCACTTCTGGTTTTCCGTAATTAAATACCCGCGAATCCCAGGCTGGATGGAAACCCTGTGCGCCGGGATAAAAATACTGATCGCCGGAACCATCAAAAAAGGCTAAACCCTCCGCAATATTTTTTACCGCGTGCGAATGTACCACATCCATAATCACAGCTACCCCCAAGTTATGGGATTCGTTCACGAGGTATTTTAAATCTTCGGGCGTACCAAACCGCGACGAAGGACAAAAGAAATTAGAGACATGATAACCAAAAGAGCCGTAATACGGATGTTCCATTACAGCCATAAGCTGGATGCAATTATAGCCATCACGCTGGATACGGGGCAAAATTTGATCAGCAAATTCGCGGAAAGTGCCTACTTCTTCTTTCTCCAGAGCCATTCCCGGATGGCATTCATAAATTACGGGTTCGGTAATATTGGTAGTGGCGAAAGCATCATCAGTCCAGACAAATGGATCTTCCGGTAACCAAACCTGACCCGCAAAATCATAACTAACCGGATCTTGCACAGCCCGCCGAATATAAGGGGGGATGCGATCCAGATTACCATTGGCCGCTACCACATGTACTTTTACTTTTGTTTCATGACCAAACCTACCTTTATATTCTTGATCAGGTAAAAATATTTCCCAAATTCCCTGTTCATTTTTCTGTAGAGGATGACTAGCCCGATTCCAATCATTAAAATCGCCAGTTAAATAAAGTTGACTAGCTGCCGGTGCCCACTCCCGATACCACCATCCTTCACTCTTTGCATCGTAATTAATACCTAAGTATTTGTGCCGATCGGCAAATTGATGAAGTGATTCGTGCTGGTTCTGAATTTTTTGTAATGTTTGAGCATACCGCTCCTGGCGGGCTATTATTTCTGGTTCGTACGGGCTTAGCCAACCATCATCTTTAATTAACTGAGGAGTGTTATCTATTTCTTCCATACAGAATTTTTTCTTGCGTAAAGTATATGCACCGAGTAAACGAAGCTTTAGGGGGTAAGATAACGTTTTTGCTGGTTTAAATTTAATAATTTTGCTTACAGCTTATCTTACAACATCTTAGCATAATATTAATTATTACTAAATACAAGTATTAAAACTATAAAAGCTTTATTTCTCTTCTAAAACAGAAAAGTAAAATACTTATATGGTATATCTTAATTAGAAGTAAACCTATCTTTGCCAGTAAAAATAAAAGCCTCTTTGTATGTTAACAAAGAGGCTTTTGTTTTTAGTAAATATGTAAAATCAGATAGTCATTATTTCTGTTTCTTTCTTGCTTAGTAAATCATCTACCTTAACAATATAAGAATCTGTTAATTTTTGCACTTTGGCTTCGGCATCTTTGATAGAATCTTCGGCAGCACCTTCTTTCAAGAGTTTACGCAGCGAATCGTTTACATCCTTGCGAATATTCCGTACTCTTACTTTACCACTTTCGCCTTCGCTTTTAGCTTGTTTTACTAAATCCCGGCGGCGTTGTTCGGTTAAAGCCGGAATATTTAAACGAACAGCGTCCGCTTCCTGTAAAGGGTTAAGGCCCAAATCGCTGTTTTTTATAGTTTTGTTAATTTCACCCAGCATATTCTTCTCCCAAGGCTTAATTAGCAATGTACGCGTATCTGGCGTACTAATGTTAGCAACCTGCGAAATAGGAGTAGAGGTGCCGTAATAATCTACCCGCAAATCTTCAATCATGGCCGGAGAAGCTTTGCCTGCCCGAATTTTACTTAATTCAATGCCGGTATGCTGCAAGGCTTTCGCCATAGATTCTTCTGCTTCGCTGATATAAAACTGAATTTCTTCTTCCATATTAATTTTATAGATGATTGTTGGTAAGGGTTCCGGTTAAAAACTCTAACGCAAAACGTATACAAAAAAGGAATATTTTAAATAGTAATAAAAAGCTGGGTCACTTAAAATATAGCTATTGCACTCTTAAGAAGACACCAAAGTGCCTACGGAGTCGTCTCCGTTTAATATACGACACAAGTTACCAGCGCGGTTCATATCAAATACAATAATGGGCAGATCGTTTTCTTTGCAAAGAGTAAAAGCGGTCATGTCCATTACATTCAGGTTTTGCTCAAAAACATCCTGGAAAGTTAAATGAGTAAAACGTACGGCATCCGGGTTTTTTTCCGGATCGGCAGAGTAAATACCATCTACGCGGGTTCCTTTTAACACTACATCTGCTTCAATTTCAACAGCTCGTAAACTAGCAGCAGAATCAGTGGTAAAATAAGGGCTACCAATGCCGGCACCAAATATTACTACCCGGTTTTTCTCTAAATGGCGCATTGCCCGACGCCGAATGTATGGTTCGCATACTTGCTGAATATTGATACCAGATAATAAGCGGGTACTAATGCCTTCTTTTTCGAGGGCACTTTGTAAGGCCATACTGTTAATAACGGTTGCCAGCATACCCATGTAATCGCCTTGAACCCGGTCTAAACCCATAGATTCGGCTTGGGAACCACGGTAAATATTTCCACCACCAATTACTACAGCAATCTCAGCACCTAAATCAGCAGCGCCTTTAATTTCGTGCGCATATTGAATCAGTCGTTTGGTATCAATGCCGTATTGCTGATCACCCATCAGCGCTTCACCGCTTAATTTTAAAAGAATCCGTTTGTATTTCATTTATTTTACTGTTCATAGCTAATCCGCTATGTTTATTTCTATAAATTTTTAATTCACATTAATAATTGAACAACCTCAATTTTAAGGATAAACCGGGCGCAAAGATAAAAGATAAATTACTATATATAATAAAATTTATTTTTATTTGAACTTTAATAAAGTTGAGCTTTGAACAATTATTGCTTCTGTATTTATTAGAATTAAAACTCTAATATAACCTGATTTTTTTCTACGTTTTGGCGCACATCCACTTTAATAACTTTTACTAAACCGTCAGCCGGTGATTTCAAAATATTTTCCATTTTCATAGCTTCCAGAATTACAATAAGATCGCCTTTTTTTACTTCTTGCCCTACCTTTACTTTTATCTCTAAAATAAGGCCTGGCATTGGTGCTTTTACTTCGTTAATTTTTTTGGTGTTAACCTGGCCCATACCCAGTTTATCTAGCAGTAAGTCAAAACGATCCTGAAGAGATAGCTCGTACAAAACACCATTAATCTTAATACTAAAACTTTTAGTGGTATAATCTGCTTTTACTACTTCAGCAGTATACGATTGATTATTCTGGATAATGTGAAATTGATTTGGGCCTAATTGAACTAAGTCCCAGGGGAAAAGGGAATTATCTACAAGTATACTGTCTTTTTTAATATCAACCTGCCATGTATTTCCGTTAGCAGTTTTTACTTGTAGCATAGTAAAGATATTGTTTTGGGGCTCAAAGATAATTGAAATCCGGAAGTAAATGCAGAAATTGCGGGCAAATTTAAAACAATCCGGGATATGAATGATAAGTTTTGGGGTGGCCTGAGTTTGCTGTTTTTGTTAGTAATGGAAGCTGGGTGTAAAACTAATTCTCCAACAAGTCAAACACCTATTATCAGTTCTACAGCAATGGCTCCTATTCCTGATACCACACAAAAAATTAACAGTGGTATTCCGGAGTGGGCTTCTAAAAAAGGAACTTACAATCCTTCTATTACCAGATTATCGGATTTAATTCACACCAACTTAAAATTACGTTTCGACTGGAGCAAGCAGCAAGCTATCGGAGAAGCAACTTTAACGTTAAAGCCATTCTTCTACCCGCAAAATACTGTCGTACTCGATGCCAAAGGGTTTACCATTAAAAGTGTAAAACTAATTACAGGTTCTACTAATAAAGATCTGGCTTATAAGTATGATAATCAAAAACTTACTATAAATCTTGATAAAACTTATAACCGTAATCAGGAATATAAAATTTTAATTATCTATGTAGCTAATCCTAATAACTTACAGGTAAAAGGCAGCGCAGCCATAACCTCTGATAAAGGTCTTTATTTTATTAATCCACTCGGCAAAGAGCCAAATAAACCGCAGCAAATCTGGACGCAGGGAGAAACCGAGGCCAACTCCGCTTGGATGCCAACCATTGATTCTCCTAACGAGCGCATGACGCAGGAGATATACTTAACGGTAGATCAAAAATATATTACACTTTCTAATGGTCTTCTGGTAAATTCTAAGAAAAATACTGATGGCACCCGAACCGATTACTGGAAAATGGATAAGCCCCATGCCCCGTATCTGGCCATGATTGCTGTAGGCGAATTTGCCGTAGTGCAGGATAAATGGCGCAATCTGGCCGTAAACTATTATGTAGAGCCCCAGTTTGCAAATACGGCTAAAGCAATTTTTGGCAATACTCCCGAAATGATGGAATTTTTTTCTAAAAAGCTGGGGGTGGATTTTCCTTGGCAAAAATATGCATCGGTAGTAGTGCGGGATTATGTTTCGGGAGCTATGGAAAATACTACGGCTTCGGTTTTTATGGAAAGCCTGCAGTTAACCAAAAGAGAATTACAGGATACAAATTGGGACTTTATTATTGCCCATGAACTATTTCACCAATGGTTCGGCGATTTAGTTACTTTGGAAAGCTGGGCCAATTTGCCACTCAATGAGTCTTTTGCTAATTACAGCGAATATCTCTGGGAAGAATACAAATACGGCAAAGCCGCTGCCGATGTCTTAAATTTAAAAGAATTAAACGAATACTTAGCCGAATCCGAAACCAAACAAGAACCTTTAATCCGTTATTATTACAAGGATAAGGAAGATATGTTCGATAGCCATTCTTACGCCAAAGGTGGCCGGGTATTGCACATGCTTCGCAATTACGTGGGAGATGAAGCATTCTTCACTGCTTTAAAAAATTACCTGCTTACTCACCAATTTACTTCCGTAGAATTAGCCGAATTAAGAATAGCCTTTGAAGATGTAACTGGTGAGGATTTGAATTGGTTTTTTGATCAATGGTTTCTGAAACCGGGGCATCCTGATTTAAAAATTACACATACATATCAAAATGGGCAGGTGCAATTAACAGTAATCCAGCAACAAGATTCATTATATACCCCAGTTTACCGCTTGCCGTTAAAAGTAGCTGTATGGGAAGGAAGCCAGAAAAAAGAACATAATATTACCATAACGGAGGCTCGTCAAACTTTTAATTTGCTAGCTAGCTCTAAACCAAATCTAGTACTGTTTGATGCCGAACAACAACTCTTAGGTAAAATAGACCATTTTAAAACCCAAGCCGAATTACTTTATCAATTTAATCATGTAAATCAGTACTTAGCTAAATACGAGGCTATTACCAAGCTCACCGATAAAGTAAATGATCCGCAAATTTTAAAGATGATGCGTATGGCTTTAAAAGATGAGACCCCGCAAATCCGCTCCGCAGCTTTAACAGCCCTTGCTAAATATACAGGAACTGAGTCCAAGCCAGTAGTGGAAGAATTGAGAGAGACAGCTAAGAATGATAAAAAGAGTATTGTAAGAGCAGATGCCGTAACCGCAATTGCAACCTTCCCAAATGTTGATGCTACTTCGGTTTTAGAAAAAGCTCTTACCGATTCTTCTTATGCAGTAGTGGCTGCTGGTATCGAAGGATTTATTACAACTAAAAACAGCCAAGTAGCAACTCAATTAAAGCAATTTGATAACACTAAAAATAACGAAGTATTAAGAGCTTTATCAGGTTATTACGCTCGGTTTGGCGGACCGGCTTATTTTGATTGGTTCATGAAAAATGTTCAAACTATAAAAGGTGAGAATCTTTATTTCTTTACTCAGAACTTTGGCGGGTATCTGATGAACTTTGGTGCTCAGGTAGATTTAAAGCAAGGTTTAGCAAAACTCGAAGATATGGCCCGTCATCATGAAACATACTTTGTAAGGTTAGCTGCTTTTCAGGCATTAAGTATTGCCAGCGATCCAGAAACTCAGAAATTACTTCTCGCAGATATTAAGGCTAAAGAAAAAGATCCGAAGCTAATTCGGATATATAGCAGTATGGTGGAGTAACGCAAAACTCCAAATTGCTAAATTCTTCGAACTTTTTTTTTGAAAAATTTGATAAAGAAAAAAAAGCATCTAATTTTGCAACTCCTTACGAAACGGCATGCCTAACGAAAGGAGAAAGTTCTTAAATTAATGTAAGCCGGGGAGATTCCAGAGCGGCCAAATGGGACGGACTGTAACTCCGTTGTAGTGATACTTCGAAGGTTCGAATCCTTCTCTCCCCACACCAAATTATATGAGTGAATTAGTAATCGGGTGAATAGAATAGAATATAATTAATTCAGCCATTTACTCATTTAAAAATCATTTATTAAACAAGCGGGAGTAGCTCAGTTGGTAGAGCGACAGCCTTCCAAGCTGTAGGTCGCGGGTTCGAACCTCGTCTCCCGCTCAATACCAAGATTAAAGAACTGTTTTGCTTAGTATTACAGTTCTTTAATTTTTTAGTGCTGCCGACGTAGCTCAGGGGTAGAGTACTTCCTTGGTAAGGAAGGGGTCGTGGGTTCAATTCCCATCGTTGGCTCAATAACATTTTCCGCTTAGCCAAGCTGTGTGCTTGTTAAGCGGTTTTATATATTACAGAAAACAATCAAAAATTAAACAATTAGATAATAAGTAAAATGGCAAAAGAAAATTTTGATCGCTCGAAGCCGCACGTTAACATCGGTACCATCGGGCACGTTGACCACGGTAAAACAACCCTGACTGCCGCTATCACTCAGGTTTTAGCGAACAAAGGTCTTGCCGAGAAAAGAGACTTTTCCTCTATCGATAACGCTCCCGAAGAAAAAGAACGCGGTATTACCATTAATACTTCACACGTTGAATATGCTACTGCTAACCGTCACTATGCTCACGTAGACTGCCCTGGTCACGCTGACTACGTTAAAAACATGGTTACTGGTGCTGCTCAGATGGACGGTGCTATCTTGGTAGTAGCTGCTACTGATGGTCCAATGCCACAAACTCGTGAGCACATCCTTTTAGCTCGTCAGGTAGGTGTGCCTCAATTGGTTGTTTTCATGAACAAAGTGGACATGGTAGACGACCCAGAATTGTTGGAACTGGTAGAAATGGAAATCCGTGAATTATTATCGTTTTATGATTTTGATGGCGATAACATTCCGGTAATTCAAGGTTCTGCATTAGGTGGTTTAAATGGTGATGCCAAATGGGTAGCTACCATCGAGCAATTAATGGATGCAGTGGATAGCTTTATTCCGATTCCAACTCGTTTAACTGATCTGCCGTTCTTAATGCCAGTTGAAGATGTGTTCTCTATTACTGGTCGTGGTACTGTAGCAACTGGTCGTATCGAGCGTGGTGTAATCAACTCTGGTGAGCAGGTTGATATCTTGGGTATGGGTGCGGAAGGCTTAAAGTCTACTGTAACTGGTGTGGAAATGTTCCGCAAGATTTTGGACAGAGGTGAAGCTGGTGACAACGTAGGTTTATTATTGCGTGGTATTGACAAAGACCAAATCCGTCGCGGTATGGTTATTTGTAAGCCAGGTTCTGTTAAGCCACATGCTGAGTTTAAGGCAGAAGTTTACGTTCTTTCAAAAGAAGAAGGTGGCCGTCATACTCCATTCTTTAACAAATATCGTCCTCAGTTCTACTTGCGTACAACTGACGTAACAGGCGAGATTGTTCTTCCAGAAGGGGTAGAAATGGTTATGCCAGGTGATAACATTACTATTACTGTTAAATTAATTAACAAAGTAGCAATGGAAAAAGGCCTTCGTTTTGCGATCCGTGAAGGTGGTCGTACAGTTGGTGCTGGTCAGGTAACTGAAATTTTAGACTAAATTAATCAGAAACAAATCCGCTTCCGGAATAAATTTCAGGAGCGGGTTTGTTTCTATATAGAAAATTGTTAAATTTGCACTCCATTTCAAAAATGGTGTGCATTTTTTTACGGGTGTAGCTCAATTGGTAGAGTAGTGGTCTCCAAAACCATTGGCTGGGAGTTCGAGTCTCTCCACCCGTGCAAATAAATTCGTCTGTTTCGAAGGTGATGGAAAAGGTTAGAAAATATATTCACGATACAATTGAGGAAATGAGACATCGTGTTTCATGGCCTAAATATAGTGAACTGCAAAACAGTTCGGTTTTAGTATTAATAGGTTCAGTTGTATTTGCGATTGTTGTTGGCTTTATGGACTTTTTGTACGACTCAACTTTGTCTTGGTTCTACAACCAGTTTTAATTATATAGCGAATGGCAGATTTAAAATGGTATGTAGTTCGTGCAGTTAGTGGTCAAGAAAAGAAAGCTAAATCTTACCTCGAAACAGAGATAGCTAGACAAGAACTTACGGAATATGTGCCTCAGGTTTTGATTCCGGCAGAAAAGGTTTATGAAATGCGGAATGGTAAGAAGAGAGTGCGAGAACGTAATTTCTTCCCAGGTTACATTCTAATTCATGCTGATTTGTCGCATGGTGAGGCAGAACATATAATTATTAGCACGCCGGGAGTAATTGGGTTTTTAGGTGCGAATGAAGGTTCAGCAACGAAAAAGCCAGTACCGCTCCGCCTTGCCGAGGTGAACCGTATTCTCGGTAAAGTGGATGAAACGGATGAAACAGAAGAAACTTTAGAATCTCCGTTTATTGTAGGAGAAACTGTTAAAGTGATGGATGGTCCTTTTAATGGTTTTTCTGGTACTGTAGAAGAAGTATTCGAAGAAAGAAAGAAACTTAACGTTATGGTGAAAATATTTGGTAGAAATACACCAGTTGAGTTGAACTACATGCAAGTAGAGAAAGAATCTTAAAAGCTGGTGCTAGTCGCTCCAAGTATCAGTTTATATTTTAAGGAGCAAGATTCATGAAACAGGCTTTAACCAATTAAGGGTAAAGCAAAATTTAAAAAATGGCAAAAGAAATAAAAGGTTACCTGAAACTTCAGGTAAAGGGAGGTGCTGCGAATCCGTCGCCACCGATTGGACCTGCACTTGGCTCGAAAGGCTTAAACATCATGGAGTTTTGCAAGCAATTTAATGCTAGAACTCAGGATAAAGCTGGCCAAATATGTCCAGTGTTGATTACCATCTACACAGATAAGTCATTCGACTTTGTTATTAAAACTCCTCCGGCGCCTGTATTATTACTAGATGCAGCTAAAATTAAAAATGGTTCAAAAGAACCGAACCGTAATAAAGTTGGTTCGGTAACTTGGGATCAGGTAAGAACAATTGCAGAAACAAAAATGCCAGACCTTAATGCATTTAAAATTGAATCTGCTATGAAATTAGTAGCAGGTACAGCACGAAGCATGGGTATTACAGTAACGGGTAAAGCTCCCTGGAGCGAATAAGGAGAGGTAGTTATGGCAAAAAATACTAAAAATAGAAAAGCTGCTTTAGCTAAATTAGATCTAAGCAAAGAATATTCTTTGTTAGATGCTGCAGGAGTAGTTAAAGAAATTACTTTTACTAAGTTTGACGCTTCGGTTGATATTGATGTACGCTTAGGTGTGGATCCACGTAAGGCGGATCAAATGGTTCGTGGCATAGCAACATTACCACATGGTACAGGTAAAACTGTTCGGGTTTTAGTTCTTTGCACCCCTGATAAGGAGCAAGAAGCTAAAGATGCCGGAGCAGATTATGTAGGTTTGGACGAGTACATTCAAAAGATTGAGAAAGGCTGGACTGATGTAGATGTTATTATAACCATGCCTTCTGTAATGGCAAAAGTGGGTCGTTTAGGAAGAATTTTAGGGCCTCGGAACTTAATGCCAAATCCTAAATCTGGAACTGTAACTCCAGAAGTCGGTAGAGCAGTTAAAGAAGTAAAGGCTGGTAAAATTGATTTTAAAGTAGACAAAACAGGAATCATCCATACAAGCATTGGTAAGGTTTCTTTTTCACCGGATAAATTGGCTGAAAATGCATCTGAAGTAATTTCTACCTTAAATCGGTTAAAACCATCTTCTGCAAAGGGAACTTATATCAGAAGTATAACATTGTCAAGCACAATGAGCCCCGCTGTTTCAGTAGATCCAAGTTTAACTTCAGGGAAATAAAAGAATGACAAGGGAAGAAAAACAAGCGATAGTTGACGAATTAGCGGAAAAGTTCGCTACACATCAATACTTTTATATTACGAATGCTGCTGGTTTAACGGTAGCATCCATTAACCGCTTCCGGAAATTGTGTTTTGATAAAGGTATGGAGTATAAAGTGTATAAAAACACTTTAATACGCAAAGCTTTAGATACCTTATCGGCAGATACTTCGGCAATGGACACTGTGCTGAAGGGCCAATCCGGTATATTGTTTTCAAAAGAATCTGGTAGTGCTCCGGCAAAACTTTTAAAAGCTTTCTATAAGTCGGAAGCTTATGCAAAAGGAGTAGAACCAAAACCAGCTTTCAAAGGAGCTTATATAGACAGCGATGTTTTTGTAGGGGCTGAAAATTTAGAGGTTCTTAACACCATCAAATCCAAACAAGATCTCATTGGAGAAATTGTTGGTCTATTACAGTCACCAGCTAAAAATGTTATATCTGCTCTTCAGGGAGGTGGAAATAAGCTGGCTGGTATTCTGAAAACATTATCCGAAAAAGAATAACTTAAACAATAAATAAATAACTTTTAATTTTTAATAAAAAATGGCAGATTTAAAAGCATTCGCTGAGCAGTTAGTAAATTTAACTGTAAAAGAGGTAAATGAACTAGCTACAATCCTGAAGGATGAATACGGCATTGAGCCGGCAGCTGCAGCTCCTGTAATGGTAGCCGGCGGTGCTGCTGGTGGATCAGATGCTCCTGCAGTTGAAGAAAAAACAGCTTTTGATGTAGTACTTAAAAGTGCCGGTGCCTCTAAACTAGCAGTTGTGAAGTTAGTTAAAGAATTAACTGGTTTAGGATTGAAAGAAGCTAAGGAATTAGTAGATGCAGCTCCAAAACCATTGAAAGAAGGTGTTGCTAAAGATGAAGCAGAGTCTCTAAAAAAATCTTTAGAAGAAGCTGGTGCTGAAGTGGAGGTAAAATAATAAATTATCTAACTTACAATTCCTACCAATAAGTAGACCTGGCAATTTAGTCAGGTCTTTTCCTGTTTGTACCAAAAATACTTTTGTACAATGTTTGTAATCTCTTATTTGGGATTACTTAAATAAGTTTGTAAACTTTAAATTTCAAAGTTTTGGCTAAACATAAAATAACTGAGCGGATAAACTTCGCTTCGATTACCCCAGTAATTGATTATCCCGACTTCCTCGATGTTCAGCTTCAATCTTTCCGTGATTTCTTTCAATTAGAAACACCCGCTGAAAATAGGACGGATGAAGGATTATTTAAGGTGTTTGCAGAAAATTTCCCAATTTCTGATTCAAGGGAAAATTTTGTACTCGAGTTTATCGATTACCATGTCGATCCACCTAAATATTCGGTTGACGAATGTATTGATAGAGGATTAACTTACTCCGTTCCTTTAAAAGCAAAGCTTCGTTTGATTTGCAATGATGAAGATAACGAAGATTTTGAAACCATTGAGCAGGAAGTTTTCTTAGGAAACATTCCTTACATGACGGAAAAAGGATCTTTTGTAATTAATGGAGCGGAACGGGTTATTGTTTCTCAACTACATCGTTCACCAGGCGTATTCTTTGCGCAAAGCAAGCATACTAATGGTACCAAGTTATATTCAGCCCGGATTATTCCATTTAAAGGTTCCTGGATAGAATTTGCTACTGACGTAAACAACGTTATGTACGCTTACATCGACCGGAAGAAGAAGTTTCCGGTTACTACTTTGCTGCGTGCCATTGGTTATGGTACAGATAAAGACATTCTGGATTTATTTGGTTTGTCGGAAGAAGTACCAGCCGATAAAAAAACCATGAAGAAAGCGGTAGGCCGCAAGTTAGCAGCTCGGGTATTACGTACCTGGACGGAGGACTTTGTGGATGAAGATACCGGTGAAGTAGTTTCTATAGACAGAAATGAAGTTTTATTAGAACGCGATTCAACGTTAACGGAAGAAGATATTGATACAATTCTGGATTCAGGAGCAAAATCAATTATCCTGCACCGTGAGAATGTAAATATTGCGGATTATACAATCATCTATAATACTTTACAAAAAGATAATTCAAATTCAGAGCAAGAAGCAGTTGAACAAATCTACCGTCAATTGCGGAATACAGAAGCTCCTGACGTGGAAACGGCTAGGGATATAATCCAAAAGTTATTCTTCTCCGACAAACGTTATGATTTAGGTGATGTTGGACGTTATCGGATTAACAAGAAGTTAGGCTTAGATAATAACTGGGATGCTAAAGTTCTGACTAATGAGGATATAGTATTAATCGTAAAGTACCTCATTGGTTTAATTAATTCCAAAGCTGTTGTTGATGATATTGACCACTTAAGCAATCGCCGGGTTCGTACAGTTGGAGAGCAATTATATGCGCAATTTGGTGTTGGCTTAGCTCGTATGGCCCGTACCATTAAAGAACGGATGAACGTTCGGGATAATGAAGAGTTTAAGCCAGTTGATTTAATCAATGCAAGAACACTTTCTTCTGTTATTAACTCTTTCTTTGGAACGAACCAATTATCTCAGTTCATGGATCAAACTAATCCGTTAGCAGAGATTACGCACAAACGGCGGGTGTCAGCTTTAGGGCCAGGAGGTCTTTCCCGGGAAAGAGCAGGATTTGAGGTACGTGACGTGCATTATACCCATTATGGTCGTTTGTGTACAATTGAAACACCGGAAGGACCTAATATTGGTCTGATTTCTTCGTTGTGTGTACACGCACGCGTGAATAATATGGGCTTTATTGAAACTCCTTACCGCAAGGTTACAGATGGTAAAGTAGAAGTAGAAACAGGAGTAGTTTATTTGACTGCCGAAGAAGAAGATACTCACCATATTGCTCAAGCGAATGCAATCATTGACGAAAGAGGGAATTTCTTGAATGATAGAGTGAAAGGACGATTTGAAGGTGACTTCCCAGTAACAGAGCCATCTACTTATACCTATATGGATGTTGCACCTAATCAAATCGTATCAGTAGCGGCCTCATTGATTCCATTCTTGGAGCATGATGATGCTAACCGGGCTTTGATGGGATCGAATATGCAACGCCAGGCGGTACCATTATTAAAACCACAGGCACCTATTGTTGGTACAGGTTTAGAGGGTCGGGCTGCTATTGATTCACGTACTTTAATTGTAGCTGAAGGTTCAGGTATAGTGGAGTATGTAGATGCAAATAAGGTAGTAGTAAAATACGACCTGAGCGAAGACGATAAGCTTGTCAGCTTTGACGCTGAGTACGTAACCTACGACCTTATTAAGTTCCGGAGAACTAACCAGGATACCTGTATCAATCTAATGCCGATTGTACATAAAGGTGAGGTAGTTAGAAAAGGACAGGCATTATGCGAAGGATATGCTACTAATGATGGTGAATTAGCTTTAGGTCGTAACTTACAAGTTGCCTTCATGCCTTGGCAAGGTTATAACTTCGAGGATGCAATTGTTATTTCGGAGAAAGTTGTTCGAGATGATGTATTTACCTCTATCCACATTGAAGAATTCGAGTTGGAAGTTCGTGAAACGAAACGTGGTGAAGAAGAATTAACTTCTGAAATTCCAAATGTAAGCGAAGAAGCAGTCCGGAACTTAGATGAAAATGGTATTATCCGTCGCGGAGCGGAAGTTAAAGAAGGTGATATTCTGATTGGTAAAATCACTCCTAAAGGAGAAACTGATCCAACTCCGGAAGAAAAATTACTACGTGCCATATTTGGGGATAAAGCTGGTGATGTGAAGGATGCCTCGCTTAAAGCACCGCCTTCTTTAAATGGTGTGGTAATTGAGACAAAATTATTCTCGCGTCCGAAAAAAGATAAAAACCTGCGGGCTAAGTCTAAGAAAGAAGTGGAAGATTTAAAATCCCATTATAACAGTGAGTTGAAAGCTGTTAAAAACATAATGGTGGATAAACTTACCACCTTGCTTGATGGACAAATTGCCAATGGTATAAAGCATAAATTCGGAGATGAAATCATGTCGAAAGGCGTGAAATTTTCACGGAAAAATATCGCCGAAAATTTATTCCCAGATAAGAACCCATATAAGGACGAAAGTAATTATGCCGTTCCAGAAGAGGTTAACTTATTTAAGGACCTGATTTTGGAAAACTGGACTGCTGACGATCGTATCAATAATATGGTTATTGGGCTGGTTAAGAATTATAACAAGCGTCGTAACAATATTTCGGCTCGGTTTAAGCGGGAACGCTTTACCTTAGAAGTAGGTGATGAATTACCAGCAGGTATAGTGCAATTGGCAAAAGTTTATATTGCTAAAAAGCGTAAGCTTAAAGTTGGTGATAAAATGGCTGGTCGCCATGGTAATAAAGGGGTAGTAGCTCGTATTGTTCGCGAAGAAGATATGCCATTTTTAGAAGATGGAACACCAATGGATATAGTTTTAAATCCACTCGGGGTACCATCGCGGATGAACATCGGTCAGATTTACGAAACAGTATTGGGCTGGGCAGGTTTGAGATTAGGTAAAAAATACGCTACTCCAATATTCGACGGTGCTTCGGAAGAGCAGGTGTCTGCTGAGTTGGCCGAAGCAGGTGTTCCTCGTTATGGTCGTACTTATCTGTATGATGGATTAACCGGCGATAAATTTGATCAACCTGTAACAGTTGGTGTAATTTATATGCTCAAATTAGGGCACTTAGTGGATGATAAGATGCACGCGCGTTCTATTGGACCGTATTCACTTATTACGCAACAGCCGTTAGGTGGTAAAGCTCAATTCGGTGGTCAGCGTTTCGGTGAGATGGAAGTGTGGGCTTTGGAGGCATTTGGTGCATCCCATGTCTTACAGGAGATCTTAACGGTAAAATCAGATGATGTGATCGGAAGAGCGAAGGCTTACGAGGCTATTGTAAAAGGCGATGTGTTGCCAAAACCAAATATTCCTGAATCATTTAATGTATTGATTCATGAGTTAAGAGGCTTGGCACTTGAAATCACATTAGATTAATTGAGGTAGAATTAATTATTAGGCAAGAAATAGAAATGTTTCTTGCTTAATATTCGTTCTATTCTTTAAAGAGACAAATTGTAAAATTTTCAAATCTGAAAAATGACATTTGCAAAAAATAAAAAACTAGTTCAGGACTTTTCCAAAATCACAATTAGCCTTTCTTCTCCGGAATCCATTCTGGAGCGGTCGAACGGCGAAGTAACAAAGCCAGAAACTATCAATTACAGAACATATAAACCAGAAATGGGAGGATTGTTCTGTGAGAGAATTTTTGGTCCAGTTAAAGATTGGGAATGTCACTGCGGTAAATACAAAAGAATCAGATATAAAGGTATTATCTGTGACCGTTGCGGGGTTGAAGTTACCGAAAAGAAAGTACGTCGCGAACGCATGGGGCATATAGAGTTAGTAGTACCTGTTGCTCATATTTGGTACTTTAAATCCTTGCCAAATAAAATAGGCTATTTACTAGGCTTACCAACTAAGAAGCTCGACCAAATTATTTACTACGAGCGGTATGTAGTAGTGCAGCCAGGTATATTAGCAGAAGATGGCGTAAATACTTTAGATTTCTTAACGGAAGATGAATACCTGGATATGGTAGATAAACTTCCGCGCGAAAATCAGATGCTGGATAACAGCGATCCGAATAAATTTATTGCTAAGATGGGTGCTGAGGCGCTGGAGTTATTATTAACCCGCATAAACCTTGATGACTTGTCTTATGAATTACGTTATTCTGCTGCGCATGAAACTTCTCAGCAACGTAAAGGAGAGGCTTTAAAACGTTTGCGCGTTGTAGAAGCCTTCCGGGATGCGGCTACCCGCATTGAAAATAGGCCGGAGTGGATGGTTATTCGCATGGTACCGGTTATTCCGCCAGAATTACGGCCATTAGTTCCATTAGATGGTGGTCGTTTTGCTACTTCTGACTTGAACGACTTATATCGTCGGGTTATAATCCGCAATAACCGCTTAAAGCGTTTGATTGAGATTAAAGCGCCAGAGGTAATTCTGCGGAATGAGAAGCGAATGTTACAGGAAGCTGTCGACTCTTTATTTGACAACTCTCGTAAAGTTAATGCAGTTCGGGCAGAAGGTAACCGGGCCTTGAAATCTCTTTCCGATATGTTGAAAGGTAAGCAAGGTCGTTTCCGTCAGAACTTATTAGGTAAGCGGGTTGACTATTCTGGTCGTTCGGTTATTGTAGTAGGTCCGGAGCTTAAATTGCATGAATGCGGTTTACCTAAAAATATGGCAGCCGAGCTTTTCAAGCCGTTCATTATTCGTAAACTGATTGAGCGGGGTATTGTCAAAACAGTAAAATCGGCTAAAAAAATTGTGGACCGCAAAGATCCGGTTGTATGGGATATCTTAGAAAATGTATTGAAAGGACATCCTGTATTACTTAACCGCGCTCCAACTCTGCACCGTTTAGGTATTCAAGCTTTTCAGCCAAAACTGATTGAAGGTAAAGCGATTCAGCTACATCCATTAGTATGTACCGCATTCAACGCTGACTTTGACGGTGACCAAATGGCGGTGCACGTACCACTGGGACCAGCAGCTATTTTGGAAGCTTCTATGTTAATGTTGGCCTCCCATAATATCTTGAACCCTGCCAATGGTGCTCCTATTGCTGTACCATCTCAGGACATGGTATTGGGTTTGTATTATGTAACTAAAGGTAAGCGTACCACTGAAACTGAGAAGATTGCTGGGGAAGGTAGAATTTTCTATAGTGCAGAAGAAGTAATCATTGCTATTAACGAAGGGCAATTATCTAAACATGCCTATATTAAGGTTAGGACTAACGTTCTGGATGAAAATGACAAAATCGTTACGAAAGTAATCGAAACTGTAGCTGGTCGGGTGTTATTTAATCAGTTTGTGCCAGAAGAAGTTGGTTTCGTGGACGAGCTGCTAACTAAGAAAAAGCTGCAACAAATTATTTCCCGTGTGTTTAAAGCAACGGGTATGGCTCGTACAGCCCAATTCCTGGATGATATTAAAACCTTAGGGTTCCAGTCAGCTTATAAAGGTGGCCTTTCTATGGGATTAGGTGATATTGTAATTCCAAAAGAAAAAGACATCCTGGTTGAGCAGGCTAAAAAAGATGTAGATGCTGTTTGGGCAAACTACTCTATGGGTCTGATTACGGACAACGAACGATACAACCAAGTAATTGATATTTGGACTCGTATTAACAACCAAATTACTGAAACCCTGATGAGCCGTCTGGAAAAAGACGATCAAGGTTTTAACTCTATCTACATGATGATGCACTCTGGAGCCCGTGGTTCCCGTGAGCAGATTCGTCAGTTAGGTGGTATGCGGGGTCTGATGGCAAAGCCACAGAAGTCATTACAGGGTTCAGTAGGTGAGATTATTGAAAACCCGATTCTTTCTAACTTTAAAGAAGGTTTAGATGTAATTGAGTACTTTATTTCGACTCACGGTGCTCGGAAAGGTTTAGCGGATACTGCACTTAAAACTGCAGATGCTGGTTATCTGACCCGTCGTTTAGTAGACGTATCGCAAGATGTTATTGTGAACGAAGAAGATTGCGGTACTTTACGTGGTCTGGAAGTAAGTGCTTTAAAAGACAATGAAGATATTGTAGAATCTCTTTCAGAGCGTATCTTGGGTCGGGTCAATGTGCATGACGTAATTGACCCGGTTACTAATGAAATGATTTTAGAAGCTGGAAGCGAAATTACAGAAGAAATTACCAAAAAGATTGAAGCTACCAGCATTGAAACAGTAGAGATCCGATCTGTATTAACTTGTGAAAGCAAGCGTGGTATCTGTGCAAAATGCTATGGTCGTAATCTTTCTTCTGGCCGTATGGTACAGAAAGGTGAAGCAGTTGGTGTTATTGCCGCTCAATCAATTGGTGAACCAGGTACCCAGTTAACTCTTCGTACATTCCACGTAGGTGGTACCGCTTCAAACATTGCGGTAGATGCGGCTATTCGTGCCAAATTTACCGGAGAAATCGAGTTTGAAGATGTTCGGACCATAGAAACAGTTAACAACGAAGGAAATACCGTTAAAGTAGTAATGGGACGTTCTGGTGAAGTAAGAATTGTAGAACCAGGTACTAACAAAATTTTGATCTCCAATCACGTGCCTTATGGATCTTTCTTAACAGTAGAAGAAGGACAAACCATCACGAAAGGCGATGAAATTTGTTCTTGGGATCCGTATAATGCCGTTATTCTTTCAGAGTTTGATGGTTTAATTTCTTATGAAGCCCTCATTGAAGGTATTACTTTCCGGGAAGAATCTGATGAACAGACTGGTCACCGGGAAAAAGTGATTATAGAAACAAAAGATAAAACCCAGAATCCATCAATTGTAGTAAATCCAAGTAACGGCGAAAGCAAAGGGTACAATATACCAGTAGGAGCGCACTTAACGGTAGAAGATGGAGAACAAATCCGTGCTGGCCAGATTTTAGCAAAAATTCCACGTGCTATTGGTAAAACCAGAGATATTACAGGTGGTCTGCCTCGGGTAACTGAATTATTTGAAGCCCGTAACCCATCTAACCCCGCAGTAGTTTCTGAAATTGATGGTGTGGTATCTTATGGTGGTGTGAAACGTGGTAACCGGGAAATCTTCATTGAATCGAAAGATGGCGTGAAGAAAAAATACATGGTGCCATTATCAAAACACATCCTGGTACAAGATAATGATTTTGTGAGGGCTGGTTTACCATTGTCAGATGGAGCTATTACGCCAACCGATATTCTGAATATTCAAGGTCCAGGTGCCGTTCAGGAGTATTTGGTAAATGAGATTCAGGAAGTTTATCGTTTACAAGGTGTAAAAATCAACGATAAACACATTGAAGTTGTCGTTCGCCAGATGATGCAGAAAGTTATGGTAATTGATCCAGGAGATACTACCTTCCTTGAAAATCAAGTGGTGGATAAAGTTACTTTCATGGAAGAAAACGATACCATTATTGACATGAAAGTAGTGGAAGACTCTGGAGATTCTACTAATTTGAAACCAGGCCAGATTGTAACTTCTCGCCGTTTACGCGATGAAAACTCAAGCTTGAAACGTCGTGATCTCCGTGCAGTAACCGTCCGGGATGCTCAACCAGCCGTATCTAAACCGACCTTGCAAGGTATTACACAAGCGTCGTTAGGTACTCAAAGCTGGATTTCTGCTGCATCCTTCCAGGAGACTACTAAAGTGTTAAGCGAAGCAGCCATTAAAGGCAAGGCTGATGAGCTGTTAGGATTAAAAGAAAACGTTATTGTTGGTCACTTGATTCCAGCAGGAACAGGTTTACGAGAGTACAACAACTTAATAGTAGGTTCTAAAGAAGAATATGATGCTTTAATTGCTTCTAAACAAACAACTAAAGCAAGACAATCGGAATTACAAAACAGATAAAATCATGGCCAGAGAAGCATCGAAAGGTGAACAAAACCAAATTAATATTGAGCTTTCTGAAGAAATAGCAGAAGGCGAATATGCTAATTTGGCAATGATTGCTCATTCAAGCAGTGAATTTGTGATTGATTTTATACGATTAATGCCAGGAATTCCAAAAGCTAAAGTAAAATCGAGAATAGTTATTACCCCAGAGCATGCTAAGAGATTATTAGCAGCGCTAGCCGATAATATTCAACGATTTGAAAGCTCTTTTGGCACTATCAAACAAACCCAAGAAGAACCTAGTTTTCCAATGAATTTCGGAAATAATATAGGGGAAGCTTAAAGGTAATGTGATTACAAGTAAAAGCCCTTGTTTATAAAACAAGGGCTTTTTTATTAACTGATTATTTAGTAATATAAAAAACTTGAAATAATACTTTCATCCGAAACTTATGTGTCGTAAAAAGAACATAATAAATGAGAAACAGTATGAAAGCAATAGAATTTAATACAATTATAGAAGCTGATGGAGTAATTGAACTTCCAGATTACTATAAAAATAAATGTGAAGGACCAGCGAAGGTAATTATCTTACAGGAAGAAGTAGCAAATCCAAAAGATAAGGTAGAACAAGAATACGCAAAAGTAAAGGAAATAATTAAAGCAATTCAGGATTAAAGATAGTTTCAAAGCACAAATTAGGCCTAATCAGAATTAATTTGTGCTTATAATTTATAAACAATATAATAGAAAATCTTATTTGTACTTACTAGTGCGGGTTAGGTATTAGAAAATACTAAGTGCTTCAGAATTACTTTATTAAATTTTTTGATATTGCAGAGTATTTTATATACCTTTGCAATCCAATTTGGAATAACACCATTTTAATAATAAAAAATTAGTAAATGCCTACTATACAGCAATTAGTAAGAAAGGGTAGAGAAAAATTAACAACTAAATCAAAATCTCCTGCCTTAGATTCATGCCCACAAAGAAGAGGCGTGTGTACCCGTGTTTACACAACTACTCCAAAAAAGCCAAATTCTGCAATGCGTAAAGTGGCTCGCGTGCGGTTAACCAACGGAAAAGAGGTGAACGCCTATATTCCAGGTGAGGGTCATAATTTACAGGAACACTCGATCGTATTAATCCGGGGTGGAAGGGTAAAAGATTTGCCAGGAGTTAGATATCATATAATCCGTGGAGCTTTAGACACCGCAGGAGTAAATGGTAGATTGCAAAGAAGATCTAAATACGGAGCAAAACGTCCGAAACCGGGACAAGCTGCAGCTGCAGGAAAAGGAGCACCTGCTAAGAAGAAAAAATAACATTGTTTTAATAAGATGAGAAAAGCAAAACCTAAAAATAGAATTCTCCTTCCAGATCCTAAGTACAAAGAAACCTTAGTTACAAGGTTCGTTAATTACCTCATGTACGATGGGAAGAAAAGTATCGCATATAATATTTTTTACGATGCTTGTGAAGTAGTGGAGAAGAGAACAAAAGAAAATGGGTTAGAGACTTGGAGAAAGGCATTAAATAATATTATGCCTAGTGTGGAGGTTAAAAGCCGTCGTGTAGGAGGAGCTACTTTCCAAGTGCCAACGGAAGTTAGACCAGACAGAAAAATCTCATTAGGCATTAAATGGATGATTCTGTACGCAAGAAAGCGTGGCGAAAAAACTATGACGGATAAACTAGCTGGAGAAATAATTGCTGCAGCTAAAGGTGAAGGTGCGGCTGTTAAGAAAAAAGATGATACCCACCGGATGGCTGAAGCAAATAAAGCCTTCTCGCATTTTAGATTTTAGAAATGGCTCGCGATTTAAAATATACTAGAAATATTGGTATTGCCGCACACATTGATGCTGGTAAAACCACCACAACAGAACGTATTCTTTACTATTCTGGAGTAAGCCATAAAATAGGTGAAGTTCATGACGGAGCGGCAACTATGGACTGGATGGAACAGGAACAGGAAAGAGGTATTACCATTACTTCTGCTGCTACAACAGTTAGCTGGGATTATAGAGGAAATAAGTATCATATAAACATCATTGATACTCCTGGTCACGTGGATTTTACTGTTGAAGTAAACCGCTCTTTAAGAGTATTAGATGGATTAGTATTCTTATTTAGTGCGGTAGATGGAGTAGAACCACAATCCGAAACAAACTGGCGTTTAGCAAACAATTATAATGTAGCCCGCATCGGTTTTGTTAATAAGATGGACCGTTCTGGTGCAGACTTCCTGGCAGTAGTAAGGCAAGTAAAAGAAATGTTAGGAAGTAATGCAGTGGCATTACAATTACCTATTGGCTCAGAAGATAATTTTAGAGGAGTAGTTGATTTAGTAAACTTCCGGGGAATAGAATGGAATGAACATGATAAAGGAATGACCTTTACTGAAGTTCCAATTCCGGATGATATGTTGGATGAAGCCACAGAGTACCGTGAAAAGTTACTGGAAGCAGTAGCTGAGTACGATGAAAGCTTGATGGAAAAATATTTTGATGATCCGGAATCAATTACGGAAGATGAAATATTGACGGCTCTAAGAAAGGCAACTATTGACATGGCGATTGTTCCAATGTTATGTGGATCTTCCTTTAAAAATAAAGGAGTTCAAACAATGTTGGATTACGTAATGGCATTGTGCCCTTCTCCATTAGATAAAGAAAGTATAAAAGGTACCAACCCTGATACTGGAGAAGAAGTAGCACGTAAACCGTCTGAAACCGAACCTTTTGCTGCATTAGCGTTCAAAATTGCTACTGACCCTTACGTGGGCCGCCTTTGTTTTATTCGGGCTTATTCAGGCGTATTAGAGTCAGGTTCTTACGTTTATAATACTCGTTCTGAAAATAAAGAACGAATCTCTAGAATTTTTCAAATGCATGCAAATAAGCAAAATGCAATTGAAAGACTAAGTGCCGGTGATATTGGAGCTGTAGTTGGTTTTAAAGATATTAAAACCGGAGATACTCTGTGTGCCCAGGATGCTAAGATTGTATTAGAAGCAATGGACTTTCCTGAACCAGTAATCGGATATGCTATTGAACCAAAAACGCAAGCTGATGCTGATAAAATGGGTATGGCTATTGGTAAGTTAGTGGAGGAAGATCCAACTTTACAGGTACATACTGACCAAGAAACAGGCCAAACTATTCTTCGAGGAATGGGAGAGCTTCACTTAGAAATTATCATGGACCGCTTAAAGCGTGAGTTTAAAGTGGAGATTAACCAAGGTGCACCGCAAGTAGCCTACAAAGAAACAATTACCAAAAATGTTGAACACCGGGAAACTTATAAAAAGCAATCTGGTGGTAGAGGTAAATTTGGAGACATTGTGTTTGAATTAGGACCACGCGAAGATAATAAGCAAGGCCTGGAATTTGTAAACGGCATTGTAGGTGGGGTAATACCAAAAGAATTTATTCCAGCTATTCAGAAAGGTTTCGAAGAAGCAATGAAAGATGGCGTATTGGCAGGATTTCCAATAGAAGCTATGAAGGTTCGCTTATTCCATGGATCATATCATGAAGTTGACTCAGATGCTTTATCTTTTGAATTGGCAGCGCGTCAAGGATTTAAAGAAGCGGCACGTAAGTGTGCTCCAAAATTATTGGAGCCAATAATGGCATTAGAAGTAATTACTCCTGACGAATATACAGGTCCGGTAACTGGCGACTTAAATAGAAGAAGAGGGTTAATGAAAGGAATGGATACTAAAGCTGGTTCGCAAGTAGTAAAAGCTGATGTGCCATTATCAGAATTGTTTGGCTATGTAACCGACTTAAGAACACTTACTTCAGGAAGAGCAACAGCAAACTTAACATTCTCCCATTACGAACAAGTGCCGCAAAACCTAGCAGATGGCATTGTTGCAAAAACTAAAGGAACTGGTAAATAGCGGTAAATAAAATGAATCAGAAAATAAGAATAAAATTAAAATCTTACGATCACAATTTGGTTGACAAATCGTCAGAAAAGATTGTTAAAGCTGTTAAAGCGACTGGTGCAATCGTAAGTGGACCTATTCCTTTACCAACAGAGAAGGATAAGTTTACTGTACTGAGATCTCCTCACGTAAATAAAAAAGCAAGGGAGCAATTTCAATTATGTACTTACAAAAGATTAGTAGATATTTATTCTACTAGTTCTAAGACAGTGGATGCATTAATGAAGTTAGAATTACCAAGCGGCGTAGATGTTGAAATTAAAGTTTGATAAATAATAATTTCTATAATAAAAAAACCAGAGTTAATCTCTGGTTTTTTTATGTGCCTGATTATTTGTGAAATAATTTTTTGCAAATAATAAAAATTTAGTATCTTTGCACTCCCTTAACGAAAGGATAAGGGTAATATATATAAATAAACAAGTAGAATGCCTGGAATTATCGGTAAAAAAATCGGAATGACAAGCCTCTTCACTCCTGATGGAAAAAGCATAGCTGCTACGCTTATCCAAGCGGGACCGTGTGTAGTTACACAGGTTAAAACAGTTGAAGTGGATGGTTACCAAGCTGTACAAGTCGGCTATGGTGAAGTAAAGGAAAAAAAAGTATCGCGAGCGTTAGCAGGCCACTTCAAAAAAGCGGATACAACAGCAAAAGCAAAAGTTGTTGAATTTAGAACTGAAGATGAAACTTTTAAATTAGGCGACACCATTGGAGTTGATCTTTTTGAAGAAGGTGAATTTTTAGATGTGGTTGGAACATCTAAAGGTAAAGGTTTTCAAGGAGTAGTAAAACGTTATAATTTTGGTGGAGTTGGTGGCCAAACACACGGTCAACACAACCGAGCCAGACACCCTGGTTCTATTGGTGCCTGCTCTTGGCCCTCAAGAGTTTTCAAAGGTATGCGAATGGCTGGTAGAATGGGTAATAACCGCGTTAAGATTCAGAACTTACGAGTTATGCGGGTTTTAGCAGATAAAAATTTAATTCTTGTAAGCGGCTCTGTTCCTGGTGCCAAAAATTCATTTGTTGTATTAGAAAAATAAAATGGAACTTTCTGTATTAAACATTAATGGACAAGATACGGGCAGAAAGGTAAATCTTTCAGATGCAATTTTTGGAGTTGAGCCAAATGAGCATGCCATGTATCTAGATGTAAAACAGTATCTAGCTAATCAACGGCAGGGTACGCATAAATCAAAGGAGCGGAATGAAGTTTCTGGTACAACTAAGAAACTCAAAAAGCAAAAAGGAACAGGTGGTGCAAGAGCTGGTTCCATGAAATCTCCTGTGTTTATTGGTGGTGGTCGTGTATTTGGACCTAGACCAAGAGATTATTCTTTTAAATTAAATAAAAAAGTAAAATCATTAGCTCGTATTTCGGCTTTATCTTCTTTGGTTCGTGATAACAAAGTTTCTTTAATAGAATCAATTCAATTAGCTCAACCAAAAACAAAAGATTTTACTGGTATTTTAAATAATCTAAAAGTTAAAAATAAAAAAGCGCTCATAATTACTTCAGAAATTGACCATAATCTTTTTCTATCAAGCCGCAATTTGCCAAAAGTAAAAGTTTCAACAGCAGCTAACCTTAATACTTATGATTTGCTGAACTCAGATGCTTTACTTTTAACGGAAGAAAGTGTAAATGCATTAGAGCAACTTTATAATAAATAAAGATGGAAATTTTAAAGAGACCTCTAGTTACAGAGAAAATGACTGCTCTAAATGAGAGTGGAAAATATGCTTTTGAAGTTGGTAAAAACGCTAATAAAGTTGAGATAAAAAAGCAGATTGAAAAATTGTATGGAGTAACGGTAGAAAAAGTTGCCACAATGCGTGTTCAAGGTAAGTTAAAATCTAGAAACACAAAAGCTGGTGTAGTTTCTGGCCGTAAGCCAACCGTTAAAAAAGCAATAGTTACCTTGAAGAAAGGTGATATTATTGATTTCTATAATAACATTTAAATAGAATGGCATTAAAAAAACTAAGACCAACAACACCAGGTCAAAGATTTAGAATAGCGCCGGAGTTTGAAGAAATTACTTCAAGTACTCCCGAGAAATCTTTGTTGGCACCAATATCAAAATCTGGTGGTAGAAATGATTCCGGTAAAATGACCATGCGTTATATAGGCGGTGGTCATAAAAAGCAATACCGCATAATTGATTTTAAAAGAACAAAGGTTGGCATTCCAGCTACAGTTAAATCAATTGAATACGATCCGAATCGTACTGCCCGCATTGCTCTCATCTATTATGCAGATGGTGAAAAAAGTTACATTTTAGCTCCGGCAGGATTAAAAGTAGGGAACATAGTGCTTTCAGGACCAGGTATTGCTCCGGAAGTAGGGAATTGCTTGCCACTAACCGATATACCTTTAGGTACCATTGTTCATAATATCGAACTTATGCCAGGTAATGGAGGAACATTAGCAAGAAGTGCAGGAACTTACGCCCAATTAGTTGCTCGTGAAAGTAAATATGCCACGTTAAAATTGCCTTCGGGTGAGATGCGCATGGTTTTAGTGAATTGTATGGCTACAGTAGGAACTGTATCTAATGCAGATCACATGAATGAAAACTTGGGTAAAGCTGGTAGAAATCGTTGGTTAGGTGTCCGACCAAGAGTAAGAGGGGTAGCAATGAACCCAGTAGATCACCCAATGGGAGGTGGTGAAGGTAAATCATCAGGTGGCCATCCTCGTTCTCGGAAAGGCTTGTATGCCAAAGGTAGAAAAACAAGAAATAAAAATAAGTATTCCGAAAACCTGATTGTTAATAGAGGTAAAAATAAATAATGGGAAGATCATTAAAAAAAGGGCCTTACATTGACTTCAGGCTCGAGAGAAAAATAACTGCATTGGACGACTCAGGCAAAAAAGCTGTTGTTAAAACCTGGTCTCGACGTTCCATGATATCACCTGATTTCGTTGGACATACATTTGCAGTACATAATGGTAATAAATTTATTCCTGTATACGTGACGGAAAATATGGTAGGTCATAAGCTTGGGGAGTTCGCTCCTACTCGCAACTTCCGCGGACACGTGGCTAAAAAAGATAAAGGAAAGAGATAGAATGGAAGCAATAGCTAAATTAAGAAACGTTCCTACATCACCACGTAAAATGCGGTTAGTAGCGAACTTAGTTCGTGGAAAGAGTGTTAACAAAGCTTTGGGTCTACTTAAGTTTGAAGCAAATTCAGGTGCTGAACGAATAGAAAAGCTTTTATTATCGGCGTTATCTAACTGGCAACAAAAAAATGAAAATGTTCGCTTAGAAGATGCAAATTTAGTAATAAAAGAAATATTTGTGGATGAAGGTAAAATGTTAAAAAGACTAAGACCTGCACCACAAGGCCGAGGACATAGAATTAGAAAGCGTTCTAATCATGTTACTTTGATTGTGGATAGTATTCCAGAAGAAAATTTAATAAGTGTTTCAGAAAATTTGAATAACGCCAAATAGTTTAATAATGGGACAAAAAGTTAATCCGGTAGGTTTTAGATTAGGTGTCATCAAAGGATGGGACTCCAACTGGTATGGCGGAAAAGATTTTGCTGAAAAACTTATCGAGGATGAAAAAATAAGAAAATACATCTTAGCTCGTATTCCTAAAGGGGGAATTTCTAAAATTGTTTTAGAAAGAACTTTGAAAAGAATTACCATTACTATTAATACGGCTCGTCCTGGTGTAGTAATTGGCAAAGGTGGTCAAGAGGTTGATAAAATAAAAGAAGAATTAAAGAAGATCACTAACAAAGATGTTCAAATTAATATCTTCGAAATAAAAAGACCTGAGCTCGATGCAAAGTTAGTTGGTGAATCAGTTGCTCAGCAGTTACAGGCTCGTATTTCTTTTAGAAGAGCCATGAAGCAAGCTATTGCTTCAGCCATAAGAGTAGGAGCAGAAGGTGTAAAGATACAAGTTTCTGGCCGTTTAGGTGGAGCAGAAATGGCTCGTACGGAACATTATAAAGAAGGTCGTACGCCATTACATACTTTAAGAGCAGATATTGATTATGCGTTATCAGAAGCTCAAACGGTTTATGGTAAATTAGGAATTAAGGTTTGGATCTTTAAAGGTGAAGTTTTTGGTAAGAAAGACTTATCACCAAATCAAGAACCTTCAAAACCAGCTAATTCTGCCTCTAACTCACCTCGCGGAGAACGTACGAATGATCGTGGTGACAGAGGTAATGATCGGGGAAATAGAAATCGGGGTGATCGCAATGACCGGGGTGATCGTGGAGGTGACCGTAATAATAGCAGAGGAGGAAATAACCGGGGTGCTGGTAAAAGTGGTGGACGTCGGTAAATCAACTAACTTCATTTGAAAAAAATATTAAATTATGTTACAGCCGAAAAGAACTGTATATAGAAAAATGCATAAAGGCCGGGTTACGGGACTTGCTCAACGTGGCAGTACCATATCTTTTGGTTCTTTTGCAATTAAATCATTAGAAGCTGCCTGGATTACTAGCCGCCAAATTGAAGCAGCTCGTATTGCTATGACTCGTGCAATGAAAAGGGAGGGTCAAGTGTGGATACGAATATTCCCGGATAAACCGATTACAAAAAAACCGGCTGAGGTACGTATGGGTAAAGGTAAAGGATCACCTGAATATTGGGTAGCAGTAATCAAACCAGGTACTATTTTATTTGAATCTGATGGAGTAGATTTAACTACTGCCCAAGAATCACTTCGTTTAGCTGCTCAAAAGTTACCAGTAAGAACCAAGTTTGTTGTACGTAGAGATTACGTTGAATTATAGTTATGAAATACTCTGAAATTACAGCGCTTACAACGGAAGAGTTACAGGAGCGCCTTGCTGTTGAAAAAACTAATAGCCAGAATCTGCGGTTTGCACATTCCATATCGCCATTAGAAAATCCACTGAAAATAAAAGAATCGCGGAAAAATATTGCAAAAATAAATACAGAGCTGCGTAATCGTAAATTGCAAATTGCTCAACAGTAAATAGAATGGAAGCGAGAAATTTAAGAAAAGAAAAAACCGGAAGAGTTGTTTCAAATAAAATGGACAAATCCATTACGGTAATAGTAGAAAGTAAAATGAAGCACCCGATTTACGGGAAATTTGTTTCCAAATCTACAAAGTTTAAAGCTCATGATGAAAAAAATGAGTGTGGAATAGGTGATACTGTTCGTATAATGGAAACGCGACCATTAAGTAAAACAAAAAATTGGCGTTTAGTTGAAATTATAGAAAGGGCGAAATAAAAAAATGATACAGCAAGAATCTAGATTGTCAGTTGCTGATAATAGTGGTGCCAAAGAAGTTTTATGTATCCGAGTTTTAGGAGGTACTGGTAAAAAATATGCGTCTATAGGTGATAAAATTATTGTTACTGTAAAATCAGCACTAACATCAGGAAACGTGAAAAAAGGTTCCGTTTCTAAAGCAGTAGTAGTTCGCACGAAGAAAGAAATCCGCCGGAAAGATGGTTCTTATATTCGCTTTGATGATAATGCGGCTGTTTTATTGAATAACAATGATGAACCAAGGGGGACTCGCATCTTCGGACCGGTTGCACGTGAATTGCGTGAAAAGCAATTTATGAAAATAGTATCATTAGCACCTGAAGTTTTATAAATGATGAAAGCTAATAATAAAGTTCAGAAATTACATGTTAAAACTGGTGACACAGTTAAAGTAATTGCAGGCAATGAGAAAGGTAAAACTGGCCGAATTGCATCTGTAAATACAAGTACCAGTAAGGTTATTGTGGAAGGAATCAATATGGTTACCAAACACAATAAGCCAAGTGCAAAATCTCCTAATGGTGGCATCACTCAGAAAGAAGCATATATTCATTCTAGTAACGTTATGTTAGTAGAAAATGGACAATCTACCAGAACTGGAAAGAAAATTAACACAGAGGGTAAATTGCAGCGTTACTCAAAGAAATCAGGAGAATTGATCTAAAATGGCATCTGCAAGATTAAAAGAAAAATATCAAAAAGAAATAGTGTCTCAACTGAAAGAAAAATTTCAGTACAAGAGCATTATGCAAGTTCCCCGGATAACCAAAATATGTATTAACAAGGGTATTGGTAACGCTGTTGCTGATAAGAAGTTGGTAGATATAGGTGTAGATGAACTTACTACAATTACTGGTCAGAAGGCAGTTGCTACAAAAGCAAAAAACTCTGTATCTAACTTTAAGTTACGGGAAGGTATGCCTATTGGGGCGAGAGTTACATTAAGGGGCGACCGTATGTACGAGTTTATGGATCGTCTTTTAACTATTGCTTTACCTAGGGTTCGCGATTTTAGAGGAATTAATAATAAAGGTTTCGATGGCCGGGGTAACTATACGCTAGGTGTTAAAGAACAAATTATTTTTCCTGAAATAAGCATAGATAAGATCAAGGCTATTTCTGGTATGGATATTACATTTGTAACTTCGGCTCAGAATGATGAGGAAAGCTATGAATTGCTCAAAGCATTTGGTATGCCGTTTCAAAATTTAAAGAAGTAGTCAATGGCTAAAGAATCAGTAAAAGCCCGCGAATTAAAAAAACAAAAAGCAGTAGAAAAATACGCTGCTAAAAGAAAAGAACTAAAAGCTGCAGGAGATTGGGAAGGTTTAGATAAACTACCACGAAATGCATCTCCCGTTCGTTTACATAATAGATGTAAATTATCTGGAAGGCCTAGAGGATATATCCGTAAGTTTGGTATATCAAGGGTCGTTTTCCGTGATTTAGCATCGGCAGGTAAGATTCCTGGTGTAACAAAATCTAGTTGGTAATTTTTTGCCATCAAACTAGAATATTAATAAAAAGTTTGTATCTTTGCGGCTCTAAAAAAAGAGCTATATAAATTTTTGTATAATGAATACAGATCCTATTGCAGATTATTTAACTAGGGTGCGTAATGCCATAAAAGCAAATCACCGGATAGTTGAAATTCCATCTAGCAAGATAAAAAAAGAAATAACCCGTGTATTACACGAAAAAGGATATATTCAAAGCTATCGTTTTGATGATTCTTTAATACAGGGTACTATTAAGATTGCTTTAAAGTATAATCCAAATACAAAACAATCTGCAATTGTTAAACTGGAAAGAATCAGTAAACCAGGACTACGTAAGTATGTACATTTTGGCAATTTACCACGGGTTCTAAACGGTTTGGGAGTAGCTATTCTATCTACTTCTAAAGGGGTAATGACTGAAAAAGAAGCAAAAGGTCTGAACATTGGTGGCGAAGTTCTTTGCTACGTATATTAATTATTAAGAAGTATGTCACGTATTGGAAAGTTACCAATTGCCCTTCCTGCGAATGTTGAGATAATACTTGAGTCCAATAACTTGGTAAAGGTTAAAGGTCCAAAAGGAGCTTTAGAAACTCAAGTGGACCGCGATTTATTATTGACGAAAGAGGATGGAAAACTTATTGTAGGAAGACCAACAGAGCAAAAGCGTCATAAAGCATTACATGGTCTTTATAGATCCCTTATCAACAATATGATCATTGGAGTTAGCGAAGGGTTTAAAGAACAATTAGAACTTGTTGGTGTTGGTTTTAAAGCAACTGCCGCTAATAATACTTTAGAATTATCATTAGGTTATTCTCATAATATATTTCTAGCATTACCTAAAGAAGTATCTGCAAGTGCGATTACAGAGAAAGGTAAAGCTCCTGTAATTATATTAGAAAGTATCGATAAGCAATTAATCGGGCAAGTAGCTGCGAAGATTCGTTCTTTACGCAAGGTTGAACCTTATAAAGGAAAAGGTATTCGCTTTGTTGGGGAAAATGTTAGAAGAAAAGCTGGTAAAACAGCCTCTAAATAAAATATAAGATGTCAGTTCAAAAATCAGAAAGAAGATTAAGAATAAGACGGAGCATCAGAAATAAAATTTCTGGCACAGCTACAAAGCCTCGTTTGTCTGTTTTTAGAAGTAACAAAGCCATTTATGCCCAGCTTATAGATGATCAAGCAGGAAGAACTCTAGTTTATGTTGCTTCGCCATCTTTAGAAAATGGAGCAGGTTCAAAAATTGAGATATCAGCTACAGTAGGAAGTACATTAGCGGCAAAAGCGCAGGAGTTAGGGATAACAGAAGTTGTTTTTGATAGATCAGGTTATTTATATCACGGAAGAGTTAAATCATTAGCTGAAGGAGCCCGTAACGGAGGCCTTAAATTCTAATATATGTCAAAAAATAGTTTAAGGGTTGTAAGAGCAAGTGAGATAGACCTGAAAGAAAAGGTTGTAGCTATCAAACGAGTTGCTAAAGTAGTTAAAGGTGGACGGCGTTTTAGCTTTTCGGCTATAGTTGTAGTAGGTGATGGAAATGGTGTGGTGGGTTATGGCCTAGGAAAAGCCAATGAAGTTACAGATGCAATTGCAAAGGGAATAGATGATGCTAAAAAGAATCTGGTAAAAGTTCCGGTTTATCATCATACAGTTCCTCATTCAATTGAAGGAAAGTATTCTGGAGGTTTTGTTTTAGTTAAACCTGCGGCGGCTGGTACAGGAGTAATTGCTGGAGGTGCTATGCGTGCTGTTTTTGAAAGTGCTGGTATTAGAGATGTATTAGCAAAATCTAAAGGATCTTCTAATCCTCACAATGTGGTTAAAGCAACATTTGATGCTTTATCTAAAATGCGCGATCCTTTAGCAGTAGCTCAACAAAGAGGTGTTAATCTTTCTAAAGTTTTTAATGGTTAAGATTATGGCACAAATAAAAGTAACTCAAATCAGAAGTATCATAGATAGCCCCGAGAAGCAAAAGCAAACAATAAAAGCTTTAGGTTTGGGCAAAATTAGCAAGTCTGTTTTAGTTGAAAATACTCCTCAGATTGCTGGTATGATTCGTAAAGTTCATCATTTAGTAGAAGTAAAAGAATTATAATATGAATTTAAGTTCGTTACAGCCAGCAGCTGGGTCTATAAAAGATAGAAAAAGAATAGGACGGGGAACTGGTTCTGGCCGTGGTGGTACTTCCACTCGTGGTCATAAAGGAGCAAAATCTAGATCAGGTTATTCGAGTAAAGTAGGTTTTGAAGGCGGGCAAATGCCACTTCAAAGACGTGTTCCTAAATTTGGGTTCAAAAACTTTAATAGAGTGGAGTTCACTCCGGTAAATATAGATGTAATTAGTTCTTTAATTGCTAATAACGAAGTGAAAGTTGTTGATTTTATCTTTTTAAAAACACATGGTTTAGTTTCTAAAAATGCTAAAGTTAAAGTTTTAGGTCGGGGAACATTTGATGCATCGATTGAAGTTCAAGCCCATGCATTTTCACAATCTGCTATTGAAGCCATAGAAAAGGCTGGAGGTAAAACAGTTGTAGTTATTTAATACCTTTTTTATGAAAAAGTTTATTACAACTATAAAGAACATATTTGCAATTGAAGACCTAAGGACTCGTATTCTGAATACCTTAGGTTTTATTGCTATTTTTAGATTAGGTTCCTATGTTGTTTTACCTGGCATTGATTCATCAAAACTGCAGTCAAATTCGGAAGGAATATTTGGACTTCTAGATACTTTACTTGGAGGGGCATTTAGTAATGCATCTATTTTTGCACTAGGTATTATGCCCTACATTTCGGCTTCTATTGTTTTACAATTACTAACAATAGCTGTTCCTTATTTCCAAAAACTCCAGAAAGAGGGTGAGTCAGGCAGAAAAAAGATTAACCAATATACGCGAGTTTTAACAATAGCTATAACCGGTGCACAATCCATTGGATTTATTGCAACTATTAACGCTGAGGCTATTGCTGTAAGTAATATTACCTTTACCATTTCATCTGTTATCATTCTGACTGCTGGAACCATGTTTTGTATGTGGTTAGGGGAGAAAATTACAGATAAAGGTATTGGCAATGGTATTTCCATGCTCATTATGATTGGTATAGTTTCTAGATTACCAAGTGCTCTTCTACAAGAAGTACTTTCTAAAAGATTAAACGGTGCTTTAATTATTATTTTAGAGTTATTCGTTCTTTATTTAGTAGTAATGGCTGTAGTAATGCTTACTCAAGCTGTTCGCAGGATTCCAGTTCAATATGCAAAACAAATTGGTGGTACTACTCAGTATAGCGGCCAGCGTCAATTTATACCTTTGAAAGTTAATGCTGCTGGTGTTATGCCAATAATATTTGCACAGTCATTAATGTTTATACCAGCTTTAATAGCATCTATATGGCGTGACACAAGTGAAACAGCATCCTATATTGGTACTACATTTTCTGATTATACTAGTTGGCAGTATAATGCCCTGTTTGGATTTTTGATTCTTGTATTTACCTATTTTTATACAGCTATTAGTGTTAATCCTGATCAGATTTCTAATGATTTAAAAAGAAGCGGTGGATTTATTCCAGGTGTGAAACCTGGCCTAGCTACCTCTGAATATATTGGTGATGTACTTGATAAAGTTACTTTACCTGGTGCATTGTTTTTAGCTATTATAGCTATTTTTCCAGCTATAGCTTTGCTTTTTGGAGTTACCAGAGATTTTTCAGCTTTTTTTGGAGGTACTTCTTTAATCATTATGGTGGGTGTAGTATTAGATACATTAAATCAAATTGAAAGCTATCTTTTAATGCGTCATTATGATGGAATGATGAAATCAGGCAAGTTAAAAGGTAGATCGCCTCAGAATATTGCTATGGCTTCCTAAAATGATTTACTATAAAACAGAGGAAGAAATACAAGTACTTAGGGAAGGTGCGGAGATATTAGGGAAAGCTCACGGTGAAGTAGCAAAACTAATTCGGGAAGGTATTTCAACCAAAGAGTTAGACAAAAGAGCAGAGGAGTTTATTCTAGATAATCATGGGAAACCATCTTTTAAAGGGTATAACGGTTTTGAAGCTAGTCTTTGTATTTCAGTAAATTCGGTTGTTGTACATGGTATACCTAGCAAATATGAACTAAAAAGCGGAGATATTGTTTCTGTTGACTGTGGTGTTTTTTTTAAAGGTTATCATACAGATTCAGCATATACGCATCCAGTTGGAGAAGTTTCTGCTGGAATAAAAAAGCTTCTAGCTACAACCAAGGAGTCACTTTATTTAGGAATTGAGAAAGCAACCGCTGGTAACCGGTTAGGAGATGTTTGTTCAGCCATCCAGTCTCATATTGAGAACCAAAAATTTTCAGTGGTTCGTGAATTAGTAGGACATGGTATAGGTAAAAGCTTGCATGAAGCGCCAGAAGTTCCTAATTATGGTAAACGAGGTTCTGGTATAAAGCTGCAAGAAGGTTTGGTTATTGCTATAGAGCCAATGGTTAATCTTGGTACTAAAAGCATAGTTCAAGAAAATGATGGTTGGACAATTAGAACGAAAGATAATTTTCCATCTGCTCATTTTGAACATACAATTGTAGTGCGAAAAGAACAGGCTGAAATATTAACCACTTTTAAATATATAGATAAGGAAGAAATATAATTTATGGCAAAACAGTCTTCCATCGAACAAGATGGGACAATTGTGGAAGCATTGTCCAATGCAATGTTTCGAGTAGAATTGGAAAATGGACACCAAGTTATTTCACACATCTCAGGAAAAATGCGTATGCATTATATTAAAATTTTACCTGGTGATAAAGTGAAAATTGAAATGTCGCCATATGATTTATCTAAAGGTAGAATAGTTTATAGATATAAATAAAAATGAAAGTTAAAGCATCTGTTAAGAAAAGAAGCGAAGATTGTAAAGTGATTCGGCGTAAAGGCAAGCTTTACGTGATTAACAAAAAGAATCCACGTTATAAACAAAGACAAGGGTAATTATAATTTCATATATGGCTAGAATAGCAGGAGTAGATATTCCAGATAAAAAAAGAGGTGAAATTGCTTTAACTTATATCTATGGTATAGGACGTAGAGCTTCACAGTCTATCTTAGATAAAGCTGGTATTAACTGGGATAAAAAAGTAAGTGAATGGACAGAAGAGGAAGCTGGTGCCATTCGTAACGTAATTGCTACTGAGCATAAAACAGAAGGTGTTTTACGTTCTGAAGTTCAGTTGCATATCAAGCGTTTAATGGATATAGGATCTTATCGTGGCCTACGTCATAGAAAAGGCTTGCCTGTGAGAGGCCAGCGGACTAAAAATAATTCACGTACCCGTAAAGGTAAGCGTAAAACAGTTGCTAATAAGAAAAAAGCTACTAAATAATAAATAGACAATGGCTCAAAAGAGAAAAGATAAAGCCAAGAAGCGGGTTGTAGTAGTAGAATCTACTGGACAAGTGCATATAAAAGCATCTTTCAACAACATTATTATCTCTATTACTAACAATAATGGTCAAGTAATTTCTTGGGCATCTGCTGGTAAGATGGGTTTTAAAGGTTCAAAGAAAAATACTCCATATGCAGCTCAAATGGCTGCTTCTGATTGTGCTCGTGTGGCTCACGAATTAGGTCTTCGTAAAGCAGAAGTATTTGTTAAAGGACCAGGAGCAGGGAGAGAATCTGCAATCCGAACAGTTCAGGGTGCTGGAATAGAAATTACAACAATTAAAGATGTAACTCCTTTGCCGCACAATGGTTGCAGACCACCTAAGCGTAGAAGAGTATAATAAATATAAATTATGACCTGTTTGGTCCTGATTAGATAATAAAATGGCAAGATATACTGGTCCTAAAACCAAAATTTCAAGAAGATTTAACGAACCAATTTTTGGTGCAAGTAAGGCCTTGCAAAAGAAAGCATACCCTCCTGGAATGCATGGAAGAGGCCGTAGAAAAAAGCAATCGGAATACGCAATCCAGTTGATGGAAAAGCAAAAAGCTAAATACCTTTATGGTGTTTTAGAAAAGCAATTTGCTAATTTATTTGATAAAGCCCATCGGAAAGGAGGAATAACTGGTGAAAACTTGTTACGCTTATTAGAAGCTAGATTAGATAATACAGTATACCGTTTAGGTATAGCTCCTACCCGTAGAGCAGCGCGTCAATTAGTATTGCACAAACATATACTGGTAGATGGAGGAATTGTTAATGTATCTTCTTATAGCTTAAAACCAGGTCAAATTATTAGCGTCCGTGAAAAATCCAAATCTCTTGAAGCTATAACTACTAGCTTAAGTGCACGAAATTCACGTCAGTTTAACTGGTTAGAATGGGATGCAAAAGAAATGACTGGGAAGTTTGTTTCTGAACCGGAAAGAGATCAAATCCCTGAGAAAATTCAGGAGCAATTAATTGTCGAGCTTTACTCGAAATAATACTTCCGAATTTATATTTTAACCATAATTAATATTACACTATATGTCAATATTAGCCTTTCAAATGCCAGAAAAAGTTGTCATGGAAAAAGCCGACGACTTTCATGGTCAATTTGAATTTAAGCCTTTGGAAAAAGGATACGGTGTAACAATTGGTAATGCCTTAAGAAGAATTCTTTTATCTTCTTTAGAGGGTTATGCCATTACGGCGGTTCGAATTCCTGGGGTATTACATGAATTCTCTACTATTGAAGGTGTAATGGAGGATGTATCCGAAATTATACTAAACCTTAAAATGGTGAGATTCAAAAAGATCAATGATGCTATCGAAGATAAAATAACAGTTACTATCTCTAACAAGAATACTTTTCAGGCTGGGGATATTAATAGATTTACAAATGGGTTCCAGGTTTTAAATCCCGATTTGGTTATTTGTCATCTAGAGCCCTCCATTAGTTTGGAAGTAGAACTAACTCTGCAAAAAGGTAGAGGCTATGTTCCTGCTGATGAAAATAAACCAAATGAACAAGTTTTTGGTCAAATAGCTATCGATGCTATATTTACACCTATAAAAAATGTTAAGTATAGTATCGAAAATACTCGGGTAGAGCAAAAGACTGACTACGAAAAGTTGTTGATAGACATTCAGACAGATGGTTCCATCCATCCGGAAGAAGCTCTCAAAGGAGCTGCTCACATATTGATTCAGCACTTTATGTTGTTCTCGGATAGTACCATGACTTTTGAAACTGCTAAACCTGAAGAAGAAGAAGCGGTAGATGAAGAAATGTTACATATGCGCAAAGTATTAAAAACACCTCTGCATGATATGGATCTTTCTGTCCGTGCTTATAATTGCTTAAAAGCTGCTGATATAAAAACCTTAGGTGATTTGGTGCAGCTAGATATGCAGGATATGATGAAGTTCCGCAATTTTGGAAAGAAATCCCTTACTGAGTTGGAAAACTTAGTAGAAGAAAAAGGTTTAAACTTTGGGATGGATCTTTCCAAATATAAATTAGATGAAGATTAACTAATTATACGGCATAATTCCCGATCCCACTTCAGGTTGATCGACGGTATGCACGTGCAAAATCAAAAAAATGAGACACGGTAAAAAAATAAATCACTTAGGTAGAACTTCAGCTCATAGAAAAGCAATGTTATCTAACATGGCTTCTTCTTTGATTCTACATAAACGCGTATCTACAACTGTAGCTAAGGCCAAAGCTTTACGCAAATACGTTGAGCCTTTATTAACAAAATCAAAGAATGATACCACTCATTCAAGAAGAACTATTTTTTCTTATTTACAAAATAAGGAATCGTTAAAAGAGCTCTTCGATCAGGTATCTGGTAAAATAGCAAACCGGCCTGGTGGGTATACCCGTATTTTAAAAACTGGTAACCGTTTAGGTGATAATGCTGATATGTGCATTATTGAATTGGTTGACTATAATGAAGCAATGTTGGGCTCTACTGCTAAATCAACTGAAAGCAGAACCAGAACCAGAAGAAGAGGTGCTAAGAAAAAAGAGGATACTGCTTCTACACCAAGTAATGAGGCTTCAGGCAATGTAGATGCTGATACTTCATCTACTACTTAAGGAGTTCAGGATGTTTAATTTTTCTATAAAGTTTTGAATAAATTTTGAAAGGGATATGATTTAAATCATATCCCTTTTTATTTTTGCCAAACATTTAAATCTATGAAAGAGAAAAAAGCTGTTGATGCTATTTTATTACTAGCAGATGGAACTCAATGGAAAGGTAAAAGCCTGGGCTGTATAGGTACCAATTCTGGTGAATTATGTTTTAACACTGGAATGACCGGATATCAGGAAATATTTACAGATCCTTCTTATTATGGCCAAATTGTAATTACTACTGTGTCACACGTTGGAAATTACGGAGTGTTAAATCAAGAAGTAGAATCGAAACAAATCCAAATTAAAGGATTAGTTTGTAAAGAGTTCTCAGAGTTTTTTTCAAGACGTTCAGCCGAAGGCTCGTTGCAAGAATATTTTGAAAAAGCAGGTGTAGTAGGTATTTGTGAAATTGATACCCGTGAATTAGTCCGTCATATACGCCATAAAGGTGCCATGAATGCCATTATATCTTCCGAAATAATGGATATTGAACGTTTGCAACAAAAGCTAGGCGAGACTCCTTCGATGGATGGCTTAGAATTGGCCTCCCAAGTTAGTACGCGTGATGAGTATGTTATGAAACCGGAAAATCCTGAATTTAGAGTAGCTATTCTTGATCTTGGGGTAAAAAAGAATATCATTCAAAATTTAGTAAGCCGAGGATGTGAGTGTAAAGTATTTCCTTTTGATACCTCTTTCGATGAAATGGAGGAGTGGAAACCAGATGGATATTTTATTTCGAACGGGCCGGGAGATCCGGCGGCAACTACTCAAGCCGTAGAGAGTGTTAATCGGATACTAGAACGAGATAAGCCTTTATTTGGGATTTGTATGGGGCACCAGGTTTTAGCCCAGGCAAATGGTATTGCAACTTATAAAATGCACAATGGACATAGAGGATTAAATCATCCGGTCAAAAATTTGATTACTGGAAAATGTGAAATTACTTCCCAAAATCATGGATTTGCGGTGGATGGAGAGGCGATTAAAAACAACGATCAGGTGGAAATTACGCATATAAATCTGAATGATGGTACCATAGAAGGAATTCGCATTAAAGGGAAAAAGGCTTTTTCCGTTCAATACCACCCAGAGTCTTCACCAGGACCCCATGACTCTAATTACCTTTTTGATAATTTCATTGAATTGCTTAAAAATGGTTAACTACTATTAAGTTATTTAGGACTTAATTAGTAGTATTGCATCCATATTGTTCTTAGTTCATAAAATTTTAACTATTTATAAAAGATGACTTTAATTTCAAGCGTTAAGGCCCGTCAAATTTTTGACTCCAGAGGTAACCCTACTGTAGAAGTAGATGTTGTAACCGAAAATGGCTTTTTGGGCCGCGCAGCAGTTCCATCAGGAGCATCTACTGGTAAGCACGAGGCAGTAGAACTGCGCGACGGCGATAAATCGCAGTACATGGGTAAAGGCGTTCTAAAAGCAGTAAGCAATGTAAATGATATAATTGCCGAGGAGCTAATCGGGGAAAATGTATTTGAGCAAAATTTGCTTGATATTAAAATGCTGGAGTTAGATGGTACATCTAATAAAGGTAAGTTAGGGGCGAATGCCATATTAGGTGTTTCCCTAGCTATTGCTCGTGCTGCAGCGGAGGCTTTAGGTATGCCGTTATACCGGTATGTAGGCGGGGTAAATGCTAATACTTTGCCAGTACCTATGATGAACATTTTGAACGGTGGTAGCCATGCGGATAACTCCATCGATTTTCAAGAGTTTATGGTAATGCCGGTTGGTGCATCTAGTTTCCGCGAAGCTATGCAATGGGGATCTGAGATATTTCATCACTTAAAGAACGTACTACATAAACAAGGTTTATCTACTAACGTGGGAGATGAAGGCGGTTTTGCTCCAAATATCAAATCTAACGAAGATGCAATTAAAATTGTATTGCAAGCAATTGAAGCGGCTGGTCGTAAACCCGGCGATGAAGTGATGATTGCCATGGATGCTGCCTCTTCGGAGTTCTATGATGCTTCTACAGGTCTGTATCACTTTAAAAAATCAACTGGTGATAAATTAACTTCAGCGGAAATGGTGAGCTATTGGACAGATTGGACAAAAAAATACCCAATAGTTTCGATAGAAGATGGAATGGATGAAGATGATTGGGCTGGCTGGAAAGCATTAACAGATTCTATTGGAAGTACTACTCAACTAGTAGGCGACGATCTTTTTGTAACAAATGTAAACCGGTTGCAAAGAGGTATCGACGAATCTATTGCGAATGCTATTTTAATTAAAGTAAATCAGATAGGTACCCTTACTGAAACGATTAACGCTATTAACTTAGGCCGCAGAAATGGTTACAAGAGTATTATGAGCCACCGTTCCGGTGAAACCGAGGATAATACCATTGCTGATTTAGCAGTTGCTTTGAATACTGGTCAAATTAAAACAGGTTCAGCTTCTCGCTCTGACCGTATGGCAAAATACAACCAGCTGCTTCGGATTGAAGAAGAATTGGGTGAAATGGCTTATTTTCCCGGTAAAAAAATGTAAAATCTAAATTCACTATTTAAAGCAGGACGGTAAGCATTTGTTTTACCGTCCTGCTTTTTTTTATATATTTGATGTATGCGGATACGATTGCCAAAATTCATCAGAAGCTTTTATTTTATTTCTACGGTTACTTTCCTTGTATGGATGGTGTTCTTTGACTCTAATGATTTTATGACTCAATATCAGATGAGTAAGAAACTAAATGATTTAGAAGCAGATAAAGAATATTACGTTCAGAAAATAGCCGAAGTACAAAAAGATCGTACCGAACTGATGAGCAACCCCGAGCTATTAGAAAAGTACGCCCGGGAAAAATATTACATGAAACGGCCTACCGAAGAGGTGTTTATTTTAGTAAAAAAGCCTAAGCAAAAGTAAAATTCTTATTAAGTATAGTAAACAAGAAAGCCCTATCTTAAATAGGGCTTTCTTGTTTATAAGAAAAATTTTATAGAAAATACAAAAGATTTAAGCTGTTTTTTGGCAATTATTAAGGCCGGAATGAGTAGTTCTTAATGATTGTTGTTAATAAAGTAAAATGCTATAGCGATGCTTTCCTTGAAATTTTGAGTAATAAACGTATCTGAACTATAAGAAAGTGGATAGTGTTTAGAGAATAAGTATCAAATTTTTGCGACCTGCTACTTATAGATTATTAGTCTTAATATGTTTTTTTACGTATAAGGCAGTTTAAGTTAGTTGAAAGGGTACTATTTTTCTCAAAAAAGAAAAGCAATGGAACAGGAAAAAAAAGATATTATTAGAAAGGTAAAGAAGGGTAATCGTCGAATTCGTCGGATTATTCCTTTTTTGGCGCCTTTTTTCTTTGCGCACTTTCCATTACCAGCCGGAAGTTATAAGACTAAATCCGAGAATACGCATATATCGGGCGCAACCGCCGAAGCTTTACGATTTGCTGCTTTTCAGGTAGATGTTTATAAGCTTTACGAAGAAATTGGTTTAGAAAAGAGTGGCTTAACGCTGGATGTTTTTAATGATGCTTTATTGGGTTATTTAAACCTGAAAGCGCAAGGTCAGCTATCTGATAAAAAGTTGCTTACTGTTGTTGATTTTAATAAACCATCTACCGAAAAACGACTTTGGGTTATTGATTTGGCGGATAAAAAAGTTTTATTTAACTCACTGGTGGCGCATGGTAAGAACTCCGGTGAAAACTTAGCCGAACAATTCGACAATACTGTTAATTCGGAAAAAAGCAGTTTAGGATTCTACGTTACTCAAGATATTTACATGGGTAAACATGGTACGTCCTTGAAATTAGTTGGCATGGATGAGAACTTTAATACCAATGCGCTGGAGCGATGTGTAGTAATGCATGGAGCCGATTATGTAAGCGATGCTTTTATTACCCAGCATGGCCGTTTAGGACGCAGTCAAGGTTGTCCGGCCTTACCTATGGAGAATCACCGGCAGGTTATTGAAGCGGTGAAAGGTAAAACCTGCTTGTTCATTCACGCTAATAAAAAAGAGTTTAATTCTGATTATCTGGATGCGGAAACTGCTTTAGCTTATTACACCTCAGTTGGAAATACACTTATTTAATTAGTAATTTATAAATAAGAAAGCCGTTCTTACCAATAAGAACGGCTTTTTTTATTAACTAAATTGTAAAGAGAACTTTTGCGCCAGAGATTCCAGATCTTTAATTACTGGATCTAATAGTGGAATTCCTTCTTCCCGACGCTTAACTGCCATTATTCTTTCCGGATCACCCGGAATAAGTACAGGTGTTTCCTCTGATTTAGCTTTCGATTGCCGAAAAGTAGTAATCCAGTTATCCATGTGCGCTTTAAATTCATTGGCTGGCCGGAAAGCGTCTATCCGCATAGCGCCAAAAAAATGTCCGATACCTTCGCCTACTGGATTAGTTGGTAAAGGCAAAAAGCTTACAAAAGGTGGTACCCAAGGCCCGTAATTGGCTCCCGATAAAACCGCCGAAAATATATCTACGATAGAACCTAAGCAATAACCTTTGTGGCTGCCTGTTTCTCCACCTAAAGGCATTAACGCGCCTCCTGCTTTTAGTTCGTTAGGGTTAGTAGAATTATGGCCTTTGGCATCTTGGATCCAGCCAAGGGGTGCTTCCTGGTTCTTGCGCTGTAAAATTTCTAATTTGCCGTTAGCCGCCGTGGTAGTAGCAAAATCGGCAACAAAGGCTGGTTGTTCATTGGCCGGAATAGCTACTGCAATGGGGTTAGTACCTAATAAACGCTCTAAGGAATTAGTTGGTGCTACTAGCGGACTAGCATTAGTCATGGCAATACCAATCATATCATTCTCTAGTGCTTTCATGGCGTGGTAACCAGCAATACCAAAATGATTTGAATTTTTTACGGATACCCATCCAGTACCAGCTACCCGGGCTTTTTCAATGGCAATGTCCATGGCTCGGGGGGCTACTATCAAGCCTAAGCCACTATCACCGTCTACTACAGCCGTACTGGGTGTTTCATGCACAACCCGAACGGAAGGAGTAGCGTTAATCCGATTTGTTTCCCAAAGTCGTACGTATCCAATCAGGCGGGCTATGCCATGCGAATCAATTCCTCTTAAATCGGCGGATAATAATACTTCGGTAGCTAAATCAGCGTCTTGCTCCGAACTGCCAATGCTTTGAAAAACTTGCTTAGTAAAAGTGTAAAGTTGATCGTAAGAATACATATTGAAACTATTAATTATGTTAAATCCTTAACCAAAATATAGTTTTAACTCTGACAGATTGGCATAGGTGAAGAAAATAGTGCAGCAAAGTTATTAGCTTTCGGCTTAACACAAACAAAAAATAAAAGGCCATTCGAGGTACGAACAGCCTTTTATTTACTATTTAATAAAACTAGAGATACTACACTAGCCACTTAGCTTTTCTTCTGCCGGAAATAGATTCTGTTCTAATGCAGTTCGTTCCCGAGCAATTGTTTGCATAATTACCGGAATACAACGTTGCAAAGCACTTTCTACAGATGGCATAAGATAAGATTTAGTACTTCCTAAAACTGAGTTGTGCGGCCGGTAAGCAGAAAGCCTAAAAGACGATACCGGTTGACTTATTATTTGAACGTCTTTCAATAAAGCAATATCTGCTATTGATTGAGCTAGTCCTGCCCAGGTAAAGGTTCCTGAATTAGCTAAATGCCAGATGCCATTAGCCTGATCAATTAGTAAATCTAACGAATTCTGAATTAGGTCCGGAATATAAGTAGCTGTAATCTTTATATCGTTTACGGCCTCAAATGGATTACCTTGTAAGAAGGATTGTAAAGCAAAGTAAACAAAGTTATCCCGATCCCCAATGCCAAAAAATGCACTTGTCCGAATTACTAAGGCTTCTGGTAAAATGCGTAATACTTCTTTTTCAGCTAAAAATTTACTATTTCCATACACATTTTGTGGGTTAGGTTGGTCTTCTTCCACATAGGGCGTTGCTTTTTTGCCATCAAAAACTAAATCCGAAGAAAAAGTTAAAAGCTGAATATTAGCCGCCTTGCAAATCTCGGCTAATACAATAGGACCTTTCGTATTTTCCCGGTAGCATTTTCCGGGTTCCTTTTCGGCTTCGTCTACACGCACGTAACCAGCCGTATTAATAATGGCCCAAGGATTATAACGGGCTACTGCGGCAGCTACAGATTCTGGATTGGCTATATCCATTTCAGCCCGGGTTAATAAATGGTAATGCAAACCCCGGTCCTGGCAAATACGACCAAAAGCCTGGCCAAGCGTACCCGTGGCACCTGTAATAAGTAATGGCCTTTGTTTTTTATCTAGAATGGGTTTATGAGTGGGTTTAGAAATATAAACATCGCGGTGCCAATACGCATAACGTTCTTCACGGTCCCACCAGCCTTTGTGTTGCAATACATCGTGTTGATACTTACCAGTTTTACTTAAACTTTTCAGCATCTTCACTAAGGCCGTAGACCAAGGTTTGTTTCCCATCCGCAAATCAAATACGCCATTTTCGTAATGACTATTATTACGCGTCAGGAGCGAATTCCAATCGTAAGAGCCTAACAAAGCCCAGGCAGTTACTGCCCGGATATTTACCCCAGCCTGCTTTAATTCAGTTGCAGCCCCCCAGACTTCCATAAACCAACGCATTTGTTCTTCCCGAGTACAGCATAAATGTGCCTCAGTAATAGCTATTTCACCTTGATAGCGTTGCCAGGTTTCTTGCAAAAGGTTTTTTATACCAGTTCGTTCTACCCCTTTTACCCGCACTGCTTCTACATCGGCGTATTTATGATGGGCATTACTGCCGTGGGTATGCAACGGAAAAATAGATAAATGCTCGTCTAAGTACCGCTCACTGGTTATATAATGGTTAATCCCGAAAATATCGGGTGGGAGAGGGCTTTCTACAAATTCAAGCAATTCTGTAGGTTCTACTCCGTTTTGGATTAAGTAATTCCAGAGCTTATGCTTAGGCGTAACTTTACCGCATAATAAATCAAAGGATAACCAGCGGCGTTCGTTTTCAAATGCTGCTTGATAAGCTAATAGCTTTGTACTATGCGTTTGGCCTAAATCTTCGGTTTGTACTAACTTAGCAGCCGGATTTATCTCTCGAATAGCTTGCATAGCCAGCTTAGTACCTTTTACCTGGTTTAATAAGGCTCGAACAAAAGCTTTATCAGAAGTTTGATGCGGGTACCAAAAACCATACAGGCAGCTAAAACGGGCAGTTGTAAGGGGTTCATTTACGGGGGTGTAATAGGTTACCCATGGGTAGCGTTCGGCTACCATACGGGCATATTGAGCTAGGAGAGGGGCAAAATTATCATTAGATAAATCAGTGTAGACTGGGCCACTACCATGGTGTACCAAACCAACAATCGGATCGATTTGTAACTGCTGCAAGCGCTGCAATCTTTCATCTGACCAAGACCAGTCTGGCGTGTCCAGGCTTTGAGGAGCAACATGCTCCCAAAGCACTGGGTAACGCAATTTTTTAATTCCTAAGGAGGCAAATAGGTCCAGATCGCTTATGCGCTCCCAATGACCGTTTCTGCTTAACTGGTCGAAGAACTGTTCTCCTACCCGGTTACAACTGCATTCAACTCCGCCCCATAAATCAATGATCGCCATTTTTACTGGAGATTTTGATAATAGATCCGTTCAAAGATTTACCTTTTACTACGATCTTCTCAATTTCTGCAATAGTCTTATCTTCTTCGGTTTTCTCGGTCAGCTTTTTATAAAGCGTAAGTGCTTGCGCTACAACCTGATCCATGTTATAATATTTATAAGTAGCTAACCGGCCCACGAAATGTACATTGGGAGTCTGATCAGCAAGTTTCTTATATTTATTATACAACTCGGCGTTTTCAGGCCGTGGAACCGGATAATACGGATCTCCGTCGGCTTGTGGATATTCGTAAACTACGCTGGTTTTCGTATGCTTTTGACCGGTTAGGTATTTAAATTCTGTGATCCGGGTATAAGCGTGCTCGTTCGGATAATTTACTACCGCTGTTGGTAAGAAAGTTTCTGTATTCAGCGTTTCGTGTTTAAAGTCCAGAGAACGGTAAGGTAATTTACCAAACTGGTAATCAAAATATTCATCAACAGGACCCGTAAAAATCATTTCCTTAAACGGAATCAGATCTATAATTTCTTTGTAATCGGTATTCAGCATAACTTTAATGTTCGGGTGCGCCAGCATTTTCTCGAACATAGCTGTAAAACCGTTTAAAGGCATTGCTTGATAGGTATCGGTAAAATACCGGTTATCGCGGTTGGTACGGGTAGGTACGCGTGAAGTTACCGATTTATCTAACTCAGATGGGTCCATGCCCCACTGTTTACGGGTATAATTCCGGAAGAATTTTTCGTATAATTCGCGTCCGACTTTACTTACCACCACATCTTCTGAGGTACGCACAACGGGTACTTGCTCAGCCACGGACTCAAACCAATCTTCTAACTCAAAAGAAGTTAAGTTTAAGCCATATAATTTATTAATAGTATCGAGGTTAATCGGAATAGGAACTAACTGACCATCCACACTGGCTAAAACACGGTGTTCATAAGACCGCCATTCGGTAAACTGCGATAAATAATCAAAAACGTCTTTTGAATTAGTATGAAAAATATGTGGTCCGTATTTATGTACTAAAATACCTTCTTCGTTGTAATGATCGTACGCGTTTCCGGCAATGTGCGATCTTTTATCAATAATTAATACTTTTTTATTAGAACGGGTAGCTAGGCGTTCGGCCAATACACTTCCGGCAAAGCCAGCTCCAACAATAAGATAGTCGAACATATATTTTTTATTTTTTAATAGTTTAACAATTATTTGGGTTAGTTTTTAGTAAGGAGCTTACTTTGATTTTTCGGTTATAGCAATTTGAATTAAGTTTACCATATTCTGCCAGGTATGATCCCAGGAGATATTGGCTAAAAAGGAATCTGTCTGGGCCAGCCATTCAGCGTTGTTTCGCTGTTCCAGTGCTTTTTCCAGGGCAGTTACAAACTCTTGGGCAGTAGCAGCAATATGTACCAGGCTTTGATCGCCATAAGGGCGTATTACATCCCGAATAGGAGTAGATACTACGGGTTTACCGCCAGCTAAATATTCGGGTGTTTTTGTAGGGCTGATGTATTTAGTAGATTCATTAATCGCGAAAGGCATGGTAGCCACATCCCAGGAACTTAAATAAGCGGGTAGTTCCTTATAATCTTTTCCGCCCAGGTAATGAATATTTTCTGCTTTTGGTAACACAGCAGGATCAATTTTAACTACCGGGCCTATAATTACCCAGTGCCAATCCGGGCGCAATGCCGCCACTTCGCGCAACAATTCAATATCAAAACGTTCATCTACCACGCCATAGAAGCCAAAACGCGGATGTTGAATATTTTTTTGATCTTCGGGTTCGCCCATTCCGGTGCGAGCCTGGGCAAAATGAGCTTTATCAATACTGCTCGGGAAGGCATACACTTCGGGATGTTGCGTGCGTTTTGATTCGTAAATGCTGTGCCCACCAGTAAATACTAAATCAGCTTTCTTGAATAGGTCGGCTTCCAGTTCGCGTAACCGGGGCGAAGCGCCTTTAAAAGCCGATAACTCATCCATGCAATCGTAAACAGTTAAGGCAGGCTGCAAATGGCCATACACTTCTAAAGCCATGGGGGTATAATACCAAGCAATATATTTACTAATTTGGTGTTCTTTAACAAACTTATTTACTAATTCAATCTGAGCAGCATCTGATTCCTGTGGGGTTAAACCATGTGGTAAATGCGCTACCACAATATGTACGTTTGCATCGCGACGGCTTACCTCTAAGCGAGGTTGAGCACCATCGTAAAAATAAGGTTCTTCAAAAAAGAATAAGCGTCCGTGTTTCGCAAAACGCGAAAGTAAATGTTGTGGCCGCTGGTAAACAAAATCCCATCGTAAATGCGACAAGCAAACAATATCCGGCATATTTTGAATAAAGCTTTCTAATTGATTGGTCTCAGTCGTACTCCCAGGTGCTTTTACTTCATTCGTTGCAGTAGGTTTAAGATTAGCTGTTATGTTTTTCTCTTCAGGGGTCAAAGAACTATTCTGGTCAAATTTTAGCATAGAAATTACGTACGGTTATTTAGTCACTTTAAATAAATTTGAAATTTGTTAAGAAATTTTCAACGAAAGTTAAGCAGCAATAAGGTTTTGCTTATATATGGACTAATACGCAATATTTTTTAAAAAGATATTGCATAAATCGAAAATAAACCTTAAGAGATATTACTTTAAGTGGAAATCCGTACTTATCAATACGTATTAATTCAAAGTTTTAATAAAGAGATTATAAAACTAATACTTATAAAAATGCAACTTTTATTGTTTTACCTAAAAGTAAATATTATTAAACTTGGCTGAAAATAATGACTAAGTTAATAAAATTTAAATATTTTCAGTAAAAAATTGCATTTTGATTACAATATAGTAGTCTACAATATTGGTAGGAAATAGTTTAAATTATAAAATAGTAAAGAGGGTTCTAACTATTAGAAGTGCGTATAGAAGCGATATTCTGATTAATTTATAAAAAACTTATTCTGATAAAATTTTTTGGAATTCGACAATATCTTGCCAGCCAGCAGCAGTTCTAATCCATTGCTGACGAGTGCCAACTACCGAAAATTCTGCTTTTTCAAATAAACGTAAGCTGCTCACATTTTTGCTGCTAACAGAACAAAAAACCTGGTGCAACAATAAGTGTTCCCGACAATATTTCAATAGTAACTGTAAAGCTTCGGTAGCATAGTGCTGTTGGCGGTAGGTTGGCGCAATTACTATTCCTAACCCTGCTCGTTGGTGGAGAGGTTCAAAATCAAATAAATCGATTGCTCCAACGGCCTGGTGCTGATGCGTGTGGATGAGAAGCCGTAATTGTTTGACAGAAAAGATATCAGCTGCAGCTTGTTCTAAATATTGTTGTAATACATGTTTTGCGTAGGGAGTAGTAGTGTTGCTTACCTGCCAGATGTCGGGGTTATTTTCTAAGCTGTATAAAAATTCCAGGTCATCTGGTTCCAGCGCCCGTAAATAAATATGCTCGCTTTGTAAAAACATACTGTATAGTAAAACAATTACACCTCAATAAAACCTGTAAAAACGTACTGTGCCGGACCAATTAAGTAAATATTGGTAAAGCCGGTAGGAGTTGCCTCAAAAGCTACTTGTAAATTGCCTCCTAAAGTTCGAATCGAAACCGGACTGGTGGCTCCTTTGTAGCTCGCTGCTAAAGCAGTAGCCGTGACGCCGGTACCACAAGAAAAAGTTTCATCTTCTACACCGCGTTCGTAAGTGCGCACAAATAAATGCATTTCAGGTTGTAATTGGGCAAAATTTACGTTCGTTCCCTCCTGCTTAAACCGATTGTTGTATCGGATGTCGCGGCCTTCGGCAAAAACGTTTAACTGTTCCAGGGCCTCTACAAACTGTACATAATGCGGGGAGCCGGTGTTTAAGTAATAATAATCCGCACCCGTTTCTACTTGTTGTACATCATTCATTTTTAAAGATATTTGCCCGGCAGTATCTACGGATGCATAATGATCGCCATCAGCCGCCAGGAAAAAAGCTTTTTCCTTGATTATACCTAATTGTTTAGCAAACTGTACGGTGCAGCGGCCACCGTTACCGCACATAGAACCCGGTCGTCCATCGGCATTAAAGTACACCATCTCAAAATCATAGCCTTCCCGATTTTGTAATAAGATTAATCCGTCGGCACCTATTCCCATGCGGCGCTCGCAAAGTTGGGCAATTAAATTGGCGTTATCTGCTGCAAAAAATAAATGCCGGTTATCAATCATAATAAAATCGTTGCCGGTGCCTTGGTATTTATAAAAAGTAACGTTCATGGTTTAATTAAATACGAAACTGCAAGTTTATTCTTTTCTGCTAAGGAATGATAGGGGTTAAACTAAAAAATAAAATTAAGCTTTCAACAAAAAATAGAAGCTAGAGTAAAGTTAAACGCTAAATGAGTAAACAAATTTATAAGTGTAAAGCATAAAGTTAGATGCAACATAGAATTATTACTTTTACAGTTAATATAAATAGCTGCATTGATAAATGCCTAAAAAGCATTAAAACTAAGTTAGAATCCGGGTAAAATTTATTACTTATTACTTATTATATTGAGGGTTTTATGCTAAACACTTATACATTTTATTAAATTATATTCATGTATTCATTTCTTACTGTAAGCAATTGGCCCGATTACGAATTGGTAGATTCTGGTAATTTTGAAAAGCTGGAACGATTCGGTGATTATTTCCTGGCCCGACCCGAGCCGCAGGCTATTTGGGACCAACATTTACCGCCTTCGGAATGGAGCCGGCTGGCCCAGGCAATTTTTAAACGGGAAAAAGGGAGCACCGAAAAAGGACAATGGCAGTTGCGTAAAGGAATGGCCGAACAATGGTTTATTAATTATGAATACCAGCAAATGAAGTTACGTTTCCGGCTTGGCTTGTCTTCGTTTAAACACGTGGGTTTATTTCCGGAGCAGGACCCCAACTGGAAATTTATTTACGACGCTACTAAACAGCTAAAAACCAAACCACCTAAAATATTAAATTTATTTGCTTATACTGGAGCTGCTTCCCTGGCCGCCAAAGCAGCAGGAGCCGATGTAACGCACTTGGATTCAGTTAAGCAGGTAAATTACTGGGCCCGCGAAAATATGGAGGCCAGCAACTTAAATCAAATCCGGTGGATTGTAGAAGATGCCATGAAATTTGTGCGCCGAGAAGTGAAAAGGGGTAACAAATACCAAGGCTTAATTCTGGACCCACCGGCTTATGGGCGCGGGCCAAATGGCGAAAAATGGCAGCTGGAAGATGAGCTAAACGAATTAATTAAATTATGCGCGCAACTACTAGACCCTGTAGATAATTTATTTCTCATTAACTTGTATTCCTTAGGATTCTCGGGTTTAATCCTGGATAACTTAATCCGTTTAAATTTTACAGATCACGATAAAGCACACCACGAAGTAGGAGAAATTTATTTACAGGACAGGGCACAACGTAAATTGCCTTTGGGAACCTTTTACCGCTTTAGCACCGTTTCGTACAACATAATAGGAACTAAATGAAAAACCGCCGCCTTGCCCTTATTGATATGGGTACCAATACCTTCCATTTATTAATTGCCGAAATTAACCCGGTTGGAGAACCAGAAACTTTAGTAAAGCTGAAAGAATCAGTAAAGTTAGGCCAGGATGGAATTACGCAGGGGGCAATCGCTCCGGATGCTGTAGAAAGGGCTCTGCAAACAATAAGTAGCTTTAAAGCTGAAATAGATAAATACAATGTTTCGGAAGTAAGAGCAGTGGCAACCAGTGCCGTTCGGAATGCAGCGAACGGGACTAAATTAACAACAGCCATTCACGAGCAAGCGGGTATTGAGGTAGAAGTTATTTCCGGCGACCGCGAAGCTGAGTTAATTTATTACGGTGTAAAATCGGCTCTGGAAATAGGTTCTGAACGCAGCTTAATTATCGATATTGGCGGCGGCAGTGTAGAATTTATTATTTGCGACGGTGATACTATTTTTTGGAAACAAAGTTTTGAAATTGGCGCTCAACGCTTAATGGATAAGTTTTTTATTAATGACCCCATCGCAGCGGCTGATGTGGAAGCAGAAATGGCGTTTTTAGAAGAACAACTGCAGCCCTTAACCGAAGCAATAGCCCAATATAAACCTTGTGCCTTAATTGGCTCTTCTGGTACTTTTGATACGCTTTGCGATATTGACGTGAAACGCAAAGGTTTGGATCGTTCCTGCGACCCCTGTACCGAATCCGATTTAGCTTTATCTGATTTTTACGAAATTTACGACGAGATTCTGAAGAAAACACACTCGGAGCGTTTAGCCATTCCGGGTATGATTGAAATGCGCGTAGATATGATTGTGGTGGCTTGTGTTTTAATTGATCATGTATTGGAAAACTACGAACTAAATAAAATTCGGGTATCTTCCTATGCGTTAAAAGAAGGATTATTAAGCGAACAACTTAAACTAGCAGAGAAGTAATATTTTACCTTTGCTGAAGATTAACCTGTGCTGGTATTATTGCCGGTACAGGTTTTTTTATGAATTCCCAAATTTAAGAAAATAACAAAAAAGCTAAGTTTATTGGATTGTTGCCTGACGATTAGTCAGGTTAAATAAAGAAGAAGTAATAAGTAATAACTTAGTGAAAAAAAACAAGATTTTCAAAAAATGAATGGCTTAGAAGCGATAAAGGCTGTTGTAATCGAGTAAAAGTAAATTTTATTCGATTTAAGAAGTAAAAAACTAATTCCTAATACAAAACCATCTATAATAATTTGAGTACCTAAATTATTTAGGCGAATTATTTGTTATTAACAAGCAAGGCTCTGTCGTATAGGTAGCAGGTAAGAGGCTAATCCGGATTGTTTTACCTCACTTTGTACCGATATTTCAGAAAAACCCTGTAATTTTGACCTACATCTATTTTAATTTTTAACGACAAGCGATGTTCGATTTTATTGGAAAAACAGTTGCCAAAATATTCGGCACCAAATCCGAACGTGATATTAAAGAAGTAACTCCCTACGTGGGACAAATCAACGAAGAATATGCCAGACTAGCTGCCATTACAGATGACGAACTTCGGCAAAGAACCCAGACCGTAAAATCCATCATTGATGAGCGGCTGAGTGAAATGGATGCAAAAATTTCTGCTTTATACCAACGGGTGGCAAATGAATCCGAACTGGACATTATGCAGAAAGAAAATATATTCTCTGAAATTGATTCTTTAGAAAAAGAGCGCAATAAACAACTGGAATTAGTATTAATGGAGGTGCTGCCGCAAGCATTTGCCATTGTTAAAGAAACGGCGCGCCGGTTTAAAGAAAATGGCCAGTTAGAAGTTACGGCCACCGAAATGGATCGGTCAATGGCTGCCCGCAAACCTAATGTGCGTGTAGAAGGAGATAAAGCCATTTGGGCTAATAAATGGATGGCTGCTGGTAGCGAAATTACCTGGGACATGCTTCACTACGATGTACAGTTAATTGGGGGGATAGTATTGCACCAAGGTAAAATTGCTGAAATGGGTACCGGTGAAGGTAAAACATTGGTAGCTACCTTGCCGGCCTTCCTGAATGCTTTAGCTAAACGCGGTGTACACGTTGTTACCGTAAACGACTACCTGGCTAAACGCGACTCCGAATGGATGGCCCCCTTGTTCGAGTTTCATGGTCTAACCATAGATTGCATTGACAAACACCAGCCTAATACCGATGACCGTCGCCGGGCTTACCAGGCGGATATTACCTATGGCACTAATAATGAATTTGGGTTTGATTACCTGCGCGATAACATGGCGCGTAATCCTGATGAATTAGTACAACGCAAACACCACTATGCCATGGTGGACGAAGTAGACTCTGTGTTAATTGATGATGCTCGTACGCCTTTGATTATTTCGGGACCGGTACCTCGTGGCGATGAACATGAATTTTATGATCTGAAACCACGGATTGCCATGCTGGTTGAAGCACAAAAGAAAGTGGTAGGTAATTTCCTGGTAGAATCTAAGCGTTTACTTAAAGAGGGGAACGAAAAAGAAGGTGGTTTATCTTTGTTCCGGGCCTACCGGGGTTTACCAAAAAATAAACCATTAATTAAATTCTTAGGCGAAACGGGTATTCGGGCGGCTTTGCAAAAAACCGAAAACTTTTTCTTGCAGGATAATGCCCGCCAAATGCCGCAAGCCGATGAGCCGCTTTACTTTACCATCGACGAAAAAAATAACAACATTGAGTTAACCGAAAAAGGGCTTGATATGATTACCGGCCAGGGAGAAGATCCTAACTTCTTTATTATGCCGGATATTGGTACCGAGTTAGCCTCAATTGAAAACGATAAGACTATTTCGGATGAGGAGCGTTTGCACCGCAAAGAAAAGTTAATGAATGATTTCGCTGAGAAATCGCAGCGGGTTCATACCATTAACCAATTACTAAAAGCTTATACCTTATTCGAAAAAGACGTAGAATACATTGTTACGGAAGATCGGAAAGTAAAAATTGTAGATGAGCAAACCGGCCGGGTAATGGAAGGCCGTCGTTATTCCGATGGTTTACACCAGGCAATTGAAGCTAAAGAAAACGTGCGGGTAGAAGATGCGACCCAAACCTACGCTACGGTTACTTTACAAAATTACTTCCGGATGTACCACAAACTGTGTGGTATGACCGGTACTGCTGAAACCGAAGCCGGTGAATTCTGGGAAATTTATAAACTGGATGTAGTTACTATTCCTACTAACAGACAGGTGGTGCGCGAAGACCGCCACGATAAAGTTTATAAAACTGTACGCGAAAAATTTAATGCAGTAGCCGAAGAGATTCAGGAGTTAACTTCTGCGGGCCGCCCGGTACTGGTAGGTACTACCTCTGTAGAAATTTCCGAATTAGTAAGTCGAATGCTGCAAATCCGGAAAATTCCGCACCAGGTACTGAACGCGAAACTACACCAGAAAGAAGCAGAAATTGTAGCGGAAGCAGGTAAGCCTAGCACCGTAACTATTGCTACCAACATGGCAGGTCGTGGTACTGACATTAAATTAACTCCAGAATCAAAGCATGCTGGTGGTTTGGCTATTATTGGTACCGAGCGTCACGAATCCCGGCGGGTAGACCGTCAGTTGCGCGGTCGTTCTGGCCGGCAAGGTGACCCAGGTTCTTCTCAATTTTTTGTGAGCTTGGATGATAGTTTAATGCGTTTATTCGGTTCAGAAAGAATTGCTAAACTCATGGACCGGTTAGGCTTAGAAGAAGGAGAAGTTATTCAGCACTCTATGATTTCTAACTCTATTGAAAGAGCGCAGAAAAAAGTAGAAGAAAATAACTTTGGTATCCGGAAGCGTTTGCTGGAGTACGACGACGTAATGAACGCGCAGCGCGAAGTAGTATACCGTCGTCGTCGTAATGCACTTTATGGCGAGCGTTTGGAACTGGATATCTGGAACATGATCTATGATCTGAGCGAAGATATGGTACAGAACCACAAGGGCAGTGGCGATTTTGATGATTTTAGCTTAAATATTATTCGGGTATTTGGCTTTGATACAACTATTATTGCCAGTGAATTAGCAAGCCAATCAGCTACCGATTTAACGGAGCGGTTGTACAACGAAGCGCTTAACTTCTACTTAGATAAGAATAAAGCCATCGCAGAACATTCCTTCCCGATTATTACGGATATTTACCAGAACCGGTCTATGATTGAAACCATTGCGGTTCCATTTACCGATGGACGTAAGCAAATTACGGCAATGGCAAATCTGGAGAAGGCTTACCAAACGCATTCCCGGGAGTTGATTAAAGAAATGGAGAAAGCCATTACTTTAGCTACCATCGACCAGGCCTGGACCCAGCATTTACGCGAAATGGACGATTTGAAGCAGTCGGTGCAGAATGCCGTTTACGAGCAGAAAGACCCGTTGTTAATTTATAAGTTTGAATCGTTTGAGTTATTTAAGCGGATGATTGGTAAGGTAAACGAAGAAACTGTTTCTTTCCTGTTTAAAGCCGATATTCCGGTACAGAGACCCGAAGAAGTACAAGAAGCCCGGCAACCCCGGCAACCCAAAGCTCCGGCTTTAAAAATTCAAAAAGAAGAAGTTCATTCTGTTCTGGAAGGCCCGGCTACCGAAGAAGCTGCCGAAGCTCAGGCGGTTGTAAAAGCTGTACCCGCCAGGTCGCACAAAGTTGCCGGCCGTAACGATAAAGTTAGTGTACAGTATAATGATGGCCGGATTGTACGCGATGTTAAGTACAAAAGCGTAGAACAGGATGTGCTCAACCACCGTTGTGTAATCATTGAAGACTAATTCTCACATATCAGATTTTAATATTGCCAGCTACATTGATCATACGCTTCTTCGGCCCGATGCCGATGAGCGTATGATTAAGCAGTTGTGTGCCGAAGCTACTACGTATCAGTTTGCCGCAGTTTGTGTGCCACCCTGCTATGTAAAAATAGCTGCTAACACGTTGGTCGATAGTCAGGTTAATATTGCTACGGTTATAGGTTTTCCGTTGGGCTATCAAACCGCGGAGGTAAAGTTTTTTGAAGCGCATAAAGCTTTAAGTGCGGGTGCTTCCGAAATTGATATGGTGCTTAATTTAGCTGCTTTTAAATCTGACCGCTTGGCCGATGTAGAAAACGAAGTAGGTGAATTAGCTACTCTTTGTCATTTACGCGGCGGATTATTAAAGGTAATTATTGAAACTGCTTTACTAACGGAAGAGGAAATTATTCAAGCGTGTTACTTGTGTGCCCAGGCCGAGGCAGATTTTGTAAAAACTTCTACCGGATTTGCCAGTCGTGGTGCTACTGTGGCAGATGTGGAGTTAATGCGGCAATACTTACCAGAAAAAGTGCGTATTAAAGCTTCAGGAGGTATCCGGGACATTGCCTTTGCTAAAGAACTAATTCAGGCTGGTGCCGATCGCATTGGTACCTCGGCGGGAGTGCAATTAATGAAATATGAAAAAAATCAAAATTAACGGACTGGTTTTATGTTTTTTGGTTCTTATTTCCTGTGCACGTACTCCTGGTACAGTATCTAAATCAGTGACAACAGCGGCAGCAGAAGATCTAAGTGCTTTCCGACCAAAGTTTCCAGCTCCACCCACTGAAACATCAAACGAAACGAAGCCGGTTTCGGAGCCAGTTGTTAGTGTTACTCCTACGCATCATGTAAATAACCGGGTGCTAGCTTTAATCGATACAGTAGCTAATGCCAATAAGGCGATTAAGTACGCGCAGGGATATCGAATTTTAGCTTATACCGGAACCGAAAGAAAAACGGCCATGGAAATGCGACGGGCTATTATTGATCGGATACCGGAAGAACGTGATTACCTGCAATACCGTCAGCCTACGTTCCGGCTTAAAATTGGCGATTACCTGAACCGAATCGAAGCACAACAAGTGCTTTCCCGCATAAAAGATATTTCGCCCAATGCTCTGATTATTTCTGACCAAATTAATGTTAACCGGTAAGTGGTATTTACTATTTATAAATTGCTATTTCTCATTGGTTACTTATAACTTTCAACTTTTAACTTAAAACTATAATAAATGTCTGAACTGAAAGATACCGTAAAAAAGTTGGCTCGTGAATTTGCCCCGGATATAATAAAAATTCGTCAGCATTTACACGCTAATCCTGAGCTTTCTTTCCAGGAATACCAAACAGCCGCATTGGTAACGGAACAATTAAAATCTTTTGGTTTAGAACCTGTTACACTTGCCAAAACGGGTGTAACGGCATTGATAAAAGGAAAGAATCCAGATAAAAAAATAGTAGCTCTACGCGGCGACATGGATGCTTTACCCATTACGGAACAAAATGAGGTGCCGTATAAATCAAAAAACGAAGGAGTAATGCATGCTTGCGGGCATGATGTGCATACTTCATCGTTGTTAGGAACGGCTCGAATTTTAAGTGGGCTGCGCGACCAGTTTGAAGGTACAGTAAAACTTATTTTTCAACCCGGCGAAGAGTTAATTCCGGGGGGTGCCTCTATCATGATAAAAGAAGGAGTGCTGCAAAATCCTGCTCCAACGGCTATTTTTGGTCAGCATGTGTTTCCGCAGTTACCAGCCGGTAAAGTGGGCGTACGGTCCGGAATGTATATGGCCAGTGCCGATGAGTTGTATATTACCGTTACAGGAAAAGGGGGCCATGGGGCAATGCCCGAAATGAATATAGATCCGGTTTTAATTACGGCACATATGATTGTGGCGCTGCAACAAATTGTTAGTAGAGCAGCTAGCCCTAAAACGCCTACTGTTCTTTCTTTTGGTAAAGTAACAGCCAATGGCGCTACCAACATTATACCAAACGAAGTAAAAATAGAAGGAACCTTCCGGACCATGGATGAAAAATGGCGGGCAGAGGCGCACGTGAAAATGAAAAAAATGGCGGAACAATTAGCCGAGGCTATGGGTGGTTCCTGTGATTTCGAGATACGGCGCGGTTACCCTTATCTGGAAAATTCACCTCAGTTAACGGAGAAAATGCGAGTAGCAGCAGAAAATTACTTAGGCAAAGAAAATGTGGTAGATTTGGATTTATGGATGGCCGCCGAAGATTTTGCTTATTATACCCAACAATTGGATGCTTGTTTTTACCGCTTGGGCACCCGCAACGAGGAAATGGGTATTACCTCATCTGTGCATACACCTACTTTTAATATCGACGAAACTGCATTGGAAACTGGTATTGGTTTAATGGCCTGGTTAGCTTTAAGCGAATTACAAAATAGTTAAAGCAAACCGTTTAGCGAAATTGTCGTTCTCTTTTAAGTAACTAAATAGAGAGTAATGTGGTTGGATGTTACAATGCTAAAACGGGTAAGTACTGGCTATTATTTACTGTTTTTTCTGATGGTGAGTTTACCAGCCGCCAATGCTCAGCACAAACAACATGTGGCAACAGAGATATGGCCAGAATTGCAAGCTGAATATGTTTTTAAATCTACCAGTTTTTTCTATTTCCGGCACCAATACCGCTATACTACCAACTCCGACTATAAAGGATTAAATTCTTTTGTACTAAACAATCAGCTTAAGCGCATTCAGTTTCGGTTAGGTTATGAACAAGCATTAACCAATACCTGGGGCTTAGGTGGTTCTCAAATGTTTAGTTTTGAACCTGGCCGGAAGCTTTATTTTACGGATGTATACCTGCGGCATTTAAGTTTTTTGCCTGGCTTGCAAGTAATAAAGCGAGTTATGGTGGATTACCTGCTATATACAAATGCGGCATCCATAGGACGGTTGCGTCCACGTGTGGATCTGGATAAACCTATCAAAATTAGAAATTTTACCCTGCGATTACGCGCCGGTTACGAAGTGTTTTTATACACCGATTTTAAAACAGGTAAACCTTATTCGGCCAGAGTAATTGACCGTACGCGTTTGCGGGGCGAAGTTGTTTTACAGCCCAATCCACATCTCACATTTACACCATTTTTTACGAAGCAAACCGATTATACCAGGCTGCCCAACAAAGAAAGTAATCAATCAACTACTGTTACTTTTGGTGAAAACCGGAATAGTATTACTCCTATATGGGGCGTGGAGTTTCGGTACACTTTCTACCAAGGCAAAAAGCCTTTCCCAAGAGTAATAGCTCCCGTGCAACAAGATTAAATAGCTCGTAGGTTTTTAGGATACTTATTCATAACATTTTAGTAAATTTAAAAGACTTATTGTCATATATGGAATGTTTTTGCTTATGATTTAGTGTCATAAAGTCTGTTTTTGCTCGTTTTTAGCCCTTGGTACAAAATTTACTATAAAGGATATATCAACAGCAAAATAAAACTTTAAACATAAAATAGGAGATTAAAGCGATGACCATCACAAAGTATAACGGTTATTTAACTGATAAAATGCCGCAAACTTTTAGTACCATGTTAGATCGTTTTTTTAACGAAACCGTAAACAACCGTCGCCAATTGGCCGATTTTACGCCGCATGTAGATGCCTTTGAAACCGAAACCCAATACGAATTTAATGTGTCTTTACCTGGTTTAAGTAAAGAAGACATTACCATAGATTTTCAGGAAGGTAAATTAACTATTGCCGGCGAACGTAAGTTTAATAAAGAAGAAGAAAGCCAAAATAAAAAATATCATTTGCTCGAAACCCAATACGGATCTTTCAGCAGAACCTTCTTCTTACCCGATAATGTAAATCCAGCCCAAATAGATGCCCATTTTGAGAACGGTATCTTGCATGTTACCGTACCAAAAGATGAGCAGAAAGTGAAAAAACACCAGATTCAGATTAAATAATTAATTTGAATCTCAAATAAAAAAGGCGCACTTTATCAGCGCCTTTTTTATTTGAGATTGTTATTGATTTAATTGATCTCTTTTAGAAAATTACGTACAAAATAAACTACAATAAGCCTACTACTTGCGCGTTGTAAGTTTAATTATTAAGATTGAATTCAAATAGAAAATAAAATATAGTTAATACTAAAGTGATGAAACCAAGACAGTTTATGTTTGGCCTGGTTCTTTCGGCTGTTATGGGCGGAAGCATGGCAATTGGTGGTTACAAGCTACTGGAAGATGATGAGCCCGTGGTGCAAGCACCTCAGGAGCAACCTGCTCGAAATTTTCGGTACTCGAGCTTAATGCGCGATAGCGAAGTAAAAGTACCAGAAGGTTTAAATTTTGTAACTGCCGCTGAAGCAGTAACTCCAGCAGTAGTACACGTAATGACAGAATATGGGGCGGAACTAGCTCAAAATTCACGTCGAAAAGAAATTGATCCATTTTTTCGGGATTTCTTTGGTGATAGTTTCGAGGATTACCACCGTCGGCAGGGACCTTCTATGGGCTCTGGTTCAGGGGTAATTATTGCTTCTAACGGTTACATTATTACGAATAACCACGTAATTGATAAAGCCGATAAAATTAAAGTAGTATTAGACGACAAACGCGAATTATCGGCAACTTTAGTAGGGGCTGACCCAAGTACCGATTTAGCTTTACTAAAAGTGAATGCCGATAAATTACCAACTGTGCGTTATGGTAACTCCGATAATGTTCGGGTAGGCGAGTGGGTTTTGGCGGTAGGGAATCCGCTTAATCTTAACTCAACTGTTACGGCCGGTATTATCAGTGCCAAAGGCCGTAATGTAGGTATTGTGCAAAACGTAGATGCCAGTGGTAATAACTTAGGCGTAGAATCTTTTATTCAGACGGATGCGGCTGTTAACCCAGGTAACAGTGGGGGAGCATTGGTTAATTTAAACGGTGATTTAATAGGTATTAATACCGCTATTGCCACTCAAACAGGTTCTTTTGCCGGTTATTCTTTTGCCGTTCCTTCTTCCATAGTAAGTAAAGTAATTGATGATTTACTAAAATTTGGCGAAGTACAGCGGGCTTTCTTGGGCATTTCTATGCGGGAAGTAGATGCTAAATTAGCCGAAGATAAAAAAATTAAAACGTTGAATGGTATTTACATTAACGACTTCTCCGATAACAGTGCCGCTAAAGAAGCTGGTTTAGAGAAAGGTGATGTTATTACTCAAATTAACGGAGTAAACGTAAATACCAGCGCGGCGGTACAGGAGCAAGTGGCTCGTTACCGCCCAGGCGATAAAGTTAAAGTAACTTACCTGCGCGACAATGACACCAAAAATACCACTGTTACTTTGCGTAACCGGATGGGTGATACTAATTTGGTAAAACGCGAGTTGGCCAAAGCAGTAAGTTATGGCGGCGCTAAATTTGAGCCTTTATCTAAAGCTGAGATGACGAAGTTAGGCTTAGATGGCGGTGCTAAAATTACTAACGTAAAATCCAGCGAGTTTAAGAGTACCGGTATGGTAGATGGCTTTATCATTACTCGAATTGATAAAAGCAAAGTAGAAAAACCACAAGATGTAGAGCGTTTATTAAAAGGTGCCGAAGATGAATCGGGAGTACTCGTTGAAGGTACTTATCCGGATGGTCGCCGGGCTTTCTACCCAATTGGCCGCAGATAATCAGAATTTAGATAATAACAAAAGCCGTTGCTACTCAGCAGCGGCTTTTTTATTTTTAGCAAATTCCTTCTTTAAAAGCAGTTACAATAATACTACCCGTATTTACAACTTGTTAAGTAAAAAGATACAAGTATCAAGCTATGAGATGGTAGAATTTTGCGAAAGCATGTAGTTGATTATCAATAGTCTATTACCCAATTCTCACATCCGATCTAGTAAATTGGTGTCGGCCAGTTACTTTATAAAAAAAACTAGAAAATATCTGATTTGAAATAAGTTGTCCGGAAACAATCTGGGAAAAACGTATAACTTATAATGTAAAACCTACTACTTTATGAAACAAGCCATTGATGGTAGTCCGCAGCAACTAATTTTAGAAGAAATTAAAACTGCTTTGGGAATTAAGGATAACAACCCAGCTTATAGTACTGGTTTAGCCTGGGGTGGTGCGGCTAATAAAAACTCCAAAACGATTTTCTCTCCCGTAGATGGGCAGCCAATTGCTTCGGTAAACCTGGCTACTCCTGATGATTATGAAACAATAATAAAAGCAGCGCAGCAGGCCTTTGAGCAATGGCGACAGGTACCCGCGCCTAAGCGTGGTGATGTTGTGCGGCAGTACGGTAATAAACTGCGCCAGTACAAAGAACCATTGGGCAAATTGGTATCGTATGAAATGGGCAAGATTTACCAGGAAGGACTAGGCGAAGTACAGGAAATGATCGATATCTGCGATTTTGCGGTGGGACTATCGCGCCAGTTACACGGTTTTACCATGCACTCCGAACGGCCGGGCCATCGCATGTACGAGCAATATCATTCTTTAGGCATTGTAGGAATAATCTCGGCTTTTAACTTTCCGGTAGCCGTTTGGAGTTGGAATGCCATGCTGGCCGCCGTGTGTGGAGATGTTTGTGTATGGAAACCCTCGGAGAAAACCCCGTTAACGGCTATTGCTTGCCAGCATATTTTAAAAGAAGTTTTAGTAGAAAACAATCTGCCCGAAGGAGTTTTTAATTTAATAATTGGTGATGCGGAGATAGGAGCTTTAATGGCAGCGGATGAGCGCTTGCCTTTAATATCTGCTACCGGTTCTACTCGAATGGGTAAAAAAGTAGGTGCCGCCGTAGGTGCCCGTTTAGGTCGCGCTTTGTTAGAATTAGGGGGCAATAATGCTATTATTTTAACCGAACACGCCAACTTGGATATAGCTCTGCGAGCAGTAGTTTTTGGAGCAGTAGGTACTTGCGGTCAGCGGTGCACTTCCACGCGGCGGTTAATAATTCACGATTCGATTTACGAAGAAGTAAAAGAACGATTACTGAAAATTTACCCCAATTTACCCATCGGCAATCCTTTAAGCGATTCTATTTTAGTAGGCCCATTGATTGACAAAGATGCCGTTGAAGGTTTTCAGAAGGCAATGAAAGCGGTGCAGCAGGAGGGAGGTACTTTATTAACGGGTGGTGAAATTTTAACCGGACAAGAATTTGAAACAGGTACTTACGTAAAGCCAGCCTTAATTGAAGCCGAAAACACGTTTAAAACCGTGCAGGAAGAAACTTTCGCTCCTATTTTATATTTAATTAAATATTCCGGTGCGGTAGAAAATGCCATTTCTATTCAAAACAACGTTCGGCAGGGTTTATCTTCTGCTATTTTTTCAACAAATCTGGAACAGACCGAAGCGTTTTTAGCAGCTTGGGGCTCTGATTGTGGCATTGCTAACGTAAACATTGGAACATCTGGTGCCGAGATTGGCGGGGCCTTTGGTGGTGAGAAAGATACGGGTGGAGGTAGGGAATCAGGTTCAGATGCCTGGAAAGTGTACATGCGTCGGCAAACCAACACCATTAATTTTAGTCAGGAATTACCGTTGGCTCAAGGTATTAAGTTTGATCTTTAAGCTTATTAAGCACTTGGGCGAGAATAAGTTTAGTTTTAGTAAATAGAAAGTCCTTCAAAATTATTTATTCTGTTTACTTTTTTATCCGTTGGATATATTTCCGGTAGTTCGCTACAAAGAGAATTTACTAAATCTTTTACTTAATATTGGAATTCTATCGTTTAGAAAGCACAGGTAAACACAGGGTGAAACTTTTTGTTTAAATACAGTACCAACCACCAATAATAATATGAAAACGGCTTTAATTACCGGAGCATCGGGCGGCATAGGCTACGAACTCGCAAAAGAATTTGCCCGGCACCAACATAATTTAGTATTGGTAGCCCGGAGCGAAGCAAGGTTAAACCAGATTGCTAAAGAATTACAAACAACTTACGGCATTCAGGCTATCGCACTCGCGCAAGATTTAAGCGATCCCCAGGCGGTTCCAACCATATTTACTGAGCTGCAATCCAGAAATATCATCATCGACTATTTGGTAAATAACGCTGGTTTTGGTGATTTCGGATTTTTTGTTGAAACGGATTGGGCTAAGGAAGAACGAATGATTAACCTGAACATCACTTGTCTTACCCATCTTACTAAAGTTTTTGCCCGCGAGATGGTAAAGCGCCGTTCTGGTCGTATTCTAAACGTTGCTTCAACGGCTTCTTTTCAGCCAGGGCCTTTAATGGCTGTGTATTTTGCTACCAAAGCGTATGTATTGTCTTTTTCGGAAGCAATTGCCAATGAGTTACAGGGAACCGGGGTAACCGTTACCGCTTTATGTCCTGGTCCTACAGAATCCGGATTCCTGCAAGCTGCCGCTCTGGAAGGTTCAAAATTATTTAAAGGTAAAAAATTGCCGAGTTCCGCCGAAGTGGCGGCTTATGGGTACAAAGCTCTAATGTCGGGTAAAACAGTGGCTATTCACGGTTTCCGAAATTGGTTAACTGCCAACTCTGCCCGTTTTGCTCCCCGTAAATTAGTAACGGCCATTGTTCGCAAAATGACGGAAAGATAGGCCGCTTAGTTTAGAAAAAACCAAACGCAGTTACAAGCGGTATAAATAGCAAATAGCTGGTAAAATAATGTTTTATCAGGTTCTTACTTTTACTAAAGCCTACGATCAGTTAAATATATTCAATAAATAAACTGTCGTTTAAAGCCAAGTTCATCGGACAATCCAGAAAAAACCCGTCAAAAATTTAATATTTTTTGACGGGTTTTCTCCAACCTTATTAAACTAATAAAATTGATGAGACAAATTAGCAATGTAAAAATTGTTTATTCTTTACTCTTCTGGCTAAGCTTACATGCTTGTTCGGGTAAGCAAGAAAATACAGCCGGTACTACTCATCAAAAATCAGAACAGAATAGCCCTATAAACCCCTCTGAAAATGCGAAACCAATTGTTGCGGAAGTAAAAACCAGCCAATTAATTGTGCCTGGGAAAAGCATTGGACTTACTAAACTACAGGAAAAAGCCGAGCAAGTTACCGCCAGCCTGGGTAAACCTGATTTTAGTGATGGGGCTATGGGAAAGGCTTTAGCTACCTGGCTATCGAAACCGGCCGCCGATGCTACCGATACAACCCGCCACCGAACTACTATTTATTTTACTACGAATATGGGGGCTCCCGACGAAGCCAGTCGGGTAAATCAAATTCGCGTTACTTCCCCTTATTTTCGAACTGTTGATTCTGTTCAGGTTGGTTCAGACTGGTCATTTATTCAGAAAAAATATCACGGAACAATAAAAGCTGCCGCTTATAAAGTAACAGGCACGTCTAAAAAAGTAACAATTTACGATGCGGTAGCGGATGGTATTACTTTTGAAATTGATGAACAAGGGCGTTGCGTAGCCATTACTATTCACCAACCTCAGCAAGATATTCGGAATACGTATTTGCCTTTGTTCCCGGATATGGAAAGATTTTGACAAAGCTTTTAGTAATTTTATCTTGTTTAGGTTACCTAAAATCCACAATTTTGGAATAACTATTATGGTTAAAATTAAAATTTTTAGAAGTTTGATTTATGTACCAGTAATCAGAGATTTTCAGTACTTTAGTTCTATTAATAAATACTACCGCTCCTAACCTTTAACCCTTACCTACATGAAAAAAACTACTCTTCTTTTAACCATTTTGTTTTTAGTAGCCTTACTTGCTACGAGCAAAGTTTCCTTGGCAGCTAATCCGCCAGCCAAAAGCCAAATGCTTTTAGATTGGCAACGAGCAAAAACTTATACCAAAGAATATTTAGATGCTATGCCCGAAGCCGGATCAAGTTTTAAACCTACCCCGGAAATGCGTAGTTTTGCGGAACAAATGCTCCACTTAGCTAATGCGAATTTTAACTTTGCTGCCGGCGCTTCTGGTACTGCCAATCCCTATCAAGGTAAAAACCTGGAAAAATTAGATGATTATAAAACCAAAGCGGCACTTAGCAAAGTAGTACTGGAAAGTTATGATTTTGTAATTAACGCCTTAAATAGTACTACCGATGCGCAAATGGCCAGCAACGTAAAGTTATTTAACATGGACGTAAACCGCGGTTTAGCTTTTGAGAAAGCTTTTGAACACCAAACGCACCACCGTGGTCAGACAACGGTTTACCTGCGCCTGAAAGGGGTAACACCTCCCGGCGAAAAGTTATTTTAAAATTTAAGAAACTATAGATTTGTTATTTACCCGCTGAATTTACCGGCGGGTTTTTTTATTTACTTTGTAACACCAACTCTTTTAGAAAAGTAAAAACAACATTTCTCTTACTATTAAACTCTAATAATTGTAAACCATTTTATCCTATAGCAGTAACATCTTAGCGCAAGTTGTTTCTTATACTCTTCGGTTTTTTTGTTACTTATTACTGATTCTCATGATTAAAAATACGGCTGCCGTGGCAGCGCCCGCTTTAACCCGGCTAAACCTTTGGGTAATGGCAATTGCTACCGGGTTAGTAGTAGCTAATTTATACTATAACCAACCCTTACTCGACGAAATTGCCCGAACTTTCGGGATTACGGAAGCCCACGCCGGCAGTATTTCCATGCTTACCCAGATAGGGTATGCTGTCGGTATGTTTTTTATTATTCCTTTAGGCGATATGCTGAAGCGGAAAAAGTTGATCATGTTCAACTTTGGGATGATTATAGCTTCCCTGCTTTTAGCAGCCTTTTCTCCGAACAGTACTTTTTTAATGTTTGCCAGCTTTTTAATTGGAGCTACTTCGGTAACTCCTCAGTTATTAATACCCATGGCTGCTCACCTGGCTCGTCCCGAAGAGCGTGGCCGAACAGTTGGTTTTGTAATGAGCGGCTTATTAATTGGAATTCTATTATCGCGTACTATTAGTGGTTTTGTAGGGGCGCATTTGGGCTGGCGGGCCATGTTTATTATTGCCGGTTTGGTAATGGTGTTGCTTTGGATTTTACTTTCTTTTTTGTTGCCAGAAGTGTATCCGGAATATAAAGGCAATTACAAGAGTTTAATGCAATCCCTTGTATCGCTCATCCGTGACGAGCCCATGTTGCGCATGGCTGCCGTACGTGGGGCTTTGTGTTTTGCCAGTTTTGCCGCCTTCTGGACTACTTTGGTTTTCTTGCTACGGGAACCGCCCTTTAATGCGGGCAGCGATGTGGCCGGTGCCTTTGGTTTAGTGGGCGCTTTCGGGGCTTTAGGCGCTTCGTTCATGGGCCGTATTAGTGATAAAGGCAATTCGCAGCAAGTAACTACTTACAGCATTGGTTTAATTATTTTGTCTTACCTGATCTTTGGCGTTTCCGGTAGTAGTTACCTTGGATTAATTGCCGGGGTAATATTGCTGGACTTAGGCGTGCAAGCCACTCATATATCTAATCAAACGCTTATTTTTTCGTTGCGGCCCGAAGCCCGAAACCGGCTGAATACCGTTTATATGGTAACTTATTTTTTAGGCGGTGCTTCCGGTACTTTTCTGGCAAGTCAGCTTTGGTATCGTTGGCAATGGCAAGGGGTTGTCGCCATAGGAATTATTTTATCCATACTGGCTTTGCTGGTGCATCTGCGTTTTACTAAATCACAGCCAATTATGGAATAAAAGTACATCTGCCCACACCGGTATTTTTGACGAGTTAGATAGAAACGTTAATTTAAGCCTATGAAAATAGAAAATATACCTTTTCAGCACATTAACTGGGACGATATAGAAATAACCGAAATACCTGGTTTAGGTGGTAGCGCCTTGAGCAAAATCTGGAGTATGGGCAATGCCCGGGTGCAATTGGTTCAATACCTCGCCGATTACCAATCAAACCATTGGTGCCACCGGGGGCATGTTGTGCTTGTATTAGCGGGGTCGCTGCAAATTACTTTAGAAGATGACCGTACCATTACTATTCAGGCCGGAGATTCTTTTGCGGTAGCGGATAATATAGATGCGCATAAAATTGCTTCGGTAAATGGAGCTACTGTTTTTATTGTAGATTAGTAAATGCACAAATATTTTAAGTTAGCCATTTCTTTAACGGTAAGCACCAGCATTATTTGGGCGAACAAGTATTGAATGAATTGCTGGTTTTTAGTAGGTTAGAATGGCAGATGAATACATGAAGTTGCTTTTATCTACTCTAATTAATTCGGGCATGCTTCGGAAAATTATTCTTCTTAGTATTTATCTGTTATTCTTATTCCCAGCCTTTGGGCAGCAAAAGAAATTTCCGAACGAACCCAGCCAAGCGCAAAATTAAAGGAATGGTACCCAACTGTTTCTTTCCCGCCTGTTTATTTTGTTATAGGTGCTTTTAATTCGGGCGGCACATCCAGTGCTAACGGACTTATAATTGGTGCCGAAAAGCAAGGAAATTTAAATGGCTTGCCCTCCTTAGTAGCCCACGAACTTATACATTTTCAGCAAACTTTCCCGCAGCGCGCAACTTCTTTGCTCGAACAATCTATTCTGGAAGGGAGTGCCGACTTTATGTCCGAACTGGTGTCAGGCCAAAGCCCAAACGTTGAAGCCCATAAATATGGCAATGCCCACCAAGACGAATTATGCCGGGAGTTTGTACAAGTGATGCATCAGTTTGAAGATACCGATTGGCTCTACAGTGTAAGCGGTAAAGATAAACGGCCGAATGATTTAGGTTATTGGATGGGTTACCAAATTACTAAAGCTTATTTCGATAAAACACCAAATAAAAAGCAAGCCGTAAAAGAGATATTAAACATTAAGGATTATACTAGTTTTCTGAATAAAAGCGGTTATCTTCAGAAATACTTATAATTTACTGCCTTAATAAGTTCTAATTCTTTTGCATTGGCTGGTCATTTAATTAAGATAGACTTTAGCATTAGAGTATCTTATATTAAGAGTGTTATTGCCGTTAGTACTACTAATCTATATAAATAAAAACTTTTATTCTTTAAAGTATGGCACAAAAACCGGGTATCTTTCCTACATTTTTTATTTCCGGTTTTGAGTGCTCTACCTTTCTTTGGAAAGATAAAAAACGGCGCAACTTGGTCCACGAAACGCAACATCACCATTTTGTAAAGCAAGATTATGAGTTGCTCCGGTCGTTAGGTATTGCCGTTGCCCGCGAAGGTATTCCCTGGCCACTCGTAGATACTAATGGGCAATATGATTTTTCGTGTATTGATCCCATGCTGGAGGCTATGCAACAAAATCAGATTTTGCCCATTTGGGACTTGTGCCATTACGGATACCCCGATGATCTGGACCCTTTTTCAGACGCTTTCGTGGAGCGTTTTACCGCTTACTGCCGGGCGGCAGCAGAGTACGTTATTCCGAAACTTCGGGGGCCATATTTTTTTACTCCCATTAACGAAATTACTTTTTTCTCTTTTTGCGGAGGCGAATGGGGTTGGGTGGCACCTTACAAAACTACGAAAGAAGACCGTTTTAAATTACGTTTAAATTTATGTAAAGCCGCCATAGCAGGAGTAAAAGCTATCCGGGAAGTTGAGTCCGAAGCTCGGATGATACACATTGACCCCTTGGTGCAGGTAGTAGCTCCACGCGACCGGCCGGATCTGGAACTTGCGGCGCATCACGAAACGTATGTGGATACTTTCCTGGCATGGGATATAGTTTATGGCAAAGAGCATCCGGAACTAGGCGGTTCTCCTGAAATACTCGACATTGTGGGCGCCAATAATTACTCTTTCGGGCAGATGGAATACCGCGAACACGGGCCACACCAGGCTTTGCCCCCCGACGATGACCGCATTAAACCGCTTTGTGATTTATTGCGATTGGTTTGGGAACGCTACCAACGGCCAATGATTATTGGGGAAACCAGCGGCTTAAAAGAAGGACGAGCTGCCTGGCTAAAAGATGTAATGGAAGAATCGCTGGCGGCAGTAGATGCAGGTATGGACCTACATGGCATTTGTTTGTTTCCGGCGGTAGATATGCCCGACTGGCACACCGGGGAATGGCTGAATAATGGCATCTGCGATTTAATTCCGGAAAGCGACGTACTACGGCGACAACCACATGAACCTTATATAGCGGAACTCCGGCGCTGGCAAAAAGAACTAAACCGGATTACTACTCTGGATACTGATCCTTTTAGCGATCCGGTAGAGTTATCAGATGTAATTGCGGCGGCTAAACGCCTGAATATGAAGCCAGATAAAAATTGGAGTTAATTCTTAAAAAGAACATAAGGAAGGTGGCTGGTTAATACATTCTTCTAATTAGTATAAATTATTAATATTCAGACAATACTTTTTTCAGCAATAAAATATTACTTTTAAATTTAGGCTCTTAGTAAATCCTTAGCATATAAATGGATTACTGAATTTTAATTCAAATAAAATTAACGTAAAGTACTGATCTATGAAAAAGTTATTCGCGTTTTTACTTTCTGCTTCGCCCATTTTTGCCGGTTTTGCTCAAACTACGGTTCCTACGCCCGAAATCCAGATTAAAGCAGCCTTATTGGCGGCTCCGGCGGATAAACGCGACGGTGCAGCGGTATATGGCTATACTGGCAATGGTGCTCTAACCTTACTAAGAAAAGGTACCAACGAGGTAATTTGCTTAGGAGATGACCCGAAGCAAAAAGGATTTAGTGCCTCGTGTTACCATAAAGATCTGGAACCTTTTATGGAAAGGGGCCGCGTTTTACGAAAAGAAGGTAAATCTGGTCAGGAAATTTTTGATACCCGGGAGCAAGAGGCTAAGTCCGGAAAGTTAAAGATGCCAAAAAATCCTACCACATTATTTTCTTTTTCGGCTAACGACGAAGACTTTGATAAAAGTACCGGCGAAGTAAAAAATGGCTATACGCGTTCGGTAGTTTATATTCCGTTTGCTACTTCCGAAAGTACTGGCCTGCCACTTAAACCGGAAGCCCCTGGCTTGCCCTGGATTATGGATCCAGGTAAGCATAATGCCCACATCATGATAAATCCTCCCAGACAAGCTGCTGCCAAGTAATAAGGTAGTTGCGTAAGAGTATTAGGGTTTAGTTAAAGGTTGTATGTTTTACTTTTTATCTACTGGTACCAAGTAATATTTACTAAATGCGCTATGCGATTAGGTATTAGTTTGAGGCTAGAGTTAGGGTAAAGGAGAGCAATCTTTTTTGTCGAGTCATTCAGCAGGACGCTATTTAGCCATTTAGCTAAATAATTTCCTGCTGAATGACTCGTGTATTTTAACGGATTCCCAATCGCATAAACCGTCTTCTATATAACACTTCTTTCAAGTATACGCTCGAACATCCTTACTTTTCTAACCGAACTTATGCAATTGGGCATCATAAACTTATAAGATTTATCTTGCAGGTCCGGAGCTTGATACTAGTTTGAGCTTATTAAGGCCTTTCGTTTGACCCTGCAAATGCCAGAAAACTTCGTTTAACTACCTTTACCTTTGAATTAGTAAATTCAGGCTTACAAAATCTGATAAATATATACATGCTCGTCTTTATACACCCGGGGATTAAGGCGATGTAAAACCTGGTCGTAGAGTGAGGGCGCAATAGTTTGATCGAGCTTAAGGTTAGAATAAAGCCTCCCAAGCCGTTTTAAGCGTTTTGCTAATTCATCCTGGCCTACAACCACTACATAATTAGGTTCATAATTGGGGTCAACTTCAGCTTTAACTTTCTCCAGTGGTTTTTCGTCGTTTAAACTATATACCATCACAAAATCTTTCGGCAAAGGTTTTTTAGCTTTGTAGCGGCGCCACATATTTTTTTTATCGCTAATATAATCTTCTGCTTCGGCGGCCATGTGACCTAAATAAAACAAAGGCGGTACCTTAAAACTTTGATTCCCGAATTCGAGCAATACGCCGTGCAGGTTTTCTTTTTGCGAAAGATATACTAATGGGGTAATTCTACTTTTATTCGGGTAAGTAAAGGCTAGCACCACCGCCGCTGTAATATTTATAATCCAGAAGAAAGTCCAACTGGCAGCTAACAACTTCCGGCGGGTTTGCCAAAACTTAGACTGTTGCACAAAACTTTGCCATCCTACTACTCCTAAAATAACAATTAATGGAATAAGCGGAAGTATAAATTGGGCCTGCTTGTTTGGTACTGCTGTATGAACCACAAGAAATAAAATTCCGGCTACAAAAAGAGAAGGTGCAATTTTAGCTGTACGAGCATACCCAAGGAGCATGTATATACTTAAGGGGGGCACTAAAAAAAGTAAAATAGTAAAAACATAATGGTAAATTGGGCTGTGACTGTGCGCTTTATCTGAATTATATAAAAAATAAGTAACTACCGAGTGGAACGGAAACTTATAAAAAGTAATATCGATAGTGCCCTGAATAAAGAAAGCTATTAAATTAAAACCCAAGCCCAGGTAAATTACTTTTATCCATTGCTTTTGATAGAGCAATACCAAACCAACCGCCACTACAAACAACAAAATATGGTAACGTAGTACGAAGGATAGCGCGAATAATGCTCCCGCCCCAAAATAACGCCCAAATATTACCCGCTTGTTGTTGGTTTCGGGTTTTAGAATTAAATAAAAGGCAGCCAGATAAGGCGGAATACACGTTATTTCTACCAGGTTGCGCACGCTCATAAATGGTATAAACCAAATAAGCGCCAGCATTAAACCTACCAGCCGGGCATTGCGCTGGTTTGATAGTAATTCGGTGATTTTATACCCATAATACACCACCAACAACGAGTAAAGAGCATGCAGCACCCGCACTACCGTCATTTTACCAGTGGGGCTCATTAACCCTAAGGCCTCGCAGCTATAAAAAATTATAGAATGAATGCCGGCATAAAACATACTGTGGCGCGGCGGAATTTTATCATAAATCCAGATAGGTAAACCATATACCCAGTCCTGCGCAATTTCAATAACATCAAAATGCTCATCGTGGAAAGCGTACCCACCAGAAAAAAAAGCGGTTAGCAAACGGATAACCAGTGCAAACAGCATAATAAGCGAAAGCGGTATTAAGTTCTGGTTATTCATTCGCTTTGGTGAGGGTAATGGAGAAGAAGCATTCATATCGGCAACGTTTTTAAAAGTAGAAGACATAAACGGGAAACCCTTAAAAAGAGATGCTGAAATTTTTATGTGTGATAGTAACGGCCATATATTTGATCTATGAATGGCTCCGGACCGAAGCAAATAGTTTGGCCTCGTAAATTATGGCTTCTGCTTTTAATAGTAGGTATAAGTACTGCATTATTTTTTGTATATGATTTCATCCGGTTTAAGCAGCAAATAAAAGTTCTTACTCCGGAGCACCGAAAAGTTGTAATAATAGGCCATGCCGGACGCGCCTTTTTCTCTCCCTTTAATCCTTTTAACCCCTTACCGCCCAATAGTCTGGCCTCGTTGTTAAAAGCGTTGCGGGAGGATGGCGCGGATGGTCTGGAAGTAGATGTACACGTTAGCCGCGACGGCGTGCCTGTTTTGTATCACGATGAAACGTTAAATACGATGTCGGAGGGCAAAGGTAAAATTGAAAATTTACCCGCTGCTTCGGTAATAGGATTAGCTTATAAAGGAGGCTGGCCTTATGATTTTTTTCACCAGGAGAAAATTATTTCGCTGGAAGATTTACTCCGGGAATTGCAAAAGCTTCCGGAATTTCCGGATCTGCACCTGGATTTACGCAATTACACACTGGCCCGAGATGCTTACTTTGCTCGTTCCGTATTAGGTGTACTGCGCAAATTCCATTACCCGGTAGAAAAATTAATTATTGTGTATGCTAAGCCAGAGTTACTGGATGCTTTCCGGGTAATTGAACCAAGAGTTAAATTGCTACTGGATATAGGACCCGATTTTGAAGGAAGTTTGAAAACTATTTTGGCTAACCGCTTGCACGGCCTGGTTGCCGAAGGAAAACAAATTAATGTTTCCCAAATTAAATTAGCGCGTTATTATAATTTGCAAGTAGTGCTGTTCGGGGGTAAGGCGCGTAATACTATTTACAAAATGGTTTTATTACAACCCGATGCCATTGAGGTAAATAATATTAAAGCCCTACGGAAAATAGTACGGTAAATAGTTTAAATCGCGGATTTTCGCTGATGAACAGGATTAAACAGATTTTTTCTAAGTCAGCAGAATCCGAAAATAAAAATGGCGTGATTAAGAGTTACTTAATCACGCCAAATTAAAATTCGTGTAATTCTGTTCATCCGGATAAAACCTGCAATCTAACCAAGCTTCTGTTCCAGAAACAAAATGTTATCCTGAATAGTGGCGGAGGTAAGCACTTCTAATTGTGGCTGCGGCTTGCTAAGATTAAGCAAATAGCCCTTATGGCCATAAAGGTTAGGTAAATCGTGGGTAATGCATAAAACAGTTTTTTGCCGCTGATTAACCCAATCCGTCATTAACTGAAAGACATGCTTTTTATGGTAAACATCTAACTGCTGGGTGGGCTCATCGAGCAGGCACAGGCGGGTATCCTGCAACATTAACTGCGCTAACCAAATTAACTGCTGTTCGCCCCCGGAAAGCTCCGTAAAATCCCGGTGAGCTAAGTGGGCTATCTCTAATTCAACTAAAAGCTGGTCGACTTGCTGGTAATCGGCTGTGTTGTAATTCTCAAGAAAACGTTTTTTCCGAATCAATCCCATTACCGCTAAGTCACGCACCGGTATAGGAAACGAAACGCTGTTTTTCTGGGGTAAATAAGATAAAATATTACTGGCTGCCTGCCGGGGTAATTCTTTAAAATTACTACCATTAAACCGTACTTGGCCCTGATACGGCAATTGGCCGGTTAGTGCTTTAAAAAAAGTGGTTTTGCCGCCGCCATTATGACCTACAATGGCTACAAAAGCCGGTTCGGGCAATGAAAAAAAAAGGTTGCGGATAAGCATGCGCTGCTCATACCCCGCAACCAAATCTTTAATTTCTAACATTACTTGTAATTATGAATCAGAAAAAATTTAGAAACAATAGAATGTCATTTCTAATTTTTAATTTCTAATTCATAATTTCTAATTCATAATTAATTTAATATTCGTCTTCGTTAAACATAAAATCTTCTTTGGTAGGATAATCCGGCCAAACTTCTTCTATATTTTCATATGGCTGACCATCATCTTCCAAGGCCTGCAGGTTTTCTACCACCTCCATCGGGGCGCCGGAACGAATAGAATAGTCAATTAATTCATCTTTTGTAGCAGGCCAGGGTGCATCTTCTAAATACGATGCTAGTTCCAGTGTCCAATACATGTTATAATCTCCTTAAAAAAGTTTAATGTGGAATACAAATAGACTTAAAACACTTAAATCTACTATTTTATATAACTTAATATATAAAAATTAGATATTTATTTTTAACTGACAACGTGCAAAGCTACTTAAATGTTTGACTTTATTTTTAGTTTTTGTTCGCTTAACATTACTCTTAGCCCGTTATACAGCTATATTTTATTTATAAAGGGCTCTTGCTTAATTAAATAAAAACTATAAAAAAATGTTCAAACTTTTTAACTACTTCTTCTCCGCTTTAAAATACAAGTTTTATTTTCTGGTAAAGTAACTTAACTAGCCAGATACTTGCTGGTTTAGTTTACTTTTAAACAATTCAATAAGTTCGGTTTTAGTTTTAATTTTCCGATTAAAGTTCTTGATTTTGCCCTGAATCATGGTACGGAAAGTATCGTTATTGGGAGCGGTCGATAATTTTCCTAAGTTAGTCTCGAGTACTTCCAATTCTTGTTTGTCTGATTTAATAAAGTCGCGTAAGGCATTAATCCGGTTATGAATTTGCTCCGCGTGATTATTTCTATCGGCATTCGGGTATTTTTTGCGCATAAAGTGTTCTAAGCTGCTAATCTCAAAAACTTTATCGCAGGCAATGATAAACTGCTCCCACACCCGGTCTGATTCTTCACCTTTAACCGGACCTACTTTTTTCCAGGCGGCTTGTAATTCCTTGGCGCGGGCTACGGCTTCGTGCGTGTTTAACGAAAGCAAACCTTGCGCTTCGGCTACCAGTTGTTTTTTCTTGCCTAAATTATCTTCAAAGAAACGGTCTTTCGACTCAACTTTAGTAGCCGTAATTTTATTCTTCAGTCTTTCAAAAAAGTAATTATGCGCTTTCCGGAAAGTATTCCAAAGCTCCGTAGAAGTTTTACGCGGTAAGTTGCCGCCAATCGCTTTCCATTGATTTTGTAAATCTTTCAGTTTTTTGGTGGTACCTTCCCAATCTTCTGAATTTTTTAAGATTTCCGATTCCGCAATTAAAGCTTTGTACTTGGCCAAAGTACGAGTAAGCATATTTTGCTTGTCTTCGTAAAACTCTTTTTTACGTTTAAAAAATGTTTCTACTGCATTTCTAAAACGGTCTTCTATTTCATCCGTCAGCGCTTTATCTATGGGACCGGTCTTTATCCAGTTCTGGCGCAGCTCTTTCAGCTTCTCGGTTGTTCCTTTCCAGTCAATGCTATCCTGTAAAACTTCAGCTTCTTCTATTAAAGCAATTTTGGTAGTCAAATTTTTATCCCGGTTTTTGCTAATAGCGGCTTTTATTTCGTTTTCGGCTTGGGTAAGCTGCTGGTGAATAGCTTCGAAGTCGCCGAGCGCATCGTATTTTCCTACTAATTCTTTTAAATGCAGCACCTTCATTAAAAAAGAGCCTTTGTTTTCAGAAGTAGCAATTTTATCAATCAGGGCATTTACTTTTTCCTGAAACGTTTGAAAGCGAAAGGCAAAATACTGCAGCGATTCATCTTCTACTTCTTTCACTTCGCCAACCTGGCGCGCCGGAAAGTTCATAAAAGGCTTCAGCCACACTTGATTGTCCTGAATAAAGCCGTACTTCTTGGCTTCTTCCAATAAATCTTTGTTTTCCATCGAGGGAACGCGGTAAATTTTAAATCTAATTTTTTACAAGTTTAACCATTTCCAACTATTTTCATAATCAGAAACTATTATAATTTGCGATATTTACCCACTTTTAAAGCATAAAGCCATAGTAACGGAACATTGCAAAGGAAATACGTAATAATTGGCGGTTCGATGTGGTTTTAAACCAATCAAATCCCATTTTTAAACATATTTTATTATTAAGGAACAGGAAATTTAAACAATAAGCATGAGTAGCGAAACTATTATTTTCTCGATGGCGGGAGTTAGTAAAATTTATCCGCCGCAGAAACAAGTATTAAAGAATATTTACCTCTCCTTTTTTTACGGTGCCAAGATTGGGGTGCTGGGCTTAAATGGCTCGGGTAAATCAAGCTTGTTAAAAGTAATTGCCGGTGTTGATAAGCAATACCAGGGCGAAGTAGCTTTTTCGCCGGGATACAGTGTGGGCTACCTGGAGCAAGAACCCCAGTTGGATGCTACTAAAACGGTAAAAGAAATAATAGAAGAGGGAGTAGCCGAAGTGGTAGCTCTGTTAAAAGAATTTGACGAAATAAACGAAGCCTTTGCCGACCCGGATGCCGACTACGACAAACTTTTGACTCGCCAGGGCGAAGTGCAGGAAAAACTGGACCAACATAATGCCTGGGAGTTAGATAATAAACTGGAACGGGCCATGGATGCCTTGCGCACTCCGCCCGGCGAAGCAATCATTGGTAATCTATCGGGTGGGGAAAAACGCCGGGTAGCTTTGTGCCGCTTATTGTTACAGGAACCCGATGTTTTGTTATTGGATGAACCAACCAACCACTTGGATGCCGAATCGGTATTATGGTTGGAGCAGCACTTGCAGCAGTACAAAGGAACCGTAATTGCCGTTACCCACGATCGTTATTTTCTGGATAATGTAGCCGGCTGGATTTTGGAACTGGACCGCGGCGAAGGTATTCCCTGGAAAGGTAATTACTCGAGCTGGTTGGAGCAAAAAGCCAATCGTTTAGCCAAAGAAGAAAAGCAAGAAAGCAAGCGTCAGAAAACTCTGCAACGCGAGTTAGAATGGGCGCGCATGTCGCCGAAAGCTCGCCAGGCTAAATCGAAAGCCCGTTTGGGTAACTACGAAAAACTAGCCAGCGAAGAAGCCCGCGAGAAAGAGCAAAAATTAGAGTTATTTATTCCGGATGGCCCTCGGTTGGGTAACGTGGTAATAGAAGCAGAAGGCTTAAGTAAAGCATTTGGCGATAAACTATTATTCGAAAATTTAACTTTTTCGCTGCCACCCGCTGGTATTGTAGGAATTATTGGGCCGAACGGGGCCGGTAAATCTACTTTATTCCGGGTAATTACCCACCGTGAAAAACCGGATGCGGGCACTATTACTGTTGGGCCTACTGTGCAAACCGCTTACGTGGATCAGCAACACGAAGAACTGGACCCGAATAAATCAGTTTTCGAAACGATTACGGGCGGCACCGAAAACATGTTGTTGGCTAACCGCCAAATAAATTCGCGGGCTTACGTAAGTAAATTTAATTTTACGGGCTCCGACCAGGAGAAAAAAGTGGGCGTGTTATCGGGTGGGGAGCGTAACCGCGTGCACCTGGCCATGACTTTAAAACAAGGCGCTAACTTACTTTTACTTGATGAGCCTACCAATGACCTGGACGTAAACGCTATCCGGGCTTTAGAAGATGCACTCGAAAACTTTGCCGGTTGTGCCGTTATTATTTCGCACGACCGCTGGTTCCTGGACCGGATTGCTACCCACATTCTGGCTTTTGAAGGTGAATCGCAGGTAGTATGGTTTGAAGGTAACTTCTCGGATTACGAAGAAGCCAAACGCAAACGCCTCGGCGACGTGGAACCAAAACGGATCCGTTACAAAAAACTGGTTTAAGATGGGTGGTAGGTTTTAAGTAATATGTTTTACGTTTTTATTACACAAAAAAGGCAGCCTTTAAAGCTGCCTTTTTTGTGTTGATTCAGCTTAAATAATGGCTTATTGTATGTAAATAAGTCCGGTTTTAACATTTGTTTTAAGTAAGCAGATAGAATTAAGCATGAATTTGATTTAAGAGGAGTATTTAACAATCAATATTCTGGATACTTATAACGTACAACTTAAAACCTACTACTTACGTGAGCAAAATTTAAATTTATTAAATGCTCTTTTTCGTAAAGGATTTGGAAAACGTAAATTTGTAGTGGGTAAGGCGTAGTACGTTCCGAAAAATAATCTTATGTCTGTAGTCGAAACAAATACTTTTTTTAAGCAAAAACGTACTGCCGCCGAAATAAAATATGAAATACTAAAATCTTATTTTACCGATTGGTGCGCTCAGGTACTTCAAACTACACCACCCGCCGAACTCATTCTGTATATTGATTTATTGGCCGGAAATACTTTTACCGAAGAGAATATAATTACGGGACCCGGATTAATTTTAGAACAGATTTACCAAACAAAAGACAAAGCGGATGATTTAAACTCCGTAGTAAAGACATTTTTTTATGATGCTACCAAGGCCGTTTTAGATAAATTATCTGTAGATTTTGAACAATTATCCTTTTTAGAAAATGTGGAGCACCTACCCGTTATTTTAAATAATCCGGATCAACGGGTTTATTTAGCGGGGCTTTTAAACAAACAAATCCCTGCTTTATTTATCACAAATCCGTTTAGTAATTTATTTACGCAAGAACTATTAGCTCCTGCCGTACTACAAACTCAGGCTGATTTATTTTTACTATTCAGCCCCAATAAGCTGCGTAGTTTCTGGGAGTTAAATCAGGAAACAAATAATCTGTCGTTTCTTATGGGTGAGTCCTTAACCGTATTAAAACAATATGCCCAAAAGGAAAGCAGTGGCCGTAAAAGAGAACAATTTACGGTAGATACGTTGGTGAGCAGTTTGCAGGAAAAAAAGTATTTTCCCTTGGTTTTTAAAATAAACCTGCCCGATAAAGCTCAAACCAGCCATTACCTATTATTTGCTGCCAAAACCCAGGAAGCCTATTTTCTGATGAAAGAAACTATTGCCCGGTACAGCGATTTCCAGGAAGATGGAGTGCCTTTGTTTTCGATAAATCAAAAGCCACAAATGCCTTTATTACCTGGTTTTTTTCAGTATTTAAGTAAATATACCTATGCTGGTTTGCTGGAAACTCTAAGCGACAATCGTCGTCAATTTCACTACCGAACCATTCAGGAAATTTACGAGGAGCATGCCGTTGGTACTAATTTTATTAAGGCTAATTACCTGCAAGCCTTTACCGACTTACGCCAGCAAGGCCGTGTTAATTTAGTAAATGAACAGAATAAGCAGGTAAAAACTGTATCAGAAAAGGCCATTGTATTTTACAAACTGCACAGCAGTAAGTAATTTAACAGTATGCATCACGTAGCATTGTATTTTCAACATTGGTAATTCAGCGCTACTTTACTTTTTTAAACTCCAATTCTGAGAAAATAAAATCCGGATTGTTGGCATCTAAACGCATTTCTAAAATTCCTTCCGGGTTAGTAAAGAAACGCACTTGGGTTGGAGTGAGTAAGGCATATGGGTTTTTCCACTGCAAATCAAAAATATTTTCCTGATTTGAAATAAGTTTGCCCCCTAGCGTGGGGGCTGCCACCAGTTGAAGTTGTAAGGCTTTATTCGTTTCGGTAATTATAGCATCGCCGTAAAGAGTGCTCGTATACCGGCCAATAAATTTTTTAGAAGTAGCTGCTACAATTTTAGTTTTAGTTGATGGAGTGCCTGCCGGCTGACCAGCACCGGCTTCGCTTGCTTTAACAGTTGCTAAATTAATCTGGCTCCAATCGCGTGGGTTAGGTACATTTAAAAAAGCATCTATTGTGCGGTTGGCTAACGCGGTCATTATGCTGCTCATACTATTGGTAAGAACCACAAATCCTAAGTTTTCTTCGGGTACTAATACTGTACGCGAGTTCATTCCTTCGTGACCGCCACCGTGACCAACAATTTTACAACCTTGATAATCGGTTAAAAACCAGCCCAAACCTGTAGCCGAGAAGTGGGTAGAAGGTATGTTTTTTTTAGCTTCCGGGCTTATGGGCAGAGATTGAACGGGGGCCCACATTTCATGCGAAGACTTTTCGCTGAAAATTCGTTTGCCTTTATACGTCCCCCGGTTTAGCTGCAACCGTAACCACTGGGCGTGTTGGTTTACCGAGGTAAAGATTCCGGCAGCAGGATTCCAGGCATCCCAAGGGTTAAAAGTGGTTGGCACTGGTTTGCGTTGGGCATCAAAGCCATGCGGCGAGGCAATATTGGGTTTACCCGTTAATTCTTTTACAGATAAATACGTTTGCTGCATTCCCAACGGTTGCAGAATACGAGTCCGGATGAAGTTTTCCCAAGTTTGACCGGATACCGCCTCAATAACTTGTCCGGCCGCGATAAACATTAGGTTGGAATAACCGTACCCATCGCGGAAAGCGTAAGTAGGTTTTAAGAAACGAGCCCGGCGTACTATTTCTTCGCGGGAGTAAGTGGTATTGTACCAAAGCAAGTCGCCGCTGTAAGTGGGTAAACCTACGCGGTGGCTAAGTAAATCACGAATATTTATAGCTTGACTCACGTAAGGATTGTACAATTGAAAATAAGGCAGATATTTTGTTACCGGATCGTGCCAATCCAATTTACCTTCCTCTACCAGCATAGCTAAGGCCGCCGCCGTATACGCTTTTGTGTTAGAAGCAATTCCGAAAATAGTATTTGCATTTACCGGACCACCGGTTTTATTATTGAGCACGCCGTAGCCTTTCGCAAAAACAATTGAATCATTTTTAACAATAGCAATGGCCATACCCGGTACATCCCAGTCTTGGCGGGATTTTTCATAGTAGGCATCCAGAGCAGTAAAATCAGGGAGTGCAGAGGTATTTTGAGCCTGCAAACTGAAAGATAAAAACAACAAAGATGGCAAGGTAGAAAGCAGCAAAAGCTGCCGCCAGGTAAAAGCAGATAGGCGCATAATAAATAAAGTAAAACTAAAATTTGCCTAAGATACAATTTTACGATTTACTACCCAATGACCTTTGCCTTAGTAAAGATACCGTCTAACCAGAGGCAAAAATCAGGGGCAAACAGATTCTACTATTCAAGCATTATAAAAATAGAATATTTGGAAATTAGAGAAGCCAGCTTATCTAGGTTTGATTTTATGTTTTAGCAGTTTACTACTGTAAATCTTTCTGAATAAAAGATCCAAAACAGTTGAAGTTGGTTTGTGCCTAAAATATCTCTGAGCAGTTTAAAACGCTTCGTGCGCCCGTTCGGGGCTAAAAGAGGGCTGGAGTTTTTGTTTTTCTTCTAGTAAAAGTTGCTTTTGCGTTTCGGTGAGCGGTTGCAAATTACGCAGGTCCGGCTGACCAGCATCTACCCAACTGGTATACCAATAACTGCCTACCATCCGGATGGCTAACCGCATCTGACGTTCTACCTGACCATTTAGCTTTTGGTGGTACGCTTTGGAAAAAGCTGCGGCGTATACTTTTACGGTGGTGCCACCTCGTTCTTCGAAGGCGTATTTGCGATCCGCGGAAAAACTCTCGGAAACTTCTTTTTCGAACCGGAAAACGGAATCTAGTGCGGCATTAGACCGCTGAACGATTTGCCAGGCGAGTTGCTGCGGCCGATCTATGTACTGGGCCGAACCTACAAAGTAATCATACTGGTCAGCGAGCAACTCCGGCAGCCGCGATTCCCATAAACCGTGAATTCCGCGTTGATTGGTAAACTGGCCGTTGTAGTTGTGGGTAGTATGTAAAGGTACACAAGCATCGGCAACGTAATGCCCCAGATCGGCGGAGAGCCGGAGAATGTTAAGTTGATCGTGCTGTTTAAAGGCTTCGGTAAGCTGATTTTTTACGCGGTTAATGTGCCAGGGTACAATGCCATGCTTTAGTAAAGAATCTTCGGAATATTTTGCCATAGCCGCTTGCCAGGTACGAGGTAACTTAACTGCGGCACTGTCGCCATATACATCCAAATCGATAAAATGCCGTGGCCCTTCCTGAGCAATTATGTAGCGGCGTTTATCGGGGTTTACTGCATTTTCTGTAAGATAGGTTAGGTGTTTTTTGTAAAAGCCAATCATTTCTGGCGGTAGGGTAAACACGGCTAAACGGTTTATGCGCTGGTGCCCGAAAAATCCCCACGAAAAAACCTGCGGCGGAAGTAGCAATAAAGTAAATACAATAACCAGACGTATTTTCATTAGATAGAACAGTACTATTGGCTTTAGAACCGGCTAGTCAGGTTGTTACGTTCCTTTTAAAATACATTTATAGAAAAAAAGAAAGGGGTTTTTATTAGTATAAGTTTAGCGTAAAACGTTAATTAAAATTATTTAATATCTCATTTATGTGGTTCAGGAAGAAACTTTAAAGCTCTGTAGCTAAATAGTTTCTTCCTTGGGGCCTTGGGGTTCAGCATTATAATCTGTTTGTATCAACTTAACTTAATAATCGTTTAAGCTAAAATAATACTATCAAGCAATTCGATTCAAATCAACCGCTTACACCCGCACATCGGTTATCTGCAACCGGAATTCTGCCTGCAGTTCTTTGTTAATCATTACGCCGGCTTTAGTACCTTCCGAAGCTGCTACAATTACCAGTTGCATGTCGCGGGCCGCATCGCCGGCTACGTACAGCCCGGGAATATTGGTTTGCTGATGCTGGTAGGTTTTTACTACTCCTTTACTGGTAAAATCGCAGCCCAGATTAATAGCTAAATCGCATTGCTGATCGGAACCAGTAGTAAAAAATAATGATTCGCATTTCAGCCGGCTACCCCCTTGCAGTACAATTTCAGATAGCGCACTTCCTTCCCCCTCCAGGCGTTCGATAGGAGCAGTACAAATATTAATTTCATTAGCTTCCAGCAGGGCATTGTCTTCGCGGCGCAATTTCCGGGTACCATCGGTGTATAAAGTAACATCGCTGCTCCACGTTTTTAAAGAGAGGGATAAACCTACCGCATCACGGCCTTTGCCGTATGCCCCCAATGCTTTATTTCGCGATTCCCAACCATCGCAGTAAGGACAATGGTGCACACTTTTTCCGTATTTTTCTTCTATTCCGGGTATTTCCGGTACCCGGTCTTTTACGCCGGTTGCCAGTAATATTTTTCGGGCCAAGTAGCAGTGGTCATCCTGGTCGGTGACTTCAAAATAGTTACCGGTTTTTTGTACATGTTTTACTACTTTGTTTTTTACCTCAATGCTGTATTTAGTTAACTCCTCCCGGGCGAGCTTAATAAACTCTACGGGGTTATAGCCATCCCGCGAAATAAAACCATTCATGGCATTCGACCATCGGTTCCGGCCCAAACCAGAATCAAATAAAAGAACTTTACGCATGCAGCGTCCCAACAACATGGCAGCACTGGTTCCGGCCGGGCCACCACCCACTATTATTACATCGTACATTTCGGTATTCTATTTTCGATTGAGTAAACGAATTCAAAGCTTAGGAGTTTTCTATATTATCGGTAACCTATTGGTCTAAGATTATTTGTGTTAAGTGAATCATTCAAAAATCAATACTTATTGTTTGTTAAAACAGAATTTACGGATAAAGGTTAAAGGAGAGTTTCTTAACGAAAAATATTCGGAAGAAGTAGCTAAAACCTCTTGACCAAAAAAGGGAAGAAGCTGAAAATGAAGCTGTAAGTTTTGGATTAATTAAGTTTTCTTATTGTGGTATTTATTCAAAATTATCTAAAAACATTTCTGAATTTGTAGGCGTATTTAGATAATTGAACGAATATGGGGTTTAATAATAAATAATTTCTAAAATTAAAGGTAAGGCAAAATATAAATATTTATATTTACTAACACTAAAATTGGGTTAATAGGTTAAACAAGATTTATGAGAGTAAAATTACTGTGTTTACTAGGGGGTACCTTGCTAACAGGAATAACTTACGCGGGTGGTTTTCAGGTTAATTTACAAGGGCAGAAACAAATTGGGATGGGGCATACGGGAGTAGGACTGGCCCGCGACCAGGCAAGCATTTTTTTTAACCCCGGTGCTTTGGCACGTTTACGCCAAAATGGCTTTCAGGTGGGAATAAGTCCCTTAATTTCTAAAACCGCCTACCAAGAGCCAGAACCGGGCAATGCAAGTACTGTTACGGATAATCCGCTGGGAACTCCCTTTCAGGTGTATGGTTCCTATGGTTTTGCCAACGACAAAGCCCGGGTAGGGATTGGGGTATATACTCCCTACGGCTCCTCGGTTAATTGGGGTACTACCTGGCAGGGCCGGTTTGGGTTAAATGAACTTACTCTACGAACTATCTTTATTCAGCCTACTTTCAGCTACGCTATTACCGATAGAATAAGTGTGGGCGCCGGTCCTGTGTTTGCCATAGGCAACGTAAACTTACAGCGTAGTATTCCGCTGCAAGAAGCAAACCGGCAAGAAGGCCACGTTGAACTAGATGGCGGAGCAAAAGGATATGGCTTTAATGCCGGCATTTATTTTCAAGCGACCGATAATATTTCGGTGGGTATTAATTACCGCTCAAAAGTAAAAATGGAGGTAAAAGAAGGAGATGCTATTTTTACTACACCGGCTGCTCCACCCATTGCTTCCCGTTTTCCGGCAGGAACTAACTTTGATGCTACGCTGCCCTTACCGGCTAATATTACGTTGGGGGTAGGAATAAAGGCTAACGACAAATTGACTATTGCCGCTGATGCCCAGTTAGTGCAGTGGAGTGCTTATAAATCATTACGTTTCGATTATAGCCAATTGGTGAATGGAAGCGAGTTTACTGAAAATGCCCGCAACTACCAGGATGTGGTAATTTTTCGTTTAGGAGCTGAATACGCGGTTTCGGATCAATTACAAGTGCGTGCCGGCGCTTACCTCGACCAATCGCCGGTAGAAGATGGTTATTTAACTCCCGAAACTCCTGATTCTGATGCTATTGGTCTTTCCGCGGGGTTGAGTTACCAGGTTACTTCCAATATTGGAATAGATGCTTCTTTTCTGTACGTAAACCGGAAAAAGCGGTCCGATGCCGCTAATTTGTCCGGGGGAGTGCCCGGTACTTTTAAATCAGTAGGTTACATTCCAGGTATTGCGGTAAATTACAATTTTTAAATTTCTTTGGCAGATTACAAAACATGAAAAATAGTTTACAGATAATTGGTGCAGTTGCTCTGGTGGCTAGTACCTTGCTGTTGGCAGGTTGCGAACCGGAAATAGAAAAAATGTCCGTAAGCAAAGGCGAGCTTAACCTGGATAAATACGTTGCGGTAGGTAATTCACTCACGGCGGGCTTTATGGATAACGGCTTGTACCGGGAAGGACAGGAAAGCTCATACCCCAATATTTTGGCGGGACAATTTAAGCAGGTAGGCGGCGGCGACTTTACACAACCTTTATTTACTCCTGAACAGGAAAATGGCAGTGGCTATTTACGTTTATCAGGTTTCAGCCCAACCGGTACCCCGGTATTATCTCCTGTTACCGATAAATTAGCTATCCGGAGCCAAAATCCAACGCTTTATACTAAATACCCCGAAGAAATTAACAATTTGGGAGTGCCTGGTATTCGAATGTCGGATATTAAAATGGTTGGCTACGGCAGTTCCCAAGGTAATCCTTACTTTGAGCGGATTAGTACCGATCCCCAGCAAACGTATTTAGCTCGGGTAGCGGCCAGTAATGCTACATTTTTCAGTTGCTGGTTAGGTAATAACGATGTATTGGGGTATGCTACGGCCGGAGCCTTTGCCAACTCCATTACCCCCACTGATGTTTTTACCGCTAACAATTCCGAAGTTATAAATACTTTAACCGCAAACGGCGCGAAAGGAATTGTAGCTACTATTCCGGATGTAACGGGTATTCCTTTTTTTACTACGGTGGGCCCTACGGTTAAAGGCTTGCTGGCTTCGGCTGGTGTGCCGGGTATGGTTGCCCTTACCAGAAACTCTAGCGCCCGTATACAGTTTGCCCGTACCGATATTAAAGATGCAGCCGGTGGTACTATTTTATTTCCGTTAACATCTATTAGTTACTTGCCATTAATTGGGCAGCCTACCGGTAAATATTGGCGCGATTTAGCCAAACAAGTAGTACCTGCTAATCCAGCGTTGGGCTTATTAGGAATTTTACTAAATTTTCAAATTGACACTACCAAAGTTTTTGGCTTAAGCTCTGGAAATCCGTGGCCTAGTGCGCTTTTGTTAGATGCAGTGGAACAAAAAGATATCAGCGACGCTACTATTAATTTTAATACTATTCTAAAAGCAAAAGCAAGCGAAAAGAATCTGGCAGTATTTGATGCCTATACTTACTTTAATAGTATACAAAGTGGCATGACGCAAAATGGAGTGCCGTATTCGCCGGCTTTTATTACTGGTAATTTGTTCTCGTTAGATGGCGTTCACTTAACGCCGCGCGGCTACGCCATTGTGGCTAACGAAATGATTAAAGCTATCAATACGCAATATAATGCCCGCATTCCAACAGCAGATGTAACCCAATACCGAGCCGTTTTATTTCCGTAAATTCACCTGTATAACAGAAGCCGTTTCAAATTTGGAACGGCTTTTTTTGTGTCTATATTTTCTGTTCTAATATTGAAAGAATAGAAGAATGGACTCTTCACAGGTGATAAGGGAGGCTCTTTGCTAGTTGATAATTGAATAAAATCAAATTAAGGAGTACTGTTGGCTTCCTTCGGCTTAATCCTTAGCTTGCAGTCGAAAGTCAGTTCCGTAATATTCTCTTTTATAAATTTCCTTTATAATGAACAAAATCTTTCTTTTTTTACTAATTAGCCTGTTTTTTAATGGGTCTTTATTGGGGCAACCATTACCAAAGCCGAGTGCCCGGCAATTGGCCTGGCAGCAATTAGAAACTACCGCTTTTTTACATTTTACGGTAAATACCTACACCGATAAGGAGTGGGGAGATGGTACGGAAAGCCCGCAAATTTTTAATCCTACTCAGTTTGATGCCCGTAAGATTGTAAAAACTTTAAAAGAAACAGGTTTTAAGATTGCTATTATCACGGCCAAGCACCACGATGGTTTTTGTTTATGGCCGTCTAAGTTTACCGAACATTCCGTTAAAAACAGCCCCTGGAAAAATGGCCAGGGCGATATAGTAAAAGAAATTGCGGACGCTTGCCGGGAATACGGAATAAAGTTTGGTTTTTACCTCTCGCCCTGGGACCAGCATGAATCTAGCTATGGCACTAACACCTACAACGATTTTTACAAGAATCAACTGAAGGAATTATTAACCAATTACGGCGAAGTGGCAGAAGTTTGGTTGGATGGGGCTAAAGGTAAAAATGCCAAAGACATGCAGTACGACTTTAATGGTTACTGGCAATTAGTACGGCAATTGCAACCTAAGGCAGTTCTATTTTCGGATGTTGGCCCAGATGTACGCTGGGTGGGCAACGAATCAGGTAATGCGGGCCAAACATGCTGGTCTACTATTACTACTACCGGCATGGCACCGGGCAAAGCCGATTCTAAATACCTGAACACTGGTGACCCGAACGGTAAATTATGGATTCCGGCCGAAACCGACGTGTCTATCCGGCCCGGCTGGTTCTACCATGCCAGTGAAGACAACCAGGTAAAAACCGGTAAAGAATTAGTAAATCTGTATTACCAGTCGGTAGGTCGCAATAGCTTGTTATTACTCAATATTCCGCCTAACCGGCAGGGGCTTTTCTCCGAATCAGATACCAAGAGTTTATATGATTTCCGAAGTATTTTAAACGAAACTTTTAAAAATAATTTTGCGAAAGGCAGCGCTAATGCTGTGCTTACCGACGGACAATTAAAAACCAACGTAACAGTAGCGGTAAATAAACCCATCGAGTTCGATTTTAAAAAGTTAATTACCATCGACCGGGCATTGTTTCAGGAAAATATAGCCGAAGGTCAACGCGTAGCCGAGGCTCGGTTAGAGTATTGGAATGGTAAAACCTGGGAAAAAGTAGAAACTTTTACTACCATAGGCTACAAACGTTTACTTCGTTTTCCGGAAATAAAAACCAGCAAAGTACGCTTTACCGTGTTACAAGCCAAACAACCGGTTCAGCTCGCCGAAGTAGGTTTTTATAAAGCTTCCGCAAAAGAATAAATTAATTTCATAGAAAATTAAGAACAGAATAAAGCACGTTGTTTTCGGGTACGCAGCAGAATGGAATAAGTAGTTGTTGGTTATTAGTTGTTCGTTGGTAGTTTAGTAAATTTATAATGCTCAACAACTTACTGTAAATGATAGCTTCAACTAATTTCGTTAAAGTACTTAAGTAACAGGAAAAAGCAGACTTACTTTTTTTATAAAGTAATTAAATCAATCACGGTAACAGGTTTTTATTTCGGAAAAAAGTATGGATGTAAATAATTCTTCCGCCCAAGGTATTATTTCCCGCCGGGCGTTTATAGGTTCTTTAGCTACTGCCGGTGCCTTGTTGCCAATAGCTGCCCTAGCCAAAAATATATCGGCGGTACAACCCGTTAAAACCGACCGACCCATTTGTGTTTTCTCGAAGCATTTGCACTGGCTTACTATTCCGGAAATGGCGAAGAGTGTAGCCAGCCTGGGGTACGACGGCATTGATTTAACGGTTCGGAAAGGCGGCCACATGGAGCCGGCACAAGCTGCAACTGAATTACCGAAAGTTGTAGCCCAGATTCGGAAAGCGGGTTTGGATGTACCGATGATGGTTACCGAAATATCAGATGCTCAACATCCTTTAACCGAACCTATTTTAAAAGCAGCTAGCCAAGCCGGTATTAAATATTACCGTACCGCCTGGGTAAATTATGATCCGCAATTAGGGGTAGTAAAAAGTTTGGAGAAGTATAAAAAACAATTTCAGGAATTATCGGCACTCAACCAGAAATATAATATTCATGGTGCGTACCAAAATCATTCGGGCACAAGCGTGGGAGCCGCTGTTTGGGATTTATGGGAACTGTTCAAAGACCTGGATCCCCGTTGGATGGGCGTACAATATGATATTAACCACGCCACAGCCGAGGGCAGCGCTTCGTGGGTGAACGATGTGGATTTATTAAAAAACTACATTCGGTGCATGGATATCAAGGATTTTTACTGGGCAAAAAAGGAAGGTAAATGGGAACATCAACTGGTACCGCTTGGCGAAGGCATGGTAGATTTTAAAAAGTATTTCAGCCTGGTAAAACAATACGGCATTTCCGGCCCTTTGTCGGTTCACTTTGAATACCCACTCGGGGGAGCCGATCAAGGCAAAAAACAAATTACCATTCCGAAAGAAGAAGTTTTTGCTGCCATGTCCCATGATTTACAAACCTTACGCGCTATGCTTAAAGAAGCGGGCTTGGTATAATAGCTTGTAATATCCATTGGTTCTAAATTTTTTAGGCAGAGTTACGTATTGTTTGTTTTTACTAAGATTTAAATTCTCAAAATTTTAAAAGGCTAGAAATGGAGAAAGTAAAATTTACTTTTTTTTCTTTACTACTCGTATAAAGCACTTCTAAAATAATTTAAATAATTCAGGTAAAGCCTAAGGCTATATTTTTTATTAAAAACTAAACTTTCTATAAATTACAGAACTATGAAATACAATGAGTTAGCTGACAGTGGAGTTAAAGTATCGGCTATTACTTTTGGGGCTTGGGCTATTGGTGGCTGGATGTGGGGCGGATCTGATAAGCAAGATGCCTTAGCAGCTATAAACAAAGCTTTAGAATTGGGAATTACCAGTATTGATACTGCGCCGGTATACGGACAAGGAGTAAGCGAGGAAATTGTAGGTGAAGCACTAAAAGGCCGCCGCCACGAAGCTCAAATTTTAACCAAATACGGCATGCGTTGGGATGTTGACCGGCCCGGTGATTTTATGGCTTCGAAAGATAACAACGGAAACGATTTGAAGATTTACCGGTACGCTGGCAAAGAAAGTGTGATTTATGAATGCGAGCAAAGTTTAAGACGTCTGCAAACTGATTACATCGACTTGTATCAAATCCACTGGCCCGATGTTTCTACCCCCATCGACGAAACCATGGAAGCAGTTGCACGGTTGCTGGAGCAAGGCAAAATCCGGGCTTCGGGCGTTTGTAATTACAGTGCCGAGCAAATGCGTACTGCCGACCAAACCGTAAAGCAAGTAACCAACCAGGTACCCTACAGCATGGTAGAGCGCAAAGTAGAAGCCGACGTAGTTCCGTATTGTCTGGAACATGGACGCGGTATTCTGGCGTACAGTCCTTTGCAGCGGGGAATTTTAACCGGCAAAATTACCGACGATTACCAATTCGAAGAAGGCGATCATCGGCCTAATACCTTGCATTTTAAATCGCAAAACCGAAAAACTATTAATAATTTTCTGCAGCAAATAAAACCTATCGCCGATGGTTACGGGGTAACTTTAGCGCAATTAGTAATTAACTGGACCTTTCAACAACCCGCAATTGTAGCTGCTTTGGTAGGGGCTCGTAACCCGGAGCAGGTAGCCGAAAATGCCAAAGCCGCCAATTTTATGCTTACTCCCGACGAAATTAAACAAATAAATAATTTACTCGCTAATGTAAAAATGATTGCCTAAAAGCTGAGGATATAACTTGATAGATTGTTCTCGAATTTACAATCAGTAAGCTCAGATAAAAGGCTTAAATTGCTTGCATCTGAAAAATAAAAAAGTCTGCGGGAGGTGCTACCAAGCTCGCAGACTTTTTTATTTTAACAGGTTGTTGCTTCCTGTTTGGGATGAAAATTTAATTTGGTATTTTATTTTAAAACCTGAAATTAAAAGGATAATTTGCTCCTGCCTTCTTTCAATACAAAAGCGCCTTCTTCTCTTAATTTTTTATTTAAATGAAACGGTTTTTCCGGTTGCTGTTGAGTTGTGTTCTGGGTTTACTGGTACCGGCTGTTATTTTTCCATGGTTAGTAAAGGCAATAGTACCTGCCAAAAAGGAGGCACCGAAAGTAACCTTTACACCGGCTGCAGATACCACCCAAAAAGAAAATAAGGGATTACCTGCCCCAATTCTTAAATCAAAATCACCTTAATTTACTCTTCTAGCCATTTTGACAAACAAGGCTTTTTGCCAAAGGCAGTACTCCTGGCATTGTAAAAGTAACTACGCTTAAAAGCGGGTAAACTACTAAAGGTTTACTACGTTTTACTTGGCTATTTCTTGTGGTTTGGCCTGATAATATAAGGTAGAGCAATTAGTTGGTGCCAGTACTTCCTGGGCAGTTGCCAGAATTTTGTCGGAATTTATGGCTTGTATTAGTGCCCCTTCTTCGTTTACAAAATTTGCATTTCCTAGTAATTTGCTGTAGGCCAGATTCATTGCCCGGTTCAACAATTCAATTTCTGAGAATACAATGGAAGATTCGGCCTGGTTTTTAACTTTCGTTAATTCCTGCTCATCAATTAACTGTTGCTGTATTTGATGGGTAACAGATTCAACAGCGGCATCTGCTTCGGCTAAAGATACACCTTCGTTTAACTTACCTTGAATAACGAGTAAACCCGGCTCCATAGAACCTGTTATAGAAGCGCTAATAGAATTAAAAAGTTTTTGTTCTTTTACTAAGGCGTTGTACAGACGCGATGATTTGCCTCTACCCAAAATATCGCTGAGTAAATCAACGGCGTAGTAATTCTGGTCTAAGCGGCCTGGCATGTGGTAGGTTTTATAAAGAGCACTTAAGGGTACATCTGCTTCTACTTCTAAACGGCGCGCTTCTGTTTGCACGGGTTCCTGAGGTAATTGGCGCTGATATTTTTCACCGGAAGGAATTGGGCCAAACCATTTCTCGGCTAAAGCTTTAGCTTTATCAAAAGATACATTGCCGGCAACTATCAAAATAGCATTAATGGGCGAATAATGTTTGCGGAAGAAATTTTTAACGTCAGAGATTTGCGCATCCACAATATGGGAAATTTCTTTTCCGATAGTGGCCCATTTGTACGGGTGTTGTTGATAGGCTAAAGGACGTAATTTCAACCATACATCGCCGTAAGGTTGGTTTAGGTAATTTTGCTTAAATTCCTCTACTACCACTTTGCGCTGCACTTCTAAGCCTTGCTCCGAAAAAGCAAGGTCCAGCATACGGTCCGATTCGAGCCAAAAGCCGGTTTCGATATTAACGGCCGGCACTGTTAAATAGTAATTTGTAATATCAGGACTAGTAAAAGCATTGTTTTCACCGCCTACTTTTTGCAAAGGCTCGTCGTAGCTCGGAATATTTACCGAACCACTAAACATTAAATGTTCAAATAAATGCGCGAAGCCCGTCTGGTCTTCCGACTCATCTTTAGAACCTACATCGTACAGCACATTTAATACTGCCATAGGAGTAGAAAAATCTTCGTGCACAATTACGCGCAAACCATTATCTAAGGTAAATTCTTTAAAATTTATCACGGAATAAGAATTAATTCAAGGTTACTAAATTTCTTAATCTTAATTTCAGATTAGGATTTTGGTTTACGAAGTTAACAATAAAAAGTAAAAATTGAATTTGCTTGTTAACACGGAGAATGCTTAAAAATAGTAAAAGCTTACTATACATGTTTTGCTTAAAGTTTTTTTAATAATATGTGGTATCTAATTATATCCATGCATGCGCCAGGAATGCTTTTTATTTTTAAGGAATGCTACTGGAAAAAGTAAAATAGAAATGCAGGATGAAGCGTTTTTCTATAATTTTGATGATTACTTAGAACTTCCTGAATGAATTATAACCGTAAAGATTACTCCGACGACGATTTGCTGCATTTGTACCGTGGTATTTTATTGCCTCGCATGATTGAAGAACGCATGCTGATTTTATTGCGCCAAGGCCGCATAAGTAAATGGTTTTCGGGCATTGGTCAGGAAGCTATTTCGGTAGGAGCAACCCTGGCGCTGGACGCGGACGAATACATACTGCCCTTGCACCGGAATTTAGGTGTGTTTACTTGCCGCGAAGTTCCATTAGACCGATTATTTGCCCAATTTCAAGGTAAAACTACCGGCTTTACCAAGGGCCGGGACCGCTCTTTTCATTTTGGCTCGCAAGAACATCATATTGTAGGTATGATCTCGCATTTGGGCCCGCAACTAGCCGTAGCCGATGGAATTGCCTTAGCCGATTTACTCGAGAAAAAAAGAAAAGTAACGCTGGTATTTAGTGGCGACGGCGGAGCGAGCGAAGGTGATTTTCACGAAGCTTTAAACGTAGCAGCGGTCTGGAATTTGCCCGTAATTTTTATGATTGAAAATAACGGTTATGGTTTATCTACGCCTAATACGGAGCAATTTAAATTTAATTATTTTATTGATAAAGGTCCGGCCTATGGCATAGATACCTTGCAGATTGACGGTAATAATGTACTGGAAGTATACGATACCATACGACAAGCAGCCGCCAGTATCCGTAAAAAACCACGCCCGATATTAATTGAAGCCATGACTTTCCGGATGCGCGGGCACGAAGAAGCATCTGGTACCAAATACGTGCCGCAGGAATTATTCGAGAAATGGTCGAAAAAAGATCCGGTAGAAAATTATGAAAAATACCTGCTAGACGAGAAAGTTTTAACTGCCCGTTTGTTGGCTGCCACCCGCGATGAATTTAAAGCTAGCATTGAACAAGGATTAGAAGCAGCCTTTGCCACTCCTATGCCTACTGCCGATATAGCCGGGGAATTAGCCGATGTATATGCACCTTATCAGCAAATAATAGAAGAACCTGAATCAGAACAGCAGTCCGAAAAACGGTACGTGGATGCGATAACGGATGGCTTGCGCCAAAGCTTAGAGAAATATCCCGAATTGGTAATAATGGGCCAGGATATTGCCGAATACGGTGGGGTTTTTAAAGTAACCGAAGGATTAGTAGAGCAATTTGGCAAAGACCGCATCCGGAATACGCCGCTTTGCGAATCGGCTATTATGGGTATTGGATTAGGTTTATCAGTTAAAGAAAAAAAGTCGGTAATTGAAATGCAGTTTGCCGATTTTGTGAGCTGCGCCTTTAACCAGATTGTGAACAATTTAGCCAAGTCGCATTACCGGTGGGGGCAAAATGCCGATGTAGTAATCCGGATGCCGACTGGAGCTGGTACTGCGGCCGGTCCTTTCCATTCGCAGTCGAACGAAGCCTGGTTCTTTCATACTCCGGGTTTAAAAATTGTGTATCCGTCTACCCCGTACGATGCCAAAGGTTTGTTAAACGCCGCCATTGCTGATCCTAACCCAGTTCTATACTTTGAACATAAATTACTGTACCGGTCTGTTTCAAATCTTATTCCGGATGATTACTATACCATTGAAATCGGGAAAGCCAGGTTAGTTACCGAAGGGACTGATTTTTCTATAATTACCTACGGCATGGGGGTACACTGGGCAAGCCAGTTATTGCAAACCATGCCCGATGTAAAAGCCGATATTTTAGATTTGAGGACTTTGTTACCCTGGGATCAGGAGGCGGTTCGTGCTACGGTACAAAAAAACGGCCGGGTATTAATTATACACGAAGACACCATAACAGGTGGAGTAGGTGCCGAGATTAGTGCCTGGATTTCAGAGAATTGTTTTCAATATTTAGATAGCCCGGTTATACGAGTGGGTAGCCTGGATACTCCGGTGCCGTTTTCTCCGCCCTTAGAGCAGTTGTTTTTACCCATTCAACGGTTAAAACAAAAAATAGAACAATTACTGCAGTATTAACCAACCACTTACTAAAAATATTTTTACTAAAATTAAACGGCTATCTCTTATATTCAATAACTTAGTTATTGTGGTTGATTTTAGAATAAATGGACTTATGTCTTTGATTTATATTAGGTTATTTATATATTTAGGTCAGATTCTTATTTGTAATTTATTTTGGTAATTTCATCCGCTAATTATTCCCGTATTTTTATTTTTCTCTTCTTGTTCAGCTTCGTTATACTGTCTGGCTGCAATAGTGGCAAAATTCCGTGTCCGGAACCAGGAGGTGGACGTAAGTTTACCATTTTTCGCAAAAAAGCCGATACTGCTAATCCGGGCCAGGAAGGTTTTGGCCAAAGCAAACTGGTGGGTTACGATAAAAACGGATTAATGAAGAAGAAAAGTTATAAAGGCCTTAAGCAGAAACCAAAACGCTTAAAATCAGTATAGTAGGGGTGTGTTGATGTTTTTTAGATAGCAATTATGGTTCCCGTTTCTACTCCCTTCTTTTATTTAAAAACAGCTTTTGTTTCTATCTTCTTTACTCTGATTTTTAGTTTACAGGCTTCTGCCCAGATTGCTATTACGAACGATGCGCAATTAAAAGCCGAAACCAGAAAAAGTAGACGGGAAGCTGCCCGCATAAAAGCAGATTATAAAGAATCGCATCTAAATACAAGTAATTTCACGTATAAGAAAGGAAAATCTGGCCGTAAGCAGGTAGATGTTCAGGAAGGATGGGAAAGCTATCAATTTACAAACAATGGGAATGTACTTTATACAGAACCAGGTAAATTGAAGCTAAAACATAAAGCTGACCGGAAGAAAAAGAAATAGATGTATTTAGTAACTAAAAGTAATTTACATGATTAAATGGCATACGCTTACCTCCGGGGAGCAATTAGAAAATATAAAAGCAGAATCTTTAAAACAACCGGTTATTATTTTTAAACATAGCACCTCATGTTCCATTAGTGCTACAGCTAAAAGCCGGTTAGAACGCCAATGGGACGAAGCAGGACTAGAGAACGTGAAACCGTATTATTTAGACTTACTATCGTATCGGTCTATTTCGAATCAGATTGCGGCAACTTTTGATGTTCGGCACGAATCTCCGCAATTATTATTGATTCGGGACGGCGAATGCACTTCAGATTGGTCGCACTTAGGAATTAGATTGGATGAAGTAAAAAAAGCTTTGGGATAATAAAATTATATTTCTGATATTAAATAAAGTCTTTCCATTAAGCAGCTGATTAAGAATAAATCGGTAAAATAGGAAAGACTTTATTTTGTTAATCAGTTGGTTTGCTACTATTTGGTTAACGTTTAAAAACAATGAAATTTAACAAAAAACGTTTACCAATTAAAGATTACAGTTTGTTTTAAGTCCGGATTCAGGCTAAGTGCTACCGGGCAGGTACGGGCTGCATTTTCGAGTGAGGTACGATCCATTTCAGTAAAATCGTTATTGGGCATAGTAAAGGTTAAAATAATTTCGGCAATTTGACGTGGGTTTGCAATCATTATTTTAACAATTTCTATTTGAGTACCTTCTACGTTTAACTTATGGCGGTTGGCAGTAATACCCATTATAGTAAGCATGCAAGAGCCTAGTGCTGCGGCTACCAGGTCAGTAGGCGAAAATGCTTGGCCGCGGCCATTGTTATCGGTAGGAGCATCGGTAATTAAAGTATTGCCCGAAGCTAGATGCGTAGCTTCTGTACGTAGTAGCCCCATGTATTTAGTTGTTATTGTAAGGTTCATAGCTATTATATTTTTATTTGAGGTGCGCCAAAAATTTATTTAATTGAATTAAATTAAAAGGTTATCAGAGTGCTGAAATATATTCTCTTTTGTTTTGTGCTGGGCTTGGCCGCGTTGCCATCATACGCGCAGCAAGATGATCAGTTACCCCAGAAAGAATTTGTGTATGGGGTAAATTTTAATACTAATGGCGGGCTCATTGGGGGCAGCATGATAAAATCCTCGCGTTACCTACACGATAGCTGGTTTAAATTCTGGGCTTTAGAAGTAGTAGAAGTAAAACACCCTAAAGAAAATCGGCGTTATTCGTCCAGTACTGGTAACTCCTTTATTTACGGTAAATCCAATTATTTATTTGTTTTACGTCCTGAAATTGGGCGCGAATATGTCTTTTTCCGGAAAGCTCCCGAATCAGGGGTGCAAGTAAATGGAGTAGTGGCTGCCGGCCCTTCCATTGGACTTTTAGCACCCTACTACATTGTTTACGATTATACCGATTATTCTCGCGGGCCAAATGCAGTGGCAGATTACCGGGTAGAAGCGTACAATCCGGAAATTCATACTGACTTTGAAAACCGGATTCGGGGTAGTGCTGCATTTTTTACTGGTTTAGGCGAAAGTAAATTCCGACCTGGTTTGCACGTTCGGGGGGGAGTAAACTTTGAATATGGCCGCTACCGCGAAGATGTAACAGGGGTAGAAGTAGGTTTTGTATTAGAAGCTTTTGCCAAAAAAATGGTGATTATTCCGCAAGCAGATAATGCTCAATTTTTCCCATCGTTTTATCTTACCCTGTACTACGGTCGTCGTAAATAGTAAAAAATTGTAAAATAGTCTAAGACCAGCAAGTAGTTAATCCTTAATTGCTAGTGCTTAAATTAAGCTATTGTTGTTTTCAGAAATTGAATAAGCAATTAATCTTATTCCATCTTTCCTGTTATTTCCCAGCCTCTTTTTGCTAAAATTTACTAACTAACAAATCTATCTGGCTCATAATAGCTACTAACAATATACTAGTTTAACTGTTATTTATAAAGTTAGAGTTAAAAACGGGTTAAGTTGTTTTTGGGAACCAACTTGAAAAGTTTTAACCTTATTATTTTAAAGACTTACCTTTTTATATTCCGAAGTAATGTTGCTTTTTTAAAGTGAATTTATTGCTATCGGATAAATGTTTATCTTTGTGTTATGGAAGAGATTGTAATGCTGCCGGTTATTCAACCAGCAGAACCAATAGCTAAAACCCGTAAACCAGATTGGTTACGAGTAAAATTGCCTATAGGGAAAGAGTACGCCAAAGTTCGAAACCTGGTAGACCAATATAAATTACATACAATATGCGAAAGTGGTAATTGTCCGAACATGGGCGAATGCTGGGGCGCGGGCACGGCTACTTTTATGATTTTAGGTAATGTATGTACGCGAAGCTGCTCTTTTTGCGCAGTGGCAACCGGCCGGCCTAATGAGTACGATCAGGACGAACCACGCCGGGTAGCCGAAGCTATTAAGTTAATGGGAGTGAAGCATGCGGTAATTACCTCGGTAAACCGCGATGAATTAAAAGATAGAGGTGCTAGTATTTGGCATGAAACGGTAGTGCAGGTAAAACAACTATCGCCGGAAACAACTATTGAAACCCTTATACCGGATGTAAAAGCTAACTGGGATGCCTTGATCACGATGATATCTGCGGGCCAGGAAGTAGTGAGTCATAATATGGAAACGGTAAAAGAGTTATACCGTATGGTTCGGCCGCAAGCTAAATATGAACGTAGTCTGGAGCAGATTAAACGAATTAAAGAATACGGGAAACGGACTAAATCTGGTATTATGCTGGGGGTGGGAGAAACCCGGGAACAAGTTTATCAGGCAATAGACGATTTAGTAGCGAATGGCCTTGATATTTTAACCTTAGGACAATATCTGCAACCTACTAAACGGCATTTAGAAGTAGCAGAATTTATTCATCCGGATTTATTTGCGCATTATCGCGAAGAAGGACTTAACCGCGGACTAAAATACGTAGAGTCTGGACCCTTAGTAAGATCTTCTTACCACGCCGAACGACACGTATTTATATAAGCTGTTATTTAATTTAATAAAAAGCCTCATCAGGATTCTGGTGAGGCTTTTTTGTTTTTAAAAGCATAATGAAATAACATTCTCAATATAGTATAATAAAGAGATGAACTAATCAGTATTAAAAGGTATTAATATATCAATTGAAAATATTTATTACTCAAAATATAGGAATAGTATTTGCATATCAGAGGAAATAAGAATTAAAATATAAAGATATTCTTTAGGAACAGCTGCAATGTAATTAATGTATGAAAAACTTTTTACTAATTATTTCATTTCTACTAACCACTTTTCGCCTCTGCGCCCAGCAGGCAAAAGTTCCGGATTTAAAAAATGCCCAGGATTTTGCTGTTCTTGGTCCGGCCGGAGTTTCTAATGCAGATGCAAGTGTGGTTTTCGCAGACTTGGCTGTTACTACAGGTACTTTAACCGGTTTTGACCCTGAAATTGGTCCCGGAGTAATTATTGGTACAACGGAGTTAAATACTCCTATGGCAGATGCGGTACTACAAAGCGCAAAAGAAGCTTACGACTTTGTTAAAAATCAAACAACCGAGTATACCCATGGGCCTAAATTAGGAAACGGATTTACTCCGGTTGGTGATCCTGAAGTTACAAACGGAATGATTCTGAGCCCGGGAGTTTACAGTTTCAGTGATCCTAATGTATTGCTTTCCGGTCTTTTACGGCTAGATGGCCAAAACCGGACAGATGCAGTTTTTATATTTAAAATAGAGGGGAATTTTAGCTATGAACCGGGCTCCATAATAGCCATGGAGAGAGGTGCCCAGGCGAAAAACGTATTCTTTCAAATTAATGGGGTAATAATTCCAGCCTCAACCGGCGGTATTCCTGATGCAAATGCAGTTTTGCAGGGTAACTATTTAGTAAATAATAATGGATCGGCCACCGGCGAAGCCATTCGGTTAAGCGAAGGTACCAGTGTAGAAGGCCGCATTTTAGCATTAAATGGTAGTGTCACTCTGCAGGATAATAACATTTATTTGGCAAATATTATTGAAGCAGATTTAAGTATCGAAAAAAAATCAAACCGTAATACTGTTCCTTTGGGCGAGATGGTAACTTTTACCATTACCGTAACTAATTATGGTCCACAAGAAGCCGCTAATGTAGAGGTAGTAGAAGATTTTCCTTATGCAAATTTAGAGGTTGTTGATTACAGCGCCCCCGGATCTGTGCAGGTAATTTTTGAGCCCGATAAAAAGGTGTTTCTTTTTAAGCTGGGTAGCATGAAAGTTAAGGATAAAGTAGTGGTTACTGTTACCGCCAAAGCCATTGCCCCCGCTAACGTAGTTACAAATAAAGTTGCAGTTAAAGCTGATACCCAGGATTCAAATCCCATTAAAAACAATGCAGAAGTATCCATCAGAATACCTACTGCATCGGCTAATTTGTACGTTACTAAAACCGTTAATAAAACAGTTGCTAAAGTAGGGGATATCCTTAACTATGTAGTTACGGTAGAAAACCTTGGTCCAGATAAAGCTACTAACGTAGCCTTAACCGAAACTTTTCCTATTGGTTTTCTTTCAATACTTGGAAATCCAACTGTTAATACCGGTAATTACACCCAAAACATATCCGTAGATCCCACCTCTACTTACAGTCAAAATTTATTTACCATCGGTGATTTAGGCGTAAATGAAAAAGCCATTCTAACGATTAATGCTCGAATTATTAAGAACGGTAGGATAACCAATACAGCGCAAATAACAAATAATGCTGTTCTTGATCCCACAGGTCTTAATAATAAAGCTACAGTAGTTACTGATGCCGGGGCGGTACCTTTAGTAGATTTGCAGATTATTAAAAAAGCCAGCAGTAGCACTATTACCTTAGGTAATGAAGTTACTTATACCCTTACGGCCCGGAATAATGGCCCCACTAATGCTACCGGCGTAGTAGTTACTGATGTATTAGCATCTGATCTGAAATATGTTCGCTCTTCTCCCGAAGGTCAATTTGATGCTAGTACGGGTACCTACAGCTGGATTATTGGTAGTCTAGCTGCCGGTCAGGAAACATCCATAACCTTAACCGCTCTCCCGCAAATAGCAGGTCAAATAGCAAATTCGGCCGTAATTGCAGGGAACGAATTAGATTTAATATCAGGCAATGATTTATCCGAAGTAGTTATATGCGTTGCTCCTTCTAAGCCGGTATTAGTTGCTGGTAAAAAAGAAGTTTGCGTAGGTGATATTATTACTTTTTCGGTTGATAACATAAATGGAGTAACTGGTTTTCAATACGTACTACCTGTTGGATTTACTAAAATTACAGGATCTAACAGTACTATTGTAGTTAAAGTAGATGACACTGCCAAAGCTAACTCTGAAATATCCATCAGTCCGATTAATATCAATTCGAAATGTTCGAATGGAGAGTCACAAATAGTTCAAGTAAAGGTAAACAGACCGCCTGCGTTGCCCGGCCAGATAACAAGCCCACTCGCAGTATGTGTCGGATCTGAGCAGACTTACACTATTGCTCCAGTAGCTGGAGCTGATAATTATACCTGGACTCTACCGGCAAACTGGCAAATCCGTTCTGGTCAAAATACCAATACTATTACGGTGTTAGTTGGTGCTGATTCCGGTAAAATATCGGTATTAGTTTCTAATTCCTGCGGTATTGGTGGTAGCACCGAAACAAATTCGATCACTCCCAATGCTGTTCCGGCTACTCCGGTTATTACCGATAAAAGCGGACCTTGCACTGGTTTAATGTACACCGTAACCGAAGTGCCGGGTACTACCAATTATGCTTGGACGGTTCCGGAAGGATTTACAATTACTGCTGGCCAGGGTACAACCGCCATAAAAGTTACTGCTGACCGGTTAGATCGCAATGGTACTATTACCGTTATCGCAACCAATACCGCTGGTTGCAGTAGCATAGCCGCTACTTTTAATGCTGACGCTAAAGCAGCCGATGCCAATCTTACTTTCCCAACTGCCTTTACTCCAAACGGCGACGATAAAAATGAATCCTGGATAGTAGAAAATTTAACTAAGTTTCCGGACAACGAAATTCAAATATTAAACCGTTGGGGAAATGAAGTTTTCCGGGCCAGAAATTACCAAAATAACTGGCGGGCAACTGGGCTTGGCGAGGGAACCTATTTTTATGTGCTGCGGGTAAAATTATGCGATGGAAATACCAAGCTGTACCGTGGTTATATTACAGTTGTACGTTAGACAAACCAAAATTTAGGAACAATAAAATGAAATTACGTTTATTTTGTGCGGCTATGCTTTTGTCTTTCAGTGCAATGGCTCAATATAAACCGCAGTATACCCAATATATTTTTAACGGGTTGGTTATTAATCCGGCTTATGCGGGCAGTAAAAATGTTATTAATCTAAATGCTTTTTACCGCACTCAATGGACCGGTTTAGAAGGCGCGCCTACTACTCAATCCTTTAGTGTAGATGGAGTTAACAAATCTAACCGCATTGGGATAGGAGTACAAGCCATAAACGACCGCATTGGTGCTCAGCGCCGGACTTCTGCTTCGGTGAATGGCGCAGTAAAATTGAATGTTTCGGAAAGTGGCGTTTTAAGTGTAGGAATAGCTGCTGGGGCTTCGCAGTTTAGAGTAGACCGAAACAAACTTACTACTACTGATCCAAACGATCCTACCATTGATAATGTTGAAACGAATCTGATTCAACCGGATTTAAAATTGGGAGTTTACTTCCACACGGATAGGTTTTTTCTGGGAATATCAGCTACCGACTTGATCGGAATGAAACAGGAAAATGCTTTTAATCCTGAACGTAGCTATTTTCTTACAACAGGTTATGTTTTTGATTTAGGTGAGCATTTAAAGTTTAAGCCATCTATTCTGATGAAAGAAAATTTTCATGGCCCAACGAACCTCGACGTAAATGCTTTTTTATTGATTGAAAACCGCATTTGGCTGGGTGGTACGTACCGCACAGCAGCAAATATTTTTAAAAATAATTTTGAAGCATCTGACCTGGCTAATAAAGATGCCGTGTCTGCCATTGGCGAAGTGTTTTTATCTCCAAAATTGCGGTTAGGTTATTCTTACGATTTTACCCTGACGCAATTAAATAATTATAGTACGCACGAGTTTTCGCTAGGAATATTACTATTCAAAAAAGCGGAAACTAAAATGCTGACCCCTCAATATTTTTAATAATACGGCTACTGTTAATTATGAAATATAACTTTACAAAAATCGTCTTTTTAATATTGGTTGTAGTATTTAGTGGTTTAACCGGAAAGCTACAAGCTCAGTCAGCCCTCCGGAAAGCGAACCAATATTTTGATAGTTATAAATATTCTTTAGCTATTGAGGAGTATAAAAAAACTATTGAAAGAAAAGCTCCGACTCTCCCTGTTACCCAGCACCTTGCCGATGCAAACCGGCTTAGCAATCGTTCGGTAGCTGCTGAAGCGTGGTATGCCGAAGTTTTAAGATTTCCGGAAGCTGAGCCAATAAATATTCTTTATTATGCCCAGATGTTGCATACAAATGGCAAATACGAAGAAGCAAAAGTACAATACTTACAATACGCCGAGAAAGTACCAACAGAGGCCACCCAAGCTCGAAAACTAGCTGAATCCTGTGATCTTGCCGCTCAGTGGCAGAAACGTCCGCCGTTAGTAGAAGTAAAAGCCGTTTCCGAGCTAAATTCCTTAAACTCTGATTTCAGCCCCATTCCTTACAAAAATGGCATTCTTTTCACCTCTGATCGGGGTACAGCTAAACCAAGTGCAAAGAGTAAAGAAAAAGATAAAATTTATGGTTGGACGGGAAGACCTTATTTAAAATTATTTGGGAGTGTGAAGAACGGTACTACCTGGTCTAAACCAGTTCCTCTTTCCACCAATTTAAATTCTGAATTTCATAATGGTCCGGCTGCTATAGATTCTGCTAATACCACTATTTATTTTACCCGTACCAACCTGGTAAAATTAGCAAACAAGAAAGCCAATCCGGACCCAACCAGTTGGGTAGAAAACCCCTTTGCCTCCGGTTTTGTCAATCGCCTGGAAATATACTCTTCGCAAAATAACGGTGGTAAATGGTCGGAACCTAAACCTTTTACTTACAATAAAGTGGAGGAGTATTCTGTAGGGCATCCGGTATTATCACCTGATGGGAACCTTCTTTATTTTATTTCGGACATGCCAGGTGGCTTTGGTCTTACTGATATTTACTATTGCGAGCGCTTGGGAAATGGCAATTGGAGCAAACCAGTAAATGCAGGAAATACAATTAATACAAGTGGCCGGGAAATGTTTCCTTCGTTCGACCAAAAGGGTATTTTATACTTTTCATCGGATGGTCATAATGGGTTTGGGGGTTTAGATATATTTTCAGCAACCGGAGAACGTTCTACCTGGTCTTCAGTATCCAATCTAATGTTGCCTATTAATTCTTCCCGCAATGATTATGGTATGCTGGTAGAGGAGAATGGCCAATCAGGTTTATTTTCTTCGGATCGGTTCAGTGAAGAAGCTACTGCTGATATTTATAGTTATTCTTTGATCCAGCAACCAGCTATTTTAGCAGTAACTACCATAGAGCGCATTGCCGGGCAAATTGGTAAAAAAAGCTTAGCACCATTAAGTAATGTGCGCCTGCGGTTAACTCAGCCTAACGGAAAAGATTCAATTGTGGCTTTTACAGATAAAAAAGGAGAATATTACTTTAAAGTTTTTAAAGGAAATACTTATTCTTTGGTGGGAAGTAAGCCATCTTTCTTAACCCAGCCCGCTACAGTTCAGGTGCCGGACAATGCATTGGATACGGTAAAAACTACTTTAGTTTTCGATCGCATTCAAACGAATATAGCAATTGCTCTGGCTAATATTTATTTTGACTTAAATAAGTGGGAAATCCGTTCGGATGCAGCTTTAGAGTTAGACAAGTTAGCTGTAACGTTATTGGCCAATCCTAAAGTGAAGATTGAAATGGGATCACATTGCGATAGTCGGGAGGGTAATGGTTATAATCAATTGTTATCAGATTTAAGAGCCGAAGCCACCGTTAATTATCTTGTTTCGAAGGGTGTATCCCGTGATCGTTTAACTGCTCGCGGATATGGAGAGACGCAATTAGTAAACCGTTGTGCGGATAATGTGCCATGTTCCGAGGTGGAGCACCAATTGAATCGTAGAACTACCTTTAAAATACAGAAGACATTAGCTTCCAAGTGATAAATTAGAAATACATGATTTCAAACGGCAGCTTCTACTTGAATTTAATTCTGAAGTGAAATTGCTAAGAACTATTTAATAGCATTTAGTACTTACTCTTAATAAATTCAATCCAATAAAAAAGGCTTCTCTTACTAGGGAAGCCTTTTTTATTGGATTGAATATTTACTTTTTAAATCTAGCATGATTAAGAAAAAAGACACAAGTATCAAGCTATTAAATGTTAGACTTTTATGTAGTTAACCGATTGAATTTTAGAATATTATTTCGAAGATATCAATATTGAATATAGTAAATTACTTTAGCCCATTAACTTAATAATATGGGATATAACAGAATTCAACTGCTGCTTTTTTCATAGATACTATTTTTGGGATTATTATAAATAGAAAACAATTATGTTACGTTTAACTTATTCTACACAACTACGTGAACTTTTAAAGCTATATTTGTTGCCTTTTAATTAAATGACGTAAAACGTAAAGTAACCAACAGGTACATATTAATTCATGAGAATATATTTAATAACATTTTTATTTATAGTTTTCATCACGTTTACAACTAAAGCCCAACAAACACTCTCGGGGAAAGTAACTGCAGCCAAAACTCAGCAACCTTTAATTGGAGCAACCATTAGTGTACCTGGAACTTCAACAGGAACAACAACCGATAGCAGAGGTGCATTTACTTTAACTTTACCATCTACTACCGATACGATTGTTGTTTCAATACTTGGGTATCAGACCAAATATATCAACCCAGATACTTTAGTAAATAATTCATTAATATCTTTAGACACAGACTTCCGGGCTTTACAAGAAGTAGTAATAACCGGGTATGCTACTAACCGTCCTCTTCAGCAAACCGCGGCTTCAGTGGGTTTATTAACTCCAAGAGAGCTGGAACGATATAATACTACCTCTCTGGTTCCAGCTCTAAATACTTTGCCGGGAGTGCGCATGGAGGAAAGAGCTACTGCCAGTTACCGTTTATCCATAAGGGGTAGTAGTTTACGGGCTCCATTTGGGGTACGTAACGTTAAAATGTACTTGAACGATGTGCCATTAGTAGAAGCAAATGGCACATTACCTCTTAACTTGCTCGATGCAGGTACTATTGGAAAAATTGAAGTGCTTAAAGGACCTGCTGGTAGCGTATATGGAGCGGGCACTGGAGGAACCGTACGATTAGAAACCATTCGTCCAAGAGCAGGAGAAAGTGCCTTAGAAATTGGTTCTATGGTTGGCTCTTACGGTTTAAAGCGCTATACCGCTACTGCCACTACCGCCTCCGAAACTTCTGGTTTCCTGGTGCGCTACGCTAAACAAGAGCTGGATGGCTACAGGCAACAAAGCGCCATGGATCGGGATGCAGTATTACTTACCGGGCAGTTTTATCCTTCTGATAAGCAAACATTTACTTTTCATACCTATTTTTCTGATTTGTATTATCAATTACCGGGCGCTCTTACCCGGGAACAATATGAAAGTAATCCTCGGGCAGCCCGGCAGGTAAATATTGATCAGAAAGCATCGCTTAAATTACAAGGCATAAACATAGGCTTGGCGCATCAGTACCAATTCAACGAACATTGGCGAAATAACACGTCCTTGTTTGGCGTATTTTCATTCTTAAATAATCCGTTTACCACGGATTACGAGCGAAATGCAAACCAGGCTTTTGGTGGGCGCACGCAAACAACCTATTCCACCTTAGTGGCGGAAAGGCTGCTAAGATTTACGGTAGGAGGCGAATTTCAGCATAGCTTCGTAAATTCTCGTCATTATCAAAATAGAGTGGGAGAACCAGGGAAGTTAAATTTTGACGACGAAGTAGCAGCTGATCAAGGTTTTGTTTTCGCTCAGGCAGAAGCTGATTTACCCGGCAACTTTATTCTTACTTTAGGAAGCAGCCTTAATTTTCTGCAGTATGATTTAACACGGGTTTCCAGTGCGGATACCACCAGTAATTATCGCAACCGCCGGTCGTTCAACCCGCAATTTTCACCCCGGTTAGGTTTACTAAAAGTTATTTCGCCGCAGCTTTCAGCCCATGGTAGTATTAGTGCCGGTTTCTCGCCTCCTACAGATGCCGAAATCCGTCCTTCGGATGGTAGCTTTAATACCCAACTGCAAGCCGAAAGAGGTTTAAATTATGAAGTTGGTTTGCGGGGAAACGCATTAAAACAAAAGCTGGTTTTTGACTTAGTAGGCTTTTGGTTTAAATTAAATGAAACGATCGTAAGCCGTACGAATGCGGCTGGCATTGTAGTTTTTGATAATGCGGGAGCGACCCGGCAACAAGGAATTGAAGCGGCGTTATCGTATGCATTTATTCAGGATTCCAGAAAACCAATTTCCTTTTTAAAAGTCTGGAGTACCTACGCTTATAGCCACTTCCGCTTCCGGGAATACCGTCAGAACGATTCAGATTATTCCGGTAATAAATTAACGGGTACCCCGCCGCACGTTTGGTTGGCTGGGTTGGATCTCGAAAGTAAACCTGGGTTTTACCTGAATGCAACTACCAACTACACTAATAAAATTCCGCTTAACGATGCTAATTCGGTTTACGCCGACTCTTACTTTTTACTAGGGGCGCGTGGTGGTATCCGGCGCAGTCTTGGCTTAAAATGGCAAACTGAAATTTACGGCGGGATAGATAATGCGCTAGATAAAACATATAGCTTAGGTAACGACTTAAATGGATTTGGTAGTCGTTATTTCCAGGCTGCTCCCGGTAGAAACTATTATGTTGGTTTACAGATAAAGTACTTGATTCGTAAATAATCGATAATTAACTAATACTAAAAACGAATCCGACTTACATCCAGTGTAAGAACCGGGTTTAAGTCGGATTTTAGTTTATTCGGTGGTGTTATTTAAAAGAAAAAATTTACTAATCCACTGGTTTGCCAACTACCGCTTCATAAAAGTTATCAAGAATATAGTATTGATTGGCAAGTAGGTTTAATTCTTGAGGTGTTATAGATTTGATGGCCTTAATATAATCCGAATAAAAAGTTAAAGGCAGATTATGCAAAATAATGTTTTTATACTTTTCCGCCTGATCAAATATGGTACTTAAATCATTAGCCAACTTGCCTAAAGTATAATTTTGTACAGTCTGAAGTTCTGAAAGTTCAACCGGCTCGTTCTTTAGTAAATTTACTTCTTTATAAATTTCATCTAACGTCTGCTGCGAATTTTGATAATTAACATCCGTACCGATGAAAAAAATAGTATGATGTTCTTTCGCCAAAATAGAAGAGTAAATGCCGTAAGTAAAGCCTTTGTCTTCCCGGATATTTTTCATTAATCGGGAGCCGAAATAACCTCCTAGTATTTTATTTAATAAGGCTAGTTTATGATAGTACGGGTGGTTCATGGCCGGCCAGGCACTACCCACCCGTACTGAGGATTGTAAACTATCTTCTTTTACTAAAAAATCTTTCTTAATGGTACCGGCAGGCTTGTATTCCTTCGTCAATGCTGGTTCTCCTTGGATGCTGGAACTGCCAAACAGACTTTCTACTTTTGAAATATCTACCGAACTAAAATCACCACAAATAAAAATTTCAGCTTCTGAAAGATTGTAATAAGTGTTATAAAATTCTTTTACTTCTGGTAAAGTAGTTTGACTTAGAATGACCTCATCCATACCGGTAGTGTAAGGATGGCTAGGGCCATAAATATTGCGAGTGAAAAGTTGATTAGCTAAATAGGCGTTTTTCTTTTTTTCAACGCTGATATTCTGGATAGTACGAATTTTAAGTAATTCGAACTCTTTCTCCGGAAACGTTGGCGCATACAGTATTTCGGCGAGTAAATTAACTAACGGTTCGAAATGTTTAGTAAGCGTATACAGCGTAATAGAAGTCCGATCAAAACCTTGATTACTCTCCAGCGAGGCTCCGTATAAAGCAATTATATCTGCAATTTGCCGGGCTGAGTATTGTTGAGTACCTTCCAACAACATTTTAGCGGCTAAGTAAGATACCCCATTATAAGGCTCGTACCACTTACCCGCTTTTAGAACAATCTCGAATTTTAGAATGGGTTGTGTGGCATTATGGATGCGGTGCAATCGACTACCATTCGGGAAAGTAATTATCTCGGCAGGTGGTAATTGTACAGCAGAAATTTCTTTTAAAGCTGGAGCTTGGGTTCGGTTAAGCATGCAATTAATTACTCAGTTGGAACAGTAGTACCATCTTCATTACTTAAGTTAAAGTGCAAAGTAAAACGAAGAGTACTTGCTAAAGGATTGCTTCTATCGCCGTTAGGAACAAGGTAAGCAAAATCAATCCCGAATTTTTGATACCGGATACCTGCTCCCAAACTTAAGTAATGACGATCACCTTTATTAGGGCTTTCGTAAAAGTAACCCAAACGGGCAGCAAATAACTGATTATACCAATATTCTAAACCAGTATTTAACACTACTTCCTGCATTTCTTCGCTAAAGCCGCCAGGAGCATCGCCAAAGGAAGAGAATATAGCACTAGGAACACTCTGGCCGCTGTTAGCACCCAAAGAAGGTACTAATAACTTATTGGCATCTACAGCGAGCGTTAAGGTATTATAAGGGTCTAGCTCCATGGTAAAAGCTGTTCCCAATTTTAAGTTGGTAGGCAAAAAATCTTTACGGTCGGCATTAACATAATTTATTTTAGCTCCGATATTGGATATATTCCCGCCTAAAGCCAGGTTATAATTACGGGCACCAATAGTAAGATCTTTATTATAATAAATACCAATATCGGCCGCCACAGAATTACCGGGTTTGGAATCGTTAATGCCCGCAGAGAGGTTAGAGTGAATAAAACGAGCACCAATACCTAAGCTTAAGTTCTCGCTTAATTGTTGGCCGTAACCAAAACTTACAAAATATTCCTTCGGATTAAATTGTTGAACGGGATTCCCCTGTTCATCGGTAAACTGAATATCTCCTAAGTCAAAATACATTAGAGAGGCCGAAAAAGCCGAACGCTCACTTACTTTCTTAACCCCCGATAAATAAGAAATAGACATATCATTGATGATATTGCGCAACCAGGGAGAATAAGACGCACTCGCACTAAAATCGGTGGTAATAAATCCAAGTTTTGCCGGATTCCAAAAAGCGGCATTATTATCGGGTGAGGTGGCCACTCCGGCGTCGCCCATTCCAGCTGCCCTTGCATCTGGAGCTATCGTTAAAACTGGTACGGCAGTGGTTACAACGTTTGAGCCAGTGAACTGGGCCTGCGACGAATAAGAAATAAAGAAAGAACCAACCGTTAAGGCAGTTGCCAATTTTTTGAAAATTTTAGTCATATTAGGGTTAACAGTTTTAACACGAAATATATAGTATTTGATAATATTAATTCAATAAAATGAGCTTTTGGGTTTTGGACGCTGTTGAACCATCAAGATTGGAACGAACAGTTAGAACATAAATATATAATCCTTTAGCTAAAGCTTGTTTATTTTCCTTCCGACCATCCCAAGTAATAGCATTGAAATGCGGTTTACTGGCAAAACTGGTGCCAGTTAATGTTTTTACTAAGGTACCAGTAATAGAAAATATATTAATTTCTATATTTAGATTATCACCCTGCCGGTTATGATCAAACTGAAAAGTAGTTTGATTATACATGGGGTTAGGATAATTGAATACCTTATCCAGCGCTAGTTGCTTAGAATCAGCAACTTCAAACTCAATCTTGCTTTCTGCTGAGTTATTATACGTGTCCCAGGCTTTAACGCTTATCTGGTGTTTACCAACGGATAAATTTGATAAAGGATATCGAACCTGACCTGTCTGATAGTTATCTGTTTCGGCGGTGAAATAGTTATTTAAGTTAATGGACTGCTTTTTATCTCCATCTAGCACAGCGGTTATTTCATGACCAATGCCAATGCCCGTAGTATTAATTCCATTTTCATCGGTAATATGAGCAAGTAAAGTAGTAGTAGATCCCGTTAAGCCACCCGATTTAAATGTTTCATCATCCATAAATAAACCAATGTTAGGTGGCTGATTATCAGAAGTACTGTTAGGGTTAGCTCCGCCAACAATAATATTGGCATAAGCTCCCTGAGCATCGGTAGTACCCGAATAAGCATAAAAACTAACTTTACCGTTGCCCAAATTGTAGGCTATATCTTTAGGAACCATAAAAGAAATGGAAAATAATCCTGCATTTACTGATGCCGTTCCATCATAAATTATGTTTTCGCGTACAGGTACGGCCCTTACGTTACTAACGCCGTTTGCACTTTCGTCGCCGAGGGTATTTATTTGAGTTTCTTTTTCGTATACAATTACCTGCACCAAACCGTTAAAAGAATCTACTATTGCTTGATTGTTATTTTTAATGCTGCCCGCAAAGGTAATCTTAGTTAAGGCTTTTAAGGTATCAATACCAGCGCTTATATCGGTGCCATTTACTTTATCTAAACTTACCTGCAAATTGGGGTACGCCAAACGCATAGATGGGTCGCCGAGTAAAGCAAAATTCCGGTTGTTAACCTGCGACAAACTTCTATTTTTGGTTAAACGTAACACATCACCTAAACGTGGCATCTGACCGTTTAGAGGCGTGAATGCTATTTCAAAAAAGTTTTTGTTTAATACCCGGTTTCCACCCGCATATACCGGCCGGGTAGTGGAAATAAGACCAATTGCTCCGCCATTTTCATTAATTAAGGCATACTCGGCACCAGATGAACGGGCTGGATCGTCGTAGCGGCCAAATTCGCAAGTGGCGGTTATTAAAAATGCCAGTTTATCTTTATTTTTCCAATTAGTAATTTGAGGGATGGTTACGATTTTTTCCTGAGCTAACGTGGTTTCTCCGCCGTGCCCGGTATAGTTTACGATTAATGCCCCACGTTCTACTGCTTGATCAATGCTTTTATTGGCATCCGGAGAGAGTTGCCCACTAGCGCCATTTTCTTGTTTAAACATATCCAGATAAACTTTATGGATATTAAAAACCGGTTGATTCAGTTTCATGTAATCGGCCAGAAATTCAGCGTCGCGTAGGTGTTCAGTACCATCGCCATCGTCAGCGGCTAATACCAGACGATTTCGCCAGTTGCCGAAGGTTTTGGGATCGTTGTAATGAATAAGTTTGGTTACAATAATTTCAGCTTCCAGAATGGTATGTACCGGTAAACGGCCTACTCCAATATCCATTAAGTCAGGATTCGAAAAATCGCTTTCATCCCAGAAACCTTCGGTATCATCCAAAAAACCAAAATAATCTTCGGAAGAATAACTTTCTAATGGATCTAAGGATTCGCGCGATTGGTAAGTAGGTACATAGTTGGTGTTATTTAGCGTGCGGTTTTTCGGATTATTTGTATTCGCTGATTTGTAATCATAGGAAGCATCGCCCAATAATAATAAGTTTAAGGTTTTTTCAGGAGCTTTGGGGCTGCGCTCATATATCATTTTCATAAAATCGCGAATAGCCGAAATATCCTGCGCTCCCGATGAAAACTCGTTATAAACTTGTTGAGTGGTCACAACATTTACCTGTAGGCCATCATTCGTTTGCCGGTGCGTTGCTAGCCGTTCAGCTTGCGGTAAAAAAGCCGGATGCGTAATAATTACCAGATCTGTTTTGCCGTCTTTGTTTAAAGCGTGCAAATTTTGATTAGGCATTATTCCTACGAAAACCGGTGCAGGAAAATCTTGCCCCGTAAAAGCAATAAACTCTTTTAAGGAATCGGTTGCAACAGTAAAGCTAGCCGTAGAACTTGTAAATGTTAAAGCAGGTACTACTGGGCGGGTTGGACGGGTAATATCCCAGATAGTTGCCCCAACTGGCATGTCGGCCACTTTAAACGTAGAAACTGCTCCCGGATAAATATTTTGCAAAGAGCGAAAATCGGTTTGATTACCAGATAGTTTTAATTGCCTTTCTGCTAGTATTTCTAAATAATCCAGGTAGCCTAAAGCAGCGGCATTGCCGGCAATGTTATACGTAAGGCTTATTTTAAGTTCGTTGGCATTTGAAACTGTGATGCCCTTTTTCTCAAAAGTGCCTACCTGTAAAACACCTACAGGATGGTAATCGAAGTTGCCCCGGCCGGCAATAGAAAGCGTGCCAATGGCGGTATTATTTAGTTTTAAATCGAAAGAACTATTAGTAGGAGAATCGCCGACAACCGCAGCTTTTACCTGCACGATTGAGTTGGGCAGAATATCCGTAATAGGAAAATTAAAATCACGGGTTAAGGTAAAAGAACTAAATTCTTCGCCTACCCAATTACGGCCCGATAATAATTTGTTTTTTAAATCAACCTCATGGAAAATTCTTCCCACGTAAGAGTTTATGGTAGCAGTGGCACCTGTAAGCAGGGCTTGTTCATTTATCCGCAAACCGGTAGTTTCGCCAATTTGTAAAAAATAGTAAGCTGTATCAGAATAAGTATTGAACTCGTGCCGGAAGGTTTGTTGATTAGCATCTAAGCGCCAGGTATGCGGCCCTTGGCCGTAGAAGAGAATGTAATCTTCCGAATCAAATTTCCCGTCACTTTCGCCGACCACGTAAATAGCATTTTCGATTAAATCGTCGGGGCGAAGAGTAGCATTAAGTTGAGGCAGCATGCCCCCGCCATTACCAAAAAGGCGGATATTTTTGGGATTTAGGTTAGCAGTTACAATCCCCATGTTTTGCAAAGCAGCTTTATCTAACTTGTACAAACCGCTACCAGGAATTCCTATCGTATACCAGGTGCCATTACTTAACACGGAAGCATCAGCATAATGACTCTGACCAAAAGTGGTAAGGGACAAAAGGAAAAGTAAAAAGCTAGTTATGCTTTTAAGCATATATCCCAAAGGTATTAACAGATAATCTTATAAACCGGAATAGTATAAGATTATCTGTGTTCAGTTCTAATTATACAATAATGAACTGCAAAGAGCACTGTATTATTGCTTAATTAGCAATAAGTTGGTACGAATACGACTCCATGATCAAATTGGCAAGCAATTTCTTGCAGGCCGTTTCCACTTTCTCCTGAGCCGCTGTCTCGTTTTCAGCTTCTAAGGCTAAGGTTATGTGTTTGCCAATACGTACATCGGCTACCTGCTCTAAACCTAAATGTTCCAGGCCCAGCATTACTGCTTTACCTTGTGGATCCAATAATTCGGCGTGGGGCATTATATCAATTTCTGCCGTAAATTTCATGAGTAAGATGGTTTTATTAAGGATAAAAGTATATACAAAACAATTATAACCGGAATGGCTGCAAATTTAAGCAGAAAGAGCAAGGGTAAAGCAATTATTAAAAAAATAAACCGGATAGAATTATCTTTCCAAGTGAAATTCTTGAATTTAAGCGCAAACAAAGGAATTTCGGCTACCATTAAGTAACTCATAATTAAAGTTAAAACGCTTAAAGTAACGGGGTTTAAAATAAAGTAGTGCAAGTTAAATAAGTCGTTATCTAAGATGAGCGGCAAAGAACTAATTAAAAGTGTATTGGCCGGAGTAGGTACGCCAATAAAGGAAGTAGTTTGTCGCGAATCAATGTTAAATTTTGCTAACCGTAGCGCCGAAAAAATAATTATTAAAAAAGCAAAGAAGGGAAATAATTCCATTGTCAGCAGCGAGGCCGATTCGGAAGAACGAATGGCTTTTTGCATTAACTTAAACATAATAACGCCGGGTAGCACCCCAAACGAAACCATGTCGGCCAGCGAGTCCAGTTGCTTGCCTATTTCGGAGTACGCGTGGAGCAGACGAGCAATCATACCATCTAAAAAATCAAATATGGCGGCCAGATAAACCAAATAAGCGGCAAAAGCTAAACTGTCCTGAAAGGCCGCAAAAATAGCCACACAACCCGTAAATAAGTTTAAGCAGGTAATAGTATTCGGAATTAATTTTTTCATGTTTGTTATAACAAGATAGGGAAAGCAGCAAAAGGTTTAAATTCTAATCTGATTTTTAAATACTACTCGCCCAACCTTTAGTAAATGTAAAAAGCTTAGAACTTAAATTCTTTTACCTGAAAAGTTTAACGCAGAAAAGGGTTGAATTTTTTTTCTTCGCCAATGGTAGTACTAGGTCCATGACCCGGATAAACGGTTACCGAATCGGGTAAAGTAAATAATTTTGTTTTAATACTTTGAATAAGGATTTGGTAATTGCCGCCGGGTAAATCGGTGCGCCCAATGCTACGGTTAAACAAAACGTCGCCCCCTATTACCTGTTCCGACGGAGCATGGTAGAAAACAACATGACCGGGAGCGTGGCCGGGCGTAAATAATATTTGTAGTTCAGTATTTCCAAACTGTAATAATTCGCCTTCTTTTAAATATTTAGTAGGTAATAGTTCTTGGTAGCGGGTAAAGCCGTAACTGGGCGCATATACTGCTACTGCTCGTAAAGTAGGTAAATCTGCTTCGTGAATTACTAAATCTACCTTATATTTATCTGAAATAAACTTGTTACCCAGCACATGATCTACATGGCAATGCGTATTTACCAGTTGCTTTATGTGTAAACCTTGTGCCGCAACAAAACTAGTTAATTCCTCTTGTTCGCTTTTATCGTAGCATCCCGGATCGATAACAATGCATTCTTTGGTTTCGTCGTGTAACAAATAGGTGTTTTCGGAGAAAGCATTAAAGGTAAAGGTGGTAACGTTCATTTTTATATAATTCAGAATATTTCCTGCTTATTTCCAGTAGTGGTACAAACTATAGGCTATTAGAATAAAATATGAGTTTAACGTTGTAAATAACGAAAAAAAAATACGCGTGCTAAAGGTGTAAAGTATGGATTTTGTCAAAATAAGATTCCGCATTTACTTATTAATTTTTCCATTTAGTAAATATCATCAGGCCCGTTGACCAATCTAAGGTAGTAAATACAAAGTTCTGTTTTTGTCTTAAAGTGGTTAACAAAATGTCTACTTTTTCCGGGTGACCAGCAGGCCAATTAGGTTGAGGTAATAAATCATCAATAATATAAAAACCACCTACTTTAACTAAAGCCAGGGTTTCGTCTAAGGCATAGAATTTACCAGGCCAAGCATCCGCAAAAATTAAATCAAATAATGGCCCATCATAAGTTTTGAGCCATTCGTTACCATCAGTGCAACTAAAGGTTATTCTTTTATCATTAGCAAAAGCATTTATGGCAACTTGCTGGTAAGTGGCTTCATTATCAATTGATAAAATAGTAGATTTTAAATCGGCACCAGCGGCTAACCAAGCTAAAGATAAACCAGTACCCGTACCAATTTCCAGGAAATTACCCTGGGGTTTAGCTGCTGCGAGAGTGCGCAGCAAGGAACCGGTTCTTAAATCCGAGAACATGTTAAACTGCAAAGCCTCGCTCTGTTGTTTTATTTCTGCGTACTGGGGCGGTAGCGTGATAGCTTCCTCAAAGGTGAGCATGTTCTATTTAGTTTTAGTTTGTATCTATTTTGCTTTTGCTTGCCGTGGAAGAATCAGTTAAGATTGTTTTCGACTATCCAACCGCCAAAGATAAACGTTTGCTTAAACTTTAAAAGTTGGATCAAAACCAGCCGCGTGTAAAAGCTCCTGTAATCTTACTTCGGAAACAAAATTAATTTAATCGGGGTATCAAATCTTTATTCCTGTATCATAAACAAATGCTCTTTCTCCGGCAAATACCTCGATATTTTTCATTTGTAATCCGGAAAATATTGGTTATAATAGAACAAGGAAATTGCAGTACGTACCAGCCAGGTAATAATATCTTAATAACTTGGCTGGAATTTACAAAATTCAAAATACTTGTAGTATATTCCCTCAGATGGTTTATGATTTTATTATTGTTGGGCATGGATTAGCAGGGGGCATTTTAGCTCGTACTTTAAGCCGGAAAGGTTATAAATTAATTGTTTTTGATACCTATAAGGCTAATTCGGCCTCGCGGGTGGCAGCCGGATTAATTAACCCAATAGCAGGTAAACGATTTGCTAAATCCTGGTTAGCCGAAAAACTGGTGCCTTTTGCCATTAACTTTTATCAGGAACTTGAGCAGGAATTAGGTATTCCGTTTTGGCATTCATTACCTATTTTAAAGTTGTTTTCGTCTGTTGAGGAACAAAATACCTGGATGGGGAAAAGCACGAACCCGGCCTTGCACGAATTTATTAAGGATGTTCATTTGCACTTACCACCTTCGGAAGCTATTTATCAGGAATTTGGAGCCGTTGAAACAGCCCAGAGCGGGTATTTAGAGGTAAATCTATTTTTAGATATCTTACTAACAGAATTGGAAAAACAACATGATTTGGTAAAAGCACCTTTCGATTATAATAACTTGCAGATAAGGCCGGATTTTATTGCCTATTCTCTGGAAAATAATACTATAAAGGCTCAAAAAATCGTTTTTTGTGAAGGATATAAAGCCATTGAAAATCCGTATTTTAATTGGTTGCCTTTTGCTCCGAACAAAGGCGAAGTTTTAGATATTAAAATCGATAATTTCTCGACGGAATGTATCTATAACAAAGCGGTTTACGTTCTTCCATTTGGTGCTAACCGGTATAAAGTAGGGGCCACCTATAACTGGCGGGAATTAAATGAAGAAGTAAGTTTAGCGGCTCTGACCGAATTAAGCGAGCATACTAAACATATAATAAAAAAGCCATTTGATGTAACAAATCAAAAGGTGGGCATCCGGCCGGCAGTGCGCGACCGGCGGCCATTAATGGGGTGGCATCCGGTACATTCAAATGTAGGAATTTTTAACGGTATGGGCTCGAAAGGAGTAATGATGGCACCCTACCTGGCTAAAAATTTTACTAAAAGTTTAACTGGAAGTACCCTGGAACCAGAGGCAGATATAGCCCGGTATTTAAAACATTTTAATAAGTATTAGAACACCTAGTATGAGTAACACTTCTAAACACATTTTTCCTTTTAGTTGGCAAAAGGTGATTTTACTGCTGCTAAGTACGTTTTACGTAACTCTAGCCGCTCAGGCGCAGAATCAGATTGTGGGGCAGGAAGCCTTTGGCAAAAACCGGATTCAGTATAAAAGCTTTAACTGGCAGTTTTACAGTACCCAAAACTTTAACGTTTACTTTTATAGTGGGGGCAAACAAGCTGCTATTTATACCGCTGAATACGCCGAAAAAGAGTTAAAGCGCATTACCAGCATTATCGGGTATTATCCGTATTCTAAAACCACACTTATTCTTTACAATTCTATTGCCGATTTACGCCAGAGTAACATTGGCTTGAACGACGACCGCTACCAGACTGGTGGCGAAACTATGTTCCTGAAAAATAAAGTAGAATTAGCCTTTGATGGTACCCAAACCCGGTTTAAGAAAAATATCAGCTATAATATTACCATGCTGCTCCTGAACGATATGATGTACGGAGGCAGTTTAAAGGAAGTATTACAAAGCAGCTACCTGCTTAAATTACCCGATTGGTTTATTACCGGTGCGGCCACTTATATTACCGAAGGTTGGAACGTGGATATGGACAATTACATGCGGGATATGGTTACCAAAACCAAAAATAAAAAGCCCGAAGCTTTGTTTGTCCGTAACCAGCAATTAGCCGGACAATCGGTGTGGAATTATATTACCGAGCGTTATGGCTATACTTCTATCCAGAATATTCTGAACCTGACGCGTATTACCCGCGATGTAGAGATTGGAATATCCAGTAGTTTAAATATTCCGTACCGCCGTTTTGTGCGCGATTGGAGCAATTATTATCTGCAAATGAATAGCATTACCAGTACTCGCTTAAATCCGGTAGATGCAAATCGGCAATTATTTAAGAAAAACCGGAAAGATAACGTTTATAGCGAGCCCGTATTTACGCCTAATGGCACCAAACTCGCATACGTAGAAAATGACCGGGGCCAGTATGAAATTAAATTATACGACATTGCGAAACGCCGGGTAAGAACAATCCGGAAAGGTGGTTATAAAACGCCAGACCAGCAAATTGATACCAAAATGCCTTTACTCGCCTGGAAGTCCAACACCCAGTTGGGTATTGCCGAAGTAAAAAGAGGCGTTATTACTTTATCGAGCTATTATTTAGACCGACGTAATTTTTCTATTTCCAAGATGATTAAATCTATTTTAGGTAAACCCGAAGGAACTCTAAATCAGTTTACTCAGATTCTGGATATGGATTACTCCGATGATGGTAAAATGCTGGTGATGAGTGCTGTGCGCGATGGTAAAAGTGATATATTCTTGTATAGGGGCCGGAAAGCAGAACAAATAACGAACGATTTATACGACGATCGCAACGCTGTTTTCATGAAAGGTAATCAAGGATTGATATTTTCCTCGAACCGTTTTCTGGATTCTACAGGTTCAGTAGTACCGCAATTTGATAAGATTGTTAATAATTTTGACATTTATTACTACGACTTAAATAAACAAGGTTTTGCCTTTAAACAGCTTACCCGATCTATTTCCAACGAATCTAATCCAAGGCCTTTAGATGAGCAAAGCTTTTTGTATTTAGGCGAAGAGAGCGGCGTGCGTTCGTTATATCGGTATAATTTGGCATCTGGGCAAAATGAACGGGTATCGGCGTTTTTACAAAATATTAAAAGCTTCGATTTTAATCCAAATAACAATAACCTAACTTTAATAGCCGCCGACCGTGACCGGGATTTTGTGTATATGTTTCCGGGATTCAGTTTCCAGACAAATCCGGAATTTAAAACCGTACGGCAACAAACACTGGAGCAACGTTCTATCCGTCCCGCAGCTACCGTAAATAAAGAGGCTACCCAACCTACCCAACCTGCCGCACCAATAGATACTGCGCAAAAAACTACCACTGATACGAAAGAGATTGCCAAAGATAAAGCAGTAGATACTCGTAATTACGAATTTGAAACCGATCAGCAAAAACCTGCCCGGCCTAGAAGTATAACTGGAGCTCGTTCGGCACAATCCCAAATCCAAACCACAGAAGCGGTACAACTAGCCGGTCCTGTACAATACGATCTGCGGTTTAGTATAAATAAATTAATTACTTCAGTGTATCAGGATCCGTTAATGGGCTTTGGAATTGTGGCCGAAGTGGGTATGTCGGATATGTTTGAAGATCACCGGATTCGGGGTGGGGTATTTTTACTGACCGATTTACGATCCAGTAATTTTTACGCGGAATACAGTAACCTGAAACACCGGTACGATTTACGGGTATCTTACCAGAAGCAAAGTATTTTTACATCGTACCAAACCAAAGATTTGCGCTATGGTCGCCACGAATTTACGCCGGCGCTCATTTACCCGCTAACTCATAGTTTAAGCGTGCGACTGCTACCAAAGTTTGTCCACACAAAATATGCGGTAACCAATGTATTGGCCGAAGCCGATAGCGTAATGGATTTTGCCGGTGGTGGAGCGGAAGTTGTTTTTGATAATTCCGTAACTATGGGAGTAAACATGTACGAAGGTACCCGCATGAAAGCTGGTATTATGACTTTGCGTGGCTTAGATAATAAACGGGATGGATTTAATAAATTTTACCTGGATTTACGGCATTACCAGAAAGTGCATCGACAAATTGTTTTTGCCAATCGGTTAACATACGGTCATTATTTCGGGCAATCACCTAACAGATTTATTTTGGGAGGTATGGATAACTGGTTGTTTTCTTCTTACGATGATAACGGTCCTTCCATTTATAATGGCACACCGCCCAGGCCCGCCGAACTGTTCTTTTTGCAGTTTGCTACCAATATGCGCGGGTTTAAATACAATGCCCGGAATGGTACCTCTGCCTTATTGCTGAATTCTGAATTACGTATTCCTATTATTCAATACTTGTTTAAAGATTCGCCCATTGGTTCTGGGTTCTTCCGTAATCTTCAGTTTACCGGTTTCACCGATATTGGATCAGCTTACACTGGCGTGAGTCCGTTTAATCGTAAAAACTCATACAATACCCAGGTGTTAGGTGGTAACCAAGGCGAATTTAATACAAATCCATTCCAGGCAACTGTAGTAAACTACCGCAATCCATTCTTATTTGGTTATGGAGCCGGGGTACGTACCACTTTACTAGGTGTTTACGGAAAGGCCGATATTGCCTGGGGGAAAGAGAACTTTAAAGATACCGGGCCAATCATTTACCTTACTTTAGGCTATGATTTTTAAAAGCTGCTTAATAGGCACAAACATAACAGCATAAAAAAAGCTCTTACTGCATAAGTAAGAGCTTTTTTTATTTATTAATTACAGTAACGTTAAACCGCTACCGTATCCAATATGGATTCAAAAATGGTAAGACCGTCTAAATTTCGTAAATCAGAATCAGCGGCACGTTCAGGGTGCGGCATCATGCCAAATACATTTTTAGCCGCATTACTAATTCCTGCAATGCTTTCTAAACTACCATTACAATTAAAACTTGCTTCGGTGTTGCCATTTGCATCGCAATACCGGAACATAACTTGTTCATTATCATTTAACTGCTTCAAGGTTGCTTCATCGGTAAAAAAACGACCTTCGCCGTGTGCTACCGGAATTTTATAAGCTTTGTTTATATCTAAGTGCCGGGTAGGCAACAAGGAGTTGGTTTCCGGTTTTATATAAACGTTTTTGCAAATAAATTTTTGCTCGATGTTGCGCAGCAAAGCTCCGGGCAGTAAGCCGGCCTCGGTTAAAATCTGGAAGCCGTTGCAAATACCCAACACGTAACCGCCTTTATTAGCGTGAGCAATAACTTCTTGCATAATAGGGGAAAAACGGGCAATTGCGCCAGAACGCAGGTAATCACCGTAAGAAAAACCACCGGGCAGTACAATAAAATCACAATTTTGCAGGTTGTGATCTTTATGCCAAAGCCGGGCTACAGGTTGTTGCGATGTGCGGCTTAAAACTTCGATCACATCCTGGTCGCAGTTAGAGCCTGGAAAAATTACTACACCAAATTTCATAGTGCAAATATAAGGGTTTTGTCTGGCCTAAAACTAATTCTGTTCGGTAATTATCCATCTTAGTTCTTTAATCCGAAATAAAAAGGGCTACTTTTAAAGTAGCCCTTTTTACTAAACGAAAGACTTATAATGAATAAGTTTTGTTTACATAAGTTAATGCTTCCTGCTCGCTAATGAGTTCACAATTTACGGTTATATAATCTGTAACCGCATCGTAGTTATGTAAACACCGCATATAACCATTACCTGGCGTTTTATAAATGGTATAGGTAGTATGAGAATACTTAAAATTATGAGTAGTGAAGGCTATTATCTTAAGTAAGTCTTTATCAAACTCTTTACCACATTTGGTTTTAAGAGTGTTATAAGAATTGAATTTCATAATTGCTAACAAACCTTTCCGCTTTTACTTCGTAGCGCACAAGATTAAGTGTTTTTTAGATAAATTAGTTTCCTTAACAGACTAAAACAATAACTTAAAATTGGATTGTTATTAGATTAGTGCAAAGAAAAAATAAAAATAGAAATATTGCTTTTTCGTGTACTTTTGATGCCTGTCCTAAACAGTAAAAATTAAAACGGATGTTAAAATCAATGACGGGCTACGGCCTGGCCCAGCGCGAAACCGACCAATATAGTATTTCAGTAGAAATAAAATCCCTTAACTCTAAAAGTATGGACTTATCAGTCCGGTTTCCTCGCTTTCTGGCCGACAAAGAGCATGAAATCCGGAACCTACTTACTAAGAACTTAGTACGCGGTAAAATAAACCTGACTATCGATTTTAATCGGAACCGGTTAGCTAAAACGCGTAATACTATTAACACCGAATTGCTGCAATTGTATTATTCGGAACTGGAGCAAGCGGCAGATAGAGTAGGAGCAGATAAAAGTGAACTGTTCCGACTGGCGTTGCAAATGCCGGAAGTAGTGCAACTAACTGGTACCTCGGAAGAAGAAACCGAAGTAATTAGTTGGGCCGAAGTGCAAAGTTTACTCGAAGAGGCCTTGCAGCAGTTCAACAACTTTCGGAACGACGAAGGCAAGGCTCTAACCACTGAAATTATGACGTATGTAGACCGTATCCGGATTTTGTTAGCCGAAATTGATAAACAGGATCCTATTCGGGTAGAAAACATTCGGAACCGTTTACGGGCCCATCTGGCAGAAATTAGTTCCTCTGAAGCTTTCAACGAAAATCGCTTTGAACAGGAAATGATTTACTTTATTGAAAAATTGGATATTGCTGAAGAAAAAGTGCGGCTGATCAACCATCTTCATTACTTTACCGAAACAGTTTTTTTACCAGAGCCTACCGGTAAGAAGCTAGGGTTTATTTCTCAAGAAATCGGGCGCGAAATTAATACCATTGGTTCTAAAGCCAACGATGCAGCTATTCAGCGCTTAGTAGTGGAAATGAAAGAAGAACTCGAGAAAATTAAAGAGCAACTCAACAACATTTTGTAGGAGAAAGCTTTTTAGCAAAAAATTAGAAATCTAGCTTATGCGAGTTGTTTTTTTTAGTGCGAAACCATACGATAAAAAATTTTTTCAGGAGCTAAATCAAACGTATGGGTATGAACTTTATTTTTTAGATGTACCCTTGCACGCTGATACAGCGGTACTGGCGCGTGGCTACGATGCAGTTTGCATTTTTGTAAACGACGAAGCGAACAAAGCAGTTATTCAGCAATTAGCTGATTTTAACGTGCAATTACTGGCTTTGCGTTCGGCGGGTTATAACCACGTAGATTTAGCAGCGGCCCAACAATATAGTTTACCAGTAGTACGGGTACCGGCTTACTCGCCGTACTCCGTGGCGGAGCACACCTTGGCCTTGGTGCTTACCCTTAACCGGAAAACTCATCGGGCCTACAACCGCGTACGCGAAGGAAACTTTTCGTTAACAGGTTTAATGGGCTTTGATCTGCATGGAAAAACGGTAGGGCTAATTGGCTTAGGTAAAATAGGTTTTGCTACTGCGCGTATTTTTAAAGGTTTAGGCTGCCGCGTTTTGGGTTATGATGTTGTAAAGCAACCAGAATGCGAAGAAATTGGTTTGGAATTTACGGATTTAGCTACCCTATATACCCAATCTGATATTATTTCTTTGCACTGTCCGCTTACGCCAGATACTTACCATCTTATTACAGATTCTTCTATTGCCCAAATGAAACGGGGAGTAATGCTGATTAATACCAGCCGGGGTGCCCTTATTGATACGCCAGCCGTAATTGAAGCCCTTAAACACGAGCATATTGGCTATTTAGGGTTAGATGTGTACGAAGAAGAAGGTGATTTATTTTTTGAAGATTTATCGGATAAAGTAATTCAGGACGACGTGTTTACCCGTTTGCTGGCTTTCCCGAATGTGCTGATTACCGGCCATCAAGCTTTTTTTACGCAAAATGCCATGCACAATATTGCCGAAGTAACCTTACAAAATATTACAGCATTTGCCCAAAAAGAGCCTTTAAAGAATGCTTTGTTCTAGATAGTAAGTGGTTCGTTAATGCATAGCTCTTGATCTGATAGCCCAGATAGTCTTTACTGGCAGTTTAGCAACTTAACAACAACTAAATAACAACGATAAACTAATTTAAGTAAGGCAATTTAGCTTGTTCTTTTATAAACCTTAACCAGGTAAAAAAATAAAATACCCAGCAACGCTCCAACTGTATTGTACACAACATCTACTATATCGGGTTGTCGGCCTAAGCGCATAAATCCTTGCAATAGCTCAATAATAATTCCGTAGCTAATCGCCAAGAATAAAGTTAAAAAAATCTGGCTTGTTCGTAATCCGGAGCCGGCCGATGATTTGGTAAAGCCATCTAAAACCAGAAACGCCCAAACCATAAATACAAACAAGTGGGCCAGCGAATGAATGCTGATTATGTTCCAGTCGGGTACTTTAGGTAAGGCTTGAGGAGGAAGCAGCGTTAAAATTAAAATTAACGCTGCCCAACCTACTGCTGGGAGATATGGTTTTGAAAACACAGAAGAATAAGGGTAAAAATACCGAAAGCTCTTTTTCCTTTATTAAGCGCCTACCAAATCCGCGTACGCTTCGGCAGTTAATAACTCTTCCACTTCGCTGGTATTATCGACCGAAAGTTTAATCATCCAGCCATTTCCGTACGGATCTGAATTAACCGCTTCGGGGTTAGAATCAAGTTTGGGATTTATTTCTAAAACAGTACCGGTAAGCGGACTAAATAAATCAGAAATGGTTTTTACTGCCTCTACCGTGCCAAATACTTCTTCTTTACTTACTTTTTTGTCAAGGGTGTCAATATCTACATATACAATGTCTCCCAACTCACTTTGCGCGAAATCAGTAATTCCTACGTAGGCAACGTCTCCTTCAAGGCGTACCCATTCGTGATCTTTAGTATAGCGTAGTTCCTGCGGTAAATTCATAGTTTTTTCAACATTTAGGTGTTTTTGCAATTACTGCCTTAGTATTATTGGTGTTAGAGCAAATATAATAATAAAATAAGCGTACTCCCGTAACTAAATTACAGGTCTACAGTAATACCGGCTTTTTCCATAAAGGTTTTAATTATTGCGATAAGCTGTAACGTAATTGAATTCCACCTTCCGAAACTGTATTTTTAAACGAGCTCGATATTTTTGGCTCCGATACTACCCGGGTAAAGTAAAACTGAATATTCAGCTTCTGATTTACTGTATAGTCGATGGTAGGTTTAATTTGAATTTGCTTGGTGCCGTTGGTAGGTACATTATCACTTCGTTGATTCAAGACTGTACCCAGACCCGTATTCGTGCTATCGCTAATAATGGACCGCTGAATAGTAATATTATCGCGTAAGGTAAAATCAAAACGAGCATTTAATTCGTTTTTAAGCACAATACGTTCTCCGTTTATTTTAAATGGCACCCGGAAATTAGTGGTAGCATAACCTAAACCAATTACGTAATCCTTAATTCCCACTTCAGTTACCTGCGCGTTGGTCATGTTCAAAGCTAAATTACGTTCCGTGCGGTATTCTATACGGCCAATCACGTTCTTCTGAGTTTTAAAATTAATGCCTAGCAGTGGGGTTAAACGTTCCATAAGCGTTACCTGACTAATAACGTAATAAGGAATAAACTCATTTTTAGCATTTATCTGGTTAGAAAAACCGGTTTCCGGCTCCGCTTTGTATTGCAACGAAGTAGAGAAACTATTAATGCTATACACCGAGCTGTAAGCATGCGTCAAAGAGAAAGAGCTAAAGTATTGTTTAATAAAAGGCAATTCTGCTAGCCCATTATAATCTACCCGCCAGTTGGGCAGCGGTATACTTTTAAATAAATTAGTAGATCTTTCGGCTTTTTTGGTTGGATTATAAGAGCCAACATCTTTACCCAAGTACGCATACATGAAAGCCGGAATTAATACATCCTGCGAGTTATTATTATAAACACCGCGCTTATCCGGGTTTGCTGCGGCCAATTTTTCAGCAATTGCCTGCCGGTTAGCAATAAATGTATCGAAAGCTTGTGAGTTGTTTCCCCGGCGACTTTCAAACATAGTACCTAACGAAATGATGGACGTACTAAATGAACCAGTATGAAGCGGACTTTGCAGCGAATCAATATTATTTAATGGTTTATTTCCTCCTTCCGCTACAGTTAACCGATAAAATGCTTCTTCAATATCGGAGCGTTCCCGGCGGGCTTCTACCTGGATGTTAAAGTTTTTGAAAGGAACCACATTGGTACGAGCCGAGAAGTTTTCAGTACGTAATCCACTAAACGGAGTATTTAGTAAATGACTACTATCCGTGTACCAACCGTTCTGATCTACCATATCGTATAAATCACTTAATGGGAACTGTTTACCTAAAATAAACGGCAGGCCGGGCGCACTAAATTCTTCATCGAAGCCAAAGAACTTAGATTTAGGTAAATAGCCCGGGATTAAGTTACCGCGTGTTAATTGGTACGTAAAGTTTATAGACTGCACGGCCATTAAAACTTTTAAGGTAGCCTTTAGTGCTTTTAACTCTGGTTTTTTCTCGGTGGTATCTTGAGCGGCTGGGGCACCCGGTACAGTTGGTTGCGGCGGCCGGGCTCCGGCAGCAGCTGTAGCAGGTGCTTCGTTTATGGCTTTTAAGAATTTAACTTTATTATACAAGCGCATTAAATCTACTTTACCCGTTACACTGGCGTCGCTGTTGTTCTGAATGGTATTACCTAAACCCAACGTATCACTAATTAAGACAGTGGAACCCGAAGTCCAGGTATAACCGGCGGCGTAGCGGGCATCGGCGCTCACCCAATCCGTTAATGGAAATTTATCGAGTGGTAACCGGTACGTTACGGCAGCGGACTGGTCAAAATTAGTAGTTCTGCCTCCTTTGTATAAGTTTTTCCAAATAACATCGCTTCTTTCCCGAACCAAAGGATCTTCGCTATGACTATCAATCTGCCCGCGCGGTTCATCTACTACCGAGCGATTGGTGGCGGTGTAATCAAATGATAAACTTTTTGTTAAATCCCATTTTAAATCATAAACCCGGTTAAAGAAAAAGGTCTTTTGAAAAGTAGCGAATTTAGGATCTAAAGGTTGCGGCGGCGCATTAGGATCGGTACGCCGTTGCAGGAACAGCTCATTATAACGGCGGTCCAGGTCGGCGCGGAAAGATACCCTACTCGGCAGGGGAGTAAAATTAAACTCCTGCAAAAATTTTAAATACGGCGATTTAAGAGCGGCTACTTTACTTAAAGGAGTATAGTTTTTAGGAGTACCATTAAAAGTATAGGCAAAACCACCGGTGTAGGTTTTAGTTAAATCTTTTTGAGTGAAAATATCCGTGTGCAATAATTCACTGTAAGCGTAGGACAAGGATACATTTTCAATATCATACGGGCGCGACTTCGCATCCGGGTCCGTTTTTTCTTTCCGGACGTTAAGTAAGTTAAAGCTTTTAGTAGTGGTTTGATTAACTACTTTTTTCCGGTACTCTCGCCTGGCTTCATCGCTCGTAAACTTTTTCAAAGATTGTTCGAGCGGTGTATCCGGATCTAAAGGATCATAACGAGGTTCCTGGGTCGTTTTGCCGTATTGCACTGCTACCGGAATACGAATACCTAATCTTTCGGGTAAAAACTTATCAGCGGTGATATTGGCATTTACGTCGAATTGAGCCGTGTTGGAACGAGCACGTTGCGCAATTTTTTCCTGTAAAGACCCAAACCCAACGGTAGTATAAGACCCGGTAGCTGAAATATTTGCTAAATCGGCAAGTTTAATATTAGCCCGCGCGTTTGCTGCCCAACCAGCTTTTTTATCAAAATCTGCTACGCGCAATTCATCGGCCCACACGCAGAAAGATTTATCGGCCCGATCCGTTGATTTAGGATTTAATACCCCTAACATAATTCCTTGCACCGAGCTGAAATCCGGGTTACCAACTACTACAATGCGTCTACCATCTGGCAAGTCTACAGGGAAGGGAACTAATAAACTAGCTTGCGCTTGATTACGGGCAGCTTTCGCATTAATAAAGTCCTGGAAAGCTACATCAATCATGTTTTCAACCTTCCAGATTTCCTGTTCGGCTGTTTCCCCATTCCGGGTCATTTTTAGTGGTAAGGAATATTCGTAATAGTTTTGAGTGTAATCGGTACCAATCCGGATAAAGGCACGTACTTCATCGTCGCGCGTGCTACCGTTCAGGCTTTGGGCATGGATAAACAGCTTTAAACGCTTGTAAATAAGCATATCCATGGTTACGTTTTTGTAAACTGCTTTCCCGAATGAATCTTTTAAATCATCCACACATATTTGCAATGATTGCTCGTTTTGGCGGCGGGTAGTAACCGATGAATTATCAAACTGCCGGTAAATTCCCGGTGGAATTACGTATTTAATATTGCCCGGATCTGCTTCCCCGTTTTCTTCCAGGTTTACCGTTGATACCGTAAAATTCTCTACATCGGTATCGCAATTACCCGTACAGGGTACACCTCCATCCGATACCGAACCCAGGTATTTACGCCATTGGTTCGATACAAATTGCATTTGAACGGTACGTAAAACTACGGGCTCCTGAAACTTGGTCAAATACATCCGCATGAACCGGATAGATTTAAAGCCTTGAATATTGTTTACTTTACTAGTTGGCTGTCGCACGGGTATCCGGAATAAATACCAATTTATGGAATCACCTTCTTTGGAGGTAGTAACTCTATCTACAATATAATTCTGACCTACTGCTAATTTACCGGGCCGTAAGTCAATTTTATACTCGTAATAACTTTCAACATCCGAAACAATATTATCTTTATTTAAATCTTCTTTATCCGGATAAGCATAAGCAGCTTCCACACTGTTTTCGGCGGAGTTGTTTTCCATGCCGTTAAAGTATTTATAACGGCCTAATATTTTTACATCCCGGTTATCGTAATCCTGGTTTAAATGGTGCCGGAAGTCATCGTTAGAAGGGTCAGGGAATTGCTGGTAAACGCCGGTGAAAAATTGCTTTTCTTCGGAATTATTTAAACCTTCCAAGCCAATATCCTGAAATTGCCGACTGCCAGAGTTATTATCGAAAGCATCAGTTAAAAACTGACGGCGTGTTACTACTCCCCAATCGGTAGGATCGGTATCCCGTTTAGTAGTACCCGTAGATGCTTCTGTGGGTAGGCCATTCTCAAACTCATAACGGTTCTGGTCTTTTAACAAATCTTCGGAAACGTTACCTAAGTTAAATACCAACTCACCCCCGGTAGTATTGGCTTTATCATTACCATCCTGGTCGGTAATATTGGCCAGCTTGGTATTCGGATTCGTTACTTGCAGAAATGGGTCCATCATCCAGAACTCCAAGTATTCAATATTGGCGTTATCAAAGTCAGTATCGAAGGTGATTTCCCGGCTAATACCCGCCCAGTTATCAATTGGGTTTTGAAAGTTGGGCAATAATTTACCATTTTTTACCGGCGCATCTGGCCGGTCTGTAGCATTAGGATTGTAATTATACTGTCCACGTTCGGCGGGGTAGTAGACTAAATCAAAGGGATATTCGTAATTGTTTACCGCATCTAAATCACGGTTTGGGAAAATCTCTTTCCGGTTAATTCCTCTTATATAGTGATTTCGTAAATCGCCGTCTGTAATATTATTCGGGTGCTGGTTACCGTTACGGTAGTATACCCCTTGGTCAATAGTGTACCAAGCTAAATGCGCCCGGTTATCGGCATACGCCCGGCCGGTTCTACCACCAATAAGGGGAGCAGGGGTAGCTGCTAAGCGCCAGTTATTGGTATTCGTGCTGCTAGACAGAGAGTAAGACGACTCTGCTCCTTCAAAATCATCAATATAAGAAACACCATCTTCCCCTTTTAATTTAGAACGAGCGGGTAGCAATTGCGCGAATTCGGCGTTAAAGGCTATAGCGGATGGTTCTTTGGTTTGAATAAAAGGTAGTTTATCCGTAAGCGTGGTTAACAAACGAGATTCCTTTTTCAGGTTGATATCTAAACCATAAATGGTGTTGTTTGAAGGTTCGTCGCCCAGGCTCACCCGGTTGTTGTTATAAGGTGTTTCGCCGAGATGCAATAAAGTAGCACCAATGCCGATATCACGACTTAAAGCATAATCAAAGCGGGCGCCAACCATAGCCCGTGGCTGCGGATTAATAATTTCGGCTTTCTCAAATTCTACTGCCAGGTTACTCGCCGAATTCAGATAACTCGGATTTAAAATTTTAACACGACCCAAGGCATAATCTACCCGGTAGTCTACCCCTTCCGTTAGTAAATTTCCGCCGGAACGCACCCGTACCGATCCTTCCGCCACCTGAATTCCAGGTAAAGCAATTTCGTCGGTCGCACTCGCCTGATAACGGCCTTTTAAGAAAAATTTAGATTTACTGGTAATCTGTTGGGCATCACTTTGCGTTTGGTCATAGAGTTCCTGATAAACGTATTTTTGTACCAGGTTCTCTTCGCCGGGAACAAATTTACTTTGCAAGTAAGAGCCAAACGGCTCTACTTCCGGGAAGAATATCCGCCCGTTTTCCGGATCAATCGTTAGCCCGGTTAAAAAGTCGAAGTTACCATCTGGTGGGGCATCGTTGTTGGTATTAACTTTATCTAAATTAAATACTTCTACTAAAGGTACATTTTGAATACTTCTACCTTCTTTTAAGCTGGTAATATCTACGCCGGTTTCATCATCTTTGTAGATAATATTCATTTGAAATCCTTCCCGGGTAATTTGGTTGGCGTTGAGTGAATAAACGTTCTTCATCATCAAATCCCAAGTTGGGTAACTCAGAGCCGGATTCGTAGATTTAAGCATTTTCAGGAATATTACCTCATTGTCGTTCACATTTTGGTAATCGTCCTGCAATTCACCTACGCGGTACACCCGGCCATTTAAAGTATATTCATACGCCACTCCTAGTACCTGTTCCGGCAACATCTGAATATTAAGAGAAATGTAACCTAGCTCCGCATTAAATTTATACTCCTTAGGATCGAGCCGGCGGGCTCGTACGTGTTCAAAATCTACAGTTTTCTGAAGTAATAAAGCAGCTCCTTGTAAGGTTTCATCCACCGTATTGTTATTCCGGTTGCCGCTTACTCTGCTATATATATTATTGGCATCGTTACTGGATGGGGCAGTAAGTGCAACACCAGCCTTGGCAAATTGATCCCGTAAAGTTTTGGTAGTATCAGCCTCGGCCAAATCCATCAAGGTAACTACGTTGCGTAAATTTTCCGTGGACCGGTTATCGTTGGTAATGTATACTTCTAACCGGCGAATGGTAATACCCGATTTTAACTGCGGTAAATCGCGTAAAGAGCGGTCGTACCGATCGCGAAAGAATTGAGAAAGAAAATAATGCCGGTCGCGTTCGTACTGATCCACCTTAATTTCAAAAGGCCGGTTTTGAGCGCCATTCTGAATATTTATTTGGTCGGTACGGCCGCGTACATTCGACATTACTGTTGTTACCCCCAAACGGCCAAATTGTAATTGCGCTTTTACCCCGAACAAGTTTTGGGCTCCACTGATTAAACTATTATTTAAAGGTAGGCTAACGTTACCCGCTTCAATTTTCCGAATAATTTCTTCTTCGAAGCCGGTATAGTCCATTTTAATGTTGTTCTCAAACTCAAAGTTAGCTTTGGTATCCCAATTAAAATTGAGTTTAAGTTTTTCACCAATTCGGCCTGTAACGTTTATTGCTAAATTCTGATCAAATTCAAAATCGCCTGTTCGTTGCCGCCGCAATGGTAAAGACTGGTTGAAATTGCGGCTAAACCGGGCTCCAAATTTAAGACCGGCATTTCCGTTGGTTTGAATATCCACGAAGTCGCCCCCAAAAATGCGATTGAACAACGGACTTACTACGGGTATTTTAGGACTAAGTAAAGAACGGCCCGAGGCTTTCTCTCCGGTCACCCCGCCTTCGGCTTTACTGCGCCAATAATTTCGAATGGCTTGCTGCTGCTGGTACTTAGTATATTCCTCGTACGTCATAATGGTAGGGTTCCGGAAATTCAGGTCTCCTACTTTTTCTTTAATTTCAAAATAACGTAAGCTATCATCCAGGTCGACGTTTAGATTAACATTGTCCGGATTTTTAAGTAATAAAGGTGAACGGGAGGTACGATTAGAAAAAGGGTCGCCCACCCGATCTTTTGGTCGGAAATCCGGGCGTCGCGATTTACGATAACCTTCGCTGGTAGTAGTATCTATAAGGGTAGTATCGGTAACAAAATTCCGGAATGCATTTAAATTTAAAGGATAATTTCCGGTCAATGTTCCAGCTTCCGATAGCCAACCGAACAGGGTAACAACCGCAACGGACGCAATTATTACTTGGTGTTTACTCTTATTCAAGCGGAATATAAAATTTTACTTAGGAAGATTTTAATGCTAATTTGATATATTCCTCCACCGTAAGGTGGCTGCCTTCTCGCTTTATAATGGCATCAAGCGTTTTTTCGGCAACGGTCCGGGCAAAACCTAAGGTAATCAAAGCTGATAACGCTTCGTTTTGATTCGTATTGTGCGATGCTGCGGAAACGTTTACCTGGTCTACAAGAACATCTTTTTTGAGCTTATCCTTCAATTCTAAAATAAGCCGCTGTGCCGTTTTTGCTCCAATCCCTTTAATTCGTTGAATGGTGCGAACATCTTCACGCACAATTGCCTGCTGAATTTCTGCTACACTTAACGAAGATAAAATCATCAGACCCGTATTAGGCCCCACGCCGGAAATAGAAATAAGATGCAAAAAAATATTTTTTTCAGCCAATTCGCTAAAGCCATACAAAGTATGCGCATCTTCTTTAATATGCAGAAAAGTAAATAGCTTACAACGTTCGCCTTCGACTAAACCTGCGTAAGTATTTAAAGAAATTTTAATTTGATAACCAATACCACCTACTTCAATAATCACGTAGGTTGGATCTTTATAAGTAAGTTTGCCGTCGATGTATGCAATCATAGAACAAATAAAAATTTATCCTTCGACAATAATTATGCGAAGGTACAACAAAGCTCGCCCCGTATGCTTACGAGCCAGAAAATACGTATTTATTATTAAGTAAAAAAGTAGGGTTTAGTAAATAGTTATTTAAGATGGAAGAAATATAACGCCATTTTTTACATCTATTTGCTAAACCTTATTTACTAAATTATGCTAAAGAATCCACTTTGCCGGCTATTGCTTCGGGCAAAGTTACTTTTCGAGCATTCCGGCTTTCATGATTTTGTGCATCTACTACAGCAATAGCAATCATATTTACAATGTCGCGCGTAGAAGAACCAAGCTGCAAAATATGTACGGGCTTGTGCATACCCATTAAAATCGGGCCAATTGTTTCCGCTTCGCCTATTTCCTGCAGTAATTTATAGGCAATATTACCCGAAGTTAAATCCGGGAAAATTAAAGTGTTTGCTCCTTTTTCGGCCAGTTCGCTAAACGGGTAATGTTCTTGTATTAAACTTCTGTTTACGGCTGTGTTGGCCTGCATTTCTCCATCAATAAGTAAATTAGGATAGCGCTCCTTTGCCAACTTGGTAGCTAAAACAGTTTTGTTTGGTACATCGCCGCGGTTAGATCCAAAGTTGGAGTAGGACAGTACTGCCATGCGAGGTTCAACGTCGAAGAAATGCACTGCCCTTGCAGTTAGCCCGATAATATCTACCATTTCTTCGGCGGTAGGATTAATATTTACCGTGGTATCAGCCAAAAAGTACGGTTCTTTTTTATTCTGGATAATATACATGCCCGCTACACGGTTCACGTTTTCTTCTACCCCAATAATTTGCAAAGCCGGTAAAATAGTTTGAGAATAATCTTTGGTTAAACCAGAAATAAGAGCATCCGCTTCTTTGGTTTCTACCATTAATGCCCCAAAATAAGTACGTCCCCGCACTAGTTTACGGGCATCATACAAGGTAATTCCTTTGCGTTTGCGCTTTTCGTAGAAAACCCGGGCGAATTTTTCTCGTTTTTTGGCTTCTTTAGATGGATCAATAATAATAGCGCCATCCAAATCCAGAGCATTTTCGGCAATTAAAGTTTCTATTCGTTTTTGATTACCTAATAAAATAGGTTGGGCAATTTTTTGATCTAATACAATCTGAGCGGCTTTTAAAATTTTGTAATGGTCGGCTTCGGCAAATACAATGCGTTTTGGATTGGTTTTAGCCTGATTAATAATGCGGTTCATTAATTTCTGGTTAATGCCAATACGCTCCTGCAATTCCTGGTCGTATTTTACCCAGTCGTGAATAGGACATTTTGCTACCCCCGAATCCATAGCGGCCTTAGCTACTGCAGGTGAAACCGTGGTAATTAAACGTGGGTCTAATGGCTTAGGGATTAAATACTCACGCCCGAAAGCAATGGTTTTATCGGCATATGCTTTATTAATAATTTCAGGTACCGGTTCTTTCGCTAATTCAGATAAGGCATGTACGGCAGCTAATTTCATTGCTTCGTTAATTTCAGTAGCCCGCACATCCAATGCTCCTCTGAAAATATAAGGAAACCCCAGTACGTTATTTACTTGGTTAGGATGATCGGAACGCCCGGTTGCCATAATTAGATCATTCCGCACTGCCATCGCTGTATCGTAGGCAATTTCCGGATCGGGGTTGGCTAAGGCAAAAATAATCGGGTTTTTGGCCATTAGTTTTACGTATTCCGGTGGTAACACATTACCAGCCGATAAACCAATGAATACGTCTGCCTCCGTCATGGCTTCGGCTAGCGTTTTAATCTTTCGGGTAGTGACAAATTGCGCCCGATATATATCTAAATCATTCCTTTCCGGGTCAATGATACCATCTTTATCAAACATCACAACGTTATCAATTTTAGCCCCCAGAGCCAGGTATAATTTAGCACAAGCAATGGCAGCAGCACCAGCGCCATTCATTACTATTTTAATTTCCTGTATCTTTTTACCTACTAACTCCAGCGCATTTAGTAAAGCCGCGCTGGAAATAATAGCCGTGCCGTGCTGGTCGTCGTGCATTACCGGAATTTTCATCTGCTCTTTTAAAGCTACCTCAATTTTAAAGCTTTCGGGTGCTTTAATGTCTTCTAAGTTGATTCCGCCAAAAGTTGGTTCCAGCGAACGCACAATCCGGATAAATTCCTCCGGGTCGGTGCAATCAATTTCAATATCAAAAACATCAATTCCGGCAAATTTTTTAAATAATACTCCTTTCCCTTCCATTACCGGTTTAGAAGCATCTGGGCCAATATTTCCTAAACCTAATACAGCGGTACCATTTGATATAACACCAACCAGGTTTCCTTTAGAAGTATATTTATAAGCGTCTTCTTTATTATTGAAAATTTCTTTACAAGGTTCTGCTACTCCGGGCGAATAGGCTAGAGCTAAATCAATTTGGGAGGAAAGCATTTTGGTGGGTACCACCTCTATTTTCCCTGGTTGACCCTGTTGGTGATAATTAAGCGCATCTTGTTTGTTTATTTTAATCATAGCCGGATAAGTTTTTCAAGGCTGTTTGATGGGTTACCAAACAGACTCTTGTATTTAAGTAAAATTAAACAAAAGCAGTCGTTTAAGCTATTTACTTAGAATACTATTATAAAAATGCGAATAGATTGGTGTTTAGAGAATAAAATTCACTGTAAATAAAAATATCAGGCACTTTACCTGATATAGTATAAACAAAGAAGATTTTTTAATTAGCTGATAACCAATTTCATACCTGGTTTTAGGCTATTGTTTTTAAGCCGGTTTAGTTTTTTGATTTTCTCTACCGGAATGTCATTATAGCGCCGGGAAATACTCCACAAGGTATCATTCGGTTGTACCGTATGAACCAGTTTTACCCGGGAGACAGATTTCTTATTTTGCGTATTCTTGCGCGAAGATACTGATTTAACAGATGTTTTAGCCTCGCTTGCTTCATCTACAATTGGTTGGGTAGAAGCATTACTCGCTAATAAATTGTTTGGAGCAGCCGAAGTAAATATTGTTAATTTTTGCCGAGTGTACAACTTATCACTTGGGCTCATATTATTCCAGGTACGTAACTGTTCTACTGTTATATTATAACGATTGGCTATACGAGTTAAATTATCACCGGCAGCTACTCTATATTCTTTTTTCTGCAAAGAATCGGTTGTAGCCGAGTCGGGAAGAGTAGTGGTGGGAACAGCGGCAGGAGTAGCTCTGTTTTTAGCAATTAAAATATTTTGATAAGATGGCTGAGTCAGGTCGGGCAATTTACAGGAATCTAAAATAGAAGTTCGATTGCTCGCCAGTAAGGTTTTATGAGTAACAGGTACTTTTAACGGATAATTACGAACGGTTACCGGCAGAATCGCTTTTTTAACTTCCGGATTTAATTTAGGTAACTCATCCGGCGCTAAACTTAGTTGTTGCGATAACTTCTTTAAATCCAGCGATTGGTTTATTAAAATTGTATCCGTGAGGGTTGCGTAAAGTAAAGTGTCCGGCTTTATCTCGTGGTCTAAGGCATGGTTCATGGTGTAAATAATGGCCGTTAAGGAAGGTACGTAACCACGGGTTTCTTTCGGTAAAAACGGGAAAATAGCCCAGAAATCAGCTTGACCACCGGCGCGTTTAATGGCTTTACGAACATTGCCAGGCCCACAATTATAAGCAGCCAAAGCAAGTTCCCAGTTACCCCCAAACATGCGGTGAAGATTACGCAGATACCGGCAGGCAGCATCTGTAGCCTTCTCCGGATCCATGCGCTCGTCGATATAAGTGTTAATTTTTAACTTATAATCAGAAGCTGCCGAAGGAACAAACTGCCATAAACCTACAGCCGCCGCGTGAGAAACTGCCCGGGGTATTAACGCCGATTCTACTACCGCTAAGTATTTTAGTTCGTTTGGTAAATTGTACTTAGCTAGATATTGCTCAAATAATGGAAAATAAACGTTTTCCCGAGATAATACCCGGCGAGAATACTTACGGTTGCGAATGGTAAAATAATCGACAAAGCCCCGCACATAAGCGTTAAAATGCAAGGGTATATCTTTTTGCAGACAACTCAGCCGGTCCATGATAAGATCGTTTGTTACCATAGGAACGGAATCGGGGAGAGCCAAACCTAAAATTTCTTCCAGGTGTGTGGTATCTGCTAATGCAACCGTATCAGATAAGGCTGTTGGATACAGGGTATCCGCCAGAACGACTACTTTATTCTTTGTATTTAAAAAAAAACCGGCCTCACTTTCAAAAGACAGGAGCAGGCCGGAAAATAAAAATAAAAGAGAAAGGAGTCTGATCTTCATCATAAACGAGCTAAGCAATGGTTATTTTTTCAGTAACAGATTTAGAAAAAGCCAAGAGCTTGGTTTCAGCAAAAGATTTAGTTAAAATTTGCATTCCTATTGGTAAACCATCTTTATCGGTACCTACCGGTATTGAAATAGCTGGTACACCCGCCAACGAAGCCTGTACTGTAAAAATATCAGCCAGATAAATGGCCAAGGGATTGGTAGGATTACCCCCAATTGGAAAAGCCGTAGTTGGAGTGGTAGGCATAATCAAAAAGTCGAACTGACTTAATAGTTCTTCGGTTTTTTCTTTGATTATTCTTCTAACTTTCTGCGCTTTAGTATAGTAAGCATCGTAATAATCCGCGCTTAAAACAAAAGTACCCAACATAATACGTTTTTGTACTTCGTGACCAAAACCTTCGGCGCGCGATTTCTTGTACATCGAAAGCAGATCCGTAGCCAAATTGCTGCGATATCCATACTTTACTCCATCAAAGCGAGATAAATTAGAGCTGGCTTCGGCGGTAGTTAATATGTAATAAGTAGGTACAATGTAATCTAAATAATGAAAATCTACGGCTTCTACCGTGTGACCTTCTTCCCGTAAATTTTGAATCGTAGACTGCATGGCTTCCCGGATTTCCGGGTCCAAACCTTCGCTTTCCAAAGTATCACTAATGTAGCCAATCCGGTATTTAGGATCACCTTCTGGGTCCAAAAGCTGACTATAAGCCGGTACTTCCCGTTGACTTACCGTACTATCGTATTCATCCGGTCCCGCCATTATTTCGAGCAATAAAGCGGCATCATCTACGCTGCGGGTAATGGGACCAATTTGATCGAAAGAAGAGGCGTAAGCCGTTAAGCCGTAGCGCGAAATGCGGGAATAAGTAGGTTTTAAACCAATTACTCCACAAAAAGCAGCCGGTTGCCTTACAGAACCACCAGTATCAGAACCAATAGAGGCCAGACATAAATCGGCTTGTACCGCAACTGCCGAACCACCCGATGAACCACCAGAAACTCGGGTAGGGTCAATTTCATTCAGTACCGGACCAAAAGCGGAGGTTTCGTTCGAAGCACCCATTGCAAATTCATCACAGTTTTGGCGGCCAATAACAATGGCATCTTCGTCTAGCAGGCGCTGTACGGCGGTAGCAGTAAACAAAGATTTGAAACCTGTTAGAATTTTGCTGGACGATTGCAGCGGATGGTCTTTGTAAGCTAATACATCTTTTAAACCTAGTACCATACCAGCCAAACGTCCGGCTGTACCATTAGCGAGTTTTTGATCTACTTCATCGGCTTTAGCCAGCGCTTCATCCGAATAAACTTCGAGGAAAGCGTTTAAATGTTTTTTACGCTCGATATTCTCTAAATAGTAATGCACCAGGTCGCGGCAAGTAACAGTGCCATTTGCTAAGTCCTGGTGCACTTCCAATAAATTATTGTAACGCTTCAAACTAGTGGGGGTTCGTTTCGATTTTTTACTTCTTTATCTGTATGGGTTGGTTTTCCTTTGGTAGCATCTTTAAATTCTCGAATTCCTTTACCCAAACCGCGGCCAATTCCCGGAATTCTACTGGCACCAAAAAACAGCAATAATACAGCGATAATTAAAATTACCTCTGTTACTCCCAAAAAGGCGAAAACAGTATACGCAAGCACCAGCTACCTTATTTAGAAGTAGTGTGAGTGTCGTCTTTAACGGCGTTTTCTACTTCGTTCTTAATTTCTTTGGTAGCATCCTTAAACTCCCGGATACCTTTACCTAAACCTTTGGCTAGTTCGGGAATACGCTTAGCGCCAAAAAGTAATAAGATTACCAACATAATAACCATTACTTCGCTGGTACCTAAGCCACCAATAAAAGCCAAAACATTGTTCATTGCCATAACTGTATTATTTAAAAGTTAGAATTACAAAAGTAAATTAATATTTTAATTTTAGGTATAAAAGAGATTAAACTTTAAAAAGGTGCCCATATCCAAAAGTATTTTTCCAAAACGCAGGTGAACCACTTTCTTAATTGTTTTTCTTTTACCTATCTACGGTTTAAGCGCTGCAATCAGATTTAGTTTTAAATAATTTAGTGCTTATTATATAATCTGAATTCTGAAAAATTTACTTTTTTGTTTTAAATGTATAAATTTTATTAAATAATTAAGGATTCTGTTAGCTGTTTTTTGCCTTAAAGAATAAATTAAGTTTAAGAATTCAGATAAAATTGAGTGCAACGTAGAGGGATAAATGTATTCCCGCTTTGCTTTAAAACTATATCGTAAATTCTTAAACTATCTGTGAAATAGTAAGTTTTATTATATCCTGCTAATGAATTATGGCGAAGTTACCGACTTAATAGCCAGGTTTCCGGGTTTAGCTTAGTAGTGTTACGCCAAATCTCGAAGTGTAGCTCGGTGGTGCCATCGGCGTTGGTGTATACTGTACCAATTACTTCCTTTGCATCTACTTTCTGTCCCTCGCTTACACTAGCCGATTTCAGTTTGGTAAAGGTGGTAAAATATTCCCCATGTTGAATCATAACTACTGTATGGTAAGGGGGCACTTCTAATACTGCCCGCACAATGCCGGTAAAAATAGATCGCACACTTTCGCCCGCGTTTGTTTGAATATCAACGCCGTTATTGCGGGTTGATACATTTTTAAGGACCGGATGCGGATGAACGCCAAAGCGTTGCGAGATAAACCCCCGTTCTACAGGCCAGGAAAAACGACCTTTGTTTCCACCGAAATTAGAAGATAAAAGAGCTGTTTCAGGAGTAAGGGTTACCTTGTTTGCCGAAGTACGTGCCGCTGTGCCTCCTTCGGCTGCGGCCCGACTTTTAGCTAAACGAGCGGCTCGCGCTATTTCTTCGCGCACCATATTGGCAATTACATTATCGAGTTTACGTACTGCTGCTTGCCTACGGTTTACTTCATCGCGTAATTCTTTTTCTTTCTGGCTAAGTTGCTGTACTACGTTATCCTGCTGACCTTTTAACGAAAGTAAGTTACGGTTTTCATTTAGCTGGACGTTTAATAAAGTGGTTTTTTGCTTTTTTTGCCGGTTTAATACGGTTAGTTTCTGGCCTAAATTGGTAGTAACCCGGCTAATTTCGGTAACCTGGCGTTTGCGCGATTCGGAGTATTGACGCAAATAAGTTAAACGGCGGATAAACTGATTGAAAGAATCGGCCGCAAATAAAAACATGAGTTTGTTGTAGCTATTCGCTGTTTTAGATGCCCCGTAAATCATAGTAGCATATTCCGCTTTCAGTTTCTGCAAGTCGGTTTGCATGTTGCCTACCACTTTTTCGGTTTGCTTTACATCCGATTCGATAAAATTTATTTCTGACGATATATTGGTAATTACCTTTTTCTGAACGGTAATTTTTTCTTTAATCGCATTGAGTTGGCCCAGCGAAGCTTCTTTCTGTTGTTTTGTTTGTTCAAGAATCCGATTGGCTTCTTGAATCCGGTTTAAGTTTTCGCGTTTTTCACGTTCAAGTTGGGCTTTGCTTTTGGTAGGTTTACGCGTACGCGAAGATCGTTGCTGAGCATCGGCCAGGGAAAGCAGCGTTACCAGAAAGATAAAAGTGACAAAGAAAAATTTAAACCGAATGCGCATTAAAAAAGGGAAGAATAGCTTAAGGTTATAAAAAAGTAAGTTTATAACGCTTTGGTCATGAATAATAAGACTAAGATGAAAATAGCTAACATTCTTTATTAGTAAAATAAGTAATGTAGTTATTTAAATCTGCTAACAGAACCCTGTTGCAAGACAAAATTAGGAATCTGACGAGCAACAACCAGCAATTCTTAGTTTAAAATTTATTTGCGTCGGTAATCAGGTGGAATAGCAAACGGAAAATCCAGGTCTTTGCTGTCTATATCCACTTTATTTAAATTAATAGAAGCTATCATTTTCTTGGTCTGATTTTCCTTAATGGTATTCGCCACCACCAGGGTAGATTTAGCCATTGGTTTATCTCCTACATTTTCAAAATCAGAATAATCTACCGTAATGGTATTCGGCGATTCAGGATCAGAAATCTGCAGTTTTTTAAGCTTATAAGTTTCAGTAGAAATAAACTGGTCTAGGATAGCAGCACCAAGGTTCTGGCGGGTATGTTGAATGGGATCTTGATCAATTAATTTTTCATTGCCATTCTGGCCAGGTACGTAATTGCCCACCAACAGCGATTGTACCATATTAAAAGATAAATCTACGTTGAACCGGTTTTTTAAACCTTCTACATTATCGGCAAAATAAGTTTTTTCCAGACGATTAATAAAAGCTATAGAGTCGGGCGTTAGCCGTAAACGAGCTACTTCAATGCCTAAAGCAGGAACTACCGAAATCCAGATAATCGTGTCTTTTTTCATCCGGATAGTAATACCCGTATTAATTTTTTCTCCCTCATTCTCAAACTGCATCCGACCTTTAGCAGAGAGATACGTGTAATCGAGATTAATAACGTTTACTTTATTTATTTTTTCGGGCGCTGAGGAACTGGAGATGCTATTTCGTTTACAAGCGGAAAACCAGACAACCAGACATATTGCGTACAGAATATGAAGGCGTTTATTCATATAATTTTTGATCTTTAATCTTTTTATCGATGAACTCAGAGGCTTCGCCTAAGGTTTTGGCACGTTGCCACTGTTGCACCGCTTTGTCTTTCTGACCTAGTTGGTACAGCACATCGCCGTAATGTTCGGCAATTGTTCCGTTTTTAGTGTTTACCCCAATCTTTTCGAAGTACTTCAGCGCGTTTGGAAAGTCTTTTAATTTATACAATACCCAAGCGTGCGTATCCAGATAAGTCTCCTCGTTCGGAAATAAAGTTACTAATTTACTCGAAAGTGCTTTTGCTTTTGCCAGGTTTTGGTTACGTAACGATAAATAGTAACTGTAGTTATTTAATACCTGCGGATTATTCGGGTCTTGAACCAGTACCGCTTCGTAGGCCTCATCCGATTTAGTATAATCTTTCAGGGAATTATAACTATCGGCTAAACGCAGGTTAAACTGTAGTACTAATTCCGGTTTATCCAATGACAATTTTTTACCGTACTCCAAAGATTTTACTGCCCGCGAATAATTTTTCTTAAATAAATAAGAGGTTCCATTATAAAACCAGAATACCGCCTGATTGGGAAATAACTCTAATGCTTTTTCGGTGTGGGCTAATAAAGAATCTGTTTGATTTAACTCGGCATCTAAAGCTACTAACTGGTTCCAGATACTAAAATGAGAGTTATCTAAATGCACCGCTTTGATGTAATTATTGCGGGCTTCCGTTTTTTTATTGGCCAGATTTTGAACATCGGCTGCTACCGCGTAAGCTTTGGCCTCTTGCGGGTGCGCTTTTAATGTTTGTTCGGCTAAATCGAGGGTGGTATTTAATAAAGGTTGATTTTTACTGGCGGGCTGCGGAAGTTGCCGGATGTATTCAATCAGTATTTTTACTTTGGCATCTATATCCAAACCAGGATTGCCGAAAGCCGTGTGCAATTGAGTTACAGCTTCGGTTGTTTGCCCTTTCTGACGTAAAAGCTCCGCGAGCATTAAACGCGCTTGCGCATTATTTTGATCAATAGTAAGCGCTTTATTTACTAATTGAATGGCCTGGTCAATTTTTTTATTATTAGCCAGCACTTCGGCCTGCGCTAATGGATACCGAATTTCGGTGGGATCACTGGCAATCAGGGCTTCTCCTTCTTTCAGTGCCTTTTCTAGATTGTTTTGCTTTAAATAAATTTGTTGTCTTTTAAACGATACTTCTTCAATAAAACCATATTGTTTTTCGATTTTCTCGTAGGTTTTTAAAGCATCATCAAACCGGTTCCGAGCCAGATACAAGTCGGCCAGGTTAAATAAATATTGTTCCGTTCCCGGAATATCTTTAGTAAGTTTGGTCAGAACTTTAATGGCTTCGTCGTACTTCTGGCTGCCAGAATATAACTGAGCTAAAAGTAAATAATAGTAAGGATTAGACGCATCGAGGGTAACGGCAGCTTGCGCAAAAGGTAAGGCATCATTTACCCGGCCAGCCAGCATGTGCGTTTCGGCAAGTTTATAATTTAAGGCTGCATTACCAGGGTTAAGCGCGTAAGCCCGCTGAAAACGCTCTAACGCTTTATCGTACTCTTCGAGTAATAAGTATTTAACACCATCCACGAAAAAAGATTCGCCGGCTTCTTTTTGCCGGGCATCCGCTAACAAAGGGTCGGCTTGTTTTTCAACTTCGGTTTGAGCCTTTTCTGCTTTTTTTCGCTGGCGTTTACTTTGGCCGTAACTCTGCCCGGTTGTTAAACCCAGGCAGAGTACCGCCATAAGAAATAATTTAATTAAATCATTCAAAGTATATTACTCCTTCAAAACATTGTAGTCACCCAAACTCAAGTCGGTTGGTGTTCCTGTAAAAGAAACGAAGCTGCCCAACATGGAGTTCGTAATGTTCGCACTTTTTATAACTGTATTTTCCTGTACAATAGAGTTACTGATAACGGTATCTGTTACGCTAGTGTTCTTTCCAATAGAAACGTGTGGACCTACCACTGAATTGTTTATCACAGCATTTTCGCCAATATAGCTAGGTTGAATGATAATTGAATTAGTAACTTTTGCAGAAGAATTTACTAAATCCTGTTCGTCTTTAATGTATTCCAGGTAGCGTTGATTGGTATAAACGGTTGCGTCTTTGTTGCCGCAGTCGAGCCATTCCGAAATTTTACCGGGTACGAACACCGTGCCTTTGTTCTTCATGTTCTCTAACGCATTGGTCAACTGAAACTCGCCTTTATCTTTAATATTATTGTCGAGCAAGTATTGTAGTTCATCGCGCAGGTAAGCGCCGTCTTTAAAATAATAAATACCAATAATTGCTAAATCCGAAATAAAGGTTTCAGGTTTTTCTACGAAATCGGTAATCTCGCCGCGTTCGTTTAATTTAACCACGCCAAATGGCCGCGGATCTTCCACCTGCTGTACCCAAATGGTGCCATCGGCGGAGGTATCTAAAGTAAAATCGGCTTTAAACAAAGTATCGGCAAAAGCAACTACCACCTGACCTTCCAAAGATTCCTTGGCGCATAAAATAGCGTGCGCCGTACCTAGTGGCTCTTCCTGGTACGAAATGGTACCCCGAGCACCTACCGAAGCGGCAATATCTAATAATTTTTGCTCCACGGCCTCTCCGAAGTGACCAATAATAAATGCTACTTCTTCAATAGGTTCTTGGCAAACCTTTGCTATATCTTCAACTAAACGCTGTACAATTGGCTTGCCGGCAATCGGCACAAGAGGTTTCGGAACCGTTAAAGTATGCGGGCGCATGCGTTTGCCCATGCCGGCCATAGGAACAATAATTCTCATAGTATTTACTTTTAGATGTTAGATATTAGATACTGGATATTAGATTGAAAATGTTTCTAGTATATACAGGTTTTTAGAAAAAAGCGTGTATTTAGTAAATTACGATAGACGCTGGTTAAATAAATTTTACTAAATAGCAAGCGAACCCAGTTTACTTACTCATAGGTTTTGCCTTCGCAAGTGTAAGGATAGACGAGTACCGTATCTTTCTTGTGAATATAAAATTTTAGTTCACCCAATTTTTTAAAACTTTATCACCTAAATAGTATTAGCAGCAATACAAAACTTACCAGCTTTAGCATTTAAAAATAAAATTTTAGTAAGCCAAGCTACTCGAATATTCTATTTATTTAACGCCGGTACTGCCGTAACCACCTGCGCCGCGTTCGGTGTTAGAAAGCTCGGCGGCTTCTTGCCAAACTACTGTTTCGTGCCGCGCTACCACCAATTGCGCAATGCGCTCGCCATCTTCCACGGTAAACTCCTGATCCGATAAGTTTACGAGTAAAACTTTTAATTCGCCCCGGTAATCAGCATCTATGGTACCTGGAGTGTTTACAATGGAGATACCATGTTTATAGGCCAAACCACTCCGGGGTCTGATTTGTGCTTCAAATCCAACGGGTAATTCAATAAATAAACCGGTCGGGATTAAAGCCCGTTGCAATGGTTTTAAAACAACTGCCATTTCCAGATTAGCCCGTATATCCATTCCGGCCGAACTGCTGGTCTGGTACGAAGGCAGAGAATGCTTGGACTGATTAATAATATTTACTTGCATGGGTGTGGTTCTTACTGATAATAGAGCGACTTAGTTACTGCAAATGGCGATGAAATTAAAAGAAAATAATGATAAGGCAGAAATATTTACGGAATTGTTTTGTTAAATCGCTGGTAATACTGGTTAGAACTTAGCGTTTGATAAAACGAAGGGGCTTTTCCAGAAGAAAGATGAAGAGCAGGTAAATAACGCACAAACCTAAATGAAAAATGTGACGGAGAATAAAATCGTTAATATTTATATAATTAGCAGCAAGTATTAAGCTAATTGCCAGAATTAAATAACCAACAATTGTTATTACAGGATAGGGGATAGGGTAATACTTCTGCCCAAATAAATAACACGCCAAAGCCATAGAAAAGTAGCAGGCCAAAGTAGCCCAGGCGCAGCCCATGTAGCCTAATACCGGAATTAATAAAATATTTAATAAAATGGTTATGGCAGCCCCTCCAAAACTAATAAAAGTGCCGAAATAGGTTTTATCAGTTAATTTAAACCAGGCCGATAAGTTATAATAAACCCCTAAAAATAAGTTAGCCAGAAGCAAAATAGGAATAACTGCCATGCCCTGATAATAACTAGGCCGGCGGAGCAAAAACTTAAAATCTTCGAGGTTTACACTGATAAATAAGAAAATAAAAGCACAAACAATTACAAACCACTTGGTTACCAACGCAAAGGTAGCGGCCGAGTTCTTTTCTTTGGCCTGCGAGAAAAAGAATGGCTCTCCTGCGTACCGGAACGCCTGAATGGCTAAAGTCATAAAGGTGGCTAGTTTGTAACACCCACCATACACCCCTAAAGCTCCTTTACTGGTTAAATTAGGATAAAAATTGTCTGGTAAAAGTTCTAGTAATAAAATCCGGTCGAGCAGCTCATTTACAATGCCAGCAAAACCCATCAGCATAATGGGATACGCATAGCGCAACATTGGCTTCATGAACGAAAAATCCAGCGAAAACCGTAAACTACTGAACTCGCGCCATAACAACGGGATAAGAAGCAAATTAGCAATAAGATTAATCAGGAAAATATAACCGAGCTTCCATTCCGGGAAATATATTTTAGAAATAATCGGTTTTAAATCAGCCAGGAAGTTTTCTTGGTAAACGTTATAACAAAACCAGTAAATAAAAACATTGGCTAGTACCGTAATTAGTACATTAGTCATTTTAATGGCCGCAAACTTACCGGCTTTATTTTCGAGCCGCAAACGGGCAAAGGGAATGCTAACAATAGCATCTACGGCTAAAATAATAGCCAACCAACTAATAAATAATTGCTGATCCGGAAAGTCTATTAACCTGGAAATAGGATTAATAAATAAAAGAATAAGGCTGGTTAACAGAACACTCGAAAAAATCAGGAAGCTGAGTACCCGGTTAAATAGTATCTGCCGATCGGATCCGGCCTGATTGGCAAACCGGAAAAAGGCAGTTTCCAGTCCGAAAGTAAATAAGATATTAAAAAAGCCAACGTAAGCATATAACCCATTAATTACACCGTAATCTTCGGGGGCAAAAATGCCTAAGTAAAGGGGAAATAATAAGAAATTAAGTGTGCGACCAATAATACTACTCAGACCATAAGCCGCGGTCTGTCCAACCAGTTTCTTCGCTACACTCATTTATTTAGTTGATGGCTCATGGTCAATGATCCACAGTTTTAATATTTATTTTTGAATGGTTAGATCGTTTTTAGACAATAGCCCCGTATTAATAGTCTACAGAAGGTAATTGCTAGATGGTTATAAGAAAAATTCCTCCAGCAAAAGCTAATGGCAATTCACTTAAGAAATTTCTAATAACATCTTCCTCTTTTATTATTAACTTCAGATGAATTGCCATTAGCTTCAGCCAGTAAAAACCTTCTAACCTTTTAACTTTTCAACTTGAAACTAAAACATCAGGTTCCTTTAAAATTCGGTTTACGTTTTTGAAAAAAAGCGTTTATACCTTCCACAAAATCATCGGAACCACAGCACCGGCTAAAAGAATTAGCCTCCGTTTGGTAGCCATGTTCTTCTTTATCGTACCACGCATTTACGCAATCTACAATCATACCTACCGCTAACGGAGCTTTGGAAGTAATTTTACGCATAATTTCCAGGCATTTTTCCATGAGCATGCCCGGGGTGGTTACGTGATTGGCTAAACCTAGCCTTAAAGCATCGTCGGCGGTAATCATATCGCCGGTCATCATTAATTCCATAGCTTTGCCTTTGCCTACTAATTGCGTAAGGCGCTGCGTGCCGCCGTAACCCGGAATCAAGCCTAGATTTACTTCGGGCTGGCCAAAGCGGGCATTGTGGCTAGCTACCCGGATATGGCAGGCCATCGCTAATTCGCAGCCACCGCCTAAAGCAAATCCGTTTACGGCCGCAATTACCGGTTTAGTAGATTCTTCGATCATGGCAAAAATATCCTGACCCCGTTCGGCAAACCGGCGCCCGATTACTTCGTTAAGCTGGGAGATTTCGCCGATATCGGCTCCGGCAGCGAAAGCCTTATCTCCTTCGCCGGTAAATATTATTCCTTTCACCTCGTCGTTGTCATAGGCTTCCTGCATGGCCGTTTGAATTTCTTCTACTGTCTCAATGTTCAGGGCATTAAGTTTAGACACCCGGCTAATGGTAATAATTAGAATACCTTCCTGCAGGTCTAATTTGAGGTTATTATAAGTTGTCATACATCCGTTTGGATCTATTTAGGCTAAAGTCCGGCGCAAATATAATTAAATCGGCAATGGAATATCAAACAACGCTGTCGGAATTAAATGTACCCATAGAAACTGAGTAAGTATTAGAAGGCTTTTGAAAATCAAAAATGAATAATATTATATTAAAATATTATTTTATATTTGATTTTAGTCACCTGTCTTATTGTTCCACCAACTATTATGAGAAATTATGAGTTTAATATCTGAATTTAAGCAATTTGCGGTTAAAGGTAACGTAATTGATTTAGCCGTTGGTATTATTATTGGCGCTGCTTTCGGTAAGATTGTTACTTCCTTGGTAAATGACATTATAATGCCACCTATCGGACTTGCTATTGGCGGAATTGATTTTAAAGATTTAAAGTACGTTTTGAGTGAGCCCGTTATGCAAGGCGGTAAAGTAATTACCGAAGGAGCTTCTATTAATTATGGTAATTTTATTCAAAGCCTAGTAGACTTTTTAATTATTGCATTAGCTATTTTTGCGCTGGTAAAAGCAATTAACGCCATGAAACGGAAAGAAGAAGCAGCCCCCGCCACTCCTACTCTTACCCGCGAAGAATTATTGCTTACCGATATCCGGGATTTACTAAAAAATAAACCATAATTTATTCATTTTAAATTAATCTTGATTGCTCTTGTCTCATACCCACAACGTATGAAAAAATATTGGTTGTTAAGTTGTGTGTTGCTTAAGTTAGTTAGTAAAGTTGCGGCTCAAACGGTTCCTGTTATTGTATTACCAGCAGATACTACTGCCAAGGTAAATCCCTGGAAGTTTGGAGGAATTGGTACGCTTAATTTTAATCAAATAAGTTTATCGAACTGGGCTACTGGTGGTCAAAGCTCGGTATCCGGGTTAGGCTTGGTAACAATTACCGTTAATTACAAAGACGATCGCAGTTCTTGGAACAACACGAATAACTTTACTTACGGCTTACTTAAAGTTACCAAAGATCGGCTTAAAAAAAGTGACGATCAAATTGATATAACTTCTAAATACGGCCGCAATTTATCTAAGGCCTGGTATTATGCCGCCCAAGTTAATTTTCGGAGTCAGTTTACCCGAACCTTAGATAAAGAAACAAATGTGCTGGTTTCCCGTTTTCTGGCACCTGCCTTTATTCTGGGTTCCCTTGGGCTTGATTACAAGCCCCGGGAAAACTTCTCGGTATTTTTATCAGCGGTTACGGGTAAGGTTACGATTGTGCGCGATCGAAGGCTGGCCGATGCCGGAGCTTTTGGCGTGCAGCCTGCCAGGCGTGATACCGCCGGGGTAATTATTCCGGGTACCGGCGACAAATTCCGGCGGGAATTCGGCGGGTATTTAAACGCCCGTTTCCGGACGCCGCTTATGCAAAATATAACCTTTCAAACCCAACTCGATTTATTTTCTAACTATGTGCGTAATCCGCAGAACATTGATGTAAACTGGCAGAATACCATTAACATGAAAGTAAATAAACTCATTGATGTAAGCATTTTTACCCATCTTATTTATGACGATGATATTCTGACGGAGGTAGATTCCAACGAGGATGGTATTATCGACAAAAAAGGGCCACGGCTCCAGTTTAAAGAAACTTTAGGAATAGGGCTTACTTATAAATTGCCAAAGCAAAAAAAGTAAATTTACAGTAGCTACTTAATACTAAAGGTTATTGGTAGGTAAAATCTCTGATTAACAGCTTACTATATTAAAAAACAATTACTAACATAATTTTATTGCTGGTCTAATTTTAGGAGTAGTATTTGCTAGTAGCCAGCTTGATTTTAGAGAATAAGACAAGGTTATGAAAGTCGTCATAAATAAAATGACTAATTTTGTCCCTTCTCCGTAAATACGCATACAAGGCCGTAAACTTATTACGCATAACCTTGTTTTGCTTTTATAAACTAAGAATTAGCTCATGTTAATAAAGCCCGGAAAGCTTCTAGCTACCATTAATTCGCCCGCCGATCTCCGGAAATTATCCCAAGAACAGTTATTAGAAGTTTGCCAGGAACTCCGGCAATTCATTATCGACAATGTATCTATTTACGGCGGACATTTTGGGGCTAGCCTGGGAGTGGTAGAGTTAACGGTAGCATTGCATTATATTTTTGATACTCCCTATGATCAACTGGTTTGGGATGTAGGGCACCAGGCTTACGGGCATAAAATACTTACCGGCCGACGGGATAATTTCTATACCAACCGGAAATATGGCGGTTTATCGGGCTTTCCAAAACGCAAGGAAAGCGAATACGATATCTTCGGCGTAGGCCATTCTTCTACCTCTATTTCAGCGGCTTTGGGCATGGCGGTGGCTTCGCAGTACAAAAATGAAACAAACCGCCAGCACATTGCGGTAATCGGCGATGGCGCATTAACCGCTGGTATGGCCTTCGAAGCCTTAAATCACGCGGGAGTTACTAATACCAACTTGCTGGTTATTCTCAACGATAATTGCATGTCTATCGACCCCAATGTAGGGGCTCTTAAAGAATACTTAACCGATATAACTACATCGCGCACATACAATAAACTGCGCGATGATGTATGGAATATATTAGGAAAAATAAGCAAGTTTGGTCCTAATGCTCAAGCCATTGCTTCTAAAGTAGAAAGCGGAATAAAAGCTACGCTACTTAAGCAAAGTAATTTGTTTGAATCTTTAAAGTTCCGGTATTTTGGTCCGATTGATGGACACGACATTAACCACTTAGTTTCGGTACTAAACGATTTAAAAGATATTCCGGGCCCTAAACTATTGCATTGCCTCACGGTAAAAGGCAAAGGTTTTGCGCTTGCCGAAAAAGATCAAACGAAGTGGCACGCCCCGGGTACATTTGATAAAATTACCGGCGAAATTTATAAAGTACACTATGATACCCCGCAGCCGCCTAAATACCAGGATGTATTTGGGCATACCATGGTAGAGTTAGCCCAGCAAAATAGTAAAATAATGGGAGTTACCCCGGCAATGCCCTCAGGCTGCTCCTTAAATATTATGATGGCGGCTATGCCTAACCGGGCCTTCGATGTTGGAATTGCGGAGCAGCACGCCGTTACTTTTTCGGCTGGTTTGGCTACGCAAGGATTGATTCCGTTCTGCAATATCTATTCTACTTTTATGCAACGGGCCTACGATCAGGTTATTCACGACGTAGCGTTGCAGAATTTAAACGTAGTTTTTTGTTTAGATCGCGCTGGTTTTGCTGGTGCCGATGGCCCTACTCACCACGGCTGCTACGACATAGCTTTTATGCGTTGCGTGCCAAACATGGTCGTATCTTCGCCCATGAACGAATCTGAATTACGAAACCTCATGTATACGGCTTCGCAACCCGATATGGGCCCATTTAGCATCCGATATCCACGCGGCGAGGGGGTTATGCCCGAATGGCGTACTCCGCTTAAAAAAATTGCCGTAGGTACCGGTCGAACTATTCAGGAAGGAGAAGAATTAGCTGTATTAACGATTGGTCCGGTAGGTAATTACGCCGTAGAAGTATGCCGTAATTTACAGATAGAAAACGTTAAAATAGGGCATTATGATATGCGTTTTGCCAAACCTCTTGATGAAAAGCTCCTGCACCAGATCTTCCAAAAGTATGATAAAATTATTACCGTAGAAGATGGTTGTTTGCAAGGTGGCTTTGGTAGCGCGGTACTGGAATTTATGGCCGACAATAATTACCATGCCCAGGTAAGACGCTTAGGTATTCCTGATACTATTATTGAGCATGGCTCGCAATTAGAATTACACCGCGAATGTGGCTTCGATCCTACGGGTATTGAACGAACCGCGCGCGAATTATTATTTCATGCGGTAAGTGTATAGTTGTTGCGTTAAATTGCTGATTGTTTATTTACCTAAAACGAATCCTCATTTAAATTAAGTAGAAAAAGAGTCGGACTAATTATTGGCAACTATTACTTCCAATAATTAGTCCGACTCTTTTTCTATAGTTTTCTTAAGCCAGCTTGTTCTTTCCTTTGTAATTTCAACTTAAGTAAATCTGGTGTAATCTTGCTTAATACATCCCGCCAAAATAGCCTTAAATATTTTTATTACAGCAACTTGAATTTTTTCATTTTAATTTTTTATTATTAAGCAACAATCAACTTATCTTATACTTATGCACATGAAAAAATTCTTACAATTAATTCTGACTTTCACGATATTAGTCTGCCTGGCGTCCTGCAAAGGTGAAGATGGTGAAGATGGTGCTCCAGGTCCAGCTGGTCCCGCTGGCCCTACTGGTGCAATTGGTCCGCAAGGCCCTCCTGGTGCTTCTGCCGACTCGGCTCGGGTATTTGATGCAGGTGATATAAATTTCACTCCAGATGCGGATGGTAATTTCCAGGTTGGTATTGAGTACGAAGCTAATGAAATTGAAGTGGGCCCAACAGATGTAGTATTAGTTTATTATTTAGTTGGAACTGCTGCTAATGGTACTATTCCTTTCTGGAGCCCTCTGCCGCAGACGTTTTTTTATTCAAACGGACAGCCTTTTACTTATAGCTATGCTTACTCTAATGTTGCTTTAATTTTAACTCTGACTGCTCAATTTGATTTGGCCGAAGCTGGTAAAGATTATACTGCTATTACCAATAATAATACATATCGGTTTGTTATTATTCCGAGCAGAGCAGGTCGTACAACTGGTGAACCAATAACAAAAGCGGACCTTAACAAATACCCCATTGATCTGAACAACTACAGCGAAGTAGTGAAATACTTCAAGATTAATGATACAAACGTTAGAAAAATTTCGCTTAAGTAATCAACCAAAAGAGTAAACATATAAGCTGAGATACAAATTTATCCCTTTGGATATAGTAAATATTTCAGCATTAATTCAGGAAAACCCGTAAGAAGAATCGCTTACGGGTTTTTTCATGGTTAAATTAAAAAAGATGAAAGAAATAGATCTACAAACTGTTTCCGACTCTGGCGGTTCGGATAAAGTACTTGTATTTTTACATGGCTTTTGCGAAAGTAAAGAAGTTTGGGAAACCTTTGTTCAGCCTTTCCGCGAATCGTATCGGGTTATCGCCATTGATTTACCTGGCTTTGGTAAAAATACCGCTCCCCGACTGAGTTATTCTATGGAAGAAGCGGCGGCGTACGTGCATAAAGTTTTAAAGAATCTGGAAATTAAAAAATGCTTGTTGGTAGGGCATTCCATGGGTGGTTACGTGGCTTTGGCCTTTGCCGAGAAACACAACAATATGGTTAATGGTTTGTGTCTTTTTCATTCCAGTGCCTTACCCGACTCCAAAGAAAAAAAAGCTACTCGTACTAAAACTATAAAATTTATTAAAAAAAATGGCTTATCTGTTTTTATGGATGCTTTTACCGCACCTTTGTTTTCACCGGTAAATCGAAAATACTTCGCAAAGGAGATAAAAATGCTTACCGCCATTGGCAAAGAAACACTTCCGGAAGCTGTAATAGGAGCTATTAAAGGCATGCGCGACCGGAAAAAAAGAACTAAAGTTCTGAAAGATGCCCGATATCCGGTACTATTTATAGCTGGTAAAGATGATCAGGCCGTAACCTTAGAACAAACACTCGCGCAATGTTATTTACCGGCCCATTCTACTGTTGTTTTCTTAGCAAAAACGGCTCACCAAGGTATGTTTGAAAAACCAGTAGAAACCCGCAATGCGTTGCGCAGTTTTGCCGAAGGTATACTTTAGCCGAAATCGCAAGTTTTCACTAATCTTACAGATTATTTTAACAGCAAGGAATCTGCGAAAAAATCCATCTCTCCCAATCATTACTTTTCTTAGGCAAGGAGTTTCAAAACGAGCTAAATCTTATTCTTTAGTTCAGTTCCTTTTAAACTTCAGCTTTTTTATGGCAAAATAGAATCAGAATAATCCGAGAGATCCTTAAAATCCGCGATTCAGAAAAAATAAAGCCCCAACGTTTCGGTTGAGGCTTTTATTTGTTTGTGAAAAGCTACTATTATACCAAGTCGTGGGTGAGCAAATACTCCGCAATCTGTACGGCATTGGTAGCCGCGCCTTTACGTAAATTATCTGCTACAATCCACATATTTAAAGTACGTTCCTGGGTTTCATCTAACCGGATACGTCCCACAAATACTTCATCTTTCTGGTGCGCATCTTGCGGCATAGGGTATTTTAAGTTTTTAACATCGTCAACTACTACTACACCAGGCGTTTTTTCCAGAATAGCATACACTTCGTCTAAAGTAAAATCTTTCTCAAATTCTACGTTCACCGATTCGGAGTGACCGCCCATTACCGGAATGCGCACAGTTGTAGCGGTTACTTTTACGCTATCGTCACCGAAGATTTTTTTGGTTTCTTTTACCATCTTCATTTCTTCTTTGGTATAGCCATTTTCCGTAAACACATCAATATGCGGGATCACGTTTAAATCAATTTTATACGGGTAAGCCATATCGCCTTCTTTCCCGGCGCGCTCATTCATAAGCTGATCTACGGCTTTTTTTCCGGTACCAGTTACCGACTGGTACGTAGAAACCACAATTCGCTTAATTTTAAAACTTTTATGTAACTCATTTAAAGCTACTACCATTTGAATAGTAGAGCAATTAGGGTTCGCAATTATTTTGTCATCTTTGGTTAATTCCTGAGCGTTAATTTCGGGTACTACCAGTTTTTTGGTCGGGTCCATCCGCCAGGCCGAGGAATTATCAATAACCGTAATACCGGCCGCCGCAAAATTGGGAGCCTCAGCTAAAGAAGTACTACCACCCGCCGAAAAAATAGCAATCTCGGGTTTAGCAGCAATGGCTTCTTTTACACCAATAACAGTCAGTTCCTTACCCTTAAAAGTTTTCTTGGTGCCGATTGATTTTTCGGAAGCAACTAATAATACTTCATCAACGGGGAAGTTACGTTCCTCCAAAACTTTCAGGATTTCACCGCCTACCAGGCCGGTGGCACCTACTACTGCTACTTTCATGGGTTTAATTGAATTAAAAAAAATAAAAAATGTTAGCTATACGTTGCTGAAAACCGGTTTTAACTTAAATAACAGCTGGTTATAATTAAAACTATTTTCAAAACGAGGCGCAAATAAAATATATTTTTCAAGACTAACTGCTTTTAATGCGAAAAATTTTACTTTTCTTTTTATTATTTTACAGATTTATCAGCTTTGCGCAGTTGCAGGAGGATTTTACAGACGGAAATTTTTCCCAAAATCCGGTATGGCAAGGCAAGGTCGAATCTTTTATAGTAAACCCGGCACATCAGCTACAAAGCAATGGGCCAGCAGTAACGGGTACGCAATTACAACTCACTACCGCTTCGCAGTCGGCCGTAGATGTATCCTGGGAATTTTGGTTACAGCTTAACTTTGCTACCTCTGCCAGCAATTACGCCGATGTTTATTTATTATCAGATTCTACTAATTTACTTGGTAAAAACAGTGGATATTTTGTGCGTATTGGCGGTACCGCCGATGAAGTGAGTCTATTTAGGAAAGATGCGGGTAAAACGCCGGTAAATATTATTAATGGAGTAGATAAAACAGTTGCTAGTAGTACCTTAAACACCGTAAGAGTAAAAGTAAACCGCAATGTAGCAGGCGAATGGCAATTGGCCGCTGACTTTTCGGGTAAGGGTTCGAATTATACCTTGCAAGGCACTACTACCGATAACACCTACAAAAAAGCAGCTTTTTTCGGGATTTTAGTAAAGTACTCTTCGGCAAATGCTAAAAAGTTTTTCTTCGACGATATCCGTATCCGCGATACTAAAGCTCCTTCTTTGTTAACTATCAATCGAACGGGTTCTCAGACAGTAGACGTAACTTTCAGCGAAGCTGTAGAACGAACTTCAGCAGAAACAACTAATAATTATACAATCGGCCCTGCCAATGTACATCCGCTTACCGTTACTCAAGATGTCAGCAATACAAGTTTGGTGCATCTTACTTTTGCCGATGAATTTATCAATGGCACCAATACTTTAACTGTAAATAACGTCCGCGATTTATATGCAAATGCACAAACGGGGCCAGAGAATCGTGCTTTTACGTATTTGCGGCCTGTAATAGCGCTGCCCGGCGACGTACGTATTACCGAAATTTTGGCCGATTACTCGCCAGCCGTAGGTTTACCAGAAAGCGAGTACTTTGAAATTTATAACACCAGCGCCAAAACTTTTAACCTGGCAGATTGGAAGTATTCCGACGCCACTACTACATAAGAATAATAATTTAATTGTTATTGTAAACAATTGTAAATCAGCTTGATATGTATAGTATTTTACAAGTTAAATTATTATTTGCACACGATTTGCACACAACTGCTCTTAATCCTTACCTTTCCTCGCATTATCTTCTTTCAATCGCATCCATCTTGAAGTACTTACTTTAGGGTAAGTGCTTACAACGCTTACTGACATATTATTTCATAAAAAAGGGTTCTTCCGGATGTTCTTTCTGATGCTGTAGGATTTGGTCTAAAGTATCGTCAGAACTAAGTAGCTCGCGGGCGTTCTCATATCCCAATACCCGGGCCATATCGTAGGAGTTAACGTACAGTTGGTTTGATTCCTTGTCTTTGTAAAAGCGAACCGGCCAGCCTTCCACACTATCTAGGTATGTGATCCGGTTCTCATCTTCGGCGATAATTTGCATTGGATTAACTGGCCTTTCTAAAGTAACGATGATTGAATTCTAATTTAGCTGCTTCCTTTTGTTCATCAGTACGGCTTTGAAGCCAACTTTCCATTTCAATCTTGTTGGTAGCTCGCATAAAAGCGTTTCGCACCTCTCGCAAAGTAGAAAAGTCGCTTTTTGTACTTTTGCCAAAGTCTTCCGATGGAGTGTAAAATATATAAGAATGCATAACAGAATCCAAAGTACTTATCAGACTTTCTATCCCGAACATGTCTATTAACCCAAGTATAGGTCTAACATCAAAGGGCTCATCCAAATGATTAAATATAAATTTATCATTAAGTTCCGCGCCTGGTTGAGATTTAATTTCTTCTGCCTTTTGGATTTTTTCTTTCATGCGGTTTAAGTGAAATTCCACCTCCGAAATGTTATTTCTAAGCATGGTTTGAGGCTGTAGCGCATCTTCCCGGTAACTAAGCTTTAAAGCGGCTTTCAGGCTAATTGCATCAATAGCATCATTCTCAAATGCTTCTAATGCAATTTTACGTAATTCTTCTCGCAATGAATCTTGTGCTGGGTTTACTGTTGTGGTTTTCATGGATGTAGGTTTTAAGTTTAATTAAAATGAATAATCATTAGAATGATGGATATGTATTTACTTGCTAGTTTTGCTTAGCAAATGGTCTTAAGAATTTGAGTGATTATAAATAACCCTTTGACTAGGCTTTTATCAATTTCTTGATCGTTATAGTGTTCACTATTATCTCTTTTTAATAGCCACTTATCAGGAGTAGAACCTTTGTAAATTCTGGCAACAAAGGCCAATTGTGAGGTGAAAATCAAATAAGAACACCCGAACTGAATCCAACTATCCGGCTTTTGCATTCTAACCTTCAGATGATCACCAGGACCTATGAAAGGAAGCATACTATCACCTCGATGCTTGATAATATATTCAGCCTCAGGATCCTGTTCATTGAAGTTGTCATTTCGTTCTAGGAAAATACCCCTTGCTAAACTGGGTAATTTACTTGGAGATACGATTAAGCTTTCCATGGTAATTATTTTTAAATTGTAACTTTTAGTTTTGATAAAAAGAACTATATTTGTATAAGTTCGTATTAATAGAACAAATATATAGTTTAATAACGAACTATGCAAATAAAAGTTATAAAATAACGTACTTATTTTTGATTAGTTATTTATGGAAGAACTAACCACCTTTGGAAAGAGGTTAAAACATTATAGAAAGGCAAAAAAGTTAAGTGGGGAGGAGCTTGGCAGAATTATAGGGACAAACAAAGGGCAAATCTCATACGTCGAGAATGATAAGGCTTTACCTACATTAGAGGGATTTATCAAGCTTTTAAACGCCTTTCCTGAACTAGACGGTAATTGGTTAGCCTGCGGAGTAGGGGAGATGCTAAAAGTTGAATCAATGCCTCAGAATAGCCTAGAAGCGGCTAATTGTTGGAAGCTATTAGAATTAGAACGAGCTAAATCTAATACTTACTTGGATCTGTTAAGGAACAATAATATAAAAATTGAGTAGTTTTATTTTATGATAACGATTCAGTTACCTGATAAATTTGCTTTAACGGTGGAACAAGTAGCTGATCTGTTAAGTGTGGATGAAAGAACAGTAAGGAAATATGGAAAGTTAGCAACAACTGACCACAGACACCTTAGAATGTTCGCTTTTGGAGGAGAGTATAGAATAGAGCTAGCGGAGTTGATTTCTTACATTAAACGTAATTATCAGAATGTAGATATCTAGTTTATATAAAATATCAATCGCGTTAGCTCTCGAAGGGAAGCTTACCTTATTAAAGTTTGAATCACCAAATTATTTAATCATGCCAGATGTGCCCTCTAGAGAAGAATTTGTGGCCTTACAAAACGAGGTTAACAATTTAAGACAAGAGATATCACTTCTAAAGTTAAGGCCTAACTATAAGAACTGGTTAAAGCCAAAAGAAGCTTTGGAGTTCTTGAATATCAAAGATAATGCTACCTTAATTTCTAAACGTAACCAAGGCTTGATTGAATACCGCAAAACGGGTAAAAAAGTAGATTACTACCTACCCAGCCTGGAAGCTTACATTGATAAACTTCATATCAAACCTGAGATTAAACAAGACCGGCTAAAGAGGATATCCGAATGACCCTCATTAGCCTTAAAACAACTACCTTTGCAGCCCGTTTATACTATTTAATATCGTAATATCAAATAATATAATTTATTATATTGGTAAGGCTTAAACCTTACTTATATGATAACAGATCCAGAGCAATTAGATTCGCACTTGTGGGTTTCTCGTCAGGAGGTACTAAAAATTATAGGTGAAACAAATAACGGCTATCTTAAATATTGCTGCGGAGAAGGATATATTAAGTTCCGGAGGGAGAAAGGTAAGGGCAGAAGAATAAGTTATTATAAACCAAGCTTAAGGGCATATCCCGCAATTCGCTAGCAATTAATTGATGACGTAGCGGATAGGGTTTACGGAAAGAAGTAAAACACCCTTGCACTTCTTGCACTTTCGACACTATTAAATCTTTGATAAAGTCTTGGTAATGAGGAAAGATGATTTTATTGACCACCTCACAGAAGCATTCATTTTGTTGGGTTGTATAGGATTAACCGGCTTAGTTTTTTACGCTGCTGATGAAATCTTAATGCTTATTAAAGATGCACAACAAAGCGCTATTACAGATTGGATACAGGCCATAGCTTCTATTGTTAGTGCCGCTGGTATAATACTCACTTACAAGGCTCTAAAAGAACAAATCAAAGTCAATAGATGGCAAATGCAGAAAGATGTTATCGAAAAAAAACCAAGATTTAGAGTCCTGAATTCTAGTTCACATCTTTATAACCAAGAAGATATAATTTTAAAGTTTCAAAATATTGGACAAGATGCTATTAATATAAGTGCAAGAATTTATCAAATTTCAAAGTCTTATCAAATTCCACCTCGGAAATATGTTCAAAGTATTATGAATTTGGTTGATATTGTCAAAACAAATGAAACAATTGAAATAAATTTGTTTGATATGCTCTACCAGGACAATATAGAGGTTGTTCTTGAATTTTATGATTCATTTAATATTGCTTATTACCAAATAATTTATTCATATCTTCTTAAAGACAATATATTTTTTAGTATATATAATGTTTATGAGCAAGATGAGGAGTACTTTAGTCGCGTAAGGTCTGACTCATACTATTAACTTTTGTAATATATCCTTATTATTCAATTCTACTTTTCAAAAACAATATCTTAAGTAGGAGATTAATTACTCCAGTTTCCATGGATGATAACTTAGAATTAACTGTAACCTACAAAGGCGAAACGTATTAATAATAATTATGCAATTCTTGTTATGGGAGAAATTAACATCAAATTATATAATCCTGAGGATGGCTGGAGTTGTACTCTGGATGCTCTACAGCTTTCTGATATTGAATTTGAATTAAGGAGTAATCACCTCTGGGAAGAAAGTTTAACCTATGGAACAATTATCCAAGTCGTAGAGAAACAAGAGCCGGATAATTCATATGTATTAAAAGCTATTAGGAAAGAATCAGACTTTTATACAAGTAGATTCCTGTTAAATTCTAATACTGATCAATCTAAATTAAGAATGATTGGTGATGAAATTATGGAACTTGGTGGTTATTGGGAAGTGGTTTTTGGTGGCTACGCTATTGTTAACATTCCCAAAGATTCTAACTTTAAATTAGACGAAAGGATTAAATCCATAATGGGATAAATGAAGCAGATTATCTTACACATTGTGCATTATTAGCTAAATTCTGTCTATGGAAGATAACCTAGAGTTACCAGTAACCTATAAAGGCGAAGAATATACTTTTCCTGTCCGAATTGTACAAACCGGCTACACCCACAAGCTAGAGGTAAACGTAAATGGACAACGTATTTTGTTTGAACCAGATGAAAGCCAGGAGTACCGGGCCCTGGTGGATGAATCAGAGTTAAAGAATTTTAATGTAGAAGTAGGCCTATTACAAGCTATTGCCCAGGTGATTGAATCTATCCGGCAGTAAGTTTGTCTGCTTAGCATGCAATTGTATGATTTTATAAAATGTAACAGCGACCAACGTAAGGCTATGGTTTGGGAGCATGGGCAGTTTGTAGCGGATCGGATCAGCGGGGATTACACTGTTTGCCTTTATCACATGGGTAAGTTCTTTGCTGAGATCTGGTACCATGTAGCAGATAACGAAATACAAACTGTAAGAGGATTCAAAAGCTTAGCCCAATTAGAGCCATACTTAAATCTTGTGGATATTTCAGAATTTAAAAATTAATTATCTTACCAATCTATGACAAGAATTTATACCTTACTATTTGTTTTCTTTCTCTCTTTGCATGCTTTTGCGCAAACCAAAAAGGATAATACAATTACGGTTAATACGGGGCTACCAGCTTCGGAAGCTTTTACCGCCTGGGGTATACATTTAGCTGCTAATGGCTACAGTATTGATAAAAGCGATACTAGTTCCTTTACTATTTCTACAGGATCTAAAGATACAAGCCGCTTAAACTATGCATACATTGTTAATTCATCAGTGACAGATAGTGGACTAGTAGTAATTAGGATGAAATGGCAATTAAAATCAAGTGCTTTAGCTGGAACAAAAGCAACAGATTTTTATGATTGGGAGTACGCTACAGCCAAAAGCAACGTACAAAACATTATCTTTCAGGATATAAACAAGGTTATTCAATCATTTGGGCAGTATCCTGTAAGTTACTCTGTAAAATAGTTAGTCTAAGTGTTGGCTTTTCTTGACTTTAAGTATATGTGCGGACGTTACTCAGAAACTAAAGATATTAATGTATTGGAAGAGCGGTTTGACTTGCAAATAGATAAGAAGTATAAGCCCAATTATAATGCCTCTCCAGGGAATGTGTTACCGGTGATAACTAACAAAGATCCAAAGAACCTCACCTTTATGCAGTGGACGCTTTTGCCGCATTGGTCCAAAGAACGTAAAATTAAATACAGCACATTTAATGCGAAAGCAGAAGAACTCACTGAGAAGCCTTCCTTCCGGAGCCTTATTACTACAAAGCGCTGCTTAGTGCCCGCTAGTGGCTTTTATGAATGGAAGGATGTGACTCCAGAAGAGACGGACATGTTTGGTCAACGATTACCTAATCCGAAAACCAAGAAGGAAAAGCAAATATATTTTATCAATTTAAAATCGGACGAGCTCTTTGCCATGGCTGGTTTATGGGATGAGTGGATAGATCAGAAAACGGGAGAAATAGTATCTTCATTCACCATTATTACCACAACTGCCAACGAGTTAGTAAAACCTATTCATCCGGAACGAATGCCGGTAATATTAACCCGGGAAACGGAAAAACTCTGGTTGGATAATAGCTTATCAAAGGAGCAGTTATTAGCCCTTCTAACGCCCTATGAAGCCCAGGAGATGAAAGCAAAGCCACTACCTGGTATTGTTGACTTTCCTAATCCTAAATAAGGATCTTATTTAATCTCGCTTTTTCTGGTAATCATATCTTTAAAGAAGTATACTTTTACATAGCCACCATGAATGGTAGGATATTGTAAGTTTTTAAACACCTTATTGGCTTCTGCTTCGGTGAGGTGATCTATAATCATTAAGTCCTTTTCGCTGTTTTCTCTGCGCAGCACTATTTTGTAGTTAGGCTGTATATCCATGCTTTTACCCTTTCGTGTAAACATTTACTTTATTAAAGGATTATTTTTCAATACTTCCATCCAGTGAGCAAGATGCTTAGTCTCCGGTTCAAAATCTCTTCTGAGAAAGTGTAGGTTATTAGCTGCCCTAGCCATGTTGCCGCAACACTGGTTCCAGGCCGCGTTAAACTGGTGGTAAGTATCATTATTCATATCAAACCGACCGACCATGTGAGGTTTTTGCTTAAGGGATTCAATGTCTTCGTGTAGTTGTTGCATCAACCCCTCGCAGGAGTGCAGCATATCAATTACTCTTTCAAAACTCTCTTCTTGTTGCTTTGTCATAATGCTATTATACTTAGTTATTTTGTGTATAGTTAGTAAATAAATCAAAATAACTAAAAATATTAGTAAAAATAATTTTGTATTCGTACTTTGGCAGTATCAGAAAACTAAAAAATAAAACATATGAGACTTATATCCACTATTACCAGGGAGGAATTAATTGAGCTAGTAGGAATAGTGCTTCCTTCAGATTTTAAAGTTAATCCAGAGGATTGGAAGGTACTTGATTATGGAGATGAACCAGGCACTGCTTTTCGTTACGATGCAGAAGAGTATGAACTACGAATTACCTGGGAAGAGGAAAGTCCTATTTGTGTCTTTATAGTTGCTCAGGGCCATTTTGAAGCCTTAGAAGCGGACCAACTTAATAATATTCAGCAAAAACTCCAAGAAATGGGTTTTAATATCCTAGCTTTAGGAACATGGGATTCTCCGGTTACAGAGTGGGATTTTGATATTACCCCCAATTTAATAAGATAGATGTAGGCCCTTCTTGTTTTTTCTAGTTATTAACCGGCAACCTACAGTCCTTAGGGTTTAAAATAGAAAGTAAATAAAAAGCAAAAGCCCGATATAGTGTCGGGCTTCTTTATTAAATGTTTTGTTTTTTCCGAAGAACTACCTTTTAGAGAGATAGTATGTTCATTAATTTAATTTATATTTACATGATAACATATTTAATAAATACTATATTTACTAATGTTTAGGAATCCTCATCAGGAATTAGACAATGTGCTTACTTTAATAAATAAATATCCTCGTTCAACAGTTAATATAAATGATTTATCAACCGCTCATGAAGGGTTAATTTTTGAAGAAGGAGAGTTGCTGCCCATTTTAGAAAGATTGATAAAGGACGGGTATGTTGGGCGCCAAATTCACACATCTGGAAATACAACTGTTTATTTAACGTTTGACGGTAAATATTTCTTAGCTGAAGGTGGCTATATCGAAAAACATAAAAAGGAAAGATACATTGCGTGGTGGATTAAGGCCAAAACAATTGCAACAGTTTTATATTCAGTTGCTGTTTTAGGTGTGGCTATATGGGCAGTCTGGGTAGAATTCTATAATGATAAATGAAATAGTGCTTTCATGGCGATCAGAAAATATATTAATAACAGGTATTAGATAGATTTATGTATTTAATGTATGTTGATGAAAGCGGGGATGCTGGAGTCTTTACAGGTGGTAATTCTCAACATTATATATTAAGTGGGATCATAATTCATGTAAATGATTGGAAGGATTGCTTAGAAAGATTAGTTAAATATAGAAAGTCTTTAAGAGACTCTATAGGTTTACAACCCAGGGTTGAGTTACATTGCTCTGAACTTATTCGCATTCAGAAAATAGAAGAATATAAAGCAATACCTAAATACCTGCGTATGGCTTTGATAAATTCCTTTGTTAGTGAAATGCCGATAATATTTTCAAAAGGCAAGATAATTAATATCTGTTTGAAGAAACTAGAACTTCCACAATGCAAAGATTTTCAAGTTTTAGCTTGGTCTAGGTTAATTCAAAGATATGATACCTTTTTAAAAAAAACGGATAACAGCAAAGGAATAATAATAAGTGATGATTCCGGAGAAGCTATTTTAAGAGCATTGCTTAGAAAAATGAGAGTTTATAATCCTGTCACCTCACATTTTCAGAGATATCACAATCCAGTTATTGATAATATAATTGAAGATATATTTTATAGAGATTCGTCTCATTCACATATAATACAAGCTGCTGACTTTATTGCTCATTGCTTATATAGAAAAGAATTCCCGAAAGGAAGTTTAAAGAAGTATGGGTTAGATCGAGTATTTAATACACTTGAACCTATTTTATTAAAACAAGCAAGTAATATCGATCAATTAGGAATAGTGCGCAAATAAAAAAAAATGCCCCGGTTACAAACCGAGGGCTTTTCGTGGCCTGGCAAAGAGCACGGGCTCCAAGCAAGTCACATACAAATATACGAAAAATTTCTACAATAGGTATAAAATTTTATATATTTAACTATGTTAGTGCAATTTTTATTGGAATAATACTAATTTATCCTAAATTTTTTTCACTTAGATATGAGGTAATAAATTGATGAATTTAAGTTAAAGTGAAATGAAAAAAGATTGGTTGATGATTTTCTGGATGGCTTTTCTTGGTTGTCTAATTATAGGATATTTAACTTGGGCTGTTTTTTTCGTGGATAAGCCAGAAACTAAAGTGTCAGTTTTTGGTATTACAGCAGCTATATCCGCTGCTGTTACATCTGTGCTTGCTGTAAATATTAATCATAAGAAAACCAAAGAGCGTGAGTTTGAATTTTTAATACTAAAAGAAAAGCAAAAAGTTTATAGTCACTTTTATAATGCATTATTTGATTCATTTCACAATTCAAGGGTGGGTCAGGAGGATTTTTCTCAAGAAACCTTGAATGAATTAATGAACTTTAAAAAGGGCTTAATTAATTGGGGGAGTGAAAGACTGATTAAAAAGTATTTAACTTATGATAATATAATAGCAGGTAATACAAACGTGCTTGAAATAATTACTGCTAGTGATGAATTTTTGCGAGAGATTAGAAAAGACCTTGGTCATGAAGAAGCTAAAAACATCAATCTGGTTGGTGTAGTTTTAAATCCAGAGGCAAGAAAAGAGTTATATAATCTCCAATCGAATTCTTAATTATTTATAAATAGCCTAAACAAAGGTTCGCTGTAATTTTTATTACCTATAATGCCATTCCCTATTCCTCTGCCCTAAACTCCTAGATATTATCCTAGATGGTCCTGCTGTTACCTGCAAGTGATTCTAAAATATATAGATCAACCTTAGATCTGCTTGTTAAATAAAACACATAGCCATAATTAAGACCTTTTTGCTTGTTCTTTAAATTGCAGGATTAGAATTACCTTCTCGCGTTGGGAGCAAGGCTAGTAAATTAATAGTCCACAACAAAGCCTATTACAATCCAGCAATATAAACTTCTGAACAGTACGCCTAATATTTCCTTGTACTAAGGGAACGGAACAGGTCTTTTAATTTTTTAATTACTCCTTTTCGGGTTAACTAAGGGATTAATCTGCATACTATAATTTAGCTTCTCTGATACAAAAAAATCTTAAAATATTCTAGCCATTTTGGGGTAACAATTTGGCTATTAGTTGTATATTTATATGAAGCTTCATTATTAGTTTATTCATTCAAGCACATCCTTAAACGCTGCCATGTAATGTTGGATAAGGCCACCAACAACTAAGTAAGATATGAACCCACATTGTCCCTGTTATTTTTATTTTCAGGGGTGTAAACGGAGGAACCACCTGCAATTCTCTCCTATTTATTCAGATTTAGTTATTATTCAAGTTCATTATTTTATCAGAATTACTTTTGTAGGAATATATAGGATGCGTTTCCTGACCTAAAGCATTTTGCTTTTCCTTCAATTAAGTTTTATTACTTCCTCAAGTACTCAAAATCAAGGCATATTATTGTCCGAGTATCTTATTGCCTTTTCAGCAGTACTGATTGTGGATTAGAAGATCGAGGCAGGAGATTTAAATTGACCATTCAGTTAATAAAGCTACTTGTTTGACGCACGCTCACCTTATTTTTTACCCTAATGTTTACTCAAAATGAAAAATCGAAAACTAGTTCCTAATAGTTTACATCTGCCTTTAATTTATATAACTGCTATTATCCTTCTTCTTTCTTATACAGGGCAGTCTCAGGACTTGCATTCTATAGATGATTTCGAAGTACAAAGTGGCGAGAAGGCCTTTTGTGAAATAAAAATAAGCAACCCTTCTCTAACAGGAAATGCAAAATCCAATTCGGGCGTTAAGAAAGCCCAGCAAAATAAAACGAAACAAGTGGATTCAAAAAAATACCAGCTACAAGCCAATGAGTTTGGGCTATTTGACCAAGTTTCCGGTATTCAGCCCAAGCAGAAAGTACCCGTGCAATTAAATTACCCAGCAGGAAGAGTAGGTGAAAAGGTGGCGATAATCATGTTAGATGGAGGAACTCTCGACAATGGCAAGAAAGTAAAAGTTACGCAACTGGATACTCAAAAAAAGATGACTTTTGAATTGCAAGTTACCTCCGATCCGGGCCTTTACCGAGTGCTTTTAAAGAAAGGTAGTGACACTAAAACAGTACAGCTTTGGGTTGGCCCTAAATTACCCATGTCGCATAATAAACTTTAAACTGTTAATCTTATGAAATCAATACATTCTGTAAAAGCTTTTTATGGGCTTTTACTAAGCTTAATGATAATATGTGCTATTCCTGTTCCAGGTTATGGTGGCAAATGTGGTAATGATGATAATTGTGGTCTGGATTGCCCCTGTGACTGTGAAAATAATTGTGATGGAGGAAATAAATTCTACCCTTATACTGGTAATGTCCACCGTGTAATGAAAGATTTAGAAGCATGGGGAAGTGTGGGCGAAATTCCATTAACCTGGATGCGAAATTACAACAGCCGCGGAGGCATTGGACGGGGAGGCTTTTCTATGTGGCGTTATAGCTTTCAGTATGATATGTACATGGATAAACCGAATGAAAATGGCCAAGCTCAAGTGTATATCCATTACCCAGAAGGAGGAAGGAATCTCTTTGTTAAAGATAAAAATGCAGATGTGTGGCATCCGGCTAATGGAGTAGATAAACAGCTTTTTCAAAAAGGGGATGATTTTTACCTTCGGGAAGCGAATGGTCAAAGATATCATTTTCGCCAATTCACCACGGCATCAAAAATTGACTATTATCGGTTATTGGACATTAAAGATAGCCAGGGTAATCTTTACCAGTTACACTATAATAAAGACCGATTATTAAGCCGGGTTACTGAGCCGGCTGGCCGTTACTTGCAGATAACCTATAGCACAATAAATAATAAGCAGGTAATTACCCAAGTAACCACAAATGAGGGGCGTAGCGTAAGATATAATTACGATGTGTATAATGATGGTGTTTCCAGTTGGGAACGCTTAGTCAGCGTAGATTACAGCAACGGGGAAAAAGCTGTTTATTCGTACAAGCAAAGCGAACAATTTGGTGTTCCCTTGTTGGAACATGCCGTTGATACCCGCTATCAAGGGCCGGCTTCTAATATGATTTATGTTTATAATGATAGCATTGCTGCTGGTTACATACGGGAAGAACGAAACGGCAAAACGGGTGAGATAATGGCCAGCTTACTTGTGGAGGATGGAAAGAGACAGGTTTGCTTCCCTAATGGCAAGGTAAATACTTACGAAATAGCAGCCTTGGGCAAAGTGCAGGAATTTAGGGATGGCTTAGGGCGCCGCACCCGATATACTTATGATGAAGGTGGAACCGGTTTTATTAAGACAATAGAAGATGCACTGGGCCGGGTAACCACCTACAATAAGCGTACTATTTACGGCAGTCCCTTAGAAATAACCTACCCGGATGGTTCGAAGGAAAAGTGGACCCGTGATGAATGGGATTTGGTATTAACCCACACCGATGAGTTAGATCGGGTAACCAACTATACCCGGGATTTCCACCATCGGGTAACCCGTATTGATTACCCGGATGGAGCAAATGAGCGGTTTACTTACAACAACTTTGGTCAGGTGCTTACTCATATTCGGAAGAATAGAGGAATTGAGAAAAATGAATATGACAGTAAAGGACAGCGCATCTCCTTTACCGATGCTTTAGGAAATATTACCCGTTACACCTATAATAGTGCCGGTTTAGTAGCTTCTATAACTGATGCCCGGGGAAACACATCTCAACAAGAGTGGGATAATGATCGGGGCCTACAAACCAAAATAACGTACCCAGATGGCAGTTCTCGTTCTTTTGCCTACGATTCTTTTGGGAGCCGCACTTCGGCTACAGATGAATTGGGTCATACCTGGAAAACTGTTTTTGATGAATTTAAGAGACTTCAAAGCAGCACCGATCCACTCGGTCGGACAATCAAGATTTATTACGATTTGCCGGGTGGAATTTGCGGTTGTACCCATACGGATAATAAGCCTACTCAAAGGGTTTTACCCAGCGGCTTAAAAACTGAGGTAGAATACGACTTAATGTGGGAAAAAACCCTGGAAACAATAGGAGCTGGAACGTTGGAAGAGGCTACTACTTTTTATGAGTACGATGTAGTAGGCAATTTAACTACCCGCATTAACCCGGAAGGAAAACAGTGGGCAATCAGCTACGACGCAAGAAACCGCCGCAATGCTATTACCGATCCGCTAGGAAATAAGACCAAATGGACCTATGATGCCGTGGGTAATAAGATAACCGATATAAGGCCGGATGGTGGCATTAATAGCTACACGTACGATGCTTTGAACCGAGTGACGAGTACTACTGACCCGAAAGGACAGTTAACCAAAATGACTTATGATGCCGAGGGCAATATGCTTACCCTAACGGATCCGAAGAATAATACCTATAATTTTACTTACGACAAGTTGAACCGCCAAACCCGAATGACTTACCCGGATGGTACCTCGGAACGATACACTTACGATGCTTTAGGAAACTTAATTAAATATACCACTATGGCAGGTCAGGTACGCTCGTATACTTATGATAGCCGTAATCGCGAGATAGCATCTATTTGGACCTCACCTTACAACGGTGAAATTACCCCGGCCATTACCCGCACTTATGATAAGGCCGGCCGACTTTTATCGGAAAGCAGCAGTGTAAGTACCTTAACTTATACCTATAACGAGGCTAATGAACGGATAAGTGAAACTCAACAGGTAGCTGGCGCGGGCAGTGCTAAAAAAGTAAGCTATACCTATAACCAAGATGGTTTACTTAAGACCATTACCTACCCGGAAGGTGCCGAAGTGGGTTATGCTTATACCGGTAGGAACCAGATTAAAATCATCGGGAATGAGGAGGCACCTTTGGTAACCTATAGTTATGATTTAAATGGTAATCGCATACTAAAAAAATTGCAGAATGGTACCTTTACGGATTACACATATGATGCGGCAAATCATCTTTTAAGCCTAGATCATCAGAAGTCTAAATCTTTTGGACGGTTTGACTATAGTTATGACAAAGTAGGCAACAGGACTTTTGTGCAGCGGGATAATGCCAAAGGGGATGTGTATGCTTATGATGCCACGGACCAAATAACGAAGGTGCAGTATAATGTTTCCAACCCTGGTGGTACACCTACTAATGCCAGCAGGGAGGTAAACTATGCTTGGGATATGACGGGTAATAGAACCATGGTAACCGAAAATAATACATCTACTGATTATAAAAGCAATAACTTGAATCAATATATCCAAGTTGCTGATAATGTTCTGTCATTTTCCAAAAACAAAAATTTAACAGTACATAATGGCTGGACTTACTCTTACGATTCGCAGAATCGATTAGTGAAAGCAGTAAAAGGAACTACTACTTTTACTTTTGCTTATGATCCGCGAAATCGTTGTGTCAAACGTACCATCAATACTACAATCACTTTTCTTTATTATGATAAGTGGAACTTAATTGAAGAAAGAAATGAGAATGATGCCCAGGTATTTTCTTATTTTAATGGAGCTGAACTCGACGAAATTTTAATGAGGGCTTCATCTATTGAGCCAATTTTTTACCATCAGGATGTTCTTGGTAGTGTAACTCAGTTGACAAATTTCTCTGGTAATGTAGTAGAAAAGTATAATTATGATGTGTTTGGAAGCCCCACGATTAAAAATGCAACTCAAATAACTCTTGCCACTAGTGCTTATAAAAATCGCCTTCTGTTTACCGGAAGAGAATTAACTCAAGAGTTGGGCTTATATGATTTTCGCAATCGAATGTACTCACCTTCATTAGGAAAGTTCTTGCAACTCGATCCAATTAGGTTCGATGCACGTGATTACAATCTATATAGGTATGTTGGGAATAATCCATTGAATAATGTTGACCCTTTTGGATTAAAAACATTATCTCCACCTCCTGATGTAGAGGAAGGGGATAGATGTGGGTTTTATCAATCTGTCAGTAGTGATACATTTACTAAAATCACTATGGAAGATTGTTGCCCACCAAAAGGCGGTAGGCGAATAGTAACTGAAACGTGGACTTGTGAACTGAATCGTATGGGAACTCCTGTTTGGAAAATAACTAATCGAAAAAATGGGGAGTGTCGATAAAATAGGTTTAGAATAAATTAATTCAACAATAAGTCCTTTCTACTTAAAGACAGAATAATAACTGACTTAGTATTTGAAATTACTAAAGCTGCTTAAATATTAATCTGTTAAATATAAAGGAAGAGACTTCGGTATAATGCCTTTATTTCATATACAGTAATTTAATTATATCAATAATCTTTTCAAAAATGATAAATATTCAACCTTATAATATATTTCAATTGTTAAAGCTAAACACAATGAAACCAACAATATTTTTTGCCCTAAGCTGGCTTTTAATTGTATTTAAAGTTTCCGGTCAAAGTGAATGTCCTGGATGCTGCCAAATAATTGTAAGCCCAGTTGTACCTAAACCTGCAGCAGGGGATATAGTTTCTGTAACATGTACTACGCTTACAGTGAAATGGAAGGGCAGTAGTGGTAATCAAAGCTACCTTGTAAAAGGAACTTATTTAGATCCATTTTCTAACGAGAAAACTGAAACTGATTCAGCCAACAATATTGCCTGTACAAGTAATCAAAATTGTACCGCAACTATTCCAGTAGTACCGGGTACAGTTGTCAAATGGACGGTACAAGCTGTGCAGGTAATAGATGATAAAACCTTTGTAAGCTACCCACTGCGCGGCAACCAAGAAGCTCATATTCTTACCTGTGAGCCAAGCCAAGTAATTAATAGTCCTACTTTTATTCCAAGTAAATCTCTTTTGTTAAATTCTGAAGGAGGAGCTAAAATGTACCCCAATCCAGTTACATCTATTTTAACCATTGATCTAAAAAATTCGTCGGAGAAAGTTATTTCCAAGAATGATGTAATTCAAATTTATGATGTAAAAGGTAATAAGGTCATTTCTAAACCAAGCACTCCTAATAATATGCGTTTGAATGTAAATCAATTAAAAAATGGTATTTACATTATCCAAATTGAAAATAGCCAGGGTAAAGTAGTTTACAAAGCCCGGTTTATAAAAGAATAATGTTTGTAATAAACAACTTAGTTAATTTAGAATAATCTTTATCAAACAACTTTTTTCTTTCGTAACTCTAATTTTTAATCAAAAGGAGTTACGAAAGAAAATTTAAATTATACCAATATATCTAAATACAGCAGTAATTAAGTTCAAAGGATTACTTCCACAAGTAAAATCATTAGTCTGCATTTATGATATCAATGTGAATCAGGTGTTTCCTTTTAATTATTAGAAGAATAAATTTACTTGTTGAGTCTTATTATTAAGAGCCAAGGACCGGGCTATAATAAGCGGGTTAAAAGCTCCCACGCATGCCCCTTCAAACTGCTGCACCCATATTATTTTTTCAATGCGGATAATGGTGAAATATAGTTCCTGTTCATGGGGCGCTAGACTAGCTTTTAATTGTTTTAAGTAGTTAACACCAATTTTATTAAATTGGCAAAATCCGCGAAGGGTATAGGGCCTGATTAAGGAGATACAGTCCTGTTTTCCATACCACCTATTCAATTCTGGTTTGGTAAGTGGATTAATGTCGCACCATTCAAAGTACGCACTAGCAGCCTGCCATAGAGCCTCAGGAGTGATAAATCTGCGAGGCCGTCCGTGTTTGGTTCGTCTTTTACAATTATTACCTTGTATCATTTTGCCTTCTATATGGTAGATATTATATTTAATCAACGTATTCTTCTTCAGAATCTACCCCGAATTTTAGATTCACATCCGTTTTTTGCAAAGCTTTACCATAAGCCCGTTCTAATAGGACCTCGGCTGCTCTTACATCTCCTTTTATTGCTTTGTCTCTTAACGCTAATAGAATAGCTTTAGCAGATATTGTCCCATTTATTGGATCTTCCAAGACTTCTGCTAACAGTACATCTATAGCAGGGATCTTTCTATTCTCACCACTAACATTGCGGCGATCATCTACTCCCTTTTTAAAGGGTTTCAGGTTATTTAAGTGATTCGGATTGTTTGCCATTTGTCACAGGTTTATCACAGCTTTGATAGTTATTCTCTTACTGGGAGGGGAGCCCGTCTTTTTAAGGAGAAAGTATTTTTAATGATAGTTTCCGGTTTTTTCTGGCTGTTGTGTTCCTCAAAGAAGCCAATATGTTTACCGATTAACTCCGTAGCTTTAACAGCGCCGGCAGAATCAAAGCGATATTCACCCGTTTCTTCCATTTGCTTAGTTTCCGGATTAAACCAAAGGACCGGCTCAACCTGCATGGCCCGGTTAGAGATGTCAATAAGGCGCTTTAATACCCAGAAAGCATCTAAATGCAGTTGTTCCGCCCGGTTAGATTTTAGCTCTCTTATACGCGCGTGAATACTAAGTTTTGCTAAGTTCTGGGAGCCTTGTTCATTAGCAGTTTCTCTGCTATATCCAGCCCGTATGGCAGCTTGGGTAGCATTTAAATCAATTAAATATTCCTGGCAGAAGCGTTCTTGCTTATCGGTAAGTGTTGTATTTTCAGTATTCATCAGTTTACAGTTTTTAAGTGGTTGTAATTGGGTTTATTCTTCCTTAAAGCTATCCATGAAGTTCATGAGACTGGCGGCTAAAGGGTTCAGATTATTGAGAGCTGCTCTTATGTCTTTGTTTAGGATGGAATTAGCAAAATTTAAACATTCATTATGGCTTTGGGTGGCCCACTTGGCTAAATCTTTATCCTTCCCTGCTTTTGCCAAGTCCCGAACATCAATTGTTAGCTTGGTAAGATTTAAAGCTTGGCGGGATATATTCATTAGAGTAGAAAGGTGTTGTTCCCGGGTATCCGCTAACTTCTGCTCATAAGCTGTTTGTTGTTGCTGAAGCTCATTTTTAAGATCCTCTATTTGTTGTTGAAGCAGGCGTTTGCCCCTGAACAAATTCTGAAAAAATGGAATTTTCATAAGTTTAGGCTTTATGGGTAGTTCGGGTAACATTTCCTTTAGTGGTAATCTTCGTACCATCAGGCAAGTAGTCAGTCTTATTTACGGTGGCCGCTTGCTTTTTAAAGTCGCTTACTTCTTTGCGTAAGTGCCGGACTTCTAATAATAAATCTTGGCTAGATGTTTCTTTCGATTGCTGGTAGGATTGCCATTGGCGGTTTACTTCTTTGGGCGTTTCCGGAGCTGGAACTACGTTGGTTCCTTGCAATAAATACTGTAAAGAAAGATTAGCTAATTCCTTTTGGTCATCTTCATTAATCGCATTTAATAAATGCCAGTATTTTTGATTAGATTTTCTATTGACTATTCTTTCCCCTTCCTCTATCTCTAAAATATCGTTGTGGCTATCCATAGACACGTATTTATTGCCCCCTTGCGCGTGTCTTTTGCCTCCTACATAATCCCATCCTTTCTCCGCTTTAGCAATACTGCCGGCTTTAGCTTTCAAGGCTATAAAGGAGGCGAACATAGCAGCAACGGCGGCAAGCCCAATAACCTGACCAACGAAGGGTAAAGAACTCCACCCCTGAATAATATTGGCACTGGCGGTAGCCAAAGAACTAAGTTGAGATAAACTATCAATTTGGGCCTGTCTTTTTTGGGCTTTCTCCTGCTCTTTTAATGCTTGGGCGCGGGCGGCTTTGGCATCTTCTAACTCTTTACGACGGGTTTCTACATTACTGGCAAAGCCTTGTTTATTCAGTTCAATTTCAGTGTTTAAGGCCGCTTGTTTTTCCTCCACTTCTTCCCGGCGCTTTTCTAAAGTTTCGTTGGCGGCTTCTAGTTGTTTGGCGGTAAAATCCTGAATAGAGCCAGCAATGATACCTAAGCTTTCCTCCACAGCGGCGCGGTCCTCTTCATCAATCCCGAGCAAGGCCATAATATTAAAATCAGCCTGCTTTTGCTCTTTTTGAATATCTGCTTTAGATTTCTTTAAATCCTCTATCGTATTGGCTAGAGCTAAACGGCGTAGGGCAGTTTCTTCCCCAGTCTCCGTTTCCAGTAAGTTCATTCTTTTTTGTGCGTACTCTATTTGCACATCCAGAATGGCTTGCTGTTTATCGCGTTCTAATTTTATGGAATCCGTTTGTGTGTTATCAACCTTGTAGGCAATGGCTGTTTCTGTAGCCAGGGATTCTTCCTTGTCCAATTTGTTACTAGCCTGCCGAAATTTAGCCTGGGCTAGTTCTCGTTGTTTGGCGGCTTCTAAGGCCTCCGCTAATTGCCGGTTGTGGGCAATGTGAGCCAGATCAATTTCCGCCTGGTATTTGAGCTCTATTTGAGCTAGTTCTTTCGCATCGGAATCTTTTTGCAGGTCGAGTAATTTCTTACGGTGGTCGAGCTCTACGTTGTATTCGTTTTCCTGAAACTCCCGTAAAGCTTGCTCTCTTAGGAGGTTGATTTGTTCTATTTGTTTGGTATCCAGTTTACCATCCCCCCCGGCTTTTTTATCCAGCCGTTTAAGGGTGTCCTCCATAATATCAATCTCTTTGGTGCGCTGCGCGTAAAGCTCCAGTTGGTATTCCTTGCTGTTTTTATCCAGCATATCCAGGCGGGCTCGGTTGGTTTCTTTTTCGAGGTTTTCCAGTTCCCGCTTTAACTCGTCGGCGGCTTTCTTGCGTTCAGCGGCTTCTTTTTTGGCAGCTTCATCGGCTTTTTTCTTGCGCAATTCATCGGCTTTGGCCTGGGCTGCCGCTTTAGCTTTGGCGGCTTGCGCGGCTTCAAACTCGGCCTGTTCTTTTTCTTTCTTTAGCTTATCGGCTATTTCTTTGTTTTTTGCCGCATCATTGGCTGCTTTATCTTTGGCTGCCTGCCGGTTATAGCCTTCGTTATAGGCGCCGGATACTTTGGAACCAAAATTACGGAGTGAATCAGCAGCCTGGGCAATGTTGGCCGGGGTAGGTAAGGCAATGGCCTTGAATACATCAATAGCAATAGAACCTAATGCTTTTAAAGCGGAAAACAAACCTTGCGTGACCGCCCGTACCTGCTCGGATTTATTGTACCAAAGCACTAAGCCCGATACCAGTAAACTAATCGCGGCAATGACTAATCCAATCGGGTTGGCGGTTAAAGCGGCGTTTAATACCCGTGTGGCGACGGCGGTTGCCTGGGTAGCAATGGCCCGGCCCCGTTCTACTGCCGCGTGATACAAGGTAGTAGCAGCGGCCTTAATATTGGCGGCGTTTAAAGCGAGGATAGCTACCCCTAACGCGTAGAACGCAACCTGATTATCCTTAACGAATTTCGGTATTTCTTTGAGCACCAATACCGCCGCCGTAGCCCCTTTAACGAAAGAAGCAAAGGCCGAAATAGCACCCGAAATAAAGTCCGAGGTAGCATTACCAATGGTTAAGAATAATTCGTCTATCGTATCGCCTAAGTTGGATAATTGCCCCCCAATGGTGCCCGATATGGCTTCCATCGAACCGGCCACCCCGTCTACTTTGCCTAAAGAAATCAGATATTTATTAATAGCTTCGGCGTTGTTCTCTACTTCGGTACGTACCCCTTTAAAGGTAAAGATGGTCGTTTCGCCGTTTTTCTGTGCTTTGATACCGAACTCTTTTAAGCGTTCGTTCTCGCCGTTCATGGCATCCAGCGCAGCTTCTGCCAGTTGATCAAAGCTCTTGCCGGTTGAAGAAGCTAAATCGCCTAAAGAAATGATTTCATCTTTCGCCAGAACTACCCCTTGGTTAGCGAGTTTAACAAAAGATTCGGTGAGTTCCGCTACTGAGAAAGGAGTAGTAGCGGCCACGTCCTTAATAGTGTTTAAGGCGGTCTGCGCGACGGAGGAAGAGCCTAAGGTATTGGTGAGAACGGCATCAAACTTCTGGAATTCGGCGGTAGTGTCTACTATTCCCCCGAGAAAGCCTTTAATGGCATCAATGGAGAAGTAAGCGGCCGCACCCGCTAGAGCACCTTTAAAGATACTGCCTAGCCCGCTGGCTTGCTTACCGGTTTGCTCGGTCGTATCGCCTAAATCCTGCATTTGCTTGCGTACCTTGGCGGCTTCCTGCTGGATTTTATCGTATTTAGCTTCCGCCGTTAATCCTTTTTGGGCTTTCCCCGCATCCACTAAGGCTTTGTTGACCCCTTTTAGCTCGGTTTCAAAGGCTTGGGCGCTGGTTTCTATTTTCTGGAAGATACGGGTGCCTTGCGCGAGTTCCTGGTTGAAGTCGCGAGTAGATTTCACACTGTCGCGGAACAGGTCACGGCCTAAATCCCCCGACTTTTGCAGCGTGGTATTATAGGCATCTAAACTACGGGCTAATTCACTAAGATTAGCCTGTGATTTACCGGTGTCGAGTATCCAATCGGTCGTTACTTTTCCCACAATTATTCAATTTATCAGCACAGCTTATGAGTAGTGCTTAGTAAGACAAAAAATAAAATAAATGAGAATAGATAGGGTAGAGAGGAGCGATAAACTTTAATAAATATACGTAAATTATGCTGATTTACATATTGGAATAAGGTAATTTTTAGCCAAATTCTTAAGAATCAATCTTTAGAGTAACTTTATTCGAACGGAAAGGAGTTGTATATTACTCTTCAAAGTACAATTTGTTTAGCAGATTTTATATTCTGTTTCTATCCCGATTTTTTTATAGATGCTTTCTAAACGGGTGATCTGCTCACCAGTTAACTCAATGTGCATAGCTGATTGATAAAAGAACAGCGCATCTACTAGAATATCAGTTTCAAGTGGAGTAAGGGTTAGGTTTAAGTCTTTACCATTAAGAGTAGGACAGCATTTTTCACTTATAAGTGAAATAGTATCAAGGGTATTCTCTTTAGGGTTGTTTGTTACAATTTTCATTTTATTTTTATTTAAGATTATGCTGCTTGATATATAGGTGTAGGATATTCTTGTATTAATTCATATTCATTGAAGTTATACCGGATTAAACGGTCTGCTAAGTCTATTCCTTGCTGTCTTTCCTCTTGGGTAGAAGTGGCTTCCAGGTAATCTGATATTTTGAAGTTAGCTATATGAGAAAGTTCTAAGGCCCGGTTATACCATTTTTCATAAGCATTCACGTCTGGGTATAGGATAACATCACGGCCATATAAAGCCTTGCATCTTTCTTCGGTTAGATAAGATAAAGCTCCAACGGCAATCCAGATAAACTGCGGCAGGTAAACGCTGGCAATTATGGCAGTTTTGGGTGCCTCTACTATGGCAATGGGTTTGGTTTTATCTTTTAACAGATGTTCACCGAAAAAGCAGAATATCTTTTTGCTTTCTATGTAATTGGCCAGCCATTCGGGGAGATGCTCCTTTTTTTTCTGATAGCTCCACTTTAGCGGAGTATGGATACCATCAGTACAACTAGCTTTATCTCCCTCCCTATTAATGTATTTAGCCGTATGCCCGTTCTCATCAAATAATTTTACCTGACCAGCTCGTATCCTTCCTTTTATATCGATAAACCAAAAGATAGTGGCGCCTAACCAATACCCTGTTTCCTTTCGAAAACAATCATTAGAGGTGCCTATGAAATATTTGCCTATCAGTTTATTTGTTTCTTCAACTCCAAATAGCTTAGTAAGGAACTGAATAAAAGTGTTTTGCTCGTAACTGTGCCGGCTTTGTTTAAGGATATCAAAAGGAATGAATGTTACTGGCTTATCAGTCTTTTTAGCGTTTCCTATTTCCATTTTCTTAGTGCTCGGAAACAGGAAACGGCTTAAATCCTTATTTTCTTTTATTGCTTTAGCAAACCCATCCTTGTAAGGGTTGAGGTGATAAGCACAATTCACTTCACGATCGCATCTGGAATATTGTTCAGGTAGGTAAGCACCTGTTTCCTTATCCTTGTACCTGACAGCTGTTTTTTTGCCGCAATTAATACAGATATGTTTGCGGCTTCCAGTCTCTAATATGTATTGATGGTCCTTGTTCATATCAAAATACATTAATAGTGTGAAGAGTTGATTTCTCATTTGCAAATTGCAAACCCCTATATAGGCCGTTGCAAACTTGCAAACATGTACTAATAAAGAAGTAGACGGATTTACACATATTTATTTAAAAAATTCAGCTTCTTGGTTTCATGCATTGTGATGATTTTCATTTGCAAATTGCAATAGGGTATATAGGGGGTTGCAAACTTGCAATCGTTGCAAAGTTGATTTGCAAATGAAATTTCAAAATTGCAAACGATTGATTTTGAGATATTTAGCATGGTTTTAGGCTGTAAAATAACGTTTTGTCTTTTGTCTCTTTAAATAGAGTACAAGGATTCCCTTCATTGTTATTAATTTCTTGTTCAGAGCTAATTATTTCTTTAATTCTATCCTCAATTGTTCTTTGGCTTGCTTTGAAGTCCTTACATAGTTTGTCCAATAGTTCAATCCTGGTCATAGTGGAACCATCACCCAAATAAGTTTCTATAAACTCAATTATATCTTCCGTCCCAGCTTTATGCTTTCGATTGTTTATCAGGCTTGATACTTCTCCTTCATCTGCTAATACTAGCCCTTTAGTCTCATTACAATATTTGATATAAAAGGGAGTATGCCGGGCCGTACTTCTGCATTTGAGATATTTAACCCGAACTAAATCAGTATCATTTTGATTTGCGTCTTTTTCAAAACCAACCTGAATAACTGTGGATGCCTTATTCTTTAGTTCTGTTCCGAAATGCCCTCTGGCTTTATCACTTCCAGGGTTTTCATGGATTAAGCAAAGAAAAATTACATTGTGTTCATTGATAGCCATATTCATTAAGTCTATCAATTCCATACTTTTATCTGTCTTATTGAAATCTTCTATACAATCAGTAGAAACATCTAAAACGATAAAAAGGGGATCGGTTATAGTCTTTTTTAAGTAATTAAGATATTCATTAAGTGCAGCAAATCTTTCTTTTCTATTTATCTGCAATAAGGAAATGTATTCAAAATTCTCTGGGTGATCTTCTTTATTATAACCTGCTTTTAATTGAATGGACTGTAAAGCGTAGGGTAGCTGTTCGGTTAAATTTCGTTCCGTATCTACATAAACAACTGTATAAGTAGAGTAAAGACTTAGTCTTTCAAAATTCAACAGGTTATTATCACAGTTTGGACGTTTGATGAATGCAGCCGAAATATATTCTGCTAATCTACTTTTATGTACACCTGCCTGACCCTGAATAACATTAATGGTGTGAGGAAATATTATAGCATTGCCGTTCTGGATTAATACTGGATCTGAAAACCTGATATCAGCACCTTTAAGCGCTTTTAACTTTTCTCGGGTTGCAAGGATAGTTTTTAAATTTTCAGATTGGTCTTCTTCAATATTAGGGTTTTCAAGAATCTCATCTTGAAAAGAAGGGTTGTATTTATATTTTCTATCATCCATTTTGTCCTCCCTTCCAGGTATTTTCCTTCTCAAATTCTGCAATATGAGCTTTAAGCTCTTCAAGGGTAATACCAAACCGACCGGCAATATTTTTCAATCCTGTTTCTGAAAAAATCAAGTGGGGGAGAGCTGAAAGAAAATGGTTAATTTTTGTATCTTTGTCTTGCCCGAACAAAGATTTATTGGAGGTGTAGGTATGATCTAGCATGCTACACCTCCCTTCTTTTTAGTAATAATCCAGTCATAGAAGCTCTGAAAGTTTGTTGCGATATAGTAATATCCTCCGGCCGCTTGTACCTGCTCCTGAGTAGCTTTTTGAAAATCACTCTGTTTATCAGCACCTATCTTTATCTCGATGGAATAATGAATACCATCTAAACACCCATGGATATCAGCCGTGCCTTTAGTTGTAGTTCCCTTAGTAAACTTGCCTAATTTTTCATTATATTGCCCTTGGCTATTAATGCGTACAGCATAGCCGCCATTTAGCCGGAAGTAATCTAAAATTGCCTTGGTAAGCTCATTTGCATTTTTATCCCCGTATTTGGGAGTAACTAACCCTTTATCCGGCACTGATGGGTATTGCTGCCTTTTCCTTTTTAAGGCTAGACGCGAAAGCTCGTTTAATGCTTCCATTACCTTAGCGATTTTTTTGTTTCGCTCGAGCACTCTTCGCTAAAGACAAAAGGGTATCCTGTTTATTAGAATTATCTAATAATTGGGATTCAATCCAGGAAATAAGTTCTTTTCGTGAAAATACCAGTCTGGATCCAAAGCGCTTGGCTGGTAGTTCGTTTGCAGCAGTTAATTTATAAAAGCGTGATTCACTTATTTTATAGCCTTGTTCATTTAAAAACTGTATAGCCTCTTCTTTATTACATCGGTCAGAAGGTAGCTGTGGGGATTGTTTATTAATAGCTTTACTTACAGCCCTAGAAATAACAGCTTCAAGTTCGTCTGGTGTGGTTAATATTAATTCCATAACACTTACATTTAATTGTATAGTGCTAAGGTAAATGAATGAAAAAGTGCTAACCGGTCAAAACCGGTCAAAAGTAGTCTCTATTTTTCTTATATTGATTTTTATTATCTTCCAGTTTCTCTAAGTCTTTCCTTGCTTGTTTGCTACAAGCTTTTTCAAACTCGAGTATTTTAATTACTTGTTTTATATCTTTCAACTTTACTCTGTCACTTCTACCCATTTTAGATATACCTAAAGCCGTGCGATCGTTTTCTGTTTCGTATTCTACATAATGCCTCATTAACTTCTCTCCGGAATTTTGCCCATATTCTTTAGCAATGAGACTGGCATTGTTATCGTTCAATGGTCTTTTTTTATAAATGCATAATAAAGCAATTTGAGGTAAAGTAGGTTTAGATAAGTCAGATTCTATGTTATTATTTTGCTTTAGGTTTTGTATGGTGGGAGTTTGCTGACCATCAGAAACATTTTTCTTGTTATTAAAATTATTTAACCAGTGATAGTATAAATTGATTGCTTCAACCTGTATATACTGGCAATCATTACTTTGAATGTAACATTTCGGTGAATTCGTACGGGAATAATCTTTTAAACCTTGTTCAACAATTCTATTATATTTTTCACGAATATCTGAAATATCCATAGTGGTATATACATTCTCGTATCTAGTTTTTATCTTATCCTTCCCAAGCACGAATCTTTGAAAAAAACCTACTGGTACATATGGCTGCCAGATTATCAAACGCATGTAACTTGGCCCAAGTAGATCGGGTCCAGTGAGATTTGTAACTATTGATGGCAAAGGAAGTTTTTCATTAAAGAGAAGCATTTCATAATTAGCAATTTCCTTCATTAAAAGTCTTTCTGGATTGCCAGATCGATTCCATCTCACTATAAAATAATCTTTAAATTCTTTGAATAAATAATTAACCTTTTCCCAATAATATTTTTCTGCCTGGGCTTTTATTTTATTTAATTCATCCATTGGCAAGTAGGCATAACTAATATCTTTCTCAATCCACTTCTTATTAGCTTTTATCCAACATCCTATATCGCCATTTAAATAATCGACAAAATTGTACTCAATTACTTCAAGCCCTTTATCGTCTATATATTTCTTCATCCTAATAGTAATTAAAAATTAGTTAGTAAAGCTGCGTTCTTAGCCCGTTCTTCCTGCTCAAAGGAAGCCAGGTAGTTTTCAGTAGTTTTCAGATCACTATGCCCTAGGCTCTCTGAAATAAAGGCAATATTAGCTCCAGACCGCTTTAATACACTCGCGAAACTATGCCGGGCCGTGTACGTGCTAATATGACCTATCCCTAACTTTTTGCCAATCTTTTCAATTTGGTCATTAACTAAGTCAAGAATTTTAGCAATAGCTTTATGTTCTTCTACTGGCGTTTCTCCACCTTTTAGAAATGGAAATAAATAAGTATCTGGTCCATTGTTCGTATTCCCAAATTCTGCTATAATATTTGCCATCTCAGAAGTAATAAGCGCTCGTATTAACCTTTTTCTTTTTGATTTTGCCGTAGTCTTTTTCCGGTAAAAACAAATCTCATTGTTCTGTATGTTAGAAAACTTAAATCTGCAAATATCGGCAATATTGGCACCATTGCAGAGATAACTAAATAGCCAAATAGCTTTTCCTAGCCTAGCTTTGGGGCGTACACAATCATAATTAGCAATCCTACCAATATCTTTTAGAGGAAGTGCCATATTGCGGCCAGAATGCTCTGGTATTTCATATTTACCTTTCCCAAATGGATGCCGTGCTACCTTAGTAATTCCAGCATTTTTTGCTTCATTCATAATTGTTTGCAAGGCCCTGGCGTGCATTGATATTGTTGTGTAACTATAGCTCTTGTTTAATAGATATTGTTCGTAGCGTTTAAGCCAATCCACCGTAATCTGATTGAATTTTATATTTTCCCCGCCAAACCTAACAAAGCTATTTAAAGCATCCTTATACCACCTAGAAGTGTTTATCTTCCCATCATTGAATAAGTCTGCAACACGGACCTTAAAAGCACTGTTAACGGTGTCTCCCCAAGAATTTCCTAACCGTTTATTCAAATTGTCAAAAGAGAAATAATCATTTTTGATTAAATCCTTAACTTCATCCTTAACTTTATCCGAAGCAATTTGTACTGCATTTTTAATACCTGAGAGCCGTTTACTTTTTGCATCTGCTAATCTTTCCCAGTCTTCAATAGATAGAGCTTTTCCAGTAGAATAGTATTTTCTCTCCCTTTGGTAAGTAACCCGTACTTTAATAGGAAATAACCCTTCCTTATTAGCTCTTCTATTATCGAGCATAGCCGTTACAGTAACGCCGCTATCAGAAAAATCAAACATTGCTGATCAATTATTTTAAATAAGTTGCACACACAATTTGCACACAATTTAAGAAAATTATTGACAATTAGAAGATATAGAAGATAAACAATTCTCTGATTTATAGCCTTGAAAGGCTATTTAGATAATCATTGAACATAGATGAAAACAGAAGAAATTATACTCCTGATGCCACTACTTCGGCAGGAGTTTTCCCAACATTTTCTTTGCGCCCGGGTGATTACGCCATTGTGTGCCGGGCAGCAGATACCTTAGAATTTAAACCTTTTGGTAAGGTAGTAGGGTTAAAAACTTTTCCAACTTTAAACGATGGAGGAGATGCAGTGGAATTGTTTGATCAAACGGGTAAATTAATCGATAAAGTAAATTTTACCTCAGCCTGGTACCGGGAAGCCAACAAAGCCGAAGGAGGATGGAGCCTTGAAATAATCGATTTGCAAAATCCCTGTGTTTCGGGAAACAACTGGGTGGCGAGTACCAATTCGGCTGGTGGTACTCCGGGTAAAGAAAACGCAGTAAAAGCCAGTAACCCCGATAATTTACCGCCTACCTTGTTAAAGGTGCAAATCAAATCCGCGAAAGAACTCATTCTTACCTTCAACGAAAAGCTGGACAGTGCGCTTTCGGTGCAGCCAACTTATTATACCATTAGCCCCAGTATGGCAGTAGTTAAAGTAGTGGTGATAAGCCCGGATTTTACCACAGTTGAATTAACCCTGAACAACGACTTGCAGCCAGGAAAAAAGTACGATGTACAGGTTGCCAATATTCGTGATTGCAGCGGTAATATTTTAGCTAATCCGGTACATTCCTCTTTTATGTTACCCGAAGTTGCTGTACCTGGTGATATAGTTATTAATGAAATTCTCTTTAATCCTCGAAGTGGAGGCGTTGATTTTGTAGAACTGGTAAACCGGTCTTCTAAATACCTCTCGTTACAAAACTGGCAAATTGGCAATGTAAAAGCCGATACGGCCCTCGATGCGCGTGCTATTACCACTGAACCACTGGTATTGGCTCCGCAGCAATATCTGGTGGTTACTACACGCCCGGATATTTTGTTGCAACATTACTCTAAAGCGAAAACAGATGCTTTCCAGAAAGTAAGTAGTTTACCTTCTTTTCCCGATGAAGCGGGCACGGTTGTAATTTTGGATGCTAATAAACAAGAGATTGATCGTGTTGTCTACCACGAAGACATGCATTTTAAACTGATTAGCGATGTAAATGGCGTATCGCTGGAACGAATCCGGTTAGAGAGGCCGAGTATTGCCAGTAATTTTCACTCGGCAGCCAGTAATGTAGGATATGCTTCACCGGGTTACCGTAACTCGCAGGTGCAGGAATTAGCAATGGCAACGCAGGTTTTTACCATAGAGCCCAAAGTCTTTACCCCGGATGGGGATGGTGATCGCGATTTTACTACCATAAATTATGAAGCGGCTAAAAATGGTATGGTTGCCAATATTACGGTATACGACACCAATGGCCGCTTAATCAAGAATCTAGTAAAAAACGAATTATTAGCTAACCAAGGGTTCTTTCAATGGGATGGTACGAATAATCAGCAGCAAAAAGCACCAATTGGCTATTATGTTTTATTTATTCAATTATTTAACCTGCAAGGCAACGTACAAACTTTTAAAGAAACAGTAGTAGTAGGCGGAAAGCTTTAAGGTGCTTCTACTTTTAAAATTAAAAAGTTTGAATCAAAAAAGAACCTTAAATAAACTAGCAAAGAGTTAAAATAGGCTTTGTAAATGTAGTTTTAATAAATTTAATAGAGGCCCTGCTAGGAGAAAAAATATATTAAACTGCTTGTATACCAATTGTTTCGCTATAAATTTCTTGCAAAGATAACCTGCATGGAATACTGTTAAAGATTAAATTATCTTCAGACTGTTTATAATCGGTAAGTATCCAATGGTTCTCAGCATTACGCGTATATTTTCCAATTAATCTATATTGCGAATCAATAAGAATGTACTCCTGCAAAGCAGAAATACTCCTATAAAGCATAAATTTTTTCCCCCGATCATATTTTTCGGTAGCGGGAGATAGAACCTCAAAAATAACAGTGGGGTTAACAACAGTATCTAGTTGCTGGTCTAAAAAGGTGGGTTTTCCGCAGATAATAGTTACATCTGGGTAAGTATAAAGGCTATTCAATGGAATATGTAAGCGTAAATCATTACCAAAAGCTCTGACATCCATTTTTTTCAAACTAAACAGTAATCCTAATAAATTAGCCGCTATTACATTATGGTTAAAACTTGCTCCCGACATAGCAAATACTTCGCCTTGATAGTACCCGTTTTTAAATTCTGCCTCCCTTTCGGCGGTTAAATATTCTTCGGGATTAATAAATTTTTTGGTTTGAACAGCCATACAACTCAGCTTTTAAACAAATATAAGAAAAGCACCTTTTCTTTGTTCCCATTTTTTATTTTACAATGTTAAGTTTAGTAAGTCATGAGAACCTTCTCACTGTACCTAGAAATGTACTTTAAAGAATGTTTTGTTTAGGTAAACCGGTTAACTTCACTGCTTATTAATCGCTTTGTATTTATAATTAATGGCTTATTTGTTTTTGTAAAGCGTTTAAAACGCGCATAAAATCATTCTAAGCAAAAATGAAATTATGCTTACTTTTGCGGCACAGGTTCCCTTTAGTAAAGGTCTTAACAGATTAATCTTTGGAAATATTTTACCTCTGCTTTTTTGCTTTTCTGGCTGGTTTTATTGATTCAATCGTAGGAGGCGGCGGGCTGATCCAAACACCGGCTATGCTCGTTTTACTACCTCATGTACCCATTGCCAGTTTATTAGGTACCGGTAAATTAGCCGGAATTTCAGGCACTTCTGCGGCTTTGTTACGTTATCGCCGGAGCGTTCAAATAAAATGGGTGAGCATAATACCGACCGCAGCTGCGGCTTTTATATTTTCTTTTATTGGTGCTCGTACGGTAAGTTCTATCCCAACTGAAATGTTGCGGCCCGTAATTTTAGTTTTGTTAATTGGAGTAGCTGTTTACACTTTTTTGCGCAAAGATTTCGGCAGCCTGCATGCTCCCCGCCTATCCGAAAAGAAAGAAAAGTTATACGGATTGGGCATAGGATTGATCATTGGGTTTTACGATGGCTTTTTTGGCCCTGGTACCGGCAGTTTTCTGATATTTATTTTTATTAGTTTGTTTGGGTTTAATTTTTTAGCAGCTTCCGCCTCCGCTAAAGTGGTAAACATAGCCACTAACTTATCGGCTCTTCTATATTTTGCTTTTACCAACCAGGTTTTATATCGAATTGGTATTCCAATGGCTATTTGCAATGTCTTAGGATCTACGCTAGGTAGTAGACTGGCTATTCAAAAAGGTACTAGTTTTATTCGAGTGTTTTTTCTGATAGTTGTAATAGCCATAATTAGCAAGTTTGCCTACGATAGTTTCTTCTAAGAGCTATAATACGTTTTTAATAACCAATAAAAATAAAGCTGGGAAGATTATACTTTCCTAATTACTTTTTACTTCTTGTAAACCTTCAAAATTTGTAATCCATTCTTAATTGTTCTAGTAACTATTTTTTACCTGCCGCAATCCGGATAGCAGTGCAGCCCGTAGGTTTGGTCATAATGTTTATAACCCAACAACCTATTATGAAAAAGTTAATTACAGCTAGTGCTTTCATGCTGGCAATCTGTGCTCTCTCTACTTCAAATATTTCTGCGCAAACCATGGCCAATTCTAAAATGGCTAAAGTAAGCGGTACTGAAAAAGGAGTAATGGTGGGTGGTGCCATGATGGTGCCTTCTAAAAACATCGTAGAAAATGCCGTAGGCTCCAGCGACCATACTACTTTGGTAGCGGCCGTAAAAGCAGCTGGTTTAGTAGAAACCCTAAGCGGAACCGGACCTTTCACGGTATTTGCGCCCACTAATGCGGCTTTCGAGAAATTACCGGCTGGTACCGTAGATGAATTAGTAAAACCTGAAAACAAAGAAAAGTTAACTTCTATTCTTACTTTTCACGTGGTTCCAGGAGCTTTACGCGCGAAAGATCTAAAAGATGGTCAAACTCTGAAAACTGTAAACGGCGAAATGCTTACCGTAAGTAAAAAGGGCGGTAAAGTGATGATCAACGGAGCGAATGTTTCTGTTGCGGATGTAATCTCCAGCAACGGTGTAACGCACGTGGTAGATACTGTAATTTTACCAGGTAAATAATTTTAAGCGTTCCGAATTTTCCATTGTTCCTGTTTTGCAAAACGCCTACTCCATTGAGTAGGCGTTTTTGTTTATAAATTCTTTATTTTGCTTAACCTACTTTACCCCTTATAAAAGGGGTAAAACATTAATTTTTCTAATAATTTCTGCTCCGATATTAAAAGCTGAAGTAAGCTAATCTGGTTTACCTGCTTAAATGTAAAATGCTTAATCTTATCTAAAAAAAGAATAAATAGAGATTTGATCCGATAGTGCTTTTAGTAAATTTTTATCTAACTCATTAAAAGCCTAATCATTTACCTACCGGCTTATTGCTATTACAAAAGCAATTACGGTAAGAATTAGCCCAATCATGAAAATAGTGTAAGAGATACGTAGCAGGCGGTATTTTTTGGCCAGTACATCGCCCAAATAGTAAATATCAGTAATCATGTTGGTGTATAAAGCATCTTTTTCGCGCATAATTTCATACATACCCGCCTGAAAATCTTCGAGCGGGAGCTTGGTAAAATTTCCGAAGAACAACAAATTTACTTTTTTACTTTGCACCTTATTGGGCTTAATGTTAAAACTGGTTACCTCGGGCTGCGCCGACATAATAGCCGATACTACCGAACCCAAAGTGGTTAATAAAAGAATGCCAACCGGAATCATCAAAATAGGATTGCGGGTAAACTCGGTACCAATAACTGAGGTTTTAGCGCCCAAATAGGTAATTATCACCGACATAATAATCGCATTGAGGCTAATCATCATATTAGCTTTATTATCGGCAATAGAACTTAGGTTCATGTGGTTGCTGTAGGTGCTCTGAAACATGGTTTCAATACCACGTTTGGGTTGCGCGTAAGTTTTGCGCTTCTTCTTTTCTGCCTTTTTTTCTTTTTTAGTGCTTTCGGCCAGAATATCCTGCTGCTCCTGAATGTTTTTAGCTAGCTGCTCGCTATAACGGCGCTGCGCAGCTTCGGTACGGAAATGCGTCGCCTGTAAAAAGTCGAGTTGGTATTGAGCCCATTCGGCATCCGTATAAAATTTATTTAAAAAAATTTCCCACTCGGCTCGTAGTAACTCCGCATTCGGGAAAAAAGTTTTTCTGCCAATATTCGAAATGTCTGCGTCGGCCAGAATTTCTTCTAGTAAATTGGTGGGTTTCACGCTGGCTTTGGTGGCCAGAATACACGAATTTATTCGCTGAATTTGGTTGGTTGGATAATTTTCCTGTTGCAAAAAAGCGGTAGCAATTTCTACGCTCCGCTCTTCGTGACCTTGGTAAACGTCTAAGTAACCGGTATCATGAAACCAGGCAGCTAAGAGTAAAATTTCTTTTTCGGTTTGTGGTAATTGGTACTCATCTGCCAGAGTATCGGCTTCCTGCACAATATCAGAAGTATGTTTATAATTGTGATAAACGTATTTCTTAGAAAGTTTTTCTTTAAAAAGCGTAAAAACATAGTTACTCGCTTTTTTAATAATTTCTTGTTCTTTTCTTAAGGTAAGTGGCGTTTCCATATAATAACGACGCGGCGCATAGGTGATATTAAAGTAATTGAGTGGTACTAAGCTTTGTAAAGTAGTAAAACGCTAATAATTAAGGTAAGGTTAACTTAACCTTTCGGGGATTGTAGGTATTATTAACCGAACTAAATTAACCTTTTTTCCAGAATTATTAGTAAGTACTTCTTTTTGTACCCAATAAATCACAAAGTTGCCGTTGTGTTTTTAGATTTAGGATCAAGTACTTAAAAATAATCTTAGTTTTATTAAGCGCCCGCAAATTCAGTTAAAACAGAATGCACCACAAGTCTATTATTTAGCAATTTTATTCCGAGGTTTTACTAAAATAGCTAAGTAACTGGTTAAAATTAATTTACTATCCTTTCTAACGAGAATGTAGTAAAAAGGCCTTAATATTTAATTGTCAATTCACACAAAAGTCTAACATCTTGATACTTGTATTTCATTGCTTGATAGTTTGATATAAAGACAAGGGTAAATAGCTGAAAATTAAATATGTAAGAATGTTGTGTCTGGAAGGCTTTGGTCGCTTTATTTACTCCGGCTTCTTGTCTTATTTTTTTAAAGCGCTTGACATAAATATGGTCTTAGAAGAAAACATTTTCCTTTCTATACATTGGGTAAGATAATGCGTATACTTTTACCAGTTGGTCAGAAAACGAGGCGTTTCTTTCGGAATCTATTTCAGATGATATGGCTAGTAAAAACAGCTAATTAGAAATTCGAAAAGAACATCAGCCATGTAAGTAAACCAATAAGCGCTACCCGGAGTATTTGCTTTGTATTGAATATGTTTCTATGAATAAAATTTACCTGAGCCGTTTCTCCTTCTGGTTAATTCTTTTTTTAATAACAGCATGTGCCGTACATCAACCTTATTACCGGCAAGATGTACTAAACTGGCAGCAGAATACTCCACCCGCAGCTAACCAGTTAAATTATTCTATCTTTTTAATCGGCGATGTGGGAGCGCCCGCCCGGAACCCGCTAGAACCTTCATTAAATTTTCTGCGCAAGCAATTACAAGTGGCCGGCGAAAAAAGCGCCGTTGTATTTCTGGGCGATAATATTTACTCTTTTGGCTTGACTGAACCGGGTAGCCCTGGCCGGAAAACCGATGAAGAGCGCATGCGCACCCAACTGGATATTTTACAAGGTTACAAAGGCGAAAAGTACATGATTCCGGGTAACCACGACTGGGCTCAGGGGCGACCAGGTGGCTTGCAATCCGTTATCCGGCAAGAAGTATTTGTGGAAGAGTACCTGCAAGATACTTCGGCCGTGAATGGAGGTAACTTTTATGTGCCCGACGAAGGCTGCCCCGGCCCGTACGAAGTTTTTTTGCAAGAAGATCTGGTATTAATTGCTCTTAATTCCCAATGGTGGTTGCAAAGCGAAGAGCGCCCCTACGGCCCTAACAATTACTGCAATGTTTCCGACGAAGCGGAAGTGCTCGTGCAACTGGAAGATATAATTAGTAAAAACCGGGGCAAAAACATTATGGTAGTAGGGCACCATCCTTTACAAACCAACGGTACCCACGGCGGTAATTTCCGGTTAGCCGATCATATTTTTCCGTTAACCATGTTAAATCCGTGGTTAGTAGTACCTCTGCCAGTAATTGGTTCTATTTACCCATGGGCTCGTCGGTACGGAGGTATTAGTCAGGATATTCCGCACCCTAAGTACCAGGCCTACGTGAACGGCTTAATGAATATTTTTAAGAAATACCCCAACGTAGTATATGCCGCCGGCCACGACCATAATTTACAATACTTTAAAAAAAATAACGTACCCGCTATAGTAAGCGGCTCGGGCTGCAAAACGCAGTACATGAAGCGCGGAGGAGACGAAGCTCAATTTGGCCACGAACAAAAAGGCTTTGGCGTAGTAAATTATTATAAAAACGGCGAAGCCTGGCTCGAATTCTGGGAACCCAAAGGAAACGGCGACCAGGGAGAATTACTATTCCGGACGAAAATATACCAGCGCCAGGATGCTGCTCCGGTTAAACAAACGCCAATAGTGGCATCTACTCTAAGTTTTAAAGATAGCAGCATTACCATAGCGGCAAATCCGGAACAATACCAAGCCGGTAAAACCAAGCAATTTTTATTAGGCGCACATTACCGCCGCGAATGGGCTACTCCCGTAAAAATGCCCCTTTTAGATTTACAAACCGAACAAGAAGGTCTGGTTCCTTACCGTTTGGGTGGTGGTAAACAAACTACTTCGCTTCGGTTGCGCAACGAAGCCGGCCGGGAGTTTTCCCTTCGTTCGGTCAATAAAAACCCGGCCCGTATTCTGCCACCTGATTTGCGCCAAACCTTGGTTCAGGATTTACTTCAGGATCAGATTTCGGCGCAGCATCCGTACGGAGCCTTAATCTTGCCCCGTCTGGCCGATGCCGCTGGGGTATATCACGTTAATCCTAAATTGGTGTACGTGCCCAACGACCCGCGTTTAGGTAAGTATCAGGCAGTTTTTAATAACCAGGTAGCCATTCTGGAAGAAAATCCCGACGAAGATCACCGTAACGTAGCCAGTCTGGGTTTTGCCAGAAATTTAGTAGGTACCGATAAAGTGCTCGAACGCAAACGTCAGGATAACGACAATACAGTAAATGAAGTAAGTTATGCCCGAGCGCGGCTTTTTGATATGCTAATTGGAGACTGGGACCGGCACGAAGGTCAGTGGCGCTGGATAGAACGTAAGACCAACGACGAACGGGTTTTTGAGCCTGTGCCTAAAGACCGGGATGTAGTATTTTTTAAAGCGGATGGTTTTATTCCTTATTTACTTACCCGCAAATGGGCCGTGCGCAATGTGCAAAATTTTGATTACACCTTTAACGATTATATTGGCCTTAATTTAACTGCTTTAACTACCGACCGTACTTTTTTAGCTTCTGTAACCAAAGAACAATGGATAGCCGAAGCGGAAAAAATAAAGCAAAACGTTACGGATGCAATTATTCAGGAAGCCATTCAACAGTGGCCTTCAGAAATTACTAAATTATCCGGAGCAGAAATTGCTGCTAAACTCAAATCCCGGCGCAACTACTTGCCGCAATTAGCCGCCGATTATTATTATTTTCTGGCCAAAACGGTAGATGTGGCCGGAAGTGATAAACGCGAAAAATTTGTTATAACCCGCTTAAATAACGATCAAACCCAGTTATTAGTAAATAATATTCGTCGCGATGGCTCTATTGGCCGCCAGGTATACAACCGCACTTTCCGGACAGATGAAACCAAAGAAATTCGTTTGTATGGATTAGGAGGGGACGATGTTTTTAACGTGAGCGGGCGAGTAGATAAAGGCATCCGGGTGCGTATAATTGGCGGTAGTGACCACGACAGCATTTCGGACAATTCCGTTGTAAAAGGACTCCGCCGTAAAACCATAGTGTACGATACCAAAGCCGACAATTATCTGGCTTTCGGGGCCGAAACAAAAGACGAAACAAAAGAATACAAAGAAGTAAACAGTTACGACCGCACGGCATCGCAAATGCCATATTTTGGCCCGCGCTTGCCTTTCGGTTTTAACCCCGACGATAAATTTTACCTGGGAGTAGGTTTGGTTTACCGCACCCGCAAGTTCCGGAAAGAGCCTTACGCCGCTGAACACCGCTTGCAGGGCAATTATCTTTTTGCTTCGTCGTCGTTTAACATCCACTACCAGGCAGACTTAAAACGCTTGTTCGGTAATTATGATTTAGGTATAAAAACTTCTTATTATAACCCGCAATTGTTATTTAATTATTTTGGCCAAGGTAATAAAACGGGCGCAGACTTAAGTGAAATTAAAGATTATAGACTAAAATTTTCCCGGTTGTACTTTTCGCCTACCATTAATAAAGATATTGTAAGTTTTTTAAAATTTGGTATTGGTCCGCAATACGATAATTTTCGGATAGATTCGGCGGCTTCTGGTAACCAAGCCCAAAGATTGGCACGAACCACCGATGAAAACCAAGGCGTTTACGAAACAAATAAATACTTGGGGCTGCGGCTATTTCTGAACCTGGAGGCGGCGAGCAACCCATTGAATCCGTACATTGGCATTAAGTTTTTGAACGAAGTAACGTTTAACCGCGAAATAGGGCATAACCGTTTACGATATACGAACATAAATTCGCAGGCAATTTTTTATCTCACCCCAAATTTTCCTTTTCAGTTAACCTGGGCCGGGCGTTTGGGAGCCGCTCATAATTTTGGCGATTACCGTTTTTTTCAAGCTAACACTTTAGGCGGAACTACTAATTTGCGCGGCTATAACCGAAACCGCTTTGCCGGCCGCAGTAGCGTTTACGCCAACGCCGAAGCCCGCATTCAATTATTTAAATTTAACTTGTATTTGTTTCCGGGTAAGTTTGGTACGTTGTTATTTTACGATACCGGTCGCGTATTTGCCGATACAGATACGTCGCAAAAATTATTTAAAGAGTTGCATCACAGTTATGGGGTAGGAGCCTGGGTAGATCTCTTTAATAAAGCTGTTTTTTCCGGTACGTATTCTATCGGCGGCGAAACCCGGTACTTTAATCTTACTTACGGTTTTTTATTTTAAAATTAAAGTTCTCTGATAAGAAGCATTACTTACCGTTAACAATAAGGTAAAAAAGATTTAGTCCGAATGGATTTAATCATTTAATCAATCTCACTTAAAAAAGCTAAACCTACCTGTTAGGAATACCGGCAAGATGCTAATCGTCAGAAATTATATAAAATTTACGCGGAGCTGAAAACCAGTAAAGTTATTAATTAATATAGTAATAAATTAATTTTTTAATATATTACCGCTGCTTTCGAGTAAAAGAAAAAATAAGCTAATATTCAAAATTTCAGCTGTGGGCTGCAGACCACAAATTATCGACTAAATGTATGATTAAGGCCTGTATTTTTGATTTAGACGGAGTTATTGTAGATACCGCAGTGTATCATTATCAAGCCTGGAAGCGGTTAGCTAATGAATTGGGGTTTGATTTTACCGAGCATCAAAACGAGCAATTAAAAGGAGTAAGCCGCGTACGGTCGTTAGAGTTAATTCTGGGCTGGGGCAATGTAAGCAAAACTCCCGTAGAGCAAACCGAGTTAGCTACCCGCAAAAACCAATGGTACGTGGAAATGATTAACCGCATGCAGCCTTCTGAAATTTTACCCGGCGCAAAAGAATTCTTACAAACCGCCAAAGCAGCGGGCTTAAAAACGGCGCTTGGGTCAGCGAGTAAAAATTCAGCTACTATTCTGGAACGGGTTGGTTTGTTGCCGCTCTTCGATGCCATTGTAGACGGAAACCACGTAACCGCTTCTAAGCCAGATCCGGAAGTGTTTTTGAAAGGGGCTGAAGCGCTTGGTTTAAATTCAGCGGAGTGCGTTGTTTTTGAAGATGCAATTGCGGGAGTGCAAGCTGCTAAAGCCGGTAGTATGAAAGTAGTAGGTATTGGGTCGCCGGAGGTATTAACGGAAGCGGATTTAGTAATTGCCGGATTACACGAAATGACCCTGGAAAAATTACAGGCATTAGATTTATTGCAAAAATAGTAAATGGTACTTGGTAGCTGATAAATAGTAAATAAGCCTCCTGCCTTGGATAAAGAGGGATTAGAGTGGTTGATAACTTCGTGGCTAAACCGTTTCTTTTTGAATACAAGCAATTTAATTTCTTATTGTTCCAACTAAAAGTAAAAGCAGTTAAGAAGAATATATTTTAGGACTCTAAACGTTTTATTCTAAGCAATCGAATCATCATGAAAAATTATATAAAAGTAGATGAGTGGAATATTATTGAAGAAGGTTTCGATCCGCACCTGAACAAGATATCCGAAAGTATTTTTAGTTTGGGCAACGGCCGCATGGGGCAGCGGGCGAATTTTGAAGAAACCTACACCGGCGAAAGTTTGCCGGGTAATTATGTGGCCGGGGTTTATTACCCTGATAAAACCCGCGTAGGCTGGTGGAAAAATGGTTACCCGGAATATTTTGCCAAAGTACTTAATGCCGCCAATTGGATTGGTATTGACGTAAAAATAGACGACGAAACCCTTGATTTGCACACAGCTAAAATTTCCGATTTTCGTCGGGTACTAAACATGCGCGAAGGTTATTTGCAGCGTTCGTTTACCGCCGAGTTACCCAGCGGCAAACAGGTAAAAGTAAACACTAAACGCTTCTGCAGCATCGTTGACGACGAGGCCGGTGCTATCTGCTACCGTATAACACCGCTTAACTTTTCCGGTAATTTTACTTTTACTCCTTTTATTGATGGTGATGTAAAAAACCAGGATGCCAACTACGACGAAAAATTTTGGGAGGAAGTTACGAAAGAAGTAAACACCGATACGGCTTTCCTGACCATGCGCACGAAGAAAACGGCTTTTGAAGTTTGTACCGGAATGCAGATTGCCGTTTACCAGAATGGTCAGCCAGTAGAGGTACAATCCCAAACTATCCAAAGAGAAAAATATGTAGCCAGCCAGTTTACTGTGGCAACTAAACAGCAGGAAGAAACAGTCATCTTTAAATTTGCTGCTAACTTATCTTCCGAAAATTATCCTAAAGAACAGCTATTACAACATTGCCGGGAAGTAATCCAAAAAATATCGCATAAAGGTTTTGACCAGATGTTGCAGGAGCAAGCAAAAGCCTGGATAGCGAAATGGGAAGAAAGTGACATTGCAATTGAAGGCGATATTACCGCACAACAAGGTATCCGGTTTAATATTTTTCAATTAAACCAGACCTATACCGGCGAAGATGCCCGCTTAAATATTGGCCCGAAAGGTTTTACCGGCGAAAAATACGGCGGTACTACTTACTGGGACACCGAAGCTTACTGCGTACCTTTTTACCTGGCTACTGCCGATCCGCAGGTAACTCGTAATTTACTTATTTACCGCTACAAGCACCTGCAAAAAGCCATTGAAAACGCCGAAAAACTAGGATTTACTAATGGTGCGGCCTTGTATCCAATGGTAACCATCAACGGCGAAGAATGCCATAATGAGTGGGAAATTACCTTCGAAGAAATTCACCGGAATGCTGCTATTGCCTTTGCCATTTATAATTACGTGCGATATACCGGCGATGCCGCTTATTTAAATGAGTATGGTTTAGAAGTACTATTAGGCATTGCGCGGTTTTGGGCGCAGCGGGTAAACTGGAGCGAGGCGAAACAGCAATACGTGATGCTGGGCGTAACCGGCCCTAACGAGTACGAAAATAACGTTAATAATAACTGGTACACCAGTACTATGGCCCTATGGTGCCTCGAATATACCCTGGAAGCAATTGAAAAAGTAAAAAATAATTCTCCGGATAAATTCGCCGCTATTATGCAGCACACTAGCTTTCGGGAGCAGGAAGAAATAGCGCAATGGCAACACATTCTGCAAAATATGTATTTGCCCGTGGATGAAGAAAGAGGTATATTCTTACAGCAAGATAATTACCTGGACAAAGAAAATATTCTGGTAAAAGATTTAAAACCTGCTGATCGGCCGCTTAACCAAAAATGGAGCTGGGATCGTATTCTGCGCTCTCCGTTTATTAAACAAGCCGATGTGTTGCAAGGCTTTTATTTCCTGGAAGACCGGTTTGACTTAGAAATTATGCGCCGGAATTTTAATTTTTACGAGCCCCGCACTGTCCACGAAAGTTCTTTATCGCCGTGCGTACACGCGATTTTGGCCGCCAAACTTGGCGATGAAGAACGGGCTTACCAATTTTACCTGCGTACTTCCCGCTTAGATCTCGACGATTATAACAACGATACTGAAGACGGTTGCCATATTACCTCCATGGCAGGCACCTGGATGAGCGTGGTAGAAGGTTTTGGTGGCATGCGCGTACGTAAAAATCAATTGCATTTCAATCCATTTTTGCCCGGCAAATGGCAGTCGTTTTCTTTTAAAGTTGGGTTCCGGGGTGTTTTGCTGAATATTAAAGTAAGTAAAGTAGGTGTCCAGTTAACGAATCAGTCAGGTAAAGATATTTCGGTAGTAGTATACGATAAGCCGTACGAAATAAAAGCAAAAGCGCAAGTTTTAGCCGAGCACGAGTTTGCCGCTTAGTAAGAGAACTTGTACCTCTAATGATAACTAAAAACCTGATGAACGGTTTAATAGTTACCAGCCTGCTGCTGGCAGGATGTACTCCCAAAGCTGTGCCCAAAACAAATATGAATACGCAATACACTACCGAAGAACCGGTTAAAGACAATAAATTTATTATTTACCAGATAATGGTGCGGTTATTTGGTAATAAAAATACCACTAATAAACATTACGGTTCCCGTGAGGAGAATGGCGTAGGTAAGTTTAACGACATTACCGATAAAGCCTTAAGCGAAATAAAAGCTTTAGGTGTTTCGCATATTTGGTATACCGGCGTTATTGAACACGCTACCATGACAGATTATTCGGCATACGGCATACAACCCGATGACCCGGATATTGTAAAAGGTATTGCCGGTTCACCTTATGCCATAAAAGATTATTACGATGTAGCTCCGGATTTAGCCATTGAGGTTAAAAACCGGATGACTGAATTCGAAGCATTAGTCCGGCGGACGCATCAGCATCAATTAAAAGTGATTATTGATTTTGTGCCCAATCACGTAGCCCGTACCTATAACTCAGATGCTAAACCAGCCGTAGTAATAGATTTTGGAGCGAATGATGATAAAACCAAAGCTTTCCATCCGCAAAACGATTTTTATTATATTCCAGGACATTCGTTTGTAGTGCCGGCCGGTACCAATGCCGGAGGCGATGCGTTTACAAGTTCCTTAAAAGATGGTAGATTCGACGAAAATCCGGCTAAAGCAACCGGTAACGATGTGTTCTCGGCTACTCCAAGTTTAAATGATTGGTCGGAAACTATAAAACTTAATTATGGAGTTGATTATCTGGATAACCGGAGAACGTATTTCGATCCGATTCCGCCGGTTTGGGAAAAAATGCGCGGTATACTGGTGTTCTGGGCGAAAAAAGACGTAGATGGTTTCCGCTGCGACATGGCCGAAATGGTGCCGGTAGAATTCTGGAATTGGGTAATACCCGCGGTAAAAAAAGTAAATCCCAATATTATTTTCATTGCTGAAGCGTATAATCCGCAGGAATACCATAAATATTTTACCATTGGCCAATTTGATTTTCTGTACGACAAGGTAGGTTTATACGATGGCCTAAAACGCCTGATCCGCGATGAACCAAACGCGCACGTAAATAATATTACCTATGTGTGGAGCCAGGAAAGCCGTGGCTTTTCTTCCCGGATGGTTCGTTTTTTAGAAAATCATGACGAGGAACGGATTGCCTCAGCAGGTTTTGCGGGCAATCCATGGTTAGCTAAACCCGCAATGGTCGTTTCGGCTACCTTATCTTCCGGGCCAGTGATGATTTATTTCGGGCAGGAGGTAGGAGAGCCCGGTCGGGGCAACGAAGGTTTTGGGGGCGAAGATAATCGCACCACTATTTTTGATTACTGGGGTGTACCCGAGCATCAGAAATGGATGAACAATGGTCAGTTTGATGGGGGTGGATTAAGTGAGGGCCAGAAGAATCTACGAGCCTTTTACCAGAAATTACTTACCACAACCGCCCACAACCAAGCCATCCGAAGCGGTAAATTTTACGAACTAGCCCATCTGCCTGGCTTTTCACATAAACAATACGCTTATCTCCGCTTTACCGAACAACAACGGGTATTGGTAATTGCTAATTTCGACCGGCACCAGGAGTTAAAAAGTACCATACATTTACCCCAGGATTTATTCGAAACCCTGCAAATTTCCGGTAAAAAAAGTGTAACTTTTAAAAATATACTGACAGGTGGTTCCTTTTTTATAACGGATATTCAAGCGGGTATTCCCGTAAATGTTCTGCCTGCGGATGCTTGGTTGTTGGAGTTTTAACCAGTAGTTAAAGCTAATAGTAATTTATAAGACGTTATTGTTGATTTTGTAGACTCGTGTAGATATTAATCAAAGCGTCATTATGCCTAAAGATAGGAGTCAGTCTCTCGACGGGCGGATCTCTGCTTGCTAAGGTTTTACTAAATGAGAGACTGGTTGTTAAACATTAACTGGTTATAACTCCTATGTGAAGGCTAGTGTCAGGATAAGTATTTTATAAATTAGATTCTATTTATAACACCGGCTACCCAATTTATTGCCTCCATTTTTAAATGAAAGCCTTAAGGCTAAAGAACTTTATGTAAAAAATATGGCACAAGTATTTCAATCCGCTTCTTCCAAAGCAGCCATCGAAAAGCCTCGTTTATCCTTCTGGCAAATCTTTAACATGAGCTTCGGATTTTTAGGTATCCAGTTTGGGTTTGCCTTACAAAATGGTAATGCTTCCCGCATTCTGCAAACCTTTGGGGCCGATGTGGAGCATTTATCTTTATTCTGGCTGGCTGCGCCCATTACCGGCATGATTGTTCAACCTATTATCGGCCATTACAGCGACCGCACGTGGAACCGCTTGGGTCGGCGGCGACCTTATTTTTTAACTGGTGCCATTTTATCGGCATTGGCTTTAATTATTATGCCGAACTCGGCAGTACTGGCTAATCTGTTACCACCTATTTTAGTAGGGGCCGGAATGCTGATGATTATGGATGCTTCATTTAACGTAGCCATGGAGCCTTTTCGGGCGCTGGTAGCCGATAATTTACCTGATGCTCAACGTAGTGATGGTTTTTCAATCCAAACCTTTTTGATAGGAGTAGGAGCAGTGGTAGGTTCCTTACTTCCCTACATCATGGCTGAATGGTTAGGAATCTCTAAAACGGCCGCACCAGGCCAGATACCTGCTAACGTTATCTATTCTTTTTACACCGGGGCGGTTTTTTTAATTGGAGCTATTGTTTGGACGGTAATCACTACCAAAGAATATTCGCCGGCTGAGTATGCGAAATACCATCCGGATGAAGATGGAGTGGAAGAGCAGAAAGGTCTATCTACCATTTTTACGGATTTCTCTAAGATGCCGGTTACTATGCGGCAATTAGGACTAGTGCAGTTTTTTTCCTGGTTTGCCTTGTTTTCGATGTGGGTGTATTCTTTACCAGCTATTGCAAACCACATCTACCATGTTGCTCCAGGCGATACTTCTTCCGCTAAATTTGCCGATGCTGGTAATTGGGTAGGGTTTTTATTTGGAATTTATAATGGGGTTTCGGCGATTTATGCGTTGTTCTTACCAGCTATTGCCCGGGCTACCAGCCGTAAAATAGCGCACGCAATTTCGTTAACCGCTGGCGGTATTGGGCTTCTGTCCATTTACTTCATTCAAAATCCAGATTATTTAATTTTTTCGATGATTGGCGTAGGTTTAGCGTGGGGTAGTATCCTGGCTATGCCGTATGCCATTTTATCCGGCTCTATTCCGGCTAAAAAGATGGGTGTTTATATGGGCATTTTTAACTTTTTTATTACTTTCCCGCAAATAGTAAATGGGCTTTTTAGCGGTATAATTGTAAAACAAATCTATCAGGGTCAAGCCATTTACGCCATTGTATTAGCCGGTATATTCATGATTTGCGCTGCTGTTTCAGTTTTGTACGTGCACGATAGTAAAGTTACCATTACCCATTGATTTTTAAATGAATTAAGATAATTATGGAAACTGCGGATAGAAAAGAAATTCTGACTTTAGTAAATCAAGCTCATAGTTTAGTAGAGAAATTGTATTTGCAAGATCCGACGGCTAAAGGTTCTGCAGAATGGTTGAACAAACGCCGATTACTTTTGGCTGATTTATCATTGCATCTGGTTCAGGCATCCGTATCTGGCGAAAAGATGCGTCCTGAGTTATTGAAACGATACTTGTATTCTGTCCTTACTATTGCTCAGGATTTTTTACCTGAAATAGACCTAAGCCATACTGCAGAGCAGCTAATGACGGACGAAACAAATCAGGTTTTGGAGATGCCAAATTAATTAAGTACATGCTAAACTAGATTAAAAGGAACAATAGAATTAATAAATTCATTAACAGCCGAGTTGCATTCTGTTAATCCGCTAATTAAACCAGATTTTTAGTAAAAAATTCTACAGCTCTTCGTTCAGAATAATATTGGTTCTGCCGGTAATTTTCCACGAAACCAACGTGCCCACCATCTTTAGGCATTTCCAGGTATAAAAAGGGATTAGCTTCTGCCTCCACTACTGGAAAGCACTCCGGCGATAAAAACGGATCATTCTGAGCGTTTACGAGTAACGTAGGAATACTAATATTAGATAAATATTGTTTAGAACTGCACTTAGTGTAATATTCGTGGGCATCTTTAAAACCGTGGATAGGAGCAGTATAACGATCATCGAACTCCGGAAAGGTGCGTAGATGGTGGTAATTTTCTAACGTCATGGTAGCAGGCATTAAAGATTCTTTAGCTGCTAATTTATGCCGTAAAGATTTAAGAAACCGCTGCATATAAATCCGGTTTTCAAGCTGCGCCATTTTGCGGGAAGCGCTGTTTATGTGGCAAGGAACCGAAAAAACAGCTGCTTTCTTAACTTGAGTTGGTACTTGCTCCGGTCTCTGCCCCAAATAATTTAAAGTAATATTTCCGCCCATGCTGAAACCGATTAGGTATAAATCCTGGTATTGGTTGGTCTGTAGAGCATATTGTACCACCAGTTCCAAGTCATCGGTAGCACCCATGTGATAAGACTGAAGTAATTTGTTCGGTTCACCGCTGCAGCTTCTAAAATTCCAGGCCAGCGTATCAAAGCCAGCCAGGTTCATTTCCTTAACCATACCTTTAATATAAGGCCGACTAGCATCACCTTCCAGACCGTGCGATAAGATGACCAACTTTTGGTTTTTTGATTTACTTTCGCTCCAGTCTAAATCCAGAAAATCGCCATCAGGAGTAGTAATGCGTTCACGTTGATACATTACTCCAGATACTTCCCGGAACAAACCTGGAATTATAGTTTGAATGTGACCGTTGAAAAAATAAAAAGGTGCCCGGTACGAGCTCTTAACTACTGGCATGAAAAGCTGAATTTATTTAGGTAATAACTTTTGGTATTACACTTTATTTTATTGTATTAACAGATTTTGAGTGTTAAATCTTACGTTTTTAAACCGTTTGTCAGTAGTTAACTCAATAATAAAGAAGTTGGCGTACTATTTATAAATCATAGAATAAAAGTATAATAAGTAGTGGTTTACTCTAATTGTTTAAAAGAGAAGTATTTGTAATCCTGAAATGGACAAGATAACTTACTATTTACTGAAAGATATTTAAATTAATAGTTTGGAATTAAAAGTAAATACTCTTAACTTTGCCCACTCATTTAGAAAAAAGTACAAGAAAATTATATTAATATATCATGGCTAACCATAAGTCGGCATTAAAAAGAATTAGAGCAAACGATGCGAAGCGCGTTTTAAACAGATATCAGGCAAAAACTACCCGTACTTTTGTTAAAAAGCTGAAAGGCACTACGGATCAGGCAGAAGCACAAGAACTGTTCAAAAAAGTATCTTCTATGCTAGATAAATTAGCTAAGCGTAACATAATTCATAAAAATAAGGCCGCTAATAATAAGTCTAAATTAGCCAGACATATTAACGCTTTAGCTGCTGCTTAATTTGTAAAAGAGTTATTCTTAACTTTTTTATAATTTTAGAAGCTTTACCTTTCTGGTAAAGCTTTTTTTATGTCTTTTAAAAGATAGTTTTGTTCCTAGGCGGAATTTGCTAAATTGTTAATAATAAATGAATTAACTTTTTAATTACGGGTTATTGAGGTTCTATTTATTTTATAAGTAAGTGGTCAAAATCAGTTTAAGGTAGAGCAACATGATCTTTTACATTATTCAGGAGAAAACTATTTGGCTTAGAAGCTCAGTAGTTTCTTCCTGAAGTACAGAGTACTTTAACTTATTTTAGTTCTCGCATTTATATATTTATCTTTTATTCATATACAAAGCCATAAAAAGTAAAAAGTCCGGGCGATTAGCTCAGACTTTTTACTTTTAACTTTAAACGTTTATTAGGCAATACTTAATTTTATTGTATTTGCGCTTATACGTTCCCGCACCGGAATACTGGTTACATTAATATAAATATCACCGGGCTGCAGGTGGTTGTTTTGGGTCAAGACTGCGCGGAAATCAGTAATTAATTCATCTGTTGATCCAGGATCTCCTTCGTAGTAAAAACCTCTTATCCCCCAAACTAAATTTAATTGATGCAGCAATTGTTGATTATCCGTGAAGATAAAAATATTAGCTTTAGGACGGTGTTTGGCAATTTGAAAAGCCGTGTAGCCCGAGCGGGTCATGCAAATAATAGCTTTGGCGTTAGTGTCGCGGGCAAGCGCACAGGCATTGGCTACTAGCATCTTGCTATAAAACGATTGAACGTTAGGCGCTAAGTTAATGACCTTATTAAACACTCCAGGTTGTGCTTCTACTGAAGCAAGAGTCCGGCTCATGCTACGTACCGTCTCCAGAGGGTAAGAACCCGCCGCTGTTTCAGCGCTCAGCATAACTGCATCGGCTCCATCTAATACAGCATTAGCCACGTCGTTCGTTTCGGCTCGGGTTGGCCGGGCATTAGTAATCATACTTTCCATCATCTGGGTAGCTACAATTACCGGCTTGCCGGCCTTATTACACTTATCAATCATCATTTTTTGCAGCATCGGTACTTCTTCTGCCGCAATCTCTACTCCCAAATCTCCCCGCGCTACCATAATACCGTCGGTAACCGCAATAATTTCATCTATGTTACGAATGGCTTCTGGCTTCTCAATTTTAGCAATAACCATGGTTTTTTTGCCGCGTTCCGAAATAATGCGTTTTATTTCGTGAATATCTTCGGCTCGCCGCACAAACGATAAGGCTACCCATTCTACGTCGTTATCTAAGCCAAAATGGAGATCTTCAATGTCTTTTTCCGTTAAAGAAGGAGCCGAAACGGACGTATCGGGCAGGTTAATACCTTTACGGGGTTTTACCGGGCCACCATATACCACTTCAACGTCTACTTCTTTGTCATTGTCTGTAGCTAGTACTTTTAATTCTATTTTACCATCGTCAATCAGGATGGCATCACCGGGATTTACATCTTTGGCTAAATCTAAGTAAATAGTAGAAAGCCGGGTAGCCGTACTAACAGAGTAATCGCAAACTAATTTAATTTTATCGCCAGCATTAATTTGCACCATGCCATTTTCTACATCGCCCAATCTAATTTTAGGGCCTTGTAAATCCTGCATTAAGCAAATGCTTGTGCCTAGTTCCTGGTTTATCTGACGGACCGTATTTACCACATGTTGATGATCGGCATGTTTACCGTGCGAAAAATTCAAACGAAAAACGTCGGCACCTTCCAAAACGAGCGCTTTCAGCATATCGTACTGGTTACTGGCAGGTCCGACGGTGGCAATTATTTTGGTCTTATTAAAGCTTATTTCCATATTAAAACATCAGGTTTTCCTTGAACTGAAGAGTATTCGGGTCAAATTTTTTAACGTATTGTATAAGAGGTACTACTTTAAAAATAGAAGTTAGTTCCTGGCGCCAGCTATCATTTATCTCTCCGTTAATTTGGATTAAGTAATCGTATTCTTTTATGTCAGGAGCCAGAAAAGGTTTCTTTAAGGTACTTAAATCAGCAGATTTATTACGTAATAACCGGAAAGTACGGTATTCGGTGCAATGCAGGTAATTAGAAATTACTAACCGGCCTTTATTCAAAAAATCAAAGCAAAGATCTTTTTGCTTTACTAATCTTATTCGTAAGTATTTATTTAAAGCCCAAGCTAGTTTATGTTCTCTGCTCGACGAAACCAGTCCGAACAGCTCAAAATCATAATCATAATCCAAGTCAAGGCAGAGAGTTTTCATAATAATTGGATGCAAGGTAAACAATAATATCGGGGTGTTAAAATTAAAAACTCACAGTAATAGTTGTACCGAAAACCGGAAAAACTTTTTTCCACAAGTTATTAAGATATTTTTTTTGAAATTGTCTATTTAAATCTATTAATTTGCACAGTATTTCAAAAAAAGCTAAGAAAATGTCAGAAATCGCAGAAAAAGTAAAAGCAATTATCATTGATAAATTAGGAGTAGAAGAGTCAGAAGTAACGCCCGAAGCAAGTTTCACCAATGATCTAGGTGCTGATTCTTTAGATACTGTAGAGCTTATCATGGAATTCGAAAAAGAATTCAACGTGTCGATTCCGGACGATCAAGCAGAAAATATTGCAACTGTAGGCCAGGCTATTAGCTACCTGGAAGAACATGCCAAATAATTCCTTTCTATTTATTAAAATTTTCTTTTTAAAATTTACTTCATTTTTACTTCCCTCTACATTCGCTTATGGAGCTTAAGAGAGTTGTAGTTACTGGACTCGGTGCACTCACTCCAATCGGTAATACTGTTTCGGAATATTGGAACGGTTTATCCAATGGTGTGAGTGGCGCTGCGCCTATTACCCGCTTTGATGCCAGCAAGTTTAAAACGCAGTTTGCTTGTGAGGTAAAAGGCTACAATCCAGATAACTACTTTGAGCGAAAAGAAGGGCGAAAAATGGATATGTTTACCCAATTTGCCTTAATCGCCAGTAACGAAGCTATTGCTGATTCCGGTATTCTGGAAAATGTAAACCGCGACCGCGTAGGCGTTATCTGGGGTTCGGGTATTGGTGGATTGAAAACTTTTCAGGAAGAATCTATTCAATTTGGGCGGGGCGACGGTACACCCCGCTACAATCCATTCTTCATCCCTAAAATGATTGCCGACAGTTCGTCGGGTAATATTTCGATAAAAAATGGTTTTCGGGGACCTAACTTTGTTACGACATCCGCTTGTGCCTCCTCTTCCGATTCTATAGTTACTGCTTTAAATTATATCCGGCTGGGAATGGCCGATGTAATAATTACCGGTGGGTCAGAAGCAGCTATTACTGAATCGGGTATTGGCGGGTTTAACGCCTTAAAAGCCATGAGCGAACGTAACGATGATCCCTTAACCGCTTCCCGTCCTTACGATAAAGACCGGGATGGCTTTGTGCTCGGGGAAGGATCAGGTGCCTTAGTACTCGAAAGCTACGAACATGCCGTAGCCCGGGGTGCTAAAATTTACGCCGAAGTAATTGGCGGGGGATTATCATCGGATGCCTACCATATTACGGCTCCAGACCCAAATGGCGAAGGTGTAGTTATTGTTATGCAGAATGCTTTACGGGACGCAAACATCCGACCTGATGAAGTAGATTACATTAATACGCACGGTACCAGTACTCCATTAGGTGACGGCGCTGAAGTTACAGCTATTCAGAAAGTCTTTGGGGAGCATGCTTATAAGCTAAATATTAGCTCTACAAAAAGCATGACAGGGCATTTACTGGGTGGCGCAGGTGGCATTGAAGCAGTAGCAGCTATTTTAGCTATTCAGAACGGCGTAGTACCCCCAACGATTAACCACTTCACCGACGACGAGACCATTGATCCCGGATTAAATTTTACCTTTAATAAGGCGCAAACCCGGCCTGTTAATGTGGCTATCAGCAATACTTTTGGGTTTGGCGGACACAACACTTCCGTTATTTTCCGTAAGGTGCAATAGAAGTGTTTGATTAAATAGGTGTTACAATTATTTCGCAAGATATTTAGGCAAGGACAGAACTTAGAAAGGTCTATCCACAACGTAACAGGTGTTTCGCCTGGTAATATGCGTTTGTACCATTTAGCCTTAACCCATACTTCTTTCGGTAAGCCTCAAAGTAACGAACGCCATCAAACCAATGAACGGTTAGAATTTCTGGGAGATTCTATTTTAGGAGCTGTAATTGCTGATTTTCTCTACAAAAAGTTTCCGTATAAAGATGAAGGCTTTTTAACAGAAATCCGCTCCCGGATTGTAAACCGCGAATCTTTAAACCACATTGCCTTAAAAATAGGTATTAATACTTTAGTAAAAGTAGATCAGGCGAGTCATTCTGCCCGGTATAAATCCATTAATGGCAATGCTTTAGAAGCTTTAGTAGGTGCTATTTACCTCGATAAAGGCTACAAACAAACCAAGTACTTTATTCTGGAGAAACTTATTAAACCGCATTTTGATTTAAACGAATTAGTAAGCACTACTAAAAACTTTAAATCAAAGCTTATTGAATGGGCCCAGGCGCAAAATAAAATAGTTAAGTTTGATATTATTAATCAGAAACAATCGGGCAGCACTACCGAATTTACCTCGGAAGTAACTATTGATTCACAACGTATTGCAACGGGCATCGGTTACTCCAAGAAAAAAGCGGAACAAGCCGCTGCTGAAAAAGCCTTACTTGTTTTACAGGTACCTTAATCTTTATAATTAGTCTGGTACTTAAATTAGTGGTGTAGAGCTTTTAATTGTTCTGGCAATAAAAGTGCTCTGGTGGTTCGTGCCCCTTCCTAAAGCTTTATTCGCCAATATTTAAAGCAAGAAATACCGCTACCTTACTCGTACTTCTTAACGGGCTATCTAATTTCCAAAACTTCTGTTAACTTGGCTGACGTATATTCCGTTCAATGCCTACATGAAGACTAGCCTTAAAATAGCGGGTGCGGCTTTAAATCAGACGCCCCTCGACTGGAAAAATAACCTGACCAACATAAAAAATGCCATTACGGAAGCGCAGGCCCAAGGTGTAGAAATTCTTTGTTTACCCGAGCTGGCTATTACCGGTTACGGCTGCGAAGATATGTTCCTGAGTTCGTGGTTACCCGAAGCTGCTTTCGAGAAATTATTGGAAGTGAAAGAATGGTGTACCAACATAACTGTGTGTGTAGGTCTGCCTCTGCGGTTATATAACCATATCTACAATACTACCTGCGTTATTAAAAATCAGGAAATTATTGGCTTTACGGCTAAACAATTTTTAGCAAATGATGGGGTACACTACGAGCCTCGCTGGTTTACTTCGTGGCCGGCCAATGAAATACATACTTTTGAAAAAAACGGCAACAAGTACGAAGTAGGCGATATTATTTACGAAGAACAAGGCGTAAGATTTGCTTTTGAGATTTGCGAAGATGCCTGGCGTTCGGATAATGATCGGCCGGCTGCCCGGCACTTAACCAAAGGGGTACATTTAATAATTAACCCCAGCGCCAGTCACTTTGCTATGAGTAAAACCGATGTGCGCTATAAACTGGTGCTCAATGCGTCTAAGAAATTCCATTGTGCTTATTTGTACGTTAACTTATTAGGTAATGAAGCCGGCCGGATGATTTACGACGGAGAAATTTTAATCGCACAGAATGGTAATTTAATTACCCGAAATGTATTGCTTAGCTTTAAAAGTGTAGATGTAGAATCAGCAGTAGTTAATTTTGAACATCCCTTACCACCCGTTGAAACAATTCCGGAGCTAGGCCCAATTGATGAAATTAAAGAATTTATTTCGGCTATTACATTAGCTTTGTTCGATTACCTGCGCAAAAGCAGGAGCAGAGGTTTTGTTCTTTCTTTAAGCGGAGGAGCTGATTCTTGCGCCTGTGCTATTGCCGTAGCCGAAATGATACGACGGGCAGTTTGCGAAATCGGGGTAGATGAGTTTGCCAATAAATTAAATATTTTCTCACCGGAAGAAGTAGCTCATTATAAAACTTTATCCGAAGACGAACAAGTAAAAGCGGTAACCGGGCGTTTACTTGTAACTGCCTACCAGGCGTCCCGCAATTCTTCCGAAGATACTTTTAACTCTGCAAAGGGCTTAGCCGATTCTATTGGCGCTACTTTTTACAATTGGTTTATCGACGAGGAAGTAACCAGTTATACTCAAACAGTAGAAAAAGCAATTGGCAGGAAGCTTACCTGGGAGCACGACGATATCACGTTACAGAATATTCAAGCCCGGGTACGTGCTCCGGTTATCTGGATGTTCGCTAATTTAAATAATTCCTTATTGCTGGCTACTTCCAACCGCAGCGAAGCTTCCGTTGGATATGCTACCATGGATGGGGATACTGCCGGAAGTATTTCGCCTTTAGCTGGTATTGATAAATATTTTTTGCGGCAATGGCTGCTTTGGGCCGAACGCGAGCTAGGTTACGAAGGACTGCGCTTTGTAAATAGTTTACAACCTACCGCCGAACTAAGACCCGCAGAACAAACGCAAACCGATGAAAAAGACTTAATGCCTTATGAAATCCTGAACCAGATTGAACGCCTAGGTTTTTATGAACGCTTATCGCCTAAGCAGATTTTTGAAAAAATGCAAGGTGTAGAGCCAGACGATTTACTAAAACTGCATATTAAACGGTTCTTTACTCTCTGGTCCCGTAATCAATGGAAACGAGAGCGGTATGCTCCTTCTTTTCACCTGGATGATTATAACGTAGACCCCCGCAGTTGGTTAAGGTTCCCGATTTTAAGTGGTGGTTATCAGGAAGAACTTGATTTTTAGTATTTTAACTTGAGCATTGCTTTATTTAAAATATGCGCCGAAATTACCTTTATTTGTGTAATTTTGGCGCATATTCGTTTACTATGGCATTAAATACTATCCTCCTCTGGAATCCGATTGTTTGGAATGTATCTCCGGAAATTTTTGATTTTGGTTTCTTTGCGTTACGCTGGTATGGCTTGTTATTCGCCTTGGGCTTTGTATTTGGCCAACGGATTTTAACTCGTATTTACAACGCCGAAGGCCGTACGGAGCAGGATGTTGATGTTATTACGTTGTACATGATTATTGGTACAGTACTCGGGGCCCGCCTGGGACATTGTTTATTTTATGAGCCCGAAGTATACTTAAAAGACCCTATCCGGATATTAAAAATATGGGAAGGCGGATTGGCAAGCCACGGGGCAACTATTGGTATTTTACTTTCCTTATTTTTATTTAGCCGGAAATATAAGTTTGATTACCTGTGGGTTTTAGATCGAATTGTGATAGTGGTAGCTTTAGGTGGTTCTCTAATTCGGTTAGGTAATTTGTTCAATTCCGAGATTATAGGAAAACCCACTGATCTGCCGTGGGCGTTTAAATTTGAACGGAATCACGAGCTTATAAATGGTGTACAAGCATCGCTACAGCCCCGGCATCCGGCGCAGCTATACGAATCTATCTCCAGTTTCTTATTGTTTTTGTTTTTGTATTCTCTCTGGAATCGCCGCAAATCACTAACACCTAGAGGGCTATTATTTGGCTTATTTGTAGTAATATTATTTACCTTACGTTTCCTTTACGAATTTTTAAAAGAGAACCAGGTAGATAAAGAAGATTTTCTGTTGAATACTATTGGTATGAACATTGGTCAATTATTAAGTATTCCGCTTATTATCATTGGGCTCTTTATTCTTATCCGCGCCATTACTAAACCAACGTACGTGGATCCGGTAGTAAGTGCATCGAAGTAAAAAGTTTAAAGGATAAAAAAGAAGCCTCTGATTTTCTAATCAGAGGCTTCTTTTTTATCTACTTGGTATTATAAAAATTCATCGTTCGCTCCAAGCCAATAGTGCCAAAAGAAAGGCTCATATCCGCTGCTTTTTCAATGAGGGTGGGCAGTTCTATTTGCTCGTCGGGGTTAAAAGGGCTAAGAACATAATCCACTTGCCTGCCTTTAGAAAACTTAGCATCTACGCCAAAGCGTAAACGCGGGTATTCGGTGGTACCAAGTGTTTCTTCAATGTGCTTCAGACCGTTATGACCGCCTGCCGAACCTTTAGAGCGCATCCGCAATTTACCATAGGGTAAAGCAAGGTCGTCGGTAATAACCAGCATCTGGTTGGCCGGAATTTTTAAAATACTTAACCAATGACTTACCGCTTTGCCGCTTAAATTCATGTAAGTAGTAGGTTTTACTAAAGTAAAGGATTTGCCTTTACTTTTTATTTCGGTTACAAAAGCATGGCGACCAGAATCAAAAGTAGCATCATGTTTTTTTGCCAGGTAATCGAGCACCATAAAGCCAATATTATGGCGGGTATTTGCGTATTCAGGACCAATATTTCCTAAACCAACCAGTAAATATTTCATAAAAAGAGATTCGTTATCTAAACCAGACGGCTGTTGTGCGTGACTAACCGCTTTGCCAAATAAACGAGTAAATAGATTAAGCAAAAGATTTGAATAAGTAAGATGCCACAAAGGTAAAACAATACCGTTACAATCAGAAATTAGACGTAGTTCTAACGTGTACTAAACTCCTGACGTTAAGGATTGCATTTAATTTGAATTTTTTAAAATAAATTACTTTAACGGTTCAGCCATTCTTTGAAGGCGTTCAGTTTACCAGTTTCGCCAACTTTGGTGGTGCCTGGTAAGGTATTTAATGCACCGGCAATATCGACGGTCGCCCCCCGCTAGTAACAATATCCAGAGGTTTTAATAAAGTGGCTCGTTTCTCTTCGCTTGCTTCGAAAGCTCCGGCGGTAATTACCACTGTGTTTAGCTCATTCTGTTCTTCCGGTAAAATTATTTTTACTTCTTGTAAGCCGGGCTTTAGTTCAATACTTAATTCTTTTTGCTTGTACCCGATAAACGTAGCAACCCAGATTTGAGAACCTTTAGCATCGGTTTTAATAGAAAAATTCCCGCTGGTATCCGCCGAAGTTCCGTCGTATGAACCTTTCAGGAAAACATTGGCTCCTATAATTGGTTTGCCCCGGTTATCCTTTACTGTTCCGGACAAGGTAGTCTAGGCTAAAATCAACAAAAAAAGTAAATATTTTTCATACCTGCGTGCTTTTGATTCAAATATGAACCAGCTGTACACGCTCCGAAGATTATCTTTACCCAACTGTAGAATTAGCTGGATGAATTGTAAGAAGAAGAAAGTGAATGGTTGGAAAATTGAACGGTTAAAAAGGTTCTAAACATTCTAGAAGAAGGGAATTTAAATCCGTGATTGTAGATACAAGCTGCTAACGAAACAATTTATTGAAAAGGCTATTCCTTCTGGGAGCTACTACAGAGGAGATTACAAAAGAGTTTGGGAATGTTTAGGAGTAGATAAATTCAAGATTAAATCTGCGGGATCTGAGTAGTTCGGGTAAATCTGCAATTCAGACTAAAATACCAATACCAAAGCCCAAGGCTAACCCTAAAGCAAAGCCGGTATAAACCTGCGAAGGGGTATGTGCGTTGAGAGCCAAACGAGCCGAAAGCACGATGCCGGTAAGTAGAATGGTACTAGATACCAGGTATAAGGTTCGTAGCTCTGGTTGCCAGGTGTGCAATAAAATAATAAAGCCCAGCGCTCCGCCCATGCCTACACTATGGGCACTTATTTTCCAGAAGTAAGAAATGGCAAAAGTAAAAAATACGGCCAGGGTAATAACTACCATTATTAAATAAAGCAATGGATCAAAAATCTGCTCCCGGTAAAACATGTAGGTCAGCATCCCAAAACAAACCGTTGTAAAAAACAAAGGCCAGGCACGTTCTGAGCGTTCTTCTGCAAATACGGATTTTACGTAACCGGTTCGTACTAATGCCAGTGTTCCTAAAACCGGAATCAGGAAGGTAGAGAAAAATACCAGCAACATTATTAACCAGCGGCTCACCAACGGAAAAGTAAGCAACGATACCGGCATAAAATACAACAGAAGGTAAAATAAGTAAGACGGAATCAGCAACGGATGAAAAACAAAAGAAATAATCTGTGCCAACGTACGGTTCACCTGGTAAAATTAAAAATTAGAAATTAAAAATTAGAAAAGGTTAGCAAAGAACAGTTTATCCTAGTTTAAGTTTTGCCATCGGCAAATTAACTTAAACTAAAATTTAAATCCATTCATTTCTAATTCATAATTCCTAATTTTTTAACTCTTTAAAGCTCTTTCCGTAAGCGGGCTACGGGTATATTTAATTGTTCGCGGTATTTGGCCACCGTACGGCGGGCAATGTTGTAGCCTTTCTCATTCAGCATTTTTTCCAGCTTATCGTCCGATAAAGGTTTCTTTTTATTCTCTTTATCAATTATTTCTTTTAGAATATGTTTTACCTCCCGGCTACTGGCATCTTCACCGGAATCAGTGGCAATTCCTTCGGAGAAAAAGTACTTTAACGGATAAACTCCAAATTCGGTTTGTACGCTTTTACTATTGGCAACCCGCGAAATAGTAGAAATATCCATGCCTATGTCTTCGGCAATATCCTTTAAAATCATGGGGCGTAGCTTACTCTCGTCACCTTCCAGGAAAAACTCACGCTGGCGCTTCACAATAGCTTCCATGGTGCGCAACAAGGTTTGCTGCCGTTGTTTTATAGCATCGATAAACCATTTGGCGGCATCGAGCTTTTGCTTCACAAAAGTTACCGTTTCCTTAAACTTTTTGTCTTTCTTAGCGCTTTTATCATACGCATCGAACATGTCGGCGTATTCCCGGCTAATGCGCAGGTCAGGAGCGTTCCGGGAGTTAAGCGTTAAATTAAACTGACTATTCTCGATGGTTAAAATAAAATCCGGAATAATGTACTGCGGTTTACCGGCCCCAGCGTCCGAACCACCCGGTTTAGGATTTAATTTTAATATAATGTTAATGGCTTGCTTGAGCTCGTAATCCTCAATGTCCAGCCGCGACCTAATTTTTTCATAATGTTTCTTCGTGAATTCGTCGTAGCATTCGTCTATAATGCGTTCGGCAATTTCAGTGTTCTCATCCTGGTCGAGGCGCTCGAGCTGGAGTAATAAACATTCCTGTAAGTCACGGGCAGCAATTCCGGCGGGGTCAAACGATTGAATTTTGCGCAGTACAGCTTCAATTTCTGGTTCGGTAGCCTCTATATTTTGTGAAAAAGCCAGATCATTGGCAATAGAACTTAATTCCCGCCGAATGTAGCCATCGTTGTCAATGCTGCCAATCAGCTGCATGCCAATGGCTTCCTGTTCTTCGTTCAGATTTAAAAAACCTAGCTGATCCAGCAGCGAATCGACCAAAGTAGAAGTGCCAGCTAAAGGCATATCGCGGTCTTCTTCGTCGCCCGGACCGTCGCCCTGCATTTTATAACCCGCAATTTCGTCGGAATGGAGGTAATCATCTAAATCCAGATCACCGCCATCATCCACCATATTGTCTTCCGGACTGTCGTACGAATCGTCAGAACTACCTTCTTCAAAATCTTCGTCTAAACTATCATCCGCATCAAAATCATCATCGTCGTCATTCCCATCATCGTCATCGGACCGTTCTTTGTCATCATCCGAACCTTCTTCCAAGGCCGGGTTCATCTCCATCTCTTCTTTTATCCGCATTTCCAGTTCGGCCGTAGGAATTTGTAACAGCTTTATAAACTGTATTTGCTGCGGCGAGAGCTTTTGTGATAAAAGTTGTTTTAAATCGAGTCTTTGCATATTCGGTCCATCTTACCGGCGGAATAATTGGCTTTTCAAAAATATGATATTTTTACTGGTCTTCTAAAAAAAAGGTTAAAATATCGTTACTTTGCGCCTGCGCCACAGCGCTGCTAATTAGAAATTAAAAATTAGACATTAGAAATTGGGTTAGGATTGCAATTCTTAACCCTTTAGGCTTAAAGATTTAACTTGTTTAATAGTATTAAATTAGAATCTGCCATTTCTATTTCTGCTAATTTCTAATTTCTAATTTTTAATTTCTAATTAAACCTATGAAACGAACTAAAGTTGCTGAACTACTACAAGGCACAGCCCTAGGGCAAGATGTTTTATTAAAAGGATGGGTGCGCACCAAGCGCGGTAATAAATTTGTAAACTTTATTGCTGTAAACGATGGCTCCACCATAAATACCATTCAGGTAGTGGCCGATGTGCAGCAGTTTAACGAAGAAAGCTTAAAAGATATTACCACCGGAGCTTGCATTGCCGTAACGGGCACGCTTGTAGAATCGCAGGGCAAAGGACAATCTGTAGAAATACAAGCTAAAAACATTGAAGTTTTAGGTTTAGCCGATGTAGAAACGTATCCGCTGCAGAAAAAAGGCCATTCACTGGAATTTCTGCGCGAGATTGCTCATTTGCGCCCCCGTACCAACACTTTTGGGGCTGTATTTCGTATTCGGCACGCCATGTCTTATGCGGTACATAAATTCTTTAACGACAAAGGCTTTTTTTACGTGCAAACGCCCATTATTACCGGCTCTGATGCCGAAGGAGCAGGGCAAATGTTTCGGGTAACAACGCTGGATGTGGCTAATCCTCCTAAAACCGAAACGGGCGAGATAGATTTTACCCAGGATTTTTTCGGTAAATCTACCAACCTGACCGTATCAGGCCAGTTAGAAGGCGAAGTGGCCGCCATGGCTTTGGGCGAAATTTACACTTTTGGACCGACCTTCCGGGCCGAAAACTCCAACACTACCCGTCACTTAGCTGAGTTCTGGATGATAGAACCCGAAATGGCTTTCTCCGACCTGACGGACAACATGGATCTGGCCGAGGAATTTCTGAAATACCTGGTAATGTACGCTTTAAACAACTGCAAAGACGACTTGCAGTTTTTGAATGATATGTACGACAAGGAGCTGTTAAACCGCCTTAACTTTGTGGTTACCAACAGTTTTGAACGTTTAGAGTATACCCAGGCCGTTGAAATTTTAAAAACAGCAAAACAAAAATTTGAATTTCCGGTGGAGTGGGGCACCGATTTGCAAAGCGAGCACGAGCGTTATTTAGTGGAGAAGCATTTTAAAAAACCGGTAATTCTTACCAACTATCCGAAACACATTAAAGCGTTTTACATGAAGCAAAACGAAGATGGCAAAACCGTACGTGCTATGGATGTGTTGTTTCCGGGAATCGGCGAAATTATTGGTGGCTCCCAACGCGAAGAAAATTACGAAAAGCTATCCGCCCGGATTAAAGAAATGGGTATTCACGAAGAAGAACTGTGGTGGTACCTGGAATTGCGCAAATTTGGTACGGCTCCGCACGCTGGTTTTGGCTTAGGCTTTGAGCGTTTGATTTTGTTTATTACCGGCATGGGCAACATTCGCGATGTAATTCCATTCCCCCGTTTCCCGAAAAGTGCTGAATTTTAATGCTAGATTCTAGTATTTAGATGCTAGATAGTAGAATTTTCCTTATAAACGAACAAGCCCATTGATTTGTCAATGGGCTTGTTCGTTTATAAGGGTTTCGAAAATGTAACAACTTCATTCATTATAGAGGAAAGAGTTTATTCATTTAGTAAATACTTTCTGGCTCAAGCTACTCCGCAATTAAAAGTAATTTCTTGCCAAAGTATTGAGCGTAATAGGTGTTCTCCCAAGACGTATCGGCAGGTACTTCTTCAAAAAATATAGTTTGTAGCCGGTTTTTAACCGTTTTAATTGGGCACACTTGACAATTACTGGTTATTAAAGTTACATACCGGGTTTGCATCTCCTGGTTATAGCGTACCGCCTTACCCGAAAGTAAATCTGAATAAGCTACCTGAATATTAGACTGTTTACTAAAAAAAAGAAAAAGCATTCCCCAGGTAAGTAGCATACTGGTAATATAATTCGGTAAGCGAGGTAGTTCATACCTTTGGCGCAAGTACTGCGACCAAATTACCAGATTTAGCATCCAGCCAATTAAAAAAACGAAAAAAATGGTGTCTTGTACCCGGGGCGGAGCAGGCATATGTTTGCTCCAATAAGCCACAAAATAGCCACTAGCTAAACACCCGTACAAAATAAGCGTTGCCAGCAACGGATGAACCCTTGGAAAAAGCTGAGCTTTGGGCAACCATTTGCCAGCAAACGGAAAAAGTAAAACACTTATTAAAAGTAGCGGGGAGTTTAGGAGCCAGTTAAGCGCATTATTCAGGGGAATTACCAAGGCATGTCCGGCCGCATACCAGAAATCGTGTCGTAAAGAATATTCATGCTCCCGCACGCTATTACCCGGGGCAAAAATAACCAAGCTGCAAGCGGCAGTCGCTACTACTAGCAACCAAAGCAAAAAATAATTAATTGTACGGTGCTGGTAAGTAAAAAGTAAAAAAAAGCAAACTAACAGAAAAACGAGCATTGCCATACTGGTTTCGTTACAACCAATAACAGCCACTACTAATAAAGTAATCAGCAACTTGCGTAATAGAGTATGATTACCCGGAAACGGCTGGTAATAACGAATCAGAAGAATAAGTAAATACAATAACAGGATATTGGCCGATTGATACGTAATAGCTCCGGACATCCAGTAAATTGTTTGAGCTACTGTAGGCATCTGGTGAAGATACATTATCAATATTAGTAACGCGAAGGCTAACGTAATTTTTCGGGAGAACCCAGAATGGCTCAGAACCTTAACAAAATTGTACAAACCGGCAGTTAAAAGTATTAGGAAAATAACGGGTAATACTTTGTATAAAGCAATGGAGCGATAAACCAGAGGATTAAAGCTGCCCAAAAACATAGCCGTATACCGGCCACTCCAGTTTTGCCGAATGGCTAATTGAGCTTGCCAGGGTCCTTTCGCTATAACCAGGTTAGTTAGCCAGAAATCATCGGCCGATGGGTGACAAAAAGCGGCTAAAAGCAAAAAAGGCAGCAACGCTAAACCGAGTACGAGTAAAGCACCATTTACGCTTACTAATCGATTTAATTTATTAGCTAGTAATGAATAAAACATGCCGCAAACTGCTTCCTTAAGTTCGGGCAAATCTAAAGCAATTTTGCAGGATTAAGAAGTAAGTGATTTTATAAAAGTGGGTTGATTAGGTTTAAAGGTATTTTACAACTGTTCAGCTTTTATTTAAACACGCCAAGTACATTATTAGTAAACAGAAATTCTCGTACCTAACTGAAAGTGTAGGACAGGTTTGGTTTTAATCCGTTCTATTTATTTTTTATAAAAACTTGCTTATAAGATTATAGAAATATCTGAAAACCAATGTTAATTAAATCTGAAATAAGTAGATTTAAATCCTTGCACTGATAACTTTCCTGGAATTTCTTATGTACGAAACACTGCTGCTTCAACTAGTCAATGGTATTGCCACTATTACTTTAAACCGGCCTGAGGTTTATAATGCCGTTAATGAAAAGCTTACTTATGAGTTACAAGATGCTTTAAAACAGATTACCCGAAGCCCCGAAATCCGGGTGCTGGTTTTTACAGGTTATGGTAAAGCTTTTTGCTCGGGCCAGGACTTAAAAGAAGCTTCCCAATTGGAGAACCAGTCTTTAGCAGATTCTTTGCATAAACGGTATAATCCTGTAATTAGGGCTATGCGGGAATTACCAAAACCAATTATTGGCAAATTAAATGGAGTAGCGGCCGGGGCTGGTTGTTCCTTGATTTTAGCCTGCGATATGATAATTGCTTCTGAAGCGGCAAGTTTAAGTCAGTTATTTATAAATATTGGATTAGTGCCCGATTCAGGTTCTTCGTTTTTTCTGCCGCGTTTAGTAGGAAGCTTAAAGGCTTTTGAATTATGTACCCTTGGTACCAAAATTACGGCGCACGATGCTTTAGAATTAGGCTTGGTCAACCAGGTAGTAACCGCCGAAGCGCTGGATAAAACTGTTCAACAATTAGCCGAACGGTATGCCGCTGCTCCTACTAAAGCCATTGGTTTAATTAAAAAAATGATACAAAAGTCGGGTAGCGCAACGCTAAACGAAATGCTCGATTACGAAGCGCATTGCCAGGAAATTGCCGGACAATCTGCTGATTTCCGGGAAGGTGTAACTGCCTTCCTGGAAAAAAGAACAGCTAACTTTACGGGGAGTTAGTTATTGTAAAGCTCCTAAAACGTAATAAAAATTGCTGCGTATAGAGTTAAAAAATTGTATAACCGAATAAAACTATGAGAAAATTAACTATTGGCAGCCTGCTTGCCTTTGCTTTAATAACAGGCTTTGGCTGTAACTCCAACAAAAGCAACTCCGAAAACGCAACTGATGCAACCTCAACAGATGCTTCTTCCAGTGCTGATTCCGGTAGCATGACTTCTTCGGATACTACGGCCAGCTCTAATATGAATGCTACGCCAACCAACCAGTCAGCTAATGATTTTATGCTGAAAGCGGCTAGCGGTGGTATGATGGAAGTAACGTTAGGTAAACTGGCCCAGGAAAAAGCCAGTAACGCCGATGTAAAAGCATTCGGTCAGAAAATGGTAGAAGACCATAGTAAAGCAAATGCAGAACTAAAAACGCTGGCGGCTTCTAAAAATGTAACTCTGCCTGTAGAATTGATTGCGGAACACCAAAAGCATGTGGATGCCATGTCGAAAATGTCGGGAGCGGATTTTGATAAGCATTACATGACCATGATGGTTGAAGATCATCAGAAAGATATTTCTGAATTTGAGGAAGCTTCGAAAAACGAAGATGCCGATGTTAAAGGATTTGCTTCTAAAACGCTTCCTGTTTTAAAAATGCACTTAGAAATGGCGCAAAAAGCAAACGCTAAAGTGTCTAAGTAAACGAAGTAAACGTGAATTAGTAAATAAAAAGGCCGAAGCTTGAAAGTAGCTTCGGCCTTTTTATTTACTAAATTTAGAGTAACTACTTAGAAGAAACATTGGTAACTTCTTAAAAAAATAGAACTCCTTTACCTAATCTAGAAGCTTACCAAGGTTTAATTAATAGTACGTTTATGGCTCTTTTAGTAAAATAGTACGTTATGATTACCGTTATCCAGGTAAGGCGTCACCTCTTCTTCCGGAATAAGTTTATAAGTGGTGTTTAAAGTATCTTCGTCGCTATTATATTTTGTAATTTCCAGTAAATACTCGTTTTCCATTACGGTTCTATAAACCGAGTAAGTAGTAGGTATAAAAGCCGGATTGGAAGTAGCATCATCGTTGGCTAAAATACCTAATGCTACCTGATCCAAATGATCAACCACATAAAGCTCTCCGCTATCTGTGGTGATTAAATTTAACTGGGTCGTGTCCTTCATCTCAGCGTTTCTCCTCAACAATATAGTCTGACGGAAGTGTAATTATTTTTACTTGAAAGTTATACTGCAAAGTAAATTCTTAACTGTTACGGAGAAAACTTTTTTTGGATTTAATTTTTATTTTTTATCCTGCAATAACCAGAATAGGTATCACATTTTACTTATTCAGTATAAGATAGTGAATAAGTTATTGATTTACAATAAAATATAATAGGAGTTTTAGCCCGGAAAAATCTGTTTTAATTGCGGGAAATTTAAAGTAATAAGACAAAATTAATAATAGTGTTTACAATGAGGAACTTAAGCGCCATAAAAAAATCCTTCCCGGTTGGGGGAAGGATTTGAAAGATTGACTTACGGTGATATGAAAAGGTACTGTATTCCCATGCCTTTATAGGACTTAACTCCGTCATATTAAATGTATTGGCTGGTGCGCAGTTCCTCACGCAGAAAACGCGCAGTATAGCCCTTATCGCTGGCTGCTACTTCTTCGGGTGTGCCTTGTGCTACAATAGTACCGCCCCGTTCTCCGCCTTCCGGGCCAATGTCAATAATGTAATCGGCCACTTTAATCATATCTAAATTGTGCTCAATGAGCAATACAGTATTGCCTTTGTCTACGAGCCGGTGGATTACATCCGATAAATGCTTAATATCTTCGAAATGCAATCCGGTGGTGGGTTCATCCAGAATGTAAAATGTTTTACCGGTGTCTTTTTTAGCTAATTCAGTTGCTAGTTTTACCCGTTGCGCTTCGCCGCCCGATAGGGTAGTGGCTTGCTGACCTAAAGTAATATAGCCCAATCCTACTTCATGTAATATTTTAATCTTCCGCAAAATGCGGGGTTGGTTATCAAAATACTCCACTGCTTTTTCTACCGTCATGTCCAATACATCGGTAATCGATTTTCCTTTAAAGCGTACTTCTAACGTTTCGCGGTTGTAACGCTTGCCTTTGCAGGTTTCGCAGGGTACATACACATCTGGTAAAAAATTCATTTCGATGGTGCGCATACCGGCTCCTTCGCAAGTTTCGCAGCGACCGCCTTTTACATTAAATGAAAAACGACCCGCCGAATAGCCCCGGATTTTGGCTTCGGGTAATTGGGCAAATAAAGCCCGGATATCCGTAAAAATTCCGGTGTAAGTAGCTGGGTTGGAACGTGGGGTACGACCAATGGGCGACTGATCTACTTCAATTACTTTATCAATGTGCTCTAATCCTTCTATGGCCTTGTAAGGCAAGGGGTCGCGTTTCGCGTTAAAAAAGTACTTGTTCAGAATAGGGTATAAAGTATCGTGGATAAGCGTAGATTTACCGCTACCCGAAACACCCGTAACTGCAATTAATTTACCCAACGGAAATTTTACCGAGAGATTTTTCAGGTTGTGCCCGGTCGATCCTTTCAATTCTAAAAATTTACCGTTGCCGGGCCGTTTTTCAGTGTGTACCTCAATGTGTTTCTGGCCGCTTAAATACTGCGAAGTCAGGCTGCCGGAATTAAATATTTCAGTAGGTGATCCTTCGGCTACAATATGGCCCCCGTGAATTCCCGCACCCGGACCAATATCTAAAACGTGATCAGCGTGCAGAATCATGTCTTTATCGTGTTCTACTACAATTACCGAGTTACCAATATCGCGGAGGTTTTTGAGGGCATTAATCAGTTTTTCGTTATCGCGCTGATGTAAGCCAATGCTGGGTTCATCCATAATGTACAACACCCCCACTAACTGCGTTCCAATTTGAGTGGCCAGCCGGATGCGCTGCGACTCGCCGCCCGATAAAGTACGAACTGAGCGGTGTAAGTTCAAATATTCCAAACCTACATCGAGTAAAAACTTAATGCGTTTCCGGATTTCTTTGAGTAATTCGCGGGCAATTAAATTTTGACGGTCGCTTAAACGGTCTTCCAGGTTTTGAAACCAATCAGCTAATTTACCAATATTGAACTGCGCCAATTCGCCAATATGCAGACCATCAATTTTAAAATGTAAAGATTCTTTTTTGAGTCGGTAGCCTTGGCATTCAGGGCACACGCTGGTTTGGGTATATTCATTAATCCAGGTACGAATAGCATCTGAATCAGAATCCATTTGCTTGCGCAGAAAATTAATAATACCCTCGAACTGCGTGATAAAGTTCTGACCTTTGGCTTTTACGATTATATCTTCATCAATACCATGGAGTAATTGGTTCAATACCGAAGCTGGGATGTCCTGAATGGGCGTGGAAATACTCAGCTTGTTTTGCTTCAGGATGGTTTGAATTTGGTTAAATACCCAGATATCACGGAATTCGCCGAGGGGAGCTATCCCACCGCGACTAATACTTAACCCTTTATCCGGAATAATGGATTCTTCGGTAATTTCCTGAATTTCGCCTAAACCATTACAGGTGGGGCAGGCACCGTAAGGGGAGTTAAACGAAAAGGTATTGGGGGCCGGATCGTCGTAGGCAATGCCGGTAGCCGGGTCCATTAAATGCCGCGAAAAGAAGTATGTTTGGTTGGTATCCGGCTCCAGAATTGTTACGGTGCCTTTGCCATGCGTTAAGGCGTTTTGTACCGAACTGGAAATCCGGTAACGGTCCTCGGTATTTACAATTATTTTATCAATAACAATTTCAATATCGTGAATTTTGTAACGGTCTACCTGCATTTTGGGCACCAACTCCATTAAGTCGCCGTCTACGCGTACGCGCACAAAACCCATTTTTCGAATTTGCTCAAACAATTCCCGGTAATGACCTTTACGGCCTTTTACTACCGGAGCCAGAATAATCAATTTCTTTTTATCAAAGTTGTCGAGAATGTGATTCACAATCTGGTCATCCGACTGCCGGATCATGCGCTCGCCGGTTACGTAGCTAAAAGCTTCGGCGGTGCGGGCATAGAGCAGACGCAGAAAATCGTAAATTTCGGTAATGGTGCCAACTGTAGAGCGTGGGTTGCGGCTGGTTGTTTTTTGCTCAATGGAAATAACCGGGCTCAAACCCTCAATTTTATCTACGTTGGGCCGTTCCAGGCCACCCAAAAAAGAGCGGGCATAAGCCGAGAAGGTTTCCATGTAGCGGCGTTGTCCTTCGGCGTAAATAGTATCAAAGGCCAACGACGATTTGCCGCTGCCGCTAATGCCGGTAAACACCACCAGCTTATTGCGCGGAATCTGCAGGCTTATATTTTTTAAATTATGCTCCCGAGCACCATAAACTTCAATTAAAGGTGCTTCGGTAGTAGTGGTAGTTTCGGTAGTTTCCGCCGTAGCGGTACCATTATCTATAAGGGAATTTGCTTCTTTTTTTGAGGCCATTGCAGGGCTTAATTAATCCGCAAAGATACGCAAAAACAAGCGTATTAGCAGGTTAAGGTTAATCTTATCTTAACTAATTTTCAGCCCTTTTAGTTTAATTTAAATGCGTTGTTCTGTAGGCGTAAAGTAGAGGCGGCTATCCTCATTTTCTTAAATTTTTATTTTTTAATGTTGGAAATTAGCCGGGATTGAGGCTTGTTTATGTGCGGCAGGAACTAGCTGACTAGCATGGCGAAAACCTGCTAAAAGCCGTTTGTGAAGACACAAACTGCGGCATCAGAATTACAGCTTTAGAATAGAATAAGACTTTCACTAAAGTGGACAATGTTGTCGCTGCCCATGAACAGAACCACTGATTTTCCCGCCTAGTGGCATTCAGCGCCATGGTTTGTGTCTTCGCAAACAGCAATATCTGCTTATCAAATAAACTTAAAATTTAAAAATGCTGGCTTCCAAGTAGCTATCTTAATCACGCGCGGAGTTTACCGGGGCCTGCGGAAGTTGCAGAGAGTAAATGGCTGTAGTATCGGCTACCGTTAATTTGTACCCTTTCAACCACGGATTATGTAATCGTAAGGTTTTATAATTAATACCTTGTTCCAAGGCAAACTGTGGTAAATCTTCTATGGTAGAGTTTATGGTTATAGAACGAATAGGTACCGGAGGATAAGCATCTGCTTGCATCAGGTCAAAACCATAGCGCTTAGGGTTTTCCATTATTTCTTTTAAGGCTAAAATCCGGAATACATACCGCGAGGTTTCTTCGTTCAGGTACAAATCGTAGTAAGAAGTAACTTTTTGAGTTTTAAGAGCCGCTTGTAAACCTCCCATTCCCCGGTTATACGAGGCGGCAGCGTTAGTCCAGGAACCGAAGCGTTGCTTTGCTTTTTTAAAGTAACTACTGGCCGCAATGGTCGATTTCTCGAAATGATACCGCTCATCTACTTCGTTGTTAATGGTTAGCTTTAATTCCCGGGCCGTAGGCGGCATAAACTGCCAGACCCCTACAGCGCCTTTCGGTGAAATAACATTACCGAGTAAACTTTCGGCCAGAGCTACGTACTTAAAATCGGCGGGTAAGCCGTTTGCTTCCAGCAATCGTTCCATTTCGGGTAAGGAGCGCTGCATGCGTTTTAAAGCGAGTAAAACATTTGAATGGAAGTACGCATTTGATTGTAGTTCCCGGTCCAAACGTTCGGCTACGTCGGGTATTTCTAAGGGTACGGGTTCGCCGGCAAACGTTAAGCTTTTAGGTAATGGAAAAGGCCGATGCCCCAAATTAGCTAGCTGATTGGGGTTTACCTGCTGGCTGCATAAATTTACTACGCCTAACAAACAAGCCAGAAAAAATAAGTATTTGAAGTAAGGAGTGAGGTATGCCATGCGTAATATCTTTACTAGTTCGGAGTTTTAACAACCCGGTTCTTCAGAGGTTGGTTCTGATTATTAAAGGTTTTTACTTAATTGTAATTAGCGTGTCGGTGGTGTTTTAGGATGAGTTTTTAAATTTTCTAAATATTTATAAAGTTTTAGGTACTCTTTGTTGTCAAGAAATTTGGGAGAAATAACAATTCTATAACTGCTTCCTCTGTCGTTCAAATCAAAATTAACAATAGCTACATTGCCGTCTACTGGTGGTGAAGATGGTGTTTTATCCGGAGAAATATTAGGTTTATCATCTAGTCGAAAGAGGTTTTTTGTTAATCCAAAAATAATATCTTGCTGAGCCGGTGTAAGCTTAATTTTCTTAGTATCTACAATTTCCTTAACAATATTTATAGAGTCAGGTAAGTTGGTATCAGTTAAATGCACGTATTGAATAACATAAAGATGATTTTTTTCAAAATCAATCTGCTTATCTGCCGCTTCATCATAATAACGCCCTTCATTTTGAATAACATAAAGCCATCCACTATCCTGTCCTAATTTGTTTTTATCAACTTTGGCAAGATCTTCTTTTTTAATAAATGGAAAAGGATAATGTTGAAGTTCTAAACTAATGTTGAAATCATAGAATTTGTACTGGGTATTAGTTTTATCTTGTCCTAAAACTGAAGAAGATTCTTGAATAAAAAATATAATTATAAGCAAGTAAAAGTTTGATAGCTTCATTTATATTTTAAATTCTGAGAACTATAAGCTTATTAGCTATTTATTTATATAGCTTGATTTATCTTAAGTAACTGGACAAAACTAGTTTAATATACTGGATGTCGAGATCAACAAAATATTGCATTTATATACTGTTACTTATACCCACAAAAGTCTAATATCTAATATCTTGATACTTTTGTCTCTTTACTTATTAGAAGTTCGGTGATAGTAAATACTTACCGTAGAAGTCGTCGATTACTTTAACCGCATCGGTGGCATTATCAACCAGGTGCACCAAATTTAAATCTTCCGGGCTGATGTTATTTTCACTGTGCAGCATTACGTCTTCAATCCAGTCGAATAAGCCCTGCCAGTATTTTTTGCCTACCAGAATAATCGGGAATTTGCCAATTTTTTTGGTCTGAATCAAAGTAATCGCTTCGAATAGTTCGTCGAGGGTACCAAAGCCGCCGGGCATTACCACAAAACCTTGGGCATACTTTACGAACATAACTTTCCGCACAAAGAAATAATCAAAATCAAGAATTTTGTCGTGGTCAATGTAAATGTTGTGCGATTGTTCAAAAGGTAATTCAATGTTTAAGCCCACCGATTTGCCACCTTCAGAATGAGCGCCTTTGTTGCCGGCCTCCATAATGCCGGGCCCTCCGCCCGTAATTACGCCGTAACCGTGGCGCACGAGCTTGGCGGCAATTTCTTCGGCTATTTTGTAATACGGATTTTCGGGCTTCGTACGCGCCGAACCAAAAATAGACACGCAGGGCCCAATGCGGGAAAGTTTCTCAAAGCCTTCTACAAATTCGGCCATTACTTTAAAAATCTGCCACGAATCGGCAATCCGGATTTCGTTCCAATCTTTATCTACGAAGGCACGCCGGATTTTACTATCGTCGTCGGAAATGGTGCGATTGTCTTTTAAAGCCTGTTGTTTTGCTTCTTTAACCGACTTAGCTTTATTATCGTTAATCTCCGGTTGAATAATGGTTTGGCCGCTACCTTCGTTAACGGTTTCTTCGTGGAGTTTGGTTTTACTGGTTTTACGAAGTTTAGTCATAGGTGAATAAAAATCTTACAGGAACAAATATTCCTGCTAACATAGTTAAATAAATATATTTGGTTTTAGAAAATAATAGCTGATTTAAATACTTGTTTAAATAGCCAGTTATTTGCTTTTAATAGGCTTAGGTTAGGTTAAGCTAATGTATTAAAACTAGAATGGCGAGGAAATGTTGCAGGGAAGAGTATTAATAGATAGTTAAATAAAACTTTAGTAAAAGTTTTACGGTTTCAGTTTTATTTTCAGGACTCAGCTATTTATTAACTAATTTATAAGAAGGCAGCTTGCTCTTTATTTATCTTCTGGTATTAAAAAAGGTTAACTAATAGGGCAGGAGCAGATTAAGTGAAGGGAAGTATGTTCGATTCGATAAAAGAATAGTAAAATTGTTCAATATTCTCCTTTTACTTCGAACGAATCGCAATTACCGGATCGAGGTTGGAGGCTAGTACCGCTGGTATAATACCTGATAGTACGCCAATTACCACCGATACGCCTAAGCCTAAAGAAATATTGGCTAAACTCAGCAAAAGTTTTAAAGCGTCCTGCGGAATAAGTGTAATCAGGAATACAATAAAAATACCCACGCCGCCGCCGATTAAGCTTAAAAAAACTGACTCGAATAAAAACTGGAAGAGAATAAAGTAATTTTTAGCACCCAATGATTTTTGAATTCCAATAATATTGGTGCGTTCTTTTACGGATACGAACATTATATTGGCAATACCAAAGCCGCCCACTAAAATAGAAAAACCCCCGATAACCCAACCTGCTACTCCGATTACTTTAAATAGACTGGAAATAGCTTCAGCTACCATTTCGGGACGATTTAAAGCAAAACTATCTTCCTGGCGCGGTTTCTGACCGCGAATATTGCGCATAACGCCTTTCAGTTCATATTCCAGTTCCAGCAAGCCAGGATCGGTATCCAAGCCTTTTACTGCAATGGTTGGCTCTACGCCGCCTCGGCCAATGGCAAATAATTTACTAAAAGCCCCATACGGAATAATAGCATTTTTGTCGTTAGTAGGAGCGCCGAGCATGTTTTCGCCTTGCTTTTCCATTACGCCAATTACCGTAAATTTCTGACCTTTTATCCGAATGGGTTTGCCAATGGCGATTTGATTCCGGAACAAATTTTCGGCAATGGTAGCACCAATAATAATTACGTTACGCGAGGCATCAATCTCCTGAGTGGTAAAATAACGCCCTTCGGCAGTAGGCATATCCGATACCAAATTATACGCGTACGACACCCCCATTAAATTAATGCCGGTAATGTTATTGTTACGGTATTTTAAAGTGTTATTACCCGTATCCCAGAAAATAGCTACTCCCTGCGCATTCTCCAAGTGTCTTTCTAAAAGTTTAAACTCGCGAATATTGGGAGCGGGCCTTTGAAAATATTTCCACCACGGATACTCGCCGCCAAACGACCAAGGCCACTTTTGCACGTAGATTACGTTATTACCTAAAAAGTTCATGCTGTTGCGGATACTGCGCTCCAGAGAATCGACAATGGTAAAAACCGAGATAATAGCAAAAATACCAATGGTAACGCCGAGCAAAGAAAGAATGGTGCGCAGCAAGTTTGATTTTAAAGCTTGCCAAGCAAACCGGAAACTTTCCAAAATGAGCCGCAGGTAAATCATTCGCTAAAGGAGCTTTAGAAGTAATTTGTTTAAAAATACAAATATTTGCCGCAAACCTACTAACTTTGCGCCTCGTTTTTAAAATTTAATACCGTAATATTAAATAGTATATTAGTAGATATGAAGCTTTCTGAATTTAAATTTGACTTGCCCGCTAATCTTTTGGCTATGCACCCGGCCAAAGAACGCGATGAAGCCCGCATGATGGTAGTGAACCGCAGTAGCGGCAAGATAGAACATAAAATATTTAAAGAGATTTTAAATTATTTTGACGACGGTGATGCTATGGTAATTAATGATACCAAAGTGTTTCCGGCCCGGATGTACGGTAACAAAGAAAAAACCGGCGCGAAAATAGAAGTATTTTTACTGCGCGAATTAAATAAGGATATTCACCTGTGGGACGTTTTAGTAGATCCGGCCCGTAAAATTCGGGTGGGTAATAAGCTATACTTCGGTGAAAGCGACCTGGTAGCCGAAGTAATTGATAATACTACTTCCCGGGGCCGTACCATTAAATTTTTATTTGATGGCACCGACGAGGAATTTTATAAAACCATTAATGAACTCGGCGAAACGCCATTGCCGAAATACATTAAGCGCGAAGCGCAACCCGAAGACCGAGAACGCTATCAGACGGTTTATGCCAAGCACGTAGGAGCAGTAGCTGCCCCAACCGCTGGTCTGCACTTTACTAAAGAGGTATTAAAGCGCCTGGAATTTAAAGGTATAAATGTAACCCCGGTTACGCTGCACGTAGGTTTAGGAACTTTCCGTCCGGTAGATGTGGAAGATTTAACCAAGCATAAGATGGATTCGGAAAGTTTTATTGTTCCCGAAGAAACTGCCCTATTAGTAAACCAAGCCTTAGATAATAAGAAACGCGTTTGCTCCATTGGAACTACTACTTTGCGGGCTTTAGAATCTTCAGTGTCGGCCAATGGTAGGTTAAAGCCTAACGAGGGTTGGACCGATAAATTTATTTTCCCGCCGCACGATTTCCGGATTGCGAATGCTTTACTCACGAACTTCCACATGCCCGAGTCTACTTTACTTATGATGACTGCCGCTTTTGGCGGGTATGAGTTAATTATGGAAGCCTACAACGTAGCCGTAAAAGAGAAATATAATTTCTTTAGTTACGGCGATGCAATGCTGGTTATCTAGAATTTTGGATTTTGGATATTAGGCGTTAGCTACCAGATTCTGGTATTTAAATAATAAAATAGTTTTTCTGAAAACCCGTTGGTTGTTTATCCAGCGGGTTTTTTGTTTTAGTATATTTGGCCTTATGTTGGTTAATAATCAGGAATACGCCATTTTGGTAGCCGGGGGCTCGGGTACCCGCATGCAAAGTCAATTGCCTAAGCAATTTCTTTCTATTGGTGGCCAGCCAATTTTAATGCATACCATCCAACGATTTCACCTCTACAATCCGCATATAAAAATAGTACTGGTATTACCAGCTGATCAGATTTTTTTCTGGCAGCAGCTCTGCGCGGAACATGCTTTTACTTTGCCGCATCAGGTAGTGGAAGGAGGAGCCTCGCGATTTGCTTCGGTTAAAAATGGCTTAGCAGTTATTATGGGTGAGGGAGTAGTTGCCGTACATGACGGCGTTCGACCGTTTGTTCCAGTTTCTATTATCCGGGAAGCATTTACTGTCGCCGCTGAAAAAGGTAATGCGGTAGTGGCGGTGCCTTTAAAAGAATCTATCCGGATAGTAAGTGAAGGTAGTAGTCGAGCGCTTGACCGCAATCAGTATCGTCTTGTACAAACGCCCCAATGTTTTCAACTTTCTTTGCTTCGCCAGGCTTATCAATTACCCGAAGAATCCTCCTTCACCGACGATGCTTCAGTAGTAGAACGGTTGGGTGAAAAAATTTACCTGGTACCCGGCGCTTATGAAAACGTGAAAATTACTACACCCGAGGATCTATTATGGGCAGAAAGTTTCTTGCAATCAGGTAAGTAGAGAGAATACAATCACGTCCGGAAAAAACGATTTTGGATTAATGAGAAATTAAAAAGTTCAGTACGAATATGGCTGGTTTAAAGTACTGTTTAAACTTGGCGCTAGAAATGCTTAATCCCTGCATTATGGCTTATAGGCAACTTCTTCTGATGATTAATAACCCGGATATATTGTTTATAAAACAGGGAAGCTAGTTCCTTAACCGGGAACTAGCTTCCCTGTTTTTACGATTTTGTTATTGGGGTTTATTATTTGCTAAAACTACCCGCATCTTATCTGCCGTTGCAACTTTTTTATAAAAATCAATTAGCTCGGAGTAAGCTGTTTTAGGATAGGTTCCCTTATTCATTTGTAATTTACGCGTATACACAAGCGCATTGTTGCTGGCAATTACAGAGGCGGTGTATTCACCAAATTGAGATTTTACCGAAATTTTCTCTGGTAAATGTTCCACTGTAAAGGCGCCAGTGGGTAAATTATAGTGAATCGTATCTGAATCACAGTAAGCCATCATACGGACAACTTCCGATTGACGATCGTCCAATTTAGGAGGTACGTGCCGTATTTTGTTAAGCATATTTACTTCTAAGAATAACCTTTTTCCACTAGTGGTGGCATATTTATTCGCTTGTAGTAATACCTTCTCGTTTACTGCCGGAATCTTGTTCTTTTCAGTTTTAAACTCAAATTTATTAATGGTAAAGTTCGCTAAGGACATATTATCGTACAGCCATTTCTTTTGCTTGTCTGTTGTTTCCAGCAGAACATTGCTTACTTCATCTTGCTGCAAAGCTTTATAGGTAGTATTTACTTCAGCCGTAGCATTACCGTTCTGGTCGAGATCAACCAAAACGGTACGTTGCTGGAGGTTATGCTGCGCCTTATAAGTAGGAGTTTTTACTAATTGGCCACCTTCAGGTGTTATAAGCAGCACATGCCGGTCACCGGTAAAACCTCCTAAATAACCCATAGATTCTGTTTGACTAGTGCATTCTAACCAGAGTGTATCTTTTGGTAAAGGAACACTTAAAATTACATGGTCAAACTGGTCGCTCGGAAAATCAGTGAGAATATTTGATTCACTTCTACCTGACTTAACCAATGCGGCGTACGAATCAATATCAACTACTTTGAGCATAGCTTTCATGTAATTTGTTAAAGCTTTACAATCGCCGTAGCCATTTTTATCTACCGTAGAAGCTTCAAAGGTTTGTAAACCACCAATACCTAATTGAATGCTAATGTACCGGGTATTGGCTTGGAGATAATCATATAATTTCCTGACCTTACCTGTTGCATCTTTTTCATCTTTTACTAATTCTTTTAACTTAGCTATAGTTGCTTCTGGTAAAATATCCCGGTCTTTATTTAAATTATAATACCATTGGCCAAAGGCTTGCCAGGTCTTCATATTGCCCGTAGAACCGTTTAATTCAAATTCGTTGGGAGCGGTATAAACTACCGGCATTAACTTCTCGGCAGGTAAACCAAATGGTTCTAATTCTTTACCTGGTACATTTGCTAAGGACCAGGTATATAATTTGTGGTTCGCTTCGGTGCTCGTTGCTACTCCCTGAGAGATGTTAACTTCTTTGTACCGAAGTTCCATCGCTGCTGGTAAGCTTACCTGAAAAGTGGCTTTTTCTACCGCAATATTTTCTTCATTTTGAGGCATCCAATTCGGGTAACCTAAAATGCCGTTTAAAGTTACTTCCTGATCAAACTCCACGGTATAAGGATATTGGGTGCCTTCAAAGCCAGCCACTTTTGCTCGGTTATCTTCGTACAAAGAACCATTAGAAGTAGTAGAGATATCCTGCAAATCAGAGTTTTTTAGCTTTTTAATTAGCTTGCCACTCGCATCATATAAGTTGCCTTTTAAATACCCGAATTTTACAAATTTATCGTAAGGAACCCCACATATTCTGTAATCCTGGGCTTTCTCATTAAATACGGTAACTACATAATGTACTTTCTGAACGGCTTTGCCCGGCCCTGATACGGTAAATGTTGTTTCATGCAAACGAATAACAGCATTCGCATTTTCGCGTAAAGCGGCTGGAATACTACTTACTTCAAATTTACTATCACCTGCATAGCCGAATGATTTAGTAAGAAGTAAAATAATCAGAGCAATAAAAAGCGTTCTGCCCGATTGCCTATGGATTGTAGCTTTCATCTGCTTAGTTCGCATTCTTCTTTAATACAATTTGCTCCGATTGCTTAGCTACAATTTGATTGTAGAATTCTTTTAAGAATGGATATTCTTCTGCCAAAAATTGAGGCCGGTTTATTACTACTTTGCTCAGCACATTTATGGTATTACCTATAGTAGTTACACTATAAATAAAGCTTCCGCCGTTTTCGGGTAAAGATACCTTGGCGCTTTTCGGTTGCTCCTCTACAGTATAACCATCCGGAATAGTGTAAGTATACATATAGGTTTGGTCAATAGTCGTAGTAAAGTCAATTGGGAATTTGCGGGTATCGTGCTTAAATGGGTTGGCTTTTGTACCTCCATTCTGAAGGGGCTGCAAGTAGATAATATTAGAAGGCTGCGCCTGACCCGTAGTGGCTATCTCATAATCTATAATAAGCGGTTCGGAACAGGGATTCGTATTTTTGAGATTAATATTTTTAATTTCAAAAAGATCGGCGGCTTTCTTTAAATTATCAATGTACTTCTTTTCACCATCCTCAGAGATAGACTTCCGATAGGCTAAGGCATTCAGGCCGTTTCGGATAACATGTACTTCTCCGCTAATAGAGTTGTCTTGATTTATTTTTAATTTTGAATGGTGAACAAAAGAATCTTTAACCCCGGAGTGTAGTACTACCCAGTCAGAGTTATTAGCCGATATTAAGCGGCCAACTTCATTTAAACAACGCGTTGGTAATACATTTAACGTTCCCATTGGCTCTGTAGCATCTAATAAATATTCTTTGTCGCCAATTTTAGCATGAGCAATGATGTAGTTAAACTTAGTTAGACTAGGATAATAGGGATTAATTTTGCCATGACCACGAGTACTTAAGATAACTGGATCTGCTTCAATGCCTGCTTCTTTGAGCATAGAGGTGAGGAGTAGATTAATATCAGCGGAAGTACCTACTTTCTTTTCTACTAATTTATTAAAGCTCTGACTAGCAGAAAGCCGGGTTGCCTCATTCCATTTAAAATTAGAACGCACGTAATCGTAAATTGCTTCTAGTCTTTTAGATGGTTCAGAGTGTTGCGCTAGGATAGGAGCAGTTAAATTTTTTACCACCGAACCTTTTTTCAAACGGCCGCCAAAATTCTCACTTTCCAGTAAATTGCTCGTGATTTTTTCCCAGCTGTTATTGATGGGCCGTGTAAAATCGCCTGGCAGGTTTATTTGACCTAATTCAAATTCAACTCGGGCAACGTAGTCTTTAATGCTGCTCATATAAGGTTCTTCTTCAATGGCAGGCACATCTTTCATGGCCCAGATATAGCGGGTACCAGAAGTAGCTAAGGCCGCAGACAGATTTACATTTATGGGTTCTGATTTAGCAATGTAAAAAGATTCGTAACCCTGGGTAATTCTTTTGTAATCGAAATATTGCGGAAATTCTGCTTCGTATTGGCTGTACAAAACGGGAATAGTTCGCTGGAAAGTCCAGTTAGGAAAGTCGAAGAAATAACCCGATTTAATCCGGTAGCTGTATTCTATAATAGAACCTTCCTTCACATTTGGTAATGAGAATTTTTGATTAGTCCAGAAATCATCTTCTTTTTCGGTGAAAATGGCTTCTTTCGGTAACTTATCCGTTACAACTTTACCATCAACCAAATTATAAGTATTTCCTTTTAAATTCATTACTACCTCCCGGTCAGCATTTGAACTGCCGTAAAGGGGAATAGTTTCGGTGGCCCAATCGTAACCGCTTTTTTTAAGAATTTTGATACGTACATGGTGGTCAGAATATAGAACCAAGCCCGAAGCATCTACGGAAAACTTTGATTCTCCTACATCAAATAATACTACCGCACTTGCGCTGGTGTCTGCTTTGTAAGAAGATTTTTCGAAATCTTTAATATCAATTTTGCCGAATTTGGGAATTTCAACGGGAGTCTGCGCTAAAGACCAGAAAGAACTACCAAAAAATAAAATTAGCAGAAAAGGTAGACGTTTTGCCATATGGATTGTTTGTATTGATAAATAGACTGAAATTATTAGGATAGATGTTTGTTATTTATATATAAATATTTAAATAAATAAATATCATGCCAATAGTGAGAAGTATTTAGCAATTTTTATTATGTGAATTAGTACCTCACATTAAAAATTGGTACTTCTAAACAAGAGCTGTTTTAGCGTATTAACTAAGGCTCCTTTTTGCCTTGTTTTTGTGTTTGGAAAAAGTAAAGAGAATTGGAAATTATAGAAGCATTTCCAAAGTAAAAGCATTTCTCAAGTTTTGGTAATTGCTAGATGCATTTAGCCACTGTGCGGTAAAATGCGGTTTAGTAATTGTAAGGAGAAAAGAACAGTTAAAAAGGGCAAAACGGTAGCCGGATAAAATTTAATTGTTTAGCTAAGTTAGGAGTAAGCATTCACTTACCTTTACCTTTGACTATTTACTAAAACACAAAAAGTTTTTACTAAAGTGAGAGGCGCATAATCTTGAATTACTCTCTCAGCAAAAATTAATTTTTGAAGGATTATTTACTTATGAAAATATATACCAAAACCGGCGACCAGGGTTTAACCAGTTTAATTGGTGGTACGCGGGTACGAAAATCGCATTTGCGTATTGAATCTTATGGCACGGTAGATGAATTAAATTCGTATATAGGACTGGTGCGCGACCAGCCGGTAAATGAGTTGCGTAAAAACTTATTGCAGGAAATTCAGGATCGATTGTTTACCATTGGTGCGTTGTTAGCATCTGACCCCGAAAAAGCTAAAAAGAAAATTCCTGACTTACACGAAACGGATATAACCCGCTTAGAACAGGAAATGGATATTATAGATGCGATTGTTCCCCCTTTAAAAACCTTTATCTTGCCTGGAGGGCATCCAGCAGTTTCGTTTTGCCACCTAGCTCGTTGCGTATGCCGGCGTGCCGAACGTTTAGTAATTGCCTTGCAGGAAGAATCGTTTGTGGAACCAATGATAATTATATATCTAAACCGCCTTTCTGATTATCTATTTATGCTAAGCCGCCAGATGGCGCATGAACTTAAGGTAGAAGAGCTACCTTGGAAACCGCGCGTGTAAGAAGAACTAGTGTAAAAGGATAATTTAAGGTTAGGATTGCCTGCCAACTACACCATACTTGTCTCCCTAGGCGCCAGGTAATTGTCCTGAAATCAGTATTTTCTCCAAAAAATTATTACTTTTGCTGTGTGTATCCGTTATAAAAGACGTAACTATTTTATAATCGATCAATAATAATTCATTTTTAATTTTTTTTCTTATGCTCGACACGCAGACGATCCAGATCCAGAAAACTACCGCGTCTCGGTTATCTTCCGTAGATTTTGCTAACCTTGATTTTGGGGCAGTTTTTTCAGACCACATGCTGGTTATTGATTATGCTAACGGTGAGTGGCAAACGCCTACTATTGTTCCCTTTGCTGATTTTAAAGTAAGTCCGGCTAACCCAGCCCTGCATTATGGTCAGGCAATTTTTGAAGGCATGAAAGCTTATAAAAATGAGCAGGGTGATATATCTGTTTTTCGTCCGGTAGCCAATCTGGATCGGCTAAATCTTTCGGCGGAGCGCTTATGCATGCCAAGCTTACCCGAAGAGCTGTTTATGCAGGGTTTAACCGAATTATTACGCCTAGATGCTGATTGGATTCCTTCGGCAGCGGGTAGCGCTTTGTATATCCGGCCTTTTATGTTCGCAACCGGCGAGTTCCTGGGAGTTCGGCCAGCAACCGAGTACCGTTTTGCTATTATTACCTGTCCGGTAAACGCGTACTATTCGGCTCCTTTACGCGTAAAAGTAGAAGAAACGTATGTACGGTCGGTAGAAGGAGGTTTTGGGTTTGCGAAGGCGGCCGGTAACTACGCTGGCTCTTTATTGCCCGCTAAAAAAGCTTTCGAAGCCGGTTATCACCAGTTACTTTGGACGGATGGTAAAACCCACGAATATTTCGAAGAATCGGGTACCATGAACCTAATGTTCATTATAAATAATACTTTATTAACACCAGCTTTAAGTACTTCTATTCTGGCGGGCATTACCCGCGATAGTATCTTGCAACTGGCCAAAGATCAAGGTATAACGGTAGAAGAGCGCAAAATATCGGTAGCAGAAGTAATGCAAGCCATTCAGCAAGGTACATTACAAGAAGCTTTCGGTTGTGGTACAGCTGCTGTTATTTCGCAAATTGTTACTATTGGTTATCAAGGCCAGGATTATGATTTACCTGCGGTAGAAACTCGTAAATTTTCTCCGAAATTAGGACAGGCTTTAGATGATATTCGCACGGGCAAAGCTGCGGATACTCACGGCTGGATGGTTCAGATTTAGTATTAAAGTATAAGTAACAGGTTGTAAGTAGTAAGTGGTTAAGTTTTATTACCGCTTACGGCTTACAACCTTTTTATTTTCTTACTACTTGGTAATTTAACTACAATTTAAATTACAATCGCAACCTAAAACTTAACACCTATTACCTATTACTTAAAACTTATCACCTAACTATGACTGCAGAACAAATTAAAGATTTAAAAGCTCGCGTAGAGGCTTTGAGGAGGTATCTTTGACTACGATGCCAAGAAAGAACAGGTAACGGAAACCGAAGAGCAAACCACTGCTCCGGGTTTTTGGGACGATTCTAAAAAAGCCGAAGCCATTTTAAGAGAAATTAAATCAATTAAAATCTGGACCGACCAGTTTGAAGAAGTAGCAACCCGGTTGGCTGATCTGGAAGTATTATTTGATTTTTATAAAGAAGGGGATGTTTCGCAGGAAGATATTACCCGGGAATACGCCGATACTTTAGCTTTAGTAGAGCAATTAGAGTTTAAGCGCATGCTTAGCAACGAAGAAGATCAGCTAAGCGCTATTCTGGAGATTAATCCTGGAGCGGGTGGTACCGAAAGCCAGGACTGGGCCGAGATGCTGATGCGCATGTATATTATGTGGGCCGAAAGTCATCGGTACCAGGTACGCCAATTAAACTACCAGGCAGGCGATGGAGCAGGTATTAAATCGGCAACGCTCGAAATTAATGGCGACTTTGCTTATGGTTATCTGAAATCAGAAATTGGCGTTCATCGGTTGGTACGTATTTCTCCTTTCGATTCCGGAGGGCGGCGGCATACTTCCTTTGCATCGGTATTTACTTACCCCCTAGTAGATGACTCTATCCAAATCGATATTAATCTAGCTGATATAGAGTGGGATACTTTCCGGTCAGGGGGAGCTGGTGGACAGAATGTAAATAAAGTGGAAACGGCCGTACGGTTGAAGCATAAACCCTCAGGTATTATTATAGAGTGCCAGATAGAGCGGTCGCAACTCATGAATAAGGAGCACGCTATCAATATGCTACGCTCCAGATTGTACCAGATAGAAGTAGATAAGCGCAACGAGGAACGCGATAAACTGGAAAGTACGAAAAAACGCATCGATTTTGGTTCTCAGATCCGGAACTACGTTCTGCATCCCTATAAATTGATTAAAGATTTGCGTACAGGTATCGAACGAACCGATGTGCAAACCGTTTTGGACGGGGATTTAGATGAGTATATTAAGGCTTTTTTGATGCAGAGCTAAATTATTTATATTAAAAAAACTTAATCTTTTCACTATTCAATTAAAATAAATTTTCTTCACATTAGTTTAATCTTATAATAAGTATAATAAAAAAGGGCTTTAATTAAAGCCCTTTTTTATTAGGTATTTAACTATAAAGACATAATTTTTAAAAGTGTCTAAGCCAAATACCAGAACTTTAAAAAATATTCAATGAACCTATATATAAATTACGTATATTGAATAATAGAAAATGAAAGTAGACAGGATGTTTTTAAATTAGAAAAATTATTTTACAATTTTTAAATAATATCCAAATTAAGTAAATTCTTTAATTAATGATAATAAACTAATCTTCAACTATTTAGAATCAATTTTGTTAATCAACCGTATATAAGTACCAAAACTATGCTTTGTTAAGATTTTGTTAATTCGCTCAGAATCTGTAAAATTGAACATAGTTCTTATATTTTTTAACTAAAACTAACTAAAACCAACAAAATGAAAAAAATTCTACTGATGAATTTTCTTTTTGTAATGATGCTGCTGCAAACGGCATTTGCGCAAGATAAGAAAATCTCGGGCCGGGTTCTCGACGCAGCGTCGAACCAAGGCTTACCTGGAGTAACGGTATTGGTAAAAGGTACTTCTACGGGTACTGCCACCGATGCTGAAGGTAATTATTCATTAAACGTGCCCAATACCGGCACATTAGTATTTAGCTTTATTGGCTATACTTCTATAGAGCAACCTATTGGTGCTTCTTCTACGGTAAATGTTTCTTTAGCAGCCGACACTCGTCAGTTGAATGAAGTAGTTGTTACCGCGTTAGGAGTAGAAAGAAGCCGTAACTCCTTACCTTATGCGGCTACGCAGGTAGGTGGTGAAGAGGTTACTAAAGCTCGTAACCCTAACTTCTTGAACTCTTTATCAGGTAAGGTTTCCGGGGTAAACATCAGACAATCTAATAACTTAGGTGGTTCTACCAACGTGGTAATCCGGGGTAATAAATCTTTGTATAACAGTAACCAGGCTTTATTTGTGGTAGATGGTGTGCCAATTAGTAACGCCAATACCAACCAATCTGACCAGTATACCGGCCGGGGAGGTTATGACTACGGTAACGTAGGAGCCGACGTAAACCCAGATGATATTGCTTCTGTTAGTATTTTAAAAGGTGCTGCTGCAACTGCTCTTTACGGTTCACGGGCATCTAACGGTGTAATTTTAATTACTACTAAAAAAGGTAAAAAAGGTAATGTTAATGTTACTCTTAATACCGGATCTACCATGGGCTTCATGGACAAGAGTACTTTTCCTAAATACCAGAAAGAATATGGCGCTGGATACGGTGCCTATTATGGTCCAAACGAAGATGCTTACTTTGAACAATTTAACAGACCTGATTTCGAACCAGGTAGTTTATACGTTCCATTCCAGCAAGATGCTTCTTATGGAGCAGCCTTTGATCCTAATTTAATGGTTTACCATTGGAACTCATTAGATCCTACTTCGCCTACGTTTGCTCAAAAAACTCCTTGGGTAGCTGCTAAAAATGGTCCTAGCTATTTGTATAAAAATACCGTAGGATTTAATAATAATATTACCATAGATGGTGGTAGCGATGCCGGAACTTTTAAACTGGGCTATACCAATACGAAAGATAAAGGTATGCTGCCTAACAGCCAGATAAACAAAAACATGGTAAACTTTGCTGGTTCGCTTAATTTAACGCCTAAGTTAGTGACCAGTGCTAACATAAACTTTACTAAAATTGATGGTTTAGGCCGCTATGGTACTGGTTATGACTCTTGGAATCCAAATCAGCAATTCCGGCAATGGTTCCAAACCAACGTTGATTTGAAAGAGCAAAAAGATGCTTATTTCCGTAATAAGCAAAATATAACCTGGAATCCCAGAAGTGCTACTGACCTACGCCCTATTTACTCAGACAACCCTTACTGGGTGCGTTATGAGAACTACGAAAACGATGAACGCTTCCATTATTTTGGTAACATAATGGCCACTTATAAATTCACGGAATGGTTTGATGTAATGGGTCGGGTTTCTTTGGACTCTTACGACGAATTACAGGAAGAAAGAAATGCAGTGGGTAGCACCGGCACACCTTTTTACTCTCGATTTAACCGTACTGCCCGCGAAACAAATTACGACCTGATAGCTAACTTTAATAAAAATATCACCGAAGACTTTACTTTTAAAGGCTTACTCGGTAGTAACTTCCGCAGACACCAGATTAATTCCGTTTTTGCGCAAACGAATGGTGGCTTAGTAGTTCCTAGAATCTATTCTTTATCTAACTCGGTAAACCCATTGAACCCACCGTTTGAAAACGACCAGAAATACGGAGTAGATGGTTACTTTGCCAGTGCTACTTTTGGTTTTAAAGAAATGGCTTTCTTGGATCTGACTGCCAGAAGAGATCAATCTTCAACCTTGCCTAAAGGCAATAATATTTATTATTATCCATCTGCGGCTGGTAGCTTTGTATTCTCCGAATTGTTTAAAGATACTCCTTGGTTATCTTACGGTAAAGCCCGTGTTAACTACGCCGAGGTGGGTAACGATGCTGCAGTTTATTCGGTATTTAATGTTTATGGTAAGCAAGACCAGGAAATTAACAGCTCTACCCGTCCTTCGGTAGGTAGCTTTGGTTCAATTCCGTTATTCTCCTTGCCTAATACCCGTAATAACCCAAATCTTAAACCTGAAAGAACAAAAAGCTTTGAAGCTGGTTTAGAAATGTCATTTTTAACCAATCGGGTTGGTTTTGATGTTACGTATTACAAATCTAACACCGTAGACCAAATTATTCCTATCCAGGTGTCTACAACCAGTGGTTTTAACTTTCAGTATGTAAACTCCGGTGAAGTGCAAAACAAAGGCTTTGAAGTTACTGCTTTTGTTAACCCCATTAAAAACGATAACTTCTCCTGGACTTTAAATGCTAACTGGACTCGTAACAGAAATAAAATTTTGGCTCTAGCTCCAGGAACCGAAAACTTAGTAATTACAACATATCAAGGCGGGGTGTCTTCTAACGCCAGTGTTGGTCAGCCTTTTGGTACCATCCGTGGTACTGGTTATACACTCAACGACAGAGGTGAAAAAGTAATTGATTCCAATCCAGCCAGTGCTTACTATGGATTATATAAGCAATCTCCTTCCACTACTGTAATTGCTGATCCAAATGCCTCCTGGATAGGTGGTGTTTCAAACACCTTAGAATACAAAGGCATTTCTTTATACTTCCTGTTAGATGTGCGTCATGGCGGCCAGTTGTTTAACTTAGATACTTATTATGGTTATGGCACTGGTATGTATCCTATAACCGCCGGTAATAACGATTTAGGTAACCCATCCAGAGGTCCTGTAGGTGAAGGTGGCGGTATTATCTTCCCAGGAGTGAAAGAAGACGGCACACCAAACGATATCCGCATTGCTAACACAGAAGGAGTTTACGGTTATAATCAGCCTCGCCAGATGCACGTGTACGATGCCGGATTTATTAAATTAAGAGAAGCCACTTTAACTTATTCTTTACCGGCTGCTTTTATCAACAGAATTAAACCTTTCAAAGGCATTGATCTTTCTTTAACAGGTAGAAACCTGTGGATTATCAAAAAACATGTTCCGTATGCCGATCCGGAAGATAACTTAGGTGCAGGTGGTAATGGTAACTATGGATTAGGCTATATGTCTGGTTCATACCCAACTTACCGTAACGTTGGTGTTAACTTAAGATTTAGATTTTAATTAAAAAATAAGATGAAAAAAATATTAATATTCTGCATCCCGGCACTGATGTTTGCTACATCGTGCAAAGATTTGGATGAATACGATAATTTAAACCCTAAAGCAGCTACTACCGTTCCGGGCGTTTCTTTAGTTAGTAATGCGCAACGCGTGTTAGCTAATACGGTAAATACCCCCGATTATAACATAAATCCATTCCGGTTTTATGTACAACATTGGGCTGCTACTACCTACCCTGACGAAAGCCAATTTATAATTGAAACACGTTCTGTTAACCGTTATTTCTGGGATCCATTATATCGGGATGTGTTAAGTGATTTAAATGAGGGCAAAAAGGTTATTACTGCCGATGCCGTTTTAGATCCTAAAGTGAAAGCTAATCAATTAGCGGCTGTAGAAGTTTTGGAGGTTTATGCCTGGTCGGTTTTAGTAAACACTTTTGGCGATGTTCCATATACTGAAGCCTTAAATGCAGATAATGTTTTACCTAAATTTGACGACGATGCCGCTATTTATGCTGATTTAGTCACACGCTTAGATAAAGCCATTGGCATGTTTGATGCATCAGCAGCTGGTTTAGGTACTGGTGATTTATATTACAACGGCAATGTGGCTAACTGGATTAAATTTGCTAATTCTCTTAAACTACGGTTAGGTATGAATTACGCCGATGTAGATCCAGGAAAGTCAAAAACAATGGTAGAAGCGGCAGCACCTAATGTATTTACTTCAAATACCGATAATGCTAAAATAACTTACCTAGCAGCCTTACCTAATCGGAACCAATTGTACGAATCTTTAGTACAAAGTGGCCGCGCTGACTTTGTGGGTACTACCACTTTAGTTGATCCTATGATTGCTACCAACGATCCGAGATTACCTATTTATTTTAAACCAGTAGCTGGAAGTACCAATTTTAAAGGTGGAACGGCCGGCGCACCAAACAGTGCGACCAATAATTCTATTCCTGGTGCTGCCTTAGAAAATCCTACTTTACCTGGAATGCTTTTAACCTACTCCGAAGTGGAGTTTTTATTAGCTGAAGCTATAGAAAGAGGATATGCTGTAAGTGGTACTGCGTCTGAACATTATAATGCAGGTGTTACTGCCTCTATTTTAGAATGGGGTGGTACCGCTACAGAAGCTACAGCTTACCTGGCTCAACCTTCTGTTGCTTATGCTACGGCAGCTGGTGATTGGAAACAAAAGATTGGTTTCCAGAAATGGATTTCTTTGTATAGCCAGCCTACTCAGGCCTGGACTGAATGGAAAAGATTAGACGCTCCTAATTTAGTGAAACCAGCGGCGGCTATCTCCGAAATTCCACTTCGATTACCTTATCCAACTACCGAAGCTAACTTAAATACTACTAATTATAAAGCAGCATCAGCAGCTATTGGTGGCGATGTGGTAACTTCCAGAATTTTCTGGGATAAACTTTAAATTTTAGTAATTTATTGATTATAAAAAAAGGCGAACCATGGTTCGCCTTTTTTTATAATCTGAACTTGCAAACCAGCTATTAGTAAATAGTTACTTATGTATGATTAAGTAAGAACAATTTTTAATCGAATCAGGAATTATTAATTGTTTTTTCAATCAGCGGCAATAAAAATTTAAGATTATAAATTAAAAAGTAGTATCGTTTTTTATTTACTAGCTAATTTTGGTAAATTGTACCTAAGTATTATTATCTATCAAATCAAACAAAAATGAAAAAAATTTTACTATTGAGTTTTCTCCTGTTTACGATGCTTCTGCTGCAGGCCAAAGCTCAAGACAGAACCATTACCGGTAAAGTTACCGATGGTTCTAACAACCAAGGTCTGCCGGGCGTAACGGTATTGGTGAAAGGAACTTCCACGGGAACATCAACGGATACAGAAGGTAATTACTCTCTTCAAGTTCCTGCTAATGGGCAAACTTTGGTGTATAGTTTTATCGGCTATCTTACACAAGAGCGTCCTGTTGGTACATCTACTGTTTTAAATGTTACCCTGCCTGTAGATGCTAAACAATTACAGGAAGTAGTGGTAACTGCTTTAGGCGTAGAGCGGGAGAAAAGAACTTTAGGTTATGCTGCCCAGAATGTGGCTCCACAACAAATCTTAAATTCAAGAGAGCCTAACCTGGTAAATGCACTGGCTGGTAAAGTAGCTGGGGTGCAAATTAATAACTCCGGTGGCCAGGCGGGTTCCTCTTCCCGGATCGTTATTAGAGGTAATACTTCTTTAACAGGCAATAACCAGCCTTTATTTGTAGTAGATGGTATTCCGATTGATAACTCTACAAACCGGGGTCTTTCAGAAAATACGGAGAGTGCCTTATTTAATGGTTATGCTGGTAACCGGGGTATTGATATTGACCCTAATATTATTGAAAATGTAACGGTACTAAAGGGAGCCTCTGCTACGGCATTATATGGTTCCAGAGGGGCTTTTGGGGTTATCTTAATTACCACTAAAAAAGGACAAAAATCTGTTGACCGGAAATATCCAAGAGTAACATTATCATCAAGTGTTGCATTCGATGATGCAATTACCGAAGGTTATCAAAACAAATACCTGCAAGGTTTAAATGGTTTGTACCGGAACGGTTTGCCATTGGGTCAGGGCGGTTATGCGCAAACACCAAATGGCGCTACGCAAGGAACAACCAGCTGGGGGCCTCACCGCGATTCTGTTGATCAGGCAGTAATTGATTCTATTGGAATGCCGCGCGTTTTTGATCCGAGAAAAGATTTTTACCGCACGGGCCAGGTTTGGAACAACTCTATCTCTATTAGCGGTGGTGGCGAAAAATCAACGTACATCCTAACCTATTCTAACCTCAATCAACAAGGTATTGTACCTAACAACACTTTTAAACGCAATAGCGTATTAGCCAGCTTCACTTCGCAGTTAAGCGAAAAGTTTAATGTTAGTACTTCGGTAAACTACATTAATTCAGATAACCAAAGAATGCCGGAGGGTAATACTAAACGGTCTTATTTGTACAGTTTAAACTTTGCTCCGATTAGCTTCGACAACAAAGCGGCTTATGATCAAGCTGGAAATTTAAGCTGGACAACTGGCACTGGTTTTAATAACCCTTACTGGTTAACGAAAAATTCTACAATGCCAACTACAGTAGATAGAATTATTGCCTCCAATGAAGCTACGCTGGAAATTTTGCCGTGGTTAAAATTAACTAACCGGGTAGGTTTAGATACCTACACTGATAACCAAAAGGAACATGTAAATATTGGAACCCTTTCGGTGCCGAATGGTAGAATGTTTGAATCGTTAATCAAAAGAACTCAGTTAAACAACGACTTGATTCTGGCAATTAACAAAAACTTTAGCGAAGACTGGGTTTTAAATGCTTTAATTGGCCACAACGTAAATCAGCGTAAATACACTAGCAGAACCATTCAAGGTTTTAACTTGGGTCAACCTGGCTTCTACGACATAACCAACGTTGAATCTACCCAACCTTTCCAAGCCGATTCGGAAAGAAGATTAATCGGTCTTTATGCTAGTGCTACCGTAGATTACAAAAATTACTTATTCCTGAATTTAACCGCCAGAAACGACTGGTCTTCTACGTTACCAGCAGGTAATAATTCCTACTTCTATCCATCTGTATCTTTGGGTTTTGTATTTACCGAAGTTCTTGGCTTGGCTAATAACACGTACTTCCCTTATGGTAAACTACGGGTATCTTACGCGCAGGCAGGTAACGATGCCAGTGAATACTTAACCAATCAAACGTATCAGCATGCAAACCCAGGTGATGGTCAAAGAGGTAATATCAACTTTCCGTTCCAGGGAATTAATGCTTTTCAAACCGGTACTTTGTTAACCAACAATAACTTGATTCCGGAAATTGTAACGGAAAAAGAAATTGGAGCCGATTTAAAATTCTTTAAAAACCGTTTAGGAGTAGATGTTTCTCTTTATGATAAAGTAAGTAAATCGCAAATTCTGCAACAAGAGATTAGTTCTTCCAGTGGTTTTGTGGAGCGCGTAATTAATGCTGGTGAAATTCAAAATAAAGGTATTGAATTAACAGTACTAGCTACTCCTATTACGGTAAAAGATTTTACCTGGGATGTTCAGTTAAACTATGGTAAAAACGATTACCGGCTTAAATCTATTGCCGAAGGAGTAGATAACATTTTCTTAGGCGGTTTTGAATCTCCTCAAATTAGAGCCGATAAAACTTACGGCTACGGCGTTATCTGGGGACAAGGCTTTAAACGCAACCAAGACGGAAAAATGGTTATTGGCGATGATGGTTTACCTGTTTTAGCCGATGAGTTAGGACCAATTGGTAATGCTACTCCCAAATGGGCAGGTGGCTTGCGCAATACTTTTACTTATAAAAGTATATCCTTATCAGCTTTATTTGATGCCCGTAAAGGCGGCGATATCATGAATATGGACTTATTCTATTCAACTTTCTATGGTACTGCTAAAGTAACAGAGCAAAGAAATACTACCATTGTTTACGATGGCGTTAAAGAAGATGGTTCTCCTAATACTACTCCTGTTGTGCGTGACCAGGATTATTTCCTAAACTGGTATTCTGCTGTTGATGAAAACTTTGTGGAAGATGGCAGCTTTGTTAAATTAAGAGAAGTTACCTTAAGTTATTCTTTACCTCAGTCTTTATTGTCTAAAACTCCATTTCAGGCCGTTAGTTTTTCTGCAACCGGTCGTAATCTGTGGCGCAGCACCGATTTTAGCTACGGTGATCCGGAAGGTAACTTATTAGGAAATACCAATGCGCAGGGTTTTTACCACGCGGTAACTCCTTCTACCAAAGGCTATACTTTCGGGGTAAACATTCAATTTTAATTACCTAATTCAATCATGAAAAGAAAAAGTTTTTTACTTCTAATTATAAGTTTGTTTTCGGCCACATTTTACAGTTGCGAAAACTATCTTGATATCAATTACGATCCGAATGCTCCTAAAGAAGTAACGGAAAAGTTAATGTTACCGGCTATTCTGAGTACATTTTCGTACGAGGTAGCCGGTGGTTTTCCGGTGCGTATTTCTTCTAACTGGACCAAGTATCTTGCATTTGCGGGTACGGGACCTCACGAAGGTCAATACCGGTTAACGGCCAATGAAACCGATAACTTCTGGCGCTATTCTTCTTACACGGATATAATGAAAACCAGCACCGAACTGATTGCCAAAGCAGATCAGAACGGTAATCCGGCTTACAGCGCGATAGCTAAAATTATATTAGCCTGGAACATGTCGTACGTTACAGATGCTTTTGGCGATGCTCCTTTCACTCAAGCTTTCCAGGGCGAAACAGGTGTTACAAAACCTACCTACGACAAGCAGGAAGATATTTATAAGCGCATACAGGTATTATTGGATGAAGCTATAGTAGATGCTGGTAAAACCACTGGTGCTCAGCCCGGATCTGAAGATTTTATCTATGGTGGTGATATGGCAATGTGGCAAAAATTAGCCCACACTTTAAAGGCTCGCTTTTACTTACGGCTATCCAATGCGCCCGGTTATAACGCTGCTACGCAAGCTGATTTAGCTTTGCAGGCATTAGATGCAGGTGCTTTCTCTAGTAACGACGAAATGCCTGAATTTAATTACGTAAATGCCCCTAACGCCGAAAACCCTTGGTACCAATATACAATAGATGGAAAATGGAGTACTGCTTATAAACCTTCTATTTTTTATATCAATTTGTTAAATTCTAAAACTGACCCACGGTTACAGTACCAGGTAGATCCGGTGGCGGAAGGAGATAATGAAGGTCAATACGTAGGGGTTACGAATGATGCTACTCCTACCGGCCTAGCCAACTACTCGGCTATTGGCACTTTTTACAGTAAAGCAGATGCGCCACTTTATCTTTTAATTTATGCCGAAGTTCCTTTTATCAGAGCAGAAGCAGAATTTTTAAAAGCTGGTAAAACTGTTACTCCGGCGGTAGTTACCGCTTACAACGATGGTATTGCGGCTTCAATGGACATGTACGGAATTAATGCGGCAACAATAGAAGCTTACCAAACGGCTAATCCATTACTTCCTGCAACTGCTTATGAGCAAATAATGACCGAAAAATACATTGCTAATTATTTGCAGTTTGAGTCTTATAATGATTTCAGAAGAACTGGTTATCCAAATCTACCTTTAAATACCGAAACTTATCCGGATACAGAATTAGAGGTGGGACCCGTAATTGAAAGTATTCCGGTTAGGTTCCCTTATCCTTCTTCCGAAAGATCCTACAACCCGACTAACATTCCATCGGAAGTTCCTTCGGCGTTTTTACAAGCGGTGCAAATACCAGTTTGGTGGGATAAACAATAAAATAGAAAATATTTAAATAGAGTATTCTATTAATTTATAAAAAAGGCAGGTGCTCTACCTGCCTTTTTTATTTGCTTGAATGCCACCATTTGTTTCTACTAAAAGCTTTCTTCCTGAAAATAAATAATACCACATAGTAAAAAGAACCTTAAATAGTTCAAGACCAGCAGGTTTTAGAAACAGGATTGTCGGAAATAGTAGTTTGAAACAGTATTTTTAATTACTTCTGTCCTCCAGGGAGGATCTAACCAATTTAGAGTGCCTGCAGTAATGTGGTCTGGCAAGTTATAGCAGGTAATCTCCTTTATTATCTATGATCCGTTCTTCTTTACTGCTGGTTAGTTCCTGCCAGGAGGACCAAAGTGGACGAAGTAGCTATCATCAATCTATTGTTCCGGCAAGTTTTTGATATCCCTGTTTTCAATATCTATCGGGTTGGCTTCTTTATAATATACTCTTATGGTAATTAGTAAATATACCTGGTAGTAGATATAAATTTAATTAGCAAATTTCTGTCTTATTATTAATATCACCTTTTTACCTGCCTTTCGTAAGTTTCAATCCATTGTTGTGGTGGTATTTTGGCGGCAAGTTCTCCTATTAGACCATAAGGTATTTGATCAACTTTCTTAAACCGGATGCAGCTTTTGCCCATATCCAGTTTAGTTTTAACCTGTTTTGTGTATGCTGATTTAAACCAATTTAGTAAGTCGGGATTGGCGTACAAACCCATATGGTACACGGCAATAAAGTTTTTTTGCGAAGCAATATTAATAAAAGGCAAAGGTAGTTGCGGATTACAGTGGTAGCCCGATGGATAAAGCGATAAAGGAACCACGTAGCCAATCATTCCGGAACTCATTACTTCGGTAAAACCAGGCGGCAAATTTTGCTTAATGGTATTTCTTAGTTCTTGTATGGCTTGCTTCCGATCTTCGGGTAGCGTTCCTAAGTAGTGTTCGGGAGTTAAGGCTATGCTTTGCATATTTTATATTTGCCGTAATAAACTTATAAATACCGCAGCCAGGTTTTCTCCGGATGAGTGGCTTTGTAGTTCTGGTACCAATGGCATAAAGGATATAAAGCCACCACTACACTCAACCAAATGAAGTAAACAATAGGTAATTCTACCCCGCTTGGTTGTTTGGGCCGTCCGAACTGAAAAGTCCCGAATTGCAAATCTTCCCAATGAAAGCCTTGCAGAAAAACCATAGCCAATAAAGTAAGGTGCAGCAAATACCAATGAAGAATATAGTAAAATAAAGGTACTTTTCCGTAAGTATTTATTATCTGAACCACCTTGTTTTGAATACCATCTACCAACCAGATAATTAAAAATAAAATACCCAAAGTCATGCAGCTATACAGCAAAGAAGGCGGGTATTTAGTGGTGTTTATAAAAGATAAAAAAGTAAATAAATCCGCTTTCTGCATTTCCCAACCTCTGGGATCGCCATACACATTACTGAACCGAAGAAGGGCAAAAAAGACGAGGGTTGCCAAACCGGCTCGTAAAAAAAAGCGTTTCCGTTGAGCTATCGGTAAGGCAAATAAAGGTCCGACGGCGTACCCAATTAACATAATTCCTAACCACGGAATAAGCGGGTAGCCTATAAAAAAGGTAAGCTGCGGGGTAACTTGAAAAATATTTGGAATAAATAAAGCCGAAACTGCTTGAGCAAGTAGAGAGCCTGTTCCTAATGGGATTAAAGGAAAAAGATTATGCCCGAGGACGATAATTAAGCCGATTATTCCAATGGTTCGAGGACTTAGCTTTAACAGTAAGGCTAATATCATAAAACTAAAGCCAATGGCGGCAATCACCTGGAAAAATAAAGTTCGAAATTTTAAATCAAACCAAATACCAAACGAAATTACCGTGAATTCTAAAAGTACCAGCCAAAGCCCTCGTTTTAGTAAAAATTTTCGTCCTTCGGCTACATTATGGTTTCTTTGCAGCGAAAGATAAGCCGAGGTGCCGGACAGAAAAACAAATATAGGCGCGCATAAATGCGTTATCCAGCGGGTAAAAAACAAGAGGGGCGTGGTAGAAGCTAAATTAGTAGGATCCTGGGTGAGGGAACTTACGTGCAGCAAATCACGGGTATGATCTAAGGCCATAATAATCATTACCAAGCCTCGGGTAAAATCAATAACGCTGATCCGCTGCATAACGTGTTAAATAATAAGGCTGCCAGAAATACAAACTAGTTTTGATTAATGAATAAGCTTCATTAAAATAAAAATAAATTAGGTTAATAGCAATTCAAAGCAGCAGACCAACTTGTACCAGTTTTATTTTAAAGCAAAGAAAAATTAATTAAGTTGGGCTATACTTGTACTTATTATAAGCCAAAATTGCTGCGTAAAATGTTTCTACAGAGCCGCAGAGCTGGTTTAATTAGTAATTTTAGTAAGCCGTATACAATCTAGCATGGCCCGGTTTACCTCTTCGTTCATATTTTCATTTACAGGCTCAAAAGCCAAAGTAAGTTGGTGCGTTCCTTTTTCGAGTTTTACCTGCACCGCATTCGAAAATCCCCAATCTGACCATTCGTTAGAACCTCGCTGCGGTAAAACAATTGTTCCTAAAAAATTATCATTTATTTTAAGCGTGCGAATGGCGCATTTGTTATTGGTGTTAATCGGTCCTTCGCCGTTGGCATACCGGAAATCAATGGCGTATATTCCGGGTTCGGCTACTGTAAACGGGAGGTTTAAACTTGCACTTTTATCTTTACTTATTTCTATAAATCCAATTCCGGAAGCTTCCTTGTAAGAAGAATGAGCTTTAGCCACACTTTTTTCCAGTTCTAGTAATTGAGTGTTTTTTTCAGATGTTACTACTAGCGGCTCACTCGCAAAAGATTCGTGTCCTTTACTGGTTACAGCTATTACTTGGTATTCAGAATATTCAGAGGCGAGTACTTTTACGCTTGTATTCTCTGATTTTAGTAATTCTTTTCCATTCTGCACTACTTTGTAAAATTTAGCATCTGCTACTTCTTCCCAAGATAAGGTGCCGTTAGCGTAAGAAACTTCGGGTGAAATCGGCGAAAACTCTACCGCTACTTTATTTATTTTGCTACCGGACAATCTGTTATTTTCTAGCTCTATCTTCAGCACGTGCCGGCCGGTGAGGTGAGCCGGAATTTCCGCCTGAGGAATTGCTTTATTATCCAGCGTAACAGTTTTAATCTTATTTCCGTGGCCTTCTAAGTAAATATCCAGGATAGTCTGGCGGTATTTAAAATTTTTCAGGGTTCGGTTTCCGGCAAAAGCTTGTGGTACTACGGGTTTGAATTGTAAGCAGTTGGGCTGGAAATCCATGCCGAAAATAACTTTATAGATCAAACTCAGATTACCGGCCAGGCTCCACAACATATTACTGGAGTTAATTTGCGTACCGGCATAATCACCGTTACTGGCCACAAAGTTTTCTTTATTGGTTAACAAGAGGGCAGCTGGCCGGTAAATGGCACTTATACTTTCGGTAAGCGCTTGCTTGTTGCCTACTTTTGCCGCTGCCAAAGACCAGTACGACTGCACAAATGGCCATACTGCGTTATTGTGGTAAGGCGGAATATTTGGGATTTGCGGATAAATACAGGGTATGCCGTAGGGCGTAACCGGCGTTTTAGCTACTATAGATTGTTGCTTTTCAGAGTCCGCAATATCAAAAAGCACGCATAATGCTTCCCCCAGCGCTTCGGCTTTAGGTGATAGTATTTTAAAGTTACGCCCGTATACGTATTGCCCATAATAGCCGTTTTCGGGTAACCACAATTGCTCGTTTATTCCTTTTTTTACTTTTTCGGCTAGTTGGCGGTATTTTTCAGCGACTGACTTTTCATTTAGTATTTCGGCCATTTGCGCCAGAATGCTACTGGCCTGGTAAAACACGGCATTGGTTCCCAAGCATTCCGATTCGAAAATATCAGTGGGCTGCATCCATTCCGGGTAGGTTTGCTCGCGCCAATCCAAAAAAGAAGACTCACCCCTGAACAAGCCGGTTTTAGGATTATACACATTTTTCAAATCATCTTCCAGCGAGTTTTTAATAATCTGATAAGATTCTTTTAACCAATTAATATCGCCGGTTACTTTGTATAATTCCCAGGCGGCTATTGCCCAAACTATCCGGTCGGAGGAAATCGGGTAAGCCCCCCCAGTGCCGGTATCCTGAATAATCCGTTGGTGCTTGGTTACTTTCCGTAGCAAACTAATACGGGCCACTTCGGGCTGCAGAATAGCCATAGATAAAATAATACTATAGCTGATATCGCGCGTCCAGACACCCGACCATTCTTTTCCGGTCCGGAAGGTGCTATCGGGTTCTATGGCATTTACCATTTCTTCCAGACTCAGATTATACAAGGCATCTACCACCGGATAGTTAGAGGAATACTGAGGAAAAGAAGCTACTTCCTTAGATAATTCCCAATTAGAGGCAGTAATAGTATCTTCCTCATCCGAAGTTAGTAATAAAGTAACTTCAAAAATACCGTTTCCATACGGGTCTTTCAATTCCAGTTCAGGGTAGTTGGCCAGGTTGTCGAAATCCCAGGTTAAAGGAGCTGGGTTGCCTGCTACAAATACCCCTTTAAAATCTTCTTTATAAATTTTATCGCCGTTATATGTCGTAAAGAATCCCTCTATATTAAAAGCTTCCAGCACCTGGCGCATATCTAGGCGAATTTTAAGTTTAGTGTTGGGAGGGAGATAAGTGTTAACCGGTACTTTACCGGTTAACTTCAACGGCTCGCCAAAAGTAATGAGAGGTGTTTCGCAGGTGCCGTTTTGCGCGATACAGGTAAACTGGTGATCTTCACCCGGCACCATTTCATTGTCTTTGCCATTAATGCTGAACTTAAAAGTAAGTTTCGGATTCTGAAATTCCTTCGCTTTACTTTTATAATTTGAAGTCATTTTAGTTGGTGATAGAGCATGGGCTGCAAATTCCTGCTGCACTACTTTATCCGGATATATTGCATACTGCTCTGATTGCCAAATAGCAGATTTATGGTTATTATAATCATTGTTTTTAGGCGGTTGGCAAGCATAACTACTCATGATAAAGAGAATAAATAAACCTGAAAGTATGCCAGAAGTGCTTCGGGCATACTTTAATTAACGTGAAATTAAGGAAGATGCAAAAGTAAAACGTATAAAACAGCAGCAGATAATTACTAAGTTATACGTTTGTATTTAGTGTCAGGTACTTAGGATAAGATGAAGTTATTCTTGATTCTAGGCAGCTACTTAAATTTTTGGTTAATTAATTCAAGGATTTATTTATAGAGTTAGTATTTCGGCTGAATTTTTAAAGGGCTTGTTTTACCTCGAAAGAAAAATTACTGCTCCCAGCCAAGCCACTTTTAGAAAGGCCTTGAATGAATATCAGGTATTTGCCGGCTTTATCGGAGGTGAAGAATTCAAGTTTCTCGCTACCTGTTGTCGCCGTATTAACCTGAGGGTTCCAGTACAATAAGTTTCTTAAATCGGGCAAACGATTTTGCTTTTCCTGGGTGGTTTCGTAACGCGGTGCGTAGAACTCTCTTTGTTGTTGCAAGCCTTCGTATTCCTGCACAAATGCGTGCGGATCCATGGTATAACCATCTAAATCGCCTTTATACGTAGAAAAACTTACTAAACCGTTGTAGGTGGAAGTTCCCTGAAAATAGCGGCTGGTAATTACTTCTAGTTTTTGAATTTTCAGAGGATCTACCGCCATTATTTTATTAAGATTAAAAACGGGTACTCCATCTAACAACACCATCGGGTTCTCCTGAAAAATAGTTTTGTTTACCTTATCGAACACCATAAAATGAAAGCCATCCTTCCGAATCCGGACTTGTACGCCGGGCACGTACTCCCGTAAAACTTCTTCCATTACTTTAAAGCGGGTATAATCGTCGAGCCGGTATTTTTCATCAGCCTGACCGTAAAATGGCAAACTATCCAAGGTAGGAGAGGGGAGCGTAAAAGCACGTTTTTTATGGAAGGTATTTTGTACTTGCATTTGCACGTGCCTTTGCACAATTTCAGATTTAAATTTTTCGGAAAAAGTAAAAGCGGGAACCTGGCTGGTCGAATAGTGGAGCGAGAAAGGATTAAAAATCTCGAATTGATACAGGCTGTCTTGCCGGGTATTGCTTTGTACCACAATCTCGCGCGAGCCAAAGAAATCTTTCATTTCAAATTGTAGATTTCCTTTTTCGTTACTAAAAGAATTATAAAGACGAACCAGGCGGCTAGGGGAAGCCAGGTAAGTTACAATATTGGGCTCAGGTTGCTTTGTGCTCCTATTTGTAATTCTTCCCCGAATCAGATGGCCATTTAATTCAGGAATAAACTCTAATGAATCAACTTTTTTCTTAAAAACATCTTCCCAGCGGAACCGCCTCCAGCCTTGTGTCAGCATCAGGTTATTAGCAACAGCAGTAACTTCCGGAGCGGTAGAAGTAAAATAATATTCCGGGTTTTCGATGGTTCCTCTCAGGTCGGAGCTTAGCCATAAATAGCTGTTAATGGAAGGAGGGGCCAGTGCCGGCAGCGAATCTAACCGGTAAACGGCTACCGATAAATTAGCCGCTAATGCTTCTTTGGCTTGATTTGCCGTAGTTACTTGTAAACTTACTTTTTCGTGGGCAGTGTAATTAGTTTTGTCGGTAGCAGAAGTAATAACTAAACTTTGGGTAGGGCGCTGGAAATACAACCTTTCGCAAAGTGGCTGTTTACGGGCATTTAAAATAGTAAAGTGCGAAATACCCGGGGCTAAATCTTTTTTATTAAACGTAAACGCAGTGGTTCCATTAATTAAGCGGTTACCCAAGGCTACAGATAATTTTTGGCGAGCATGGCCTAACAGAAAAATATCTTCCACAACTTGCCCAGTTCCGTTACTTTGAACGGTTATTTTAAGTTGTTCCGGACTGGCTTCTTCCAGGTGCATTACATAACCTTGTTCATATACCGGAGGCAAAGCTTGGGTAATAGTTGTACCATTCGGTAATTTTAAAGTAGCTGTGTACCGGAGTGCCTCGGTTGGCGTAAAAGCAAATTGCCCTAACCCGAATTTCAAAGTTTTAAAAGTTGTAAGAACCCGGCCTTGTTTATCTAGAATACTGCCTTCGGCATCTATGCCGCGCCCCGATTTGTCGGTAATCTTAAACGCCACGGTACTTGCCAGATCTTTAACCAGGTTGCCGCCTTCCGGGAAAAATTGAACATCGTAAACTGCCGAATCTTTGGTGGGTTTTACCCCTGCGTTGGTTAAAGTATTTATAATAGTTACCGGACTTTGAAAATAATAATCCGCACTAAAGTTTTTCATCCAGCTGGTATAGGCCCGCACAAAATAATTTCCCGAAACTAAGGATACAGGTAAAGTAAAAGAACCTTGTCCGGTTGCTTCAGATAAGGCAATTTTACCTTGCAATACAGGTTTTTGCTCTTTATCGAGTACCTCCACGTAGGCAACTTTGCTTAAATTTATGGGTTGATGAAAAGTGCCATCTACGGCGTAAATTTTAAACCACATGGTTTCGCCGGCCAGGTACAAAGGCCGATCGAGGTGTAGAAATAGTTTTTCCGGTAAGGTTTGTTCGCTGTAGCGGTTAAATTGTCGGGTAATACTAGTTAAGGAATCTGTTTGCGCAAAAGCCGGATAACTAGAAATAAACAGTAAGCTAAATAGCAGGTAAACCAAAAGAAAAGCTTTAGGGGAAATTCTCGCCCAAAAACCGGTCCGGAAAGGTGTAGTAGGATAAGGATAGCTTCTCACTTGGCGTATACGTATTTAGTAATTACTTCCAGAAATCAGGTTTTACATTGGTTCCTCTCAGCCGGCAATCCACGCAGGAAATGGAAGACGAGGTAAAGCCAATCAAGCGCGGAATGCCTGCTTTAGGGTAAATGGGAGTTATGGGTATGTAAATACCCGGCGCAAAATAAGCTTCTACATCTTCTATATTATGATATTGCTGATAATCAATAATAATAGAATCCAGCGGCGGACAATCTTCGTAACCGGTGGCAAATCGACCCCAGGTTTTAGGCAACTCTTCTTTGTCCACAAAAATTCTTTTTTGCGTTTCAGAGTGGGCTCCAATAAAACCTATTACCGGTTCGGAAGCATTGGTTACACAATGAATATTGCCGGTAAGCTGGGTAGGAAGTGGATCGAACAAAGAACCAATATTCTCGGTATTTTTGCGCAAGGCTTCGTAGTACGCGTATTCTTCTTGGCTAAGCGCGTATTGTTTTACCAGAATACTGTAACGGCGACCTAATTTAACTGAACCCTGGGGCACCAAAACCAAGGGATAGTTGGATATTACATCTTCGTTTAACCGGGCGGTAGTGCCAATTTTTATGGCCGATGAGTTTTCACTTCTCCAGCATACGTAAATGTTTTCGTTTGAATTGCGTGCTTTTACGCCGTTATCCCGGTATTCTAAAGCGGCAAAATAAGCCGAATTAAATTCCCAGGTTTCTTCGTACTTCCAACGGTAATACTTGGTGTCATTCGCGGCATCCTGGCTGTTTACGTAAATTTGCATACCTTCATCCTTTGCTTGCCAGGTAACCTCATTTATAAGCGGAGTGGTTTTTACCGATACAAAATCAGAGGTATATTCTTTACCGCCGGCGGAAAAATGTAAGCGGTATTTTTTTAGGGGATCTAAATTTAGGTTATCCGAAGTGTACGTACCGGCTTCTTGTTCCCTTAAAATAAATTGCGTTCCGGCTTCCTCTTCCAGGTACACTCTAGCTCCCCTTTCAGCGGGTGGAATTGTATCGGCGGTTAAGTTAATGGTTCGCGAAAGTTTTATAGTAGTAACTCCCTGGGTGTTGATAAAACCATCTACCACCATAAAACTTTCGGGTATATCTTTCACCTTAGGGTCAAACGGATCTACGCAACTGCTTAAAAACAAAAGCAGTGCGAAGAAGTAAAACGCCTGAAGATAGCGCAGAAGTAAACTCATTAGAATTTGAAATTATAGGTGATGGTAGGAATCGGCCGGCCAAAAATGGATAATTGGTAGCCATTAATCTTAGTACCTTCCGATTTAAAATAAATAGAATAAGGGTTCTTACGCCCGGTTAAGTTGTAAATAGCCAAGGTCCAGGAGCTATGGGCCAGCTTCCGCACTTTATGATTTCCTTCAATATTCATGGCAAAGTCGGCTCGGTAATAATCAGGCACCCGGTAGGCATTTCGGTCGGAGTAATATACCCGGTAGGAATTATCTACAAAATATTTAGCTAAAGGCAAGGTAATAGGCCGACCCGTATTGTAAGTAAAATTTAAAGAAGTGCTAAACCGGCGACTAAACCGGTAGTTACCTATTAAAGTAAAATCGTGGGGTTTGTCGAAGTTACTGGGATAGTACGAACCCCCGTTAATTTTATCCGAAGTAGTGCCATCATTCACTTTAACCAGCGACCGGGAATAGGTATAACTTACCCAGCCGTTTAATTTTCCGGTTAGTTTTTTCACCATTATTTCTAATCCGTAAGCTTTTCCGGCGGCATTTACTACATCGGTTTCAATGTGATGATTTAGCAAAAGGGTAGCGCCGCTTTTATAATCCACAAAATCGTGCATTCGCTTATAATAAGTTTCCACGGAAGTTTCGATGGTATTTGATTTAAAGTTGCGGTAGTAACCCAAAGCTACCTGGTCGCCAATTTGTGGCCGGATGTAAGAATCGCTTAGTTTCCAGATATCGGTCGGCGACATGGCCGCAGTATTGGAAAGCATGTGAATGTACTGCCGCATGCGGTTATAACTCACTTTCAGGGATGAGTTTTCGGTAAGTGCAACTTTAGCCGAAAGCCGGTACTCCGGGCCGTGGTATTTAGCTAATGCCTCGCCTTTTTTATACTGGAGAGTATCGATAATGGTACTTTCACTGCGCGAAATTTCGGGTAAATACTGGTATACTTCCTTTGGCCCTAGAGCCTGGTAAAAAGAATACCGCAACCCCACCGAAACCGATAAGCGGGGCGAAATATCGATCCGGTCAGAAGCGTAAATAGCACTTTCTAAAGCTTTCTCCCGGCTCAGCACATCTGTAGCCATTAAAGATTCGGTACCTAATGGTTGCAAACTGCCCGGAGCAATATGGTACAAAATAGAACTCGCCCCAAAATCGAAGGTGTGTTTAGCGTTATGAAAATAACTGAAATCGGCTTGTATGTTTGATTGATTAATGCTGTAATTAAGCCGCGAAGCATTTACCGGATTAATGTCGCTGGTAATATTGTATTTATAGTAACTATAAGCTCCGGTTAACACACCGTATAGTTTATTGTTAAAAATATGTTTCCACTTTAAACTGGCATTTTGATTTAAGTATTGATACAGCGTATCCGCAGCTAATTTAAACTTATCACGGCTTCGGTAACCAGTAGCATAAATAGTATTTTTAGAATCTATCTCGTGGCTGATGTGGGCATTTAAGTCGTAAAAGGCGGCGGAGCTATTTTTAAAACTGCTGTTTTGTAACTTTTGCAGAATCCAGTCGGAGTAAGTACTACGACCACTAATAAGAAAAGCGCTTTTATCTTTTACTATCGGTCCTTCTAAGGTAAGCCGACTAGTAAGCAACCCAATGCCACCGGAACCCGAGAATTGTTTTTTATTGCCATCGCGGGTAGCAATTTCCAACACCGACGCTAACCGACCGCCGTATTTAGCAGGCACCGCACTTTTATACAACTCTACTGTTTTTAAAATATCAGGATTAAAGGCCGAAAAAAAGCCAAATAAGTGCGCCGGATTGTAAATAGTAGCATCGTTAAAAAGAATTAAATTTTGGTCGGTGGCGCCGCCCCTTACGTTCATGCCGGTATTGCCTTCACCCACCGATTTTACGCCGGGTAGGGTAAGCACTACCCGCAAAATATCTGTTTCCCCGAAAGCAGTGGGCACCTGGCGCATGGTTTTAATGTCGAGTTTTTCGAGTCCCATTTGCATGCCTGCCACATTCTTGTCTTTTTCGGCTTCAATTACTACTTCTTTTAATGGGGTAATATCTTCTTCTACTTCAATTTCTAACTGGCCATCGCTTTGCAGTAAAATCTGGCGTTTGGTGTTTTTTATGCCGGAACCTCGTATAAATAAATCCTGGCGTCCTAAGGGTAAGGTTAGAGAATAGTAACCAAACTGGTCAGTAGTGGTGCCTATGGAAGGTGATTGTACGTACACGGCGGCCCCAATTACCGGTTCTCCGGATTTTACGTCGCGCAGGTGACCAGCCAAAGTAGCTTTGCCGGTACTCGCATTGGTTCCTGCTCGCCCTATTTCGTACAACTTGCGTTCCGCTAAAGTTAAAGAACGCGAACTACCCGATGTTGCGCCTGCCCGGTTGCTTACCTGATTGTTATTTGCTACTGCATTATTAGTGCCTTCCGGTTTAAAATAATTGTCGGGTAGGTTTAAATCCAAGGTTACACCCGAGGTAATATAAACCCGGTTTTCTGTATCAGTAGCAAAATGTAAATTGGTACCTTTAAAAACAGAAGTAAGTACTGTTTCCAGCGGTTGTTCTCTAACCTGAATGGTAACAAATAAACTATCTACCGTAGCCGGATCATAGAAAAAGTGGTACTTGGTTTGAGCTTCTATCGCCTTCGCAAACTCTGAAAAAAGTAAATTGTTATAATCACCCGTAATTGCATTATTTTTTGTATTCTGCCCGTAACCAACCCAACTTTCTGTAACCAGAAACAAGAGTAGTACTATACGGAAGTAATAATTCATAAACAGTATTTTTTAGGCTAACGAGTATATTTAATTCTTAAGCAGTGCGGATGGCAATTGGTTGTAATGTTGTACCAGGTTAATGAGAGAAGCTTCGCGCATTTCTTTTTTAAACTTTAAATGTTGGCTGCGGCTGTATTTCTGTAGCTCTTTTTTGTTATCGGCTAAGGCGTTTAGCGCGGTTTTCTTTGTGCCAACCGGGTAGTATTTATCATTCCGGCGAATATAAAATCTATCTTCTATTATAAATTCTCCTTCCATGCCTCTTATAGTCGCATCCTCGTACACTTTTTTCATCCGTTTGGCAAATAATTTTGTTTTGCCATTAACTAATAAATCATAATAGCCGGTTTTGATGGGGGATTCTGTTAAGGTATCGGCAACCAATCGAATAAAAGAATGGCCGTGTACTTTAAAATAAGATACTTTCTTGTTTTCGAGTTTAAATTGCAAGGAACCATTTGGCTCAGAAATAACAATCTGGTCCAGCATTACATCAAATAATAAGGGTACGTTCGTAAACAAATACCCATCGTAATATACTTCTCCTTCCTGCTCTTGGTCAGACTTATAAAACTGATTTCCTTTCAGATAATACTTATCGTAGGTTAAGTACTCTTTACCATTAAACAAGTGTTTGGCATCGGCAATAGTTTGGGTATACCGATTGGTGAGATTAGTTATTCGGGCAGCTAAATAAGCCGAGTCGTTAGTTGCTACTTGGCTAAAAGCTGATTTAGAACAAAGTATTACCAGGAGGGCAAAGCACAAGGTTGATATTTGTATTTTCATTAAATAGCGCCTAATTCAAATAAATTAAACTTATTAGAATAATCTTTAGACATTCAGGTTTAATAAGGTTGAAGAATAACCTTTTAACTAATTTTGAATTTTGCGTGTACCTGAATATTTGCCTTTATAGTAATCCTAAATGTAATATAAAATTTTATATATTCTTTGCAGTTAAGCAGAACTTTATTTTAGGGCTAAAGCGCGAATAATACTTTTGCTATCGTAACTATATTTTAGCTGTTTTAGCTTGCCGGTATGTTGCTTTGAGCGGGTATAGAATGGGTTTAGTTTTATGGTCCATTCTTTATTTTTTACAAATTAATTAAACTTAAATAGGCTTTTGCTTTAAAGCTTATCTTAAAACTTTATTAAAGGCAAACATTATAGTAAACGGATTATTAGCCGTTAAAAAAGAGTCAGCTCGGCATTAATTTAAAATATTAATCTGGTTTATTCTATATAATAAAAAGTATTTTAATACTAAAACAAGATAAGCATTGGGTTTATAATGCAAGAACGTTTGATTCCCTAATTAGAGAAATTATACCGAACGATTAGCTTGATTTTAGTTGTAGTAGGGGAAACGATAAAAAACGATAAAATTATGGAACTGAAAGACTACACTACTTTACAAGAAGAAGAATTCGATGTTATGGCTTACCGGTTAAACCTGTTAGCAGAAGTCTTAGAAAATGTGAAACCAGGAGCGGACTTACCTAAATCGAGAGAATTAAAAAATGCTGCCCGTGAAGTTTTATATTTCTTCCGGCAATTAATTTAAGTAGCAGAAAAAACTTAAGAAGGCCCCGAAAGGGGCTTTTTTCATTTAAAGGAATAGGTGTTAACGGAGAGCTTACCGGTTATTCTTTGCCAGATAAAATTATGAAATTCAAACAAGAGTATCTTGTATTAAGTACCGGACAAAAGTATATTGAAATAATAAATTGACATATTCAAAGAATCTCCATCAGAGGGAAACTACTCTGTTAAATAGCCAAATAGAAACCTTCTGAATAAAAGATTATTTTAACTTATTTTTCTCCGGGTTTTGAAGCAGAATCAATATCCATAACCAAAACCTTTTTCTGACGGAGGGTAAATTTTAGGTTAAGGTAAAATACCTGGTTAAACGGGCATCGAGTGCCGAATTATTTCGGAATTTATTTCATCCGATTCTATTAATCCATCGCGGAGACGTACAATGCGGTGCGCATATTTGGCAATATCTTCTTCGTGGGTAACCATAATAATGGTATTTCCTTTAACATGTAGGTTTTCGAAAAGCTCCATTATTTCGTATGAAGTTTTTGTATCAAGGTTACCGGTAGGTTCGTCGGCGAGCATAATGCTGGGGTTGTTTACCAAGGCCCGGGCTATGGCTACCCGTTGGCGCTGCCCGCCCGAAAGCTCATTGGGCTTATGTTTGGCGCGTGGTCCTAAACCTACGCTTTCCAGCGCCTGCATAGCTTTCTCTTCCCGGGCACTTTTGCCATACCCCGCATAAATCAAGGGTAAACTTACATTATCTAAGGAGGTAGAGCGCGGCAATAAATTAAACGTTTGAAATACGAAGCCAATTTCCTTATTCCGGATTTCAGCTAATTCGTTATCGGTCATATTACTCACGTCTTTGCCATTTAAAATATACTGGCCGCCCGTAGGTGTGTCTAAACAGCCCACAATATTCATGAGCGTTGATTTCCCCGAACCCGACGGACCCATAAAAGCCACGTACTCGCCCCGGTTTATCTTTATCGACACGCTTTTAAGGGCATGAATGGTTTCGCTACCCATGTGGTAGACCCGCGAGATATCTTTAGTTTCGATAATAGTGCTCATAAACAGGTGCGTTTCTAATTATAAACGATAAGGCCGTTGTTTATTGTAACCGCCACGAAAGAGGTTTATTGTTTACGAAAGCTAATTAAAAGCCTACATTTTCAGGATAATAGTTGCCAGATCAATTTAATCAACTTTAGTTTGAAAGATTAGTCTGTAACTATAAACTTTCTGCTCATCTAATTATTTTGCTTAGTCCCAACCCGGAAAAGCGGCTTGTTTTTCTTTTAATTTTTGCTCGTAAGTTGTTTGAAAGTTAGCATACTCTGCCGGACTTAGCAAGTTTTTTAATTCTTCGGCGGCTGTTTGCGCAAAATCAATAAAACCTAATTTAATACTACTAAAAACATACGCCTGATACAATCGCGACGAAAATGGATTATACTTAATACTACTTAAAAGTAAATCGTAAGCTTGATTATCATTTTTCAGAACGCGGCTAAAGAAATTGGCGGCAGCTAGTACGGCATCTTCGTTGTAGATTAAGACTTGCGGAATTTGCTGGTAAAAAGTTTTGGCTCGCTGCGGATTGGTTTTTTCGGCTACTACTGCCTGGTAAAATAATTTCTGATTTTGATCGGCAACCTGATTGGTAAGGGTGGGCAACAATTTATTTAATTCGTTTACTTTCCCTTGCTTCACTAATACATCAGCGCGTAAAAGATTCAGTTCAGAAGTTAGATTTTTATCTCCATTAGCAAGCGACAATGCTGCCTGAATAGTTTGAGCAGCCGCATTTACATTATTGTTTTGTAAATAATGACGCGCCAGTTCCCGTTGCCCCATACTTTTAAACTTACCGGTAGCCAGGGAGTTTACCACATTTTCAAATTCAGTGGTACTTAAATCTGGCCGATATAAATTTAAATAAGCTACTTTGGCCGAGTCGGAAGCAGTAAGTACACTTTGAGTAGTTAAATTAAGAACATTAGCCAGAAAGGTAGCTTGGTTTTTCAGGTTAGGTTCTTTTAAATCAATAACTGCCTGTGACACCGCTGAGTAAGCGGCACCTTTGTCCGGAGTATGCGCCAAGGCGTACAAATAAGGTAGCTCTGCTTCCGGTATCTTGTTGGTGCGGGCTTTATCAAAATAACCAACGGCTGCCTGGTATAACTTCTGTTCCATCAGCCAGGAGCCAATTAAATAATAGTAAAAACCAGCCGTATGAGGCGAAGTCAGTGCTTGATTTTCCAGGGTGGTGCGAGCCTCATTTACCTGGCCGGCATGGAACTGGGTTAAGCCTTTTAATAAAATTAGATTTTCGGCGTAAGGAGCATTTTCCTGCTGGGCCAAATACTGGTTAATGCGCTTAATAGTGGCCGCATTAGATTGCCTTAGGTGCTCCAGGGTATTATGGTAGAATAAAGCAAATTCTGCCGGAGTAAGTACTTTGGCGGGTAGTTTTAAATCGGTAGTGTTAGTGGCTGGTTGCTCCCGAAGTAGATTTAGTAAGGTAAGGTTACTTTGCCAGGCAAGCCATTTAGCAGATGTAGAGCCTTGTTCTGCTAAAGCAACCGCTTGTTGGGGATTCCCGTTTTTCAAATAAAAAGCCAACAAATTGCTCCTTACCAGATCGCTAAATTCTCCTGCTCCGGCAAGGGCTTGCTGATAAAGATATTCGGTAGAATCTACGAGCGAAGTAGTCTCGTAAAGCAGCGCTTTATTGGTAAGCAAAGAGGTGCTATTAGGGAAAGTACGTAACCCTTGGTTCAATAAAAACAGGTGATTAAAAAAGTCTTTCTGGTCGGTTTGGGTGCCGGCTAAACGGGCATAAACTTTCTCGGAGGGCTGGCCGGCTAGCGCATCTTTTAGTAAATTTATTTCAGCGGTACTGTACGAACGTTCGCGATAAAGACCGGCTAAAGCATACGTTGATTTTAAATTATGATGGCTGAAAACGGTGCCTTCGGTATAAAAACGTTCGGCGAGTAATAGATTACCTGTGGCTTTATAAAAATCACCGAGATAATTGTAATAACCACTTTGAGCCTTGCTGTAAATATTAAACGGTGACCGGAATACCAGAGCCAACAACAACAAACTACCCATTAAGTAAACGGTATAAAAAGGCATTTGCTTCGGGTCGAAAACTACTTTATAAACCGCTAAGCGTTGTTGAATAAGTTTATAAAAGTTAAGTAAAATATACAGGAAAAATAAAAAACCGTAAGCCAGGTGCGTATATACAATTACATCTGTAAATGCCGAAATAAACGGCGTATTAACTGTAGCAAACGCATAACCAATGCTTAATAAGCTGATAATACCTAATGTCAGATATACATAACCCGCGCCATTATTAAAAGTAAAATATTTCTGGTACTGTACTTTGCGCCTCTTCCATCCCCAGTAACCTACTAACGTAGATAATAAAAGAATTATAAACGGATCAACGTAGTAAAAATCCAGTTGAATAATTTCTGCATTTCTGAGGTATAACAGCAATAAGTTTAGTAAATACAAAATTCCAATCAAGATAAAATGCCACAAACCGTAACGGCGCTGCGGCGACGAACCTTGCGTATTAAGCCAGAGCAGAGCGTGAATATTCTCGAAAGATACCAGAAAAATAAACAAACACGTTGCTGCAAAAGCAGCCAAACTGCTGTAATGCACTACTTGCATGGCCGATAAAATAGCCGAAAACTGCGAGCTATAATTCATGAAAGCCGCTAAAGCAATCAGAATACCACTAAAAGTTAAAAAACGTACCCATAACGAGGCTTGGGTTATAAAAGCCTGGAAAGCGTAACTAATTAAAACCAATATACCCAGTACTAAAATTAAAAATACCTGGTTATCATCCGGGGTAGCCCGTAATAAATCAAAGTTGCAGGTAGCCAGAAAGAGCATTACCAAGGTCATGGCTACAATGTAAGGAAGCCGCGGAAAGGTGCTGACAATAGTAAAGTAAACGGCCAAGGTTAAACTGAGAATTCCTAAATAAATAGCTGCTAACTCTGGTCGTAGTGTTGGCAAACCTACATCAAAGCGTTCAGAAACCAGGAAACCGGTAACCGGGACCAGGAACGTTTGAAAAAGATCGGTAAATCGGGCAAGCGTAGCGGATACCGGGTGCAATTCCGCTTGCGGTTGCCAGGTTATTACGTAATCGCTGCCGGTGAAATAATGATAAATTGCCAGGCCCAGAGCTACTAAACCCAGCGTGAGTAATACATAAAAAAGAAAAGGGCTGCCCTTACGCCGGCTGCCCAGTAAATTTTGTTCTGCCATTTACGGTTTTAAACGTTAATCCAGCACTTTTGGTACTCTAAAATAATCAGAATCTTTACGAGGAGCATTTTTGAGGCCTTCTTCGTGCGTAATAATAATTTTGGGTTCATCCGGACGCAATACGTTTACCTCTTCGCTCATGTGCAGCAAAGGCTCTACCGCAGAAGTGTCGAGTTCGCGTAATTTTTCCATCCAGTCCAGAATTTTATTCAGATCCTGCAACATTTCCTGTTCTTTAGTTTGATCAAATTCCAGACGGGCTAAATGTGCTAATTTCCGGATCGTTTGTATATCGGTGCTCATAATGATTGTGTAAACTTAAATCAGCTTGAATTATAGTAAATACTTTATTTTTTAAATCTTCCAGATCGGCCAGAGTAAGGTCTGTTGTTGGAATAGGCTCAAAGAACGTGATTTTTAATGGCTGCCAACGCACAATAAATTTACCATCTACATCGGGTAAAAAAATATGATTGTAAGGCATAGAAACCGGAACAATTGGTATTTTCTTTTCGATAGCCAGTTTAAACGGCCCATCTTTAAATGGGAGCATTTCGTAGCCGGCGTTTTCGGCAATGGTACCTTCCGGAAAAATAACTACCGAACGACCCTGATCGAGCGTACGCCCCGATTGAATGTACGATTTGGCCCGGCTAACCGCACTATTACGATCGACGGAAATATACAACTTGTTATAAATTGGTCCCCAGAGAGGTACTTTAGCCAAGGATTTTTTACCGACAAAATTTAAATACCCCGGCACGCTATTTAGCAACAACGGAATATCAATGTACGAACTATGATTGGGCGTATAAATATAAGGGGTGTTTTTAGTAAGCGGCGCCTTATGAGTAATTTGCAGCGGTAAGCCGTACAGGCGTAGTTGTAAATAAGACCAAAATCGGTTTAACCAATGCGCATACCGGTACCAGCGTGGCTTTTGCACCAACACCACAAAAAAAGGATAAAGCAGGAAAAATGGGACAACAAACGAAATAACGCACCAGCCCGCGTAAATTTTACGCAATAATTTTACCAGCAGCTTCATGAAGGCAAAAGTACAAATATTAAGTTTAAGTTCATGAACCGAGTTGTTTTTTACGTGTTTAGGGCAACTACCCCCAAAACTTGCTACCAAATCCTACTGAGTTCTAAAAAAATTAAAGTGGCAAAAATTAGTAAAAAATTCTACTGCGGGTGGTTTAAAATTTTGTCTGCTTTTAGAATGCCGGCTATACTTAAGGCATCGGTAATTTCGCCAGCCATTACCATGCGTACCGCTTCGGTTAGCGGTACTTTTTTAATGTGCAACTCTTCTGTTTCTTCGTGCTCAGTTTCGCCGGCGGTTAAATCCTGAGCCAGAAAAAGAAAGCCAAACTCGCTGGTAACCGAGTTAGAAGTATGTATTCGGCCCAGATCAGTCCAGGAGCCGGCAGTAAAACCTGTTTCTTCTTTTAATTCGCGTTTAGCCGATTCTAAGGCATCAATGCCGTGCGGACCGCCACCTTCCGGAATCTCCCAGGAATACTCGTTTAACGGGTAGCGATATTGGCCAACCAAGTACGTATTGCCATCGGCATCAATGGGCACCACGCCAATAGCCATATTTTTAAAATCTACTACTCCGTAAATGCCCCGGCCACCTTTGGGGTTAATTACCTGATCTTCGCGCAGGCTCAGCCAGGGATTTTCATAAATAGGTTTAGAAGAAAGAGTAGTCCAGGGGTTTTCGTGTTCGTTCATGAATGGTTAAGTTGCAGGTTGCAAATTAGAGGTTGCAAGTTAGAAAGTTCTGAATTTTAAATGGGCATTCAATTAATTACCCAAAAGTCTAACATCTACTATCTTACTATTTATGTCTGTTTACTTAAATAGTAGTATAGTGCCGACGCAGCCATTCGCTTAAACCGTTAAGCCCCGGAAATAAAACCCGTTCAGTAATATTGGCTTGGTCAAGCTTATCACGGATTTCCCATTTTAGCCGCGCCGGAATAATAATCCGGAAATATAAGTCAGGATTTTGTTTCAGCCAATCGCTAAGCAAGGCAGTTGAACTGGACATCAAGGCAAATAAAGCAAACTGATGCACTATTCTCCCATCCAAAGAGGGTGGTTCTAAGAACACAACAAAATCTTCTTCCTGAAAAGCCCCTAATTCTTTGAGTGAACTGCAAACCGGTTCCAGCACTTCGGGGGTAAAAACGTTTGATCCTTCCGCCGAAATAGCATCTTTTAAAACCAGCGGTAAATGCGTGTTGGATTTTACGTAATTTACGCACCAGATTACGGCATCGGTGTCGTAGTGCAGTAAATTATTAGTGGCAAAGTGCAGCGCTACAAATGGCGAATACGTCCAATCGAGCAAGCGGGTAGGTAAGCCATGGTGCTGCGCAACGGCCAGCCAATTCCAGATAGAATTACCCGGAGCAGCATCGCGGTGGGCGTATTTCCTAAAATTGCGTAGTAAATGAGTCTCCAGTTTCGAGTAATCTCCACCCAGCCGGATTAAGCTGGTAGTTAATTCAAAGTTTTTATTCCACATGCCCCGGTATACATAAGAAGACCGGTAGCGATTTATTTTAGGGTCCCAGGAATCATGAAATAAAGCATTCTGTAATTCCTCCCAGGAATGAATCAATATATCGTTTTCTGATGGCATAAAATCAGTTCAGGGCAAATAAAGTTTACTGTTCCGTATACGTGATTGCGGTAAATAGTATGTTGCTTTACCTAAGTTGCCTGCTACAATTAATAGAAATTTACTAAAATAAGGAAAGGAGCAAATAATTAGAAGAATAGGCAGTTATATGGGTGACTTTAGCCGAGGGTAATAAATATGAAATCAAATTGTTTTATTAAAAATTAATTTTCCTATTTTCACCACACGATGAGCTGCGTTTAAAGCAAAACATTAGCTTTCTTTATTTAATAAGGTAGCTTTACTTAAATTTTTCGGCGGAGCTGGCTTTACCTGTATACAGCATATAATCTACTTACTTATATTTTATATTAGAATAGATAATTTTTCATACACTATAAAAATGATAATTAATCGAAGCAGATTCTTAAACAATGTATTAGTGCTGGGAGCAATAACTCTTAGTTCGGTTTTAACTGCCTGTAATAACTCCGGCACTACTCAGGAAAGCAACAGCCAGGCTGCATCGTCATCGGGTGAGACTTTAAAAATTGCGGTTATCCCGAAAGGAACCACTCATACTTTTTGGAATAGCGTACACGCTGGCGCCATGAAGGCCGACCGTGAATTAGATAATGTGGAAATAATCTGGCAAGGGCCGCATAAGGAAGATGACCGGCAGATGCAGATTCAGGTGGTACAGAATTTTGTGAGCCGGGGTGTAAACGGTATTGTATTAGCCCCTCTCGACGAGCGAAGCTTAGTGCCACCGGTTAAAGCGGCCATTAACCGTAAAATTCCGGTTGTTATTTTTGATTCGGATCTGGCTTCGAAAGATTACGCCAGTTTTGTGGCTACCGATAATTTTGCGGGCGGTAAATTGTGCGCCCAGCAAATGGCTAAATTGCTCGACGGAAAAGGTAATATAATTTTACTACGCTATAGCGAAGGTTCTGCCAGTACCCACGCCCGCGAAGAAGGTTTTTTGGCAGGTATGAAAGAATATGCGCCTAACGCTAAATTAATTTCTACTAACCAATACGCCGGTGCCACCATGGAAAAAGCTTTTCAGGCGTCGCAGAATTTGTTAAATCGTTTTGCCAACGTAGATGGCATCTTCTGCCCTAATGAATCTGCTACGCAAGGCATGTTGCGCGCACTGCAAACCGCCGGCAAAGCTGGAAAAGTAAAATTAGTAGGTTTTGATTCGAACGAAACTTTAGTAACAGCCCTAGATCAAGGCACAGTTCATGGCTTGGCTTTACAGGATCCGTTCAATATGGGGTACCTGGGTGTTAAAACCATTGTGGCTCTTATTAAAGGCGAAAAATTCGAAAAACGGATTGACACAGGAGTTACCATGGCTACGAAAGAAAACATTAACGATCCTAAAATTAAAACGCTACTTACTCCAGATCTTAAATACCTGCAAGAGCAATAGAAAGATGAGACTAGGAGCGATAATCCATCGCTCAAGGGTTAGTTATTATTGCTGGTTTATTGGAGTATTTTCTAGAGTTAGAAGTTGGCCAATAAAATTCTACGATACAAATTATTCAGACCTTATAACAAATACATTCCTTGCTACTTTCTTTAGAAAATATAAGCAAAAGTTTCGGGCCGGTAAAAGCCTTGAAAAACGTTAGTTTGCAGGTAGCACAAGGCGAAGTACACGCTTTAATCGGCGAAAATGGTGCGGGTAAAAGTACGCTCATGAAAGTTTTGAGCGGGGCCTACACACCCGATAGCGGAACCATGCATTTAGATGGGCAATTGTACGCCCCAGCTTCGCCGGCGGCAGGTCGTCAGTCGGGTATTGCCATGATTTACCAGGAACTAACTTTAGCGCCGCATTTATCTATTGAAGAAAATATAATGCTGGGGCTGGAGCGTACTAGTTTTGGCTTTGTAAAAAAGCAGCAGCAAAAGGTAAAAGAAGCGCTCGACTGGCTCGGACAAGGGCATCTGAACCCCGATATGCCGGTTAATCGGTTGAGTTTAGGCAAACAACAGCTCGTAGAAATTGCCCGGGCCTTGGTTATTGAATCTCGGGTAGTTATTCTGGACGAACCTACCAGCTCCTTAACCGCCGAAGATGCCCGCGCATTGTTTAATGTAATCCGGAAATTAAAAGAGAATAATATTTCGGTTATTTACATCAGCCATTTTCTGGAAGAAGTAATGGAGGTAGCCGACCGCTTTACCGTTATTCGCGATGGGGAATCTATTACTTCCGGTAATATTGCCGAGGTAACTATTCCGGAAATTATCCGGCACATGATTGGCCGTTCCGTTGAGGAGCTTTATCCGCAAATTTCCCATTCTATTCAGGAGCCGCTACTGGAAGTACGTAATTTAGTAACTGCCCCCTATCATAAAGAAATAACCTTTAATTTAAGAAAAGGCGAAATTTTAGGTATCTCGGGCTTAGTAGGAGCCGGCCGTTCCGAAACTATCCGGAGTATATTCGGCTTGGAAAAAGTACGCAACGGTCAGGTAAAAATTAAAAGTCATCCCGAACTCAATGCGGTTTATATTAATCCGGGCAAAGCTTTAGCTACCGAAATGGATTTACTAAGCGAAAACCGGAAAGAAGAAGGTTTAGCTTTAAATTTATCAGTCGCTACTAATATCACTTTATCGGCTTTAAATAAATATAGTAAATTTGGCCTGTTAAATTTAAGCCAAGAATACGAAACCGCTACTGAGTGGTCTGAAAAGTTGCGCATAAAATGCCGTGACCCGAAACAGGCTATTGGCCGTTTATCCGGTGGGAACCAGCAAAAGGCTTGTATTGCGCGTTTACTGCACCACGATAGCGACATATTGTTTCTGGACGAGCCCACCCGTGGAATTGATGTAGGAAGTAAAGCCGAAATATACCGGTTAATTCAAACCTTAGCGGTAGAAGGCAAGGCCATTGTAGTGGTCAGTTCTTATTTACCGGAATTATTAGGAGTGTGCGATACCCTGGCTGTTATGTACCGGGGCCAGATGTCAGATATTAAGCCAGTATCTGCCTGGACAGAACATGATATTATGCTGTACGCTACCTCCGGCACCAAAGTAACGGCTTAATTCTGTTTGGTTTTAAAAAAACCATTCAACTGAAAGTTGTAAAACAATGTATTTGAATTTATTTGCCGGGTTTTAAATTAAAGATAACTAAGTATTTAGCCCGGGTAATTATTTCTGCTTATCTGATTTTACCTGATATATGAATAAAGTTTTAGCCAGGTTTGGACCGTTTTTCGGGCTGCTGTTTGTTATTATTCTGTTTACCATTCTTTGTCCGCCGCAGTTTAATTCTTTTTATAACGTAAAAACCATACTTACCCAAAGTGTAATCGTCGGAATTGCAGCTTTCGGCATGACCATGGTTATTATTTCCGGTGGTATTGATTTAAGCGTAGGTTCCCAAATTGCCTTAGGTACAGTGGTAATTGCTACGGTTATGAATCTAGGAGGAGGACCGGAAGTTACTTCGGTGGGCGGGGCGCTGCCTTTATTAGCAGCTGTGGCCGCGATTGGTGCCTGTGCTTTATGCGGCTTAATTATTGGGTCGTTTATTTCGCGGTTCAACATTGTGCCTTTTATTGTAACCTTGGGCATGATGCAGATTGCCCGTGGAGTAGCAAAATGGATCGGGAAAGAACAAACTATCAGTACTCCCTCTAACTGGTTGCAAGATTTAATGTTATTGGATCCGGAACCCTCCTGGTTGATTTTTGCGCCGGGAGTTTGGATAACTGTATTATTATTTGCTTTACTGGCTGTACTCTTAAAATATACGGTTTTTGGCCGTCATATTTTTGCTATTGGCTCTAATGAATTAACGGCCCGGCTTTGCGGTATTAAAGTAAATGTAAACAAAGCCATGATTTACACCGTGAGTTCGGTATTTGCTGGTATTGCTTCGGTAATGCAGTATAGTAACTTAACCGTTGGTGACCCTACCGCTGCTAATGGCATGGAGCTCGATATTATTGCTGCCGTAGTAATTGGCGGTGGCTCTTTAAGTGGTGGCGAGGGTAGTGCCCTAGGTTCTATAATAGGGGCTTTAATTATGGCAGTTTTGCGGAATGGCTGCAATATGTTAGGATTACCTAATTACGTGCAGGAAATAATCATCGGAATAATAATAGTAGGAGCTGTTTTAATTGACCGCTTAAAACACCGGGTAAACGTATAAAAACAGCTATTTAAATAAGAAAGCCAGGCGAAAGATTCTTGATATGAAATATCTTTCGCCCGGCTTTTTCTATGGTATCTAACCAAAACCTAAACTTTGTAAAAAACTAAGAGAAACTACTTACAATTAAGTATTTCTACAAAAGGAGCTTTAATTAAAATATATATTAAATTGTTGATTATTAATAAATTATTTAGATAGTGAACAGCTAATAACCAATAACCACTTATATTTTCTCTTTAGTTAATTGACCATTCACGTTCCGCCAGATATTCAAAGGATTACTATTTTGTAGTTCTGCGGGTAACACAGTATCCGGAAAATCTTGGTAGCAAATAGGACGGCTAAACCGGTAAATAGCGGCTGTTCCCACTGAAGTAGTACGTGCATCCGTAGTAGCTGGGAAAGGACCCCCGTGCACCATAGAGGCGCAAACTTCTACCCCGGTCGGAAAACCATTTATTAGTAAGCGACCAACTTTACGTTCTAAAATAGAAATAAGATCGGCATATTCTACTAAGTCTTCTGGAGTAGCTTGTAAAGTGGCCGTTAAGTGCCCATGTAAACCGTTGGCGATAGCCATTAATTCTTCTTTGCCCGTTGCCGAAATATAAACGGTAGATGGTCCGAAAACTTCCTCGCCAATTTCCGGAGTAGCCAAAAAGGTAGCTGCATCAGCCCTTAATAAATGCGGCGTGCCGCCACAAACGCTCTCATTGCTTACACCTGTAGCCAATACTGATACCCCGGCAGTTTGCGTTAACTTTTGAATACCGGCATCAAAAGCTTTTTTAATATTAGGAGTTAGCATGGTACCAGCCGTTAAACCAGTAAATGCCTCGGTTGTTTTATTTAAAAATTGCTCTGATTCTACCGATTGCTGAGCCACCACTAAACCTGGATTCGTACAAAACTGACCTACGCCCAACGTTACCGAAGTGGCAAGTCCTTGGGCTAAATTAGCGCCGCGTTCTTTTAACGCGCCTGGTAATATAAAAACCGGATTGGTACTGCCCATTTCGGCATATACCGGAATAGGTTCTGGCCGGCGCGCGGCTGCGTCAAAAAGAGCTTTGCCGCCCCGGTAAGAGCCGGTAAAACCAATGGCTTTAATAAGAGGATGTTCTACCAAAGCCATACCTACTGCCGTGGATTGGCCGTGTACCATCGAAAATACTCCCTCGGGCATGTTAGAAGCCCGAGCTGCCCGCAGCACCGCTTCGGCAATTAACTGCGAAGTTCCCGGATGAGCCGGGTGACCTTTTACAACTACCGTACAACCTGCCGCCAATGCCGATGCCGTATCGCCGCCCGCTACTGAAAAAGCCAACGGAAAATTACTCGCCCCAAAAATGCCAACCGGACCTAAAGCAATGTTCATGCGCCGCAAGTCCGATTTAGGTAAAGGTTTTCGGTCGGGTACAGCCGTATCAATGGTAGCATCTATCCAGGAACCTTCCCGTAACAAACCGGCAAACATATTTAATTGCCCAACGGTGCGTCCTCTTTCTCCTTGCAAACGAGCCTCGGGTAAACCAGATTCTCCCTGGCAAAGAGTTATTAGCGCGTCGCCTAAGTTCACTATTTCTTCGCCAATTTTCTGCAGGAAATCGGCCCGTTCCGCTCCGGTCTTTTTCCGGTAAACTAAAAAGGCAGCTTCTGCTTTCTCTACGGCGGCGGCTACTTCTTCCGGGGTACTTTCCGTAAAGTCAGTGGTTAGCCATTCGCCTTTAGCCGGGTTAAACGCCCGGAATGTATTAGATTGTTGGGGAGAAACTTCTGTTAATATATTATTATCTGCCATGGTTATCGTATTTAAGGTTTAGGGGCCTCGCATTTAAAGGTCACCAAAAATAAAAATTTACTAATTACGTGCTTTTTTAACAATAAGCTGTTGTGAATCTACCTTACAGTGGCTGGAGAGAGGTAAGGTAAATGCTGATAACTTCTCGTTTCCTTTATATAAATTGGTTTACCGCACGTAGTTAATTAATATGCCGATGTGGTCAATACTAATCTGGATTTCGTCGCCACTGGCTAAAGTAAAATCATTGGGTGGTATAATGCCGGTACCGGTCATTAAGTATACTCCGTGAGTAAAGCTGCATTCCCGGAACAAAAAGTCTACTAATTCATGGTGGTTACGCTTAATTTGGTTAATGCTGATTGTGTCGGAAAATACAGTTTTTCCTTTCCGGGCAATTTCAAGACTAATGTTAGCATCCGGATCAATTTTGTTTTCAGCAATGTATAAACCGGGGCCTATAGCCGCACTGGCATCATAAGTTTTTGCCTGAGGTAAATACAAGGGGTTTTCGCCTTCAATACTGCGGGAACTCATATCGTTGCCGATAGTATAGCCCGCTATCTGGCCTTTGCTGTTAATAAAAAGCGTAAGCTCTGGTTCCGGAACATCCCAGGTAGAATCTTTCCGGATATTAACCTGACCTAAATGACCAACCGTACGGGCAGCCGTAGCTTTAAAAAATAATTCCGGACGTTCCGCGTCGTAAACCCGGTCGTAGAAATCTCCCCCTCCAGCATCTTTCGATTCTTCCATCCGGGCATTTTTACTGCGGTAATACGTTACTCCGGAGGCCCAAATTTCTTGTCGTACAATAGGTACTAATAATTCATCCGCGAGTAATTGCGCACCGTTTGTTTCCGGACGAAGCCGGCTTATTTCTGATTTAACCTCCTCATACAAGTTTTCCCGGTTGATAAATCTATCCCAGTCTGTATCCTGCGAAAGATAAAAAGTTTGATCTTCTTCGAGTAAAATGCCGGTCTTAAGACGATATAATTTCATAGTTCTTTTCTGTTTTTAAATACGAAGCATTAAATATAGGGGAGCGATACTAAAAATTTGTATGAATTAACTATTATTTTATGCAAGCGGGAATTATTAATACTTTCCTTAACCGCTACTAATACCAAATAGTAAAAAGTACCTTCGATAGTTCAAGCCCCACAGTCTTTACAACAGGATTGTTAGAAATAGAAGTTTAAAACAGTTTTTTCTGCTTATTCCCGTCATCCTGGAAGGATCTAACCAATTTAGAGTGACTGCCGCAAGGTTGTCTGGAAAGTTATAGTAGGTAATTCCCTTTACTTCCAACCATCCGTTCTTCTTTTCTGCCGGTTAGTTCCTTTCAGGATGACTAAAGTGAAAGAAGTAGCTACTATCAATCTATTGTTCAGGCAAGTTTTCAATATTCCTGTTTTCAATACCTACCGGATTGACTTCTTTCTAATATTCTCTTATGGTAATTTGTAAATACTACCTGGTATAAATAGGATGGTTGAAGTTGGAAGGATTAAAACGGATAATACCGCATTGAATTTATTGGACAAAGACTATAATAGCAGGCTTAAATTAAATAAAAAGCCGCCGCTATTTAAGGAAAATAGCGGCGGCAAATAAAGTTCTTAGGTAAATATGCTTATTGCGTTTTAATCTTCGAAGTGTTAGACCATCTTCTTTGGCCTCTATTGTTACTTCTGTTTTTGGCCGTGGCTACTTCTTTTTTAACATTGGATACCGACAAAGCTGGTTGCGCAAGAAGAGTCATCGGATAAGGATGATCATTTATGACCGGGATAGTTTTTGAAATAAGCTTATTTATATCGCGGAGATAAAGTTGTTCTTCGGCGTCGCAAAAAGACCAGGCAATGCCATTATTGCCTGCCCGGCCAGTACGGCCAATCCGGTGTACGTAGGTTTCGGGTACGTTGGGTAATTCAAAATTAATAACGTGCGTTAATTCTTCCACGTCAATGCCGCGGGCCGCGATATCGGTAGCTACCAGAACGCGGGTTTGTCGGGTCTTAAAATTTGTTAAAGCTCGTTGCCGGGCATTTTGCGACTTATTGCCGTGAATAGCTTCTGCTCCAATTCCAGCGCGATTTAAATCTTTAGCTACTTTATCGGCTCCGTGCTTGGTACGGGTAAAAATAAGCGCAGTTTCAATAGAAGAATCGCCTAAGAGATGAATTAATAAAGGCTTTTTATTTTCTTTCTGAACGTAATAAACCGCCTGGTCAATGGTATGTGCCGTTGAGGAAACAGGAGTTACTTCTACTTTAACCGGATTTACTAAAATAGTATCGGCAAGTTTTACAATTTCAGGCGGCATGGTGGCCGAAAAAAACAAAGATTGCCGTTTTACCGGAAGCTTGGCAATAACTTTCTTCACGTCGTGTACAAAACCCATATCCAGCATCCGATCGGCTTCATCGAGAACAAACAGGTTTAATTGCTGCAGGCTTATAAATCCTTGATTCATTAAATCGAGCAAGCGGCCGGGAGTAGCAATTAAAATATCTACGCCGGCGCGTAAAGCATCGGTTTGCGCTTTTTGCGGTACACCGCCAAATATAACCCGGTGCCGTAGGTTCGTATGCTGACCATAAGCAGTAAAACTTTCCCCAATTTGAATAGCCAATTCCCGGGTTGGGGTTAAAATTAAGGCTTTTATAGGCCGGTAACTTTTGGTAGGGGTTTGTTGGTTGTGTAATAATTGGATGATAGGAATAGCAAAAGCGGCTGTTTTCCCTGTACCCGTTTGGGCACAACCTAATAAATCTTGTTTCTTTAATATAATAGGAATAGATTTTTCCTGAATAGGAGTAGGATGAGTATATCCTTCGGTTTGTAATGCCTTTAAGATAGGCTCAATTATCTGTAAATCTGTAAATAACATTCTTGTTTTTTCTTGAATAGCTGCCTGTTTTTACCTTAATTATTTAAAGCTAATTCAGGCGAGATGGTAATTTGTGTGTTAAAGTATTAAAATAAATTTAATTTGCTCTGTAATGATAAGTATATTGTTAAACGTATGGTTCAATATGGCTAGTAACTAATTCGTTTTATATTCTATATAAAATAAAAAAGGTAGATAAATATATCTACCTTTTCCACTTTGGTTATTTAGTAATTATTGGTTTTTTTCCCAAGCTTCGAACTGCATCGTACCAACGTTTTGGCTAAATACCTTTTTAATATTTAAGGTTTTTTCTGCGCCAACTTCTACGTTTGTATAAGAATAGGCTTGGCTGCCTAATTGATCGGACTTATTAATTACTACATAAACCAAATATTTACCCGGTTTAATTTTTTCCGTCATAACTACTCCAATTGCGCCGTATTCAGCACTAACGTAGGTTTTAGTTGTTTTATCGAAAATTCTTCCTACATAAATTTCTGATCCGGAGGCAGCAACATCATAATCGTGGTTTTCTGTTCTCCACATCCAGATGGTGCAGTTAAGAGGAGCTTTAACTGCTTTGCCACTAGTTGGATCTTGCGTGATTTTAAAAACGCCTAAGTCTACTTGAGCAGATGCTTCATCTGGATTAACTTCATCGTCTTTCTGACAACCACTAAATGAAAATACTACGAGGAGTAATAAAATGGAAAATAGATTCTTCATAAAATATTAATTAAAAGAAATAGTAATAAAGCTGGTAAGTATTAAAATAAATTAGTTTAAAAAGGAATATATTGATTTGTATATAATAAAAATCATGCCAGTAAGAAGCTATAGAGTGTTATAGAACTTTACTTTAGATAATTATTTTCTGGAATTATTATATTTAAATTTGGGTAGATAACTAAAACTAATTTGCAAAAGTTTAATTTAGAATAAGTTATTTGCTATTTTAAGTATACTGTTATATAACTTACTTTTACTTTGCTGATAAAATGCAATAATTACTAAGTTTTAACATAAGCTTGAATATTCGGATTGAGCAGATACTTTAATGCTGGCTACTATAAGATAGCTCTCATCTTTTATACAATTATTTCTAATTTTTTGCTGATTAACTGTTTAACCACCTGGTTATTTTGAGTTGCCCGTAAAGGAGTAATTTACTTTTTTAGTAGATGGATCAGGATGACTAAAACACTTGATTCTATAAAGTAGATATAAAAATAAGCGGAAATTCAATTATCAACTATGTTACACTAAAGAACATAAATAGGTACGCCTTATGTACCTGCGAACAAAAGCTACATTTTTAAAGGGAATTTTAAAGAAAGGTAATTTTACTTGGTTCGGATATTATTAGCAGTGCTGCCATCAAGTTGCTCCGCATCCCATTCGTTTTCGGCGCCAACATTACCTGCTTCTTCTTTTCCTTCGTACTCAGCATCATAAATATCGGTCTGGTTGCCGGTTAGTGGATCCGGGTTGGCATCAGGTAATACTTTGCTTTCGTCGGAATTGGTAATTTGCTCGTCTTCTTTAGGCGGTTGTACCGGTTCAGTTTTATTCGTTTCCATAATGTGGCTTTTAAAGCTTTATACGGAATTTTTTAGTTGTAAGGTGATTTATGCTTAAATTTTCAATTATTACTTGGTTTTAGGACCAATATTTAAGGCTTAAGCAGTTCTTATTCGGTTTTCAAAGTAACATTATTGGCTGGTGTTTTGCCGCCACCTTGTTTAATAGTAGCAATGGCTTTATCAATTTTATACCCCTTGTTCTGAAACTCGGGCCGGTGCATTTCCAGAATATCAATGGCTTTTTGTCGCTGATTATTTGCTAATAATGGTTGTAATTTTAACATTAACACTTTAAGAGCTTGGTCGGTGGGGGCCGCTAGTTTAACGTAGGCGTCTATTTGGTCGTCTTTGAAACCACGGAAGTTATTCAGGAGCATATTCAACCCAAAAGTTGCCAGTTCTACATCGTTCTGAACTTCGTTCTTGTAAGGGTAATCAGGGTATTTGGTTAAAAACTGGGTATATACTTCGGGATCGCCGCTATCGGTATACAAAATGTAAATCTTATTCCAGGCTTCATATATTTTCTTGCTGGTTGGGTATTTCTGAATGTAGCGCTCGTACTCGGGAATGGAAGGAAAAGAAGTATACTTGGCAAAGATACTGTCTTCGGCTACTTTCACGTATTTACTATCCGGATTATTGGTAATATAAGCTTCGTAACTGGTTTCAGTATCGTCGGCGGTTAAGTGCTTAAACAAAGCTAATTCGTATTTTTCTTTGGCTTCTTCTATGTAAGGGCTTTCCGGATACGTTTCAATAAAGTATTTATATGCCTTGTGATCCTTTGATTCGGTAACTTTGGTATATATCAGCTTGTCGTACTTCTTTTTAATCTCAGCTTTGTTCTTGGAGTTCGGGTACTTTTTAAGAAAAGCACTGTAAGCTTTATCAGTATTTTCGCGCAAGGTTTCCTGAAAAGTTAATTCTTCTTTTAATTCATTGGCCTTATCCAGGTAAAGCGAAGTTTTGTGAATGTCGATGTATTCCTGAACCGCTTCTATTGTGTTTTTTTTCACTACTTCGGCGAATACCAGCGAATCAATCCGGTTTTGCAAGTCCGTTATAGCTTGTTCGTCGATCTTAGCTTTCAGCAGCTTCTTTTTTACTTTTTCGTTCGCTAATGGGTAGGCCCCCTTGGCATTTACAACATGAACATACGCTTTTTCGAGGTTAAAGGAATTGTAATCGGGTAGGCTAAGCAATTTGCTCATCCCGTATAAAGCGGCCACATCATCCGGATTTTCTGTTAAAGATTTATCAAAAATGGTAAATGCCTTATCGTATTTTTTCTTTTGCAAAGCCTCCAAACCATCGTCAAAAGCAAAGGCTTGCCCGAAGATGCAGGCTGTAAATAATAAAGTAAATATAAACCGTAATTGCGCGCGCATGAAGGAAAAAATAAAAACTTTGTATAAAGTAATACTATATTTAAGAACCTACAAAATAGAAACTTACAAATGATGAAGTATAGTTTATCATACTGCTAAAACTATTCCATGGTTTTAAGTATTAATACAAACGAATATTTATTGGCAGCTTGTTTATTACTATTAAAACCAAAGAAAAATCTGTACCGAAGTTTAACAAAATTTCTATAGCTTTTTATTCACAAAATCCAAAGAAAATCAACGATTAAGGTTTTAACCGGGGTTTAGTAAGTCTACTTCTCTACCAAAGTTTAACTTAGCCGGGTAGTTCGGTAAATTCCAGGATGTGGCCATCGGGATCGGTAAGGAAAATTTGCCACATACCATCCGGCCGTTTTTTAGGACCCATAAAGGTTAATCTGGCGCTGCGTAAATGGGCTTCGGTTTCCTGAATGGAGGCTACTTTTAAGGCGAAATGATTTCCGCGATGGTGGCTATGTACGGCTTGGTTCCGGTCGCCGATTAGGTGCAGTTCCTGGAGTGGCCCTAACGCAAACCAAGCACCCGGAAAGTCAAAAGCAGGACGCGGCAGCGAACGGAAACCTAATAAGTCGCCGTAAAAGTGGCAACTGGCCACAACATCCTGCACGTGGAGCGCAACGTGGTTTAGTTCTAGTACGGTAAGCATGAATGGTAGTAGTTTTAAAATTTTGTTATAACCAGATTCTTTTCAGGTTGTCAGTAAATCGTTTTTAATCAACAATTCCCGTAAAACGGGTTGTACCTGCTGCTGGATATGTTCGTTTGCGAAAAGCATAAAACCAACCGGCGAAGTAACATCTAATTTCGGATTAAGCAGCTCGCCTAACTCATTTGTAATAATAATGCCAGCTTCGCTGCCGATTAAATGGGCGGCAACATCGTACGGATGGCAAACCAAACCAATTGTCTTACCCTCGCGGGCCAGCCGGTTGTAAAGCAATGGCCGGAGGTCGGCAATAAAACGGTCGTGGCCCATTAATACTTCGTACAATTGCCCGCCGCTCGAAATATATTGGTCTTCAAACAAAATGGCTTTACCTGCGGGCATATCCGGTGCTAAAATCTGAATTAATTCATCATCTAACTGAGCTAATATAGACCGGCCCGGAGGAAAGAAACGCGCAATTTGGCTAAAGCCTCCTACAATAGTTTTAGCTTTAGAAGGAGATATATTCCGGGGAAAAAATTCGTTTGATTTTAAATCGCGGGTAAAAGCATGGGCACCTTTATTTTTAATGGCCCACAAGGTATCGCTCAAAAACGAACGGGAAGTGGGAAGTTCCGTCATTACGGCTACTTCAATATCCTGTAAACAAGTTTCCGGCCCGTTATTGGGCGCGGCACCGGCCAGAAAAAAAGCTGACCGCTTATCGTACATAATACCTCTGGTTCCATCAATGGGGTCAATAATCAGCCGGATTTGTGCTTGTTCCGAAGGCAACCCCTCTGGCAGTACCATTTCGTTAACGCCTTCCATAATTAATACAATACCGCCTAATTGTGGGGCATAACTCGTTAACTGAGGAATTAAAACTTCTTCTACGTCGCGGTCAATCTGGTAAATGGTATCATCTTCGCCTTCTTTATAAACGGCGCTTAGTGCTTCCGTCGAACTCTGCCTAAGCGACTGGTGAACTTTCCGGCACACGGCTTCCCCGAGTTCGCAAAGAATATTTTTTATTAATTCGTGATTCATGCTTAGTAGGTGAATAGCCAATATCCGGAATTTGCACAGCAAATTAAAATTTCTTTGAAGTACCAGATTAGCACTTTAAGTAAACAAACGGCATTTAAATGGTACTCTTGTGCCGCCAGCGCAGTAAAGTTAAGGAGTAAGGCGAGCTATATAAAACCATAACCCAATAAAGTTATTCAACTGGTTTGATAAACTGCAAAAGAATAATCCTGTAAATTGCTGCCGAATAGTTAATTTCTATTTCGTACAAAAAGTTTTCAGATTACCGCTACCATAATGACCAAAGAGCAGTTATTCGACCAGATTAAAAAGAAACAATCGTATTTATGCGTGGGTTTAGATACCGACCTGCACAAAATACCCGCCCATTTACGCGATTTGGAAGACCCCATTTTTGAATTTAACCGGCAAATTATTGATGCCACCGCAGATTTCTGCGTGGCTTATAAACCGAATATTGCCTTTTATGAAGCTCTTGGTCCCAAAGGCTGGATTAGTTTGGAAAAAACCTTAAACTACATTCCTAAGGATATTTTTACCATTGCCGATGCCAAGCGGGGCGATATTGGCAATACTTCTGAACTTTATGCCCGGGCTTTTTTCGAAAATTTAAATTTTGATTCGATTACCGTAGCTCCTTACATGGGCGAAGATTCTGTTAAACCATTTTTGTTAAAAGCCGATAAATGGGTGATTTTACTGGCGCTTACCTCAAACCCAGGCAGTGCCGATTTTCAGTTACTGCAAACCGATGACGGCACCGACGATTTTTCCCGTTGCTTATTTGAGAATGTATTAAATACAAGTAAAGCCTGGGCTACCGATGAACAATTAATGTACGTAGTAGGTGCTACCCGGCCCGATTTTATCGAGCGGGTGCGGGAGATAGTTCCAAACCATTTTTTACTGGTGCCGGGAGTAGGTGCCCAGGGAGGAAGCCTGGCCGATATTTCGCGTTTAGGCATGAACCAACAATGCGGGTTGCTCGTAAACTCGTCGCGGAATATTATTTACGCTTCTAATAACACCGACTTTGCCGAAAAAGCCCGGGCTGCTGCTTTATTGATTCAACAGGAAATGGCCGGTTACTTAACTAAATATCTGGCAAAGTAACAGTTTGGCTGAACCGGTTTGTACCATAAAAAATTAAAAGTGTGAACGGAACGCCTCCCTTTAAAGAAGATTTTCTGCATTATGTATGGCAGCAACAGTATTTCGATAAAGCCGGATTGGTTACCTCGCACAAGGAAGAATTACACGTACTAAAACCCGGGTTTTACAATACCAATGCCGGCCCGGATTTTACAGATGCCCGCCTCCGCATAGGAGCCGAAGAATGGAATGGCAGTGTGGAGATTCATGTTTATGCCTCTGATTGGGAAAAGCACAACCACCAAACCGACCCTAAATACAACCAGGTAATTTTGCACGTGGTTTGGGAAGATGACAAACCGGCTCAACGCGCCGATGGTACGGTTATTCCCACCATAGCTTTACGCGGCCGGATTCCGCTGCATTTGGTACACACCTATCAGCAATTTTTAGAGAATCGGGATGAGATTCCGTGTAGCCCTTTTGCGCCGCAAGTTCCCGGTTTAATTAAAATTAGCATGCAGGAGCGGGTCCGGATGGAACGGCTGCAAGCAAAAGCCGACCGGGTACTAGCCTTATTAACGGTTACTCAAAACAATTGGGAAGAAACCTGTTATGCCTGGCTACTGAGTAATTTCGGCTTTAAAATAAACCAAACGGGCATGCTGCGGCTCGCTAAGGTTTTACCTTACACTATATTACGTAAGCATCGGCACCAGTTAATCGCGCTAGAAGCATTGTTATTTGGGCAGGCTGGTTTTTTGCAGCCCGATGCTCCGGATGATTACGGGCGTACCTTGTTCCAGGAATTTACTTTTCTACAACATAAATATGCGTTGCCCGCTGGCTTAAAACGTGCCGATTGGAACTTTCTGCGGCTCCGACCGGCAAATTTTCCCACCGTAAGGCTGGCGCAATTTGCCGCTTTGCTGCACCAGCAAGAACACTTGTTTGCCAATTTACTCGCGGCTGACTCTATTACTGCCTGGCAAGGCTACTTCCAGGTAAAATCATCCGAGTACTGGCAAACGCATGTATTACTGGGCCAGGAGACCAGACATGCGCCTAAAGGTTTGGGTAAAAGCAGCATCCACTTATTATTAATAAATGCCGTGGCTCCGTTATTAGTAGCATATGGCAAGTATAAAAACGAAGATAATTACGTAGAAAAAGCGATTGCCTTACTGGAGCAATTACCTCCGGAAGATAATCGTATTACCCGTTTGTATACAGGTTTAAATTTTTATCACCAAAATGCCGCCGATTCGCAGGCGTTACTACAACTAAACCAATTGTATTGTGCCCCGCGAAACTGCCTGCAATGCAGTATTGGTAATTTTATTTTAAAGAAAAACCAACCCGCCAGATGAATGTATGGTATTTCCTGGCCAATATTTTACCAATTGGAGTTTTATCTTACCGGTGGTGGAATCAACAAACAACACCTTTCTTAAAGATTATTTTCTGGCCTGCATTCTTGTTTAAACTGAGTTGCGGGTTATTGGTAGGTTGGCTTTACCAGCATTATTTAAGCGGAGGGGATACGTTCGTTTATCAAAGTCAAGCCGAAATTCTAAGCCGATATGCTTCGCAAGACCCACGTAATTACCTGAGTTTTTTACTAACCGGCGAGTACCAGAGCGTATATTTATACGATGTAATGAAGTACCGGGAGTATTCCAATTCTTTCTTTATGGTGCTGCTGCTGCACTTTTTAAATTTTATTACCGGTTATAACTACTATTTAAATGCAGTTTACTTTTCGTTGTTTAGTTTTTTCGGCTGCTGGCAACTAACGGTAATTATTACTAAAATTTTTCCGGTTACCAAAGTGGCGGTGGCTTTGGCTTTTTTGTTTTTCCCATCGGTAGTTTTTTGGTCGTCAGGAGTGTTAAAAGAAAGTATTTTAGTGGGTAGTACGGCCTGGCTGCTTGCCGTGGTGCTGCAACTGGTTTATCTGCCTGATAAGAACAAAGTATTTGCGCGCAGCATAATTTTACTAATTGCCGTGTTTATTTGCTTTAAAATCCGATTTTATTTCGCCGTAGCTTATTTCCCGTTATTAGCCGGTTTTGCTCTTGTGGAGATGGCTGCCCGCCAGTGGCACCTAACTGGGAAACAAAAACTTTTCTTTTATCTTAGTGCCTTACTGGTTTTAGGTGTAGGTGCTTCATTTTTACACGAAGCGGTAAACCTGGATTATTTCTTTCGGGAGGTAATAAACAGCTACCAGACCTCCCGGTTAGCTACCACCCGCCAAGCCTTTATCGATTTACCTAATTTAAAACCCACTTTCGCGAGTTTAATTCAATACGCCCCAAAAGCAATTAGCAGCGCTATTTTCCGTCCTATTATCGGTGAAATAAATTCCGTGGAATACCTGTTAACCGGACTAGAAAATTTATTGATATTGTTTCTGGCGGTAATTAGCTTACTTTCTTTTTGGAAGCATAAACCCATTCTGCCGATTACTTTAGTAATTTCCCTGCTTATTTATATTCTTTTACTGGCCGCATTAATTGGTTTTTCTACTGCCAATTTAGGTTCGGTGAGCCGTTACAAGGTAGCCTTTTTGCCTTTTTTGTTGTACTTACTATTACAAACCGGGGCTAATTTAAAAATAATAAATCGACTGGAAAGTTGGGTTAATCGCCTGTTAACTATTAAAGTGAATTAAATCAGGAGTTGTAAGCCGGTTCGGAAAGCATTACCTTTGCGGTTTATTTATCATAAAGTATGGGGCGTACTTGTTTTAACAGCATGCATAACCTTTAGCAAGTTTAAACCCGGTTACTTTTAACTTTTATTGATTTATGGAAAATCCTGTAATTATATTAGGTGCTCAAAAACTGGGCGTTGTGGCGTTAGATATTTTTCAAAGCAATAACGTAATTGTATACTGTTTTTTGGACGATGAGGTGAAACTGCACCAAACGGAGGTAAACGGTATTACCATAATGGGTACAACCGACGACCCGGAGTTTTTAAAAATTTTGGGTAAAAAATGCGAGGTTTTTGTAGCCGCTGAGGAAACCGCTACCCGCAAAAGTTTGATAAATTTACTAAAAGAAGAGTACCAGGCCATACCGGTAAATGCCATTCATAAGTTTACTTCGGTGTCGGAACATGCCTGGCTGGGCCACGGTAATTTAATAAACGCCGGAGTTGTAATAAATGCCAATGCCCGCATTAACAATAATTGCATTATTAATTCTAATGCCCTAGTAGATTCTGGAGCGCAAATTGCCGATTTTGTGCAGATTGGTGCCGGAGCTATTATAAGTGCCGACGTGGAAGTAGAAGAAAGCGCCTTTATTGGAGCGGGCGCGGTAGTAGTAGCCGGTATAAAAATCGGGAAAAAAGGTCGGGTAGGAGCCGGAGCCGTAGTAGTAGCCAATGTTCCGGCCAATCAAACGGTTTTCGGTAACCCGGCACAAAAAGTTTAAAACCTTTGTTTAGCTGATTACCTTAGAAGAAAATTTAAAATTTATTTAGAAATCTAATTTCCAATATCTAAAATCAAAAAAAGATACACTCGGTCTGAAACCAAGCTTTGTATGAAAAATTATAGTATTTTACTTTATTACTGCTACACTTCCATTGCCGATCCGGAAACCTTCCGGGAAGAACACCACCGCCTTTGTTTGTCTTTAAATTTGCGGGGCCGGATAATTGTGGCTGCCGAAGGCTTAAACGGAACTGTTTCGGGCTTACGCCAAGACTGCGAAAAGTACATGGAAATGGTGAAAGCTGATCCGCGTTTTGCTGAAATTGACTTTAAGGTTGACGCAGCGGAGAAACACGCTTTTGCCAAATTACACGTGCGCCACAAACCAGAAATAGTACACAGTAAACTACACCACATAGACCCAAACAAACGCACCGGAGTTCATCTGGAGCCAACTGAATTTAAGCAAATGAAAGACCAGCCGGATGTAGTAGTTCTGGACGTGCGCTCCGATTACGAGCATTCGGTAGGTCGATTTAAAAACTCGGTTACTTTACCCATCGAAAATTTCCGCGATTTTCCGGAGAAGATTGAGGAATTAAAAGAAAAATATAAGGGCAAGAAAATCTTAACGTATTGCACCGGAGGCATTAAGTGCGAAAAAGCCAGTGCCTTTTTACTGGAGCAAGGTTTTGAGAACGTGTACCAGTTACACGGGGGCATTATTAAATACGGATTCGAAGCCGGTGGCGAAGATTTTGAAGGCAAATGCTACGTGTTTGATAACCGCCTGACTGTGGATGTAAACAAAGTAAATCCAACCGTTATTTCGCAATGTTACGTGTGTGGCACTGCCAGCGACCGGATGGTGAACTGCGCCAATCCGGAGTGTAATATTCATGTGGCGATGTGCGAACAATGCGGCGAAACCATGCATGGAGCCTGCTCCGACACTTGTAAAGAGCACCCAAAAGTTCGGCTTTACGATGGTACTGGTTATTACCAGAAAGAACTGAATGGTTATAATCCCCTGAAAGGTTTAAAACGCACCAAAGCCGTTTGATACCTGCATAATTTAAGTAATAAGACACAAGTATCAAGATATTAGACACAAGACTTTATTGTGTGTTATAGGTTTACTACCAATTAAGTAAAATGTATTTCTATCAAATAGATTAAATCAATTCTGTTTCCTTACTTAAATTAAAATAAAGCCTGGTAAATTTTAAAATTTACCAGGCTTTATTTTAAACCCCCATCTTTCTTCCCACCTATTTTTTATTTTACTAGAAATTGTAATTTAGAAGACGTATTTACTAATTCAATTATCCCTACTACCTGGAGCAAGGTAGCCATTAGCAATAATTTCCAGTTTGGCTATGGATGGCCTTTTAGCGTTCCGGTGGGGCGCAGCAGCATGGCGGCGCAACGGAGTGGGTTCGCTAAATCGCCCAAAAGAGCCAAACGAGGCCCGCCGGCCACGAGGCAAAACTTGAAATCTCAAGCTAGATAGCACCGAGCCCTGGAGACTTGAAAAGCTCCACCAGCAAACAATTATTACTCTTTTCGTATACGACTAAACAAATTTAATTTCGTATTACAATTAACCTAAACTTTCCCTGTCATGCCAATTGCCGAATCAGAATTAATATTAAACGCCGACGGAAGTGTTTACCATTTAAACTTATTACCCGAACATATTTCGGATACCATTATAACGGTAGGCGATCCGGAGCGGGTGCCGCGGATAAGTAAATATTTTGATTCGATTGAAGTAGAAATAGCGAAGCGGGAGTTTGTAACCCATACAGGCTACTACAAAGGCAAACGTTTAACGGTGCTTTCCACAGGTATGGGCACTGATAACGTAGAAATTGTAATGAATGAACTCGATGCCTTAGTAAATATCGACCTGGTTTCGCGCGAGATTAACGAAGATCCCATTTCCCTAAAAATTATCCGGATTGGTACTTCTGGTTCTTTACAAGAATCTATTCCGGTGGGTAGCCACTTAGTAACCGAATACGCCATTGGTTTAGATACGCTCATGCAGTTTTACCCTTTCGTACAAACTGGTTACGAAAATACCATTAGCTCTGCCCTCCAGGAAAGTCTGCAGCTGGGCTTTCAGCCTTATTGCGTAAAAGGTTCGGATATTTTGCGGGAACAGCTGGGTAAAGATTTACTTACGGGTAATACGCTTACTTGCCCTGGTTTTTATGCTCCCCAAGGTCGGGTGTTACGGTTAGAGTTAAAAGATGCCGATTTAGTAAATAATTTTAACCGGTTTAATGTAGATGATTTCTGGTTAACTAATTTTGAAATGGAAACTGCTGGTTATTACGCTTTAGGAGTATTACTCGGGCACGAAGTAACTTCGTTAAATGCTATTGTAGTAAACCGCATCACCCAGCAATTTGACCCAAATGCAGAGCAAACGATAGAAAGCCTAATTACTAAAACCCTAGATAGGTTGGTGGCTATTTCTTAATAAAAATTTAATTAGCTTAGCTGTTAAAATGAGAAAGGCAACGTTGTAGTTGCCTTTCTCATTTTATAAATCGGAGCTTGAAACAATAGCTTTTAACTTACCAACTTAAATCAAAAGCAACAATTACCGGTTTATTCTTTAACCTGAAATTAAATATGCTCAATACTTAAAATGCAACGTAATGGGATAGAAGTACCCGATTTTAATGTAACAAAGTCCTGATCGAAGGCCCAAATGGTAGTTTCTACTCTTTTAACATCGCCATCTTCGGTCTGAAATAAAATATTTACTTTTCCGTGATAACCGTTACCCAAAATGGCGGCCCATTTTAAATCGTGCAGACGTTTTACCTTCTCCATCTTGTCGGTAATAACATCTTCGTGAGCAAATTTTAATTCAGGTATTACTTCTTTTTCAATCAAATTTGCGTGCAGTTGGCTTGTATCCATAATTCAGAATAATAATTTTACTTTATTTCAATGTATACGCTTTCCTGAAATAATTCAATATATATTAATTAAATATTTTTATAGAAAGCTGATTATATAAACCAAATTACCAGTTAAAAGTTATGCAGATTTTTTCTGGAGGTATTTAATGGATTAAAATTAAAAGCCCGAAATTAAGCTGCTGGTTAGTGGAAAATATTTCTGGTTACAGTGCATTAAGGTGGATGCAAGCCTAAAAAATGGACGGAAAGGAAAAAGTAAATTTGTTCAAGAAATACCTTATAAAAAACATCTAAGAAAGTCGGCGTTCCAGTGTTGGGAAAACAAAAAACCTGATTTATAAATCAGGTTTTTTGTTAAGCCTTTTATTTAAGAAAATAGATCGGCCTTAAAATTAATTGTAATTTCTATATTATTTCAGACTTTGGTAACCAGATGACCAAGGCCAAGATAGACTAGAAATTTATTTAGTTTTTACAAAATAGTAAATCCTTTACTTTCTTCCAGTTCTTTAAAGGTAACATAGTGATTATCGTTATCACCGTGCATGCGGGTAACTACTCCTTTATCGGTTCTTTGCATTACGCGGCATTCGTAGGTTACATCGAAGAGGGTAGGCCCGTTTACCCTTTCTATCCGGTACATAAACTTATCTCCGGGCTGCAGATGCTTAGGCAGGTACTTGCGGCTTTTATAAAAGCTATCGCCAAAATAGAGCCATAGGAACAATAAAACGCCACCAAGGGTAGCCCATATCGCAATCCAGGCTTCAGTAGATAATTTATCCATAAGGGTAATGGTATACTTTGCTTCAAGTTCGGGTATATTAATATAACGAAATTATATATTATTTTATGAAGTTAAGCCCAACTATTTAAGCCCGATAAAAAAGCAAGGGTATCTACATTGTCGGCGTATTGAGATGGAGTAGGGCATTGTGCTTCGCCGAAGGGAATGCTGCCTTGGTACCAGCCCAAAGCTGAAATAATACATTGAATTTTTTCCTCCAGGGCTTTTAATTTCTGTTTTAGATCTTCCTGACTGCTATACGTCTCCAAGTGAATAACTGAAATTGGCGAAACTAATTGCTTGTTTTCGGTGAGCAACAAAAAGCCATTATCGTAGTGCGGTGTTTGGTTTACCAGTAAAATCGACTTGTTGTAATCGTAATTGTTGGCGTATTTATGATGATCCAGCACTCCTTTAAAAGGCTCTAGAGCCTGGAAAAAAGGCTCCGGGTTATATCCTTCGGGTACGAACAACTTGGAAACATTGCGGCATCCTAAGCCATAATACTGAAAAATATCGCTTCCCAACTTAGCAAGTTCTTCGGGGCTTTCGAAACCAGTTAAAACAGCCAGGCTGCTCCGGTTCCGGCGAATAATATGGGGTTTTTTAGCAAAATAATATTCAAAATAACGGGCAGTATTATCGCTGCCGGTGGCAATTACGGCATCTACGTCTTTAAGTAAATCAACAAATAGAACAAAATCTTTAAACTCTGGTTCTATAGTTATTAATTGCTGTACGAGCCATTTAGGTAAAAAAGTATCTTCGGAGCTTAATTTCGCGTAGAGGTAATTGCCGCTTAAAAGAACGGTTAGTAAGTCGTGAAAACCTACTAAGGGAATATTGCCGGCCATAACTACGCCGACTTTCCGGGGTTGCAGGTTTTCTAAATTGTAAGCAGCCAACCAGGTGCGTAATTGGCTTTCGTTGAGCATAGAGGCAATGTTGCTCAGGGCTTGCTGTACGTTTGGCTCATCGAACCAGGCATTCTGGCGGCGGGCTTGCTGAGCTAAATCCTGCACTTGTTCCGGTAATAGGGCATTTAACTGGCGACCTAGTTGAATAAAAGTTTGCAAGCGGTTTTCTAAAAGCATAAATAAAAAATTAACAAATTTCGAATTAAACCGGAAAAATTTTGAATGATAGAAGGTAATCTTCTAATTTTACCGGCGTATAAAATTACAAAATTAAATAAAAATTAACAGGAGACACGATTATGGCTATAATGATCACCGACGAATGTATTAATTGTGGTGCGTGCGAGCCAGAATGCCCCAACACCGCTATTTACGAAGGCGGTGTACAATGGACTTGGGGCGGCGGTACTTCTTTAACCGAAGTCGAGATTGACGGCGGCGAGGTAGTAGCCGGCGATGCACCGCAATCAGCTATTTCAGATGAATATTACTACATAGTTTCAGATAAATGTACCGAGTGTATGGGCTTTCACGAGGAACCGCAATGTGCGGCCGTTTGCCCCGTTGATTGCTGCGTAGATGATCCGGACTATCGCGAAAGTGAAGAAGATTTACTGGCTAAAAAAGATTGGCTGCACGCAGCTAGTTAATTTTTGTTAAATGCCAATTTAAAGAGCCTGCTTTTAAAGCAGGCTCTTTTGTTTTTAGAGGTATTTTATTGTAAATAGAATAAGCAGGTCGGAGTCTAAGATATTTTTACTGTGCCTACTTGGAGCCTTTTCAAGCCTCCAGGCTGTGGTGCTATCTAACTTTTTAGCTTCAAGTTTTGCCTCGTGGCCGGCGGGCCTCATTTGGCTCTTTCGCGCGGTGTATCCCTCCTTTTCTCGCTCTGCTGCGGAATGCCTCGTTCCTCGGCACCGGAAGTCTACAAGGCGCTCAATTGCCAAACTGGTGTCAGTTTTTCTTGGCTACCTAGTTCTAACAAATTGAAAACTAAATACTTGAATGAATCATCAGTCTAGCAACTAACAACTAACAACTACTTTAAGCGCCTTGACCCATGAACAGGGATAAACCGCCGTCCATAAAATAGCTGGAACCGGTAACATAGTCGGAGTCGGAAGAAGCCAGAAAAACCGCTAACTTGCCAATTTCTTCGGGGTTGCCTGGGCGCTTCATAGGAATGTGCTGAGATTTTTCTTCTCTTACTTCTTTACTATCCATGGCTTCCTGGTTCATGGGAGTAAGAATCATACCGGGCGCTATATTATTTACGTTAATGCCGTCTTCGGCAAGTTCCAACGCTAACGTGCGGGTAAGATTACGGACAGCCGCTTTAGAAGCACAGTAATCGGCGGTACCAGCCGAAACAATTTCTTCGTGTACAGAACTTACATTTATTATTTTTCCTTTACCGCCCTGTTTTTGACGATGCCGGATAAAAGCCCGGGAGCAGAAAAACGTACCATAGAGATTCGTACGGATGGTGCGGTCGAATACGTCGGTACTCATATCGGCTACCTTAATGCCCGAACCATTTACAGCGGCGTTATTTACCAAAATATCAAGGGTATTAAATTCTTTCAAGGCATCGGCAAACAACTGCTCCACCGATTGTTCATCGCTTATATCTACCTGTAATAACAAACCTTTACGCTGTAGTTTAGTAACTTCGGTCAGCGTTTCTTCGGCACCTTCCTTATCTGAGTGGTAACAAATTACAACATCTGCGCCTTCTTTGGCAAATTCTATAGCGGTGGCTCGGCCGATACCGGAGTCGGACCCGGTTATTAAGGCTACTTTGCCTTTTAATTTCTCCATAACGTTCTGTTTTAAATTTTTTGGAAAATAGTTCAAGTGCAAACCACTTCTATTACTTGCTGAGCTTCCGGAGGGTTTTACTTTTTAAACCTGCAACTCTTACGGACCCATACAATTTTTAAAAATCTGTAGCGTTTTCGCGGCTTATTAGTACTTCTTTATCCATTGCAAGAGTTAAATCGAGTTTTAATTTGCCGTTAAAGTAAGAATGAATTTGTCCACCTTTTATATGGCAGATGCAGGAGCGGTTTACCCGGTAAAAAGCTTTCGGGTTCAACAGGGTTTCCACTTCGTTCATAGAAGAGTATTATCGAAACAAGATTATTTTTAACCCACACCTTTATTCGTTAATTTTGCCGTCCAAAATCCGTAATGATATTATGTCGATTGCCAAAACTTATAATCCGAAAGAAGTAGAAGATAAATGGTACCAAAGCTGGTTGGAGAACGGCTTATTTAAATCAAAGCCCAATCCGCACAAACAGCCGTACTCGGTTGTAATTCCGCCGCCTAACGTTACGGGCGTGCTGCACATGGGCCATATGCTTAACAATACCATTCAGGATATACTGGTACGCCGCGCCCGCATGCAGGGCAAAGAAGCGTGCTGGGTACCCGGCACCGACCACGCTTCTATTGCAACCGAAGCTAAGGTTGTAGCCATGCTCAAGGAGCGTGGAATAAGTAAAAAAGATATTACCCGTGAAGAATTTTTAAAATATGCCTGGGAGTGGAAAGAAAAATACGGCGGCATTATTCTGGAGCAGCTTAAAAAGCTAGGCGCTTCCTGCGACTGGGATCGTACCCGCTTTACCATGGAAGAAGATCTTTCGGCGGCTGTTATTCAGGTGTTCGTGGATTTGCACCGCAAAGGATACATTTACCGCGGCATCCGGATGGTAAACTGGGACCCGCAAGGTTTAACTGCCGTCTCCGACGAAGAAGTAATTCATAAGCAGGTAAACTCCAAGCTGTACTACGTTAATTACCAGATTGAAGGCGAGCCGGAAAATTACATTACCATTGCTACAACCCGGCCTGAAACCATTTTGGGCGATACCGCAATATGCGTAAACCCCAACGATGCCCGCTACCAGCATTTAAAAGGTAAAAAAGCCTTGGTGCCGCTCATTAACCGGGCCATCCCGATTATTCAGGATGAGTACGTGGATATGGAATTTGGTACCGGCGCGTTAAAAGTAACCCCAGCCCACGACATTAACGACTACGAACTCGGGCATCGGCATAATTTAGCCAGCATTGATATTTTAAACGATAACGGTACTTTAAACGAAAGCGCCCAATTGTACATCGGCGAAGACCGGTTTGTGGTGCGTAAGAAAATTGTAAAAGATATTGATGCCACCGGCGCTTTGGTGAAGACCGAAGAAATTACCAATAACGTGGGTTACTCCGAGCGTACTGATGCCGTAATTGAGCCCAAGTTATCGATGCAATGGTTTTGCCGAATGGAGAAACTGGCAGAACCTGCATTAAAGGCCGTGATGGATGACGAAATAAAGCTGCACCCGCCAAAATTTAAAAATATGTACCGGTCCTGGATGGAAAACATCCGCGACTGGAACATTTCGCGGCAATTGTGGTGGGGACAGCAGATTCCGGCTTATTACCTGCCGGATGGCTCGTTTGTAGTGGCTATTAACGCCGAAGAAGCCTTAGTTCTGGCGAAGCAACAAACCGGTAACGAAAACTTAACCCACCAGGATTTGCGGCAAGACGAAGACGTACTGGATACCTGGTTCTCGTCGTGGTTGTGGCCCATTTCGGTGTTCAACGGATTTAAAGACCCCGATAACCCGGACATTGAATACTACTATCCTACCAACGACCTGGTAACCGCTCCCGAAATTTTGTTTTTCTGGGTGGCGCGTATGATTATGGCGGGCTTTGAGTACCGGCGCGAATTACCTTTCCGGAACGTGTATTTAACCGGCATTGTGCGCGACAGCATCGGCCGTAAAATGTCGAAATCGCTGGGTAACTCCCCCAATCCGCTTAACTTAATTGAACAATATGGCGCTGACGGTGTGCGTACCGGCATGTTGTTTAGTTCGCCGGCTGGTAACGATTTGCCCTTCGACGAAAAGTTGTGCGAGCAAGGCCGTAATTTCAGCAATAAAATTTGGAATGCCTTTCGGTTAGTTAAAGGCTGGGAAGTAAACACCGAGTTGCCTTTCCCGAACGAACTGGCCATTAACTGGTTCGAAGCTAAATTCAACGAAGCAGTAACCCAGCTCGAAGATCATTTTGATAAATTCCGGATTTCGGATGCGTTACTTACGGTTTACAAACTGGTTTGGGACGATTTCTGTTCGTTGTACCTCGAAATGATTAAACCCGCTTACCAGCAACCCATTGATGGCGAAACCTACAAGCGCACCCTTGCATTTTTTGAAAATTTAATGAAGCTGCTGCATCCGTTTATGCCGTTTATTACCGAAGAGTTATGGCACGAACTCCGCGAACGGCAAGCCAAAGATTACCTGATTGTAGCCAGTTGGCCCGAAGTAAAAACGGCGGATACCGAAATTATTCAGAATATGGATAAGGCTATGGAAGTGGTAGCGGGTATCCGAAATGTACGGAGCTCCAAAAATATTCCGAACACCAAAGCACTAGAGTTATCGGTAAAAGCTGCGGATGCCAGCCTGATTAATGCTTTTCAACCCATTATTCAGAAATTAGCGAATATTTCAGAAATCAGCTTCGTAGAAACTGGTTTAGATAACGCTATTAGTTTTGTACAAGGTGCCAGCGAGTTTTTCATCCCGATGGAAGGCAACGTGGACGTGGCAGTAGAACGGGAACGTCTGCAAAAAGAACTCGAATACACCAAAGGTTTCTTAACATCAGTAGGCAAAAAATTAAGTAACGAACGGTTTGTAAGCGGTGCACCAGAAGCCGTGCTGGAAAAAGAACGCCAGAAAAAAGCTGATGCCGAAGCCAAGATTGCTGCTTTGGAGCAAAGCTTAGCAGCAATTGGGTAAAAGTTAAATTTTTTATCGTGGAAAAGCCTTACCAAGATTTTTTAGTAAGGCTTTTTTATTGATATATAGTTAGTACACTAAGGTCTGTTTAAAATAATAATTTAAAGTATTTAAATGCAGCTAAGATAAATATTTAGTACCTTAACGTAATAGTTTTCAGAGTTATATAGAGCTTAACTAATGGTTTGTACTATTATTAGTAAGTGAATGAAAACTTTTCTCCATATAAGTATTATTAGTTCTTTTTTCCTCTTTAATAGTAGTAGGAGAGTTTATGCTCAATCCCAACCTCTTCAATTCGAACATTTAAGTGCCCGGCAAGGCCTTCCACAGAGTTGGGTTTGGAGTATTTGTCAGGACAGAGAAGGTTTCATGTGGTTTGGTACCTACGACGGATTATACAAATACGATGGACATTCAGCTACCAGCTATGCGTTAAATCCGGCTGATCCGGCCCATTCCTTACGATCTAATCTCATAAGCGCCATCCACGAAGACCGAAAGGGAAGACTCTGGGTAACTACTTGGGGAGCCGGGTTGCATCAAGTTGATAAGCCAACCGGTAAATCCATTGCCTATCCTATAGATGCTAAACACTCTAGTCGATGGGACCTACTAGAAGCTATTTATGAAGACAAAAAGGGAATATTGTGGCTTGGAACATCACTCGGGATAGCCCGGTTCAATCCGGACAGCCATTCCTACGCCTTATATGCCAGCCCTAATGGGGAAAGTATTGGCCAGATACGGGAAGATGCCATGGGCAGACTTTGGGCCGGTTCTTACCAATTTGACCCGAAAACGGGCAAGTATACCATTTTCCCGCTAGTTACAGCCTCCGGTAACCAGTTTATAAGTTCGATTGGGTTTGATATTGATACAGCAGGTATTGCGTGGTTGGGTACGGAAGGCGGTCTATACTACATGGATACCCGCAGGCCAAGCTACTATACTCCCTTTGATTCCAAAGGATTGTTGAATAAATCAATCATTAAAATTTACGCAGTCGCTGATTACCTGTGGATAGGAACAACAGAAGGGCTGCAGATCCTAAATAAAAAGACAAATCAAATTACAACTTACCGATCAGACCCATCCCAGCCCGGTAGTTTGAGCAATAGTTTTATTGGACCCATTTATTGGGGCCGACCAGGAAAATTGTGGTTGGGCACCCAGAATGGCATAAACAAGGCCTCCCTTCATAGAAGACCTTTTCAGGCCTACCAAATTATCCCTACTCCCCCTTCTTTCCACCAGCTAGAAAACGAAATATTTTCTATAGTGGAAGACCAGGACGGTACTGTTTGGGTAAGCAGTGCAGGTCATGGCCTTTACCGGATGAATAATAAATCCTATGGCTTTTCCAAAGTTGTGGTAAATCCGCTCGATCAACAAATATCTAAGGTGCGTTCTCAAGGGTGGCCCCTCCTGGAAGATCAAAAAGGTCGGTTTTGGGTGGGCACGCAAAATAGCCTGTACCAACATGACTTAGCAACCGGCAAATTTATTCAGTATCCTTGCAAGTTCTCGGTTCGTATGCTGGATAAGGATGCTTCCGGAAAGCTCTGGATAGGGGGTGTTGCTGGCGAGATGGCCTCATTTGATCCTATTACCAAAAAGTTTACTTATTACCAAGCAAACGAAAAGGACTCTACCAGTTTAATTTCGGGTTTTATTGATGACCTGATGGTTAGCCGGACTGGAGAGGTATGGATGGCTACTACCACAGGGGTGGGCCGAATGAACCCTGTCACCGGATATTCTACTCGTTACCAACCCAATTACCGTTCTCCCTCCGGCAGCATCAATGACGCCATTGCCATGGCACTTTACGAAGACCAGGCAGGCATTATCTGGATAGGTACGCACGGAGGAGGTTTAAACCGTTTAGATCCTAAAACAAATACTTTCACTTACTATACTACCCAGCAGGGTTTGCCCAGCAACCGGATAATGAATCTAATTGGGGATGAAAAGGGAAATATCTGGATTGGCACGGGGAACGGCTTGAGTCGCTTTAATCCCAAAACTAATACATTTCGCAACTTTAATGTAAGTGACGGCCTGCCTGGAAATGAGTTTTTGGAAAGAGGAAGTGTGTTTAGCCGAAATGGTAAACTGTTTTTCGGCAACAAGGATGGCCTAATTGTTTTCTATCCCGACAGTATCCAGGAGCAAATGCTTCCTCCGCCTGTTTATATAACAAACTTCAAAGTATTAGAAAAGAGCCAACCGGTACCTGCTGGTAGTATAAAGCTTCCCTATGATAAAAACTTTCTTTCGTTTGAATTTGCGGCCATTAACTATGATGCACCCGAGAAGAATCGATATGCTTACCAGTTGGTAGGGTTAGAAAACAAATGGGTGTTTAGTAGTAATATAAAACAAGCCAGTTATACCGATTTGGACCCCGGAACTTACGTATTTCGGGTAAAAGCCACCAGCGATGGCAAAGTATGGAATGAGAAAGGCGCTAGCCTGAAAATTATCATACATCCTCCTCCCTGGAAGACCTGGTGGGCATATTCTATATATACCTTTTTTGTAATAGCTAGCCTTCTTGTAGCTCGCCGGGTAATTATAAACCGGGAAAGGTTAAAAGCCGATTTAACAATCAAACAAATTGAATCAGAGAAACTACGTGAAATAGATAGTTTGAAATCTAACTTTTTCGCGAATATTTCGCATGAATTCCGTACTCCCCTTACCCTTATTGGAGGAGTTTTAGAAAAGTTATGGCGTAATGGTAATTCATTAACAAATAGTAAAGAAGATTATAGGTTGATTAACCGAAATCTCGATAGACTTCTCCAGCTTATCAATCAGTTACTAGACCTTTCTAAATTAGAAGCCGGAAAATTGGAGTTAAATCCGCAGCCAGGAGAGATAATTGGCTTTTTAAAGGTATTAGCCAGTTCCTTCGTTTCTTTATTTGAAAGTAAGCAGATAACTTACTCTTTTTATTTGCCGGATAGGCTACTCTATGCCAGCTATGATGCCGATAAATTAGAAAAGATTATCACTAACCTGCTTTCCAATGCTTTTAAATTTACTCTACCCCAGGGAATAGTGAATTTTAGAGTAGATGTGGAGCAGCAAACTTTTACTTCTGTGCAGGTAAAGTTGGTATTAGAAGATAATGGCATTGGTATTTCCCCGGAAGAATTAAACCAAATTTTCGAACGCTTCCATCAGGCAGATTCCTCGGCTACCAAAGCCTACGAAGGAACCGGTATTGGTTTGGCCTTGGCCAAAGAATTACTGGAATTGCACGGCGGAAAAATTACGGTTGCCAGTACTCCGGGTAAAGGTACTCTATTTACTGTTCATCTTCCTTTACAAGTTTGTTCGCCCGATGAAGCTCAAAAATTGGAAGAAAAGCTATTACCTACTAATCCTCTGCCTGAATTCCAGGAGGAGTCAACTGCATTACCGCATTCCTCTTCAAAGTTTTCAAACTCCTATATAAAACTTCTTGTAATAGAGGATAATAAGGATTTACGCACCTTTATTAAAAACCATTTCCTGAAAGACTATCAAATTCTGGAAGCAGAAGATGGGCTGAAAGGATGGGCGGAAGCTCTGGAAATAATACCCGATTTGATTATATCGGATGTGATGATGCCGAAAATGGATGGGGTAACTTTATGTGAAAAGCTTAAAACAGATGAGCGAACCTCTCATATTCCCGTTATTTTACTTACGGCAAAAGCAGATATTGAATCTAAGTTAAAAGGTTTAGAAAGCGGGGCCGATGATTATTTAGCAAAGCCTTTTAAAATAGATGAATTAAAAATACGGGTAAGAAATTTAATTGAAGGACGCAAAAAACTTAGGGAGCGTTTCGGTAAACATATTTCGGTAGATCCAAAGGAAATCACGGTTAACTCCGTAGACGAAAAATTCCTGCAGGGGGCTTTATCCATTATCGAGACCAACATGGCGAATTCAGAATTCGATATAACCATGTTCAGTAAAGAAATAGGCATGAGCCGGGCCCAACTGCACCGGAAACTTACTGCTCTTACGAATCAATCAGCCAATGAATTGATTAAAAATATGCGCTTAAAAAGAGCGGCCAGTTTGTTAAGACAACATCACGGAAATGCCAGTGAGATTGCTTACCAGGTGGGATTTAGCAGCCTTAATTATTTTACGAAATGCTTTAAAGAATTATACGGACAAACTCCCTCAGAATACGTGCGTAGTAACCCAGTTGCGAATGCAAAGCAAGAATAATCCTCTCTTACTTTTCTAGATTTTTAATTTTTATTGAATAGGTAAATTCAGAAACTCATCTAATTTACTTCATATACCCAATCTTTCACCTCATCCTTTTAATTATTAAGAAAACTTTAAAAGGTTAAGCTTATACTTTTTAAAGTTGTTTTTGCTACTTCATTCATTCCAGGTCTTCTTTGCTGGCTGGTATTATTTTATCTGTTCCTTTTAAGTTTAAATTTTATCAAAGTTACCTTCTCAGAATAAATTTTGACTTCTAATTAAAACAAGGATTAAGATTATAGAATCTTAACGGGTAAAAACAGCTCAAAAGATAGTAAAAATGTTTCAAAGCTCATTTTTACTAACTCCTGCAACAATATTGCTAACCCCTTGTTAGCCCTAGGCCCTACCTTTCAGCAAGGTTTAAAAAATATTTCTGGCGCCAGAAAGTAAATTTTAAAACCCGTCATCTCCCGTTGCCAATAAGGTAAATCTAGTTAGCTCTTCTGCTTTAATATTTTCAGCTTCAGAATATTATCATTAACACTTAACCGAATCAGCCATGAAATCTTTAACTTACTTTATTCACTCATTTATTAATTTCCTTATAGTAGTTCTTTTGTTAGTTGTATCTACTTCTACTCAGGCTCAAAACGTACATTACCGCGATCCCTATAATCCAGCTAAAGGATATTGGAAATTATATACCGATGCTGCTACCCGAACTACAAGTGTGAAATTTTTTGATGTTAACCATCATCAGGTTTATGAAGAGGTAATTCCGGAAAAGTACGTTAAACTAACCGACCGAAACATAAATAAGATTAACGAAGCCTTTGACCAGGTGACAAGAAACCATTTAATCCAGGCTAAGGTGAAATCTAATGCACTGCCGTTAGGCCCTCCGCAGCAATCTGTTCAAGAAAACAGTACAACTCATTTTAATCATAAAAAAGTAAATGCTCGTGCTTTTAGTGATTCGGGCATAATTCTAAACAACTTTAAATATGCTGGTTCTACAAACTATTGTGTATTATATAAGAATCCGGAACGTAAAAGTGTAAATGTTTCATTAATAGATGAACAAGGAAAAGTTCTTTATTCAGAATATGAAAGTATAGCAGAATATCGTCGTGTATTTGATTTTAGAGGTTTATACCCAGGTGTTTATACTTTAACAGTTGCCACAAGTGATCATAAGTATAAGTATACCGAGCAACTTACAATTAGTCCTATTACCCAAAACTTGCAGGTAGAACCAGCTAATTCTAATTTTTTGACAACCAGAGCTTCTAATTTCTGAAGCACAAAAAAGATTGTATACTAGTAAAAACTAGCAGTAAATGGAGTTTCTTAAAACTATTAGGATTTAAGTATTAAACACCCTCATGGAAGTTTGCTGACCTAATATTAAGCAACTAATGCGTTAGATAATATAGATTGTAAGTATAAAAGCTACTCTTCAAAGCTAAGCGGAGAGCTTGCTAAATACCCTACTTTGCCTAAATAATATTATATTTTACTGTTATATTTCCTTCTTTTTGCTTAAATTAATCAAATACTGCTCAACGATAATTTTATAGGTAGAAACTTCATTTATTAAAATGATAGCAGATGAACAACTCACCTCCTTATAATGCAGCTAAAGCTGAGTACTTTTCAAGCTTTTTAATGGATACATTAAATAAAAGTGCCTTATCTTTTATGTTATCCATTGGGCATCGTTCCGGATTATTCGATAAAATGAGCGAAATGGATTTTGCTACCTCAGCAGAAATTGCCCGTGTTGCCCAACTCAATGTACGGTATGTGCGAGAATGGCTCGGCGCTATGGTAACAAGCGGTGTAGTAAAGTATTCATCTGAATCGAAAACCTATTACTTACCAAAGGAGCATGCGGCATTTGTCACCCGGCAGGCTGGGGTAAATAATATAGCCATGGCCATGCAAAATGCGGCGGTTTTGGGCGAAGTGGAAGATGAGATACTGGAGTGCTTTATAAAAGGAGGCGGAGTACCTTATTCCAAGTTCCACCGCTTTCATGAGGTTATGGCTGAAGAAAGCGGGCAAATAGTTCTGTCTTCTCTGGAAACCCATATTCTTCCTCTGGTTCCTGAATTAACCCACCAATTAAAAACCGGAATTAACATGCTGGATGTTGGGTGCGGTTCCGGTAGAGTTATTAATAAACTAGCATCCCTTTATCCTGAATCACAATTTACGGGAATGGACTTGTCGGCTGAAGCTATTGCCAACGGTAAGGAGGAAGCAGCTAATCTAAATCTAAACAACGTTGAATTTATCCGTAAAGACCTCTCTGATTTTGACCAAACAGCACCAGAAGCGGAATATGATTTTATTACCACCTTTGATTCTATTCATGACCAAGGACAACCACTACTGGTTTTACAAGGGATTTACCGGGCTTTGAAGAAAGATGGTATTTACCTGATGCAGGATATCAACGGTACCAGTCATCTGGAAGAAGACAAAAAGCATCCCCTGGGTACTTACCTGTATACTGTATCTTGTATGCACTGCATGACGGTATCCTTAGCTCAAAATGGAGAAGGCCTGGGAGCTATGTGGGGAGAAGCCCTTACCAAAGATTATTTAAACCGAGCCGGCTTCACGAAGATTAAAACAAACCAACTGGCCCATGATATTATAAATAACTGGTATGTTATTCGTAAATAGTGGCATACACCTGATATAGCTTACCAATAACGCAAATAAAATTCTTCCATTGTAAGCAGGCAGCCAAAGGAGAATATAATTTGGATAAGGCAACAGACATTGATAAAAGGTTATTGGAACTAGGCCATCCGCAAGGTCTGCGTCGACGGCTCCATATCTGGCATGTTGTTGGTTTAGCGCTGGCACTTATGAGTCCAACAGTAGCAGTATTTCTGTTGGCTACTGCGGTTTTTTCTGTTGGCGGTACTTTTACCATTGGTGCAAATATTATTATTAATCTTATTGCTATCCCTTTAACTCTTATTATTGCTGAACTTGGTGCCTTGTACCCGGTTACCGGCGGAATTTATTCCTTAGCTCGTCGCATTCTTCCAGGACCCATCATGTGGATGGTGGGATTTAATATACTCGTGATGGGAGTTATATTTCTCGCTGTATCAAGTCTGGGAATAGCTCCATTTCTCAAAAATTTACTGCCTGGCTTCCGGGTACCGGATCAATTAATTGCAATTCTCATGTTGCTAATTGCTACAAGTATTGCACTTATTAAGGTAGAATTAGGAGCCATTATTAATGCAGTACTAATTGTAGTGGAATGTATTGCTTTAGGAACCATTATTGTAGCAGGGTTTTCTCATCCGCATCAATCTGTGCCGGATATTCTACTCCAACCCACCAGGCTTCAAAGTGGGCATCTCACTCCGGTTACTACTGGCTTTTTGTTAGCGACACTTCCTGCCGCTTTTAGTATGATTACAGCACCTGAACTTGTTCTGGGCTATTCGGAAGAGTTAATTGGCAATACAAAAACGCTTGCCAAAGCAGTTTTAATTTCTAGCTTTCTGGGTATTCCATTGATTTTAATTCCGCTTACCGCAGCGGTTGTGGCAGCTCCTAATCTGGTGGCATTCCTTCAGTCACCTACCCCTGTTATCTACTCCATTCAGCAAGCTTTTGGAAACGAAACGGCGACCTTTATTAATGTATGCATTTGCGTTGCTTTATTTACCGCAATGATTGGGGCATTAATGTATTTCCCCCGGCTTTTATATGCCATGGGCCGGGATGGAATGTGGGGAAGTGGATTTACCCATCAGATTTCCACCCTTAACCGGTATAGTGTACCTGGTGTGGCAATAGTGGTAATAGCTTTTGTTTCGCTCCTACTCATTTTTGTGAGCGCGCTTAATTGGCTGGTTATTTTTTTGGGTACCTGTGTTACTACAATTTATTTTTTTGTTGGACTAATGGGTTTGTGGTCGCGCTTTAAATCTCCGCAAGAACTAAGGCCATATCGGATGCCTGTTTGGCCAATTTGCCCCATTATTGTTATGCTTTTTACCGCATTTGTATTAACCAGCCAAGACAGCCAATACCTCATTGGTTTCCTCATCCTGAACACAGCAGCCGTACTTGCGGGAGCTATAAAAAATAAATATTCAACCTCATCTTAAATCCTGTAAGCTTCTTTCTAATCATTGATAAGGAGAGGAAGTTTACTAACCTATAAACAAAATGGAGCTAATCAAAGTAATCTGAAACGTGAGTCTTTATAAGGATAGTTAGCGTTAAGAAGAGGTTATATATGCATTGGCTTACATTAAATAATAATCCAGTACCTTCCAGTTAATACGTTTGTCGGGCTCAATGGAAAACCGAAGCAGCAAATAACCTCCATTGTGGCCATCTTCAAAATAAGCTAGTACGTAGCGGTCGTTTAAAACTTTTACCTTCTGGATGGCCATTGTGCCGCCTAATGAGCCTTTCGGTAATAACATATTCTGTTTGCTTAGTAAATCCTCCCGTAAGTTAGTTTCCGGACTGGTTAAGCCTTTTTCTTGTAAACGGGTTAAATCGCCGTCACTTAAAGTACCTAAATCAGAACTACCACTAAAGTTTTCACTGCCTTTTGCAATGCCTGGGTTGTTGCTTTTAAGAGCATCTAATTTTTTTTCATTATTGTAAATTAACCGGTCCCGGTCCAGAATACGCTGGTTAGCTAATGTTAGCTCGGTTTGCGTAAGGGCGTATTTGCGGTAGAAAAAAAGTGCTAAAAACAAACCAAAGGCAATGAGTAATATAAAAATTAGGTTTTTCATTGTTTAATGAGATATTAAAGTAAAAGCCACTAAATTATTCAGAAGCCTTCCGTAAGGAACTAAAAGTAATACAAAACACCAGATTAATCTGCAAGCTTAAAAAATTACCCCTCTTTATTCAGAATAGAAAAGGATAGTCCGGAAATTAATTCTAGAACATTCTTGTAAATATTTTATATTTTTTGTACTTTTTACTATTCAAATACTACTTAGCAAAACGTTTCTTATTAGTTAACTATAGTGTAATTAATAATTTACACTTTCCTCCTTAGATGCTGCATATCATTGCAGAGGTAGCAACTACAAACCACTAATTACTCAACCGCATTATTCCATAAGTGCTTTGGAGCATTTATTTCAGTTAGGGAATTTTGCTGAAAAGGAGTATTATCCTACTAATTGACCACGCCAGAAACTCCTTATATTCCTAAGAAGCTTGTATGATCCTATCCGGTATACTTAATCTATTTACTATTTTCCAAACAAAATGATGTTAGCAGAAGTAGAGCCTATTGCCCAATTTAAAATGAACCTCAGGGGTAAACTTATTGAACCGCACGATGCAGATTATGAAACCTGCCGGAAAGTTTACAATGGCATGATTGATAAGCGCCCCACTATGATTGCCCGGTGCCTAGATGAGGCTGATGTTATAGCTGCCGTAAACTTTGCCCGGGAAAACAATTTGTTAGTGGCTATCAGAGGTGGTGGCCATAATGGTGCTGGTTTAGGTATGTGCGATGGGGGCCTGGTGATAGATCTTTCATTAATGAAAGGAACGCACGTGGATGCGGTAGAAAAAACCATTCAAGTGCAAGGCGGTTGCACCTTAGGCGACGTGGATCATGCTACGCATGCCTTTGGCATGGCAATCCCTATGGGTATTCAGTCTACAACCGGTATAGCCGGACTTACCTTAGGCGGGGGAGTAGGTCATCTTTCCCGTAAATGTGGTCTTACCATCGATAATTTGCTGGAAGCAGATGTTGTATTGGCTGATGGTCAATTTGTTAGGGCTAGCGAAGAGGAGAATTCCGATTTGTTCTGGGCAATACGGGGTGGGGGTGGCAACTTTGGGGTAGTTACTTCTTTTTTGTTTCGGACTCATCCCATCAGTATGGTTTATGGTGGACCTATGCTTTGGGAACTAACCGATGCCAAGGAAGTAATGAAGTGGTATCACGAATTTATAAAAGGAGCATCTGATGACATTAATGGATTTTTTGCTTTTTTAACGGTACCTCCCGGTCCTCCCTTCCCCGAACATCTGCATCTGAGAAATATGTGCGCCGTAGTTTGGTGCTATACTGGCAAATTGGAAGATGCAGAAAAAGCATTTGAGCCCATTCGCAATTTTAAAAAACCGGCACTTGACCTGGTTGGTCCATTACCTGTACCTGCCCTGCAAAGCATGTTCGATCCTTTAATGCCAACCGGAATGCAATGGTATTGGAAAGGGGATTATGTAAAAGAATTAACCGACGAAGCCATTGATTTATATATAGAACATGGTTCTAAATTGCCTACCATGCTGTCTACTATGCATCTTTATCCTATAAATGGCGCTGCCGGACGGGTAGATAAAAATGCAATGGCTTGGAATTTCCGCGATGCCAATTATGCCATGGTAATTGCAGGTATTGATCCGGATCCCGCGAACAAAGATGTTATTACCACTTGGGCAAAAGATTACTGGAATGCTGTGCATCCGCATAGTGAAGGAGGTTCTTATATTAATTTTATGATGGAAGAAGGTCAGGATCGGGTGAAAGCAACCTATGGCTCTAATTACGAAAAATTAGTAACTATTAAGAAAAAGTACGACCCCAATAATTTATTTAGAGTAAACCAAAATATAATACCAGTTTAGAACTAATAGTTAGATTAACCCATATGGTGTTTACCACCATATGGGTTAGTCTATTGTTTTTAATATTTTTATGTTTTAGGAGATACGAAAATTCTGTTTGATGCAAAAAGTACTCTAACAGAAAAAATTTACTATTTAATTACATTTTAGAAAATCGGATGGTAAAAACCGTTCGATGGTCGGCAATGGTTTCTAAAGAGAACGGGAAGCCGTGGTTCATGAGAATGTCGCGGATAAGCATTAAGCCGATGCCTTGGCCGTTCTTTTTAGTACTGAAAAACGGCGAAAATAATTGTTGTCTTACTTCCGGCGGAATACCCGGACCATTGTTTTCGATGTGTAAAGTGGGAGGCTGCGCAATAGTTATAATGGTAAGTTTGCCGTCTTGCTCCATGGCCTCGAAGGCATTTTTAATAATATTAATAACAATTTGTTCGAGTTGCTGCTCGTCCGCCTGAATAACGATGGGCTCAGGAGCTAAGTCCCAAATCCAGGCAATGTGGCGTTCTTCGGCCAGAGGGCGCATTAAATAGTAGGCATGCTGGAGCAGCGCATGCAAATCCAGGGTTTGTTTAGTAGGCAAAGGCAGGCGAACCAAACCGGCGAACTTACCCATAAAGTTTGCTAATTGCGTATTGCGGTCAATGCAAATTTGTAAGGCATTTTCGTAATCGGGTTGCAAATCGATTTCCAGTTGCGGCGTGTAATGTTTGAAACTTTGCAAGATGGAGTTAATGGCGCCAATCGAATTATTCACCTCATGCGACATCATCCGGATGATTTTCTCGTAGGCCACTTTCTCCTGCCGCACTAGTTCTTCCGTCAGTTCTTCAATCAGAATGAAATAATGCGGAAAGCCCCGGTCTACGAAATGGGCTTTTTGGGATTTAAACAACCGGATGCCGTTTACGTTAAACAATTTGGATTGCCCTTCGGTTAAGTCGGCCAGATCGGTTCCCCATTGGTTGGATAAAACCCAAAGCGGTTTCCCTTTACAATCGGCCAAATTAACGTTTAACCACCGCGAAGCTGCCGGATTTATATTTTCAATATTCTGGTCGAAATCCAGTAAGATAATTCCGGAAGGTGAAGCCAGCAGCAATTGTTCTAGTAAATAATGCTTTTCGGCTTGCAACGTACGTTCCTGACGCAACTGGTCGATCATGGTATTATAAACTTCTACCAACTGATCTACTTCGCGCTGACCGACCGGCAGAAACTTCACGGTAAAATCTTTGCTCCGGATAGATTCAATGCCGGCCGAGATAATATCCAGGGGCCGGACAAAAGAACGGTAAATGTTTATGGTTACGAAAATGGAAACTATAATCAGCGCCTCGGTAGCTACAAACCAAACTTTATCGGTGGTGAGTAAACGGGCCGCAATAAGGGCCATTACCGCGTGAATGAGAACCGCAAACAAAATAAACCTAGTCCGCAGCGTCATAAGGAATGTCGAATTTTTCGAGACGCCGGTACAAGGCGCCCCGGCTTAAACCCAGCGATTTGGCTACTTTACTAATATTGCCTTTGTGCTGTTCCATAGATTGACGAATTAATACGGCTTCCATTTCTTCCAGGGTCATCATGCCCAAACCCGTCATTACCTGATTTTCCGCTTTTTTTAAATTTCTCGGTTGCTGGCCCTGGAAATCCGCAATATCTAAATAGTCTTTCCCTGAAACTAATACGGTACGTTCTACCAAATTTTTTAATTCGCGGATGTTTCCGGGTAAAGGCTGCTGCGCCAAATAACGCAACGCTGTTTCGGATATTTGCAGGCTGGGCCGATGATACGTTTTTTGTAAATTCTGCAGAAAATGTTTTACTAATAGCGGTATATCCTGAGGCCGTTCGCGCAGAGCAGGCAGTTTAACCGTAATTAAGTTAATCCGATAAAATAAATCTTCCCGGAACTTGCCCTGAGCTACCATTTCAGCCAAGTCGCGGTTGGTGGCGCAAATTACCCGGATATCCAGTTGGCGGGGTTTGCTGTCGCCGAGTACTTCGTAGGTGCGGTCTTGTAAAACCCGTAAAAGTTTTACCTGACTGCTTAAATCCAATTCACCAATTTCATCGAGGAAAATGCTGCCTTTGTTGGCCAGTTCAAACCGCCCCACACGGTCGCCTTTGGCATCGGTAAAAGCACCTTTTTTATGGCCGAACATTTCGCTTTCAAATAAGCTGCTGGAAATACCGCCCAGGTTTACTTTCACAAAATTCTGGTTTTTGCGCAAACTGTTTTGGTGAATAGCTTCAGCAATGAGTTCTTTCCCCGTACCGCTTTCGCCTTCAATTAACACCGAGGCATCCGTAGCGCTAATCTGACCAATTTGCCGGAGAATTTGTATTAATGCCGAATCTTCGCCGATAATGTTGGCGAATTGATATTGTTGGTTTAACTGTTTTCGGTTGAGATTGCTATTATCGGGCTCCGGCGTAGTTTTGTTTAAGTGCAGCGCCGTATGAATAGTTTGCAGCAAGTGTTCGTTGTTCCAGGGTTTGGAAACAAAGTCAAAAGCGCCGGCTTTCATGCCTTCCACAGCCAACGCAATAGAACCCCAACCGGTGATTAAAATAACCGGTATCTGTGGGTTTAATTCCTTAATTTTCACAAGTAATTCCAAACCATCCTGGCCGGAAGTATCCATGGAAAAATTCATATCCAGGATAATCAGGTCGATGGGTTGGGATTGGTGCAGCACGTACAAGGCGCTTTTGGCTCCGGCCGCAGAAACGGTTTGGTACTTGGCTTGCTTTAACAGCAAACCCAGCGAAGTCCGGACGGCAACATCATCATCAATAATCAGAATCATATACATGCAGGCAAATTCCGCCGATTATTTAAAATTACAAAATTTTTAGTGTTAACCTAATGCTGGTTCTTCTACCAAGTTTATAGTACTGTTATAGTAAATAGTCCCTCTTTGAAGGGGGTAGGGGATGATACACGGCAGCAGATTTAATTTTTAAAATTTACTATTTCTTGTTACTACTTGGAGCCTGTTCCAGCCTCCATGCTCAGGTTCCATCTTATTTGACACGGCTAAGTTTTGCCTCGTGGCCGGCGGGCCTCGTTTAGCTAGTGAGGACGGTCTAAGCTTCCTTTCCTCGACTCCGCCTGCGAAATTCTGCTGCGCAGAACCGGAACCTTAAAAGGTCCTCACTAGCTAAACTGGTGTCATTTATTCTTAGCTACTGATCTTTTTCATTCTCCCGAATTGTTATAGTCTGCAAAGCTCCCCTCCTGTTTTAGGAGGGGCTGGGGGTGGTAAACGAATAAGGCAAACGATTTACCCAAACTCTCGACTATGGTCTATGGTCTAACAACTATCAACCAGCAACGAACAACTAAAATTACTCTTCGTGCAGGGCAGTGGCGGGAGCAATTCTGGCAGCTTGGCGGCTGGGGTAAGCGGCGCAGCCAGCGGCCAGGGCATAAATGATTACAACGGCTGCTCCCAAAGCGGTTACGTACACACTTGTTTGTACCTGAAATACCTGCAACAAGGGGAATTGCGCCGCTACTACTACCCCGAACAAGACTCCAAAAGTAGCCAGTACCAACACTTCTCCGATGAACTGCCGGTAAACTTGGCCGGAAGCGGCACCAATGGCCCGACGTAAGCCAATCTCAGAAATGCGGCGATTAATGTTGTACCATAATACGCCAAATAAACCCAATGCCACGTTAATAATTAAGAAACCGCATACCACCGAGAAAACAATCAGCGGAATTAAAGCTACTTTATTATGCGAAGCGCGCATCTCGTTCATGGATTTGATTTCGAGGGTCCAGCCTTTGGCAATCTGGCTGGCTTGTTTGGTTAATTTTTCCTCGAAAGCGCTGGTTACACCTGGTTTTACCCGGATCAGCAAGGTATTAAAAAACACATTCGTAGAATCAGCCTGTTTTTTTAATTTTTTATATTCCAGATAGCCGGGGCTGTCTTCGGAGTAATCTCCTTGCTGTTTATACGCCTCCATAACGCCCACAATCCGAGTTTTAGGGTTCTTATTGTCTCCGCTTAAACCGGCTACAACCTTCCCGATTACCGGCTCATTTTTAAATAAAGCCTGACGGAGGGCTTCATTAATAACAACATTGCTGTAAGAAGAACTTTGGTCCTGATCGTTAAACCAACGGCCTTCGGTTAAACGCATTTGCATTACTTGGGCAAAATCTTCGTCGACCTGGTAGAAAGACGAGAGTACCGAGCGGTTATTGTAAAAAAAGCCCCCGTTCATGTTCTGCATGGTAAAAGGCGTGTTCACGCTAGAAAATGCTACGCCTTCTACTTCGGGGTTAGATTTTAATTGCTGTTTTAACCGGCTTTGGATTTCTTTAATTTCCAAAGGCTTTTCCTGGTTCCAGCGCAGGGTCATCACCCAAACTTTGTCGTATTGAAAGCCCAATGGCTTGTTGTAATTATTTAGGTAGTAAAAAGCCAAACTCAACACTCCAAACAAAACTAAAAAGGAGAAGAAAATTTCGGTTATCATCAGGAAGTTACTTTTCTTCCGGTTCCAGATTAAGGTAAATAAATGGCGGATCATAATTGGCCTCCTTTCAGTGCCTCTACGGCTTGTAATTTTGACATTTTGTAAGCCGGGATTACGCCGGACAGTAAACCAAAAACTAAACTCAATCCAATGCCAACGGCAAATACCCGCCAGTTTAGCGTTAACTGCGCATAAGGAATAATACCGCTGCTACTAATAAGTTGCAGTGCCAAAGCCGACAGTAAAAAGCCCAGTAATCCGCCCAGCAAGGTTAAAAAAATATTTTCTACCAGAAACTGCCCGATTAGCATGCGCGAAGAAGCGCCAAAAGCTTTGCGTACTCCTATTTCCGAGGACCGTTCCAGGATGCGGCTTACGTTAATATTTACCAGGTTAATGGTAGGCATCAGCATGAACAATAAAACAATCAGCGAAACTACCGCCACAAATTTACCCATGCCGGAGTCGTCGCCGTACCGGCTCCCAAACAATTGCCGCACTACCACTCCCTCCAGAATTCCTTCGGCGTAACTGGCAAACCGATCAAAGTTTTGCGGATCGGGTACTTTAATTTGCCTCACAATATGCTGGTACTCCGCTTTGATTTTTGGAATATCGGATGGCTTCTTGGCCAGAATAATCGCCATGTGTTCCCCAAATAAGCTAATATCGCCTTTGTTTATATTGGAGGTGGAGAGTGGCACCCAAACGTTCGCGTAAGAGTTAAAGCGTGAAATAGGCACATCTTCTACTACCCCGCAAACCTGGTACCGAACACCATCCACTACAATAGATTTGCCTACGGCCGGCACATCCGAGCCAAAATACTGGTCGCGGGTATAATCGGTAATGACGGCTAACTTATCGGCATTTTTTAAATTTTGCTGGTTAAAGGCTTTTCCTTCCAGAAAATTAAATTCCAGAATTTCCCAAAAATTAGCATCGGTGTATTTTAAATCCAGGGAAAGGCGCTTGTTGTTTACATAACTGTTTACGCCTTTAAAGGTGCTGCCAATGGCTATTTTTTCCGGCGTTTTCATGGGCATTACGTACCGCTGCAGGTAATAATAACTAGGCACCGAATTCATCATGGAGTTTTTTGTTTCACTCGTCATTTTGTTAAAATTGATGAAGATCGTGCGATCCATGTGGGTTTCGGGAGTGTGCGAGCCGGTCAGGTGATCTACCATGGCGGTGGCCACCATCAGAATCATGAGCGTGAAACTGATCCCGAACAGGCTAATGAAAGTAAAAAACTTCCGGCGAAGCAGTACTTTCCAGGCTATTTTTAAATAATTTTTTAACATAGGTTTAGACGATGGTCCATGGTTGGTAGACCACGGAAATTTTTAAAATTTTAAATTTTGAATGGCTAAGGAGCTTTGCTTGGCCCTAACTAACCTTCTTTAATTTAAGTCCGCCCTGCATGTTTACCAGTAAGTACAATTGGCCATTTTCTTCTACAAATTCAATTTTTGCCGGCGTGCCTTTCAGGTAAAATTTAGTAATGGTTTCAGGGGTGAACTCCGATTTTTCCTGATCGCCGGGAGCTAAGGCAAATAATTTGTCCTGCTCTACCGATATTGTTACCTGAAAATCTTTGTTCAGCTCGTAAACTCCGGCGTATTTTTGAAGAACATCATTGGATATACTTACTTCCTGGTTAGAGTTGGAAGCAATGCTGGTTGGAGTGGCAGTTGTTTGGCCGAAGCTAAAGAAGGGCACAAAGAATAAAAGTATAAAGAGCTTTTTCATGGTTTTTAATTTTGGATTGTGGAATTGTTTAGAAGTTATATTGCGTACTTATTAAATAGATGAATGCCAATTGTAATTATGTTGAAAGAAGGAATTCTGGAACCGTTAGAAAACTTTTTTAACTTTTCAACCTTCCAACCTTCCAACCTGCAACCATTAAAGCACCTGACTCCCGTCGAATAAGCGAATCAGGCGTTCGGTCTTTTTGGCCATGAGTTCGTCGTGGGTAACCATTACAATCGTGGTGCCTTCTTCCTGGTTCAGGCGCAGCAGAATGTCCATAATTTCGTTACCCATTACCGAATCCAGGTTACCAGTGGGTTCATCGGCCAGAATAATTTCCGGTTGTCCAGCCAAAGCCCGCGCAATGGCTACTCGCTGGCGCTGCCCGCCCGAAAGTTGATTGGGATAATGGCTGGTACGGGCGCTTAATCCTACTTTGTGCAGTGCCTCAATAGCGCGTTTCCGGCGCTCCGACCCCGACATGCTGCGGTATAAAAGCGACAGTTCCACATTATCCGTCACGGATAAATCGTTAATTAAATGGTAGCTCTGAAATACAAAACCAATTTTCTGGTTGCGTAAGCGCGCCAAAGCCTGGTCGGAAAAGGAACGAACCGGAGAACCATCGATAGACACGGTACCGCGGGTGGGTTCGTCCAGTAATCCCATAATGTTGAGTAAAGTACTTTTGCCGCACCCCGATGGACCCATAATCGAGGCAAACTCCCCTTTCCGGATGCTGATGTTAATGTTGTGCAAGGCTACGGTTTCAATGGTTTTGGTTTGGTAAACCTTCTCAATATCGGTGAGGGTAATCATGCTGGGAGCTTCAGCTATTAAAGCATCGTCAGTAGCAAGCGGGTCTAATTTAAAGTGGTTCATGGTTCTAGTGTTAGCGGTATATTTTTTTCGAAATCGTATAAGGTAAGGGTTCTTAAGTTGTAAAAGGCGTTCCAGAAATCGCGTAGTGAGGCAATGTAGGCGCGCTTGGCCTGGTCTTTTTCGCCGAGGGCAATATTTAAATCCGTAATGCTGATGCGGCCGATTACGTAAGTGGCTTTGGCAATATCGTAGCGGCTTTGGGCAATCTGGTCGGCTTCGGCGGTTATGGCTACGCGGGTTTTGAGCATTTCAAACTGGTTTACCTGCGTCCGGATGTTTTGCTCAAATTCTAACTGGTCTTGCTCTACCGCGTATTGGGTTAATTTTAAATTTGCCTGGGCCGTTTTGCGTAAGGATTTTTGCTTGCCGCCATCCATAATCGGCAGTTCAAAACCTATCCGTACTTGTTGCTGATTTTCGGGGTTGCTGTAAGAATCCATTAAAGTGGAGGCCTGGTTGGTTAAACCAAAAGTAGCAAACATGGTAGCATTAAAACCATTCGATTGACGGGCTTCGGCCAGGTTGCGTTCGGCTTGCAACAACGCACGTTTAAAAGCCAAACTTTCTTTCCGGTTTTGCCGGGCTTGCTCCAGAGCCTGGTTTTCGGTTACCTGTAAGCGGGGCAATTCTCCTGGTACTGCCAGCAGTATTGGTTTAGTAGCCGGCTCGCCTAAGTAACTGTTTAACGCCAGCGTGGCATTTTTTACGGCTAAATCGGCTTCGGCCTGGGCAATTTGAGAATTTAGTAAACTCAGGCGCAGTTGCAACACATCGTTTTTTGAAATTTTACCTAGTTTAAATTTTTCTTCGGCAATCCGGATAATATCTTCGGTGTTGGTGCGGTTTTTTGTGGCAATATTCTGGTTTACCTGTTGCAGTAATAAATCGAAGTATAATTTGGTAACGTCCTGCGCAATGGCTTCACGGTCTTCTACAAATTTTTTCTGCGATTCGGCGTAGCGCAAGGGTTCGATTTTACGGGCCCAACCTAGTTTATTAAACCGGAACAAAGGCTGCGAAAAACCAATCAAGGCCGGATTGCTGTTATACCGGGTAGCTCCCGCATTAAAATCGTCGAAGCGCTGCAGTTGGGAATTTACAAATATTTGCCCGCCGGTTAAGCCAATGGATTGGGTAACTCCTAAATTAAGCTGAGAATTATTTAAACTAACCTGTTTAAAATCGGTAGTACCATCGGGTTGCGTTACAGGGTTAATGCTGCGGCTGAAATCGGGTAAAGTACCGGCTAAACTTAACGTGGGTTTGTAATCGGCCAGGTACGTGCGCCATTGCCAGTAACTGGTTTCCCGGCTGGTTTCGGCCTGACGAAAGGTAAGCGAGTTATTTTGTGCTTGGGCAATTATTTGTTTCAGGGTAACTACCTGGCTGGAATCCTGCGCTTGGGTACAATTAAAGCCTATTAGCAGCAGGAAAAATAGTATTAGTTTTTTCATAATTCTAGCTAATAAGAGGGTTAATCATTGGTGATGGCAAACTCATCCAGGTGTTGGAATTCCTTGGTATCGGAGATAATAACTTCTTCGCCGGGCTGCACGCCTTGCAGTTCTACCCAATCAAAGTTGCTTAATCCAATTTGCACCGTGCGGGCATTGGCTTTATTTCCTTTAATCACGAATACTTTCTGGTCGCGGGCACCGGTAAAGAAAGGACCATTTTTCACCCGCATGGCCTGGTTTTTAAAAGAAGTGATCACAAATACTTCTACCTTTAAATTAGACCGCAGCTGCGGATGATTTTTCTGGTCTAGCTGCACGAAGAAGGTAACCTGGTTATTTTCTACGGCGGGCCGGATAGTCGCAATCGTACCTTTCAGGTCGGTATCATTCAGGCGCACAGTTACTGGGCCACCGGGTGACAATTGGTCAGCGTAAGAATCGGCGATGGTGGCTTTTACTTTAAAACTACTTAAATCAGCAACCCGCACCAAAGCATCACCCGGATTAACTGTTGTCCCAATTTCTTCATTTACAAAAGTCAGTACGCCACTAATGGGAGATTTTAAATCGGCCAGGTCGAGTTTGCGTTGCATTTCCTGGAGGTTACGTTCCTGGATGCTCATTTCAAAACCTACATCTTTCAATTCGGCGGAATTGGCTTGCTTTTGTTGTCGGATTTGCGCCGAGAGTTGATCGGCTTCTAATTGCGCTACTTTTAAATTCATTTCGGCTTGCCGCACGTTTTCTTCAGTACCGCCGCCAATAGAAAGTAAATACTTCTCATCGCTTAATGCAGCCTGCAACCGTTTTACCTGCATTTGTTTAATATTAAATCTGGATTGCAATTCGCTTACTTCTTTAGTAAGTTTTAATTGCAACTTGCTGGTTTCGTTTTGGTTGAGTTGCTGCTCGTCCTGTAGTTTGCGGTAAGCCAGTTTGGTGTATTCTTTGTCGAGTTGCAGAATGGATTGATTGGCGTTTATTTTTTCGCCGGCGTGGTGCAACACCGCCTCTAGTCGCGCCTGAATGGGACTGGTTACGACGGCTTCATTTTCGGGCACTAATACCCCAGTAGCATTCAATGAGGCTTCTATTGATCCTTGGGTAACAACAGAAGTGCGCAAGCTGGAGCGATTTTCGGAAGTACGAAGGGCAAACCGGAAAGCGAGCAAACCTGTGGCTACCAGCACCAGTATTCCGGCTATTTTGCCATAGTCTTTTAGTTTATTTTTCCGGAGTTTTTCCGGAGCAATTTCTCTGTCCATTTTTAGAAATGTTGATGACTTACTCATTTATTTCCAAAGTACATGCCATGAAATTTTACTTATTGATTATCAATATATTACCTTATTTACACCGTGTAATTATTGTCCACGAATGGACAGTCTGTCCGGGAATGGATAAGTTGTAATTTTCGAAATGAACTGGTAAGGTGAATGCTTTTCTGTGGAGCCTTTTCAAGTATTCAGATGGCGGTGCTATCGTATTTGATATGGCTGAGTTTGCCTCATGGCCGGCGGACCTCATTTGGCTGTTTCGGCGGGCGGTCTAAGCTTCCTTTCCTCGACTGCGTCTGCGGAATTTTGCTGCGCAAAATCAGAACCAAAGATTCGCAGAATCCAGAAGACCCTCAATAGTCAAACTGGTATCTTGGCGCTTAGCTACTGTTTTATGATGCAGTAAAATTTAAAATAATTTAAAGTTATAGGTACTCTTTTCTGTTTCTATTCTGGCGCAAGTCTTAGCGGAGTGGAACTTGTGACTTATTGACAAAGCCAATCTATGGCATCTATGGCGCGGAAGTTACTTCCGTGCCTCTCTTTTTTAGAGATTAATTGCCTATAAATTAAAAGTAGATTCGTGCGAAAATCCTTAACTTAATGACATTGGTCTCCCGACTGGCGGAATAGAATTACTAAATACTTGCTAGTGTGCGGTATAGTTTGAAAACGTTAGTCAGGAAACTGACCTTTGTTCGTAAACTCAAGTGACGATACGCTTAACACTTACGCTAGTTTTCTGGAAGGTAAAAGCAAAAAGCCCAGCTTGAGGCTAGGCTTTTATAGCGGTATTTATAATTTTTTAAATTTTTGTATCTAAGTCGAAGTTTTCTAAATAATCTGAAACCCGTTTTACAAACATGCCGCCCAAGGAGCCATCTACGACGCGGTGGTCGTAGGAGTGCGATAAAAACATAAAGTGCCGGATGCCGATTAAGTCGCCTTGGGGAGTTTCGATAACGGCCGGTTTCTTCTTGATCGCGCCTACAGCCATAATCGCGACTTGCGGCTGCATGATGATAGGGGTACCTAACACGTTGCCAAAAGAACCAACGTTGGTCAAGGTATACGTACCATCCGATAAATCATCGGGAGTTAACTTATTATTCCGAGCGCGGTTTGCTAAATCATTTACTTTTTTGGTAATGCCGTTCAGGTTCATTTGATCGGCGTTTTTAATAACCGGAACAATTAAATTTCCGCTGGGTAAGGCTACAGCCATGCCAATATTAATGTCCTTCCGTCGGATAATGCGGTCACCATCCACGGAAATGTTAATCATTGGAAAGTCTTTGATGGCTTTGGCTACCGCTTCTATAAAGATTGGCGTGAAAGTCAGGTTTTCGCCTTCGCGCTTCTGGTAGGCATCTTTCATCTTGTTGCGCCACATTACAATATTGGTCACGTCGGCTTCCACGAAAGAAGTTACGTGCGGGGCAATACGTTTGCTATCTACCATGCGTTGCGCAATCATTTTGCGCATGCGGTCCATTTCTATAATCTCTACATCGCCACTCACCGATACGGCCGGTTGAGCTCCAACAGTTGGTTCCGGCACAGATGCAGCAACTGGTTGTGGAACTTCTGTAGCAGAAGCTGATGCAGGAACTTCAGCGGCAGAAGCGTTGATTTCTGGTGCTTCTTGCCGGTGTTCCAGGTACTCCAGCATGTCTTTTTTGGTTACCCTGCCTTCATTACCTGTCCCAGGTATTTTTTCCAGTTCGGCCATGCTTATTCCTTCCTGGCGGGCAATATTCAGTACCAGCGGTGAGTAAAACCGGCCTTCAAAGGTGGGCTTTGTTTTAGTTTCAGCGATGGTAAGGCCACTCTCCGCGGCAACAGGTACGGATGGAGTAGGAGTAGAGGATACTTCTTCCGTGATAGTAGGAGCAGCACTTGCCTTATTTTCGTTGGATGTTTCGGTAGATTCTGGTGAGGAGGTAACACCTGCCGAATTGACATTTGTTTCAATTAAAGCAATGGCCTGACCCACCGGAATGACATCGCCTTCATTGGCCAAAATCTTTGTTAAAATTCCACCTTGAATGGCTGGTACTTCGGTATCTACTTTATCGGTGGCTACTTCGAGTACAGATTCATCTTCTTCGATGCGGTCACCTACGTTTTTTAACCAACGTAGTACCGTTCCTTCCATGATACTTTCGCCCATTTTGGGCATTACCATTTCTACCAGTGCCATATTTTTCTTTCCGGATTTTTGGCCATAAAGTATAGCCTTATTACCAGCTTTTTAAGTTTAAAATGCTTTTAAGGAACTATAAACTTTTTGGTAACCACTTGCTTAACAAGTTAAGGTTAGCCAAAAACGTCTGTTCAACCCGTCAAATTTAGGAAAAATTACCCGATCCGAAAGGCTTCAGGTAAACTTTGCCGTACCAGGTTCAGCGCCATCATGGTAGTGTATTCGATATTTAGCTCGCGGGTACGGTTAAAATTAAGTTTTTTGGTTACAGTTTGGTGAGCATCAGCATAAGCAATCCAGATGGTACCAACTGGTTTTTCGGTAGTGCCGCCAGTTGGTCCGGCAATGCCGCTGGTAGCAATACCAATATCCGTTTTCAGTAACAAGCGAACATTCTGCGCCATTTCGCTTACGGTTTCTTCACTTACGGCGCCAAAGGTTTCCAAAGTAGTTTCCGAAACACCTAACTGTTCCACTTTTACAGCATTGTCGTAGGAAATAATGCCACCTTTATAATAAGCCGATGAACCAGGTATAGTAGTTAACTTATGGGCTATGTTACCGCCAGTGCAGCTTTCGGCGGTAGAAATAGTGAGGTAGTGCTTTTTAAGTAAATTACCAATGGCTTGCGGTAAACTAACCTCACCATAGGCAAAAATATATTCCGGAATAATGTTACTCAGTTTATCTACTTCGGCCTGCATTTGCGCCTCTAAATCGCCGATGCCGGTATCCAGGCCAGTTAAGCGCAGTCGCACACTGCCCAAGTTAGGTAAATAAGCTAGTTTTATATTTTTAGGCAGGTTGTCTTCCCAATCCGCAATTTTTTCAGCCAGAAAAGATTCTCCAATACCAATGGTCATAATTACTTTATGGTTAATCTTCGGCAACCGGAAATATTGCTGCAAGCGCGGTAATACAATATCCGTCATCATGCGCTTCATTTCGAATGGTACGCCCGGCATCGAAACCATAATTTTGTTATCTACCTCGAACCACATGCCCGGGGCAGTGCCTAAAACATTGCGAACGGGTTCACAATTTTCGGGTAAAAAGGCTTGCTGCCGGTTAAGTTCTGTTACTTCCCGCCCGTGCCGACGGAAAATTTCGGTAACATCCAACAGCGATTGTTCGTCTAGTTTTAAACCTACCCCAAAGTATTGGGCTAAAGTAGATTTAGTTAAATCGTCTTTAGTAGGGCCAAGGCCACCGGTAATTAAAATAATATTGGCCCGGGAACGCGCATCATCAAACGATTTTTTTATATGTGTGGCATCGTCCGAAACAGAGGTAATTTGCTTTACCTTAATTCCGATTTTACCGAGTTCGGTGCCGATAAAAGCTGAATTAGTATCTACTATTTGTCCGTATAAAATTTCGTCGCCGATGGTAATTATTTCGGCCAATACAATGTTAGGGTTTTGGTTCGATTTATGCATTTAACGGGTAAATTGAGCTTTAAAGTTAACGCAAATTATTATGTTCCGCATGAAAACCACCTCCGTATACTTTTTGTTATTTATCTCCATAATTTCTTTTAGTTGCTCCGGCCAATTAGGTAAGTTACCCAGTGTTGGTACCATTAACGATGCTTTAAATAAAAGTAAACCACTTACCTCTGATGAAGTAGCCGGCGGCCTGAAAGAAGCTTTAACCCAGGGTATTGCCAAAGGTGCTACCCAGGCTTCGCAACAAGACGGGTATTTCGGTAATCAGTTAATACGCATTCCGTTTCCGGAAGATGTTAAACGCGTGGAATCTACTTTACGCAGTGTAGGTTTAGGTAGCCAGGTAGATAAATTTGTATTGTCGTTGAACCGGGCTGCTGAAGATGCAGCCCAAACGGCCAAGCCTATCTTTATTGGTGCCATCCGGAAACTGACTTTTAAAGATGTCTGGAATATTTTAACCGGCGAAAAAGATGCGGCTACTCAGTTTTTAAAACGTACTACTTCCGACGAATTATACCGGGCGTTTGCGCCACACATTCAGCAATCGCTGGATAAAACCTACGCTACCAAGTATTACACGGATGTAATGTCAGCCTATAATGCTATTCCGCTGGTGCAAAAAGTAAATCCTAACCTGAACGATTACGCCACAAAAAAAGCAATTGATGGTTTATTTATTTTAGTAGCCCAGGAAGAAGCTAATATTCGCGAGAACCCGGTTGCCCGTACCACTGATTTACTAAAACGCGTGTTCTCGAAACAATCTAAATCGTAATTTCATGTATTAGGTTGTAAGTTAAACGTTTTATGTTGCTAGAGTCCTCCTGTAATCCAGGAGGACTTTTGTTTTTAAGCAGGTTTTCGTCTTTTAGTTAAAACAATCCTGTACTCTGGCCTGAGGATTAGGAATAAATTAGAGGTGTGCCATTTACTACTAAATTTATTACATCTAAATACAACCAATTGCCTCCTGCACAGGTAAAATTAATTTAGATTTAGTCAAACCGGTTCAATTATGGCAGAAAGTAAACTACCGTATTATCCGCTCGAAAATAATCAAAGCTTGGATGTGCTGCTCGAAGTTATTGGCGATGCCCGTTTTGTTCTATTAGGTGAGGCGTCGCACGGTACTTCCGAATATTATACTTGGCGCACCACCATCTCACGGCGGCTAATTACCGAAAAGAATTTTAATTTTATTGCCGTAGAAGGCGATTGGCCAGATTGTTATTTGGTAAACCGGTTTATAAAAGGCTACCCGGACGCTGGTACTACGGTGCGCGATGTTTTAAAGAATTTTACCCGCTGGCCTACCTGGATGTGGGGTAACTGGGAGGTTGCCGCCTTGGTAGAATGGCTGCGTGAACATAACCAAAATCAACCAATAGATAAAAAAGCTGGTTTTTACGGCTTAGATGTATATAGCCTCTGGAATTCGCTGGAGCAAATTGTGCAATACCTGGAACAAAACGATGGCACTACCGTGGAAGCTGCTAAAAAAGCTTTCCGGTGTTTTGAACCTTTCGGCGATGATCCCCAGGCTTACGCCGAAGCTGTGGCTTTTGTGGATAAAGGTTGTGAGAAGGAGGTACTGGAGATGCTGCAAAAAATAAGTGCCAATGCCCCTCAATTTTCTAATGACCGGGAAGCTAATTTTGGAGCCGAGCAAAACGCCTTGGTAGCCGTTAACGCCGAAAAATATTACCGCGCCATGATTAGAGGGGGAGGTTGCTCCTGGAACGTACGTGACCGGCATATGATGGAAACCCTAAACCGCCTTATGACCTTGCATGGCCCCGAAGCTAAAGCCATTGTTTGGGAACATAATACGCATATTGGCGATGCCCGTGCCACCGATATGGCTCGCAGCGGCATGGTAAATATTGGGCAGTTGGTGCGGGAAGAACACGGTCGGGAGAATGCCTTTTTGGTAGGATTTGGCTCTTATTGGGGTACCGTAATGGCTGGCCGAAAATGGGGCGCTCCCATGCAGAAAATGGAAGTGCCAAGAGCAAAGCCTGAAAGTTGGGAAGCCCGCTTACACGAGGCCGGTTCCGGCGATAAATTACTGCTAACCCAGGAACTACGGGAACTGGAAGATTTACAAAAGCCCATTGGTCATCGGGCAATTGGGGTAGTATATAATCCAGATTTTGAAGCATTTATTAATTATGTTCCCTCCCGGATACCGGAACGTTACGATGCATTTTTGTTTATTGATGAAACCGAATCCGTGCATCCGTTGCATAACTACCGCGATTCGCACCAACCTCCTGAATTATACCCTTGGGGAACGTAAGCTAAGGGCAGGTTAAAAGATGCTATAAGTATGAGAATATAGTACTTACACCCATTCAGACGGTTTACCGTAAATTAAATTTGTAAAGTAGTTAAAGGAATCCAAATGGCTATTCCCTAATAGCCATTTGGATTCCTTTATTTAATCTTACTATTATCTTTCTTATTATTCTAAAAACGCACTTCTCCAAAACACCTTAATAATTTACATTAATTGTTATTTGAGATTTGGTAATTTATTTCTAAATTTCTAATGCCTTCTCAACTTAATAAAGGCCGCTCGGTATTCAATTATTTACAATTTATTTTTAATTAGCCAGGTTATTTCAGATAATTCACTAATTAAAAATTTATATTAATAATACCCTTATTGCTCTATTTAGTACCTTAAGTGTTACATTAATTTCGGAGTAGGGTATCTTACATTTTTAGTTAATTGTATCATCCGGAATATAGGTAAATACAAGGTTTCGGCTATTTATATCAATATTTCTATTGAAAGTGTTCAATAGATTATTTGATTAATTGAGTAAGTTAGATTGAACAGGAATAATCTACTTCCGTTGCTTTTTTAAGAAAGCTTTTCCTCTATTTTATTCTTTTCGTCCCGTTTGGGAAAACATTTCCTCCCTGATTCTTTCATTTTCTGAGTTCATTTAAATTTATTGATCATGAAAAAATCTGCATTTTTTTTATTGTTAGTACCTGCCCTTGCTTTCTCTCTAACGTCTGTTTACGGCCAAGGAAGTTTTACGCCTCCTGAAAGACAAATAAATAACTTTAGTGTTAGGCAAGGATACCGGATAGATCAACATCCGCGATTCTTAGCAGATGTGAATGGCGACAAACAAGCCGATGTGGTAGCTTTTGGTAATAAGGGTGTTTATGTATCCTACTCCAAAGGAACTAGTTTTGAAGCTCCTGTTCGGGTATTACAAAACTTTAGTTACAACCGCGGGTGGCGGGTAGAGCAACATCCCCGGTTTCTGGCCGATGTGAATGGGGATAACCAGGCTGATATTATTGGCTTTTACGATAATGGAGTGCATGTATCCTATTCAACTGGTACCGGTTTTACAAGCCCTCAATTAGAAGTAGAAGATTTTGGTACGGATAAGGGGTGGCAGGTAGAGAATCATCCCCGGATGATGGCTGATGTTAACGGCGATAATCGGGCGGATATAGTTGGGTTTGCAAGCAGTGGCGTGTATGTATCTTATTCAACAGGTACTGGTTTTACAATTCCTGAGTTAGAAGTAGAGGAGTTTGGTAGGTTGGCTGGCGGGTGGCGAGTAGATCGGCATCCCCGGTTTCTGGCTGATGTAAATGGCGATAACCAAACAGATATTGTCGGATTCTCCAGCTATGGGGTTGATGTTTCTTTTTCTACGGGTAAGAATTTTACGGCACCAGCGCGATTATTGAGCAACTATGGTTATGAAAGTGAGGGATACCGTGTAGATCGAAATCCTCGTTTTTTGGCGGATGTTAACGGCGACAAGCGGTCCGACATTGTGGCGTTTGGTAACAGGGGCGTATACGTGTCTTTTTCTACTGGTACTGACTTTACCGACCCGATTCGGGTATTACAAAACTTTAGTTATAACCGAGGATGGCGGGTGGAGCAACATCCGCGGTATTTGGCAGATATCGATGGTAATAATATGGCAGATATTGTGGGGATTACGGAGGATGGCGTTTATGTTTCCTATTCCACAGGAGAGGGCTTTACGACGCCTAAACTAGGAGTAGAGGAGTATGGTTATAATAATGGGTGGCGAGTGGAAAGTCATCCCCGGATTCTGGCGGATATTAATGGCGACAACCGGGCGGACATTGCTGGGTTTGGTGAAAAGGGCGTTATTGTTTCTTATTCTTATGAATTTAACGAACCTGTTTCCTGGGACAGATCCTATGCAAAGAATACAGGTAATTTTAGCTGGCATAACTTAAAAGCAACTCTTCCAACTGCTGATGGAGGCTATATACTCGCTGGCAATTATCTAAATTTTATTTTAGGAATAACTTCTTCGGCGACAAATTATTGGCCAGACTATACCAAGAGTATTTACTGGATTGTAAAAACAGATGGCCGTGGTAATAGGCTATGGGATAAAACTTTTGGTGATAATTGGTCGGATGAACTGGCTTCGATTATTCAAACTTCCGATGGGGGGTATTTGTTGGCAGGTACTTCATATGATAGCGAGGAAAAAAGTGATTATTGGCTTGTTAAAATCAGCAGCACTGGTACGAAGCAATGGGAAAAAAAATACGGTGGTAATGGCAAAGATGAGTTAAGTTCGTTGATAAGCACCGCTGATGGCGGTTACCTTTTAGCAGGAACTTCCAATTCAAAAGCCAGCGGCGACAAGTCACAGTCCAGTTTTTCGAGAGATTATTGGGTTGTGAAGGTTAACAGCCAAGGTGCCAGACAATGGGATAAAACTTACAGCAGCTTTAGTGATGATGTATTGGCGGAAGTAATAAGTACATCCGATGGCGGCTACTTGGTTACGGGTACAGGTAGTACAATAAAAGGAGTAGGCAAAGGTGGCAATGATTATTGGGTAGTTAAAACAGATAATAATGGTAATAAGCAATGGGATAAAAGGTATGGCGGAACGCGTAATGATGCCTTGGCTTCGGTAGTAAGCACTTCTGATGGCGGTTACCTATTGGCTGGAACTTCCAATTCTCTTATCAACAATGATAAATCGCAAGATAGTTTTACCAGAGACTATTGGGTTTTAAAGGTCAATGAAGTTGGCGATAAACAATGGGATAAAACGTATGGCAATATAATAACGGATGATGAACTTACTTCCGTTATAAGTACTGCAGATGGCGGTTACTTATTAGGAGGGAAAGCCAATTCGGTTTTTGTTTTAGGCAAAGGTAGATATGATTACTGGGTTGTGAAAATAGGCAACACGGGTATTAAGTTTGGAGATAAGCGTTATGGTGGCACTGGCAATGATGAACTGGCCACTGTAGTAAACAACTTTAATGGCACTTATCTGCTAGCAGGCAGCTCCGAATCACCTAAAAGCGGTGATAAAACACAAGCTTTGCGGAGCAGAAGAGATTATTGGATTCTAACAATAGGTTTTGAAGTGGATTACTATGTTAGTACTTCCGGCAGCGATAGTAATCCAGGTACCATTACTAAACCTCTGCGCACCATTCAACATGCCTTAGATTTGGCTATCCCCGGCGCTACTATTTATGTTAGAAAAGGCGTTTACCAGGAGAGGTTGGTTTGGAAGAATTCCGGCACAGTCACGGCTCCCATTAAATTAACCAATTACAAAGCTGAATCTGCTGAATTAGATGGAAGTAATTTTAACGATAAAGCGGATATTGCCTTATTTGAGATCGCTAGTAAAAGCTATGTCCGCATCAACGGTTTGCAAATTCACAATTATTACCGCGACTATGCTAAAGGTATTTTTATACACGGTGCAGGTACCAACGTTCAGGTAACTAATTGTAAAGTATATAATATTGGCTGGACTTCAAACGCCAGCACCAAGCCTGGTTCGGGTAATAATGCTAATCCGTTCGTTATTGTCGGTAATAGTTCTGCCTCTTACAATAACCTGTACATTGGTTCCAACGAAATATATAATAACATTACTGGTTATAGCGAAAGCCTAACAATTACGGGTAACGTAGAAAATTTCGTGGTCGAAAAAAATACGGTTCATGATAATACCAATATCGGGATAGTTATTGCCGGACATTATTCCTGGACAGTGGCAGAAGGTGCCGAAAATCTAAATCAGGCTCGCAATGGAAAAGTATTGGGCAATACCGCTTACCGTTGCGTATCGCAAGTGGCTACTTCGGCTGGTATTTATGTAGATGGAGGCAAGATGATTATTGTTGAAGGCAATAAGTCTTTTGAAAATGGTGTGGGCATTTCTCTGGGCTGTGAGAATCCTAACCGTACAGCTACAGAAATAAGTGTTCGGAGTAATTTTATATATAATAATATAGAAGGCGGCATTATCGTGGGAGCTAATGCTTCTGGCAGCAGAGTAGAATCCTCCAAAATCAACAATAATACTTTTTTCAAGAACAATTCGCGTGGAGATTATGGGGGCGAGATATACCTGCAGAATACTTATGGAATTACTATAAAGAATAATATTATATATGCCCTTAGCAATGTAGTAGTTATTGCACGAGCAGGTTATATTTCAACCGAACTTGCTATGAATTATAATCATTATTATAGTGCTGCCACAGGCAATAACGATCAAATTATTTTTGACTGGCATACTATTGATAGTAATGGCAAAGACTATAATAGTTTAGCTTCCTTCAAAACAGGCACCGGCCTGGAAGCTAATGGACATTATGCAAACCCCATTTTTGTTACTACCACCTTACCAAATCCCAATTTACATTTATCTTCTAACTCTCTGGCTATTAATTCAGGTGATCCTAATTACATACCGGTCATTAGAGAAAGAGATATTGATGGAGAATTAAGGCTGCAAAGTAGCCGCATAGACGTTGGCGCAGATGAAACAAGTTATACCAATCCACCTTCTGCTACTTTACTAGTTTTAAATGAAAAATTTCGGCCATTTAAACTTTATCCTAATCCGGCCAAAGATTATTTCTATTTAGATTCGGATGCTGTTATTCGTATCCAATCGGCTAATGGTAATATCCTGCATAGAGGTAACTACAAAAAAGGAGAGGCAATTAGTATTACTAAGTTACCACGTGGTTTGTATTATGTGATCAATGAAAATAGTAAATCTGCTATTAAATTAATAGTTAATTAAATGGAAAAAGCCACTAATTTTTTTATTATAATCTTATACAAATTTACCTCAATCGATTAATGCTGAAACATTGATTTTTAAGGTATTGCTAACTGATACTAAGTAAAGAGCCGTTATGAGATATCAAAATTAAAGTTAATTAGCTTATAACGGCTCTTTATGCTAACTTTTTAAGCAAAACATTAAATTCAAAAATCGAATTTAAACCTATAACTTTCTATCTACTTCGGGAAATGAAATTCTGTAATATCTAATGTTTCGTCGCAGAACTGGTATTCGTGTGCAATGTTGGAACATACTACTACTAAGCGGCCTGCCTGATTCTGGCTCACATGATCCAGGTACCAGTTAATACCTGCCTGGTCTAAATTTGTAGTAGGCTCATCGAGGAGCAGGAGAGGAGCGTCGGTATAAATGGCCAAGCCTAACTTAAGCCGCTGTTTCATGCCCGACGAAAAATCTTTCACGAATTTATAGCGGGCTTTTTCCAGGTACATTCGCTCAATTAGCTGTTGGGGCGTAAGATCGCGTAGTGGTTTAAAGCGGGTATGAAAGTGTATTAGCTCAATTAAAGTTAATTCTTCCACCAGCTCCAGGTAAGGCGCCGAAAAAGAAAGATAGCGGTAAACTTCTTCTACCGGTACTTTTTTTGAATGCACATGGTACTCAATTAAACCCTCGCTGGGAACCAGGTTACCCGATAAAGTATTGATAAAAGTTGATTTACCAGAGCCGTTGTAGCCTAAAATGGCGTAAGCCTTATCCGATTCAAATTCGTAATTTAAATGGCGAAAAATCCAATCGTAATTGTAGCGTTTACCGAGCTTGGTAAGCTTAATCTGCATCTTTTGATAAATAACCCCGGATTACTCCCCGCTCCGACGTCCGGAAGAAATTAACAATTTCGTCGCGTTCGTCGCTGGGTAGCATTTCCAATTCAATTTTATCTAAGGCTTTGCTGTGATTTAAGCCACTTAAAAACAAGGTCCGGTATATTTCCTGAATTTCGTTGATTTTTTCGTTGGAGAAACCCCGGCGGCGTAAACCAATAGAGTTCACTCCGGCATAGGTAAGCGGCTCCCGAGCAGCCTTCACAAAGGGCGGCACATCTTTGCGCACCAACGAACCTCCGCCAATCATAGCGTGGGCACCAATTTTTACGAATTGCTGTACAGCGGTAGTACCTCCAATTATCGCGTAATCCTGAATTTCGATGTGACCGGCCAATTGCACAGAATTTACCACAATCACATTATTAGCAATAATGCAGTCGTGGGCAATGTGCACGTAGGCCATAATTAAGCAATTATTGCCAATATTGGTGGTGTTTTTATCCATTGCCGTGCCCCGGTTAATGGTTACGCACTCCCGGATTACGCTATTATCACCAATATAAACCGTACTGGCCTCACCTTTGTATTTTAAATCTTGAGGTGCCGCCGAAATAACGCAGCCAGGATACAACTTGCAGTTTTTACCAATGCGGGCTCCTTCCATAATGGTTACATTAGGGCCTACCCACGTGCCTTCGCCGATTTCGACATTCTTATAAATGGTAGAAAAAGGCTCGACTACTACATTCTGGGCAATTTTGGCTTCCGGATGAATATAGGCTAAAGGTTGATTCATTCTTTCTTTTAAATTAAAAATTATGAATTAAAAATTAGAAATTATCTGTGCCGGGAGATTCAATGGAAATGTTTTCCAGCAATTTTGTTCGGAATTAGTAAATCAAAAAGAATGCTAAAGGCACTTTTAAAATTTCTAATTCATAATTTCTAATTCATAATAACTATACGCCCTCTTTCCGGACAATGCTAGCCGACATTTCGGCTTCCATAACTACTTTGCCGTTTACAAAAGCTTTTCCTTCCATTTTAGCAATACCACGCTTAATGGGGGCCAATAACCAGCACTTAAAAATGATAGTATCGCCCGGAATAACTTTACGACGGAAACGACACTTATCAACGCCCAAGAAATAAGTCCAGTAATTTTCCGGATCAGGTACGGTGCTGAGTACCAATATTCCTCCGGTTTGAGCCATTGATTCTATTTGGTAAACGCCCGGATAAACCGGATTAGCCGGAAAATGCCCCTGAAACTGCATCTCGTTCATGGTAACGTTTTTTACCCCAATTACGGTGCTTTCATCAAGGTAAATAATTTTATCAATCAGCACAAAAGGGAAACGATGCGGCAGGGTTTGGGTAATTTTATTAATATCCATAACCGGCTCCTTAGTAGGATCGTAAACCGGTACATTTTGGATAGCAACTTCCTGCATTTGTTTTTTAATCTTTTTAGCAAAGGCTACGTTGGCTGCGTGACCAGGCCGGGCAGCTAATATCTGGCCTTTTAAAGGTCGGCCAACTAAAGCTAAATCGCCAATTAGATCTAGTAATTTATGACGGGCCGGTTCATTTTTGTAACGCAGTTCTACGTTATTTAAAATGCCTTCTTTTTTTACCGCCACTTTGGGTTTATTTAACAAAGTAGCTAAGTTGCTCAATTCTTCTTCCGTAACAACCCGGTCTACTACTACTATAGCATTGGCTAAATCGCCGCCCTTAATTAAATTTTGCTTGTACAAAGCTTCTAACTCATGCAAAAAGCAAAAAGTACGACTAGAGGCAATCTGATCGCGAAACTGATCAATGGCGGTAATGGAGGCGTGCTGACTACCTAAAACCGGTGAATTGTAATCCACCATAACGGTAACCCGATAATCATTTAAAGGTAGAGCCGCTAATTCTACCTCGCGCTCACTATCTTTATAATGAATACCTTGCGGAATCTCAAAAAAATTGCGCAGAGCATTTTGTTCTTCCAGACCTACTTCTTCTAAGGCATTAATAAATTCAATAGAAGAGCCATCCATAATAGGTGGTTCCGGTCCGTCTAACTGAATCAGAATATTATCAACCTGCAACCCTACCATGGCGGCCAGGGTATGTTCTACCGTATTAATGCGGGCACCATTTTGCTCGATGGTGGTACCCCGCGATAAATCAACAACATTATCTACGTCGGCTGCAACAATCGGCTGGCCGGGTAAGTCGATGCGCTGAAATTTATAGCCATGATTTACCGGCGCGGGTAAAAAAGTCATGTTGGCTACTACGCCAGTATGCAAGCCTATGCCCGATACTGTTACCGGCGCTTTAATGGTATGTTGTTTATCGTTCATTTACTAAGTACGCGGAACGTTTTAGGTGATACGTTTTACGTTATGTTTTATTAGCTATTTAATTTTTCCTCAGGTTATTAAGGGTGTAAGGTAATAGCTTAAAGTGCATTTACCGGCAACAGGCAAAATTAAATTTTTTCTTTTAATTCGTTCAGTTGTTTTTCCAACTCCGGCAAGCGCCGCAATACGGCTAATGCCCGTAGGTTTTGCTTGTAATCAAAAGCCGGCGATCCCTGAATAATGGTACCTTCTTCTTTTACCGATTTAGAAACGCCTGATTGCGCACCTACCGTGGTTTTATTCGCTAATGAAATATGGCCCACAATACCTACTTGTCCAGCCAATACGCAATTATCGCCAATTTTAGCAGAGCCGGAGATTCCGGTTTGGGCCGCAATAACCGTATGGCGACCTACCTCTACGTTATGAGCCAGCATTACCAGATTATCTATTTTGGTACCTTCCCGGATAATGGTAGAGCCCATGGTAGCGCAATCAATCGTAGTATTCGCTCCTACATTTACGTTATCTTCTAAAATAACATTACCTAGTTGCGGAATGTCGCGGTAAGTGCCGTCTTTTTGCAAGGCAAAACCAAAACCCGGACTACCAATTACCACCCCCGCATGAATAATACAATTGTTACCAATAACGGTATCGGCGTAAATTTTGGCACCGGCAAAAATTATGGTACTATCGCCAATAACCACGTTATCGCCAATGTAAGCCTGCGGGTAAATGCGTACATTTTTCCCAATTTGGCAATTGTGGCCAATATACGAGAAAGCACCCCGGTAATGCGCTTCGCCGATAGTTACATTTTCCCCCATAAAACTAGGTTCTTCTACCCCTTGCAGTAAACGCCCTTTGGCTTTCTGGTATTCTTCCAGCAAGCGCGTGAAACTCAGATACGGATCTTCTACCCGGATCAGGGATGCTGCAGTAGGCTGCTTTAAAACCAGGGAATGGGCTACAATTACCGCTGTGGCCTGAGTAGTGTATAAATAGTGCTCGTATTTAAGATTAGATAAAAAAGCCAGGGAACCTTCCCGGGCTTCTTCAATTTTCTCTAGTTTGTAAACGGAAGCTGCTGCATTGCCTTCTACTGTTCCTCCTAATAACTCAGCTATTTGTCCGATGGTGAATTTCATGCGCCAAAATTAATAAAGAATTTAATTAAAGTGCGATTTCTTTGGGGTAGCAAAGGTAATATTGTTGTGAAATCTCTAATAAAGATTCCTTAAATAAGCAGAAACAATTATTTAATTTCTCTATTTTAAGAAAGAGGGCTGGTATATTTTGGAGTTAATACAGTAAAAAAGAAAGGTGCAAAAATAAATAAAGCTTCATTTACGATGCAATTAAGGAACATAAATCTTGTTTTCTGAAAGAAGAAAGAAAGCACGTTTAGGCCAGGTGAAACAAAGCCAGCATTTAAAAACCCCTTTCGGGGCAAGGTAATCTGGTTGTAAAATTTAAAAATTGCTTGCTATTTTAAAGTAAATTACGCCAGCCAAACTATTATTATATTTGAGTTACATGCTACGATTTCTAACTTTTACGGCGCTTTTTGCTATTTTAGTATTCACCAACGGCTGTTCCGAAGATGATGCTCCTCAAGTTGACTGTCCCAATCCTTCTTATATCAATGGTTTAATTCAGCAAGTAGAGGCTATTGAAACCGAAGTAAGTACTTTGCAAGCCCAATTGCCAAATGCCCAGGGAGCTGATAGAGATGCTATTAACGTTCAGATTAAAGGTGCCACCAACCGGCAAGATACTATTTTAAAAGAGCTAAGTAACTATCGCCATTGTTTGTGATAGTTTGTAACTTATATAGCAATCTTAAATGCGTTGGGTTAAACGTAGTAAATAACCGGGTAAAAATAAATTAGATAAATATGTCCTTCCGAAAGAATCTTTAGTTACGCAGTAAGATAGTTTCCTCCAGAAGAACCCTTAAGGAAGGTGCGGATTTACTTTAATCTTATTCTATTCTTTTACTTATTTCTAATTATTAAAAGTATTTTCCCTTATCAATACTTAAACACCCATAATTAATGCGTTATCTCCTTCGGGTAACATACAAAATATTTTTCCACGGTAGTACTTAGGGCATGAATATTCGGTAAATCGGAGGCATCGGCTACATCCACTACGTGGCCGAGTTTGGTTAGCACATCAATGGATTTGCCGTGACCTTCGTAGGCGTTATTACTTATTTTACCTGATATCATTAGGTAAGGTACTTCAAACTCATTTACTTTAAATTTTTCCTGAATTAATTCGTTAATCCCTAATAACATATCTTCATCGAAGGGGCTACTCGAAATAAGTATTTTAAATAATTTTCGTTCGAGTAAGCTGGTAGCTAAAAAAGATAATATTTTGTCGGAATGCGCGCACCAGGTTTTTATACCTTGCCAGATATCGTAATCGTCGAGAGCGGTAAATTTTTGCAGAATGGTATTTTCTGCTTCAAAATCGGCCAAGATAATGTTTTCTGCCAAAAAAAAAGTAAGTGCTGCACTAGCCGGAACATCAACCCCCGACTGATGCAGGAACCGGGCCCGCTGCACCAGTTTAATGAGCATGTGTTCGGCACTTAATACCGTTTTGTGTAAATACACCTGCCAGTACATGAGCCGTCGGCTTACCAGAAAGTTCTCTATGGAATAAATAGCTTTTTCTTCTACTACCAGGCGATCTTCGGCTACGTTTAGCATTTTAATAATGCGTTCAGCCCCAATTTTACCTTCTAATACCCCGGTGTAAAAAGAATCCCGGTTTAAATAATCGAGCCGATCCACGTCGAGTTGACTTGAAACTAACTGGTGAAAAAAGCGCCGGGGATACGTATTCGTAAATATTTTAATGGCCAAACTCAATCTTCCGCCAAACACCTCGTTTAACTGATGCATGATGTGTACCGAAAGTTGTTCGTGCGACACATTTTTAAAAATAGAAGTTTCTAAGGCGTGCGAAAACGGACCGTGACCTACATCGTGCAGTAAGATGGCTATTAGCGATGCTTCGCATTCTTTCTCAGAAATTTCGTTATTTTTGCTGCTTAATGTTTGTAACGCATTGTTCATGAGGTGCATGGCTCCGAGCGCGTGATGGAAACGGGTATGCAGCGCACCCGGGTAAACAAAGTCTGTTAAGCCTAGTTGTTTTATTCGCCGCAGTCGCTGAAAATAAGGATGCTCAATAATATCGAATAAAAGATCCGACGGAACCGTAATAAATCCGTATACAGGGTCGTTAAAAATTTTTTTCTTATTCAATTGATAATCGGGTTGGCAGTTGTTTATTAGCGATTATGGATAGGAAACTCTCTAAAGTATCCGCGCTACTTTTTAGAAATAGTAACTGTTTACTATTTTTCCTTGTTACTATAAATATAAAAGATTACAAGCGCATGCAATTAACTATATTGCCGCAAGCGCTACTAACCAGTTAAAAGCACGATTTGTTTTAAAAATAAAACTATGCAAAGATATAATATTTTATGGGCCGATGACGAAATAGACTTACTGAAGCCACATATTCTTTTCTTGGAAGATAAAGGCTACGATATTACGCCGGTACCCAGCGGCGCAGATGCCATTGAGAAATGTTCGGAAAATAATTACGATGTTGTTTTTTTAGATGAGAACATGCCCGGAATTTCCGGTCTCGAAACACTTTCGGAAATTAAAGCCTTAAAGCCCACCATACCTGTGGTAATGATTACCAAAAGTGAGGAAGAACACATTATGGAGGAGGCAATCGGAGCAAAAATTGCCGACTACCTTATTAAACCTCTCAACCCGAACCAGATTTTACTTTCGGTTAAAAAAATACTCGACAACAAACGGCTGGTTTCGGAAAAAACCAATAGCAGCTACCAACGCGATTTCCGCACTTTAGGCATGGCCTTCGGCGAACGCTTAAGCCACGAAGAATGGGCCGAAAATTACAAAAAACTGGTACGCTGGGAGCTCGAAATTGACGAAACTGAAGGCAAAAGCATGGCCGATGTAATTAGCATGCAGAAAGACGAGGCCAATTCCAACTTCGCCAAGTTCGTAATGGATAATTACGAAGAATGGATAAACAACGAAGCCGATGAACGCCCGCTCATGTCGCACGAAATATTTAAAGAGCGCGTTTTCCCGATGCTGAAAGAAAGCTCGCAAAACGTGTATTTTGTGCTGATTGATAATTTGCGCTATGACCAATGGAAAGTGCTGGAGCCGATTATCGCGGATTACTTTACCGTAGATAACGAGGAAATGTATTATTCTATTTTACCTACCACTACGGCCTACGCCCGTAACGCTATTTTTGCCGGCATGATGCCTTCCGAAATCCAGAAGAAATATCCTAACTTATGGGTTAACGACGATGATGAAGAAGGCAAAAACTTACAGGAACCGCAATTTTTAGAAATTTTATTTCAGCAGAACCGTATCCAGGACAAGTTTAGTTACAACAAAATCACAAATATTCAGGCAGGTAAAGATTTAGTAAGTAAATTTAGTAACCTGGATAAAAACAAGCTCAACGTAATCGTATATAATTTCGTGGATATGCTGTCGCATGCCCGCACCGATAGCACCATGGTGCGCGAACTGGCCCCCGACGAATCGGCTTACCGCTCGCTTACTCGCTCTTGGTTTTTGCACTCGCCTTTGTTCGAAACGTTAAAATTAATTGCCGAGAAAAAAGGAAAATTAATAATTACCACCGACCACGGTACCATTCGCTGCAAGCGGCCCTTTAAAATAATAGGCGACCGGAATACGAATACCAATTTGCGTTATAAGCACGGTAAGAATCTGGGTTTTACCGAAAAAGATGTGTATGTGGTACGCAAGCCGGAACGTATATTTTTACCCAAAGAAAATATTTCTACGGCTTACGTGTTTGCCTTAGAAGATTACTTTTTTGCTTACCCCAACAATTTTAATTACTACGTAAACTATTATAAAGATACTTTCCAGCACGGCGGCGTGTCGCTGGAAGAAGTAGTTATACCTTTTGTGACCCTGACGCCCAAAAATGCTTAGTACAGAACCGGATGAGTACGTGTTGAACGTAGCATCTAAAGAAGATTTACCCTGGGCGGTAGCCGAGCTAATTCGGTTTGCCGCCGATCAGAAGATTTGGTTATTTGAAGGGGATATGGCCGCCGGCAAAACTACGTTTATTAAAGCTATTTGTGCTGCCAAAGGGGTAACAGATGCTGTTAGCAGCCCAACGTATAGTTTAGTAAACGAGTACGAAACAGCAGAGCAGGAACGATTATATCATTTCGATTTTTACCGCATTAACAACGAAGAAGAAGCTTTAGATATGGGCGTGCTGGATTATTTCGATTCCGGGAACTTATGTTTAATCGAATGGCCTTCTAAAATAAAATCTTTATTGCCCACGACGTATTTGCTCGTAAATTTGGAAGTTGGTGCCGGAGAGGCGCGTATTATTACGTTGAAACAGTAATCTTATTATGACGGAACATATTCCTTCGGGCTTTGAAGCAATAAACGCCGCTAGTCGGGCGCTCTATCCGAAAGAATCGATGCTGGCGGTTGAAACCAAGCGCAAGCGGTTATTCATTGGCTTACCTAAAGAAACTTCGTTGCAGGAAAATCGCTTGGGGCTTACCCCCGAAGCGGTCAGGCAGTTAACGGATCAGGGTCACGAAATTTGGGTGGAAAGCGGGGCCGGGAGCCCTTCTAAATATTCCGACCATGAGTTCTCCGAAGCGGGAGCCCGGGTGGTTTACGCCACCACCGAAATCTACGAAGCCGATATTATTCTTAAAATTGCTCCGCCTACTTACGAAGAGATTGAATCTTTCCGGCCCGGCCAAACCTTAATATCGGCTCTGCAACAAGGGAACCTTACCGCCGAATACATTAATGCCTTGTGCCGCAAAAAAATTAATGCTATTGCCTTTGAATTTTTAAAAGATAAATCGGATACCCGGCCGGTGGTGCGCGCCATGAGTGAGATTGCCGGTAGTACGGTAATGCAGGTAGCCGCCGAATATTTAAGTTCCAGCAACGATGGCAAAGGTATTATTTTAGGAGGAATTACCGGCGTGCCTCCTACCCAGGTAGTTATTTTAGGGGCAGGCACCGTGGCCGAATTTGCTACCCGGGCCGCTCTGGGCTTGGGAGCCGAAGTAAAAGTTTTTGACGATCATATTTATAAACTGCGGCGGTTAAAACAAAATATTGCAGCTCAGTTATTTACTTCAACCCTGGACGGAGCCATCCTGAATAATGCTTTGAAACAGGCTGATGTGGTTATTGGGGCTTTTTCGGTGAAAGAAGGTCGGCCCTCCCTTATTATCAGCGAGTCTATTGTGTCGCAGATGAATCCGGGCTCTATTATTATTGATGTGTGTATTGACCAGGGCGGTTGTTTTGAAACTTCGGAATTGACTACGCACAGTCGGCCCGTTTTCCGGAAATACGATATAATTCATTATTGCGTACCTAATATTGCTTCGCGGGTTCCCCGCACCGCTACTAATGCATTAAGCAATATTTTTACTCCAATTTTTATTGAAATATCTAAATACGGCGGCGTAAATGAAACTCTTTTTACTCACGAATATTACCGCAGTGGCGTATATATTTACAAAGGCAGCCTTACTAACCAAATGATTGCCAAGAAATTTAATATGCGTTACAAAGAACTCAGCTTAATGATTGCCGTCCGGAATTAAAAGTAAAATAGAAGCTAAAGGTTACAAGAACATTTACTTACGGGCACCCGTTTTAACCTGATACTTCTTGCAAAATTAATAGTTTAAAATCAAAAAGATGGGTGCCGTAATTGTTAGTGCGAACCGCAGTGCCGGAATGGTAGCTACGGTTAAGATGGGAAATGAGTCAATGGTAATTGATGAATCGGGAGTAGCGACGGGAGAGTATACCGGTCCCGGCCCGATGGATTACATAATGAGTGCTCTGGGATCGTGTACGGTAATTACGCTGCAAATGTACGCGCAACGCAAAAACTGGCCCTTAGAGCGAGCCGAAGTTACTTTGGAACAACGAACCATATCGAACCTGGAAAGCACTTTTGAAGCTGGTAATAAACGCACGGTAATTAGTAAAACATTACAATTAATTGGAGATCTTACCCCAGATCAGATCAACCGACTCAAAGATATTTCTTCCCGTTGCCCCGTTCAAAAAACCTTAGAAGCCGGAATACTTATACAAACTACTTTGGTGTAAAAACTTGCTGAGCTCTTCAAGCTGGTTATAAAAAATAAAAAATTCAGGTTAAACCTAACGCAAAATCCCTATCTGTTATAAAGAGGAGTTTCCGACGGGTTCAACCTGAATTTTCTAGGAACTATAAGTAGTTTAAAACCAAGAACAGCTTATTACAACTTAGCTGTTTTAGATTTACCTGCTACTAATTTTATGTCCATTACAAAAATATCATCAATAATCTTGTCGGCGGCAGTACCCAACATGCTCGAGCGGAATTTAATATCGTGTTTAATACGGTCTACTTCTACTTTAGCACTAGCCTCGGCATTTGCACCATCCACTTTTACGGTAGCTGGAAAAGTAATCGGATTGGTAATACCTTTAATAGTTAGGTCACCGGTAATGGTATAGTTAGCCTCACCGGCTTTGGCACCAGCAATTGGGGCTGCTTTGGTAATTTTAAAAGTAGAGGTAGGATTCTTCTCCACCGAGAAAAAGTCCTCGGATTTTAAATGGCCGGTTAACTTTTTGTTAAATTCTTCATTGGTAATATCCAGGTCGGTAATAGTAGTCATGTCCATTACAAAGTTACCGCCTACCAATTTTTTACCGTTTACTTGCAAGCTGCCTTTTGTCAATTTAACGGTGCCGGTGTGTTGGCCACCTACTTTTTTAGCGGTCCAGTTAATGGTGCTAGCAGCCGGGTCGGCGTCCAGGGTGGTTACAGCTACAGCTTTAGTAGTTGCTTTTTTTACCGGATTACGGGGAGTGCTGTTAACCGTAACACTGCCAATAAGTAAAGCAAAAGCCAGAACAGAGGTAGAAATTTTAATTGTTCTCATAAGTTGTAATTAATTGAAGTGAAGAAAGATTTGGTTTATTTGAAAGTAGCGCTAGTAAATTAATTGATATTTAAGAAATTATTGCAATTTAATTGTAAATGCATTTAAAAATTTATGCGGTTAGTACAAAAGTAAAACCAGCATTCATCTTGTCTTCTGTTGGTTTAATATTCATTAAAAGCACTTTGTTGTAAATACCATCGCGGCGGTTTTGCGGTTCGTCGGGAAAGTACAGTTGCGTGGTTAAAATAGGTTTGCCGGGAGCTTGTACTTTCACGTGAATATGCCGCGTGCGACCCGGATATAAACCGGGTACAATCGTCTCTAACCGGAAATTACCTTTACTATCGGTGTATTGATGGCCGCGTAGCCGGAAACCAGTATTATCGTAATTGCCGGCATCATCGGCGTGCCACCAATCGAGTAAAACTTTTGCCATTGGATGGCAATTGGTATTCACTACTTGTCCGGTTAAAATAAGTTTGGTGCCCGCCACACCTGCCTCTATTAAATTTTTTCGTTCCGGCGATTCAGGTTTAAAATAAGGCCCTTCGGTTTGCGCAGGAGTAGGCTCGTCGTGGTCGTCGCATGCTGGAGTAGGAGTTAACTTTACTGGCTTAGTCTTAGGAATGAGTGCCCATAAACCAAGTAACGGTAGAGGAGACAGAAAAGCCAGAAATTTACGCCTGTTGGTTTTCATCTTATTACGCTTTTAACTTTCATGCTACTTACGCTCCTTAAATTAACTAAATATAAGTAGTTGCTGCCGAAAAATTTCTATTGTAACCTTTTCTTATTCAATGAAATTGATTTAGTAAACTATTAATCCTTATTCCGGATTATTCGCTCTTCATTGTATCTCAGATTTATTTTAATGCTAAAATCGGGTAAAATCCAACTACCAGCCTTTAAGTCCGGTGCTATCAGGTCGGTTACTTATTAGCCTTTTAGTAGTTAGATTTCCCGATTTAGTATTAAAAACAATATTTCATCTGTAGTAGAAGCTTTTACAATAGTCCTTAACAGTTCAGCCGCAGTTATATATTAAATTCTATCAATAGGTTATCTTTTAATTATTTACTTTTTTTAGGTCTGCTGATTACCATCATCTGAGTCGTCGCCTTTTGGTACCCTGAAACTGTATTTTAGAATTCCGGATGAACCTAAAACTTTGTATCCTCTATACTTTAGTAAGTTGAACTTGGAAAATGAGACGGCCGCCGGTGTTTAAACCTGAATTACGTATGCTACTATATTTTCCTGTTAAGCCGGTAGTTTGTCCTTATAAGAAAAAATAGAGCACATCTTGCGTTTCGCTAATTCCCGATTTCTGAAACAAAGCAACAAAGGGAGAAGCACATTAAAAAAAAGAATAGATAGAAAGCCAAAGAATACCGACTAATGGTTAAAAGTGGTCTATGAAATTAGTTTAATGTCCGACGATTACTGATTGCAGCTAATTGATAGACAAATATTTCCTGCTGGTCGGTGTGATTGGGGAAATGGTCGAAGATTGCAGATTTATACTATTGTAATCCTTACCTTTAATTTTGGTGTTGTCTTTTAAATTCCTAAAAACTGATAAATGGCTTCTTTAATCCGCCGAAATATTTCCGTTTTAATCCAAGTTTTAGTTTGGGGTTTAGTTGCTTTTCTGGTGCTTTTATTTCAACCACTTACCTCGGAGGTAAAGCTTCCCGTACAATTCTGGATAAAGCAAGCCATCTTGCTAGGGGCATGGCTGGGGGCTTTTTATTTAAATGCCCAGGTATGGGTACCCCGGCTTTTACTACCTAATAAAATAAGTTGGTTTGTAGTAGCCGCTCTAGGCACAGCCATTGGGGTAGTAATTCTTATTTATTTAGTAGAAATAGGATTGAACTTGCCGGAACGTATGCACCAGGCCTTTCATCAGGGCAGCGTTCGCAGAGGTGGCAAAGGCCCTTTGTTTTATTCGCTTATTGGTGTTTTTATTATCACCTTGGTAGTTCTGGCTATAGGTACCAGCATTACTACCGTGCAAAAATGGCAGAAAGATGCCCAACTCCGGCAATTACTGGAACAGGAAAAAACCAGTACCGAACTATCTTTCTTAAAAGCGCAGATTAATCCGCATTTCTTTTTTAATACGCTCAATAATATTTATGCGCTTACCATGATTAACATCGACTCTTCGCGGCAAGCTTTGCATACCTTGTCGCGGATGATGCGGTACGTGCTTTACGAAACTACCAGCGGCACCACCTTGCTCAGCAAAGAACTCGGGTTTATTCAGGATTATATTCAATTAATGCAGTTACGCTTAACGGAGAATGTAAAAGTTACTTTTTATAAACCTAACCCAGTAACCGAAGTGATGATTGCCCCCATGTTATTATTGCCTTTCGTAGAAAATGCGTTTAAACACGGCGTTAGTACTATTTTGCCGTGTCACATTCAAATTAAGGTAGAGCAGCACGGCCCGAATCTGCACGTGAACGTAACCAATACCATTGTAAACGAGAAAAAACTGGTACTGGAAGAAAGCAGTGGCATTGGCCTGGTAAATACCCGCCGGCGTTTAGATTTGCTTTATTCGGGCAACTACCAGCTAACGGCCGGCGAAAATACCCCGGAAAACGAATACCAGGTACATTTAACTATAAACCTATCCTGATGCTTACTTGTATTGCCGTGGATGATGAACCATTGGCCTTAGGCCTGGTTTGCGCTTTTATTGAACAAACGCCTTTTCTGAAATTAGTAGGCCGGTACTCCAGTGCCATTGAAGCCTTGCGGGGCCTGCACGAGCAACCCGTAGATGTTTTATTCCTGGACATTCAAATGCCCGATTTGACGGGTATTGAACTGGCCCGGGTATTAGATAAAGGTAAGCCAGGAAAAAATCCACGCGTTATTTTTACTACCGCTTTTAATCAATTTGCCCTGGAGAGTTACCGTGTAGATGCCTTGGATTATTTAGTAAAGCCATTTAATTACGAAGAATTCTTGCGGACTGCCACTAAAGCCAAAGCGTATTTTGATTTAATTCAAGTTCCAGTTAACCCGGTTGCAGCTCCTGCTCCCGAAGAAGAATACCTTTTCTTAAAAATAGAATACCAATTAGTGCGCATTGCTTTTAAAGATATTTTGTACATCGAAGGATTAAAAGATTACGTGAAAGTGCACCTGCTAAGTGAAGCAAAACCGGTGCTCTCTCTTACCAGCCTCAAAGCCTTAGAAGAAAAACTACCCCCCCGGCGGTTTATGCGGATTCATCGTTCTTTTATTGTAGCCTTAGAAAAAATTAAAGCTATTACCCGCAATACCGTACAAATAGGGGAAACTACCATTGCAGTAAGCGATCAGTACAAAGAAAATTTTAATCAATTTTTAAATCGGTGGATGTGAGAAGCAGGAATTTTTACTTCTATTCCGTTGAGTCTTTTAAGTCTCAAAAGAGCGGTTCAAACTAGATATCACCGCAGCCTGGAGACTTGAAAAGACGAAACGGAATAATCTGATTAATCATTCTTTACTTTTTTTGCAAGTGATTTTTTTAAATCCGAAATACTTTTTATTCCTAAAGTAGCCGCTTGTTTTCGGCGCATCATTAAAGCGTAGGCATTGTTAAACCCGATAGGCAGGAGCCAGGTAAGTTTATACTGCTTTTGAAATTCATCTTTCACGAACTGATACACTTTTTCTTTACTGGTACCGAGTTGATTAATTTGGGTGGGAGTGGGCTGCAGAATAACGAGTAAACCGGTACCTGTATATTCGGGGTATAAATCAATTTGGTTATTGGTTAAAGCGTCGAAGCAAATTTTAGTACCGCCTAACCCGGTTTTGGTTTCTACCCGGTAGTCGGAGTAGCCTTGCAGCAACTGGCTGTACATACTGGTTAAAATATACTGTTCTCCAAAAATTTTCGAGCCTATTCGTATGGTGCTGCCTGTTCCGCGGCGAGCCGGACGCCATAATTTTTTTTGCTGCAGAAAGTTTCGGGCTACTGTTTCCGGGCTTTGCTTTAAATAATCAACCTGATAATTAAGCTCGGTCATAATAGAGTCATTTATCTGACCAACCAGTAAATTTAAGATTTTAGCTAATTCGGGAAACTGTTGTAAAGCTTCGTTCCTTACAATTGGGGCGGCATAATACGGCGGAAAAATATGCTTGTCATCTTCCAATATTACTAAATCAAAAGCTTTTAAACGCCCATCCGTGGAGTAGCCACTGATAACGTCCAGTTCTTTTTCGTAGGCCGCCTGGTACATTACCGCATCGCTAATTACTACATTCCGGATATTTAACTGGTAAATATTCTGCAAACCTAAAAAGCCATCTTGCCTGCCCATAAACTCGGGCGTAAAACCAGCCAGCAACTTGGTGCCGAAAGCAGGCGGAACAAGGTAAAAAGTAGCCAGTACCAATAAAGCCAAGGGTAATAGCCATACGGCCCGTTTCATTGTCCGGAGATTTAGCTTTTGCAGCCTACTTAATATGAAATCGAACAATAAAGCTAAACAAGCAGCGGGTATGGCTCCGGCCAGAATCATATTAGAATTATTAAGTGCAATGCCGCCAAAAATAAATTCGCCCAATCCACCGGCGGCAATGTAAGCGGCTAAAGTAGCTACTCCCACATTAATAACCGTAGCCGTTCGGATACCGGCCAGAATAACCGGCAAAGCTAGAGGTAATTCTACTTGCCTTAAAATTTGGCTTTTGGTCATTCCCATACCTTTGGCGGCATCTTTTACCACGACATCTACCGAGGTAATTCCCGTAAAGGTATTCCGGATAATGGGCAGTAAGGCGTACAAAAATAAAGCAGCAATCGCTGGTTTCGCTCCGATACCCAAAATCGGAATCAGAAAACCCAATAAAGCAATGCTCGGGATAGTTTGTAAAATACCTGCCACGCCCAGAATGGTACCGGCTAATTTTTTCTTTTCGGAAATTAGTATTCCCAGTGGTAAACCAATGCTAACGGCTAACAGCAACGATAAAAAAGTAAGTCCGGTATGCGTAAGGCATTGCTCCAGTATTTTACCGGATTGCTCCTGCATAAAGCCAAGTAAAGTAGAAGATTCAGCAGCCATTAGTTTTTTCGGAAATTTTGCAGCGCTTGAAATACCTGGTTTATTGCCGGAGTAGCACGAGCAGGTAATTCTTTGCCAGCCAACGGTTCTGAAATGGGGGAGCTATCTGGTGGTAATAAAGCAGCAATAGCTTCCCAAATACTTAAAGAGGCGGGTAAGTTTCTAAATTCATTGGTGGGCGAAAAGCCAATATCGGCAAGGGTTAAGGTTTTTAGTTCTAGCGGTAGTTGTTGTTCTTTTAAAAAGGAGCGCACAAAGTCACTTTTTGGCTGAAATAATAATTCTTTGGGGGCACCAATCTGTTCTATGCGGCCTTGGTGCATCAGGCAAATGCGGTCGCCGAGTTCAAAAGCTTCGGTAATGTCGTGGGTTACCATAATAACGGTTTTGCGTTTTAACTCGTCGAGGTGTAAGAACTCCTGTCGAATGTGGGTGCGGGTAATGGGGTCGAGGGCACCAAAAGGCTCGTCCAGGAGTAGAACCGGCGGATCGGCCATTAAGGCCCGGGCCAATCCTACGCGTTGCTGCTGGCCGCCGCTGAGTTGATCGGGGTAAAGCAATAGGTAATCTTCCGAAAGATGCAGTTTATGTAACAGTTCCCGCGCCCGTTCCTTTATGCGGCTGGTTTCCCATTTTAATAGCCGGGGTACAATGGCCATATTTTCAGCAATGGTATAATGCGGAAACAAGCCGGTATGCTGCAGCACGTAACCCATCCGGCGGCGCAATTGCTCCGGAGGTAGCTCGTTAATAGGCTGATTGTTAAAATAAATAGTACCCGCTGAGGGTTCCTCTAACTTATTCAGCATGCGTAGGGTAGTGGTTTTACCGCAACCGCTGGTACCCAGCAAAACAAGGGTTTCGCCTTCTGCTACCGAAAATGAAACATTATCAACGGCCTGTATGGATCCAAAATTTTTAGATACCTGGTTTACCTCAATCATTACGGACATATAAGGCGGTTAGTACCTACGCAAAAAAGCAAACATTACCCGGAAATGCTAACTCTGAATTAAAAATTAGAAATTATGAATTGGAAAATGAAACCGAGATAATTTCCAAATTTACTTTTTCCGTAAAAACTATACTAAAATAAAATTTGGAAGACCAATAGCTTAGAAAAAAGTTAGATTAAGATGTTCACCCTTTAAATTTTAGTGCCTTAAGGATGATTTAGAATGCAGGAGTAAGTAGGATTTACCAAAAGCTAAGAGTACATAGCAAACGCTTTTTCTACTTTTTGCTGTTCATTAAAGAACATAATTTCTACCGTTTTCCGACCGGTGGCGGTGTTGCGGTAATAAATGGTTAAACCGTTGATTCCGGTTAATACATCTATTATCTCAAAACGCAGATTGGGTATTAGTTTTAAACCTTGCTGCCAGTATTCTCTAACTTGGTTTTTACCTACTACAACCCCTTCGGTTTCAGGTTTAATTTTTAAAGCCATGGGGGTTTCTATGGTAAAATCTTCTGTGTAATGTTCCAGAATTCTTTCTAAATTGTGAGAGTTCCAGGAGCTTACCCATTCTTCCGCAAAGTGTTTAGCAAATTCTTCAGTCATATTCTAATTTTAATAAATGTAAGTGTAAAGATGAATACTATTAAATTTTGGTAGTTGCAGTTGTTATTTTTTAAAACCTCAAAAGTAAATTTTGACCAAGTGTTTTGGAAGGAAGTATTATAAAAGTAACCACAAGCTTAATTTTCTGAAACAAAGAGTGTCGTTACTTCTAGCCGGTTATTGTCCGGGTCCAGGGTTTCAAATTCATAATAGCCATCACCCGTTTTGCGGGGTCCTCTTAAAATTTGATATCCGGCTTGTTGCAATTCTCTGGCTTTTGCGTCTACTTCCTGCATAGTTGCTACCCCAAATGCCAGATGAATAATACCTAAATGCTGGCGGTTAATGGTATCATTTTTATTAACGGGCACATTCGGTTTGCTCATCAGTTCCAGGCGGGCACCCGAATCAAAAGTTAAAAAGAAACTTTCAAATCCGGTCGATTCGTTCCGGTATTTAGAATTAGGAATTCCGCCAATAAATTTCTGGTAATAATCTTTTAAAACGTCTAACTGGTTCGTCCAGATGGCAACGTGTTCTATGGTCATTATTCTGTTTTTAAATCAGCAAGATATTAGGTATTAGCCTTGTTTCTATTGATACACCTGCTTTTGATAATGCGGTTAATTTTGATTCTATTGAATAAATTAAATTGATTTATATTTAATTTATTTACTAAATAACTTACTAAAAAATGTAAGGTTAATGGTATTTCCCGGAGTCAAATTAATAATTTATTTCTATTCTAATCCAAGACCTAACCGAATAGCGTTTTCCACCGGAGAATAATTACCATCAGGGTGTTGTAGTACAAAATCTTTTGCTGGAATTAAAGGGGGCTGAGCCAGAAAGCGCGGATTTGTACCATGGTGCGGTTGGGCGGCATGCACCAAAAAAGGATGGCACAAATAAACAGTTCCGGCCGGACCAGTAGCGAGAACTTCTTTTCCCCCATTAATACTCGGTAGCTTTTGGGCCAGTTCCATAAACGATAAACCTGCTTGGCCGGCCGGTTCTAATAAACGGGCTACCTCCAAATGCGAGCCTACCTTAATCCGGGTAGGAGCATCTTTTTCCCCAACGTCCGAGAAAAGAAACAGCATGAGTAAAGCCCGGCCTCTCGAAAATACATTTATCCGCCACGACAGGTAATCAGATAAATCAACACCCGGAAAACTCGCATCTACGTGCCAGCCGGTATCACCTGGATTTTCCTGGGTGGGAAACCGAACCGGAAAACTGCCTAAACTCATGCGGGGAATCCAAGCTTCTTTGCCTACTAATTGGTCGAAAGCAGCGTGCAGTTTAGGGGTATTAACGGCGTTTCTAAAAGGGGCCTGGCTAAAATCTCCTAACCGGATCACGGGTTGCGTCCAGGTAGTAGCATCATCGGGATTACAGGAGGTTGCTTGCCACAAAATTGCCCGAGCTTCCGTTGCTAGTTCCTGCGGAAAGGCTTCATCCAGCCGGATATAACCCTCGTGCATAAATTGCTGTATTTGCGATTTAGTAAATACGAGTTGCATGGTGAGATTTGCTTTTGGTAAACCACCCACTTTTGGGTAATAACTATCAGAAACAGATAAAGGGTAGTAAGTTACTAAATTTGTTTTATCTGAAATTTCTTTATCCTGATTAATAAGTAACTGATCAAAATTAACTTGCCAAAAATAATTTACCATACGTACGATTGAGATTGTAATAAGAAGGCTTTAACATTCTATTACTTACACCCATATCATGAAAGTCGAACATCTACTATCTTGATATGGGTGTCTCTTTTCTTAGATCAATTCAATTAAGTAGGGCTAAAATTAGGAGAGAAGAGATGGGTAAAGGTTGAAAATTAAGTTTTAGTTCTATAGATTATTTAGAGTGCAGGTAAATTTAAAGTAATTCTGAATTGGAAAAAGTAGGCATTCTCCTTTTCTTTATATTCTAATCCGGATTGATTTCTTTATACCATTAAATTACTTTATGAAATATTTTTCCTTAACTGCCTTGGTTCTTTGTGCAATTACCACCTTTTATCTAACGGCTTTTAAACCGAATGACACAACTGATCGGGCCCAGTTAGCAGCGGCAATTGATAAATCTATTCGGACGGAGATGCTGAATAAGTGGTACCCGCGGGCCATAGATAAGCAATACGGCGGTTTCCTGAGTACTTTTACTTACGACTGGAAACAAGCTCCTGAGCAGGATAAATTCATTGTAACCCAGGCACGCCATATCTGGTCCAATGCCCGCGCATCGCAGTTTTATCCAACGGTAGAGTATTACAAAGCGGGCGGCAAACATGGTTTTACTTTTTTACGCGATGTAATGTGGGACAAAACCTACGGTGGTTTCTATGCGCTCGTCGACCGGCAAGGCAAAGTGAAAGAAAATCCTACGGAGCCTAAAAATGCGTACGGTAATGCTTTTGGTATTTACGCCCTGGCAACCTATTACATGGCCTCCGGCGATACGGCCGCTTTAAATCTGGCCAAAAAAACCTTTCTTTGGCTCGAAAAACACAGCCACGATCCTAAATTCAAAGGTTATTACCAGGCTTTAGAACGCGATGGTACTCCCATTCAACGGCACAGCAAACTACCTTCTACTTCCGAAGTGGGCTACAAAGATCAAAACAGTTCTATTCATATACTGGAAGCTTTAACTGAACTCTACCAGGTTTGGCCCGATCCCTTGGTGCGGGAGCGTTTGCAGGAAATGCTGGTATTAATTCGGGATACTATTACTACTCCTAAAGGCTATTTAATCTTGTTTTTGAAGCCGGATTGGCAACCTATCTCTTACCGCGATTCTTCTGCGGTTGCCCAAGAAAAGCATCGGGGCTTAGACCATGTGTCGTTTGGGCACGATGTAGAAACCGCTTATTTAATGTTGGAAGCTTCGCACGTACTCGGTTTAAAAGAAGACCCTAAAACCATGACGGTGGCGAAACGCATGATAGACCATGCCCTGGCTAACGGCTGGGATGCAAAAGCCGGCGGCTTTTACGACGAAGGTTATTACTTTAAAGATAAACCCGGCATTACCATTGTAAAAGGCGGTAAAAACTGGTGGGCTCAAGCCGAAGGGTTAAACACGTTGTTGTTAATGGCCGATCATTTTCCAAATGATAAAATGCAGTATTACCAAAAATTTCTGCAGCAGTGGAAATACATTAATGCCTACCTAATTGACCACGAACACGGCGACTGGTACCCGGGCGGAATAGACAAAGAACCGGAACAAAAAACGGCGCTTAAAGGCCAGATCTGGAAAGGAAATTACCACCAGTTCCGGGCCTTATCTAATTGCGTGCTGCGTTTACAACCCGATAAAACGGCTCCTGCCGCTCCGAAAAACATTAGAATAAATGCGGGTACTTTAACCTGGGAAAAAGTACGCGATAATAAAAACATGTTGGGCTATAACATTTACCAAAACGGCCAGAAAATTGGCTTTACCCCATTGGCTAGTTTTGTAGTACCCACTGCCAAAAAAGGCAGCAAAATAACCGTACAAGCCATAGACTTAGCCGGCAATTTGTCTGCTAACAGCGCTGCGATAACCTTCTGATATTAAAATTATTTACTAAATTGTCCCAGAAAACTCCCGGTAAAATTCGCTTCTGCTGGGAGTTTTCTTTTTGCTAAAAGTTGCATTGATTTATGAATATAATTTTTACCAGCATAAAATTTTATTCTGTTTAATCAGTAGCCAAGAATAAAAACCAGTAGCTAAGAAAAACTGACACCAGTTTGGCTGTGGAGGGCCTTTTAGCGTTCCGGAGTTGAGGAAGGAGGCATGGCGCAGTGAAACGAGCCAAGGTTTGCTAAACCGGAATTTTTCCTTTTTCAAGGGGAAGTACAGTAGGCGGAAGGGTAAGCCAAACGAGACCCGTCGGCTAGGAAGCAAACTTAACCGGTTCAAGTTAGATAGTACCAGCGCCTGGAGGCTGGAACAAGCTCCAAAAAATAGCTGCTGATACTATATCTTTTATGTTTTATTTAAGTATAGACTATCCTATTAAATATGGTTTAAGTAGCTAGTTTATAACTAAAAAGTAGCTTTAACACCATTTATTATATTTATCATTAAGATATAGGTTTACAAGTATAAAGAGGTTAGAACGAGTGATCTTTATTTATTAAATAAAAAATTTTTATTAATTATTTATACTTTAATAAAAATTTTATAAAAGTTATTTGTTTGTTGCTTTACTTTAAATACCTTGCAGTGTTTAAGTTAATCAGGTTACATGAGCGCCTTATTCTCAGAAGATACTTACTTGGATACGCTTAATCACATCGAGCGGAAGAAGCATTTGCAGAAGCTCAAAATAATCAAATTTTTATACGTTAAAGGAGCTAAAACCAACGCGGCTATCTGCGAGCGGTTTACTATTAGTGCGCCTACTTCTATGGCGCTTTTAAACGAGTTAATTGCCGAAGGCATCGTGGAAAAGCAGGGCCGGGGCTTATCTATTGGCGGGCGGAAGCCAGATCTGTACGGTTTACAGGAAAACTCCTTGTTTGTGCTGAGTATCGAAATGGAAAAGCACAAAACAAGGATGGCCATTTTTAATAATAAAGACAAAAATATTACCGGTATCCGCACTTTTCCGCTGCAAATTACGCAAGATTTAACCGCTGTAGATCAATTATATATCTGTGCCGAAGAGCTGATCCAAACCGCCGGTATCGATAAAAACAAACTCATTGGTATCGGCATCAGCATGCCCGGTCTCGTAGCTTCGAAAGAAGGAAATACCTATACGTACCTGTTAACCAATAATTCTTCGGAGTCGTTGGAAGAAATTCTCGAAAAGAAATTTAACAAGCCGGTTTTTATTCAAAACGATGTAAAAACCATTAGCCTGGCCGAATACCGGTTTGGGCTAGCCCACGGTAAAAAAGATGTGCTGGTAGTTTGGATGGACTGGGGCATTGGTCTGGGAATGATTATGGACGGAAAACTGCGGAGCGGTACTTCCGGATTTGCCGGCGAATTTGGGCATATTCCTATTATAGACGATGGCTTATTGTGCCAGTGCGGTAAACGCGGTTGTTTAGAAACCGTAGCTTCGGGGATGGCTTTAGTACGGCTGGCCAAAGAAGGTATTAAAGGCGGAGCCGTTTCGATGCTAAGCGAATTAACGGTACAAGAAATAGAACAACTAGAACCACCCGCCATTATCGAAGCGGCCAACCGTGGCGATCAGTTTGCCATCCGGATTTTATCGGAAGTAGGGATGCATTTAGGAAAAGGCCTGGCTATTTTAATTCAGCTATTTAATCCTGAGTTAATTATTTTAAGTGGTACTATTGCCGAAGCCCGGCAGTATATTACAACGCCCGTACAACAATCTTTAAATACGTATTGCATGGCCCAGCTCCGCGAGAAAACCAGTATTGCTTTATCGGATTTAGGGAATAATACCTTAATGCTGGGTTCTTTAGCTTTGGTGATGGAAAATATTTTCGAGAATAATATTGGCTTCGCTAAAAATAAAGGAGTGTAAATTTTAACATAAAGAACAATAGCCATACAAACCAAGTTGCCGCTTAAAAGGAGTGGTTAACTATTAACGTGTACCAGATTTATAAATCATAAACCTATTTATTCAGTTAAACTATGATTCGCTTAAACTTATTAGAAGAAACCCGTTTTGAAAAACTACCCGTTACGGTTTACCCCGATCAGCACATTGCTTCGCGGCAAGTGGCTCGTCGCATTTGTGACCTGATTCGCCGGAAACAGCAAAATGGGGAAACTACCGTGCTAGGATTAGCTACCGGAGCAACGCCGATTGAAGTTTACGCTGAATTGGTTCGTTTGCACCGCGAAGAAGGATTGAGTTTCCAAAACGTAATTACTTTTAACCTGGATGAGTATTACCCCATGAGTCCAACGGCGCCGCAAAGCTATGTAACGTTCATGAACGAGAACCTGTTCGATCATATCGACATCCCGAAGGAAAACGTTAATATACCGGACGGAACTTTGCCTCTAGAGGAAATACCGGCTTTTTGTTTGGCCTACGAACGGAAGATAGAAGATTTAGGCGGTCTGGATTTACAAATTTTGGGGATAGGCCGTACGGGTCACATCGGGTTTAACGAACCTGGTTCGGCTCCTAACTCCGGTACCCGCCTGGTTACTCTCGACGATCTGACCCGCCGGGATGCTTCCCGCGATTTCGGGGGGAAAGAAAACGTGCCTACCAAAGCCATTACCATGGGTATTGGTACCATTTTTAAAGCCCGCGAAATTGTGCTTATGGCCTGGAACGCCAAAAAAGCACCCATCATTAATAAAGCCGTAGAAGGCGAAATGTCGAGCGAGGTGCCCGCCACCTACTTGCAACTTTCGGATAACGTAGAATTTATTCTCGACGAAGATGCCGCTTCAGAACTTACCCGTTTTGATACTCCCTGGCTGGTAAAAGATTGCGTGTGGGACGAGCAACTTACTAAAAAAGCCGTTATCTGGTTATCCGGTGAATTGAACAAACCTATCTTAAAGCTTACCGAAGAAGATTATAATAACCACGGTATGGCCCAGTTGGCCGTAGAAAAAGGTCCGGCTTACAATATTAATATTCACGTTTTTAATAAAATTCAGCATACCATTACCGGTTGGCCGGGTGGCAAACCAAACGCCGATGACTCGCAACGGCCGGAACGGGCCAATCCTGCCAAAAAGCGCACCATTATTTTCTCTCCTCACCCCGACGACGATGTGATATCCATGGGGGGTACGTTTATCCGGTTGGTAGATCAAGGGCACGATGTACACGTAGCGTATCAAACTTCAGGAAATACTGCTGTTTGGGACGATGATGTGCTGCGTTACATGGAGTTTGCCATTGATTTTAATAACAGCATCGGCAAAGATAGCAACCACTTAAAATCTATTTACGAGGATATGCGCCGGTTCTTTACTCAGAAACAACCTAATCAGATAGATACCCAGGAGGTCCGCGACGTAAAAGGATTTATCCGGAAAAGTGAAGCTATTTCGGGCGCTCGTTACGCAGGTTTAGCCGATGATCATATTCACTTTATGGCTTTGCCTTTTTACGAAACCGGTAAAACCCAAAAAAATCCGGTTACCGAAAAAGACATTGAACTTACCATGGAATTGCTGCAGCAGGTAAAACCGCACCAGATTTTTGCCGCCGGCGATTTTGCCGATCCGCACGGTACGCATATTGTCTGTTTCCGGATTATCCTGGAAGCCCTGACACGTCTGCAAAAAACCGAAAGCTGGACCAAAGACTGCTGGCTGTGGATGTACCGGGGCGCCTGGCACGAGTTTGAAGTGCACGAAATTGAAATGGCCGTACCGCTGTCGCCGCAGGAAGTAGAACGGAAACGCAACGCCATTTTCAAACATCAATCACAAAAAGACCGGCCGGTATTCCCCGGCGACGATGCCCGGGAGTTTTGGGTGCGGGCTGCCGAACGTAACCGCGAAACGGCTAAAATCTACGATAAACTAGGCCTCGCCGATTACGAAGCCATGGAAGCTTTTGTGCGCTGGAAATTCTAAATTAAGAATTCAATAGTAACTTAATCCCCACTTTTTCACCCACCCGTGAAAGAGTGGGGATTTTTATTAGAATTATACATGAGTCAAACTTTACTATTTTTATAATTTTGATTCAAAAGTACTTTGGCTTTTTTCTGAGTGAGTAATAAAATCTTCGTGAATAAAAGCTATTTTTCTAAATAGTGGTTTTAATCTTACCTGATTATGAGAAAAGGTATTCTTTTGCTGCTAGTATTTATCTGTTTTGGTTCTCAGGCGCAAATACCAATAGACCTGACCGGAATACAAAAAAAGAGCGCAACTCAGGTGACCAGTACTCCTAATCGCCTGGAAGTAAGCTGGCCAGCTAAAGCAAATCAAAAAGGGAAAATTATTTTAAATCTTGCGCCGCAAAGTCCGCTTTTTACGAGTATTCAGTTGTCGCAGCAAGGTGCGTTTAAAGAAATAGCCGCCAATCTGGACCCGGCTTTTATTTTAACCATTGGCAAACGGGATTTAATTACGCAGAACGGCTGGAATATTTTCTTCGATAAGACCCACAAAAAACCGCACCAGTCTTATTTGGTTAATCTAAATAAAAAAACGGCCAGCGTGCATACCGATGGTTCCCGCACGGTTATTCGTATTTCGGAAATACAAGCGGCCACGTTTAACGGTGCCCTCGAAATTACCTTATATAACGGCAGTCCGCTGTTTAATGTAGCGGCAGTAATGGCCACCGAAGTAGATTCTACAGCTATTCTCTACGATGCCGGCCTGGTTAGTAAAGCCCTGGTCTGGAAGAGTATATCCTGGTCGGATTCGGGTGATAAGCTGCAAACAACCACCGCTCTAACCGCTGATACCAGTACCAACCTAGCCGTAAAGTACCGCACCATTATGGGCACCGGCGAAAACGGCAACCTGGCTGTATTTCCCGCACCGCACCAATATTTTTATCCTCTGGACGAAGCTTTTAATTTAAAATTTACGTGGTTCGGCCGTAATTACCGCAATATGCTGCCTGGTTATGGCATAGGAATCCGCCAGGATTTAATGGGTGATGATCGTTATGTGCCCTGGTTTAATGCGCCACCTAAAACCCAACAGCGGCTTAACTTTTTTTGCCTGCTAAGCCCGGCTACCCCCGACAAAACCTTAGCCGAAGTAAAGCAATTTACGCATAGCGATGTGTATAAACCGCTGCCGGGCTATAAAACCATGTCAAGCCATTTTCATAACGAATTTGTAATGAAAGTGCTGCTGGCCAACCAGCCGGTACCCGAGAAGCCCACCTTTGTAGAGGTATTTAAAAATACGGGTATCGATATAGTACACTTGGGTGAGTTTCATTATACGGCGCACCCAAAAGGCCCCGATGAGCAACGTTTATTGGAGTTAAAAACCTTATTTGATATGTGTAGGCGCTATTCTTCGGATAAGTTTTTACTCTTGCCCGGCGAAGAACCAAACGAGTTTTTGGGCGGCCATTGGTTAGCCTTTTTTCCTAAACCAGTTTATTGGATTATGTCGCGGAAGCCCGGAATGCCTTTTATTACCGATGATTCGCGTTTTGGGAAAGTTTACCGCATTGCCGATAAAACCGAGATGTTAAAATTACTGGAACTGGAAAACGGCTTGGCCTGGACGGCTCACGCCCGAACCAAAGGATCTACCGGTTACCCCGATAAATACAAAGAAGAAGCATTTTTTAAATCGGATCAATTTATGGGCGCCGCCTGGAAAAATATACCCGGCGAATTATCGGAGCCCCGGTTAAGTAAACGCGTGTTGGATTTAATGGATGATATGGCGAATTGGGGTTTAAAAAAACACGTTATTGCCGAAGCAGATTTGTTTACCGTAGAGCCCGAAAATGAAATGTACGCGCATTTAAACGTAAATTATTTGCAGCTAGATAAACTACCCAACTACAACAATGGCTGGCAACCTATTTTGGATGCCATGCAACAAGGAAGATTTTTTGTGTCTACGGGCGAAGTATTGCTGCCGACATTTACCGTAAACGGGAAAAAATCCGGTGAAACCTCTACTTTAGCAAAAAACGGAAAAGCAACAATTGCCTTAGAAGTAGACTGGACTTTTCCGTTAACTTTTGCCGAAATAATTTCGGGTGATGGAACACAGGTGTACCGGGAAAAAATAAACTTAAAACACACCTTACCTTTTGGCAAGAAGAAATTTACTTTTACAACCAATCTGCAAAATAAAAAATGGGTACGGGTAGAAGTATGGGATGCCGCTGTGAATGGCGCCTTTACGCAACAGGTTTGGCTTGAGTAAAAAGTAATTGCCACTACTTAACCTGTCACTACCATTAATTTTTGTAGTCCTAAACTTACAGGTTCATTTTTCTTTCGCAAACCCTCCATGGACTGTAAACTTCCCCGAAAATAGAACTGTTTAGGAAAAGAAAAAAGCTTAACTTAAAACAGCGCATTTGAAAAGAAAGACCTTCACCCCTCAACAAAATGCCAAAATTCTCAAAGAGTTTGAAAAAGGCAAAAGAGCCGTTGGAATTAGTCGGGAGCATGGCGTAAGCCAGGCGGCTTTTTACATATGGCGGCAGCGTTTAAAAACTCGCCAGGAGGCCTAAAAACCGGTGCCGACGAATACCTGACCCAACAGGAAAACAGTACTCCGGCGTAGTGGTACAGTTAACTTGCGTAGGTACAGGTTGTAATAACAATTAGGTAACAGCCGTAGAATATTCCCTTTTAGAAGCACAACCATTAAACACTAAAATATTACTACTTTCACGGACGTTCACGCTCGTGAAAATTATTTTGGAAGCCTCTGACCGGGCATACTTTTAGAGGTTCCTTAAAATAAATCCAGTTAAATTCCTACCGGCCAGAGGCCGGACGATAAACAACACGAGCGTGGACGCTCGCGTTATAAAAGTTTTTATCTGTAGAACTTAACTGCCCTACTACCTGCGAAAATTTACTAAAAAATTTCTTTGTCAGAAATTACCAAAACTAAGGAGTAGGAGTAACAGGAGCAGGCGTATACTTAACCATTTTATTGGCCCACGGAATAAAGTATTTAATGTTTGGCGCATCGGTATGGCCGCCGTCGTGCTGCCGCCAGGCCAATTCACCATCCAACAAACTTATATTTACCCCGGGCATTTTGGCTGTTTTATAACTTTCTGTAACTCCTAAATCGCGGGCGCCAAGCAGCTTATAAACGGGGCCGGCGGCAACAGTTGCCATGTAACTACCTTGTTGGTCCAGCCACTTAGCGTCGCCTTTTTCGGGAATACCGTAGCTGATAAAAGTAGGCCGTGGAGCGCACATAGCAATTAATTCATGCTGATCCACTGGTAAGTCATTGGCAGTTTTAATACCGAAGGATGCTTTGGCAGCTCCGTATTTTAGATAATTTCCGGCCATCCAATAATATAAACCGCCCGTTAAGTTTTCTACGGCTTCGCCAAAATTGCGCCGGTTAGGTTTGGTGCCGCCTTGCCCCGCCGAGCCTATTAAGCCCAAGGCAAACCGCGGATCATACGCTAACGTAACCAAGGCCGCTTTCCCGTACCGCGAAACGCCTTCAATTCCTACTTTTTTGGCATCTACCGTTGGTTCGATTTCCAGGTAATCTAAAGCGCGGGAAGCTCCCCAGGCCCAGGCACGCAAAGCACCCCAATCTTCGGGTTTACGCGGCTGGCCTTTATTTACTAAACCAATAATGCCCTTGGTTAAGCTGGCGCCATTATCGGCCTGAATGCTGGTAGGGTCGATAGTGACGTAACCCCAGCCAGCAGCCACTAACTGATTAATGGTAGGTGGATCGCTGGGCGGAGTACCCGGAGCAGGAAAAGCACCAAAAGGATTTGTGGCCTGCGGCGAAAAAGGATTATAGGCCGGATATTGTTCAAAAATAGCTTTTAGCGAAGGATCGCTTTTAATGAGTATTTCTTTTAAGGCCGCATTAATTTTTTCTAAATCTTCTTTCGGTGGTTGCGCAGGAGCGGGCAGTCCGCTGCGACCGAACATCATGAGCACTGGTACCGGACCTTTTACATTCGTCGGCGTTACCAGGGTCATAGAAATATTTACGTCAATTAAAGGGTACTCCGAATTATCTACCCGACCAACCAACTGTTTAGCAATTACCGGGGTGCGGCCAACCATTTCTTTGTCGGTAACGGTTACCTGCCAAATTACTTTAGGTACTTTTTTCGGGACGCGGCCGTACACTTCTCTTTCAAAATCTTCGGCTATTTCGGGGCGGCGCTGGTTCCACCATAGAGCCGGGGTAGTTACTTTCTTACCATTTTTTAAAGTAAGTACCTCGGGATAGTTCGGGTAAGGGTTGGCTAAAGCTTCGTCGTAATTGGCGTGGTTAGGTGCCGATTCATCGCCGCTAGGGCCTGGGCGCAGAGCTTCAATCCCTAATTGCTTCATCATGTTTTGCCGGTCTTGTTCGGCGGTAAAATTTACTACGGGCGGATATTTACCCGCTGCCCCAGAATTAGCAGTTTGCGCCGCTGCCGTACTGGCCAGGCACACGAAAAAAAGATATAGAGCTTTCTTCATGAGAAAAATTTAAATTTTTGTAAAGAGGGGAAAAGCAAATTTCAAAAACTCCTGGTCAGCCTTTATGGGTAATCCAAACGCATTCTGAACAATTAAAAATTAATCGAACTTACTTAACTAACTGCATCTGGTTATACCCAATTAGCTTTTTTCTAAAATGGAGCAGTATACAAATAAAATCATTTAGTTGCAGCGGTTTGTGGCTTATTATTTATTCGGGCTATTTTATATTAAAAGCAAAATAGGAAGGCTAATCAACAAGGATAAAACTTAGTTTTAATTTTTATGTCATTAACCATAAAATAGGTAACTGCACTTAACTGCCTCAGCAACTATTTTTCAATCCAGTTTATAATAGCACAAGCAAAACCTCGGGCTTTTTTACTTTTAAATCTGTTACCTATTCCAGGTTCAGGTGCAAGCCTCTGTAGTTAATTATACTTCGGCAGTACTCTACTGGCACTAATTAAAAGCGACTTTGGAAAATTTAAGAATTCCAAAGTCGCTATCCTGTTTTTAATTCAGATTTAAAGTACTCTATAACCTTTCCAGATTTGCCGGACTATTCTTCAATTTGATTCGTCAATGAAATACTTTCGGGATGCAACACAACCTGACCTTGACGGTACAGTGTACCAATGGCTCTTTTAAACGTTTTTTTACTCATGCCCAGCATTTGATAAATAGTATCCGGATCGGAGTTGTCGGATAAAGGCAAAGAACCATTAGCGCCTTGTAACTTTTCCAGAATTATCTGGGCCGCATCTTTTACCTCTCCAAAGCCTACGCGTTGTAAAGTCACGTCTAGTTTCTGGTCTTCCCTGACTTTTTTGATATAACCTCTGGTTTGTTCACCAATTGGTAAATCCCGGAAAACCTCATTCTTATAAACCATGCCCAGGTATTTGTTATTTACGATAACTTTATAACCCAAATCCGTTAAACCGGCTACGAGCAATTGTACTTCTTGCCCCTCAGTTAAATCGGTAACTTCTTTTTGCAGATATTTTTCGTACTTAGCTGTACCTACTATGCGGTCAGAACTATCGTCGAGGTAAATATAAATTACGTACCGCCGCCCGGCTTGCATTTTATCGCGCTGGTTTTGGAAAGGCACAAATAAATCTTTTTCCAGACCCCATTCTAGAAATGCGCCGTACTGGTTGGTGTCTTTTACCTGAAGCGCCGCGAAATCTCCAACTTTGGCTTTAGGTTCCAGCGTGGTAGCAATCATCCGGTCTTCGGAATCCCGGTAAATAAAAACGCGTAAACGGTCACCTACGCGAGCATCATCGGGCACATATTTAGCCGGTAACAGAATTTCTCCGTCGTCCGAGTCCAGGTACACGCCAAAATCTACTTCTTTTGCTATTTCCAGTTCGTTGTAATCGCCAATGGCTACCATAATATTTGCGAAAAAGGTTTATCAATGTACGTAACGTGGAACTGCATGGTGTCGGTTGCGGATATTACATTGGGAGCGTAAATTTACTATTTCCCTTTCTTATAATGCAATTATTTGTCGTATATGCATTAGCTTTTAAGTTGCAAGCAGCCGCTGGTATGAATTTTATATAATTATTATGTTAAAGAAAGCTGTTTAACTATTCGTAAATAGCTGTAGGAGAAAGTTCTAAGCTATGATAAAACCAATTCCATTTGGTGATTTGTCCCTTAAAACAATTCTTAAAAAGGATTCAGTGGCTTCCTGACTTTTAAAAGTGGGTGGCGTGCAATTTTATTTTGCCGGGCAGGTAGCCAAAGTTTTTCTTAAAGGCTTCGGAAAAGCTGCTGATGTTGTTGTAGCCAATGTGAAAGGAAACTTCCGAAACATTCATTTGCCCCGTGGCTAGCAGTTGCTGCGCCGTTTGCATACGCAAATGGTGAATATGTCCGAAAACCGTAGTTCCAAAAAAATGTTTGTATCCTTTTTTTAATTTAAATTCATTAAGGCCAAATTGGTAACAAAGGCCCGTTAAGGTTAGTGGCTCTAAATAACTTTGTTTGATAAAGTCGTGCACGGCTTTTAAGCGTTCCCGGTCGGCGGGGCTCCAATCTTCTTTTTTAGCACTACCCGTATTAAGCTGTTCCATTTGCAAAGCAAACAATTCCAGCATTTTTGCTTCAATAAATAAATATTTGGTAATTCCTTGAAACTTACACTGCACAATAGCGTGCAGCAACTCCGCCATCCGGGGTTGTAACGCCAGTTTACCGGGCGGTACCAACAGCGTTTCGTGGCGTTCCATGCAATCCAGAACCTTGTCCAGGTATTTAACGCCGGCTGATTGTGCTATACTTTTAAAATAGGCATTATCGTAAAAGAAGGAAAAAGCTTGCAATTTTTGGTCATGAATGATATGCTGGCCTTGAAAATCAGGGGTGTACTGAAAACCATGGGTATTTACCCAATGAGTCACCGAGTTTTTATTTAAGGAAAACTGCGACTCCAAATCACCGCTTAAAATAAAAGAAGAACCTACCTTTTCTGAACTTTCCGGGTCTACGAGCACCAGCTTGCGGGCAGTAGTAAAATTAGCCTGGATTAACTCAATGCCCGGGGTATGGATAGAAATAATTTCGGCACTAGCCAGATTTGGTTCTTTAAAATGCGCCACCACTTCGGTATAGCGGTCGTTGCGGAATACTTCCTTCTGCGAGATGTCGCTGAAAATACTTCCCCAGTTATGATTTTCAATTTTATCCATTTTGCCGTAATCAAAATCCGTTTATCCGTAGCACACCCATCGGTTTAAGGTACAAATTTGTATAAAAAAAACAAAACTTATGAATAACCTAACAACTGCTTTCAATCCAACTGTATCCAACACTAACTCGTGGAAATGGACTTCTTTTTTATTCTATCCCACTGGCGTTTTTCGTATCTGGAAGCATTCACACCACTGGGGTATCCGGTTATTATATACCTTGGTGGGCTTTCCTATCTTTCTGGTGCTTTTTCTGTTTGTAGCAATAACCGTATTTGCCTTATTTCTGCCACCTTTGGATTTAAGCGTAGGAAACCGCTCCGACCGCACGGTGTACAATAGCGAGGGTAACTATAAGTCTACGTTTTTGAAAACCGGAGCGGAAACGAACGGTGCCTACGAATTAATACAGGTGGAAGTAGAACCCCACGGGGGCAATGCCTGGCATTATCATAAAAAATTTGACGAGCATTTTACCGTTTTAAAAGGCCAGGCTCTGGTGGGCCGAAATGGAAAAGAATACCGGGTAAACGAAGGGCAAAATGCTACGGCACGTAAAGGAGAATTGCATTATTTTTCTAATCCTACTAATGAAACTATTCTCCTGCGGGTTAAAGTAAGCCCGGCCGGTGGTCTGGAAAAAAGCGTACGGGTGGTATATGGCTTAGCCAACGACGGGCAATTTGATGGCTCCATTACGAAAAACCCCTGGCACATGGCCTTGCTTTTAGGCTACAGCGGCACCTATTTACCCGACGTTCCCGGCTTTATTCAAGAGCCATTAGTTAATTCCTTAGCCAAAATTGCGCAATGGAAAGGGGAAGATAAAGCTTTGGAAAAATACTTCCGGTAGTAAATGTTAGTTTAAAATAGGTTAGAGTAACCGACAAACAAGAGTGTGCCGGTTACGCTTTAATTCAGTTATTCTGCAACAGTTTATTATTTTTTAATTAAAAATTATACGTAATCCCCGCTTTAAAAAAAAAGGGTGTACCGGGGGTAAAGTTAATTTCCGTTACAGGTTTGGTTTCGCCGCGTAGCTGCGATTCGGTTTCGAACTGGGCTTCTTCCCATTCCTGATTTAGTAAATTTTCAGCGCTTAGTTTAAATTCGAGCTTTTTAAATGTGTAAGCGGCAACAGCGTCGAGTAAAAAATAGCCACTAGCGGTTAAGCTGTAATCTTCGTTGGCAGCGCGGTCGGCTACGTAGCGGTAACGCAAACTGCCTCTAAATTTATCCGGCGATTGGTAAGTAAAACCACCGGCGCTAGTAGCAGTAGGAGCCAGCGGAATGTAATAAGCATTGGCTTCCGCATTGCGGGCGCGGGGGTGAGCCAGGTTCACATCGGCATCAGCAAACAAATTATTCGTAAACTGATAACGGGCCGATATATCTAAACCGTAGCGGCGGGTTTTGCCCGAAGGTTCCACAATGCCTTCGTCACCAACGTACACAAACTCTTGTTCTAAATCTAAAAACCAGAGGGCTGCGTTCACAAACAACCGATTGACCGGTTTAAAAGTTACGCCCAAATCAGCGCCAGTAGCTTTAGGTAAAATTTCGCGGCTATTGGGCAACACCGAAACCCGGGTATCGTTCGAGTGAAATCCCTGTCCGGTATTTAAATACAATTGCACTGAAGGGGAAAGCATGTACGAAATATTTAACTTAGGACTGAACCGGTTGCGGTTAGCTTTTAATACCGAAGCTAAAGAGTCGCTGGATAGTAAGTTTTCGTATTTAAAGTGAAACTGGTCGAAACGCAAAGCGGCATTTATTGATAAGCGGGGCGATAATTGCCAGGTTTCGCTTAGGTAAGCGTAAGCGTTGGCTTCGTTGGTATTTCCCTTTTGCACAGGTGATAAAAAAACGCGGTTCCGGGTACGCGACAGTTCGGAACCATTCACATCGTCGTAGCGTAGGCCAATGCCGATGTCGCTCCGGAGCGATTTGCCGAGCAAATTAAGTTCTTTTTCGTAATTGCCCTGGTAGCCGTAAATCGTGCGGTTTTCGCGCTGCCGGATTTCGTCGCCGTTTACCGGATCGTTCAGAAATAAAGTAAAATTAGAATACAGATTAAAATCGTATTTTATCAGGTATATCTGGTTTTTGAGTACGGCTTCGTGCGCCAGCATTTTCTCCAGTGAAATAGTAGCGTTGTAACGAGCCGTATTACCGCCTTCGCTGCTATCAATCGCCCCAAACCGACTGATAAGGCCTTGCTTTACTGCCCGTCCCGGAATCTGGCCCGAAGCACCCCACTTGCTCCGAAAAGCCGATAAAGAAGCATTAATAATAGTTTTGTCGTTGATAATACTTTGATAGCGACCAAAAATATTTAACCGGTTTAGGTTTTGTGGCAAATTGAAATACCCGTTATTAAATAAATATTCGGTAGCCAGGTACGCATTCTGGTGTTTCTGCCGGGCAGCGGGTCCGAGCAAATTAAACATGCCTACCGCCCGGTAATTATCAAAACGACCGGCTTCTAACTTTAAACTGTTTTTATCAAGGGCAGGGCGGGTACGGAAGTCGGCGTAACCGGCCGTAGCAAAATTACCTTTGTTGGCCTGGTACGGTCCTTTGCCAAAATCTACGGCCTGAATGGTTTCCGGAATAAGAAAGTGTAAGTCGGAGTAGCCTTGTCCGTGCGCGTGCGATACCATGTTTACCGGCATACCATCGGCCGTCAGGTTAATATCGGTACCATGGTCAATATCAAAACCACGCAGAAATATTTGTTCGGCTTTGCCGCCACCGGCGTGTTGGGCAATTACCAGACCCGGAATAAAACGTAATACTTCCTGCGAATTCTGGATAGGCCGCATTTGTAAGTCTACGGAACTGATAATGTTTAAGGGCTTCTCCTGAGCGGCAGAAACCGCCACCTCTGCTAATTGTAAGTTGCCGGTTTCCAGGTGCGTAACTACTTTGGCCGGAGCAGCCTTGGTTACTACTACCTTTGCCCGGCTTTGTTCGTAACCCAGGTAAGATATCTGTAATTCGTAAGGACCATCGGCCAGATTAGTAAAAATGTACACGCCAAAGTTATCGGTAGTAGAAACTTTGGAAGTATTTACTATTTTAACGGTAGCGCCAGATAAAGGTGTGTTGGTGTTTTTGCCGTATACTACTCCTTTTATAGAAATTTTATGCGCCGAGGCAGAAAGAGCACCGCATAAGAAAAAACAAGTCATAAGTAAGCGGCGTAAGTTTGTACGATTACGACATGCCTCTATTAGTGAGGATACAGCCGTTCCTTGGTAAAAGTATTGCATAATAAGATTTAGTTCAGGATAAGACAGGCACAGAAGAATGCCCAAAACTTATCGGGTGAAAGCCATTTAAAGAAGAGATAGTAAAACGCAAAGCGTTGCTAAGAGGCTTTAAATCGTGTTCGGAGGAGGGCAATAAATGGGCGAAAAACCTGAGGTAAGAAATACTTTTTGGGGAGGAAAATCTAAATTTACAGTAGACAAATAACAGGCATCAGTCCATACCAAAGTTACGAGATGATGCAAATCGGGGCCATTGGCTAGTAAATAAAGATACTGATTAACAGGTATATCAGATGCATTGCTTAGCTCCGGATTGTTGCATTGTTCAAAACAATCAAACTGTAAGTAATACCGTTGTTGGCAGTCGGGAGCGTGCACGTAGGGCTCACCAACGTTATACGCTTGGGTATATTTAACCGCATTTACCGTAGTAATATTAGTAACCAGCACTACTAAAAAGTAGCTGACCAGCATACAATAAACGGTAAGGGTTTTAAACATGATAGAAAGATTAAAATTAGTAACTGTAGCTAATTGGTAGCTGCTAAAGTAAAGCAGGCAAAACTATTTTTTCGTTTTAGAGAAAGGCTAAAATTTTGCAATAGGTGAACACCTTACGAAAAAAGTTGCTTTAAGCCGAAACCTAACCTAAATTTTAGAAATAGATTTGTGCACCAGATTTTTACCTTCCGTACTTAGATGGGTGTTCTGGTAGGGGTTTATGGCCAACGACTTTTGGATTAAGTTTGCGCCTTCTACCTGGTTGCCTAAATGGTATTTGACTAAGCCATCCAGACACACTAAATCCGCTGCCTGACTGTTGGTACGGGTAGCTTTTTTCAAATAACTGGCTGCTGTAGCATACTCTTTCTTTTGGTAATAAATCTGGGCCAGAGTTTTGCAAACGTCAATGTTGTCGGGTCGTTTTTTGTGTTCTTTTAAAGCGTAAGTAAGAGCTGTATTTGGATCTTTGCCTAACTCCAGGTAAATATTAGCCAGTTCCAAATCTACTACGTGGCCGGCTTCCTGATCTTCTTCCAGGCCGGCTAGTAATTCTTTTAAGGTGGCTTCAGCTTTTTTGGTTTGTCCCTGGTGCTGGTACAAGCGCACTAATTCTTCCTGAAAAGAAAATTCCGGTAAAATAGTGGCGGCTTTCGTAAATAGCTGGGTGGCTTTGTCGTAATCTTTGCTTTTAACAGCTAACCGCCCCAGACCACTAATGGCAAAAGCATAATTAGGTGATTGACCTAAAGCTTTGTTATACTGAGCTTCGGCATTTTTCAGGTCGCCGGTTTTTTCATATAAACTGCCCAGCGTTACTAAAACCCACGAGGTTTGTTCCAGACCCGGGAAACCTGCGGTAGCAGCTAGTTGCATGGCTTCAATCGCTCCTGGCATATCGCCGTGAATTTCCCGCAAATACGAAACCCGTGAATACGATTTTAAATCAGGACGCAGCGAACTCATTTTATCGGCCATAGCAATGGCTTCTTCGTAATGGCCTAATTCCACGTTGGCATCGCACAATACCCCGTAAACCGCCGCCCCGTGGTCGTTAATTTTCAGGGCTTCTTTACCTGTTTCCAAGGCTTTTTCAAATTGGTGCAGCGACAACTGAATGGTAGCTTTGGCTACCGTAGCTTCATAGATCAATACCTGGTCAGATGATTCATGGTCTAAAACATCCTGAATTAAGCCAAGCGCGGCCGGATAATAGTACGGGTGTTCGCCGGTAATGCGGGCTTCCTGCATGTAAGCCAAACCTAACAATAACTTACTTTTTAAATCGCCGGGTTTTTCGCGGAGCTTGCGTTGCAAACCTTGAATGGCCGCTTTGGTATTTAACCATTCGCTGGTAGTAGAAATAGGGCCTTGTCGTTCGTGCAGCGGCGGAATAGGATCCGAAACATTCTGGTATTTTTGGTAGAATACAATGGCGGTTACCAGCAATACGGCGGTAGTAGCTATATAAAAGTAATTCTTTTTCATAATTACGATTGGTTTTGTTCTTTAAATAAAGCTGCGGTTTCGTGTTTCGATTAAGCAGGTGAAAGGTAGCTCTTTGAAGATAAGGTTAAGTTTTAATTATATCGCGAGCGTCCTCGCTCGTGAAAATTATCGTCCGGTTTCTGGCCGGTAGAAACTTGTTGCTGATTTGCTTTTAAAAATTGTTTATCAGTTATCCCGGCCAGAGGCCTACCATATAGTAGACATTTGAGTAATCATCAAAACTTAAATAAAGGCCAGGCTTTACCCCTGGCCTTTATAGACTTTACTTATTTAGAAACTACAAATTTTAAAGTTTGATCTGACTTGGTGCTGCCGTTTACAATCCGGGCATAGTACAAACCGCCCTGGTATTTACTCACGTTTACCGATACTTCGTACATACCAGCGGCGCGTTTTTCCTTACTAACCGGACTAGCTACTAAATTGCCGTTCGCATCGTAAATGAGCAGGCTTACCTCGGTAGGTTGGGCTACGTGGTAACGGAAAGTAGTCTTATCGCGCGATGGGTTCGGGAAATTTTCCATTTGCTTCAACATCACGTCGGGGGAAGATAAGTTTAAGCCATTCGGTGCATTGTAAGGCGTAATACTGGCGCTAGCGCTGGCATTATCGATGTTGCCGCTGGCGTTCGTGTTGCCGTGGCCACCTTCGGTGTAACCGTTCCAGGGTTCCGCTTCAAAAGGGAATCGGGTTTGGAATTCGGCATCGTTTTTCTCCACGCCGGTAGTAAAGGTAAGTACTTTTACTAAAGCCGGTGTTGCTAAACTAGCCGTGGTGCGGTAATCCAATACTACCCGTAAACTCTTTTCGGAACCCGGGCAAGGATCGCCTAATACTTTGTAGTTAACCGGAATGGTAAAGTTTGGATCGGAGTTAGTCAACTGGAAGTTACCGTAGGCTTTCCGTACTTTATCAGTTACATCTATTTGGCAATTCGCGTCGAACTTAAAGTTTTCCCAACTGCTGCCTTTACCGGTACCAAAAGTGGCCGACCGTACATTTGTGAAAATAGCCCCAGCCGGTGGCATAATCATAATCGGATCGCTGTTGTGTTGCTGTTCTACGTCGCCTATGGTGCCGGTACCGGCCATAGGATCATAATCATCGTAACCTAAACCAACGGCCGCCAATACAATACCACTAACTGCTTGTAATTCAATCCGGGTAACGTCATCTTCTAAGCGACGACCGTTCGGGAAGCCATCCATGTTCGGAATAAACTGCATAGCCGTGCTCATATTATAACGGGGATCAACAATACCTAAAACAGCGGCTTGCACTAATCCTAAACTGCTAAAATCTTTCGAGTCGCGGTCGGTTGGCGGTACGGCCATATTTACGCGCAGCATATCACCGAAGGTAGGCAAAAAGTTATTGATAAAAGGCTTGCCGGCGGCCAGCGGATTGCCGTCTTTTTTACCGGTAACCAGTTGGTAAGGTGCTAAATTAGGAACACCGGTCATGAAAATAGGCAATAAATCCACGGAGCGAGGTTCGCCTTTCCGGAGTAAATAATTACCGAATAATTGTTTATCGAAGGCGGTTCCTTTGGTGGCGGGGTCGCCTAATAAAGAATACAAGCCATCGGCTCCGTTCCGGAAATCGAATGCACCCAGAGATTTAGTTTGAATGCGCAGCGCCGATAAACCAGGTACTGCTCCGCCAAATTTAGAATCATCCATGTACAGGGCTAATTCCGGGTTGGTAAAGTATTTCTCGAATTCTTTCGGATCGTTGTTGGACGAATAATAATTCCATTCGTCTTTTTTACCAATCGGAATAATAACTTCGTTGGTTAGCGGCATGCCTAAGCGGGAAACCTGCACGTACTCGCCCTCGTGCCGGATTTTGCCTTTGCTTTCGCGTACCGTAATTTGCCGGCGGCTGGCAGAAGCCCACACCCCGATAATAAAATCCGGATCCAGAATGCTCCAGGATTTGCTTACTTTCTGGCCTTCTTTGTTCAATAATTCAATAGGAACATCTAAGGCAATAGTATGCACGTTCATTCTTTTTAAACCATCAACGGCTTTATTCGGACGAGTAGCGCCTAAGTCGAAAATGGCTCCTATATCTACAAAGAACGGATCATCTACTGGTCCGCAGAAAACTTTCTCGCCGGTAGAAGCAGTAATGATGCCTTTTTGCATTTCTTTATCGTAGCTGCTGTTTAGGCCTACGGCACTCTCGATGGAGCGAGGGCCAATGTTGTTCGGAGGAACAATACCATTGGATATTATAGTAGTAAAGGTTTTTCCGTTGTCGGTGCTTTTCTTACAGGTATAAGTGGCTTTTCGATTTTGTTTACCCAGCCGGATGTTAAAGAAAGTAGTTGGATCTTCGTCTTTTAATTTAAACTCAAAGCGATATAAAATATCATCGCCTTTGGTAGCAGGGTCGTTTTTAATGTGAATGTCGTAGGCAATGTTTTCGCCAAAGTTAAAGTAGTTAGGGCCACCATCCGGGTGTTCAAAAGGAATGTAGTTGGCGATTAATACCATGTTGTTTTTGTTCTTCGGGTTGCGGAAGGCATACACATCGGTATTATCAGCCAGGGGATCGTTCGCAATAATCGGCGCTTCGCGGTGACTTGAAGATTCCAGATAATTAAAGCGGGTACCAATTACGGATAGGGAAGCTACTGCCACCACTACCAGCCCAGATTTCAGCAGGCCAGACTTTGTAAACATTTTCATAGGCATTTATAGGTAAAAAATGAATAATGGGAAAAGGACCAATTAACCAGCGGATTATTAACGGGTTGTGGAAAGACCTACGAAGTGTAATTCTGATCGGATTTAAGAAAAATAAAAAAATGTTTACAAGAATTATAAGAATATTTAAAACCATAAAGTGAGCTAATTACGTAATGCCGCCTTGTTTTTGTACAATTCTGTGGTTTTAAGGAGGGTTAGATGCAGTATAAAAAAAGCAGTTGGGCGCTCCAACTGCTTTAGCTTGATAATATGCACGTAGTACTTAATAAGAAAACTAAGAACATATTATTAGTAAATAAGAGCTATTCTATGGAGCCTTTTCAAGGCTCCAGTTGGCGGTGCTGATGTGGTTCAACGGCCTAAGTTTGCCTCCTGGCCGGCAGGCCTCGTTTGGCACTTTCGGGCTGGTCTAAGCTTCCTTTCCTCGACTCCGTCTGTGGAATGTGGCTATGCCACACCGGAACCTTAGAAGGCCCTCAACAGCCAAACTGGTGTCGTTTATTCTAGCTCCTGCTTTTCTGGCTTTCTCCTTTTAGAAATATGCTCGGTTTGTACCCAAAATTTGGTAACTATGTTTGAGAGAAAAGGGAATATTTAACTGAAAAAGAAAGATGTATTTACTAATTCTATTTCCTTACTAGCTGTAGCCAAGTAGCTAAGTGGAGTGCATTCTAGGGTTCTAATTCTGCTTAGCAGAATTCCGCAGGTGGAGCTGAGGAAAGGAGAAAATAGGAAAAGCTGCTTCTCCTTCCCTGTTTTTAGGGGAGGTACCCGCAAGGGGGGAGGGGTTTACGAGACCTACCAACTAC